>NZ_QHHP01000033.1:130876-144838 GCF_003184125.1 Pseudomonas sp. RW409 | reverse complement strand
GGTGGCGGAGGAGGGACTTGCACCATGGTCACCTTAGTCACCTTCGGAGGCTCCTCAACTACCGGCTGCTTGGCCTCGATCAGGCTCAGCAACGTGATACCCAATGCAACCGCCAGCACAGCCAGGCCGATAGCCGCCGGCATCGACAGGTGATGGTCGACATGATGGTCGTCAGAGGCCCACAAGGCCCCTCGCCGTACGTTGGGGGTCAGGTCGTTCATCAGTTTTGCGTCGCCAGGCCAATAGCACTGATACCGGCAGCGCGTACCAGATCCATTGTGTGCACGATGCTTTCATATTGGGTGCCACGATCGCCGGCGATCACTACATCCAGTTTTCCGCTGTTCTGCATCTCGGTGAGCCGGCTCGTCAGTTGCTCGTCGCTGATGGGCTGGCCATCGACAAACAAGCCACCGTCGTTGGCGACGCCGATATTGAGCGTTACCGACTCGATTGCTTCTTGCGAGGAAGACTGCGGCAACTCCAGGGTAATGCCCGTGCCCTGGATCATCTCGATCATGATGAGTACGAAGAACACCAACAGAAACATCATCACGTCGATCATCGGAATGATTTCGATGCGGGCTTTCTCTTCATGTCCGAGATAGTTTGATCTCTTGCTAGCCATGATTATTTCTCCGAGTGGCGTAGGTATTAATCAACCCTTGGCCAAGCGCCCAACCAGCATGGACTTGATCAGTTCCATCTGATTGACGACCAGGCGGATACGCTTGTTGAAGTGATTGAGAAAAATCACGCAGACGATGGCGATGCATAAACCGACAGCGGTGGCGACCAGTGCATGGGCAATAGGCCCGGTTACCGAACTGACTTTCTGCGATGTATTGGCCGCCAATACACTGAATACCTGGATCATGTGAATGATGGTACCGAGCAGTCCAAGCAGCGGACCTAAAGTTACACAGGTATCCAGTACCCACAGATTGCGATCCAGTCGCGGAATCTGAATCATGATGGTTTCATCGATATCCCGCTCCAGCGCCTCTTCGGACTTGCCGTGAGACTCCACCGCGGCCAATACCAACTTGCCTTGGGCACTTTTACTGTAGTGATCTGCAACTTTCTTGACGTCGGCCAGGTTGTCCTGGTCTACCCGCTTCAAATCCAGATCAAGACTTTGTCCCAGTTTGATACTCGTACTGAAGAAGAAGTAGCGTTCGATGATCACGGCGATCCCGATGATGAATACCACCACCATCAGGGGAATGAGCCCCCAAGAGTCTTTGGAGTACTGAATGACATCTTCTAACATGTGAAATCCTTCATTAACGTTGAGATACATGCTCGGTAGCGGGTACTGGACCGGCGTTGCGAGGCCTTGGTGCAGGTGCTCGACACGCCTCTGTGGAGGGCCAGGTGGAACGAGCGAAGGGGTCTTTGCAAAAACCTGACCAACAGTTCAGCTTAAACCTTTCAGCATGTATAAAATCTTCGAAAACAGCTCTAAATCGGCAATTTTGGCTGAGAAAGAATGGTTTCTTCCTGACGAGCGGTTTGGGTCGGGACAAACGGCTTGAGATCGATTTTCAATACGTGGCGGCAGGGACCTTTGTATCCGCCCCAACATGAAACGCCTCGCACCGTTTTGTGTCCGTTACTCGGCGTCAGGATTCGGATACAAGGGCTGGCCTGTCGCTGGAAGTGCTTGAAAACAGGCTCAATATCTCGAAATGAAGCTGTCCTCATCAGCCTGGATGACCGGGTGTTCGGCTGCCTGCAAGGTCGTACCGGTATGAAGGGCTCGCCTGCTTGAAGCAGGGATCTGCGGTCTCTCCGATACAGTGCGCAGGGGGGGAACCGGGCGAAACTTGATCGGGCCGTGGCTGAAGATTCCATAAGCCGTGGTCGGGGCCTTTCGCTGGTCCGGTTGTTCTGGGCAAAGGTCAATCTTGTTGACTGCATGCATGCCCCTGGCTTTCGTTCTGATAAATAAAAAACCGGCGATGAATGACTTCGCCGGAAAAGACATCCTTGTCTGTGGAGGAGAACTCTTCACTTCTTGGGCAAGAAGTGAAATCGAATAAAAAAGTCGACAACAGTTACCCGTGTCGACATAAAGCACAGCCTGCTACTTCATCAATAGCCTGCAGTGCTAGGAGTCCGGCCACTTGGGAGATAAGCCGGAAATCGGTGGAGCCGATGCTGGAATACATAGGCAGGACTCAGATCTTTCTATATGACCGATTTCTGCATTGGGGACAGATAATCTTGTAATAGATAATCCAGTCTTTCTTTAGCCTGAGTGCTCATGCGACGAGTGATAGCCCGGGCGATTAATGCACTTCTTCAAGTGTAAGAAAACAAATGGTTCTGCCTGTGAATATCGTGTGTGGTTACTTCAGTTGAGTGAAAAACCTGTCTGTTCAAAGTGTTCGTCAGCCGTCGAAATTAAAATGGAACTCACGTCCAAAAAAACTAACCTTTGGGTCAGCTTAATCGTTTAAGCAGAAAGCGGGCCAACTTCCCGGGAGGGGCCGGAATAGAGGGTTTCCGGGCGAAAAGCAAATGACCTTGGCCGCGGATTCAGGGATAAGCGGTTGCTATTCGGCAGTCGAGTGGCTGTTTCCACTTGTGGCTGCGCACTCAAGCGGCGCCTGGTGCGCGGGTTTGGGGCGCCATTCATCCATCCTTGTCAGGCAGGAGTCATGCACGTTGGGTGATAGGGACTGCCAGCCCTTTCTGATGGCTGTTGCCTGGGCCAGGCCGGGGGCTGAGGGGAGGTGTTGCGAGGTGGGGGCATGGGCTGTCAGGCAGCCCATGCCGATAGTGAAAAGTCTTCGATCAGTGACCTGCCTGCCACGGCTGCCCCAGCGACACCGGCGCATACAGGCGGGTGCGCAGCGCATCGCGGGACAGCAGCACCAGCACCAGGATGGTCGCGGCATACGGCAGCATCGCCAGCAGGTTCGAGGGAATCGCCAGGCCCAGGCCCTGCGCCACCAGATGCAGGATGCTGGCGAGGCCGAACAGGTAGGCGCCGAGCAGCAGGCGCCATACTCGCCAGCTGGCGAACACCACCAGCGCCAGGGCGATCCAGCCGCGACCGGCGCTCATGTTTTCCGCCCACATCGGTGTGTAGGCCAGGGACAGGTAAGCCCCGGCCAGGCCGGCCATGGCACCGCCGAACAGCACCGCCAGGGTGCGTACCCGCAGCACCGGCAGGCCCATGGCGCTGGCCGCGTCGGGGTTTTCGCCGACCGCCTGGATGATCAGGCCGACCCGGCTTTTCAGGATCACCCAGGCCACCCCGGCGAACAGGGCAAAGGACAGGTAGACCAGCAGGTCCTGGGCAAACAGCATGCGTCCGATCAGCGGGATCTCGCTCAGCAGCGGAATCGCCATGGGCTCGAATCCGGCCAGGGGTTTACCGACCCAGCTGGCGCCGACGAAACTCGACAGCCCGACACCAAAGATGGTCAGGGCCAGGCCGGTGGCCACCTGATTGGCGTTGAACACCAGCGCCACCAGGGCGAACAGCGATGACAGCAGCATGCCGGCGAGCATCGCCAGCAGCACGCCGAGCCACAGGTTGCCGCTGTTCAGGGCGACGATAAAACCGATCACCGCGCCAAACAGCATCATGCCTTCCTGGCCGAGGTTGAGGACGCCGCTCTTTTCGCAGATCAGTTCGCCCAGGGCCACCAGCAGCAGCGGCGTACCGCAGCGGATCATGGCGTAGAAAATATTGCTCAACAGATCGATATCCATCACAGCGCTCCTGCCTGTACGGAAGGGTTGGCGGCGCGACGTGCCCAACGCAGGTTCAGGCGTGGCCGATAGAGAATCAGCACGTCACTGGCCAGCAGGAAGAACAGCATCATGCCCTGGAACAACTGGGTGATGGCTTGCGGCAGGTTGAGGCTCATCTGCGCGTTCTCGCCACCGATGTACAGCAGCGCCATCAGCAGGCTGGAAAACAGAATACCGATGGGGTGCAGGCGGCCGAGAAAGGCCACGGTGATCGCCGCATAGCCGTAGCCGGGCGACACCTGGGGCACCAGTTGGCCGATGGGGCCGGTGACTTCGCACACCCCGGCCAGACCGGCCAGCCCACCGCTGATCAGCAGCGCCAGCCAGATCAGGCGTTTCTCGCGAAAACCGACGAAGCCGGCGGCGCGTTTGTCCAGGCCCAGCACCTTGATCTGGAACCCGACGAAGCTCTTTTGCAGCAGCACCCACACCGCCACCAGGGCCAGCAGGGCGAAATACACCCCGGCATGCACCCGGCCATCTTCCAGGAGCAGCGGCAGGCGGCTGGCATCACCGAACATCGCCGACTCGGGGAAGTTGAACCCGGCCGGGTCTTTCAGCGGCCCGTGCACGCAGTACAGCAGCAGGTTCAGGGCGATGTAGTTGAGCATGATGCTGGTGAGGATTTCATTGGCATTGAAGTGCGTGCGCAACCAGGCGGTGAGGCCGGCCCAGGCGGCGCCGGCCAGGGTGCCGGTGAGCAGGATCAGCACCAGCGCCCAGCGGCTTTGCAGGTCGATGATGTGCACCGCCAGCGCGCTGCCGGCCAGGGCGCCGAGCAGCAATTGGCCTTCGGCGCCGATGTTCCAGATCCGCGCCTGATACGCCACGGCCAGGCCGAGGGCACAGAGCAGGATCGGCAGTGCCTTGACCAGCAGTTCCGAGACGCCATACAGGTCGCTGATCGGGGCGATCAGCAAGGTGTGCAAGGTTTCCAGCGGGTCGTGGCCCAGGGCGATGAACAGCAGCGAGCCGCAGCCCAGGGTCAGGACCGCGGCCAGCAGCGGCGAGCACCAGAGCATCAGGCGCGATTGCTGGCCGCGGGGTTCGAGAGAAAGCAGCATAAATAAAGAGCTCCGTTACGCGGGCTGAGCAGATAAGTGGACGGGAGTATCGAACTGGCCGGCCATCCAGCCGCCGACCTCGATCAGGCTGGTGTCCGCGGTGGCCTTGAGCGCCGACAGGCGACCGCCGCACAGGGCCGCCAGGCGATCGCTGATCTGGAACAGTTCATCGAGGTCCTCGGAGATCACCAGGATCGCCGCCCCCGCATCGCGCAGGGCCACCAGGGCCCGGTGGATAGTCGCGGCGGCGCCGACGTCGACGCCCCAGGTCGGGTGCGCGGCGATCAGCAGCCTGGGGTGCTGGAGGATTTCCCGGCCGAGGATGAATTTCTGCAGATTGCCGCCGGACAGGCTGCGGGCGGCGGTCTGGCTGTCCGGGGTTTTCACCGCGAAGCGGCGGATGATGTCTTCGGCCAGGGCCAGCACCTTGTCGCGCTGGATCAGGCCTTTGCTCACCAGCCCTTGCTGGAAGGCGGTCAGCAGGGCGTTGTCCGCCAGGCTCAGTTCCGGCACGGCGCCGTGGCCCAGGCGCTCGGCCGGGACGAACGCCAGGCCCAGCCCGCGGCGGGCGTCGGGGCGCAGGTGGGCGACGGCTTGCCCGGCGAAGCGCAGGGTGGCGCCTTGGGCGCGGCCAAGGCGCTGTTCGCCGCTGAGCAGGGCCAGCAGTTCGTCCTGGCCGTTGCCGGCGACCCCGGCGATGCCGACGATTTCCCCGCTGCGCACGTCCAGGTCGATGTCCTTGAGCGAGCAGCCGAACGGATCCGGGTTGGGCCAGGACAGCTTCTGGACTTGCAGGAAGGCGTCGCCGCCCTTGGCCTTCGGGTAATCGGTGATCAGGCCCGCGGCTTCGCCGACCATCAGCCGCGCCAGTTCCTGGTCCGAGCATTGCGCGGGTATGCAGTGCCCGGCCACCCGGCCGCCGCGCAGCACCGTGGCGCTGTGGCACAGGGCGCGGACTTCGCCGAGCTTGTGGCTGATGAACAGAATGCTGCAGCCTTCGCTGGCCAGGCGGCGCAGGGTGACGAACAGTTCGTCGGCCTCCTGGGGCGTCAGCACCGAGGTTGGTTCGTCGAGGATCAGCAGGCGGATGTCCTGCATCAGGCAGCGAATGATCTCCACCCGCTGGCGCTCGCCGATGGACAGGCTGTGCACCAGGCGTTCCGGCTCCAGGGCCATGCCGTAGCGCTGCGAAACCTGGCGGATCTTCGGCTCCAGCTGCTTCGGCGTGCCGGCTGCGGCGCCCATGGCCAGGGCGATGTTCTGCGCCACGCTCAGGGTCTCGAACAGCGAGAAATGCTGGAACACCATGCCGATCCCCAGGCTGCGCGCCTGGGCCGGATTGCGCATGAGCTGATGCTGCCCCTGCCAGATCAGCTCGCCCGAGTCGGCCTGGGTTACCCCGTAGATGATCTTCATCAGGGTGCTTTTGCCGGCGCCGTTTTCACCGAGCAGGGCATGGATCTCCCCGGGCTGGATGCTCAGGTCGATCCCGTCGTTGGCCAGGCAACCGGGATAACGCTTGGTGATCCTGCGCAGTTGCAGGCGGGGTGTTGCATCGGGGATGGGTACAGGGTTTGGCATGACGGACTCGGGTTGCTGAACGTTATGCCGGTGGACAAAGCAATTTCCTGGCCAGTGAGTCAGGAAATTGCCAGGGCCCCGATGAACTGCGGCCTCGTGCCCCCTTTGCTCGTTCCCTGCACCTGCACTTGGCACCAGTTCAGGGCAAGGTGCTTGAAAAGGCTGCGGTTTACCCGAACGAGACTGGTCGAAAAATGATCAGGTGCCTGCAAGCCTTGCCGTATCGGCGGCTGGCGCAGCCTTGCACGGGTTATCCACAGCTTGCTCCACAGTATTTGTGTGCAAGCCCAAAGGTCGGGCATAAGCACTGTGTGGCTTTCTTCTAAAAGCGATAAACCGAGCTAACTTACTGTTTTAACTTGAAAAATATGTTTTTGATGAGCAATTGGACGAAAAGTGAGCAACCGCCGCAAAGCCACGTTGCAAAAGGGTTACAGGCGAGTGTGCTCAGGTTATCCACAGCCGGGTGCACAGCAGGTGTGGGCAAGTCGGCTATCCACCGGGCCATTGTGCACAGGATGATTTCCAGGCGTGGGTGCGTATTGGTGCACTCAGCGCTGCAAGAAGATGCGCCCGCGGCTCAGGTCGGCCAGCTGGCTTTGCAGGGTGGCGATCTGGCTTTCACCCAGGGCCAGTTGCAGTTCCACGCCGTTGGCCGTGAACTGCTCCTCGACCAGCAGCCCGCCGAGTTCGGCGAGCCGCAGCTTGACCAGGGCCAGCTCGCTGAAGCTGCAGGCGCAGCGCAGGGCTACGCGGCTGATCAGTTCGATGCGTTCGGCGCCTTGCAGGCACTTGTTGGCGCTGCCGCCATAGGCTCGGGCCAGGCCGCCGGTGCCCAGTTGAATGCCGCCGTACCAGCGAATCACCAGTACCGCGACCTGATCGCAATCCTGGGCCTCGATGGCCGCGAGGATCGGCCGGCCGGCAGTGCCGCCAGGCTCGCCGTCGTCACTGCTGCGGTATTGGTCGGCGAGTTTCCAGGCCCAGCAGTTGTGGGAGGCGTTGAGATCGCTGTGCTGTTCGATAAAGGCCTGGGCCTCGGCCGCGCTGTTGATCGGTGCGGCGAGGGCGATAAAGCGGCTTTTGCGAATCTCTTCGCGGTATTCGCAAAGGCCGGCGAGGGTAAAGGGCATGCGCTGTGTTCTTTATAAGGCAGGCTTGAGGCCGCAACCCTTGAGGATGATGCGGATCAGGTTGTTGCCGGCGTCTTCCATGTCCTGCTTGGTCAGCTTGCTGCGACCGGTGACGCGGCAGATCTGGGTGGCGAAGTCGGCGTAATGCTGGGTGCTGCCCCACAGCAGGAAGATCAGGTGCACCGGGTCCACCGGGTCCATCTTGCCGGCGTCGATCCAGGCCTGGAACACCGCGGCGCGCCCCTGGAACCAGGCGCGGTAGTCCTGGCTGAAGTATTCGCTGAGGCATTCGCCGCCGCTGATGATCTCCATGGCGAATATCCGTGAAGCTTGCGGCTGGCGTCGGGAGAACTCCATCTTGGCGCGGATGTAGCGGCTCAGCGCTTCGGCCGGATCGTCCTCGGCGGTCAGGGTGTTGAAGGTGCTGTCCCACAGCTCGAGGATGTTGCTCAGCACCGCGACATACAGCCCAAGCTTGTTGGTGAAGTAGTAGTGCAGGTTGGCCTTGGGCAGGCCGGCATTCTGCGCGATGGTGTTCATGCTGGTGCCTTTGAAACCGTGACGGGCGAACTCGTCTTCGGCGGCCTTGATGATCGCTTCTTCGTTTTTCTGGCGAATACGGCTGGCGGGCTTGGCGGTTTGAGGACCGGCGTGGGCTGGGACTTCAAGGGTCATAGGCGTTTCCGAGCTGTTCTGTGGGTGCAACCAGTGCGTTGATAGCGCACCCACAAGCCTCAGACAAGTCTTAATGGGCAGAAAACCCTCAAAGCGGTTCCAGGGTGTCGCTTTCGCGAGCCGGATTTGCGCTACGCAGCGCGGCCCGGTCTTCCGGCAGCAACAGGCACATGAGGATCGCGGTCAGGCCGCCGCTGGTGATCGCCGAGTCGAACAGGTTCTGCACCACCTTGGGCAACAGGTGCAGCAGGTTCGGTTGCGCCGCGATCCCCAGGCCGACGCCGAAGGAGGTGGCGATGATCAGCATGCTGCGCCGGTCCAGCGGTGCCTGGGCGAGGATGCGCACGCCGGCCGCGGCGACGCTGCCGAACATCACCAGGGTCGCGCCGCCCAGCACCGGCTTGGGGATTTGCTGCAGCACCGCGCCGATCAGTGGAAACAGGCCCAGGCAGAACAGCAGCAGGCCGATATACAGCCCGACATGCCGGCTGGCCACGCCGGTCAGCTGAATCACCCCGTTGTTCTGGGCGAAGGTGGTGTTGGGGAAGGCGCTGAAGGTCGCGGCGATCATGCAGCTGACGCCGTCGCCGAGGATGCCGCCCTTGAGCCGGCTTATATAAGAAGGGCCGCTGATGGGCTGGCGGGCGAGCATGCAGTTGGCGGTCAGGTCGCCGACGGTTTCGATGGTGCTGATCAGGTAGATCAGCGCCACGGGCAGGAACGCCGTCCAGTCGAAGCTGAAGCCGAAGCGGAAGGGCGTCGGCAGGCTGACCAGCGGCAGGTCGGGCAACGCCTGGGGCACCAGCTTGCCGCTGAACCAGGCGGCGAGGCTACCCAGGGTCAGGCCGATGATGATTGCCGACAGCCGTACCCAGGGCGTGTTCGAGCGGTTCAGCAGGATGATCGTCAACAGCACGAACAGCCCCAGCGCCAGATTGCCTGTGGCGCCGAAGTCCGCGGCATTGAAGCCGCCGCCCAGGTCGGTGATGCCGACCTTGATCAGGCTGACGCCGATCAGGGTGATCACGATGCCGGTGACCAGCGGCGTGATGACCCGACGCAATTGGCCGATGAAGCGGCTCAGGACGATCTGCACCGCCGCGCCGAAAAAACATACGCCGAAAATCATCGCCAGGATGTCTTCCGGGCTGCCGCCCCGTTGCTTGACCAGAAAACCCGCGGACAGCACTGCGCCGAGGAAGGCGAAGCTGGTGCCTTGCAGGCAGATCATCCCCGCGCCGATCCCGAATGGCCGGCGCGCCTGGATGAAGGTGCCGACGCCGGAAACCATCAGCGCCATGCTGATCAGGTAGGGCAGGTAGGTGCCCAGGCCCAGGGCCGAGCCGATTACCAGCGGCGGGGTGATGATGCCGACGAAGCTCGCCAGCACATGCTGCAGGGCGGCGAGTATCGCGGCGAGCGGTTTCGGGCGATCGTCGAGGCCGTAGATCAGATCGCTTTGGCGGGAGGTGTCTGGCTGCATGGACTGGAAACTCAGGGCTGACGGTTCAAGGTCTTCGTGCCCTGCAAAAAGCTGTCCAGGTGCTCAGGTTATTGTGCGTTATCGCCGCTGTAAGCCAATGAATGTGAGGCTTTGATGGCGTCTTCTGTTTTTTCAGCGGGTGGCTGCCAGGCTGTCCAGGAAGCTTTCCAGCACCAAATGGGGGCGACGGCCCTTGCGTGTGACCGATGCCAGGCTCAGGTCATAAAAGCGTGAAGCGGGTTTGAGCGCGCGCAGTCGCCCCTGCTGGACCCAGAGGCTGGCGTAGTGGTCCGGCAGGTAACCGATGTAGCGTCCGGTCAGGATCAGGAACGCCATGCCTTCGCGGTCCGAAGCGCTGGCGGTGCAATTGAGCGCCTGGTAATGGGCCTGGATCTCGGCGGGCAGGCGGAAAGTCGGGGCGATGGCGTCCTGCTCGTTGAGGCGCCGATCGTCCAGCTGCTTGTCGTCGACATAAAACAGCGGATGGCCGACGGCGCAGTAAAGCAGCGAGCGTTCGCTGTACAGCGGCTGGTATTCCAGCCCGGACAAGGCGCTGGCCTGGGGCACCACGCCGACATGCAGGCGACCGTCGAGCACCCCTTGTTCGACTTCGTTGGGGGCGATCATGCGGATCTGGATCTGCACGTCCGGCCCGCGTTCCTTCAGTTGAGCCAGGGCATGGGTGATGCGCATGTGGGGCAGGGTGACCAGGTTGTCGGTCAGGCCGATGATCAGTTCGCCCCGCAGGTGACGGTGCAGGCCGTTGACCTCGGTGCGAAAACTTTCCAGGGCACTCAACAGTTGCAGGGCCGATTGATACACCTCGCGACCCTCTTCGGTCAGCGAGAAGCCGGCGCGCCCGCGTTGGCACAGGCGCAGGCCGAGGCGTTGCTCGAGGTCGCTCATCTGCTGGCTGATGGCCGAGCGACCGATGCCGAGCACGGTTTCCGCGGCGGAAAAGCCACCGCACTCGACCACGCTGCGAAAGATCCGCAGCAGGCGGATATCAAAGTCGCTGACTTGCGCCAGCGGGTCGGCGCGACGGCTGCTCATAGTTTAGTGAACCACTGACTGAAGGTTATAAAAGTTGGATTTCACCGACTTTATAGCCGTGGCAACTTAGCTGCAACAACGCTTTCCGATCCCTGCGCCGCTTATTGCCCTGCGAGGTTTTGCCCCATGAACATGCATGAAAACGCTCCAGCTTCCCTGGCCAGCCAGCTCAAGCTCGATGCTCACTGGATGCCCTACACCGCCAACCGCAACTTCCAGCGCGATCCACGTCTGATCGTCGCCGCCGAAGGCAGCTGGCTGGTCGACGACAAGGGCCGCAAGGTTTATGACTCGCTGTCCGGCCTGTGGACCTGTGGTGCCGGCCACACCCGCAAGGAAATCCAGGAAGCGGTGGCCAAGCAACTGGGCACCCTCGATTACTCGCCGGGCTTCCAGTACGGTCACCCGCTGTCGTTCCAGCTGGCCGAGAAAATCACCGCGCTGACCCCGGGCAACCTGAACCATGTGTTCTTCACCGACTCCGGCTCCGAATGCGCCGATACCGCGGTGAAAATGGTGCGCGCCTACTGGCGCCTGAAAGGCCAGTCGACCAAGACCAAGATGATCGGCCGTGCCCGTGGCTATCACGGCGTGAACATTGCCGGCACCAGCCTCGGCGGGGTCAACGGCAACCGTAAACTGTTCGGCCAGGCGATGATGGATGTCGACCACCTGCCGCACACCCTGCTGGCAAGCAACGCGTTCTCTCGCGGTATTCCGGAGCAGGGCGGTATCGCCCTGGCCGACGAGCTGCTCAAGCTGATCGAACTGCATGACGCCTCCAACATCGCCGCGGTGTTCGTCGAGCCGCTGGCCGGTTCCGCTGGCGTGCTGGTGCCGCCACAGGGTTACCTCAAGCGCCTGCGGGAAATCTGCGACCAGCACAACATCCTGCTGGTGTTCGACGAAGTGATCACCGGTTTTGGCCGTACCGGCAAGATGTTCGGTGCCGACAGCTTTGGCGTGACCCCGGACCTGATGTGCATCGCCAAGCAAGTTACCAACGGTGCGATTCCGATGGGCGCGGTGATTGCCAGCTCCGAGATCTACCAGACCTTCATGAACCAGCCGACCCCTGAGTACGCGGTGGAATTCCCCCACGGCTACACCTACTCGGCGCACCCGGTGGCCTGCGCGGCCGGCCTGGCGGCACTGGATCTGCTGCAGAAGGAAAAACTGGTGCAGAGCGTCGCTGAGGTGGCGCCGCATTTCGAGAAGGCGCTGCACGGCATCAAGGGTGCGAAGAATGTCATCGACATCCGTAACTTCGGCCTGGCCGGTGCCATCCAGATTGCGCCACGGGATGGCGATGCCATCGTGCGTCCGTTCGAAGCGGGCATGGCCCTGTGGAAAGCCGGTTTCTACGTACGCTTCGGCGGCGACACCCTGCAGTTCGGCCCGACCTTCAACAGCAAGCCGCAGGATCTGGACCGTCTGTTCGATGCCGTCGGCGAAGTGCTGAACAAGCTCGACTGATTCCCCAAAACTGTAGGAGCCGAGCTTGCTCGCGATGGCGTACTCATAGGCGCCATCGTGGTTTGGCTCATGTTCAAAGTCATCTATATAGAGCAGGCGCCCCTTGGCGGGTGCCTGTGGACAACTTCAGGAGTTCCCCGATGAGCGTTATCCCGCATTTGATCAATGGTGAACTGGTGACCGAGAGCGGTCGCGCGGTCGATGTGTTCAACCCGTCCACCGGTCAGGCGATCCACAAGCTACCGCTGGCCAGCCGCGAAACCATCCAGAACGCCATCGATGCAGCCAAGGCTGCCTTCCCGGCCTGGCGCAACACGCCGCCGGCCAAGCGTGCCCAGGTGATGTTCCGCTTCAAGCAACTGCTGGAGCAGAACGAATCGCGCATCGCCCAGTTGATCAGTGAAGAACACGGCAAGACCCTGGAGGACGCCGCCGGTGAGCTCAAGCGTGGTATCGAGAACGTCGAGTTCGCCTGTGCCGCTCCGGAAATCCTCAAGGGTGAGTACAGCCGCAACGTCGGCCCGAACATCGATGCCTGGTCCGACTTCCAGCCGCTGGGCGTGGTTGCCGGCATCACCCCGTTCAACTTCCCGGCGATGGTGCCGCTGTGGATGTATCCGCTGGCGATCGTCTGCGGCAACTGCTTCATCCTCAAGCCATCCGAGCGTGACCCGAGTTCGACCCTGCTGATCGCCCAGCTGCTGCTGGAAGCCGGTCTGCCGAAAGGCGTGCTGAGTGTGGTGCACGGCGACAAGGCTGCGGTGGACGCGCTGATCGAAGCGCCGGAAGTCAAGGCACTGAGCTTCGTTGGTTCGACGCCGATTGCCGAATACATCTACGCCGAAGGCACCAAGCGCGGCAAACGCGTGCAGGCGCTGGGCGGGGCGAAGAACCACGCCGTGCTGATGCCGGATGCCGACCTGGACAACGCGGTCAGCGCCCTGATGGGGGCGGCCTATGGTTCCTGCGGCGAGCGCTGCATGGCGATCTCGGTTGCCGTGTGTGTCGGCGACCAGGTGGCCGATGCGTTGGTGGCCAAGCTGGTGCCGCAGATCAAAGCGCTGAAAATCGGTGCCGGCACTTCCTGTGGCCTGGACATGGGGCCGCTGGTCACAGGTCAGGCGCGGGACAAGGTCAGCGGTTATGTCGAGGATGGCGTGAAGGCGGGCGCGAAGCTGGTGGTCGACGGTCGTGGCCTGAGCGTGCCGGGGCATGAAGAAGGCTTCTTCCTTGGTGGCTGCCTGTTCGACAACGTCACCCCGGAAATGCGCATCTATAAAGAAGAGATCTTCGGGCCGGTGCTGTGCGTCGTGCGAGTGAACAGCCTGGAGGAGGCCATGCAACTGATCAACGATCACGAGTACGGCAACGGTACCTGCATCTTTACCCGTGACGGTGAAGCGGCGCGTCTGTTCTGTGACGAGATCGAAGTCGGGATGGTGGGCGTCAACGTACCGCTGCCGGTGCCGGTGGCTTACCACAGCTTCGGCGGCTGGAAGCGTTCGCTGTTTGGCGACCTGCATGCCTACGGTCCGGACGGTGTGCGTTTCTATACCCGTCGCAAGGCGATCACTCAGCGTTGGCCACAGCGTGCCAGCCATGAAGCATCGCAGTTTGCCTTCCCTAGCTTGTAATAAGTAGAAGGGTATTAAAGGCCGCCCCCTTGGGGGCGGCCTTTGCTTTTAAGGGCGTTTTTGATCGATATGACAGATTTGTGAAAATAAGT
>NZ_QHHP01000033.1:130562-130866 GCF_003184125.1 Pseudomonas sp. RW409 | reverse complement strand
CTCGCCGACCCAGCGCTTTCGAAACTGCATCCGCCTCAACTACGGCAGCCCGTGGAACGAAGCGGCAGAAAAGGCCATGGAAACCCTGGGCAGGATCGTGCGGTCGTTCTGAAGCCGGGACGGTGTGGAACCTGTAGCCGCTGCCGAGCGCAGCGAGGCTGCGATCGGTCGCGCAGCGACCGCAAATCCTGAACTTGCGATCTGTCTGGATAGACGCGCTGTCCGGCCTTGCGACTGCTGCGCAGTCGATCGCAGCCTCGCTGCGCTCGGCAGCGGCTACAGGGCTACAGGATCAGCGGCCGCC
>NZ_QHHP01000033.1:100586-130552 GCF_003184125.1 Pseudomonas sp. RW409 | reverse complement strand
TTCCCGCCACCCCGGAAGTTGTGCCGGACCTGGAGATGCCCCCTCCCGCACCATAAAGACTACCGGCCCCGGGGCCGCCAATGCCGGCAACAGTGTTGGGTGAAACATCCGTGGCATCACCTCCCGCAGGAAAACCCGACCCGCCCGGAGCACCAGGGACATAGCTGGAAAGATTGGCCCCGGAACCCCCGCCGTTCCCGCCAGACAGCGACAACAGGGAGCCAGCTGTACCGACCCATGTATTTCCCCCACTGGTCGCCAATACCGCGCCATTGCCACCCACCCCGGCCGCGCCGATCACCACAGGGATGACCTGCCCCGGCGTCACGGTGAC
This sequence comes from Pseudomonas sp. RW409, assembly GCF_003184125.1. NCBI lineage: Bacteria > Pseudomonadati > Pseudomonadota > Gammaproteobacteria > Pseudomonadales > Pseudomonadaceae > Pseudomonas > Pseudomonas sp. RW409. The sequence continues at coordinate 130,218 of NZ_QHHP01000033.1, read as the reverse complement.
AGGAAAGCGGATAACCGGCTGCCCGGCACCGCCCCCGCCGCCACCGGAAGACGTCGCACTCGTGCCTCCCGGGCAGGCGCCACCACCGCCACCACCGGCAGACCCACTGAGCCAGATCTTCGTCACGCCCTCCGGCACGGTGAAGCTGCCATTGGCGGTAAAGCGCTGAATGCCCAGCCCCGCGCTCTTGCGGCTGATGCTGCGGATCGCGCTCAGCAGCTGCGTCAGGTTCGCCTCGCTGGGTGTCAGGTCAGCCGCCGTGATCACGGCCAGCAGTTCCTGGGTCACCCCATTGCCCCAGTCCGCCGGAATCAGCGATCCCGGGGTGCCGGTCAGCGGGTTCTCATCGACGAACCTGCCGTTGACCAACCCGGCGCTGGGCACACTCTTCGGATAATCCATCGGTCTATCCCCTAGTCATAATTGATGTGCACCCGCGTATGGGCCGGTGCGCTGCGGTGGATCTGGCATTCCAGGGCGGAGCCCGGGTTCATGCCGAAACGTTCGCCCCAGTAACTCGCGCCAAAGCGCCGGCCCAGGAGCAGTCGTCCACCGGTGTTGAGCGTCCACATGAATTGCGCCTGCCAGGTGCCGAAATGCGCGTCACCAAACCGTGCGCGGCCCATGCGCGGGGCTTCGTGCTCGGTGATGGTGGCGTTCGGATACCCCTGGCTACGGGCGATCTCGATGTAGTAGGCGAGCGCCTGGCTGCCGACGGCCAGCAGCCGCCGGCGCACGGCCAGGCGGCGGTCATCGAACAGCGGGGTCGCACCCAGGCAGGGATCGGGCAGGTTCATCACCCGTTCCCAGTCCGGTACCAGCTCACTGGCGCCCGCCGGGTCCATTTCGTTGAGCAGGTCGGCGGCGCGGGCGTCGAGGCGGGCCAGTTCCTGGGAGACGCCTTCGAGCACCTCCTCGAGTTCCGGCACCCGCTCCGGGTCCCAGGCCGGGCCGCTGGGCAGCAGGCTGCGCAGCTGGCTCTGGTACTGCGCGGCGGTTCTTACTCCAGCCATACGCAACCTCCGAACGTCAGCAACTGGTTACTGGCGGCGGGGACATCCGCGGCCGGCGCGCTGAGCCGGTGATCGTTCTCGCCGGCGGCACTGCTGATGGCCTCGCGGATATGGCTGATCAACAAGGTGTCGCCCAGGCCGGCCTCGCGGTTGTGCAGATCGCGCAACTGCGCCTCGACCGCCGCGCGTACCGCGCTGGTGTCCGGCGACAGCCGCAGGCTGTAGGTCACCGGCAATTGCTGCGGCGCCAGCACATGCAACTCGGCCGTCACCGGGCGCAGCGGTTCGATGTAGGCCTTTACCTCCGCCAGTTGCTCGGCATTCGGGATCGGTTGCGCATCGTCGTCGCGCATCACGAACAGGCCCACGGTGCCCGGCCCCAGGTAGCTGCCACGGCACCAGGCGCGGGTAATCCCCGGACACTCCAGCGCCCAGGTTTCATAGTCCTGGGCCGAGCCGCCGTGGGGGATGATGCGGTAGGAGCGGATCACCCGCGCGCGCAGCGATTCCAGGCTTTCCGCGGCGACGCCGCCGCTCAGGCCGGGGGCGAGCACGGTGAAGCTGTTGCCGATGCCCTGGATCGGTTGCACCGGGATCAGGTCCAGGCCGGCCTCGGCATTGCCCAGGGTGCCGGCGTCGAGGGCCTGGACGGTGGTGCTGTTGTTGCCAGCGCTGGTGGTGCGGGCGGCGGTGACTTTGTAGGTGCGGCCGTCACTGGCCTGCAGCAGGGTATCGACGTCCAGTACGGCGCCCGCCGCGGCGCTGAAGCTCACCGAACCGCTGGCCGCCTGGGCGGCCTTGCGTGGCTGGTTGAGGCGCAGCGCGGCGATGCGTTCCAGGGTCGACTCGTCGGCCTTGTCCGGCAGGATCTGATCGGCGATCCAGTCCAGGTAGCCGTAGAGGCCATAGGCGGCGCCACCGAGGGCGCGGGCCAGCACTTGCGCATCGGACTGGCGCAGCGCATCGCTGGCCAGGTCGCTTTGGGTGCGCTTGATCAGCACCGGCAGCGAAGGGGTATCAAAGGGCATAGGTCACCTGCCAACTGTTATCGGGGTTGATGTCCAGGCGTTCACCGTTGGCCAGGACCAGCGTCGTGCGCAGGTTCAGGCGCTGGTCGTCGAGACGTTCGCTGATGATCTCGACCGCGCTGCAATGGCCATCGTCGATCAGCCATTGCAGGGCTTCGCGGGCATAAAACTCGGCGTCGAGCTGGGTCTGGCGGGTGAGCTTGACCCGCCGCAGCAGCCACAACCGCGAGCCGATGCGGTCGTCGGCCACGGTGGGGAAACTGTCGCCCCACCAGCCGAAGCGCTCCTCGTCATCCAGCGGGTCGTCGTCCGCCGCGCGACGCCAGCTGAACAGGCTGATCAGCACGGCACGGGTCAGTGCGCGGTGCAGGTCTTGGCTGATAAACATCATTGGCCTCCCGCCGGTGCGCCGGTCTGCCCGCTACCCGACTGCACGCCGCCATGCACGTGCTGGATCTGGCTGATGCCGCCAGCGACCTGATCGCCCTGGGAGACGATCTTGCCGGTCTGGGTCAGGGTCGGGGTGTCGATGTGCACCGCGCTGCTGGCGCGGATATTGAGCGTGGCGGTCTCGATGTCGATGATCCGCCCGCGCTTGAAATGAATCTTGTCGCCCTCGTCGGTGTAGATCGCCACTTCGCCGGGGGCCAGGGCCTTGAGGCGAAAACGGCGGTCGGCGACCACCAGCACGATGGCATGGGAACGATCGCCGCCGAGAAAGGTGGCGATGCCTTCGGCGCCGGCCAGCGGGTTGCTGGTGAAGCCGTAGGGTTCGAAGTGCTCCATGTCGTCGTTCACTTCGCCGGCGGTCAGGCGCATTTGCAGCGATTGCAGTTTGTTGGCCGAGTTGGCGAGCACGACGGTGCCGCGCGCCAACAGGCGTGTCAGTAGGCTCATGGTTTTTTCCTTGACCTCTGTAGGAGCGAGCTTGCTCGCGATGGAGGCAGCACGGGGTGTCAGGCGGAGCGCTATCGCGAGCAAGCTCGCTCCCACACATGCATAAGGGGAACGACGTCAGGTTTTGGGGGGCACGGGGCTGGCGTCGAAGGTATGGGGCGGCGCCACCTGCAGGGTGGTGATCGAGCCCTGCTCGGAGAGCGAGTAGGTGACCTTGGAAATCAGCAGGTCCTGGTCGAAACCCAGCACCGGGTCGATCACCCGCACCAGGGTGTTGTGGCGCCACAGCTCGCCGTTGCTCTGGCGCCAGCCCTGCACCTTGTAGGTGCTGGTCAGGGCCTTGCCGGTACGGATGGCGCTTTCCCAGTCGGCCCGTTGCTGGGCCAGTTCCTGGGTCAGTTGCGCCGGCTCGTTGATCACCGTGACCCGCTTGCGCTTGGCCGTGCTGTCGCTGGCCACGCCCAACACTTCGCTGACCGCGGCGCCGCTTTTCTGGTCGTTGCCCTTGTGCTGGCCGATCACCCGGTACTCGGAAAACACCTGGCTGAAATCCATCGGCGCGCTGGCCGATAGGATGTTCTGGCCCAGCTCCAGCACATCCACCGCGCGCCCGCCGCTGCCCGGCCGGGCCAACAGCACCCGGCCTTCGGCGTCGTCGGTGGAGAACACCCGGAACAACGTTAGCAGGCGGTCGATGGACTGGAACACGGTTTCCCCGGGCACGATGCTGTGGCTGCTCAAGCGCGTGGTTTCGGCGATCTCGCTGACCACCCCGACGCCGTAGGACGCGGCCAGGGCCTGGACGATTTTCAACAGGCTCTGTTCGCGCCATTGGCCGGGCTGGTTGATCGCCGCGCAATCCACCAGGTCCTGGGTCAGGGAGCTGCCCTCGATGCTCAGGCCGATCTGCCGACCGTCATAGCTGATCGGCGCCTTGAACACATGGCCGCTGAGCAACAGGTCGGCGCCGATGCGCACCTGGCACTTGGCGCCGGGACGGATGCGCTGGTCCAGGGTCTGCCCCGGCCATTGCCAGGTCACGTCGAGCTTGAAGGTGCGAAACTGCCGCTCCAGGTCGGCGCTGATTGCGACGCTTTTCCAGCCGCCGTAATCCTGGCCGTCCACCGTCAACAGCACCCGGTTATCGAAGTTGCTCATGGCTCACTCTCCCGCCACTTTGACGTTGGTCGGCGGCAGGAAACCGGGATGGGCCACGCCGTTGCGCTGCTGCACTTCGGGCGCCCGGGTGGCGTCGCCGAACAGCCGGTAAGCGAGCACCACCGTCGGCAGGCTCTGCATCGGGTTCTTCACCACCAGCCGCACACCGGACGAAGCCACCGCGGTGAGATGGCCGTAGACCAACTGGCGCAAGCCGTTGAGCACCTCGTAGTGCACAGCATCGGCTTTTTCCGCCGCCTGCCAGATCGCTTCGTTGATCGCGTTGCGCAGCGCCAGCACCTCATCGGCCACCGGCACTTCCGCACGGGTCACCGGCTGGATCGCCTGCTTGGCCAGCGACGGCGTGCCGCTCAGCTTGACCGCCGGGGTCGCCACCGGCAGCGACGCCACGGCCTGGGCGATCCGCACCAGCACGGCGTCCTGCACCAGGTCCGCCATGGCTTGCGCCGCGGCGGTGGTGTCCTTGCCGGTGGTGAGTTTCGGCGTGTCGATCTTCTTCACCGCCTCGACCTGCTGCGAAACGTTGGCCAGCACGCCGCGATAACCGTTGCGCGCATAGTCCTTGAGGTCCTTGATGTCCCCCAGCAAGCCCTTGAACTCGGCGCTGACTTCCTTGGGCAAGTCCTTGATCGCCCGCACCAGCAGATTGAGATCGCGGTAGGTGTCGATCAGCGGCTTGAGCTCCTGCTCGATGGTCTGGTAGACCTCCTTGAGGCTGTTGCGCAGATCGGCGATGCCGATGCGCGCGGCCTTGACCAGGGTCATGGCCTCCTCGAAGCGGCGCACCGCCGAGCCGATAAGGCTGTCGGCCGACACCAGCAACAGCTGACGGGTGTTGACCGTGGCGCTGGGGAACTGCAACGGCTGGTCGGGGTAGAACTTCAGGGTGAAGGTCACCAGGCCGCCGTCCTGGCGGCTCTGGGTCATCTCGCATTCACCGACCTTGACCTGCAGGCGCCCCAGCCACGGATGCACCAGCTCGCCACTGCCCTGCTCCAGCGCCTGGAGCAGCTTGTCACGCTGCTCCAGGCAATCGGCGCCGACGATGAACGCCGTCAGGTCGTGGGTCCGCGCCTGCCGTCCCAGGCTCTCGTAGAACGGCAGGTCACGCTGCGGGTACTCGTGCAACTGGCCCTTGTGGCCGACCGGGGTTTTCGCCTGGTCGACCCAGAACCCGACGCCACGAAACGACGCCGGCAACAAACGATCACGCCAGCTCATTGGAACCTCCTAGCGAAAGTGAGCGATAGCCGACACGCGACGACAGCGCCACGCCGGGTTGGTTGATTTGCGGCGCGCTGGTACGCAGGCCCGCCGGGGCGTTTTCGAAGCTCACCGTCAACCCGCCCTGCAATTGCGTGCGGTTGTTGGCCGCGGTTTGTTGCAGCAGCAAGCTGGAGTTCTGTTGCAAAGCGCCTGGTGCGAGAGATGCGACCTTGGGCAATTTGCCTGGCAGCACACTCGCTGTCTGACCGGGCTCCTCACCACCACCGAAAAACACCGGGGCCAAGGCCCCCCTGTCCTGCTCATTGGTCTTGAGCTGGTGTTCGGTCAGGCTTTCCACTTTCCCGGTGATTTTGGTGATGAAGCCGCCAACGCTTCCGCCCAGCAACTCCTTGATCGGCTCGATGATCGCCTTGAGCTTCTGCCACCAGGTGGAGAACCACTCAGTGATTGGCTCCCAGCTCTTAATGATCTGAGGCAGCGGAGTCCATTCGAAGATCTTATAGAGCGCGGCATACATGATCATCGCCGAGGCCTTGATGCCATCCCAGACACCAGCGAAGAACTCAGTGATCGGTCCCCAGTTGGCAATGATCAGCGGGATGGGCGTCCACGCGAAAATACCCCGCAGAAACTCCGCAACGGGTACGGCCAAGGCCTGGAGCAAGCCCCAGATAGCCGAAAACAAACCCGTCAACGGTCCCCAGTTGGCAGCAATCAAAGCGATAGGTGTCCAGGAAAATAACTCCTGGAAAAACGCTACCAATGGCGCCGCGGCCGTTTTGATGGTTTGCCAAAGCCCCGCCAGGAATGCTGAGATCGGTGCCCAATTGGCTACGATCGCGCCCATGGGCGTAAGGCTGAAGGTGAACTTCAACACCTCGATGACGCCACCGGCCACCGTTTTTATCGCCGAGAAGATGTCCCCGAAAGCAGCACTGACCGGCCCCCAGTTGTTCGCAACCTGCCCCAGCGGGGTGAACGCGAACAGGGTCTTGAAGAAGTCCGCCATGGGTACAAGCACGGGGCGAATGCCCTGCCACAGCCTCCTGAAAAAACCAGAAAGCGGTGCCCAGTTTGCAACGATTAATCCCGCAGCCAAGGCTATCCCTGCAGCCACCAAGCCGACGGGAGAAGTCAATGCGGCCAGTACGACCGCCATCGCTGTTGCCGCCGAGGTCACGACGGTAAAAGCCACCGCAGCAGCGGCCAGTCCCTCTACCAGCGCCGGGTTGTTCGCTACGAACTGCCCGACAGTGGTCAACAGTGGCTGCAACTCGACTACGATTTTGTTGACCGCAGGCAGCAGGGCCTGCCCGACCTTCAGAGAAATGGCATCCAGCGATGCACTGAAATTGTTGAGGTTGGTAGTGGTGCTCCCTCGAACCACATCCGGCACCTCAAGCTTCTGAGCCTTGAGATTGGCCGCCACCAGTTCATCCTCGGCCTTTACCGCCGATTTGATGCCCTTCACGAATGGAGCGACCAACCCGGTGCCTTCCATCAGGCTGGCAAAGTTCAGCTTATCGAGACCATTGTCCGCCAGATCCTTTTTGAAACCGGCGATCTTGCCGCGAATGCCGGTGATTTCCTTGTCCAGCTTTTCGGCACCTTTGGCGACCACCACCATGTCGGTCGTGGCTTCGACAGCTGGCCCATTTTCAAGCTTCTGAGGTTTTGGAGTTTCCTCGGCTTTAGGAGCCTTCACCTGCTTTGCTTTACTCGTTTTTTTCGCCATCACTGCACCTGCTGCATCGCATTGATCCGTTGCGCGTGCTCCAGGGACTCCCGGAGCACATCCAGTGGCCTGGCCATCATCTGTTCGGGGTCAACCTTCCAGAACCAGGCCAGGTCATAGGCAACCGCGATCAGGTCGCTGATGGCTCCGATGCCGCACTCATGAAAAAACTCGCGACCGCCCAGCTCAGGGCGTTGAGGTCAGCCAGGTCCAGCTGGTTGACCGAGGACGGAGGAATGCCGGCACAGACCGCGATGTACTTGGCCGCGACGTCCATGTCGAGGCTGACTTCTTCGCTCTTGTCGATCTTGTACGGCAGCGCCTTGATCGCCCGCACTTCCTGCACCGTCGGGCGGCGCAGGGTCAGTTCGGTCAGCGGTTCGCCGTGGGCTTCGATGGCCACACGCAGCTTTACGCTATCGCTCATTGCCAGGTCCCCTTGATGCCTTCGAACTTCAGTTCGATGCTCGCGTCGTCACCCTTGGAAACCGGCTCTTCCACCAGGTAGGCGCCGGCCAGGACGTAGACCTTGCCGTTGCTGAATTCGCAGGTGACGGTCATGTCGGAACCGGCCACCAGCTGCTTGAGCGGGAAGTCCGGGGTGTGCAGCGCCGTGACCTTGAAGGACGGGGCAATGTCGGTTTCCTTGTAGAAACCCGGCACGATGGTTTCCCGTTTCACGGACATCAGCGGCGCTTCGCAGCCGCCGTTGATGGTCAGTTGAGCGCCGTCCACTTTGACGTAGCAGGTGCCCGCAATCAGTTGACCCATGGTGTTTCTCCCAAAAAATGAGCCCGCACCAGGCGGGCTGGAAAAGCGCAGTGAAAGAGGCTCGGCTTAGGCCGCCGCGTCGTACTGCAGACGGAATTGGTTGAGCAGCGCGAACACTCGCAGGCCGTTGATGTAGTCCGGCGGGAACAGCACGTTGACCCGGCTCGGGTCCTGGCTGTCGCGCTCGACGATCAGGTGCTCGGCGAACAGCTCGGCGTTCTCCACGTGGCCTTCCAGTTCCAGCTTGGCGTACTGGGCGATCAGCTCGCCGCGGATGGTGCTCGGGGTCACGATCGGCTGGCCGGCACCGAAGCGGGTACCGTCGGCGGCCAGTTTGTGGCGCCCGTACTTGCTGGTGATCACGCTTTGCAGGCGGCGCACGATAAAGGCCGACTGGTGCATGGTTTCGCTGTCCAGGTAGGAGTTGTCGGCCTGGCCGTAGGCGTTCTTCTGGTAGGTGGTGATCGAACGCTGGATGCGCACGTAACCGCCTTCGTAGTAGGCGGTGGCGATGCCGTAGCTGAGCAGCGACTGACGCTCGGTCAGGGTGAAACGCTCGCTGGCCGGCGCCGGATCGACACCCGGCAGGCTGCCGCTCTGGGTCGGACGGCTGGCATCGGCGGAGATGAACACCGAGGTGCGCGCGGCCAGTGCGGCGGCCTGCACCCAGAACGGTTGCGGTACGCCCGGCTCCAGGGCCTGGATGGTGATGTGCTGGTCGTTGCGTGCCTGACCGGCCGCCACCAGGGTGCCGACGGTACCGCGCTTGGCGCTGTAGACATGACCGAACAGTTGCTTGGCCCAGGACCAGCGACCGGTGCTGTCATCCATGACGGCTTGCCAGGCGTTGAGGGTCGCGGTGTCGGTCCACGGCATGCAGATGAACTCGAACGGTTCATCGCCCAGGGCCGCCAGGGCCGCGACCTGATCCGGCACGCCGGCGCCGCCGGCCATTTTGCCGACCGTCACGCTCAAGCCAGCCGGGGTTTCTTCGCCATTGCTCTTGCCCAGGCGGTTGAGCTGCAGGCTGATGTCGTTAGCGCTGTCGCCGGTCCATTTGGCGGTCAGGGTCAGGGTGCCTTCGACCGCGGCGGCGCTCACCGGCAGGTCGGCGGCGGCGTTGATTTTCAGCGCCAGCGCGCTGGCGGCCTGCGCCGCGGTGGCGGCATTGACGATGGCGGCCTGAACCCGCACACCACCGACATACAGGTTGAGCACGCCGCTTTCGCTGGCGGTGCCGGTGAACTTCAGCTCGGCCTTGGCCACGCTGCCTTCGACGTTGTGCAGCGGCAGGCACCAGATCTCACCGATCGGGTCGGTCTTGCGCCAGGTCTCGTACATGGAGGCGAGCATCGAGCCCTGACCGCCGATGCTCTTGGCCAGCGCGACGCTGGAGACCAGCACCAGCTTGCCGGTTTCGGCCGGCGCGACGTTGTCGTTGACCTGGGCCACGATCAGTCGACGCATGGCCGAAGACGCGCTATTGGCCGCCGAATTGTCCATCTCGGCGTAGAACAGCGGCACACGAATGTCCGCCGGAATATTGCTGAATCCGATCGCCATTATTTGGCTCCTTGTGGTTTGGCCGCCTTCGCGGCCTTGAGGGTGATATCGCCATCGGCCAGACGCCGGCGCCACCAGGCGTTGTCGTCGACTTCACGGCCTTCCAGCGGCAGCAGGTCGCCGGCTTCGGGGTCCGGCACGGCGCGGCCCGCGGCCGGCAGCACAGTGATGCGTTTGCTCATTGCGTTACGTCTCCAGAGAAAGTCAGTTCCAGGCGCCCGTCGGGCCCCGGGTGTTGCAGGTTGGGGTCCGCCGGATCGATGGCATCGACCCGCACCGTGACCCCGGTAAAGGACGGCAGGCCGTCCAGTTCACGCTCACGCCAGGTTTCCGCCGGCTGGCTGGCCAGGTTGCGTCCCAGCTGGAACTCGGCGAAAAAGCGCAGCTGATAGAACAACCGCGTGGCACTGAGCGAAACCATCTCGCCACCGTCGTATTCGATCGGGTTGTAGTCCGCGCCCGGCTTGAACCCCACCAGCGCCCGCCACAACTCGGCCCGCAGGCTTTCGAGTTGCTCCAGGGCCTGCCGGGCGTCGCTGGCATCCAGTACCAGGGTGATCACAAAGCGGTCGCGGATGGCCTGGCGGGTGACGTTCTGCCCGGTGCTCGGGCTGGCCAGATCGGCGATCGGCGTCACATGGGCACTGGGGGTGGGCAACGCGGTATTGCTTTGCAGCAGCGCGAGATCGACGCCGACGGCCACCTGATTGGCCAGGCCGGGGCAGTGATCGCGCAGCTGCGTGAGGATCGGAGTGATCTTCATGAAGAAGCTCCAAAACTGAGTGAATGGGAAACCATCAGGCGCGGCCACAACGGATCGCCCAGGCAGCGGGTGCCCGGGCAACAGGATGGAGCCGTAGAGAAGAAGGACGCGGGAGAACAGGATGCTGGGCAAGGCCCGGCAATTAAGGCTGCTTCTCCAGGCAGGTTGCCTCGATCATGCAGCGATAGTTTTTCTCGCGACTGCCGCTGGCAGTCACCTTGTCGATCGACCAGGTGCCCTGCATGAATGCTGGCCAGCTGTTGTCCAGCAACACCAACCCCTCGGCCGACAGGGACGGGTCGCCGGGACAGTCGAGCTTGAGCTTGATCGCTTCGCGCTCGATCCGGCGCATCGCCCCTTGGGCTGCGCTGCGGGCCTCGCCCTCCCCCGGGTAACGCTGGCGCAGGGTCTGGAAGGGGGTCTGCCCCAACTTGACCACACGCTCCTTGCCGGCCGCCGAATCCCACCAGGTGGCCTGGCAGCCCTTGTGCTTGGCCCGGCCGTTCTCATCGATGCTGGCGGAGATGAACGCCGGATCCCCCGGACGGTTATCCCGGGTGACGCTCAAGCGCACCGGCGAAAGGATTTTCCCCGAGAGCGACTTCGCCTGCCCTCGCAGCGCCAGCACATACATCTCGTTGAGCGGCTTGGTGACGGCATCGTGCGGCCGCGCAATGCGCGTCAAGAAACTCATGTCGGTCTCGTTGCACTGATCGACATGTGGGACAGGGATCGAGTCCAGTTCGGGCGCCACCCGGGGTGAAAAACCGTGCCGGGAGGTCAGCTGGCGAAACAGCGCGCCGAGGGTCGTGGGGCCATGGCTGGCAGAGCGGCGCTGCTTGAAACCGGTCGCGTCCGCCACCTTGAAGGGGGCAGCCGTGGCCACCAGGGTCAGGCGCGGCGGAAACAGGTTGGGCGTGCGCCGGGTGATGATGAACTCGCCACGATCCACCAGTCCCGACTCCAGATAACCCACCCGCAGCCCGACTTTCCCTCCCAGTTCGGGAAGCCCTTCCAGGCCTTCGATATCGAGGGTCAGCGTGAGCTGGTCGGACTCGATACCTGCCGCATCGATGTGCGTCCAGCTGATCAGCCGTTCGTTGAGGCGCGCGGCATTGGCGCCGTAGAGCTCAATGCTCGGGGTGAATCCCAGGGTCATATGCCCTCCTTAGTCCCAGGCCGAGACCGGGGTCGCGGCAACCGGCCGGGACTCGATCTCGGGCACTATCACCCAGACACCCGCCGGCAGCACCGGGCCCTTCTCGGCCAGCAGTGGATTGAGGCGCCAGAGCGCCTCCTCGACCGCATCGTCGCAACGTCCCACCTCGCGGTAGAGCAGCAGGTTGACCGAATCGCCAGCAATACTTCGAACCCTACGCATTGACGAATTCCTCGAGGTTGATGGTCCAGTTGATCACCAGCGCGGTGCCGTCATCGATGATGGAGGTCTGCACCTCCGTCACCAGGTTGACGCGCCAGCGCCCCCAGTTGCGGCCGATGCCATCCACCAGCGGCAAGGGCACACGGGCGGCCTGCAACTCACGCAGCTGGTCCAGGCGCGCCATGCCCGTGGCGTACATCGACTTGCCACTGATCTGCAGCGTTTCCAGCTTCTGCCCGGCCTGCTGCGATTTCGGCTTGCTGGTGATGATGTCGATACTGGCCCAGCCACCGTCCGTCTTGCGTTCAAGCCGGTCGTAGGCAAAGCCGGTGGACAAGCCGAAAATGAAATTGCCCAACGCCATCTGCTGTCGCATCACATCACTCCATCGGTCAGGGCCACGTCGCGCCGTACCGCGAGCGGGTTGGTCATCATCAGAGGCATGACCTGCATCTGCATTTGCTGGATCACCATGTCCACCAGTTGCCTGGAGGTGGCCTGATCCTGGCCATAGATATTGATGACCGGGGCGAAGGTAACCTGCTGGCAGGAAGTCGAGCTGGCTGCGAGGTTCTTGCTCACTTCATCCGGCGGCTTCAAGCGGTCTCCAACCTCACCCCCCAGCCGACTGAACGCCTCGCTGCCAAGCCATCCGCCAATGGCTCCACCCACCAGCCCGCCGACAGCCGTACCGAGGATCGGCACGACGCTGCCCAGGGCCGCTCCGAGCGCGGCACCGGATGTGCTGCCGGCCCAGGCACCACCCAGGGTCCCCAGGCCGGAACCAATGGCCTTGGGATCGCGGTTACGCACGCCCCTGAACACATTCAGACCGGCCCTGAGCAGCTTGAGCGGTCGACTGGCCACCCGGCCGGCCACAGAGCGCAGACCGGCGAAACTGCCGCTCAATCCGCGGCCAATGCGCGAGATCAGGCCGGCGCGCGGTGCAGCTGCAGAGCTGGTTTTTGTTGCGGACCTCGCCGTATTGGCTTGGTTCTTTTGCCTATCTTTCTTTTCTTGCCTGTCCCGTTGCCTTCGCTCTCTTCTGTTCGGGCCGCGGGTTTCACCACCGCCCGGAGGACCGCCACAGCAGCCCCCACCTTCGCTGAACAGCTTGCCAATACTCGACGGCAGGCGCGGAGCCGCCAGACTCAAGAGCTTCTTCGCCACCTGGGTAAAGACCTCGTCCAGCACCGACTTGAGCAAGCGCCCCACCACCGGCGCAATGGCGGCCCCGGCCAGGGCCAGGCCAGCAGCAATCTTCGGAAACTCCGTCGCCAGGCTGGCCAAGCCATCGACCACCCCACCAATGGGCACCATCGCCCCTTCCGCCACTGGCGCGAGGGCGGAACCGAACGCGGTGTTCATCCGGTTCAAGCGGGCATCGAAGGTATTCGCCTGGGCCCATGCAGACTGGCGTACCGAGCCCTGGTCGCCCAGCTTGGAGGTGGCGTACTGCTTCTTGTCGGCGACCTGCGCCAAGGCCTTTTGAACCTCAGGCAGTTGTTGCGCCAGGCGCAACGCAGCTCCATTCGCGCTGCCGAACAGGGTAGCGGCCAACGCGGAACGCTCCCGGCTCGACACGTCGGGCGCTTGCAGCGCCTCCAGCACCTTGGTCAGGCCACCTGCCCCATCCAGCTTCAGCGGGTCGATGTGCAACCGTTGCAAGGCCACTTGCTGCGCCTCGGACTTGGGTTCGCCCTTGCCCAGCACGGCAGCGATGCCTTTCAGCGCGGCTCCGGCATCGGCCTTTTGCGTGCCGGTGTTGAGCAATGCCGCCGTCAGCGCCGCCGCCTGCTCCGGGGCCAGCCCCGCCGCCGTGGCGGCAGCGCCATGCCGTTGCAGGATCACACCGATGTCGGCCGCCTCGGCATCGCCCGGAAGCTTGCCGAGGTGGTTGGTCGCGTCTGCCAGATCGAGCGCCTGGTTGCGGTCCAGCTTCATCGAGGTGCGCCAGCCGGCCAGCATGTCCCCGGCATCCTTGCCCGGCATCTTGAACGCGGTTGCCATGAGCGCGGCGTCAGCGCCGAATGCCGTCAGGGTCTGTCGTCGAGACACGCCTTTATCGTTCTCGATCCCGGCCTTGGCAGCGGCGTATTCAAGCTTCGCCAGATCGACCGCCGTGGTTCCACCCGCGGCGATGCCTGGATAACTGGCCATGCGGTAGTTGTCTTTCGCGAGTTCCTCGCGTTCATTGCCGGGGAGAGAAACCACTCTCCCCAGATCGGCCAGCGCCGCATTCATCGCCATCGCCGACTTGAACAGGTCAGGCGCTTGAAGCCCACTAGCGGCCTTGTCCGTGGCTTTGGCGCCGCTCGCCTCGGCCTTGGCGCTGCCGGAGGATGCCTGCTGCAACGGGCGTTGCGACGACAGCGTCAATTTCAATGAGTCGATGGCCTTAGTCAGCAGACGAATGTCCACGCTGGCGGTATTCAGGGCCAGGATGAAACTGATGGATGACAGGCCGGCATTTGCCGGGCTCGCCACGGCTGTGCTCCGGTCATCTGGCTGGCCGGTACCGACAGGCGCCAGCCAGGACGGCTCCATGCTGGCGTTCTTGAGCGAAAACTGATTGTTCGCCATCCCGCTCTACTCCTCTTTCACGCCAAGGCGAGTAATCGCGATGTCGTAGCGGCGCAAGGCCTTGCCAGCGTCCCACTCCAGGATTTCCGCCTCACTTACCGGGTAAATGAGCGGCACCACATCGAGAATCACTTCGATGTCGCGCTCCGAAAGAAGGCCGCCGGTTTGTTTAAAAAATCGTCGATGCGCTCTTGCAACTGCGTCCAGTCAGGCACGCTGAGCAACGCCAGGTCGGGCAGCATCAGGCCGGTGCAATGCGCGGTGATGAATTCGGCGCGTTCCTTGGTGGTCTTGAGCTTCTTCATCACCTTGGTCGCTCGCAGCGCGGGCATTTCCAGGGTCAGGGAAGTCAGGCGCTGGCCCGCCACATCGAGTGGCAACAGCAGGTTCACCTGGTCCAGGTCATCCTGCGCCGGCCCATCGTCGAGGGTATCGCTGGCCGTTTCGGACTCGACACCCTGCTGGAGGAAGTACGCAGCCGGGCGCGTCGACATGTCATGGACGTATTGAGCGATGCTCACGTAGTCCGGACGCTTGAGCTGATCGAGCTCATTGGCCGACAGGCCGGTGGCCAGCTTGGCCAGCTCGAAGAACTGATCGTCCTCATCGTCGCCGGCGCGGGCCAGCGCTTCTTTCTGCGCGGCGTAGAACAATGGCTTGAGCTGAATCTGCGCGATCTGCGACTCGTCGTCGGCAGTGATCGGGCACAGCAGGGCATGGATCGGAGGCGTCCAGGACATGAATGAATTCCTATGTAAAAGGTAGGAGCGAGCAGGCTCGCGATAGGAGATGAACAGCGCTTGCGATGCGGGCTGTCGGGCCGTCATCGCGAGCCGCTCGCGCCTACAGAGGGGAAGTGTCGCGGGTTACGGCATCAGTACGGCGCGACGGGCGTCGCCGAGAATGTCGACGCCGCTGAGCACGAACTTCTGGGTGCGCACGTCGATGTCGATCACCGGCACGCCGTTCTCGATGCGGTTGTAGGTACGGCAGGAGAGTTCCAGGGTGGTGGTGGGTTTGTCATTCATCTTCATGGCCGTTTCGGCCAGGGATTTCAGCTTGCCGCCCACGGTGTGGTAGGTGAACCAGGTCTTGCCATCCTGATCCTGGCCCGCCTCGCGGACATTGAGCAGGATGTCGTCACCCAGCTTCACGCCCAGCGCCAGCATGATTTCCGGCCCCAGTCCCTGCAGCTTGAGGGTGGCCGTCAGCGCCTTGCCGCTCTTGGCCATTTCTTCAGCGATGAAGCGTCCACCGGTCATCGCTTCCATTTCGAATTCGATCTTCGGCGGGGTGAACTCTTCCACGGTCGCCGACAACGGCAGGCCTTGCAGGGTGGCCGCGATGGCCTGTCTTACGCGGTTGGTAAACATTAGAGAACATCCTCCAGGAACTGCTCGATGATTTCATCGCGGGCGTTGAGCTGATACACCATGTGCTCGTTCGGCGCGTAGCGGCCGTAGTCGATGACCACGTACCAGGTACCGTTCTTGTACTTCTCGACGCTGTTCAGCTCGGGGTGCAGGTACACGCTGCCGCCCGGGATGGTTTCGTCGGCGACCAGGGTCTGCAGCCAGTCGTTGATGCGCTTGACCTCCTGGTCCATGAAGGACTTGGTCAGGTTCTTGGCCATGGCTTTCTGCCCGGCCTTGACCAGCTTGCGGCTGATGGCGTCTTCCAGGCCGACATAGCTGATGAACTTGCCGGTGATGGAGCGGTTACCCAGCAGCGAGAAGCCACCGAGCACGGTGCGGGCGTAGTAGCTGACGCCGTAGCGGTTGAGCAGGTCGCCCTCGGTCGAGGTGTCGAGGATGTTGTATTCCACGGTGCGCGAAACGTCTTCGGCGTAGGTCACCTGGTTGCCCGGGCTCTCCCACTGCTTGACCTTGGCCAGCGCAGCGATGGCCAGGCTCGACGGCGCCAGGAACACGTTCTTCTTGGCCGCCTTGGAGTACACGGCCGGCATGTTGTGCACCACCAGGCAACGGTCGAAGCCCAGGTCCGCGCCGCCCAGCTCCTTGCTGTAAGTCACCTGGTCGGCGACCGAGGCGTCCTTGCCGTCCAGCACCACACGGGCCTTGATGCGCTTGCCGAACGAGGCGAACTCGCCAGCCACCGCCTTGGTACCGGTAAAGCCCGGCGCGCCGATGATGGTCAGGTCTTCCGGGACGCTGCCCAGGGCAGCCAGGCCGAGCTTGCGGCCGGTGGTGGCATCGACGCCGCCGATCACGTTGTTGACGGTGTCGGCCGGGGTCGCGCCCTCTTCGACGATCACCACATAGACCGGAACCTTGACCACTTTGAGGATCTGGTACACCGCCTGGAACAGAGTGCCCGACTCGGCACCGGTCGGGTCCAGCAGCGCCTGGGTGGTGAAGCTGTTGATGCGAAACGGCGCATTGCGCGGAATCAGCGGGTCGGCCTTCGGCGCGGTGCCGACCAGACCGATGACGTTGTCACCCAGGCCACCCATGGCCTCGGGGGATTCGGTGGCATTGACGGTAATGCCGTTGTGCTCGAAGTTCAGAACCTCAGCCATGGTTATTCAGCCTTCTTGGCAGCGGCCTTTTTGGCCGCGGTGGATGGAGTGGCCGGTTCGGCCTGTTGGCGCGCCGCAAGGACGCTGGTCAGTTCCAGGCGGCCGGCGGCACGCAGGGCACTGGCCTCGACATCGAGCAGTTCCAGTTGCTGGCCGACGCTCGACCAGTGGCCACCGCCGGTGGGGAATGGCACGAGGACGGTGTAGGTTTGGCGGTTAGCCATTTCAGTCTCTCCAGATACGAAAAAGCCCCAGGTGAGTGAGGCTGTTGGGTGTTGCTTTGCGGCTAAGAAAACGCCCCGTCGGTGCGGGGCGTTTATTGGAGCTGGTCAGCCAGCCAATCGGGTGCAGGGGGACGTCGATCAATCAGTGGAAACTCATCAGCTTCTGGCCAATTGCGGAGTGCCCGGCGATACGCCTGGAGCGCAGCGTACTGGCCTGCTGAAAGCGTGGTTACGACACCTTCTTCGATCTCGTCGCGATGACGCGAAACAACACCATCAGTATCGGACAGTTGCTGATCGCGCCATGACCGCTCGGCAGCTGACAACTCTTCAGTGCCGGGCGGAGGTGGATCAATCAATGTGGGGAACCCATCAGCGCCCCAGGTAATGACCTTACCTTCAGACTGCCCCACCAACAGCTCAGCGTGCCTGTCAGCGGAGATCTCAACCGCGTCATCCGGCATAAAGTCGTGAATTGCAGGATCGTAAAAACTACGTGCAGCTTTTGAAGCGAACATATGATTCCCTCTAATAGCCTTCTGCGAAGAAAAACCCGCCGAGGTTTGCAGTTGCGGCACCTGTTGTACTCAGCATCGCCGTAGCCGTAAGTCCATTAGTGGCCTTAGAAACCAATGAGAAGACTGTTGGCCCCCCGTTCCCTAAAATCGATGCACCTATACAAGCATTTGGGAATCCGATCGGAAACGTTGCAGACCAGTTTCCTGTCGCGCTACCTACCGAGACAGCACTCCCCCACTGAAGAATCAGTCCACTCGGAAGCTTCTGGAATCCATTACTTGTTAGCTGAGCAGTGCCGGCGCCATTTGTTGCCAGGATTGTCGATGCCGACAAATAGATAAATTCGATAGCAGAACCGGGCTGGATCGTAACCGAACTCGGATCGGCCCCCGCCAAGGGAGCCCCAAAGGCCATCCCCGCCGGAGCCCTCACGCTAATTGCATTCGTTGCAGCCCCACACTGTATGTAAAACGAGACTCCCGCCCGAACAGTTGAAAATGCTGGAAGAGTTAGCACGCCATTGGAAGCTAAAATATTTGCGAGAATCACGAAGCCAGCTTCAGCCGCAGTTAGCTCGACGCTTGCATCAATAATTCTCACGCCAGCTTTACTGCCCAACGAGCGTTGCACAAACTCCGTTGTTGCTAGCGCCTTACTGTTATTGAATTGCACCGGCGTGTTAGCCGTCGGATCAATCAGCACCGGTGAGTTGAGCGGCGCAAATCCTTTGGTGATGTTCTGGAAGGTCAGGGCCGTAGTGTCCAGAACGATAGAGCCGTCTGTAACCAGTTGCCAGATAGTGTCCGCCAACAAGGCTCCTTCCTCGACGGAAACGATTAGCCCAGACGTAACCTTGACGCTTGCATCAGCGTCCTTCGAACGGGTCCAGGCACCGTTGGCAACAACATAAATGCCATTGTCCCTGGCTAGCGATTGCGCCTTGACCAGCACACGGTCCCCGTCAACAACGGCTACGCCATCGATCGCTTGAGCACCACTTAAAACGATATTGGTGGTGGTAGCGACCCGCACCGATTGTTTACTGTCGAGCTTCGCCAATTCATCGGCGACATAACCCGCCACCCAAGCCCGCGTCGCCTTGACCACCGTATCGTCGATCAGCAAGGTCACCAGCGAAGCATTGCTGGTCTCGAAAATCGAGCGGATATAGAACTCTTTCCCCGATCCCGAAGTTGCCAGCACCGGCTTGAACGACTCCGGATACTTGACGATGGCGTAAAGGATCCCCGTATCGGTCCACAGCCCGGCCTCGCGCACATACCAGCCGCCGACCTCGGGCGGGATGGTTACTTCAGCGAGCAGCCAGCTGGGGTTTTTCTCGTCCTGGAACAGCGCGTTCAAGGGGCCGCGCCAGACTTCGCGCTTGAGGGCAGTGTCGGTCGCCGCCGGGTTGTAAACCGCGCCACCGCCGTCACCGACGGAAATCTGCGACAGCTTGATCGGTACGCCTGCTGCCTTGCAGGCAGTTTCGTAGGCGATCCCTGCATTCGTGAGCAGGGTGTAATAGTCGGCCATTTAGGACCCCTGAGGATAAATAGTGGATGTTTCGACGCTGTACAGCCCGGCGGCCATGAAGGCCTGGCCCGAGGCTTCGAGCCCCTCGACAACGATCGGGTAGATGGTGGTCAACTCGCCGCAGACGGTCGCCGCCGCGATGGAGTGGGAACCGAATGCACTCAAACCCACGGATACCGTCAAGATGTCGCGTTCGCTTTTGGCATCCGCCAGGCGCCGATCGAGGCGCGCGTCGATCTCTTCGCTGTAAGGCCGCTCGGTGAAGGCCCTGACCGAAAAGCTGTAAGGCGCCCCCGGTGGGGTCTGCTCATACCAGGCGCGAACCTCGGGCATCAATTGCAAACCCTTGGCGGCATTTTCCAGCGCCTTTCGTGTGCCGGCCTGACGCGCGGTGGGCCAGGCCAGCTCGACCGTCAAACGTTTTTCGGCCTCGGGCGCTTCGGAGCGCCACTCGCCGACACCCCGATCAGCCGCGAGATAAGGCAAGAATTCAACCGGTGTTTCGGCGGGGCTCATCAGCTCCGGAAACGGCGGCGCGATGCGTTCGAGCAACCGGGCAAAACCCAGGTCGAGCGCTCTTTCCAGAGGCGAGCTGTTGACCGGCAGGAGACTCGGGTGAACGGCTTCATCCTTCATAGCGTGAGCACCTCCACCTCGACATCCGTGCAATACGGCGCCTGGAAAGCCGTCGTGACGATCGGCGCCAAAGGTTCGAGAATTTCCAGCTGCACCGCACCCGCGGCATGCAGCGTGTAATCGATCCAGCTCGGATCCACCCGCCCTTCCAGGCGATGACAGCTGTCCGCGTAGGCCTGGAGTTGCCGCTGTGTGGCGACCTGGGTCAGTCCGGAATCGGGGCCCGGGTTGATCTTGGCCACCACGCGGATCTTGTAGGGTTTGATCTGTGCCGCCTGCACCGTCACCCGATCCGTTTCCGGTTTCACGTCCGGTCGGGCAAAGTGTCGGCGCACGCCTTCGAGCAGGTCCTCGGACGGCGTGCCGTCGCCTTCTCGCGAGAGCACGGTGACCTGCACTTCTCCCGGCGCGGTACGGCGGCCGTTGCCATCCTTGACCCGCGCCGCGTAACCGTCCGGGTCGAAGGTGTAGGTGACGGTCACCACGCCTGCATCGGTGGAGTCCACTTTCACCGTCGGCCGCTCGCCGAGGGTGAAGACTTCGCGGCGATACTGCATGCGCGAACCGGCGGCCGGCGCATGGGGCGCCAGGTAGTAGCGCAGGCGTGCATCTTCGTCGCTTTCATAGACCGCGGGCACCGGCGGAAAGGCCGCCGGATCGCCCGGGTCGAGCAACTGCCGCTCCAGGCCCATGTCCGCCAGGCGTGCATCGAGGTTACTGCCGGTGGCCCACCAGGCCAGCATCTGCTTGATGCGGGCGTTGTACTTGCGTTCATGGGTCTGCAGGCGCAGGCAGAAGGCTTCCAGCGCCAGGGTCAGCAGCTCGCTTTCGTTGGCCAGGCTGGCCTGCAGTTTCTGCGCATGGGCGGGGGAACGCTGGGCCACGTAATCGACGACGAAGGTCTTGAACTCGGCAAGCAGCGTCTCGAATTCATCGACTGTGACAATGGCCGGCTCGGCCAACTGGTGTTCACCGGGTATCAGCATGCTCATGTCACGACCTCGAACGTCTGTTGGCGGTTTTTCCAGGTGCCGGCGAAACGCAACAGCAGCCCGGCGCCGCGCCGGCTGGCGACTATGACCTGCGGCTCGAAATCGCCGATGCCGTTCTGCTCGTTGTAGAACGCCTGCGCGGCATGGCTCTGGGCGAGGATCAGCAGGTCATCGCCGAGGTTCTGGCCCAGCAGGTCGGGAATCAGCGAACCGTACAAAGGGCGCTTCTGCCGGGTGCCCAGCGGCGTGGTCAGGGCGCGGGTCGCGCGCTGCACGAATTGCAGCCAGTCATCGACCGCGGCGCCGGTGTTTCTATCGACTCCAATCATGGAAAGCCTCTTATCAAGGGCTGATAACGCGGCCCTGGTGTTCCACCAAGGGGCCGCTGAAGTGGATGCCGGCGCTGTCGAGCAAGATGCCCACCGCGCCCAGCCGCAGCTCGATCGCCTCGGGCCTCATCGCCAGCCGGGCGGGACCGATGCTCAACTCGACCGCCTCGCGGGAAGCGGTGAGCGCGGTCGGGCCGTTGCTCCAGCTCAAGACATGGCCGGCGTCGTCATAACTGCTTTGGGTGCCATCGGCGTATTGACGGCGGGTCAGCGCGGCCAGGGTCGACACCGGTGGAAAGCGGTCGCAGTTGAGGCCGAACAGCGCCACCGACTGGGCCCCACCGTCGCCGCCACCGTAGTTGAACAGCAGGCACTGCTCGCCCACGGAAGGAATGCGCGATTCGCTTTGCGCGCCGGCGCTGGGGTTGAAGAACCTGATCGCCGGCGTCAGCAGCTCTCCGTGGCTGACCCGACAGGTGTTGCTGGCCGCATCGACCGACTGGCACACACCGATACGGCAATGGTTTTCCGTCCGCCGGTGCAAGTCATCGAGTTCGGTTTCCATTTCCGCCAGTCGCTCGATGATCGGGCCCAGCTGCATGCGCAGCAGCTCGTCAAACATGGCTCAGCCCTCAAGTGCTTGGTATTGGTCGGGGTCATCGATGTTCGAGACTTCCCAGGTGCGGGCGAACTTCGGTATGCCAGTCGGGTCGTCCAGCAATGGCTGGCCGAGGTACAGCGTCTGGGTGAACGACAGCGTCCAGGCGGCGTATTGCTGCTCGCCGCGAATCAGGGTCGAGGGCAGGCCCTCGAGGTTCATCGGCAGGTCGCACTGCACCGCCGGGAGGCCCCAACGGTTATCCGTAGCCAGATCCTTCAGCACGCTCGCCAGATCGCCGGCCTCGAACCCGGAACGCTCGCTCCCCACAGCCGCCACGGCTTGCAACGAGATCGTCAGGACATGGGCGATACGCCCTTCCTGGCTGCGCATGCCCGGGGCATCGCGCTCGATCGCCATCAGCACCCAGGCCTGGTCGAGCAGACCATCGAACTCCTGGTGACTGCCAACCTTGAGGCCAAGGCCCGCCCCTCGCAGGGTCTCGGCAATGGCGAAAAACAGCTGCGACGGCTTGTCGATGACAGCGGGCATAGGGGGGCTTCCTGTTCGGATATCAGGGTTGAGATTGCGCTGGGGGGCTGCGGATGTGGTGCGAGCTGGAGGGGCGGTGAACGTCGGTTTGAGCAGGGCTCTGGCTCGCCAGATCGGTGCGCGAGATCGCGAAGGGCTGGGTGATGCAACGGATGACTCACGAGACTTTGCTGAGGTCCGGCATCACCTTCGATGGAGACCTCAGCCCTGATTTCGCCGAATCAGGCGTACTTCTCGTTCAGCGCATAAAGGATCGCGCAGGTTTCCACATCCAGTTTCCCGGTGTAGTTCTTCGGCCTGAAGTGCATCTGGAAGGCCCGCACCAGCGACTGGAAGAAGTCATCCGTTACCTGGGCCGGCACGCCATAGCCGTAGGTGGCGAAGGCCTTGAGCACTTCGGCACGCTCAGGCAGACCCGCGGCGCGGAATTGCTGGACGTATTTCTTCTTGGTCGGCTCGTCGTACCAGGCGCCGATACCGGCCTTGTAGAGTTCTTTCCAGGGCAGCTTGGGGCCCGGATCGGATTTGCGGCCCACCGCGATATCGGAGTGGCCCACCACGTTTTTCGGCGACATGTCCGGATAACGCTGGAGAATATTCAGGGCCAGTTGCTTGAGCGCCTCGACCTGGGAGCGTTCGTAATCCGGGAAAGTGAAGACGCCATTGACGTCGGTGGCCTCGTTGACGATCTCGATGCCGATGGAGGTGTCGTTCAAGCCGCTGCGACCGGCCCAGTCACTGACACCGGCATGCCAGGCGCGGTCTTCTTCGGCCACCAGGTTGAAGATTCGTTGCTCCTGGAAACCCGCGGCCTGATAGGTCGGATCCTGCACCGCCGGGATCAGGTAATGGGCACTCGCCGCGCCGGTGGTCAGGGCCTTGACCGACGCCTCGAAGTTCAGCGCCGTGTAATGCAGCACCAGGAACCGCACCCGCTTGTTATAGGGCGCAAGGGTGCGATAGCTGTTGTAGTCGATTGGGATCATGGTTTGCCTCTCTTTGAAACGGATGGATGGACGGCGCTGGGCCGTACCTGGCGCCTCCCTGCCGGGAGGGCCGATTGAGCTCGTTCAATACGAGTACGCGTCCTGCGTCAGGCGGGTATCACGGCAGTGTCGACTCAATGAGTCGACGATCTGTTTTGGTGGTTATTCAAGAGTCCGAGCGCGGATCCTTGGGCGGCACTTCGCACACACCCAGCCGCTTGGCCGCCCAGCGCTCGTAGAGCCCGATGGCTACATCAGCGCCCGCCATGGCGGTCAGGCAACCGAAGGCGCCGGCGGTCCAGATCGATACGCCGGCGGCGTACAGCAGCATGATGGTCGAGACCCCGCAGATCACGCAGGCCCCGGAACGCAGGGCCAGGCGCCGCAGCAGCAACCAGCCGCGGGCGCCCTCCTTGTCGGCGCGCCACATTTCGCCGGACACCCCGCCCACCAGGGCGAGGACGATGACAAGCCAGATCGGCATGTCCAGCAACGCTTGTTGCTCGTTTGTCATGTCACGCCTCCTGGGAGCGTTGATGAGTGCAGGGATTGAGGGCAAGACAGCACCGAGTCACCGGCGCTGTCTTCAACCCTGGAAAAGTCCGCTGAACGGGAGTTACAGACGTTCAACAATGACGTTGTCGATAAAGGCAAAGTTGGCGTACGGATTCTGCTCGTTGGAGAACGCCAGGGTCGTTTGCGTGGTAGTGGCGGTGAAGTCGTAGGTCAGGGTGCTCCACTCGATCGAAACGCCTTTGGCGGTCGGCGTATTGAAAGTGGCGGTTTGGCCAGCCACTTTGACCTGTACCACACCGTCACCCGAACGACCGGCGAACTTCGAATTGCCGGCGCTGAACGTCAGTCGGTACTTGGCGCCAACGACAGTGGCAAAGTTCTGTTGAATGCCCCCGCCGTTGCCATAGACATAGTTCGCCAGGTCAACAATCACCAGGCCATCCGCGGCTGCGGAGCCGCCAATCGAAGCCGGCACGTTGAAGTACTCGGCACCGGACAGGAATGTCGTCCAGCCGGTAATGAAGTTGGTTTTTGCCGGGGTATCCAGAATACAACTACCACTGCAACCGGGCTGTTCAAAGCTGCCGTTGACCAGCAGGTTGGCCGCAACGGCATTGGCTGCGGAGCCCAGCAGCACAACGGCGGCCAGAATGGGAGCGACATATTTTTTCAAGACTTTCATGTGTTCACCTATGGCTGTGATGGATTGGGTCGTGCTACCGAAGCAGCACTCATGTCGCTCACAGGCGATCGCTCGGGGCTCGCGGCCCTCACATGATTCAGCGTTCCGCACCGGGAACATTTGATCTGGAGCTCTGCATACTCGCCGATCCGGGCGAGCAGTCTCTTGCAATGTCCACATCGGCAATCTTTCAACATCTGCAATGCCTTGTGATGTTCATCGGATCCTTCCTTTTGCATTGGCCATCCAGGGATGAAACCCGATATGCCTGACACAAGGCAGGCTTTGCCAAAGGCCTCACGAGTAGAAGGGCATTTTCAGCAACGCGGTTCCAGTGTCGGGTTTGACTGTCGTAGTGAATTAAAAGGGAGCGGCCGGCCAGTTGACCGAGTGTGGGTAGCCGGATTGATTTTTCACTTCGCTGACAGCAATGTAGTACTGCTTGTAAGCAAGCAACAACGCTTCATCTGCAAGAGTGGTGACACCTAGATCCAACTTATACTGCAAGGGATTCAACCTCAGCCAACTAACAGCTTCACTAAGCAGACTTTCCATATGCCTAGTTACCTCATCTACATAGTCTTGATAGGTTGGTTCACTGAAGACCCACTCACCTGTCAGGTTTAAAGCCTTCCATCCCACTTGGACTGTTGTGTTACCTGTTACATCAACCCATATGCCCGTTGCTCCCTCTGGATAGGTAGTGGGAGCTTCCTCAGAGTCCAAAATCTGTAGAACTTTGGGAAAGGGTTTTGAATAGTCAATTCGAATGAAGGCATAACGATTCATTTGTTTTTTCCTACTGGCAATTAATAGCGAATGCTGTTCTTACGTTCTGCGTACCTGCATACCCACTAATTTTCTTGAATGGGGTAGTTACATCAGGTAGGCATTCCAAAAAGCCCGGCAATCCGCCGGGCTTTTCAGAATGCGATCCTTCGCCTTCCTTTCATCCTGTGAACAAAAAGGAAGCTGACTTTTCGGCGCTACTGGCGCGGTACGAGTCTATTCAAATTGTTTTTCCGACCGCGGTCCCTGCCCGCCGGATAACTGTTCACGGTGCTTTACGCTGCACACCCGGGTCAGTTGCCAACCCTCTGAACCGTCGAGGCCGGTTCATCGCTGCCTTTGCTTTTGCCACTAAAGAGCGGTGTCGCTCGCCGCTGTCGGGCGGCTTGGAACGAATAATATGCATGGATGCATATACAGTCAATGCACAAATGCATTTATTTATGCGCAAGAAATGCATAGGCGCATGAAGGCCGCATAAATAAAGGCGTGGAGGGTTTTCCGCGGGCACAAAAAAGCCCGCTCGATGGCGGGCTTTGGCGTTATGGGCTGCGGTTAGCGGGCGTACATGCCCCACCAGAAGACGTGACCTAAGATGACGATCTGCTCTTCCTGCATTTCCTGGAAGCTGTAGTCCTCATCCGGATGTTCGTCGCGGTTGAAGCTACGCAGGCGAATGCCGGAAGGCAGGCGATAGAGCTGCTTCACTCGCAGCTGGCCATTGTGGTTGATGGCATACAGGTCGCCGTCGATGATGTCGCCGATACCGCATTTGCCGGCATTGACCCCCACCGTGGCACCGTCACGCAGCACCGGCAACATGCTGTTGCCGCGCACGGTCACGCATTTGGCCTGGTCGAACTGCACGCCATTGTGTCGCAGGCTGCGCTTGCCGAAGCGCAGACTGGAGCGCTCGCTTTCCTCGATGACGAATCTTCCTGATCCCGCAGCCAATTCAACCTCGCGAAGAAAGGGGACCGACACCTCGTCGTCATCGACGGGGGTATCGTCGTCCCACAGACTTATGTCCTTGAGTTCCGAATGCGGATCGGCCGGCCGGGCAGAGGCGACCGCCGCGCGCCCGCGCAGTTGATCGGTGCTCACCTGGAAGTACTCGGCGATCCGCGAGATGTGTTTGTCCGAAGGATCGACAATCTTGCCACTGAGGATCCGCGAAAGGGTGGATTGAGGCACGCCGGTACGCCGATGGAGTTCCGTGGGGGAAATGCCATCGCGATCGAGCAGCTCTCTTAAGACGGTAGAAACGTTGCGCTTTTGCATAACGCGCATATTGCGGGTTATTTTCGTCGATGACAAATGCTAAAATGCATATCCATGCATAAAACACTCGAAATCCGCCTAGGTTCATCCCTGCGAAGGTCGGACCGCCCATGGTAACCTTGCGCCCATCGCGAAAAAGCCGGGCCCATGCCCTCTGCTTTTGCCCACCCTTTCAACGAATCAACCTGACGACCCGATGAATAAAGCGCTCACCGATCTGTCCTCCCACACGCCGATGATGCAGCAGTACTGGCGCCTCAAGAACCAGCACCCCGACCAGCTGATGTTCTATCGCATGGGCGACTTCTACGAAATCTTCTATGAAGACGCAAAGAAGGCCGCCAAGTTGCTGGACATCACCCTGACCGCGCGTGGGCAGTCGGCTGGCCAGGCGATTCCGATGTGCGGGATTCCTTATCACGCCGCCGAAGGTTACCTGGCCAAGCTGGTGAAGCTCGGCGAGTCGGTGGTGATCTGTGAACAGGTCGGCGACCCGGCCACCAGCAAGGGCCCGGTGGAGCGCCAGGTGGTGCGGATCATCACCCCGGGGACCGTCAGCGACGAGGCTCTGCTCGACGAGCGCCGGGACAACCTGATCGCGGCGGTGCTGGGCGACGAGCGCCTGTTCGGCCTCGCGGTGCTGGACATTACCAGCGGCAATTTCACGGTCCTGGAAATCAAGGGCTGGGAGAACCTGCTGGCCGAGCTGGAACGCATCAACCCGGTGGAACTGTTGATCCCGGACGACTGGCCGCAAGGCCTGCCGGCGGAAAAACGCCGTGGCGTGCGCCGTCGCGCGCCCTGGGACTTCGAACGCGACTCGGCCCACAAGAGCCTGTGCCAGCAGTTCTCCACCCAGGACCTCAAGGGCTTCGGCTGCGAGAACCTGACCCTGGCCATCGGCGCTGCGGGCTGCCTGCTGAGCTATGCCAAGGAAACCCAGCGTACTGCCCTGCCCCACCTGCGCAGCCTGCGTCACGAACGCCTGGACGACACCGTGGTGCTCGACGGCGCCAGCCGGCGCAACCTGGAGCTGGACACCAACCTCGCCGGCGGTCGCGATAACACCCTGCAATCGGTGGTCGACCGTTGCCAGACCGCGATGGGCAGCCGCTTACTGACCCGCTGGCTGAACCGCCCGCTGCGGGACTTGAAAGTCCTGCAGGCGCGGCAGACCTCGATCGGCTGCCTGCTGGACGATTACCGCTTCGAAAGGCTGCAACCGCAGCTCAAGGAAATCGGCGACATCGAGCGGATCCTCGCCCGTATCGGCCTGCGCAACGCCCGTCCCCGCGACCTGGCGCGCCTGCGCGATGCCCTGGCGGCGCTGCCGGAACTGCAAGTGGCGATGACCGAGCTCGAAGCCGAGCACCTGAGCCAACTGGCCGTGACCACCAGCACCTACCCGGAACTGGCAGCACTGCTGGAAAAAGCCATCATCGACAACCCGCCGGCGGTGATCCGCGATGGTGGCGTGCTGAAGACCGGCTACGACACCGAGCTGGACGAGTTGCAATCGCTGAGCGAAAACGCCGGCCAGTTCCTCATCGACCTGGAAGCCCGGGAAAAGGCCCGTACCGGCCTGGCCAACCTGAAAGTCGGTTACAACCGGATTCACGGCTACTTCATCGAACTGCCGAGCAAACAGGCGGAACAGGCCCCGGCGGACTACATCCGGCGCCAGACCCTCAAAGGCGCAGAACGCTTCATCACCCCTGAGCTCAAGGCTTTCGAAGATAAGGCGCTGTCCGCCAAGAGCCGCGCGCTGGCCCGCGAGAAGATGCTCTACGAAGCCCTGCTGGAAACCCTGATCGGCCACCTGCCGCCGCTGCAGGACACCGCCGCGGCGCTGGCCGAGCTGGACGTGCTGAGCAACCTGGCCGAGCGAGCGCTGAACCTCGATCTCAATTGCCCGCGTTTCGTCAGCGAGCCGTGCATGCGCATCACTCAGGGTCGCCACCCGGTGGTCGAGCAGGTCCTGACCACGCCGTTCGTGGCCAACGACCTGAGCCTCGACGATCAAACCCGGATGCTGGTGATCACCGGCCCGAACATGGGTGGTAAATCCACTTATATGCGGCAAACCGCGCTGATCGTGCTGCTGGCCCATATCGGCAGCTTCGTGCCGGCGGCCAGCTGCGAGCTGTCGCTGGTGGACCGCATCTTTACCCGGATCGGCTCCAGCGATGACCTGGCCGGTGGTCGCTCCACCTTCATGGTGGAAATGAGCGAAACCGCCAACATCCTGCATAACGCCACCGAGCGCAGCCTGGTGTTGATGGACGAAGTGGGTCGCGGCACCAGTACCTTCGATGGTCTGTCCCTGGCCTGGGCTGCGGCAGAACGTCTCGCCCATCTGCGGGCGTACACCCTGTTCGCCACCCACTACTTCGAGCTCACCGTCCTGCCGGAAAGCGAACCTCTGGTCGCCAACGTGCACCTCAATGCCACCGAGCACAACGAGCGCATTGTGTTCCTGCACCATGTGCTGCCAGGTCCTGCCAGCCAGAGCTATGGCCTGGCCGTGGCCCAGTTGGCGGGGGTTCCGAGCGATGTAATCGTCCGCGCCCGCGAGCACCTGAGTCGCCTGGAGACCACCAGCCTGCCCCATGAAGCGCCGTCTCCGGTACCGGGCAAGGCTTCGGTCCCGCAGCAAAGCGACATGTTCGCCAGCCTGCCGCACCCGGTCCTCGATGACCTGGCCAAGCTCGATCTGGACGACATGACCCCGCGCAAGGCACTGGAAATGCTCTATACATTGAAGACACGCATCTAACGCTGATGCTTTCAAGCTGTTAGAATCTCGCGCGGTTTGGGATGCTGCGGACTATTAGCCTGGTCCGCAGACTATCGCTCCCGAACCTGGCGACCCCGTCCTGAAGGGGCTCCGCTGCCGCCGCCTGAGGAGAGAATTAGAAATGACCTTCGTCGTCACCGACAACTGCATCAAGTGCAAGTACACCGACTGCGTAGAAGTCTGTCCGGTGGACTGCTTTTACGAAGGCCCGAACTTCCTGGTGATTCACCCGGATGAGTGCATTGACTGCGCGCTGTGCGAGCCTGAATGCCCCGCTGTAGCGATCTTCTCCGAGGACGAAGTTCCGGAAGAGATGCAGGAGTTCATTCAGTTGAACGTTGAGCTGGCCGAAATCTGGCCCAACATCACTGAAAAGAAAGATTCCCTGCCCGATGCCGAAGAGTGGGATGGCGTCAAAGGCAAGATCAAAGATCTCGAACGCTGATTACCTCGCGTTCCCCAAAAAGGCCCCTTGCGGGCCTTTTTGCTGTTCCGGATTCACTTTTACGCAGGCAA
>NZ_QHHP01000033.1:0-100576 GCF_003184125.1 Pseudomonas sp. RW409 | reverse complement strand
CCTTCCTGCAAAAACGCCCGCCCAGCTGGCAGCCCGCCCCGACCACCAAGGAGCCGCGTTGATGAGCGCCCCTGTCCTGACCACCCTGCTGGTGGCCAACCGCGGCGAGATCGCCTGCCGCGTGATGCGCACCGCCAAGGCCCTGGGCCTGACCACCGTGGCCGTGCACAGCGCCACTGACCGTGACGCCCGCCACAGCCGCGAAGCCGACCTGCGCGTCGACCTGGGCGGCAGCAAGGCCGCCGACAGCTACCTGCAGATCGACAAACTGATCGCCGCCGCCAAGGCCAGCGGCGCCCAGGCGATTCACCCCGGCTACGGCTTTCTCTCGGAAAACGCCGGCTTCGCCCGCGCCATCGAAGCCGCCGGCCTGATCTTCCTCGGCCCGCCGGCGTCGGCCATCGACGCCATGGGCAGCAAGTCGGCGGCCAAGGCGCTGATGGAAACCGCCGGCGTGCCGCTGGTCCCCGGTTATCACGGCGAGGCCCAGGACCTGGAAACCTTCCGCGTCGCCGCCGAACGCATCGGCTACCCGGTGCTGCTCAAGGCCACCGCCGGCGGTGGCGGCAAGGGCATGAAAGTGGTGGAGGACGTCAGCCAGCTGGCCGAAGCCCTGGCCTCGGCCCAGCGGGAGGCGCAGTCGTCCTTCGGCGACTCGCGGATGCTGGTGGAAAAGTATGTGCTCAAGCCGCGCCACGTGGAGATCCAGGTGTTCGCCGACCAGCACGGCAACTGCCTGTACCTCAACGAGCGCGATTGCTCGATCCAGCGGCGCCACCAGAAAGTCGTCGAAGAAGCCCCAGCCCCCGGCCTGAGCGCCGAACAGCGCAAGGCCATGGGCGAAGCCGCGGTACGCGCGGCGCAGGCCATCGGTTACGTCGGCGCCGGCACCGTGGAGTTCCTGCTGGATGCCCGCGGCGAATTCTTCTTCATGGAAATGAACACCCGCCTGCAAGTGGAGCACCCGGTCACCGAAGCCATCACCGGGCTGGACCTGGTGGCCTGGCAAATCCGCGTGGCCCAGGGCGAAGCGCTGCCGATCACCCAGGATCAGGTGCCGCTGATCGGGCATGCGATCGAAGTGCGGCTGTACGCCGAGGACCCGGGCAACGACTTCCTCCCGGCCACCGGGCGCCTGGCGTTGTACCGCGAATCGGCGGCGGGCCCTGGACGGCGAGTGGACAGCGGCGTCGAGGAAGGCGACAGCGTGTCGCCGTTCTACGACCCCATGCTCGGCAAGCTGATCGCCTGGGGCGAGAACCGCGAGCAAGCCCGTTTGCGCCTGCTGAGCATGCTCGACGAGTTCGCCATCGGCGGGCTGAAGACCAACCTGGCGTTCCTGCGGCGCATCATCGCCCACCCGGCCTTCGCCGCCGCCGAGCTGGATACCGGCTTTATCCCGCGTTATCAGGATCAGTTGCTGCCACCGGCCACCGCCTTGAGCGACGAGTTCTGGCAAGCCGCCGCCCAGGCGTTCGCCCAGAGCCAGCCGGACCAGCTGCGCGCCGACGACCGTCATTCCCCCTGGGCCAAGGCCAATGGCCTGCGCATCGGCCTGCCGCGGGAAACCGTGCTGCACCTCGACTGCGAGGGCCAGGACCGGGCGATCAAGCTGGACACCAACGCGGCCATTGCCTTGCACGGCGAACAGCTGTCGATCGAACACAAGGGACTGCGCCAGCAGCACCGGGCGATTCGCCAGGGCGACAGCCTGTACCTGCAGTGGCAGGGCGAGATGCACCGGGTCACGGCCTATGACCCGATTGCCGCGGTGGAGGCCAGCCACAGTCATCATGGCGGCCTGACCGCGCCCATGAACGGCAGCATCGTGCGGGTCCTGGTGCAGGCCGGGCAGAGTGTCGAAGCCGGCGCGCAACTGGTGGTTCTGGAGGCGATGAAGATGGAACACAGCATCCGCGCACCGCAAGCCGGGGTGGTCAAGGCGCTGTATTGCCAGGAAGGCGAGATGGTCAGTGAGGGAAGTGCCCTGGTGGAGCTGGAATAAGCTCCTGAGGCAGAAGATCGTTCCCGCAGCCTTGCGGGAACGATCGTATTTTTACGTCAGAATTTAGCGGTAGCCTGCACTACCACACCAATAATCCGACACTCATCGCTGTAAAGCGTCTTCGGATAAGTCGGATTCAACGGCACCAGATAACGTTGCCCACCCTCTTCCACCAGCTTGCGGAAAATCGCTTCGGTACTGCCCGGGCATTGCACGATCACCAGCTTGCCGGGAACCGCTTCCACCGCCGGATCCACCAGGATCAACATGTCCTGGGCGATGCTCAGGCCGCTCGGGGCAATCATCGCGTCGCCCACCACGACCAGCCAGAACGCCGAGCCTTCGGCCTGGTAGTCGGAGAGCTCGTAACGCTCGGCGGCGTAGCCCGCGCCACCGGCCTCGCGCACCTCGCCAACGCCCCGCCAGTCGCTGACCGGGTAGCGAAAGTACGGGTTGTACTTCTGCACCAGTGACGGCCCTTCCAGCAGCAACTGGCCCTCGTCATCCACCTGTGGTTTTTCGCGGATCACCAGCGCGACTTCGAGAAAACCCAGGCCGATTTCTTCCAGCACCCGGTTCATGTCTTCGATCTTCGGCTGGCGCCGTTTGCTCAGCCAATGGCCGATGCCGCCCTGGGACATGCCCAGGCGCTCCGCGAGCTTTTCTTGTGTGACCTTGCGGTCCTTCATGTTGGATTTAACCAACTCGATCCATTTGTCCATGGACCGGAACAATACGTTGTGTATTTCCGCCCTCAACACACAAGTTGTAGTATTTGAAACCTAGTCACAAATACATTAAGTATTACCATTCCTCAGACCCTCTTATTCCACGTCAAAGGATGGAACCGCTCATGAGCACAACCA
The DNA here is from genome assembly GCF_003184125.1 of Pseudomonas sp. RW409. Classification (NCBI taxonomy): domain Bacteria; kingdom Pseudomonadati; phylum Pseudomonadota; class Gammaproteobacteria; order Pseudomonadales; family Pseudomonadaceae; genus Pseudomonas; species Pseudomonas sp. RW409. The sequence goes on along the minus strand of NZ_QHHP01000033.1, from coordinate 97,705 downwards.
GCAAAGATGCACCGGAACTGGAAACCGATGTCGGCTTCAACGCCCTCAAGGACAGCGAGGCCGCCCGCCGGGCCATGGACTACTACTTGAAGCCGGCTATTGCAGAAGCGTCGATCGACGAGAAGTTCTTCGAAGTCAAAGACAGCATCAGCAGCGAGGAAGCGATGATCCACGCTTCCGACCTGCTGCGTTGTGCCGCGGCCAGCGCCTACGAGGCCGCCGACCACCTGCGGGGAACCCGGCGGGACCTGGCGTTTTCCGTGGTGCACATGATCGACATGGCCAAGGCGCTGGTGGATCGCTCGCTGGACAGCCAGCGCCAGGAATGAGAGGCGCGGCAGAATTCGCCCACGGCCGATCCGGCCGATGAACAAGGCTGACAACAGGGACAGGAAATTATTTTCTAAACGGCGGGGAAAAACATTTGACTTGCAAATGATAATGATTATTATTGCAAGCAACTGGTCGCGAGATCAGTCGATAACCCAAGAGACCTTAGGTCGGACTCCTGGATTATCTCCTCATCAGGCTAATCACGGTTTTTGACCCGGCTTTTTGCCGGGTCTTTTTTTTCTGCCAGTTTTTCTGGCTTGGCTTCAGGCTAATGAAGACTGGGTCCCGCTAAATTGGCGGCGATGATAGCAAAAGAATGCCTCATTGCAAGCCGACGCCCGCCGCAACGGCTCGCAAATGCAAAAACAGCGCTTGAGAATCAATCGCATAGCTTCTAAGCTGCTTTCGCGTCAAGGACGACGCCCCCCTCTCCCGTGGAAATTACCCCGGTATTTTCCCTGCCTTGCTAAAGTAACGGCCATAAAAAATCCTGTTCAGGAATCGACCATGACCGTGGCTCAAAGCTCGTTTCAAATCTCTGCCAATTTCGACAGCGGCAATATCGAAGTACTGGATGCCAGCAACCCCTCGCAAGTCCTGCTGGCCATCAAGCCCGATACTCGCAGCGCGCATTTCCAGTGGTTCCACTTCAAGGCCAGCGGCCTGCGTGTCGGCCAGGAACACTGGTTCCGCCTGAGTAATGCCAGCAAGTCCTCGTACAACAAGGCCTGGAGCGGTTATCAGGCGGTGGCGTCCTACGACCACGTCAACTGGTTCCGCGTGCCGACGATTTTTGAAGGCGACACCCTGCGCTTCTGCCTTGAAGCCACCCAGACCCACGCCTGGTTCGCCTATTTCGAACCCTACAGCCGCGGCCGGCATGACTGGCTGATCGAGCAGGCGCTGATCAAGGCCGGCGCCGAACTGCTGGCCACCGGCAAAAGCGTCGAGGGTCGCGATATCCAGCTGCTGCGCAAAGGCAGCGGCGGCGAAGGCCGACGCAAGGTCTGGATCATCGCCCAGCAGCACCCTGGCGAGCACATGGCCGAATGGTTCATGGAGGGCGTGATCGAACGCCTGCAGCACCGTGACGATGCCGAGCTGAACAGGCTGCTGGCCAGCGCCGATCTGTACCTGGTGCCGAACATGAACCCCGACGGCGCCTTCCACGGTCACTTGCGCACCAACGCCATGGGCCAGGACCTGAACCGCGCCTGGCAGAGCGCCAGCCAGGAGCTCAGCCCGGAAGTGCTGTTCGTCCAGCAGCAGATGGAGCAGTACGGCGTCGACCTGTTCCTCGACGTGCACGGCGACGAAGAAATCCCCCATGTGTTCACCGCCGGCTGCGAAGGCAACCCGGGCTACACGCCGCGCCTGGCCAAGCTCGAGGAGCACTTCCGCAGCCACCTGAAACACAAGACCCGGGACTTCCAGACCACCCACGGCTACACCAGGGACAAGCCCGGCGAAGCCAATATGACCCTGGCCTGCAACAGCGTCGGCGAGAAGTTCGACTGCCTGTCGCTGACCCTGGAAATGCCGTTCAAGGACCACGACGACAACCCCAACCCGCTCACCGGCTGGTCGGGCAAACGCTCGATGCAACTGGGCAAGGACGTCCTCAGCACCGTGGCCGACATGGTCGGCATCCTGCGCTGATCCTGCTGCGCTGGCCGCGGCGCGAACCGCGGCCGGCGCCTATTGCACCGGCACCCGCCGGCAATCCTCGGGCCCGAGCAAGCGCCCATCCGCCGAGCGCAGCTCCAGCGGTCGCAGCGGCAGTCCCTGCTCGCGGTCGACCATCAGCGAATGCGCTTCCCCCTCCTCGTAGAAATACGCCTCGCCCCACTGCCGCAGACCGATGATCAGGTTGAACAGGCCGTTGCCCTTCTGCGTCAGCACGTACTCCTGATAGGCACTGCCGTCGGACGCCGGCAGCACCTCGAAGATGCCGTGGGCCACCAGGGTCCGCAGGCGGGCGGCGAGGATGTTCTTGGCCATCCCCAGATTGCGCTGGAACTCGCTGAAGCGGCGGATGCCGTCAAAGGCATCGCGAATGATCAGCAGCGACCACCAGTCACCGATAGCGTCCAGCGAACGGGCCACCGGGCACTCGGCGCCCTCCAGGCTTGTGCGTTTGACCATGATGCAGACTCGCGACAGGAAAGTGGTTGCAATATAAAACCAGCCTCTCTACCGTACAACTGGTTTCATAAAGCAACCAGAACTCACGGAGCCGAGCATGACAGCCGCAATCGCCCCTTTGCCATCCGCCACCATTCCGGCGTCGGTGGTGCTGCTCTTTGCCATTGCCTGCGGGCTGGCGGTGGGCAATGTCTATTACGCCCAACCCCTGCTCGACGCCATGGCCCACAGCCTGGACATGCCGCGAGCGACCATCGGCCTGGTCATCACCCTGACCCAGGTCGGCTACGGTCTCGGCCTGCTGTTCCTGGTGCCGCTGGGCGACCTGCTGAACCGCCGGCGCCTGATCGTCGGCCAGACGAGCTTGTCGGTCGTGGCCCTGTTGATGGTGGCGCTGGCGGCGGACAGCACTTGGCTGTTGCTGGGCATGGCCCTGACCGGGCTGCTCGCGGTGGTGACCCAGGTGCTGGTGGCCTATGCCGCCAACCTGGCCGCGCCAGGCGAACGTGGCCAGGTGGTGGGTAGCGTGACCAGCGGCATCGTGCTCGGGATCCTGTTGGCGCGCACGGTCTCGGGAACCATGGCCGACCTGGCCGGCTGGCGTTCGGTGTACCTGCTGTCGGCCGGGCTGACCCTGCTGATGGCGCTGCTGTTGTGGCGGGTGCTGCCCAAGGTCGAGCAACCGGCGGCAATGCACAGCTACGGCCAACTGATCCGTTCGCTGTTCGGCCTGTTCCGCGAAGAAAAGGTCCTGCGCGATCGAGCGGTGCTGGCGATGCTGATCTTCGGCGCCGGCACCGTGTTATGGACCCCGCTGGTGCTGCCCCTGAGCGCCCCGCCGCTGTCGCTGTCGCACACCGAGATCGGCCTGTTCGGCCTCGCCGGCGCCGCCGGTGCCCTGGGCGCCTCGCGTGCCGGACGCTTGGCCGACCGTGGCCTGGGACAATGGACCAGCGGCCTGGCGCTGAGCCTGATGCTGGCCTCCTGGTTGCCGATCGCCTACACCCAATCGTCGCTCTGGGCCCTGCTGCTGGGGGTGATCGTCTTCGACCTGGGTTTGCAGGCGGTGCATGTCACCAGCCAGAGCCTGATCTACAGCACCCGCCCCGAGGCCCAGAGCCGCCTGGCCGCGGGCTACATGCTGTTCTATTCGATCGGCAGCGCCAGCGGCTCGATCGGCGCCACCGCCCTGTACGCCTGGGCGGGCTGGACCGGGGTATGCCTGCTGGGCGCCGCGATCAATGGCGTGGCGCTGCTGTACTGGCGGTGGAGCCTGAACCCGCGCAAAGCCCCGGTGTGTGCCGGTTGAAACACATTGCCAGGGCTCTTGAGCGCACCGCCCTGCTCTCAGTCCTTGCCGCGCAGCATGCTTTCCAGCACCCCGTCGCGGCGCACCCAGCCATGGAACAGCGCCGCCGCCAGATGCAGCAGCACCGTCAGGAACAGCAGGTAGGCGAGAAAGCCGTGGGCCTTGCGCAACCAGGCGAACAGCGGGGCATTGGCCGGCAGGAGCGACGGCAGCTGCAGCGAACTGCCAAGCATCACCGGGTCGCCCGCCGCCGAAATCATCGCCCAGCCCAGCAGCGGCAGGATCAGCATCAGCGCGTACAGCAGCACATGGGAGGCCTTGGCCGCCAACGCCTGCCAGCCCGGCAGGTCCGCCGGCAGTGGCGGTTGCCGGGTGGAAAAGCGCACGACCAGGCGCACGATCACCAGCAGCAGAATGGCAATGCCCAGCGGCTTGTGCAGGTGGATCAACCACTCATGGCGCTCGGACACCGAGGCCACCATGCCGGCGCCGATAAACAGCATGGCAATGATCATCAGCGCCATCAGCCAGTGCAGCAGGCGCGCCAGTGGCGCGAAATGATTCGGTTGGGCGCTCATGGGCGGGACTCCTGGGCAGCATGGGGCAATTGATCGACTTCACTGGTGCGGCGCAGATAGGAACTGGCGTAGGCCGCCGAACGGGCCGCCAGCAGCGGGTCGTCGGAGGCGGCAATGCCACTCGGCAGCACCAGCGGGTCGTAGTTGATGTCGCGGCATTCGCCCTCGTTCTGCGGCTGGCTGCGCTCCAGCACCAGGGTCCCGGCATTCAGCACCTTGCGCTCGCTGGGCCAGGCCTTGCTGGCATCGTCGGTCGGGTCGCCCGGGTTGGCCAGGGTGATGCTCAAGCGCCAGCGCAACGGCCCCGCGGCCAGGCGCTGCACCAGGTCTTTTTCCAGGAAGTCGTTACCCTCAGGCACCACCGCGCCGGGCGCGTCCTGGGTCAGCGGCACCACGCCCCAGCGCACCGCCTGGCGTTGCCCGGTGGCGCTCACCAGGTAAAACGCGTTGATGCCGTTGTAGGTTTCGGTGGCGTAGCTGACCGAGGGCTTGGCGCTTTTGATCCATTGCAGGAACGGCATGGCTTCCGGGTGGGCGGCGAAAAACGCCGGCACGCTGGCCGGGTTCGGCTTGCCGGTCGCCGGGTCTGGCGCACTGGCCTGCTGCAACTGGTAAAACGCTTCGGGGGTGCCCACCGGGAACACCGGCATGCTGTTCATCCCGGTGCGCCATTGCTGGCCGTTGGCCTGGGTGAAACGCAGCGCCAGGCTGCGGATCGGCACACTGCCGTCAGGTGCATAGGGGTTGCCGGGGGGCAAGGCGAAACGCCCGACCACCGGGGTCCGCGCTTCGTTGAACACCTGGGCGCTGGAATAGCTGCGGGCTTCGCCGCTGCTCTCGAAATAACCGACCACGCACACACCCTTGGCGTGGTTGCGACGGAAGCCCGGATGCACGCCGTTGTTTTTCTCCAGCACATCCACCAGGGCCTTGGGGGTCAGGCGCTGCGGATCGAAAGTGCCGTGCACATAGGCCATGGCGCCGGCCAGGGCCGCGACCACCAGGGCGATCCCGCCCAGGCGCAGGCTCAGGCTGGCCGCGCTCAAGGGCGGACGATCAGGGGGGGATGGACGATCTACCATGAATATCTCCAGGGCCGCGGGCCACAGGTGGAAAGGACAGGTCAGACGTACCCCGGCAAGCTTTATTCCCGTCGCCGATATTTATTTTCCGAGCACTGGAATAACCTGCACGACCAGGCGTCTGGCTGTTGCAAGCACGCTGTTGCAAGCGTAGCGACTGGCCAACGATCCGCAGGACCCCATGAACGATATCGACGAACAGCTGCGTGAAATCATCCCCCGGTTGCGGCGCTTCGCCCTGTCCCTGAGCCGTCAGCCCAGCAGCGCCGACGACCTGGTGCAAGCGAGCCTGGAACGGGCGCTGTCGAGCTGGGGCGAAAAACGCCCCGAGGGCGATCTGCGGGCCTGGCTGTTCGCCATTCTCTACCGCCAGTTTCTCGACGCGCACCGCCGCTCACGGCGTTATGCGCGCATGCTGGAATTCTTCACCGGGCGCGACGACGCCCAGCCTTCGGTGGAACGCAGCGTGGTCGCGCAATCGACCCTGGAAGCCTTCGACCGCCTGCCCGCCGAACAGCGCGCGCTGTTGCTCTGGGTCTCGGTGGAAGGCCTGAGCTACAAGGAAGTCGCCACTATCCTCGACGTGCCCACCGGCACCGTGATGTCCCGCCTGTCCCGGGCGCGCCAGGCCCTGCGCCAGCTCAGCGACGGCGAAATCAGCAGCCCTTCTTTGCGGATACTCAAATGATCAGCCTGCCCCCCAGCGAACGCGACCTGCACGCCTACATCGACCATCAGCTCAGCGAGAGCGACCGGCGCCTGCTGGAGACCTACCTGAGCAGCCACCCGCAGCTCGCCGCCCAGGTCCAGGCCTGGCAGCAGGACGCCCAGCAGCTGCGTGCGGCCCTCGGCGGTGCCTTGCAGCAACCGGTCAACCCCAACCTCGACCCGGCGCTGATTCGCCAGCGCCTCAAGCGCCAGTCGCGCCGCCACCTGGCCAGCGCCGCGCTGCTGTTGATCGCCCTCGGCGTCGGCGGCCTGAGTGGCTGGCAGGCGCGGGAAATGACCCTGGCCAGTGCTCTGCCGCTGCCGATGACCGACGCCCTGCAGGCCTATCGCCTGTTCGCCCAGCAAGGCGTCCTCCCGGCCGACCTCGAGGTCCGGGGCAACGGCGCCATGCAGGCCTGGCTCGACCGCTACTTCACCCAGGCCGAGCGCCTGCCGGACCTGCGCGAGGCCGGGTTCCAGGCGGTCAGCGGGCGTTTGCTGAGCACCGATCAAGGACCGGCGGCGATGGTGCTGTACGAGGACCAGGGCGGGCACAGGATCAGTTTCTATATCCGCCCGCCGGGACCGAAGAACTACCTGCTACCCCGGGGCAGCCGCAGCGATGGCGAACTGCAGGCCGACTACTGGTCCGACAGCGGCTACAACTACGCCATGGTCAGCCCCAGCGGTTCGGCGGTGGCGCAGCGGCTGCAGGATACCCAGAAGTTCTGACCCATGGCAGCCGCATCCCCGTGGGCCGGCCTTGAGACCGCCAGAGGTCCTTCGGACCTATCGCAGCCTGCGGCAGCGGCTACCTCGACCCCGTCATCTGGGCCATCACCTTCTCCTGTGGCCGCTGCCGTAGGCTGCGATCGGCAGCGAAGCAGCCGCAGGATCTGCGCCACGCCACAAACACCTGCGACTAGCACAATAGGGTCACTCCCCCCTTTAAAACCCCACATCCAGCACCACATTGTCGATATAGGTCCCCGCCGGCGGCGTGGCCTGGTCGGTGTAGATCCGGGCGTTGTAGTTGAACACCTGGCTGCCGGTGCCCAAGCCGTTGCCGGGGTTCACCTCGGCGTCGGAACTGGCCCGCCGCGCCGCGCCCACGCTGCCCCAGCGGGTGGTGCCGGCGCTTTTGAAGATGTCGTAGGCCAGGTAGTTGCCCCCCGAGATCATCCGCCGCCGCCCGCCGACGCTGACGGGCTGCTGGCCATCGTCCAGGCCCACGGTGTAGGCACTGCCCTTGGTACAGGCGAGGTTGATGGTCTGCCCGCTGACAGTGGCGAAGGCGCTGATCACCGGCGCGCTGCCGAAGCTGATGTTGGGCGCGGTGATCACGCAGTCGTTGGCCACCGTCAGGTTGACCGTCAGGCTGGCGACGCCGCTGCCGATATCGCGCCCCAGGCATGCGCCCAGCGCACCGATCCCCGCGCAGTAGTTCCAGCTCCAGGCAATGCTCAGGGTCTCGGTGTAGATGCCGGCGGCGACGTTGCTGCCGGTGATGCTGCCCAGGTAGATCGGTATGGCCTTGGCCACGGTCGGGCTGCCCAGCAGCCCCAGGGCGTCGACGATGGAGTTGCGCGCGAAGTCGAACTGCACGCCGCGGGTGATGGGGTAATTGGTGCTGTTGTCGCCGTAGATCGTGTAGCCGATGACATCGCCGGTGGGGCCCAGCAGCCCGCTCTGCGAGGAGGTGATGGTGGCGTAGAAATGGTCGTTGCTGGCCATCAGGGTCGCCAACGAGCCGGTGCAGGCCAGGCCGGCGTTGGTGCTGGAAGCAGGTTGCGAGGTGGTGCGCACCAGGATCGAACTGAGGGTGCCGAAACTCGCCGGCGAGGTACTGACCACCGAGCACAGGGCCTGGACCGGCCCGGGCAGCAGCAGCGCCAGCAGCAACAACCCCCGCCCCCAAAAACGACGCAACCTGTCCATGTTCACTGACTCCCGATTCCGTTCATGAATCCTCACTGACACACCAGCGGCCCAATCAACGGCACCTGTTCCTGCTCCGGCTCCAGGGCAAAGCTCACCTGGCAGCTGCTGCCGTCGGCGAGGCTGACCCGCAGGTTGTTGTTCGGCGCCAGGTTTTCCAGGTACACCAGGCCGTCCCAGCCCACCACCGTCTGGGCGCCGCTCTGCTCGTGGGTCACCAGGCTGCCCAAGGGCAGCTCATGGTGCCGAGCGTCCACCAGGACCACGCTGGCGGCGAGGATGCGGGTCAAGGGGAACTCCACCAGGTAACCGCTGCCACGACGCACCGCGACCCGCTGTTCGACCAGCGGGCTCTGCACGTTGGCCGGCAGGTTCAGCGGGTCGATCTCGTATTTGCCGCGGTAATAGGCGCTGCTCCAGGGCACCAGCAGATGGCCATTCTTATCGGTGCTTCCTACCAGCTGGTTTTCGTAGCGCACCGGAATATCCCGGTAGCCGTCGGTGCTGACCACCACGAAGGCATCGTCGATGCGGTTGGCGGCGAACACCTGGCGGTCCATCCACACCAGCGAACCGCTGGCATCGGCCCAGCGGGTTTGCGCCTCGCTGGAACCATAGACCCCGGCCTGCAATTGCACCGACTGCAAACGCCAGGTCAGGTCGGCCTGGCGGTAGGCCGGCGCATCGCCCTGGGCATATCCGAGATTGAAGCCGAAGCCGCCCTCGCTGGGCACCGCCCGGCTGTAGTTGACCCGCTGCCGGTTCTGCCCGTCCTTGCTGCGTTCGCTGCTCAGGCTGAGGCTGCCGTGGAGGTCGAACGGAATCACCAGTTGGGCCTGGACCGCCCAGTTGCTGTCGCCGATCTCGCGGTTGGCCGACAGGTAGAAACTGCTGCTGCGCCACAGCGGCTTGCTCCAGGTCAGGTTGAGCAGGCGGGTGCGCGAATCGTCCGCGGCGCGCACATCGAAATAGCCGGCGCCGAGGCTGCCGTAGCGCTCGAGGTTGAGGCTCAGGGTCAGCTGTTCGCTGCGCTGGCTGAGGCTGGCGTAGGGGCTGTCCACCAGCGTCAGGTCGGCATAGCCGTCGCGGCGCTGCATGCGCTGGTAGGAGAGGCTGTAGCGTTGGCTGCTGTACTGATAACCGAGGCTGATCTGCTGCCCGCCCTGGCCGTCGAAGCGGCTCTGGCTGATGGCGCTGTTGAGCACACCGAAGTTGCCCAGGCGCAGGTTGCCGCCGAAGCCGCCGAGGGTCAGGGACTCTGCGGCTTCGGCATGGCCTTCCAGGGTCAGGTTATTGCTCAGACCGTAGCGCAGGCTGCCGGAGGTGACGCCTGGGCCATAGCTGAAATCCTTTAGCGTGTAGTCGCGGCGCAGGGTCCCGGCGGCTACCGAGAAATCGCTCAGGCCTTGTTGCAGCAGGCTGCTGGTGACATAGAACGGCACGGTGGTGGACACCTGTCGCCCCAGGGCATCGGTGGTCACCACCACCGCTTCGCCGGCACCGTTGATGAACGGGATATTGGTCAGGGTGTAGGGCCCCGGCTGCAGGTCGGCGCTGCTGGACTTGTAGCCGTTGATAAACAGGTCCACCGAGGACGGCACCGCCGCCTCCCCGGCGAACTGCGGCAAGGGGTAGGTCACCAGATCCGGGCGCACGGCAAAGTCGCGGGACAGTTGCACGCCGCCCAGGCGCACCGCGTTGCTCCAGGGCAAGGCGCCGCTGACCAGGTCGCCGGCCTCGTAGGTCAGCAGGCGTTCGTCATCGGAGTAACGCCAGGTCGTGTCGTAGCGGCGGTAGCCGTTGTTCAGCGTGCCCTCGCCGAGGCCGGAAAAGGTCCGCCGGTACTGGCCGGTGTTGGACAGGGTGCCCCAGCTGTCGAACAGCCGCACCTCGTTCCAGGCGGCCAGGTAGGTGCCGGCATCGTCGGTGTCGTTGAGGTACAGATCGTAATTGAGCAAGGCGCCGAAACTGCTCAGCGCCGGGGTTCGTGGATAGGCCTGGCGGCTGCCGATCCGTTGCTCCGGCAGCCAGTCCGGCGGCACCTCCAGCAACAGGCGCTGGCCCTGGCTGTCGTAGTCGCTGTGCAGCCCTCGCAGGCTGTCGAGGGCGACCTGCGCATCGAGCCCCTCGGGCAATTTCATCCCGCTTTCCCGCAGGGCCTGGGCCGGCACGAACAGGCGCCCGGCACGTTGCTCGACAGCGATCACTCGCCCGGTATTCATCTGATTGACCACCAGTTCCAGGAACAGCTGGGCATCGCTGATCGCTTCCATGCCGCTGGGCGGCGGCGGCAGTTCGCCCCCCAGGCTGGCGGAGGCGAACACCCAGCAACACAGCCCGCTCGCCGCCCACCCCGGGCGCCAGAAACGACGAGCTGCGCCGAGGCTCATTGTGGCTTTTCGTCCATCGATGGAGACCTTTCTTCCATGGCCAGCCGTGGTTCCCGTTACCGGTCAGCCCGAGCGGCAGCTCTGCAACCCCGCCTGTCCGCGGCGGCAAGCGGCTTTAGCGGGCCGGCGCAACGCTCTGCACCTGTGGCGCGCCATTGACCCGCACCTGCAGCACCGCGTCCGTGGTCGGCGCAGCGGGCAGTGGCCAACGCATGATCGCCCCCGGCAGCACGTAGCCCAGCAGCCCTTCCACCAGCGGCCGGGTCTGCCCCGCCTGCTTGAACGCCACATCGGTCAGGCGCGCATGTACCGCGCCCTGGTTGCGTACCTCCACGTAATTGCGCCCGTCCACCGCCACCTTGCGCCAGCTCAGCTCGGGCACGCCGGCGCTTTTCGGGTCGCGCTGGCGGGTACTGTCTTCCTTGCTCCAGAGCCCGGCCCCGTAGGCGAACAGCGGCACCGAATAGCGCATCTGGAACCGGATCGCCGCCGCCGTCTTGCCCTCGCCTTCGGCAATCGGCGGCTGGGCCGAGGGGATTTCATCGATGATGATGCGGTAGGCCAGCTCCTGGCCGGGCGGGACTTCGCGGGTCCGGGTCAGGCGTACCAGTTGCTTCTGCCCGGGCGCGATCTTCGCCACCGGCGGGCTGCCGATCACCTCCCGCTGGTTCTGGTACTGGTCCTCGAAGCCGCTCTGGCTCCAGGCAAAGACCCGGATCTGCAGGTTGGCGGTTTCCGTGCCGCGGTTTTCCAGCCACAAGGCGCTGGCTTGCTGGTCGGCCTCCAGCACCGGGTCGATCGGCCAGATCAACACCGAGCTGGCGGCGCTTGCCTGGGCCGCCCCCAGCAACGCCATGGCCAGCACGGCACAACGAATGGCCTGCAAGCGCCGGGAAGTCGAATACATGCTGCTACTCCTTATGGTCTTGCCCCATCACCACGACAGCTGCACCTGCAGCACATCGCTGTACGTCCCCCCAGGCTGGTTACCCGGTAATTGCACCTGGCCGTAGATCGGCAGGCTGATGTCGTTCGCGTCGCTGTAGGCCACCGCCACGCTCTGGCCAATGCCCAGGCTCTGGCTGAACGCCGCGTCGCGAAACAGCTGATAAGCCACCCGCGCACTGCCGCCATCGAGCTGCATGTGCCGTCCGCTGCTGTTGTACTGGCCGCCGTCGACACTCATGTTCAGGGTCACCCCCGGTGTGCATTGCAGCTGCACGCTGCTCGCCAGGGCGACCTGCAGCGTGCTGGTGGACAACGCCGACTGGCTGCCGAAGTCCAGGCTGCCGTAATTGCTCACCCCGCCCACCACCAGGCACCCGGCGACCACCGTGGCGCTGACCTGGAAGCTCTGGCTGGTCACCGCTGCCAGGGGCAGCGGCAGGCTGCTGGCACCGAACAGCACCAGCGCCGCGCAGGCGTGACGGGCCATGGCGTCAGAAGGTCAGTTCGACGGCGACGGTATCGGTGTAGGTCCCCGCCGGCAGGCCGGCCTTGCCAAGCGCCTTGCCGTAGATATTGACGGTCTGCGCCACACCGGTGCTGGTGGCCAGGTTGATGACATCGTCGATGGCCAGGAGCTGCGAGTGGCCGGAGTCGGTGTACAAGTCGTAAGGCACGAAGTTGCCGCTGCCATCGGCCAGGGCCCGGGTGCCGCCGGCGGACTCGCCGTCATGGGCACCCGCGCGGACCTTCACCACCGGGCTGGTGCCGCTGGAACAAAGGATCGACAAGGCCCCGCCGCCGCCACCGAGCACCTGGGCCGTGGCCTGGGTGAACAGGCTGTCGGTGGTGCCGAAGTTCAGGGCGCCGAAGTTCAGGCCGCTGCTGCCGCCTGCGCCGTTGACCTGGCAACTGCTGGTGAGAATCAGGCTGGACGTGATCTGGCCGGTGACCGTCGCGGCCTGGGCACTGGAGAAGATCGCGAGGCCAAGCAGGGCCAGGGCCATCCGGGATACAAACATATGCATGACATTCGTCCTCTTGGGGTTTACCAATCCAGCGTGACCGTCAGGGTGTCGGTGTAGACCCCTGCCGGCAGCGCGCGGGTATTCGCGACCACCGAGCCAAACACCGGGATCGGTACCTGGGCTCCACTGGTAACGGCGAAATTGTGTTGTTGACCGATGCTGTAGCTGTCGCTGCCGGACGCATCGAGGAACAGCCGATAGGCAATGGTCTGGCGGCCATTGCTCAGGCGCCGGGTGCTGCCGTCGCCGTTCAGGCCGCCGTCGATGGTCACGGTGAACCCGGTCACCGAAGGGTTGCAGGCGACTTCCAGGTGGCCATTGCCAGCGCCGCTGAGGCTGGCATTCAGAGGATTGGCCCAGGTCGGGCCGTGCTGGCCGAAATCCAGCAGGCCGAAGTCGCTGAGCGGGCTTTCGGGGGTGCTGGTGGCGCCATTGGTCACTTCACAGCCGGCGATGATGGTCAGCCGCGCATGGATCTGCCCGCTGATCGCCGCTTGCGCGTGCTCAGCCAGCAGTAGCAGGGAACCCAGGGCCGCCAGCGCCCAGCGTCTACTTGTCATACCGCATCCATCCCAGATCCATCAGGACTCTCCCTTGACCGCTCATGGCGAGCGACTTCCCTGTACCGCCCGGACCCACCGGACGGCTCCTTCACAGTCACTACCAGGTAACCGTCACTTTCAGCAGGTCGGAATAACGACTGACCCGCGGGATCTCAGCCAACGGTTCGATCCGCCCGTACAACGGCAGGTCCACCGACCCCGAGTCCGGCACCCGGCCGCTCACCGGCACGTTCACCGGCAGCGGAATGCGCCGGGCCGGATCCTGGTACAGGCGATAGGGAATGGGTTTGCTGTGTTCGGCACTGCCGGCCAGGTAGCGCACTTCGCCGACGCCTCCGTGTTGTCCGCCGTCGACGCGCAATTGATAAGGGGTGTCCGGGTTGCATTCGAGCCTGGGCAGGCGGGCGTCGAGCAACGCCGCGCTGAGGGGACCGGCGGGGTTGTCGAGGCGCGGGCTGCTGCCGAAATCCAGCACGCCCAGTTGCTCGATGCCGGCATCGCGCTGCTGCCCCACCAGCTGGCAGCCACGCTGCACGTTGACCCGGACCTCCACCTGGAGCTCCGCGGCCCATGCCGTCGCGCCAAGCAGCATGCTCATGACTGCGAAAACCAGCTTGCCATTCAACGCCTCAATCCTTTTGAGGAACGATAGGTACAGCTCAGGTTAGTCAGCGCTGGGGAAATCGCCAGCGTCGGGGGGGCAAGCCGCGTGCCAATAAAACAGCCCCCTGAGCGCCCGGTGCACCGTGGTCGAACACAGTGACACGGGCAAAAAGCTGTACCGACCCGAGCTTTTCGTAGAACCAATCGGCGCCTTCAGACAGCGCTGGATGCCGGGCCGGGGATTGGTTAAATTACCGCGCCGGTTCCAGGGGGGGAGCGGGCCTGGAACAATCGGGGTGACACCATTGGCCGCTTTACCGCCAAACCGCTCGCTACGCCCATCGCGCTGGCCCAGGCTGCGCGCGTTCTTCGGCAAGGCCTTCGCCCGGCCCGCCGCCAGCACCAGCCACGGCCGAGTGATTCACGAGTATTTCCGGCACAAGGCCCACGACCAGGGCTACACCCTGAGCCACAGCCAGCAACGGGTGATCGACTACATGGCCCAGCAGGCCAACGCCCTGCTCCAGCCAGACGCCAGGCCACACGCCAGCCGCAGCCTGTATCTTTATGGCGCGGTGGGACGGGGCAAAAGCTGGCTGCTGGACGGCTTCTTCCGCGCCATCCCGCTGGCGGAAAAACAGCGCCTGCACTTCCACGATTTCTTCGCCCAGCTGCATCAGGGCATGTTCCGTCACCGTGAGCAGCCCGACGCCCTGGAGGCCACCCTCGACGAACTGCTCAGCCACTGCCGGGTGCTGTGCTTCGACGAGTTCCACGTCCACGATATCGGCGACGCGATGCTGATCACGCGGCTGTTCAAGGCCCTGTTCCAGCGCGGCATCCTGCTGCTGGTGACCTCCAACTACGCCCCCCAGGGTTTGCTGCCCAACCCGCTCTACCATGCGCGCTTCAAGCCGGTGATCGACCTGATCGCCAGCCGCATGCAGGTGATGGAGGTCGGCGGCCCACACGACTACCGCAGCCAGCCCCGCAGCCATTCGCAGCAGGTATTCACCCAGGGCCGTTACCTGTGGCCCGGCAGCGAGCAGCAGCGCCAGAGCCTGGGCCTGCCACCACGCAACAGCCCGACCTCGGCGCTGATGGTCGGCGCGCGCCAGCTCCAGGTGCGGTTGTGCGAACAACACAGCGTGGGTTTTGCCTTCAGTGACCTGTGCGAACAGCCGACCGCAGTCATGGACTACCTGGAGCTGAGCCGGCGCTTCGATCACTGGATCATCGACGAGCTGCCCGAACTGGGCGAATGCCCGATCGCCGTGCAACAACGCTTTATCAACCTGATCGACGTGCTGTACGACCAGGACAAGCACCTGACCCTGATCGGCGAACGTTCCCTGCGCGAAAGCCTGGGCGGCAACGCCATCGACCTGGCGCGCACCCGCAGCCGCCTGGGCCAGCTGCAGGAAATCAGCGCGGATACGCCGCCGAGCTGAACCGGCGGTCGCCACTCGCCGCCCCGCGCCGCTATCATGGCGACCATTTCCAGGGCCGTGTGCCCTCCTCCTGCCTGAGTGTCGAACCTGTTCATGGATACCCTTGCCCAACTGCGGGCCGGCCAATTGGCCGGGCTCAAGCGTCTGGACCTGTCTTGCGGACTGACCGAATTCCCCCGGGAAATCTTCGACCTGGCGGACTCGCTGGAAGTCCTCAACCTCAGCGGCAATGCCCTGAGCAGCCTGCCGGACGACCTGCACCGCCTGACCCGCCTGCGGGTGCTGTTCTGCTCCGATAACCACTTCACGCAAATGCCGGCCAGTGTCGGCCAGTGCGCGCAACTGAGCATGGTCGGCTTCAAGGCCAACCGGATCGAACGGGTGCCCGCCGCCGCCCTGCCACCGCTGTTGCGCTGGCTGATCCTCACCGACAACCGCATCGAGGAACTGCCGGACGAGCTGGGCCAGCGCCCGCACCTGCAAAAGCTGATGCTCTCCGGTAACCGCCTGACCCGGCTGCCCCAGAGCCTCGGCCAATGCCACCAGCTGGAGCTGATCCGCATCGCCGCCAACCGCCTCAGCGCATTGCCGGCCTTCCTGCTGGGCCTGCCATGCCTGACCTGGCTGGCCTATGCCGGCAATCCGCTGGAATCCGAGGCCGACGCGGCGGCGCTGGAATCGGTGGCGCAGATTCCCTGGACCGAGCTGGAGTTGCAGCAGCGCCTGGGCGAAGGCGCCTCCGGGGTGATTCACCAGGCCCGCTGGCAGCGCCCCGGACAAGCGTCAGTCGAGGTGGCAGTCAAGCTGTACAAGGGCAGCATGACCAGCGACGGCTCGCCGCTGCATGAAATGAACGCCTGCATCAGCGCCGGCCGGCACCCGAACCTGATCCGGGTCGAAGGCCGGATCAGCGATCATCCCCAAGGGCAGAACGGCCTGGTGATGCAGTTGATCGAGCCGAGCTACCGCAACCTGGCGGCCTTGCCGAGCCTGGCCTCCTGCACCCGCGACATCTACGACGAGAGCAGCCGCTTCAGCGCCGACGCGGCCTTGCGCATGGCCCGCGGCATCGCTTCGGTCGGCGCGCACCTGCACCGCCAGGGCATCACCCACGGCGACCTGTACGGCCATAACATTCTGTGGAACCCGGAGGGCGAGTGCCTGCTCGGGGATTTTGGCGCGGCGTCCTTCCATGCGCTGGCCGACACCGAGGAAACCCGGGCCCTGCAACGCATCGAAGTACGGGCCTTCGGCATTCTGCTGGAGGAGTTGCTGGCAAGGATCGAGTCGGGCCTGAGCCCGCGGCAGCACGAACGCCTGCAAGCGCTGGTCAGCGACTGCTGTCAGCCGCAGGTGCTGGCGCGGCCGGGGTTTGCTGAAGTCGGGGACGTGTTGCGGGGGATTTGAAGAGCATCGCCAGCCAGCTCGCTCCTGCTGGAGCTTGCCGGCTGGCGCAAGAATCGCTCAGGTAGCGCGATTCACCGGGCTGGATTAACCCGCCAGGCCGACGAACATGTCCTGCACGTCGTCATGGTTGTCCAGGCCTTCGAGGAAGGCTTCGACTTCCGCCATCTGCTCGTCGGACAGGCCGCTGACCGGGTTCTTCGGCTGGTAGCCCAGCTTGGCCGACAGCACGGTGAAGCCTTGCTCGGGCAGGGCTTTCTGCACTGCGTCGAGGTCCGCAGGCTCGGTCAGGAACAGGGTCGCGCCCTCTTCGCCCGGCTCGAAATCCTGGGCCCCGGCTTCGATGGCCGCCAGTTCCGGATCGGCGTCCGGGCTGTCCGGCATGGCTTCGATCATGCCGACATGGTTGAAGTCCCAGGACACCGAACCCGAAGCGCCCAGCTGGCCCTTGCGGAAAGCCACGCGGATTTCCGCGACGGTGCGGTTGATGTTGTCAGTCACGCACTCGACGATCAGCGGCACCTGGTGCGGCGCGAAACCTTCGTAGGTCACGCGGTGGTACTGCACGGTCTCGCCGAGCTGGCCCGAACCTTTCTTGATCGCACGCTCCAGGGTCTCGCGGGGCATCGAGGCCTTTTTCGCCTGCTCCACCACCAGACGCAGGTGTGCGTTGGTGGCGACGTCAGCGCCGTTGCGGGCAGCAATGGTGATCTCTTTGACCAGCTTGCCGAAGATCTTGCCCTTGGCGTTGGCTGCTGCTTCTTTGTGTTTAACCTTCCACTGTGCGCCCATTACTCACTCTCTTTGATCTGTGGCGTCGAGTTGGATTTGGCCGACGCGATGGGCAAGTTTATACGGCCTGAAGGCACCAATCGACCAAAAAGTCAGATCCGCGACCACCTGTCCCGCCCCTCAGCCCTTGTCGGCCTTGCCCGCCACGGCGGCGAGCCGGGCCAGGCGCACGTTGCATCGACTGCGCACAGGAGCCGTGTTGGCACGAGGTGACGACCTTTCTCGATAGGCTGCGCGACCGCCCGGCTCGCTCCCTGTAGCCGCTGCCGCAGGCTGCGTTCGGCCCGGAACGGGACGCGCCCTTGAGGCCCCAGGAAGGCCCTGCGGGCCTTATCGCAGCCTGCGGCAGCGGCTACAGGTTCAATGCGTGGGCGCCAGCGCCAGGAAGGCCTGGATCAGGCGCAACTCCCGACGCCGCTCCAGGCAGCCGAGCATGTGCCGGTTCAGCAGCCCCTCGCCGATGATCGGCAGCGCCCGCACCCGCGGGTCGGGGCTGAGTTCCAGCGACGACACCACGCCCACCCCCAACTGCGCCGCCACCGCCTCGGTCACTGCCTCGCGGCTGTCGAGCTCCAGCAGCACCTTGGGGTTGATTCCGGCCTGGGCGCAGGCCGCATCAAAGGTGCGACGGGTAATCGAGCTGGGTTCGCGCAGGACCATGATCACCTGGTCCAGCCGCTCCAGCCGCACGCCCTCGGGCTCGGCCAGCCATGGATGGCCCTGCGGCACCAGCGCGCAGATCCGCGACTCGCCGAGGCTCTGCAGGTGCAGGCCCTTGCGCGGTTCGACCTCGGTCAGCACCGCCACATCGGCATGCTCCGAAAGCAGCGCCGCCAGGGTTTCCTGGGCATTGCCCAGGCGCAGGTTGACGGTAATCCCCGGATAGCGCTCGCGCAGGCTGGCGAGCATCGGCATCACCAAATGCGGGCCGTCCGCCGCCACTTCCAGGCGCCCGGTGAGCAACTGCCGGTTAGCTTCGAGCATGGCCTTGGCCTCTTCAGCCAGGCCGAACAGGGCGCGGGTGATCGCCGCCAGCTTGGTGCCCTCCTCCGTCAGCTCGACCCGGCGCGCGGTGCGACGCAGCAGGGTGATCTGGTAGTGCTCCTCCAGCGCCTTGATATGCCCGGTGACCGCCGGCTGGCTGATGAACAGCCGCGCGGCGGCCCGGGTGAAGCTGCCTTCACGGGCCACGGCATCGAATGCGCGCAGTTGGAACAGGTTCATATCTATCGGCCTCACTTATGACTGGCATAACAACAAACAATTTGATTGATAGCGAGGCAAACTGCAATTTAAGCCCCGTAGTTTTTATCCCAAGCGCATCCCATAACGCTTTTGCGAGGACACCCGAATTGAGTACTGCCGCGCCCATCCTGCTCACTCCCGGCCCCCTGACCACTTCGGCCCGTACCCGCCAGGCGATGCTGCTGGACTGGGGTTCATGGGATGACCGTTTCAACCAGCTGACCGCCAGCGTCTGCGAACAATTGCTGGCCATCGTCAACGGCGCCGCCAGCCACCACTGCGTGCCCCTGCAAGGCAGCGGCACCTTCGCCGTGGAAGCCGCCATCGGCACCCTGGTGCCACGCGACGGCAAGGTGCTGGTGCTGATCAACGGCGCCTACGGCAAGCGCCTGGCGAGGATCTGCGAAGTGCTGGGTCGCGATTTCAGCACCTTCGAAACCGCCGAGGACCAGCCCACCACCGCCGCCGACGTCGATCGCCTGTTGCGTGCCGATACGGCCATCAGCCATGTGGCGCTGATCCATTGCGAAACCAGCACCGGCATCCTCAACCCACTGCCGGGCATCGCCCAGGTGGTGGCCAGTCATGGCAAGCGCCTGATCATCGACGCCATGAGTTCCTTCGGCGCGCTGCCGATCGATGCCCGACAGGTGCCGTTCGACGCGCTGATCGCCGCGTCCGGCAAGTGCCTGGAAGGCGTCCCCGGCATGGGCTTCGTCTTCGCCCGCAAGGAAGCCCTGGCCGCGGCCGCCGGCAATTCGCACTCGCTGGCCATGGACCTGCACGACCAGCACAGCTACATGACCAAGACCGGGCAATGGCGCTTCACGCCGCCGACCCACGTGGTCGCGGCGCTGCACGAAGCCCTGCTGCAATACCACGAAGAAGGCGGCCTGCCGGCGCGCCACCAGCGTTATGCCGCCAACTGCCAGGCGCTGCTCGACGGCATGGTGCAACTGGGCCTGCGCAGCTTCCTGCCGGCGGCGATCCAGGCGCCGATCATCGTCACCTTCCACGCGCCGAACGATCCGCGCTACCAGTTCAAGGAGTTCTACGAACGGGTCAAGGCCAAGGGTTTCATCCTCTACCCCGGCAAGCTGACCCAGGTCGAAACCTTCCGCGTCGGCTGTATCGGTCATGTCGATCCAGCCGGGATGCGCGCCGCGGTCCAGGCCATCGCCGATGTGCTGCGGGAAATGCAAGTGCTGGATATCTGATCCCGACACACAACCTGTAGGAGCAGGGGGGGACGCCTAGTCCTTGCCCGCGATTGCGGGCACCGCGTTCCATCAGGTCAACCTCGTCATCGTTCATCGCGGGCAAACCTCGCTCCTACACAGGTCTTCAACACATGAACTACAACACCCCCAAGCAGCTGCAAGCCGCGATCCTCGACTGGGCCGGCACCGTGGTCGACTTCGGCTCCTTTGCGCCGACCCAGATCTTCGTCGAGGCCTTCGCCGAGTTCGATGTGCAGGTCTCCATCGAAGAAGCCCGCGGCCCGATGGGCATGGGCAAGTGGGACCACATCCGCACCCTGTGCGACCTGCCGCAGGTTGCCGAGCGTTATCGCCAGGTGTTCGGCCGCACCCCGACCGACGACGATGTCACCGCCATCTACCAGCGCTTCATGCCGCTGCAGATCGAAAAGATCGCCGAACATTCGGCGCTGATCCCCGGCGCCCTGGAAACCATCGCCAACCTGCGCCAGCAAGGCATCCGGATCGGCTCCTGCTCCGGCTACCCGAAGCAGGTCATGGACAAGGTGGTGGAACTGGCGGCGGCCAATGGCTACGTCGCCGACCACGTAGTGGCCACCGACGAGGTGCCAAACGGCCGCCCATGGCCGGCCCAGGCCCTGGCCAACGTGATCGCCCTGGGGATCGACGATGTCGCCGCCTGCGTGAAGATCGACGACACCGTGCCGGGCATTCTCGAAGGCCGTCGCGCCGGCATGTGGACTGTGGCCCTGATCTGCTCCGGCAACGCCCTGGGCCTGACCTACGAGGGTTATCGCGCCCTGGGCAGCGACACCCTGGCCAGCGAGCGCCAGCGCATCCACGGGCTGTTCGAGGGTTCGCGGCCGCACTACATGATCGACACCATCAGCGATTTACCGCAGGTGATCGCCGACATCAACCAGCGCCTGGCCAACGGCGAGATGCCCCAAAGCAGCTGATCGGCCATTGGCCTCCCCCGAGCGGCAGCCCGGCATGGAGCTGCCGTTTTTTTACCGGCACTCGCGCAAACCGCGCATTTGCCCCGGGCAGAGCCTCGGAAACAGGATTACAGTTACAGCACTCCGTCGTTAAGAACGGAGGCTACTGACCTGATGAACGAGGAAGGCTCTATGCCCTGGAAGAACTCCGACAACCGTTACAGCACGGTGTCGATTGCATTGCATTGGCTGATGCTGGTGTTGTTGATCGCGGTCTACGCCTGCATCGAATTACGCGGCATTTTCCCCAAGGGCAGCGGTGGCCGGACGCTGATCAAGGAAGCGCACTTCATGCTCGGCCTGACCGTGTTCGTGCTGGTCTGGCTGCGCCTGCTGGCCCGTAGCCTGGGGGTGGCACCGAAGATCCTGCCCACACCGCCAAGCTGGCAGATGCTGCTGTCCAAGCTGATGCACTGGGCCCTGTACCTGTTCATGATCGCCATGCCGATCCTCGGCTGGCTGATCACCAGCGCCGAAGGCCATCAGGTGATGTTCTACGGCATCGACCTGCCGCTGCTGGTGGCTGAAGACAAACAGTTCGCCAAACAGGTCGAAGGCTGGCACGTGCTGCTGGGCACCGTCGGCTACTGGCTGATCGGGCTGCATGCGGTGGCCGGGCTTTACCACCACTACTTTATGCGCGACAACACCCTGCAACGCATGCTGCCCAAGCGCGGCTAAGGCTGCGCCGGCTCGGCGAAACCCCGGCGGCCCTGCAAGCCGCCGGTATGGACGAAGACCAGGCGGCTGCCGGCGGCAAAGCGCCCGGCCTCCACCTGTTGCTTGAGGGCCAGCAAGGCCTTGCCGGTGTACAGCGGCTCCAGGGGGATGCCGCTGTGGCGTTCAGTCTCTTCGATAAACGCCAGCAGCAGCGGATCGACCTTGGCGAAACCGCCGCGACTGCTGTCGAACAGCTCATAACCCCCGTCCTGCAAGCCCGCCTCCCGCACAATAGCCGCCACCTGTTGCGCGACACCGTGATCGTCCGGCACTGCCAGGGCGCCATACACCGGGTGGGCGCCGGCCTCCCCCAATACCAGCCCGGCCAGGGTGGTGCCGGTGCCGGCGGCCAGCCACCAGCCGTGATAGTCGTCCCAGCCCAAGGCATTCAACTGGCTGCGCACCTGGTTCACCAGCGGCATGCAGCCGCTGGCCCCGAGCAAGCCGCCACCGCCCTCCGCCACCGGGAACAATTCAGGGTACTGGGCCTGCCAGGGCTGCCAGAAGCCTGGCTCATGCCGCGCTCGGTAGCCGCCGTAGCCGAGCCAGTGCAGCTGCATGCCGAAGCCTTGCAGGTCGAGCACGGTGGGCGTGTCCTGCGGATGGCCGCGCAGCAGCCCCACGGTGGCGAAACCGAAACGTTTGCCGGCGGCCGCCAACGCATGCAGGTGATTGGAGTGAGCGCCGCCCAGGCTGATGATGCCCCGGGCGCCGGCGTCACGAGCCGCCGCCAGATGCGGGGCGAGCTTGAACCACTTGTTACCGGAGATCAGCGGGTCGATCCGATCCAGGCGCAGGACCGCCACTTCCACCCCGGCGCGGGACAGCCAGTCGAGGGCCAGGGTTTGCAGGGGCGCGCTCGGCAGCCAGTGGAAAGGTCCGAGGCTCATGAAGCAAGACGGTGATGCATGACTGGCAACTTCTGGATAGCGGGGGCAGGAAGTCTACCAGCCTGAAGGGCCCTATCGCAGGCAAGTCGGATCGCCGCCCGCTCGCTCCTACAGACGAAGACCGTGGGGCTTTTTGTAGGAGCGAGGCTTGCCCGCGATGGCGTCGGAACAGACATAAAAAAGCCACCGGGGCTCTTCGCAGAACCCCGGTGGCCATGATTACCGCTGGATCAGAGTTCAGCGGCCAGGCGCGAGCCCTGGTTGATCGCACGCTTGGCGTCCAGCTCGGCGGCCACGTCGGCGCCACCGATCAGGTGCACGTTCTGCCCGGCGGCCACCAGGCCTTCGTGCAGTTCGCGCAGCGGGTCCTGGCCGGCGCAGATCACGATATTGTCCACCGGCAACACCTGCGGCTCGCCACTCTCGCCGATGCGGATATGCAGGCCGGCGTCGTCGATCTTCAGGTACTCGACGCTGTTGAGCATCTGCACCTGCTTGTTCTTCAGGCCGGTGCGGTGAATCCAGCCGGTGGTCTTGCCCAGGCCGTCACCGACCTTGGAGGTCTTGCGCTGCAGCAGGAACACCTGACGCGCCGGGGCATGACGCTCGGGCTTGATACCGGCGACGCCGCCACGGGCCTCCAGGTGCGTGTCGATGCCCCATTCCTTCCAGAACGCTTCACGGTCCTGGCTGGTGGCCACGCCCTGATGCACGAGGAATTCGGAGACGTCGAAGCCAATGCCGCCAGCCCCGATCACCGCCACTTTCTGGCCCACTGGCTTGCGCTGCAGCAGCACGTCCAGGTAGCTCAGGACCTTGGCGTGGCCGACGCCCGGGATCGCCGGCGTGCGCGGGGCGATACCGGTGGCCAGGATGATTTCGTCATAACCGCCAGCCACCAGTTGCTCGACATCGACCCGACGGTTCAGGCACAGCTCGACGTTGGTGGTCTGCAGCTTGCGCTTGAAGTAGCGCAGGGTTTCGAAGAACTCCTCCTTGCCCGGCACGCGCTTGGCGACATTGAACTGGCCGCCGATTTCGCTGGCCGAATCGAACAGCGTCACCTGATGGCCGCGCTCGGCCGCCACGGTCGCGGCGGACAGCCCGGCGGGGCCGGCGCCGACCACGGCGATCTTCTTGATCTGCTGCACCGGCAGGTAGTTGAGTTCGGTCTCGTAGCAGGCCCGCGGGTTCACCAGGCAACTGGTGAGCTTGCCGCCGAAGGTGTGGTCCAGGCAGGCCTGGTTGCAGCCGATGCAGGTGTTGATTTCATCACCACGCCCCGCGGCCGCCTTGTTGACGAACTCCGGGTCGGCGAGGAACGGCCGCGCCATGGAGACCATGTCGGCGTCGCCTTCGGCGAGGATCTGCTCGGCCACTTCCGGAGTATTGATGCGGTTGGTGGTGATCAGCGGGATGGACACCGAACCGCGCAGCTTGGCCGTGACCTTGCTGAAGGCGGCACGCGGCACCTTGGTAGCGATGGTCGGGATCCGCGCTTCATGCCAGCCGATACCGGTGTTGATGATAGTTGCGCCGGCCTGCTCGATGGCCTTGGCCAGTTGCACGATTTCTTCCCAGGTGCTGCCGCCTTCCACCAGGTCGAGCATCGACAGGCGGAAGATGATGATGAAGTTCGGACCTACCGCTTCGCGCACGCGGCGGACGATTTCCACCGGCAGGCGCATGCGGTTTTCGTAGCTGCCGCCCCAGCGGTCGATACGGTGGTTGGTGTGCGCGGCGAGGAACTGGTTAATGAAGTAGCCTTCGGAGCCCATGATCTCGACGCCGTCGTACTCGGCCAGCTGCGCCAGGGTCGAGCAGGTGACGAAGTCGCGGATCTGCTTCTCGATGCCCTCTTCGTCCAGCTCCTTGGGCTTGAACGGGTTGATCGGCGCCTGGATCGCGCTCGGCGCCACCTGTTTCGGGCTGTAGGCATAACGCCCGGCATGGAGGATCTGCATGCAGATCTTGCCGCCCGCCTCGTGGACCGCGCGGGTGACGATACGGTGCTTGAGCGCCTCTTCCTCGGTGGTCAGCTTGGCCGCGCCGGAGTACACGCCGCCTTCGTCGTTGGGGCCGATGCCGCCAGTCACCATCAGGCCGACGCCACCGCGGGCCCGCTCGGCGAAGTAGGCGGCCATGCGTTCGAAACCGCCGGGCTTTTCTTCCAGGCCGGTGTGCATCGAGCCCATCAGGGTACGGTTGCGCAGGGTGGTAAAGCCCAGGTCCAGCGGGGCCAGCAAATGCGGGTAGTGAGCGGCGGCCATCGGTAACTCCACATCGAACGATCACGGGAAAAATGCGGAAGCTCTGCGGCTCCCGTCGGTCATGTTCGACAGACTAAGAGCAGCCCCCAAGGCGCTCAATGACCGTAACTGACAACTTATTGATCCAAATGCGCAGCCCGCCCTTGGCAATCGTGGACATGGGCCCTACCCTAGTCAGCGAATCCCGCACACGGCTGCCGACTGTCTTCCCATGCGCAAACTTCTTTACTTCACCTTCACCCTGGCCCTGATTGCCGCCCTGACCAGCTACACCCTGTGGACCCGCGAGCGGCCGATCGGTCATTACCTGTCCGACCTGCGCATCCAGCTCGCGGTGGACCAGGGCACCCCTGCCGACCACGGCAACCTGCTGGGCATCCAGCCCGAGCTGTTCCCCACCGATTACCAGAGCCCCGAGCGCCTGCACCGCAAGCTCGCGGCCTACCTGCAACAGGCCCGGGACCAGGGGCTGCTGAACGAAAAGACCGTGGTGGTGCTACCGGAGCACATCGGCACCTGGCTGATGGTCAGCGGCGAAAAAAACGAGCTGTACCAGGCCGCCAGCCTGAAAGAGGCGATGAACTGGCTGGCGGTAAGCAACCCCCTGCCCTTCCTGCGCGCCCTGATCACCGCCAAGGGTGACAATCGCCTGAGCGACGCGCACCTGCGGATGAAGGCCAGGAGCATGGCCGAGCAGTACCAGCGGCTGTTCGGCGGCCTGGCCAAGGAATTTGGCATCACTCTGGTGGCGGGCTCCATTGTCCTGCCAGAACCGGTGATCGAAGGCAGTAACCTGCGCATCGGCAGCGGCGCGCTGTACAACACCACCCTGGTCTTCGGCAGCGATGGCCTGCCGATCGGCCAGCCGCAACGCCAGCTGTACCCGACCTTCGACGAGCGCGGCTTTATCCAGGCCAGCGCCGACCAGGCTGTCCAGGTGGTCGACACCCCGGCCGGCCGCCTGGGCGTGCTGATCGGCAGCGACAGCTGGTACCCGGACAACTACCGCAAGCTCAACGCCCAGGGCGCGCAACTGGTGGCAGTCCCGGCCTTCGTCATGGGCCGTGGCGCCTGGGACAGGCCATGGCGCGGCTACAAGAATCTCTCGACCCCGAGCGAGGTCAGCCTCAAGCCTGAAGAAGTCAGCGAAGGCGAGGCCTGGCGCCGCCTGACCCTGACCAGCCGCGCGCCCAGCAGCCTGGCCAGCGCCGGCGTCAGCGTGTTCCTGCGCGGTCAGTTCTGGGATCAGGGCAGCGCCGGGCAAAGCTTCATCAACAGCAACGGCGAGCACTTCGCCGATGGCGATGCCCGTGGCGCACGTTTGCTGAATATCTGGTTGTAAGTCCATGAAACCCCAGCCGATGCGCCTCGGAGACCTGTCGGTGGGCTTCGTCCATAGCCTGGCCGACGCCGTGCGCAGCCATGGCCTCGACCCGCAGCCGCTGCTGGAACAATACGGACTGGACGCCGCGCGCCTGGCCGAGGCCGGGGCGCGGTTGTCGATTCCCCGTTACATGCGCCTGGGCCACGCGGCGATTCAACTGACCGGCGATCCGGCGCTGGGGTTGTGCATGGGCCAGTTCAGCCGCCTGAGCCAGGCCGGGCTGGCGGGCGTCACCGCCGCCCAGGCGCCGACCGTACGCGAAGCCGCGCGCTGCCTGACCCGTTTCGAAGCTTTGTATGGCTCGAACTATCGCGGCCAGTCGAGCTTCCATGAAGACGCCGACGGCGCCTGGCTGCGCTTCTATTCCATCAGCCCCTACAACGCCTACAACCGCTTTGTGGTGGATTCGATCCTGGCCGGCTGGCTGCAGCAACTGGGCAGCCTCGGCTCGCCGGTCAAGGCTGAACGCATCGAGATCGAGTTTGTCCAGACCGATTACCGCGAACGCTACAACAGCCTGGGGGATTGCCCGATCCTGTTCGGCGCCGAGCACAATCAGTTGCGCCTGAGCCAGGCCACCCTGGCCCAGCGCAATGTCGAGCACTGCCCCAGTACCTGGCGCCATCTGCTGCAACTCTGTGAACGGGAACTGGAGCAACTGACCCGCACCCGCAGCCTGCGTGAACGCATCACTCAGTTGCTGGGGCCTTTGCTCAATGGTGGCCGGGAGCCCGACCTGGAAGAAGTGGCGGCACGCCTGAAGCTACCAACCTGGACCCTGCGCCGCAAACTCACCGAGGAAGGGACGCAGTTTCGCGCCATTCTCAACGACACCCGCCGCGACCTGGCCATGACCTACATTCGCGATACCGAACTGGCCTTCGGGGAAATTGCCTATCTGTTGGGGTTTGCCTCAGCCGAGGCCTTTCAACGCGCCTTCAAGCGCTGGAGCGGCCAGACACCGGGTGAATTTCGTCGCAGCCACCGGCAGTCCGCCTGAAAAAAAACGCCACCGGCGTTACAGCTCGGTGGCGTCTTCTGCGGGTTCCAGTGGGTCCAGTTCAAAGGCCTGGAATTCCAGCAGTTCTTCTTGGTAATCGTCCATCGCGGACTCCTTGTGTGTGGCTTGTGGGTGGGGCGTAGGTAACCTGCGTGCTGAGTCGTCTTCTTACTGACTGAGCCGTCAGCATAAAGTGCCGATGTGACAGAAAAAAAAACGTGCGCAATCTCCGTCCCTCAAATGGAACGTAGCAGCTGGCAACGGATTTACCCGCGAGCAGGCAAAGAAATCTTCAGAGAGGGCTGGCAACCGCGGGATCGACACCTGGGTCGATCTCGCAGCTATCCGCAGATACTTACTGTGGCAGTGCCGGAATCGGCTCTGTCGGCGCCGGCAAGGTGCTGGCGGGAGGCGGGGTAACGATCTCGGTGGCCGGCGCAGGCTCGGCGGATGTGCCCGGTGCGATGGGCGCCGCTTCCGCGGGTGGCGCTAGCGGTTCCGAGAAGTTCGATGCGGGTGGCGCAACGGGTGCAGTGGCCGGAGTCGGCTCGGCAGCCGGTACAGCAGGCGGTACGACAGGTGCCGGTTGTGGCGTCACAGGCGCCGGGGCTGGCGCTGCGGCGGGCTCGGCGGGCTTGGGTTCGGGCATGCCCAGATCGGTCTTCGGCTTCTCGATGATATGCGCGGCCTTTTTCGCTTCCTGCGGCAGGAACAGCTCCACCAGGGCGAAATAACGCTCATAGAACTTCGCCGAGGAAACCGTCTCGCTGGCGACCTTGACCATCGAGTCGTCGGTCGAGCCGATCGGCATCGACACCGAACCCAGCACGCCCACCCCCAGGCTCGCCGAGTTGTTGACCTTCTTCAGGGCATAACGGTCCTGCAGGGCGTTGGCGAACACCGTGGAGCGGTGATCGGTGCTGCCGTCCTGGGCGCACACCACGCTGAAGCTGATCTCCATGTGGGTTTCGCCCGTCTGCTGGAAGCTCTTGTGACCACTGACCAGTTTCGGATCGCTGCTGGTGATGATGTAGCCCTGGCTGAGCAGGGCGCGACGGGCGGCCTCGCAGGACGCCGTGTCACTCACCGGGTAATTGCGCGAAAAGGTGCCGGAGTCATCGAAGTTTTCATGCTCGTAAATGGCGGTCTTTTGCGACGAACAACCGGCGACGGCCGCCAGCAGCAGCGTCAACCCGGCGGCACGCAGGTGAAATGTTCTATGCATCGAAAATCCTGAGGAAAACGGTCCGGGGCGTATTGTGCAACAGTTCGAGGCCACAGGGCGCGCGGATTAGTGTCTTAAGGTGAATACAAGGTTACTGACCACGGTTTGCCGGAAAAAGTCGCGCGCACAGATGATCGATGAACACACGCAGCTTGGCGGCGGTGTGCCGGCTCGCAGGCCAGAGCAGCCAGAAGGTGCCGTTGTGTTCGAGATGCTCGTCCAGCACCCGCTGCAACTCGCCCCGCTCGACCGCTTCGTGAACCATGAAATCGGGCAGGCAGGCGATCCCTAGGCCGCGCCGTACCGCGTGGTCCAGCGCTTCGATCGAGGTACTGACAAAACGTGTCGGCAGCAGCGGTTCCGGGGCGTCGACCGCTCGTCGCAATGGCCAGTGCTCGACTTTGCCCGTGTTGTGGAAGGTATGCCGCAAGCACCCGTGGTTAGCCAAGTCCGCGGGCGTCTGCGGAACGCCATGCTCGCGAAAGTACTCAGGCGTCCCCACCAGCACCAGGCGGTACTGCCCCAGGGACCGGGCCACCAGCCGTGAGTCACCGGGGCTGCCGGTACGTATCACGGCATCGAACCCCTCTTCCACGACATCCACTATGCGGTCCGTCAGCACGATATCCAGCTCGATCTCTGGATAACGCTGCATGAACTCCACCAACACCGGCATCACCAGGCCATGCACCTGCGGCAGGCTGACCCGCAGCTTGCCCCTCGGAGCATTGGAAGACTTGCACAGATCGAATTCGGCCGCCTCGACCTCGGCGACAATCCGGCGGCAGCGCTCGAGAAAACTTGCGCCTTCGGCGGTCAGGGTGATGCTGCGGGTACTGCGATGAAACAGTTGGGTCTCCAGACGCTCCTCGAGCCGCGCGATGCTCTTGCCGACAGCCGAAGACGATACCCCCAACAACCGCCCCGCCTCGGTAAAACTGCGGGTTTTCGCCACTTGCAGGAAGACTGAGATATTGCTCAACCAGTCCATCGCCAACCTCGCTATTGCGGACATGGATGTCCGATAAGTTCGGAACCTTAGCCTATTTTTCTCTTTATCACAGCGCCCTACCCTCAGCCTCCCTACTTCCTGAAACCTGTAGCGAGCCTGAGACCATGACCGAACCTCTTGCCACCGTCGACCTGCTGGACATTGAATCCAGACGTCACGACCGACTTCCGCTGAGCGGCCTGCTGGCGCTGGCGACCGCCGGGTTCATCACCATCCTTACCGAAGCCATGCCAGCCGGCCTGTTGCCACAGATGAGCCAGGACCTGGCGGTGTCCCCGGCGCTGGTGGGCCAACTGGTTACGCTGTACGCCATTGGTTCGCTCCTGGCGGCGATCCCGCTGGTGATCCTCACCCAGGGCTGGCGCCGCCGGCCCTTGCTGATGATCGCGATAGGCGGCTTTGCGCTGGTCAACAGTGTCACCGCGTTCTCCACCCAGTACAGCCTGATCCTGGTCGCGCGCTTTTTTGCCGGGATATTCGCCGGGCTGCTCTGGGCCCTGCTGGCCGGATATGCCAGCCGCATGGTCGCACCGCACCTGCAAGGCCGGGCCATCGCCGTCGCCATGCTTGGCGCACCGTTGGCGCTGTCCCTGGGAGTGCCGGCGGGCACACTGCTCGGTGCATTGGTCGGCTGGCGGGCCAGCTTTGCCTTGATGACGGTGCTGACTCTGGTTCTACTCGGCTGGGTGCGCTGGCAGGTGCCGGACTTTCCCGGCCTGCGCAGCGACAAGCGCCTGTCGCTGAAGAGCGTGTTTGCCCTGCCCGGGGTCAAGCCGGTGCTGTTCGTGACCTTCGCTTATGTCCTGGGCCACAACATCCTCTACACCTATATCGCGCCGCTCCTTGAGCCGGCCGGTATCACCGGGCAGATCGACCGGGTGTTGCTGGTATTCGGGTTGACCGCGGTGCTGAGCATCTGGGTCGTCGGCCTGCTGATCGATCGCTGGTTGCGGCGGCTGGTGCTGGTCAGTTGCATCCTGTTCGGCCTCTGTGCACTGTTGCTGGCGCTGCGCCCCGACGCGCCAGCCGCGGTCTACGCCTCGATGGTCCTTTGGGGCTTGTCGTACGGTGGCCTCGGCACCCTGCTGCAGACAGCCCTGGCGAAGACTTCCGGTTCCTCTGCCGACGCCGCGCAGTCGATGCTGGTGACCGCCTGGAACCTGGCCATCGCCGGTGGCGGGCTGG
This sequence comes from Pseudomonas sp. RW409, assembly GCF_003184125.1. NCBI lineage: Bacteria > Pseudomonadati > Pseudomonadota > Gammaproteobacteria > Pseudomonadales > Pseudomonadaceae > Pseudomonas > Pseudomonas sp. RW409. The sequence goes on along the minus strand of NZ_QHHP01000033.1, from coordinate 67,287 downwards.
TGGGGGGCATACTGCTGGAAGGTCCCGGGGTACTGTCGTTTCCCTGGGTGATCATCGGCCTGCTGCTGGTTTGCCTGGTAGTGGTCGTGAACGCCCGCCGCCATGGGTTTCCCGCCATAGGCTGAAAACAAAAACCCCGGCGCGTTGGCCGGGGTCTCTGTTTGTGACTTCAGTCAGGCATCAGAAGCGCTTGATGTCAGCCTGGTTTTCCAACTGCTTGCGGTACGCCGCGAAGTCTTGCTGCCCCATACGCGAGGCGAGGAAGCGGCGGTACTGAGCCTTTTCTTCGTCGCTCGGTGCAGCGGCTTCGTTCACACCATTGAGCTGCAGGACCACCAGGCTGCCGTTCGGCAGGGTCACGCTGCTGAAGGTCGGCTTGTCCTTGGCCGCTGGCTTGGCCATGCGGAACAGGGCCTGCAACACGATCGGCTCGACGCCTTCCTGGCCGCGGGTCACTGCTTCGGAAACCTTCCAGTTCTGGCCATCGACTGGCGCCTTCAGCGCCGTCTTGCCTTCGCGCAGGCTGGCGATCAAGGCATCGGCCTTGGCCTTGGCGGCAGCACTGGCGTGCTCCTTGGCCAATTGCGTGCGGATGCTGCTGGCGACGCTTTCCAGCGGCAGTTGCTCTGGCTTGCGATGCTCTTTGGCGCGCAGGACCACTACGGTTTCCGGATCCAGTTCGATGGCGGTGCTGTTGGCACCTTCATCCAGTACTTCAGGGCTGAAAGCAGCCTGAATCACGGCGCGATTGGCGGCGATGCCCTCGCCCCCTTCACGCCCGAATGGAGCGGAAGTGTGCACGGTCAGTTTCAGCTCTTGAGCCGGCTGGGCCAGATCCGAAGCTTCGAACGAGGAGTCTTCCAGTTGCTTGGTCGCCTCGACAAAACGCTGCTCGACCTGCTGGGTTTTCAGCTCGCGGGTCAGCTTGTCTTTCAGGCTGGCGAAGCTCGGTACTTCAGGTGCTTCGACGCCCAGCAGCTTGATCAGGTGGAAACCGAAACCGGTACGTACCGGCGCCGAGACCTGATCCTTGTTCAAGGCGTACAACGCTTCCTCGAAGGCCGGGTCATAGACGCCAGGGCCGGCATAACCGAGGTCACCACCGTTGTTCGCCGAACCCGGGTCCTGGGAGAACTCCTTGGCCAGCGCCTCGAAGCTTTCGCCCTTGGCCAGGCGCGCCTGGATCTCTTCGATCTTGGCCTTGGCCTGTGCCTCGTTCACCTTGTCGTTCACTTCGATCAGGATGTGCGCGGCACGGCGTTGCTCGGACAGGTTGGCGGTTTCTTTCTGATACAGCGCCTGCAGCTCTTCGTCCTTGACGCTGACCTGATCGAAGAAGGAAGCCTTCTTCAACTCCAGGTAGTCGATGACCACCTGGTCCGGCGACATGAATTCCTTGGCGTGTTCGTCGTAGTAAGCCTTGACCTCGTCGTCGGTCAGCTTGACTGCCGCCGGGTCGGCCTTGATGGTCAGGGAGGCATAATCGCGGGTCTGCTTTTCCAGGCGAGCGAATGCCAGCACCTGTGCATCGGTGACAAAACCGCTGCCAGCCAGACCGGCGCGCACTTGGCCAATCAGCATTTCCTGAGCCAGCATCTGACGGAACTGCATCCGGCTATAACCCAGCTGACGGATCACCTGGTCGAAACGCTCAGGGCTGAACTTGCCGTCCACCAGGAATTCCGGCGTTTGCAGGATCACCTGGTCCAGAGCGGCGTCAGAGAAGGCGAACTTGGAGTTTTCCGCGCCTTGCAGCAGCAGCTTGCGGTCGATCAGACCTTTGAGAGCCGCTTCACGCAGCAGCTTCTCGTCGAGCAAGGAAGCATCGAAATCCTTGCCCAGTTGTTGCATGAGCTGACGGCGTTGCATATCAACCGCCTGGCTCAACTCATTCTGGGTGATTTCTTCACCATTGACCTTGGCCGCGTCCTGACTGGTGGAAGTGGCTTGAAAAATGGCATCGAAACCGGTCAGCGCCATCAGTGCGACGATGACCCCGATAATGGTCTTGGCAATCCAGCCTTGTGAATTGTCCCTGATATTCTGCAGCATGCGTCCCCCAGAAACGGTTGTACTTCAAATTAAGCAACCGTGGAGCGTGGGTAGAGTCCGGATAGAAGAAAGGCGCATCCGAGGATGCGCCTTTCTCGTAACTGGCGAAGCGGACAGAGGTTCGAACCCTCGATCCCCGATGTGACAAACCGGATTTCTAACCGGCTGCCCTACCGCTCCGCTGCCAGGTCGGGAAAGACCCCGACCCGGGTAGGCAAAGGCTTGAAGGAAGCTTAGTTAACGGCTTCTTTCAGTGCTTTACCAGCTTTGAAACCTGGTTTTTTGGCTGCAGCGATTTCCAGCGTCTTACCGGTCTGTGGGTTACGACCAATGCGAGCAGGACGATCGGTAACAGAGAAAGTACCGAAACCAACCAGTACAACGGAGTCGCCAGCCTTAAGAGCGCCAGTGACGGATTCGATTACTGCATCCAGCGCACGGCCAGCAGCAGCTTTCGGGATATCAGCAGATGCAGCGATAGCATCAATCAGTTCCGACTTGTTCACTCTAAGTCCCCTTATATATCTATTTGAGTATGATTCTAAGTTTTTTGGTGAAAGCAAAAACCAGTGCTGAATGGCCTACAGACACTTAAGAGCCGCTTTATAACAAGGGCTCTAAAAAGCTGTCAAGGAAGCCCCCCAGGCTAATGCGTACTAATGCGTGCTAATTCTTTCCTTAGAGTCAGACTCGCGTTTTTCATCCTTTGCAACTATCTCGGGAGCCACATCCGGCAAGGGCTCCGGCGCGTATTGCAGCGCAATTTGGAGGACTTCGTCAATCCATTTAACTGGCTTAATTTGAAGATCCTGCTTGATATTGTCAGGAATTTCCTTCAAATCGCGCACATTTTCTTCTGGAATGATGACAGTCTTGATTCCACCACGATGTGCTGCAAGAAGTTTCTCTTTCAAACCACCGATCGCCAACACTTGGCCACGCAGGGTAATTTCCCCGGTCATGGCCACATCAGCCCGTACCGGAATGCCGGTCAATGCCGAAACCAGGGCCGTGCACATGCCTACGCCAGCACTAGGGCCGTCTTTCGGGGTCGCCCCTTCCGGCATATGGATATGGGTGTCGCGCTTCTCGTGGAAGTCCAGGGGGATCCCCAGGCTCTTCGCACGGCTACGCACCACCGTCAACGCCGCAGTGATCGATTCGACCATCACGTCACCCAGCGAACCGGTCTTGATCAACTGACCTTTGCCAGGCACCACGGCCGCTTCGATGGTCAGTAGCTCACCACCGACCTGGGTCCAGGCCAGGCCTGTTACCTGACCGATCTGATCCTGCTGCTCGGCCAGGCCATAGCGGAATTTGCGCACGCCGAGGAAATGCTCCAGCAGGTCGGAAGTGACCTTCACCGAGAAGCGTTTTTCAAGCGCATGCTCCTTGACCGCCTTGCGGCAAACCTTGGCGATCTGGCGCTCCAGCCCACGCACACCGGCTTCGCGGGTGTAGTAACGGATGATGTCGCGAATGGCTTCTTCGTCGAATTCCAGCTCGCCCTTCTTCAGGCCGTTGGCCTGAATCTGCTTGGGCGACAGGTATTTGACCGCGATGTTGATCTTCTCGTCCTCGGTGTAACCCGGCAGACGAATCACCTCCATCCGGTCCAGCAACGCTGGCGGAATATTCATCGAGTTGGAGGTGCAGAGGAACATCACATCGGAGAGGTCGTAATCGACTTCCAGATAGTGGTCGTTGAAGTTGTGGTTCTGCTCGGGGTCGAGCACTTCGAGCAATGCCGAAGCCGGATCGCCACGCATGTCGCTGCCCATCTTGTCGATTTCATCGAGCAGGAACAGCGGGTTGCGAACGCCCACTTTCGTCATCTTTTGAATCAATCTTCCTGGCATCGAACCGATGTAGGTACGACGATGGCCACGAATTTCCGCCTCATCACGCACGCCACCGAGGGCCATACGCACGAATTTACGGTTGGTGGCGTGGGCAATCGACTCCGCCAGGGAGGTTTTACCGACCCCAGGAGGCCCGACCAGGCACAGTACCGGGCCACGAATCTTCTTCACGCGCTTTTGCACGGCGAGGTATTCGAGAATCCGCTCTTTGACTTCTTCCAGGCCATAGTGATCGGCATCGAGGATATCTTCGGCGCGCGCCAGGTCCAGACGAACCTTGCTCTGCGCCTTCCACGGCACCTGAACCAGCCAGTCGATGTAGGAACGCACCACTGTGGCCTCGGCCGACATCGGCGACATTTGCTTGAGCTTGTTCAGCTCGGCCTGGGCCTTGGCCAGGGCGTCCTTTGGCAAGCCGGCGGCGTCGATGCGCTTTTTCAGCTCTTCGACTTCGTTATGACCTTCGTCACCGTCGCCCAGCTCTTTCTGAATGGCCTTCATCTGCTCATTCAGGTAGTACTCGCGCTGGCTGCGCTCCATTTGTTTCTTCACGCGACCGCGAATGCGCTTCTCGACCTGCAACAGATCGATTTCCGCATCCAGCAACGCCAGCACGTGCTCGACACGCGCCGACAGGTCGATGATTTCGAGAATTTCCTGCTTCTGCTCGATTTTCAGCGCCATGTGCGCAGCCATGGTATCTACCAGGCGGCTCGGCTCATCGATGCTGTTGAGGGACGACAGCACTTCGGCAGGGACTTTCTTGCCCAGCTGCACGTACTGCTCGAACTGGGACAACAGACTGCGGACGAAGACTTCCGACTCACGCTCAGGAGCGTCCACCTCGTCAATCAGGGCGACTTCGGCACGGCAGTGGCCATCCACTTCGCTGAAACGCTCCACAGCACCCCGCTGCTCGCCCTCGACCAGTACTTTGACGGTGCCGTCAGGCAACTTGAGCAATTGCAGAACAGTGGCAATGGTACCTACGCGATAGAGTGCATCTTCACCGGGATCATCATCAGCAGGATTTTTCTGAGCCAACAGAAGAATCTGCTTGTCGCCCGTCATCGCGGCCTCGAGGGCTTCGATAGACTTCTCGCGCCCCACGAACAGCGGGATAACCATGTGCGGATAAACCACGACATCACGCAATGGCAAGAGAGGCAATTCGATGGTTGTCTTCATGATTTCGCCTCTACGGCGGCCATAAGGCCGTAAACAGATGGAAGTAAGCTTGAAACCAAGATGGGGGCTGCCTCGAAAAAAAACAAGCTCAAAGACAGTACTTTAAAGGCAGTAAAAGCAAAGGGGCCCGAAGGCCCCTTCTGTCAAACCAGCAGTCCGGCGCTTAGGCGTCCGGGGCTGCCTTGGCAGTCGGCTCACTGTTTTCATAGATATACAGTGGCTTGGACTTACCTTCTATAACGCTTTCGTCGATCACTACTTTACTTACCTCGGACTGCGAGGGGATTTCGTACATAGTGTCGAGCAACACGCCTTCGAGAATCGAACGCAATCCGCGAGCACCAGTCTTGCGCTCAAGCGCACGCTTGGCGACCGACTTGAGGGCATCGGTACGGAACTCCAGATCGACGCCTTCCATCTCGAACAACTTGGCATACTGCTTGGTCAAGGCGTTTTTCGGCTCGGTAAGGATCTGGATCAACGCTGCCTCATCCAGCTCGTCCAAGGTCGCAAGAACCGGCAGACGACCCACGAACTCCGGAATCAGGCCGAACTTGACCAGATCGTCCGGTTCGACTTCACGCAGGGATTCGCCGACCTTCTTGCCCTCTTCCTTGCTGCGTACTTCAGCATTGAAGCCGATGCCGCCGCGAGTCGAACGGTTCTGGATAACTTTTTCCAGACCCGAGAACGCACCACCGCAGATGAACAGGATGTTGCGCGTATCGACCTGCAGGAACTCTTGCTGCGGATGCTTGCGACCACCTTGAGGCGGAACGGAAGCCACAGTGCCTTCGATCAGTTTCAACAGGGCCTGCTGCACGCCTTCGCCCGAAACGTCACGGGTAATCGAAGGGTTGTCAGACTTGCGGGAAATCTTGTCGATTTCATCGATATAGACGATGCCCATTTGAGCTTTCTCTACATCGTAATCGCACTTCTGCAGCAGTTTCTGAATGATGTTCTCGACGTCCTCACCCACATAACCGGCTTCGGTCAGGGTGGTGGCGTCGGCAATGGTGAACGGTACATTCAACAGGCGCGCCAGGGTCTCTGCCAACAGAGTCTTGCCCGAACCTGTAGGGCCGATCAGCAAGATGTTGCTCTTGCCCAGTTCGACCTCGTCATTCTTTTTGTCACGTTGGTTGAGGCGCTTGTAGTGGTTGTATACCGCTACCGCCAGAACCTTTTTCGCACGTTCCTGACCAATCACATACTGATCAAGGATGCCGCTGATTTCTTTAGGCGAAGGCAATTTATGCGCGCTGCTTTCGGCCTGTGCTTCCTGCACCTCCTCACGGATGATGTCATTGCACAGGTCGACGCACTCGTCGCAGATAAAGACCGAGGGGCCGGCAATCAATTTGCGTACTTCATGCTGGCTTTTGCCACAGAAGGAGCAATAAAGCAGTTTGCCGTTGTCCTCGCCGTTGCGGGTGTCAGTCATTCGATCGATCCAAATCCGATAGGCTTGCAACACAAGATGAAGGCAATTGCGGGCTTTTTCAAGTCCGCAGGTGGCCGGTTAAACCAACCACCTACATTTGAGTTGCTTAGGCAGGCATTTGACGCTTGGTGATCACAGAGTCGATCAGGCCGTATTCAGCCGCACGCTCTGCGCTCATGAAGTTGTCGCGCTCGGTGTCGCGCTCGATGGTCTCGAGGCTCTGACCGGTGTGATGAGCCAGCAGCGAGTTCAGGCGCGAACGGATGTGCAGGATTTCCTTGGCATGGATGTCGATATCCGAAGCCTGGCCCTGGAAACCGCCCAAAGGCTGGTGAATCATCATCCGCGAGTTAGGCAGGCAGTGACGTTTGCCCGCTGCGCCACCGGCAAGCAGGAAAGCCCCCATGCTGCAGGCCTGGCCGATGCAGATGGTGGAAACGTCCGGCTTGATGAATTGCATGGTGTCGTAGATCGACATACCCGCAGTCACCGAACCGCCTGGCGAGTTGATGTAGAGATGGATGTCCTTGTCCGGGTTTTCCGCTTCAAGGAAGAGCAATTGTGCCGCGACCAGGTTGGCCATGTAGTCTTCTACCGGGCCAATCAGGAAGATCACCCGCTCCTTGAGGAGGCGCGAGTAGATGTCATAGGCGCGTTCGCCACGGGCGGACTGCTCGATAACCATCGGGACCAGGCCGCCTGCGGCCTGGATGTCAGAGCTCTGCTGATAATAAGAATTGCGGGACATGTCCTGCAGTCACTCCCAAATAGTCATGTCTTGAATACGCATAAGCCAGCACGAAGGCTGGCTTATGGTGTGTATTTTCGAACGAGTAAAAAATCAGTCGGCTTGTGGTGCTTCTACCGGCTTGACCGCTTCTTCGTAAGAGACCGATTTGTCGGTCACGCTAGCTTTCTGCAGAACAGTATCCACAACTTGTTCTTCCAGCACAACCGAACGGACTTCGTTCAGTTGCTGCTCGTTCTTGTAGTACCAGGACACGACCTGCTCCGGCTCTTGGTAAGCAGAAGCCATTTCCTGGATCAGCTCACGCACGCGGGCTTCGTCAGGCTTGAGGTCGAATTGCTTGACCACTTCAGCCACGATCAGACCCAGTACGACGCGACGCTTGGCTTGTTCTTCGAACAGCTCGGCCGGCAGTTGATCAGGCTTGATGTTGCCACCGAACTGTTGAACGGCCTGAACGCGCAGACGGTTCACTTCGTTGTCCAGCAGAGCCTTAGGCACTTCGATCGGGTTGGCAGCCAGCAGGCCGTCCATTACCTGGTTCTTGACCTTGGACTTGATGGCCTGACGCAGTTCACGCTCCATGTTCTTGCGAACTTCGGCACGGAAACCTTCCAGACCGGCTTCCTTGATGCCGAATTGAGCGAAGAACTCTTCGGTCAGTTCTGGCAGCTTAGGCTCGGAAACAGTGTTGACGGTCACGGTGAACTCGGCAGCTTTGTTAGCCAGGTCCAGGTTCTGGTAGTTCTCAGGGAAAGTCAGGTTCAGAACGCGTTCTTCACCAGCTTTGGCGCCGACCAGGCCTTCTTCGAAGCCCGGGATCATGCGGCCGGAACCCAGCACCAGTTGAGTACCCTTGGCGGAACCGCCAGCGAACACTTCACCGTCGACCTTGCCGACGAAATCGATGTTCAGTTGGTCTTCGTTTTGAGCGGCACGGTCGGCCACTTCAAAGCGAATGTTCTGCTTGCGCAGGATTTCCAGCATGTTGTCCAGGTCGGCATCAGCCACGTCAGCGCTCAGACGCTCAACGGCGATGGACTCGAAACCGGCAACGGTGAACTCAGGGAACACTTCGAACGTTGCAACGTATTCCAGATCCTTGCCCTTCTCCAGAACCTTTGGCTCAACCGAAGGAGCGCCAGCCGGGTTCAGCTTCTGCTCGACAACAGCTTCGTAGAAGGAAGCCTGGATCACGTCGCCCACAGCTTCTTGACGCGCATCAGCTTCATAACGCTGACGGATCACGCTCATTGGGACTTTGCCAGGACGGAAGCCTGGAATCTTGGCCTTTTGGGCAGTCTGCTGCAGACGCTTGTTGACCTGTGTCTCGATGCGCTCAGCCGGCACGGTGATGCTCATGCGGCGCTCAAGAGCAGAAGTATTTTCAACAGAAACTTGCATGGATATTCCTCGTTGCACAGACGTTAGCCGGCCGTTTCCGACCCCAGAATCAAGGGCATGCATTCTAGTGGGTCAAACTCAAGAAGTCACCCTACTGAAAACGGGTAAAAAAACAGCTGGCGATTTAAAGGCGGGGACCAACGGTTGAGCCTCGCCCTGAGAGCAAATACAGCGAATCAAACCAGGGCCTCTGCACCAACGCTTCTATATATAGAAGGAATGGCGCATCACCTCCCCGATAGCCGGACCAAACCACAGCCCGACCGGTAAACCTTCAGCATTCCAGCGACAAAAGGACGAGTGTTTCGTCGCATCCTTGGTCCACCACCTGCGACCCGCTGGAAATACAGACTTCTGAAACGAAAACGGCGCAGCCCTTTTCAGGTGCTGCGCCGTTATCTGCTATATAAATAGCTACTTAATTGGTGCGGACGAAGAGACTCGAACTCTTACACCTTGCGGCGCTGGAACCTAAATCCAGTGTGTCTACCAATTCCACCACGTCCGCGTATCAAGCTTTTAAAGCAAAGGCGCCAGACTATTAATCTGGCGCCTTTCGGAATATGGGGTGGACGATGGGGATCGAACCCACGACAACAGGAGTCACAATCCTGTGCTCTACCAACTGAGCTACGCCCACCATATTGCGTTGTTGCGTTACTTGTGCCAAAGCTGCCTAATGGCGCACCCGGCAGGACTCGAACCTGCGACCATCCGCTTAGAAGGCGGATGCTCTATCCAGCTGAGCTACGGGCGCCTTATTAATCTGTATTCTTTAATGATTACAAACTAAGTGCTTTCAGTCGTTACGAGCTAAACATCAACTCTGCCCGACCTTCTTAACCAGTGCTAGGCTGTGCCCGACAAGTGCGACGAATGTTATAGACGAGCCGTTAGGTCGTCAACTCTTTTTTGAAAAAAATTCATTTAATTAAAGGAGTTAGGGGAATTTGCAGACCAAGCGCCTTTGCCCTCACGTCCTGGCATGCGAGAATGCGTTCTCTTTTTCTCTCCCTCTCGATGGTTAATCACGCGTCATGACTGCACAACTAATCGACGGCAAAGCGATCGCCGCTAGCCTGCGCCAGCAGATCGCCAAACGTGTCGCCGAGCGTCGCCAGCAAGGCCTGCGTACTCCAGGCCTCGCGGTGATCCTGGTCGGCAGCGACCCGGCCTCTCAGGTTTATGTCTCGCACAAGCGTAAAGACTGCGAAGAGGTCGGCTTTCTTTCAAAAGCCTATGACTTGCCTACAGGCACCACTCAAGAAGAACTGGCCGGCCTGATCGACCGCCTCAACGATGACCCGAACATCGATGGCGTCCTGCTACAGCTGCCACTGCCCGAACACCTCGATGCCTCCAAACTGCTGGAACGCATCCGCCCGGATAAAGACGTGGATGGTTTCCATCCTTATAACGTCGGCCGCCTGGCCCAACGCATCCCCCTGCTGCGTCCATGCACCCCGAAAGGCATCATGACCCTGCTGGAAAGCACCGGTGCCGATCTGTACGGCATGGATGCAGTCGTGGTCGGCGCTTCCAACATCGTCGGTCGCCCGATGGCGATGGAGCTGCTGCTGGCCGGCTGCACCGTTACCGTCACCCACCGCTTCACCAAGGATCTGGCCGGCCACGTCGGGCGTGCCGATCTGGTGATCGTGGCCGCCGGCAAGCCGGGCCTGGTCAAGGGTGAATGGATCAAGGAAGGCGCCATCGTCATCGACGTCGGCATCAACCGCCAGGAAGACGGCAAGCTGGTGGGCGATGTGGTCTACGAGACCGCCCTGCCCCGCGCTGGCTGGATCACCCCGGTACCGGGGGGCGTCGGCCCGATGACGCGTGCCTGCCTGCTGGAAAACACCTTGTACGCGGCAGAAACGCTGCACGACTGACCCTGGGAAACATCCCGGATAAAAAGAACCCCGCCATTGGCGGGGTTCTTTGTTTCTGCTCGCCGAAAACCTGGACCGAATACCCCGCTTGCAGCGGACGATCTACTCATCAGAAAGAAGAGGATCGAACTGGTACAAATCTGGTACAGGATGAAATTTAATTTACCTGGAGCCCTTTACCTACGGGCGTGTAGCTCTTTCCTGGCACATACTCATAAAATGTAACGTTTTTCTGAAAGCAGCCCGTTGCAGAACGGCATATCCACTTCATGAGTCCGCCCGCGTGAAAATCCGTCTTTCTATCCTGAGCCTATTTTTTGCACTTACAGGCACCTTTATCACGCAGAGCGCCGTCGCTCGCGAAACCACCGAAGCGCCGCGCGATCCCTCCCAACTGCATATTGCCTCCGGCAGCGCCCTGCTGCTGGACCTGCAGACCAACAAGGTCATTTATTCCAGCAATCCCGACGTGGTCGTGCCCATCGCGTCGGTGACCAAGCTGATGACCGGTCTGATCGTACTCGACGCCAAACAACCGCTGGATGAATACATCTCCGTGGACATCAGCAACACCCCGGAAATGAAAGGTGTGTTTTCCCGGGTCAAGCTCAAGAGCGAGCTGCCGCGCAAGGAGATGCTGCTGATCGCCCTGATGTCGTCGGAAAACCGTGCCGCCGCCAGCCTCGCCCACCACTACCCGGGCGGGTATGCAGCCTTTATTGCCGCCATGAACGCCAAGGCCAAGGCACTGGGCATGACCAGCACGCACTATGTCGAGCCGACCGGCCTGTCGGTCCATAACGTGTCCACCGCCCGCGACCTGAGCAAACTGTTGCTGGCGGCGCGCAAATACCCGCTGCTGAGCGAGCTGAGCACCACCAAGGAAAAGACCGTGGCGTTCCGCAAACCCAACTACACCCTGGGCTTTCGCAACACCGATCACCTGGTCAACAGGGCCAACTGGGACATCAAGCTGACCAAGACCGGCTTTACCGATGAAGCAGGCCACTGCCTGGTACTGGTGACCAGCATGAGCAACCGCCCGGTCGCCCTGGTGATTCTCGACGCCTTCGGCAAATACACGCACTTCGCCGATGCCAGCCGCATCCGCCAGTGGCTGGAAACCGGTAAAAGCGGCTCGGTACCGAATGCCGCCTTGAGCTACAAGGCCGGCAAAAACCTGAAAAGCCGTCAGAGCGGCGTCGCCCAAACTGCCGAATAGAAGCTGGCAGACCCAAAAAAGGCCGCGGATCTGTCGATCGCGGCCCTTTCAAAGACGGCGCCCCTGGGCGCCGTCAGCGTTTCTGCAACCTCAGTTGGCGCTCAACGCCTTGGTCGCTCGTGCTGCCGCGTTCTCCTGCCCGGCCTGGGCCAACTCATCGGCCGCCCTCAGCCAACGCTGGCGATCGACCTGGGCGGGTACCTGGGTCGGCCCCTGAATCAGCACCGCCCAGTGCCCCGCACTGCTCCAGGCCGATTCGAATTTGGCAAAGTCCATCAACAGACGACGATTCATTCCCGCTCGCAGCAACACCGTCTGCTTGTGCCGGTTATAGCCCGCCAGCACGGCATAGCGAGGTTCGGCCCAGAACGCCGAGCCTTCGGTGTAACGCACCATCACCGGGTATCCCGCGGCAACCTGGGTCAGCAGCGCCGCTAAATTGTCGTCCAGCGGATAGACCACCATCCCGTACTCACGCGCCAGGGTCAGCATGTTCTGCTGCAACTTCGCCTCGGCGCCTGGCAGGTGCAACGGCTTGTCCAGTAGGCCCGGGGTGATCACGATACCTTGCTGGGACAGCATGCTGGCCAGGGTGCCCGGGCCGCTCTGATAGGTTTCGCCGCGGAAAAACGGTACGCCGTTGAGTTCCACCCGCTCGGGCAGGCGCTGAATCTCCGGCTGCACGCTGCTGGCGCAACCGGCCAGCGTCAGGGCGCAGGCGCCCGCCAACAACAGTGTTCGAAATCGCAGAAACATCCGTTCCATCATGACTCTCTTGTGCAGACGCCAAGCCAGGAGCCCCGGCCGAAACGCTGATCATAGGGCGCCACGAGGCAAGGGTATAGCGTCAAGCCGCAGTAATTTGCGCCTCATAGAGCAAACCGTTTGATGACACTCGACTATTGGTCAATGGCTTGAAACACAACCGCGACTAGACTGTCCATTGCAACGAGTGTGTGCCCCGGACAGGGCAAAAAGGAGGCATGTATGAGCCTGACAACGACAATCCTGATGCTGATCGGCGGCTGGCTGGCCGTCGCCGCTGCCATGCTATGGGGCGTCCTGCGGATCGCTCGCCGGCACCATCATCCGCGCTTGCCGACTCCCGCCGCGAAAACCGCAAAACCGGCCCGGCATCACGCCACCGCGCACTGACTGGCGCCTTTTCTCCTATCCAATAAAAACGGCGGCCTGTGTCCTTGAACACAGGCCGCCGTCGATTGTTGCCGCGAATCAGGCTTCGACTTCCGCCTCCGCCGTCACGCGCTTCTGCCGGGCACGACGGGCCAGCATGTTCAGCCCCTCGATGGCCGCCGAGAAAGCCATGGCCGCGTACACATAACCTTTTGGTACATGGGCACCGAAACCTTCGGCGATCAGCGTCATGCCGATCATGATCAGGAAGCCCAGGGCCAGCATGACCACCGTCGGGTTGTCATTGATGAACTTGGCCAGAGGCTCGGCCGCCAGCAGCATCACCAGTACCGACACCACCACCGCGATGATCATGATCGGCAAGTGCTCGGTCATGCCGACGGCAGTGATGATGCTGTCGATGGAGAACACCATGTCCAGCATCAGGATCTGGCCGATCGCCGCGGCGAACCCCAGGGACACGCCAGCGGTCTCGCTTTTGCTGTCCTGCGGCTCCGGGTCCATGCTGTGATGGATCTCCGTGGTGGCCTTCCACAGCAGGAACAGGCCGCCGGCAATCAGGATCATGTCCTTCCAGGAGAAGACCTGGCCGAAGACATCGATCACCGGCTCGGTCAGTTGCACGATAAAGGCGATGGTGCTGAGCAACGCCAGACGCAGGATCAGGGCCATGCCGATACCGATCCGCCGGGCCTTGGCCCGGTGTTGCTCGGGCAGCTTGTTGGTCAGGATCGAAATGAAGATCAGGTTATCGATGCCGAGCACGATTTCCATGACCACCAGGGTTGCCAGGGCGACCCAGGCGGTGGGGCTGGCAGCGAGTTGTAAAAGATATTCCATGGCTCAGTCCTGAGTCGGGGGTATGGGGGAATCAGATTTCCTGGGACGACGAGGTGGCTTCTTTGGCCTCGTCCGCCGGCTTTTCCTGCTTGCTGATCAAGCCTTGGGTCGCGTCGCTGATCGCCTGTTCGGCGGCCTTGTGCGTGTCGTCGATCGCCTGCTTGGCGTTTTCCGCGGCCTTGCCCAACAGCTGCTGCGCGCTTTTTTCCGCCTGCTCGCAACCGGCAAGGGTGATCAACGACAACGCCAGCAACGATGCGGCGATGGATTTATAGGTCATTGCGCTTTCCTCGTTAGAACGGACCGGGCCGAGACGATGGCCCGTCAATAGCGAGGCATTCTATGGAAGCGAACACTTCAGGAAAATTCGTATTTTTAACGGCTATACTTCGATTTTTACGAATCAAAGCCAGCCATGCTCAATTACCGTCAACTGCATTACTTCTGGGTCGTCGCCAAGACCGGCAGCATCGTCCGGGCCTGCGAGCAACTGAACCTGACCCCGCAAACCATCAGCGGGCAGATCACCCTGCTCGAACAAACCTATGGCATCGAGTTGTTTCGCCGGGTCGGCCGGCAACTGGAATTGACCGAAGCCGGGCGCCAGACCCTGCCCTACGCCGAGCAGATGTTCCAGCTGGGCGGCGAACTGGAAGCCATGCTCCAGGCCCAGCCCAACGAGCAGCAGATCCTGTTCCGGGTCGGCGTGGCCGATGTGGTGCCCAAATCGATCGTCTATCGCCTGATCGCCCCGACCATGGAGCTGAGCGAACCGATCCGCATCACCTGCCGCGAGGACAAGCTCGAACGCCTGCTGGCCGACCTGGCTATCCAGCGCCTGGACCTGGTGATCTCCGACAGCCCCATGCCCTCGCATCTTGATATCAAGGGCTACAGCCAGAAACTCGGCGAGTGCGGCATCAGCTTTTTCGCCACCGAAGAACTGGCCGAGCGCTATGGAACGAACTTCCCCCATAGCCTGCATGGCGCTCCGCTGCTGATTCCCGGGCAGGAAACCGTGGTGCGCAGCCGCCTACTGCGCTGGCTGGCCGAGCAGCAGATACAACCCAGGATCATCGGTGAGTTCGACGACAGCGCCTTGATGCAGGCATTCGGTCAGTCGGGCAGCGGGATCTTCATCAGTCCCAGCGTGATCGCCGACGAAGTGCGGCGCCAATACGGCGTACAACTGATCGGCCAGACCGACGCGGTCAGCGAGTCGTTCTACGCCATTTCGGTCGAACGCAAGGTCAAGCACCCCGGCATCGTGGCGATCACCGAAGGTGCCCGCCGCGAGCTGTTTACCGCCATGGGCGCCTGAGGAGGATCAGGCGCAGCTGGCCTGTGGCTTGAGGGTCATCAACAGCAGGGCCAGCAGGATCGACACCAGGATAAAACCAGCGGCGGCAAACCCCAGGCTACCCAGCCCCAGGGTATCGATGACCCGGCCGCCGACCATGGCGCCCAGGCCGATCCCCAGGTTGGCCCCGGCGATATTCAACGACGCAGCAAACGCCGGCGCCTGAGGCGCGGCCTTGATCAGACGGACATGGCTGACCAGGAACAGCGCCGCCTGGGTCACGCCCCAGACACCCATGGCCGCCGCCAGGCCCACAGGCGAATGGATACTCGGCACCAACGCCACCATGCCGCCGATCATCAAGGCGCAGAAGCCCATGGACGCCAGCAACGGATGACGGTCCACCGCCCGGCCGCCCAGCGAGTTGCCGATCAGCCCTACCGCGCCGAAGCCCATCAGGCACCAGCCGACCAGCGTGCCGTTGAAACCGGCCAGGCGCTCGAGGATGTCCGCCAGGTAGGTGTAGGCGGTGAACATGCCACTGAACACCAGGATCGACAGCAGCACATGCCCCTGCATCAAGGGGCTGCGCAGGATGCCGAACTGCGAGCGCAGGCTGGCCTGCTCGTTGTGCACGCGGGTCTGCGGCAGGTAGACATACAGCAGCAGCGCCTTGGCAAACGCCACCAGCGCCAGGATGCCGAACGCGCTGCGCCAGCCGAAGGCATCGGAAATCAGCGTACCCACCGGAATGCCGAACACCGTGGCGCAGACGATGCCGAAGCCGATCTTGGCGATGGCCCGTCCGGCGTAGTCGGGGCCGACGATATCCACCGCGGTTTCACTGGCCAAAGCCCAGAACACCGGCAAGCCCAGCGCCGGGATCAGCCGCGCCACCGCCATCACCCAGATATTCGGTGCCAGCGCCGCCAGGGTGTTGGCCAGGCCGAACATCACCAGTACCGAGATGAACAGGCGCTTGCGCTGGAAACGGGCGAAATAGGCCGTCAGGAACGGCCCGAATGCCGCCACGGTGAAGGCGAACAAGGTCACCAGCAAACCGGCCTGCGGCACGCTGACCGCAAGATCGCGGGCAATCGAAGGCAGCAGGCCGACAATGATGAACTCCGTCGTCAGCACGGTAAAACCGGCGGCTGACAACAGCAGAATGGGCAACAGCATGGAAAACTCCGGAAACGACGACATCAGCGATGGCCTGGGGGCCCGCTGACTGGAGATGAAAAGAGGATGGCGAATCCTAACAGAATGTGTCCGCGCATGTCTGGGGTAGCGGCGAAAAAACCGCAGGCTACTCTAGAAGGCTCGGGTGGCAGATCGTCACATCCGTGGGCGAACCCCGTGTGATAAAGTCCGCCCCCTGCCGCAACCCCCCGTACCTCCAGCAACTCACCAGCACGGCGTCCCCCGTCGACGCACGGCATATTAAAAAAATCAGAGATACCGCTATGACTGCTTCACCCCCGTCGCTCCTGGAAAAACTCAAACGCACCAGTCTGGTCACGCAGATCGTCATTGGCCTGGTCGCCGGTATCGCCCTGGCGTTGCTGGCCCCCGAACTGGCGAAATCCACCGCCTTTATCGGCAAGGTCTTTATCTCGGCACTGAAAGCCGTCGCGCCGATCCTGGTGTTCGTGCTGGTGATGGCCTCCATCGCCAACCACAAGCACGGCCAGGAAACCCATATCCGCCCGATCCTCTGGCTCTACCTGCTGGGCACTTTCGCCGCGGCGGTGGTGGCGGTGATCGCCAGCAGCCTGTTCCCCTCCTCCCTGGTGCTGAGCACCCATGACGTCGCCATCTCCGCCCCCGGCGGCATCAGCGAAGTCCTGCAAAGCCTGCTGCTGAGCGTGGTGGACAACCCAGTCAGCGCGCTGATGAACGCCAACTTCATCGGCATCCTGGCCTGGGCCATCGGCATGGGCGTGGCCATCCGCCATGCCGGCAACACCACCCGCACCGTGCTGGACGACCTGTCCAATGGCGTGACCCTGATCGTGCGAGTGGTGATCCGCTTCGCCCCGCTGGGCATCTTCGGCCTGGTGGCCTCGACCCTGGCCACCTCGGGCTTCGGCGCCCTGCTCGGTTATATGCATCTGCTGGCGGTGCTGATCGGCTGCATGCTGTTCGTCGCGCTGGTGATGAACCCGCTGATCGTGTTCTGGAAGATCCGCCGCAACCCGTTCCCGCTGGTGCTCATGTGCCTGCGTGAAAGCGGCATCACCGCGTTCTTCACCCGCAGTTCGGCGGCCAACATTCCGGTCAACCTGGAACTGAGCAAGCGCCTGGGCCTGCATGAAGACACCTACTCGGTGTCTATCCCGCTGGGGGCCACCATCAACATGGCCGGCGCCGCCATCACCATCACCGTGCTGACCCTGGCCGCCGTGCATACGCTGGGCATTGCCGTCGACCTGCCCACCGCCGTGCTGCTCAGCGTGGTCGCCGCCATCTGTGCCTGCGGTGCCTCCGGCGTCGCCGGCGGTTCGCTGCTGTTGATTCCGCTGGCGTGCAGCCTGTTCGGCATCCCCAGCGAAATCGCCATGCAGGTGGTCGCCGTCGGCTTCATCATCGGCGTGCTGCAGGACTCGGCGGAAACCGCACTGAACTCCTCCACCGACGTGCTCTTCACCGCCGCCGCGTGCATGGCCCAGGAAGAGAAGGTCCGCCAGACCGCCTGAGCCTGCATGCACAGCGCGCACTAAAAAGCCCGGCAAGGCTCGCACCTTGCCGGGCTTTTTTATCGGCTTAGCAGCCGGCTACATCAGAAGGCGCTATTTCAGAAAGCACCCATGTAGTCGCGCTTGCCGATTTCCACGCCGTTGTGACGCAGGATCGCGTAGGTGGTGGTGACGTGGAAGAAGAACTGCGGCAGACCGTAGGTCAGCAGGTAGGACTGGCCGCTGAAGCGCTTCTCTTTCGGGGTGCCCGGACGGGTGACGATCTCGATGCCTTCCTTGCCATCGATCTGCACCGGCTGGATGCCGTCGATAAAGGCCAGGACCTTGGCCAGCAGCGCCTGCAGCTCGGCAAAGGTGGTTTCAGTGTCGTCGTACTTCGGCACTTCGACTTCGGCCAGGCGGGCCGAAACGCCCTTGGCGAAATCGACGGCGATCTGCACCTGACGGATCAGCGGGAACATGTCCGGGTACAGGCGGGCCTGCAGGAAGGCATTCGGGTCGATGTTCTTCGCCGTGGCGTGGGCTTCGGCCTTGTTCAGGACATCGCTCAGGGCGTTGAGCATTTGCTTGAAGACAGGAACGGAGGCGGCGTACAGGGAAATGGTCATGGTGATCTCGACAGGCTGACGGAAAAAAGCGGAAACAAAGGTGGCGCGATTATAGACCTGCCTGAGCCTCGCCGGCGGCTTGTCTTTTATCCAGCAAGGATTAGGCTAGTCGCCTTCGACAGCATAGGGAAAGCGCGATGAGCATCGAGCAAGAAACCTCCAGCGAGCAATTGCAACTGACCAGCACCGAACTGCGCATTCTCGGGTCGCTGATCGAGAAGCAGGCAACCAGCCCGGAAACCTATCCGCTGACCCTCAATGCCCTGGTCATCGCCTGCAACCAGAAAACCAGCCGCGAACCGGTGATGAACCTCACCCAGGGCCAGGTCGGCCAGAGCCTGCGCGCCCTGGAAAACCGCGGCTTCGCCCGCCTGGTAATGGGCAGCCGCGCCGACCGCTGGGAGCATCGCCTGGACAAGGCGCTGGAACTGGTGCCGGCGCAAGTGGCACTCGCCGGCCTGCTGTTCTTGCGCGGCCCGCAGACCGTCAACGAACTGCTGACCCGCAGCGGGCGCATGCATGATTTCGAAGACAGCGAACAGGTGGTGCATCAACTGGAGCGCCTGATCGCACGCGGCCTGGCGCTGCTGATTCCGCGCCAGGCCGGCCAGCGCGAAGATCGCTACATGCACGCCCTGGGAGACCCGGCGGATATCGAGGCGATCCTCGCCGCCCGGCAGAACCCGGTGGAGCGCAGTTCGGGCAGCGGCGTATCGGCGGAACGCATCGAAGAGCTGGAAGCGCGCATCGCCGCCCTCGAAGAGCGCCTGGCGAAACTCGAAGGCTGATCGCCCCCGCCCCCTGCGGCAGCGCCTGGTAGCCGCTGCCGCAGTCGGCGCAACGTCTCAAAGACTACAAAAGCCCCTACTCCCCGTCCCAGTAATCCACCCCGTCCGCATGCCGCGCCACCGCGACGAATCCCGAGGCGTTGCCCTCATCGTCGATCTTGAAGTCCTTCATCACCACATACTTGCCGGAATCCGGGTATTCGCAGATATCCGGCGCCTCCTGGGTGCTGACCGCCAGATAGCGCAGCTCGCCCTGGCTGGTGTTGATGATCTGGTGCGCGGTGTCCATGTCGCCCGGCGGGCAGGCAATCACATCGCCGGCGCGGATGGCAAAACGCTCGGCGCCGAGACGGATCTCGCCCTCGCCGGCGACTATGTAGAACATCTCTTCGTTGACGCGATGGTTATGGAAGGGGCTGGCGCGCATCCCCGGGCCCAGGGCAATCAGCCGGTAGCCGAGCTTCCGGGCACCCAGTTGCTGGCCGATACGGGCGATGCGCTGGACATAACGGCCGGCGGTGTCGCCGGTGGGGCTCAGGGCTTCAGGCAGCGGCTGAAGGTCCGCCTGATCCAGATTGAGAATGACAGGTGGCATAACGGTCCTCGATCACGGTGACGTGGAACAGGGGCAAGTCTTGGCTTGCTGGCGACCAGTATAGGCAGGGCTTCGCGCGCCACCGACCAGCCCTGCTCCACCCACCGATCAGGCCCGGGCGAAGGCCACCGCCTGCTGGAACTGCTCGGCGCTGGGGCGCACGCCGGTGTACAGCACGAACTGCTCCAGCGCCTGGATGGCGATCACTTCCAGGCCGGTGATCACCTGTTTGCCTTCGGCCCGGGCGCGCAGGATCAGCGGGGTTTCCGCCGGCACCGCCACCACGTCGAACACGGTGCGCGCGGCCTGGATCGCCTCGACCGGGAACGCCAGCTGGTCGGCCTCGGGACCGCCGCTCATACCGATCGGGGTGACGTTGATCAGCATCTGCGGGCGCAACTCGCCCAGCTCAGCCTGCCAGGCATAGCCCAGGGAGTCGGCGAGGGCCTGCCCGGCTTGGGCATTGCGGGCAACTATCACGCCATCGTGGTAGCCACCATCGCGCAAGGCGCTGGCCACCGCCTTGGCCATGCCGCCGCTGCCGCGCAGGGCAAAGCGGGTGTCCTTGGGGATCCGGTGGCTGTCGAGCAACTGGGCGACGGCGATGTAATCGGTGTTGTAGGCCTTGAGGTGGCCGTTGGTGTTGACGATGGTGTTGATCGACTGGATCGCGCTGGCCGAGGCGTCCAGTTCGTCCACCAGGGCAATGCAGGCCTCCTTGAACGGCATGGACACGCCACAGCCGCGAATGCCCAGGGCGCGGATCCCACCGACGGCGCCTGGCAGGTCCTGGCTGCTGAACGCCTTGTAGTAGAAGTTCAGGCCCAGCTGTTCATACAAATGATTGTGAAAGCGCAGGCCGAAATTCCCCGGACGCCCTGACAGCGACATACACAACTGGGTGTCTTTGTTGGGGTTCATCTGCATGTTGATCTCCTTGGAACGCACTTTCGGATAGACGGGATTAGCCAGTCATCGGGTTCTGCCCGATCATATCGACAGCGCCTGAAAGACGGGCCTGTCGCCTACGGACGAGGGTAAAGAAGCCGGTACAGACCTTACACAAAATTTACCCGGCGGCTGTGCAGTTTTTCAGAAAAAAGCTGTCTTAGAAGTATCCCCGCGACAGTCCTCGCGTCTATTGCAGACCGAGCGCTGGGGTCGGAACCGAGGAATAGCCATGATGCGTAAAATCCCCAAGATAGCCTTGCTCATTGGTGCACTTGCTGTCGCCGGTCAAGCGTCCGCCCACGGTGGCGGTGGTTGGGGTGGCCCGGCGGTAGTCGGTGCCGTGGTCGGCGCAGCGGTGGTGGGTTCGGTGATCGCCAGCCACAGTCGCCCGGTCTACGTGCAACAACCGGTCTATGTTCAGCCGCAACCGGTGTATGCCGCGCCGCCACCGGTCTACTACCAGCCACAGCCGGTGTACGTGGAAGGCCCGCCGGTCTATTACCGTCCGGCCCCGGTGTATTACGGCCCGCCTCGCGGCTACTACGGCCCGCCACGCCATTACTACTATGGCCCTGGCCGCTGGTAATTCCGGCGACCGCACACCCACAGGCCCCGCCTTCACCAGCGGGGCCTGTTGCGTTTGAAACAACCCTGAAATGTCTGAATAAATCTTGCAGAGGTCGCTGCCGGGACAGCTTTTGCGATTCAATCCGGCAATAGTGTTGCCAAAGGCAGCCCCTACGCTGAAGCCTACAATTGTCATATTTATGTCATGTCAGGTCCGCAAGATCGGATCTGTCCACAAAACGGCCCCATAACAACAAGGACGACGCCCATGCCGACACAAAACCCCCATCACTCCCCCACCCTGGGTACCGCGAGCAAGGTGTACAGCGCCCTGACCGAACTCAAGCACCTGGAAGGCCACCGCAGCGCCAAGTTCCTGGCCTTGCTGGCCGAGCACCTGGTGCGCAAGGGCCTGTTGCACGACCCGGAAGTGGTCTACATGCTCGATCAGGTCGTCGACTGATCGGGCTGGCGCTTTTTTCGCCGGTATCGATGTCCACTATCGAGCGCGGTGATTTTTCGTCGAACCTCTCGGTCCGTAAGGTAGCCCCATTGATTGATGGAGGTACTTATGCCCAAGGTTCAGATCATGTCCGTTATCGGTAGCGCCGTTCCCACCTCGCTCAGGGAGCTGGGGTTGCTGGCGTGTTGGTACCTGGTGCGCGACGGCGAGCCGGTCAGCGGCCCACTCACTTCGCTGACCGCCGCCCAGGCCCTGTCGCAAAAGATCGAGCAGCGCGTCCTGCATGCCTAAGGCAGCGGCAGCTGTGTCCGCGGCCGGCTATCGACGAACAGGTCCCAGCTCGAGATGAACAGCGCGGCGATCAACGGCCCGATGACAAAGCCGTTCAGGCCGAAGATCGCCAGGCCCCCCAGGGTCGAAATCAGAATCAGGTAATCCGGCATCCTGGTGTCCTTGCCCACCAGGATCGGGCGCAGCACGTTGTCCACCAGGCCGATCACGAACACCCCGTACAAGCCCAGCAACACGCCTTGCCAGATCGCCCCGCTGAGCAGGAAGTACAGGGCCACCGGGCCCCAGACGATCGCCGCGCCCACCGCCGGCAACAACGACAGCAAGGCCATCAGCACTGCCCACAGCAGCGGGCTGGGAATCTCCAGAAACCAGAAAATCAGCCCGCCCAGCACCCCCTGGCTGACCGCCACCAGCACGTTGCCCTTCACCGTGGCCCGCACCACCCGACTGAACTTGAGCTGCAACCGGCGCTTCTGGTGCTCGGCCAACGGCACCGCGATGCGCACCTTGCGTACCAGTTCGGCGCCATCGCGCAAAAAGAAGAACAACAGGTACAGCATCACGAAAAAGCTCACCACGAACTTGAAGGTGCCCTGGCCGACGCTGAAAGCCTGGGTGGCGAAGAACTGACTGCCTTGCAGCGCGCTCTTGACGATCTTCTCGCGCACGCTCTCCAGCTCACCCAGGCCGAAGCGGTCCAGCAGCTGCTGGAAGTACAGCGGCAGGCTGTGCTTGAACCGGTCCAGCTGACCGGCGATGTCCAGTTCGCCGCTTTCGATGCTCTGGTAAAGGTTGGCGCCCTCCTGCACCAGCAGGGTGCTGATGATGACCACCGGCAGAATGGCGCTCACCAGGCAGATGCTCAGGGTGCAAAAGGCCGTCAGGTTGCGTGGCCAACCGAACTTGATTTGCAGGCGCCGATGCAGCGGGTCGAACAGGATGCCGAGAATCACCGCCCAGAACACCGCGCCGTAAAAGGGCAGCAGGATCCAGATGAAGGCGACGGTCACCAGGGTCAGCAGAAGCAACAGGCTTTTGTGTTGCATGAGGTGCTGGTTCATCTCCGCTCCCCGTCAATAAGGTCCAGGACACCGCAAAGCGCCCCTAAAGCGTTAGTCCGCCGGTGTTCGGCCAAGTGCCCTGTTTTATTCGTCGAGCATAGATCCAGATCAATGAAGTCTGTTGGCCCAGGCCTTACCCTCGCGACCTTTTGCCATCGACAAACCGCCATGACGCCCCTGACCCGCCCCGAACTGCTCGCCCCCGCCGGCACTCTGAAAAACATGCGCTACGCCTTCGCCTATGGCGCCGATGCGGTATACGCCGGCCAGCCGCGCTACAGCCTGCGGGTGCGCAACAACGAATTCGACCACGCCAACCTGGCCCTCGGCATTCGCGAGGCCCAGGCCCAGGGCAAGCGCTTCTACGTGGTGGTCAACATCGCCCCGCACAACGCCAAGCTCAAGACCTTCCTCAAGGACCTGGAGCCGGTGATCGCAATGGCTCCGGACGCGCTGATCATGTCCGACCCGGGGCTAATCATGCTGGTGCGCCGGCACTTCCCGCAGATGCCGATCCACCTGTCGGTGCAGGCCAATACGGTGAACTGGGCCAGCGTCGAGTTCTGGCAGCAACAGGGCCTGAGCCGGATCATCCTGTCCCGCGAACTGTCCCTGGAAGAGATCGAGGAAATCCGCCAGCAGGTGCCGGCCATGGAGCTCGAGGTATTCGTCCATGGCGCCCTGTGCATGGCCTACTCCGGGCGCTGCCTGCTGTCGGGCTACATGAACAAGCGCGACGCCAACCAGGGCACCTGCACCAATGCCTGCCGCTGGAAATACCAGGCAGAAGAAGCGACGGAGAACACCCTCGGCGAGATCGTCCAGCAGTTCCAGCCGGAGCCGACCCTGGGCCTGGGGGCGCCGACCGAGCAGGTGTTCCTGCTGCGCGAGGCCAATCGCCCGGACGAAGCGATGCCGGCCTTCGAGGACGAGCACGGCACCTACATCATGAACGCCAAGGACCTGCGTGCGGTGCAGCACGTCGAGCGCCTGACGCGCATGGGCGTGCACTCGTTGAAGATCGAGGGCCGCACCAAGTCGCACTTCTATTGCGCCCGTACCACCCAGGTCTATCGCCGGGCCATCGACGACGCGGTAGCCGGCCGCGAGTTCGACCGCAGCCTGATGAACGACCTGGAGTCCCTGGCCCAGCGTGGCTACACCGAAGGTTTCCTGCGCCGCCATGTGCACGACGAATACCAGAACTACCTGAACGGCAGCTCGGTATCGGAACGCCAGCAGTTCGTCGGCGAACTCACCGGCGAGCGCCGTGACCGGCTGGCGGAAGTGAAAGTGAAGAACCGCTTTGCCCTGGGCGACCATATGGAGCTGATGACCCCCAAGGGCAACTTCCACTTCGACCTGCATCAGTTGCAGAACATCCATGGCGAGCCGATCGAGGTCGCGCCGGGGGACGGGCATACGGTGTACCTGCCGATCCCGGACGCGGTGGATCTGCGCTTTGCCCTGTTGATGCGCGACGTGACGCCGAACAGCGCGGTGTAATCCTGATTGCGGTGGCGTCTCTGATGACGCCATCGCGGGCAAGTCGGATCGCTGCCCGCTCGCTCCTACAGAGGATAACGAGCTACCCGCGATACGCTTGAACGCTTAGATACGGAACTGCCCCACCAGTTTGCCCAGGCGCTGGCCGAGGTCGGCCAGGCTGCGTGAGGTCTGGGCGCCGAGCTGGGTTTCGTCGGCGACGCTGTCCACCGCCACTGCGATCTGGTGCACGCTGCGGTTGATCTCTTCGGCCACCGCGGTCTGTTCTTCCGCGGCGCTGGCGATCTGCGCATTCATCGAGTTGATGGTGCCGATCAGTTGCGCCATGGCATCCAGCGAAGCCCCCGCTTCGTTGGCCTGGTGCGAGGTGCCGTCGCCGGCGTCGCTGGAGCGGCGCATGGCCTCCACGGCGGTGCGCGTGCCCTGTTGCAGGCGGTCGATCATGCCCTGGATTTCCTGGGTGCTCTGCTGGGTGCGGCTGGCCAGTGCCCTGACCTCGTCGGCCACCACCGCGAAACCACGCCCGGCCTCACCGGCCCGCGCCGCTTCGATGGCCGCGTTGAGGGCCAGCAGGTTGGTCTGTTCGGCGATGGAACGGATCACGTCGAGCACGCTGACAATCGACGCCACGTCTTTCTGCAGACTATCCAGGGAGGTGCCGCTGCTGCGGATATCGCTGACCAGCGCATGAATCTGCTGGATGCTGCCGTCCACCACGCGTTTAGCCGCCTGGCCCTCCTCGTCGGTCTGCTGCGCCGCCACGGCCGCGCCCTGGGCACTGCGTGCCACTTCCTGGGCCGCCGACGACATTTCATTGATCGCCGTGGCCACCTGATCGGTCTCGTGGCGCTGGCGCTCCATGGCCTGCTCGGAGCGCTGGGCCTGTTCGGACACCTGGGTCACCAGGCCGGTGAGCTGGCCGGTCATCTCGGTGATCTGCCGCACCAGGCCGTGGATCTTGTCGACGAAACGGTTGAAAGAGCCGGCCAGGTCGCCCAGCTCGTCCTGGCTGGTGATGGCCAGGCGGCGGGTCAGGTCGCCTTCGCCGGCGGCGATATCGTCGAGGTTGAGCTTCATCAGGTTCAGCGGCCGCAGGATGGTATTGGCCACCAGCATGCCGATGGCGGCGATCACCAGCAGCACCACCACGGCGATACCGATGATACTCAGGACCATGCCCCGCATGCGCTGGTTGACGCTGGCCTCGACCTCGGCCACCTGGGCGTCGATGCCGTCCAGGTTCACCGAGGAGCCGACGATCAGGTCCCACTTGGGCAGGTATTCGGTGTAACCCAGTTTCGGCACCAGCACGTCGCTGCCCGGCTGGGTCGAGCTGTACTGCACATAGTGCGTGCCGTCCTTGCCGACCTTGACCAGCTCGCGGTTGACGTACACGCCGTTGGGGTCGCGGTTGTCCTTGAAGCTCTTGCCGACGCCGTCCGGGCTGTTGCCCTTGAACAGGCGCACGGTCTCGGAGTCGTAGCCGAAGAAGTAACCGTCCTTGCCGTAGGTGATGTTCGACAGCAGCTTCACCACCTGGGCGCGGGCCGCGGTATCGCCAGGCGCCGCCGCGTCGTAGAGCGGCTTGACCGTGCTCAGAGCCACCTCCACATAGCTTTGCAGCGTGGTCTTGGCCTCGCCGAGCAGGCGCTGCCGGGTCTCGTCCACCTCGTTCTGCGCCTGCTGCTTGAGCATGACGACCGTGGTCAGGCTGATCACCAGCGCAAACAACAGCACCGGGAGGACCGCGAGGGACAGGACTTTGCCCTTCAGACTTAAGCGCATAGGAGGTTCACTCTTGATTTTATTGGCGTGATACAGCCTTAACGGCACGCCACCACAAAAGTTGAGCCCGCGGGAAGATGAAGGGAATCTGGGGCCACGCAGCGCCCTTGAGATTTATCGCGAGCAAGCTTCGCTCCTACAGATACGACGCTTCTGTAGGAGCGAAGCTTGCTCGCGATAAGGACAACACAGTACAGCTGAAACCACGCGGCCTCAGAGCACCATCGCCGCGACCCAGCCGAACGCCAGCAGCGGCAGATTGTAGTGCAGGAAGGTCGGGACCACGGTGTCCCAGATGTGGTGGTGCTGGCCGTCGATGTTCAGGCCGGAGGTCGGGCCCAGGGTCGAGTCCGAGGCCGGCGAGCCAGCGTCGCCCAAGGCACCGGCGGTGCCGACGATGCAGACGATGGCCAGCGGGCTGAAGCCCAGTTGCACGCACAGCGGCACGAAGATGGTCGCCAGGATCGGCACGGTGGAGAACGACGAGCCGATGCCCATGGTCACCAACAGCCCCACCAGCAACATCAACAAGGCGCCGACACCCTTGCTGTGGCCAATCCAGCTGGCCGAAGACTCCACCAGGCTCTTCACCTCACCGGTGGCCTTCATCACCTCGGCGAAACCGGCGGCGGCGATCATGATAAAGCCGATCATCGCCATCATCTTCATGCCTTCGGTGAACAGGTCGTCGGTCTCGCGCCAGCGCACGATGCCCGACACCGAGAAGATCAGGAAGCCGGACAGCGCGCCGATAATCATCGAATCCAGCAACAGCTGGATGACAAAGGCCGCGACAATCGCCAGGCCCGCCACCAGCAGCGTGCGCGGGTTGTATTGCACCGTCACCTGCTCGACTTTCTCGATCAGTTCCAGGTCATACACACGCTTCTTGCGGTAGCTGACAAAGGCCAGCAGCAGGCCGAAGACCATGCCCAGCGCCGGAATGCCCATGGCATGGGTGACATTGATATTGCTGATGTCCACGCCACTGCGGGCGACGTTGGCCAGCAGGATCTCGTTGAGGAAGATATTGCCGAACCCCACCGGCAGGAACATGTACGGGGTGATCAGGCCGAAGGTGATGACGCAGGCGATCAGCCGTCGGTCCAGTTGCAGTTTGCTCAGCACATACAACAGTGGCGGCACCAGCAGCGGGATGAAGGCGATATGGATCGGCAGGATGTTCTGCGAGGCGATCGCCACCACCCACAACAGGCCGATCAGCAGCCATTTGACGTTGCCGCCGCCATTGGCGTCCTGGCGGTCCACCAACAGCAGGATCTTGTCCGCCAGGGCGTGGGCCAGGCCGGACTTGGCGATCGCCACCGCAAAGGCGCCGAGCAAGGCGTAGGACAGGGCCACAGTCGCTCCGCCGCCGAGGCCGTTGTTGAAAGCCTTGAGGGTCGCCTCGATGCCCAGGCCACCGGTCAACCCTCCCACCAGCGCGCCTACGATCAGCGCGATCACCACATGCACGCGGGACAGGCTGAGGACCAGCATGACGCCAACCGCGGCAATTACTGCATTAATCATCGTTACCTCATGGCACTGCGACGGGAAAACGCCGCAAAAGGAATGAGTCCGGCCAGAGGGCATGGCTGCCGACGCCGGATTGGAAAAGGAGGGTCTTATTAGAGGGCGCGCACTTTGCAGCAGCGGGCAACGCTTGTCAAAACCGGCGGTCCGCTGCCAACGCCTTTCCTGTAGCCGCTGGCGCAGCCTGCGATAAGGTCCGAAGGACCTTCCGAGGCCCTCAAAAGCAGCGCCCACTTCGTGGTCGAGCGCAGCCTGCGGCAGCGGCTACAGGAGACGGTGGCTTAGGGGCGAGTCCGCAACGAGCCAGCCCCCCGGGGAAATTCGAACGAGCGTTTAAAGAAGGCCGTTCTGCGGCCGATACGTTGCAAAGTCTCAAATAAATATCGAATAAGGACATCTCCATGTCGCTCAGACAACTTTCCATCCAGTGGAAAATCACCTTGCTCGCCGGACTCTGCCTGGCCGGCATCGTGACCCTGCTGGTAGGGCTTTCGCTGTACCGCATGGAGCACAGCTCCGCACTGGTGAAGGCTTCGAGCATGGAGATGCTCAACGAAGCCGCCCAGGCCCGCATCGAGGCCCAGGGCGAAGTCCAGGCGCTGGGCATCCGCCAGCAGTTCATGGACGCCTATCAATACGGCCACGGTTTCTCGCGCCAGGTGCTGTTCCTGCGCGAGCAGGCCGAGAAGCGCTTCCTCGATGCCTTCGACCTGCGCGAGGACCTGACCCGCCAGGTGAAGTCGGCGTTGCAGGCCAACCCCGACCTGCTCGGCCTGTCGCTGGTGTTCGAGGCCAATGCCCTGGACGGCAAGGACGAACTCTTCAGCGGCCAGGGCGAACTGGGCAGCAACGACAAGGGCCGTTTCGCCCTCTACTGGTCACAGCCGACCCCGGGCAAGCTGACCTCCATGGCGCTGCCGGAAAGCGACATGAGCGACACCACCACCGGCCCCAGCGGCCAGCCGGCCAACGCCTGGTTCACCTGCCCGCGCAGCACCCTCAAGCCCTGCGTGATCGAGCCCTACTTCTATGCGATCGACGACCAGAACGTGCTGATGACCAGCATCGTGTTCCCGCTGCTGGTGAACGGCAAAGTCATCGCCTCGCTGTCGGTGGACATCAACCTCAACAGCCTGCAATCGGTCAGCCAGCAAGCGAGCAAGGAACTCTACGACGGCCAGACCACGGTCAGCATCATCAGCCCGGTCGGCCTGCTCGCCGGCTACAGCGCCGACGCCAGCAAGCTCAGCCAGCGCCTGGACCAGCTGGACCAGGCCAACGGCGGCGAACTGATCCGCCTGCTGTCGGCCAGCACCCAGACCCAGAGCCTGAACGACGACAGCGAACTGAAAGTGCTCGCGCCCTTCACCCCGATTCCCGGCGGCAAGCCCTGGGGCGTGCTGCTGCAAGTGCCGGAGCGGGTCCTGGTGGGCCCGGCCGAAGCGCTGAAGAACCAGCTGGACCAGAGCAATAAGGCCGGCACCCTGGTCGAGCTGGGCCTGGGCCTGCTGGCCGCGGTGCTCGGCCTGCTGCTGGTGTGGCTGATGGCGCGCAGCGTGACCCGGCCGATCCTCGGCGTGGCACACATGCTGGAAGACATCGCCAGCGGCGAAGGCGACCTGACCCGGCGCCTGGCCTACGACAAACAGGACGAACTGGGCCAGTTGGCCGGCTGGTTCAACCGCTTCCTCGACAAGCTGCAACCGATCATCGCCGAGGTGAAACGCTCGGTGCAGGACGCCCGCGGCACCGCCGACCAGTCCTCGGCCATCGCCACCCAGACCAGCGCCGGCATGGAGCAGCAGTACCGCCAGGTCGATCAGGTGGCCACCGCCTCCCACGAGATGAGCGCCACCGCCCAGGACGTCGCCCGCAGCGCGGCCCAGGCTGCGCAGGCCGCCCGCGATGCCGACCAGGCCACGCGCCAGGGCCTGAGCGTGATCGACCGCACCACCGCGAGCATCGACCACCTGGCGGCCGACATGAGCACCGCCATGACCCAGGTCGAAGGCCTGGCCGCCAACAGCGAGAAGATCGGTACGGTGCTGGAAGTGATCCGCGCCATCGCCGAGCAGACCAACCTGCTGGCCCTCAACGCTGCCATCGAGGCCGCCCGCGCCGGCGAGGCCGGGCGCGGTTTCGCGGTGGTCGCCGACGAAGTGCGCAACCTCGCCCGTCGCACCCAGGAGTCGGTGGAGGAAACCCGCCAGGTCATCGAGGAGCTGCAAAGCGGCACCCAGGACGTGGTCGGCTCGATGGGCAACAGCCATCGCCAGGCCCAGGGCAGCGTCGAACAGGTCGGCCAGGCGGTCACCGCCCTGCGGCAGATCGGCGACGCGGTGACGGTGATCAGCGACATGAACCTGCAGATCGCCAGCGCCGCCGAAGAGCAAAGCGCGGTGGCCGAGGAGATCAACAACAACGTGGCGACCATCCGCGACGTCACCGAGTCGCTGTCGGAGCAGGCCAACGAATCGGCGCGGGTCAGCCAGTCGCTGAACAGCCTGGCCAACCAACAGCAGAGCCTGATGGATCAGTTCCGGGTCTGAAGAGTCTCATCGCGAGCAAGCTCGCTCCTACACTGACGGCGCCGTCTCTGTAGGAGCGAGCTTGCTCGCGATAGCGATCTGCCTGTCACCGCAAGGCTCGGTCCCAACCACTACTGGCGCCCAGGCAACTCGATCAACACCCGCAGGCCGCCCTGCGGGCTTTCCAGCAAGCGCAGCACCCCGCCCCAGCTCTCGACGATGTCACGCACGATGCCCAGGCCCAGGCCATGGCCATCGGTCTGTTCGTCCAGGCGCGTGCCACGGCTGAACACCTGGCTGCGCTGTTCCTCGGGAATCCCCGGCCCATCGTCGTCCACCGCCAGGCCATAACCCTGGGCGGTCTGCCAGACGCTCAGCGCCACTTCGGCATCGGCCCACTTGCAGGCGTTGTCCAGCAGGTTGCCCAACAGTTCCAGCAGGTCTTCCCGGTCCCAGGGCAGTTGCAGGCCGGGGGCCGCCTGATAGCTCAGGTCCAGGTGCTCGCCATGGATCATGTTCAGGGTCGCCAGCAGTCCCGGCAGCTCGGCGTCGCAATCGAACAGCGCGCCGGGCAAGGCATCGCCGGCCAGGCGCGCGCGGTTCAGCTCGCGATTGAGCCGCTGCTGCACCTGCTCCAGCTGCTCCTCGAGCAACTGGCGCAACTCCGGGTGCGCTTGCAGCTTGGGGTTGGAAGCCAGGCTCAGCAGCACCGCCAGCGGGGTCTTCAGCGCATGCCCGAGGTTGCCCAGGGCATTGCGCGAACGCTTGAGGCTGTCCTCGGTATGGGCCAGCAAATGGTTGATCTGCGCCACCAGCGGCTCCAGCTCCAACGGCACCTGTTCGTCCAGTTGCGAACGCTGGCCGCGTTGCAGCTGGGCGATCTGCTCGCGGGCCTGTTCCAGCGGGCGCAAGGCGCGGCGCACGGTAAGCCGCTGCAGGATCAGGATCAGCAGCAGGCCGGCCAAGCCCAGGCCCAGGCCAACCTGCTGCATGCGCAGGAAGCTCTCGCGCACCGGGGTGTAATCCTGGGCGACGCTGATGGAAATCGACTGCCCGAGGCGCCGGTAGTCGGTGCGCAGCACCAGCAGGCGCTGGCCTTCCGGTCCCAGTTGCAGGTTGCTGTGCAGGCCGGTCTGCGCAAGTGCAGGCAGGTCCTGGTCCCACAACGAGCGGGAGCGCCAGTGCACGTCATCGAAATCGATGCGGAAGTAATGCCCGGAAAACGGCCGCTGATAAGCCGGCGACAGACGCCGCTCGTCCAGCTGCAAACCCTGGGGGCCACGCACCAGCGCCACCAGCAGGCTTTCGCTGTCGTTGCGCAGGCCGGCTTCCAGGTAGCGTTGCAAGCCCATCTCGAACAGCCACAGGCTGGTCTGCGCCAGCACCAGGCCGACAATCACCATCACGCTGATCAGGCCCAGGCTCAGGCGGCGCTGGATCGACCTCACTGGGCGCTCCCGCCGAACAGGTAGCCCTGGCCGCGACGGGTTTCGATCACGCTGCGCCCGAGCTTGCGCCGCAGGTGGTTGACGTGGACTTCCAGCACGTTGGAATCGCGCTCGGTCTCACCGTCGTAGAGGTGCTCAGCCAGGTGGCTTTTCGAGAGGATCTGCTCCGGGTGCAGCATGAAGTAGCGCAGCAGGCGGAACTCGGCGGCGGTCAGCTGGATATCCACGCCGTCGCGCACCACGCACTGGCGGCCTTCGTCGAGGTGCAGCCCGGCGGCCTGCAGCGTCGGCTGGTTGGCCTGGCCATGGGAACGGCGTAACAACGCCTGGATGCGCAGGTGCAATTCTTCCGGGTGGAAGGGTTTGGTCAGGTAGTCGTCGGCACCGGCCTTGAGGCCTTCGATGCGCTCGGCCCAGGAGCCGCGGGC
Organism: Pseudomonas sp. RW409; assembly: GCF_003184125.1. NCBI lineage: Bacteria > Pseudomonadati > Pseudomonadota > Gammaproteobacteria > Pseudomonadales > Pseudomonadaceae > Pseudomonas > Pseudomonas sp. RW409. The sequence continues at coordinate 34,917 of NZ_QHHP01000033.1, read as the reverse complement.
GGTGAGGATCAGCACCGGGGTCGCCAGGCCGCCGGCACGCCATTTCTCCAGCACCTCCAGGCCCGGAACCCCCGGCAGGCCGAGGTCGAGCACGATCAGGTCGTAAGGCTCGCTGGCGCCCTGGTACAGCGCGTCACGGCCATCGGCCAGCCAGTCCACGGCGTAGCCCTGGCGGTTGAGCCCGGCCAGCAGTTCGTCGGCCAGGGAGACGTGGTCTTCCACCAGGAGCAGGCGCATCAGTCATCTTCCTTGTCTTTGAGTAAGCGGCCGGTGGTGGCCTCGAGGTCCAGCTCGCGGACCACGCCCTCGGCGGTCAGCAGCTCGACTTCATAGATGTAGACGTCGTGTTTTTCTTCCAGCTCGGCTTCCAGCAGCTTGGCCCCTGGGTAACGGTCCAGGGCCTGTTGCAGCAACTGTTCCAGCGGCAGGATCACCCCTTGCTGGCGCAGGCGCAGGGCTTCGTCCTGGTCCAGGTCGCGGGCCAGCGCCACCGAGCAAAAAGCCAGAAGCGCCAGGGCCACCCTGCTGCCGGCGCGTAGATTCACCTTCATTACGTATCCTGATGATCCTTGAGCACCTGGCCGCTCACCGCGTCCAATTCCAGGTCCCACTCAACCCCTTGAGGGTCGCGCATCTCGATCTGGTAGATGTACTTGCCGTACTCCTCTTCCAGCTCGGTTTCGGTGATGGTCGCGCCCGGGTGCTTGGCCAATGCCGTGGCATTGAGTTTTTCAAAGGACACAATGGTACCAGCGTCGCGCAGTCTCAGGGCTTCGTCGGGCCCCAGGTCGCGAGCATGGGCCAGGCTGGCGGTCATGCCGATGAGGGTCGCGGTGAACAGGGCAGTCAGGGTTTTCATGGGGTGTCTCCGGCTTTCTCGTTATGTGTTGCTACGCGGCTCACGATAGCGGGTCGAACTTAATTGAAACTGAATGGCCATCATCGCCAGCGCGCAGGTTTCATTCGGCGCCGCCGGCCCGAGCTTTTATACTCACCCGTCGCTCGAGATTGAGGCCGGTATGACCGCCATCCACATCAAGTTTCCCGCCCTGACCCTCAAGGCCGGCCCACGCGCCCTGGCCCGTATCCGCGCCAACGGCCTGAGCGCGGCCGAAGTCGGCACCCTGCCCGGCGCCGCCGGCGGGCCAAAAGCCCTGGGCATCCAGGGGCTGGACCTGGCGCTGTTCGGCGAATGGCTGCCGGCGGCGCCACGGGAGCGTTCGCTGATCGGTGCCTCGGTGGGTTCCTGGCGCTTCGCCAGCGCCTGCCTGCCGGACGCCGCCGCAGGCATCCGCCGCCTGGGCCAGCTGTACAACGCCCAGAGTTTCGCCAAGGGCGTGACCATGGCGCAGATCAGCCAGAGTTCGCAGCGCATGCTGCACGAGCTGCTCGATGGCCGCGACGCGAGCATTCTCGACAACCCGCACTACCGGCTGAACATCATGGTGGTGAAAAGCCACGGCCTGCTCGCCGACGACCATCGCGGGCGGCTGGGCCTGGGATTGTCCTCGGTGATCGCCGACAACCTGCGTGGCCGCGCGCACCTGTCGCGGCACTTCGAACGCCTGGTGCTGCACGACCCGCGCCTGGCGCCGCCGCTGCGGGCCCTCGACGACTTCCCCTCGCGCTTCGTGCCACTGGACACCGGCAACCTGCGCCAGGCCCTGCTGGCCTCGGGTTCGATCCCGATGGTCATGCAAGGCGTGCGCGACCTGCCCGGCGCCGGGGCCGGCACCTTCCGCGACGGCGGCCTGCTGGACTACCACCTCGACCTGCCCTACAGCGGCGACGATATCGTGCTCTACCCGCACTTCACCGACCGGGTGATTCCCGGCTGGTTCGACAAGACCCTGCCCTGGCGCCGCGGCAACCCCGGCCGTCTGCAGGACGTGTTGCTGCTGGCGCCGTCGAAGGAATACCTGGCGCGCCTGCCCTACGGCAAGCTGCCGGACCGCAACGACTTCAAGCGTTTCATGGGCGACGACGCCAGCCGCCAGAAATACTGGCGCAGCGCGATGGACGAAAGCCGGCGGCTGGGCGACGAGTTCCTCGAACTGGCCGCAGGTGGTCGTCTCGGCGAACGGCTATTGACCCTTTAGTCAGTGTTTTCCCGCACCCGCACAACCAAGCTGGTAAACTCGCTGCCTGCCTTACATCGCCCGCGGCGATAGCCACCTGACCGAGCTGACCGACACTGTGGAAATCTTCAAAGAATTTACCTTCGAATCCGCCCACCGCCTGCCCCACGTGCCTGCCGGCCACAAGTGCGGGCGCCTGCACGGCCACTCGTTCAAGGTGGCCATCCACCTGAGCGGCGACCTCGACCCGCACACCGGCTGGATTCGTGACTTCTCCGAAATCAAGGAGATCTTCAAGCCGCTCTACGAGCGCCTGGACCACAACTACCTGAACGACATTCCCGGCCTGGAAAACCCCACCAGCGAAGTGCTGGCCAAGTGGATCTGGAACGAGCTCAAACCCCTGCTGCCGGAGCTGAGTGCGATCCGCATCCACGAGACCTGCACCAGCGGCTGCATCTATCGCGGCGAATAAACCGTCGCCCGCTTGAAAAAAACCACCGCCCGCGGTGGTTTTTTTATGCCTATGCCTGCCCGCTCGGCCCTCGCGCCTTGAGCGGAGAACGCCCCCTCATGCCCTCGACCATTCGCCCGGCCACCGTGGCCGACCTGAGCCTGATCCAGGCCGGCAATGGCCGGACTTCGCTGAACGACAGGCGCTCGCCGTCGGTCATAGCTGCATCCGGCTTTACACCCACGAAGCCATGAGCGAAAACATCGCCCTGTACACGCGTCGCGGTTACACCAAGAGCCACCGCGCCGAGGAGCGCGGGCTGCGCCGGGCCTACATGAGCAAGGCGCTGGACTGATCACCCGCAGAGGACCACAGCATGAGCGATTGGCCGCTGGATCGAACCTACAGCTTCAATGGGTACACCGTTCGCTACGCGATTCACGGTGAGGGCCCGCCCCTGGTATTGGTGCACGGCACGCCCTTCTCTTCCTACGTCTGGCACCGCATCGCCCCGCACTTGCGCGCCAGCCACCGGGTGCATTATTTCGACCTGCTGGGCTACGGCCAGTCGGAACAGGCCGTCGGCCAGGATGTGTCCCTCGGCGTGCAGAACCAGCTGCTGGCCGAACTGCTGGAGCACTGGGGCCTGGAACGCCCGGACGTGGTGGCCCACGACTTCGGCGGCGCCACCGCCCTGCGCGCCCACCTGCTCAATGGCAAGGACTACCGCAGCCTGACCCTGATCGACCCGGTGGCGCTGTCGCCCTGGGGCTCGCCGTTCGTGCAGCACGTGCGCCAGCACGAACAGGCCTTCAGCGGCGTGCCGGACTACATCCAGCGCGCCATTGTGCCGGCCTACATTCGTGGGGCGATCCAGCGCGAGATCCCCGACCAGGAGCTGGCACCCTACGTCCAGCCCTGGCTCGGCGCCAGCGGCCAGGCCGCCTTCTACCGGCAGATCGCGCAGATGGACGAGCGCTACACCACGGAAGTGGCCGGGCTCTATCCGAGCATCCGTTGCCCGACCCAGATCCTCTGGGGCGAGGACGATCAGTGGATCCCCATCGAGCGCGGTCGCCAACTGCACCAGCTGATCCCCGGCTCGCGGTTCCAGGCCGTGCCCAACGCCGGCCACCTGCTGCAGGAAGACGCACCGGAAGCCATCATCGCCGCGCTGCTGCGTTTTCTACCCCAGGCCGGGAGCGAGACATGAGCCCACGCATCTACCTCGCCGGCTTCGATGTATTTCGCCGCGATGCCATCGCCCGCGGCGAATACCTCAAGCGCCTGTGCCAGGCCCAGGGCCTGCAAGGCCTTTACCCTTTCGATCAGCAGGTGCCGGCCCAGCCGACGCCGGAGCAGACCGCCCAACTGATCTGCCAGCAGAACCTGCAGATGATCCGCGACTGCGACGCGGTGCTGGCCAATCTCAACGCCTTTCGCGGCCTGGAACCGGACTCCGGCACCGCCTTCGAGGTGGGCATGGCCATCGCCCTGGGCAAACCGGTGTGGGCCTGGTTCGACGCACCCGCGACCCTGCGCGAACAAGTGCCCCATGACGCCGACGGCCGCGACGCCGAAGGTTTCCTGGTGGAGGATTTCCAGCTGCCGCGCAACCTGATGCTGGCCTGTACCTGGGCCGGCCATAGCCGCAGCGCCGAAGAAGCCCTACCGCGCCTGGCCGCTTACCTCGCACGACAACGGCCGGCCCCCCCACTGTAGGAGCGAGCTTGCTCGCGATAAATCTTCAAGGTCGATGCAATGCTCAGGGGCCTCATCGCGAGCAAGCTCGCTCCTACAGTGACGGATTCAGCCCCAGCGATTACTTGAGGACATCCACCATGGAAAACACCTGGCTCACCCACGCCAAACGCTTGCAGGCCCTCGCCTCCACCGGGCTGCATTTCTGCAAGGACCCCTTCGATCGCGAGCGTTACCAGGAAGTCGCCGATATCGCCCACGACATGCTCGCGCAACTGGCCGACGTGCCCCTGGAACGCATCGCCGGCCTGGTGTCGGACTTCGCCAAACGCTACTCGACACCCCTGGTGGATGTGCGTGGCGCCTTGATCGAAGACGAGCGCATCCTCCTGGTCCGCGAACAGACCGACGGCCGCTGGGCCTTGCCCGGCGGTTATGCCGATATCGGCCTGTCGGCCGCCGAAAACATCGTCAAGGAGATCCACGAAGAAGCCGGGCTCAGCGTCTCGGCTCGCGCCCTCTACAGCGTCCGGCACAAGGCCAAGGGCCCCTTCACCCCCGACACCCGGGATTTCTACAAGCTGTATTTTCTCTGCGAACGCAGTGAGCGCAGCGCCCCGGTGGCCGGCTCGGAAGTCAGCGACGCCGGGTTCTTCGCCCTCGACGCCCTGCCCGAATTGTCCCGCGGCCGCACCGTGGAAGGCGATATCGAAGCGGCCTTTGCCTTCCATCGCGGCGAAACCCGCCTGACCCTGTTCGATTGAGCCAATGTAAAGCGTCCTTGACACCCCTGGAGCGCCTGCCTAATGTAAAGCACCCTTTACTTCAGGAGCCGGCCATGTGCGGCAAACGCTACCTCGTGGAATTCACCCTCGCCCTGCTGGCGTACCTTGTCGCCGTGGTGCTCAGCACTTACCTGATGTCGGGCATGGACAGCAGCGCCGGGCGCATCGCGGTGTCGCTGATTCCCGTGATCCCGATGATCGCCATGGCGCTGGTGGTCATCCGCCAGCTGCGGCGCCTGGATGAACTCAGCCAGCGCATCCAGCTCAACGCCCTGGGCATCGCCTTTGTCTGTACCGCGCTGATCACCTTCAGCTACGGCTTCCTGGAAATAGCGGGCCTGCCGCGACTGTCGATGTTCGCCGTCTGGCCGATCATGGGCTCGGTATGGCTGGTGGCCACGCTTCTCGGCAACAGGCGTTACCAGTGAACAACCGCCTGCGTGAACTGCGCGCCGCGCAAGGCTGGTCCCAGGCGGAACTGGCCGCGCGCCTTGAGGTTTCGCGGCAGACGGTGAACGCCATCGAGACCGGGCGCTACGACCCCAGCCTGCCCCTGGCCTTCAAGATTGCGAAGGCCTTCGGCCTGCCCATCGAGGGTATTTTCGAGGCTCCCGAGGACTGAGCGGCCAGTGATCCAATTTGTCTCACCGGCGCACCGCTTTCGCGCCTGAGCCGGCCAATCGGACACGCCACAAAGCAAAAATCCGCTGCTTGTCTATAAATCTCCTGCAGGTTGCACAACGCCGGCTGGGCGCCCCTGACGCCGAGGGCGTTGGCACGGCGACTGCAATGGGCCTGCGTCGCTTACGCACCAGGCCCGGCCTGGGCCAATCAGGGGAAGGCAGATGACGCAGAACGATCCAGGCAACGACTACCCGCTCAGCGAAGTCCCGATGCACGCGCGCAAGGGCCTGGCCTCCACGGCCATGGTGCTGCTGGGCTTCACCTTTTTCACCGCCACCATGTTCGCCGGTGGCAAGCTCGGCGTGGCCTTCAGCTTTGGCCAGATGCTCGGGGTGATCGTCCTCGGCAACCTGCTGCTGGGCCTGTACGCGGCGGGCCTGGGCTATATCGCCTTCAAGAGCGGCCTGAACTCGGTGCTGATGGGGCGCTTCTGTTTCGGCGAGGTGGGCAGCAAGCTCAGCGACCTGATCCTCGGTTTCACCCAGATCGGCTGGTACGCCTGGGGCACCGCCACCGCCGCGGTGGTGCTGGGCAAGTATTTCGAGCTGGGCCAGGGCACCGTGCTGGGGCTGATGGTGCTGTTCGGTATGGTGTTCTGCGCCACCGCCTACGTCGGTTACCGCGGGCTGGAAATCCTCTCTTATATCGCGGTGCCGGCCATGGCCCTGCTGTTGTTGCTGTCGATGTGGGTGGCCACGGTCAAGGTCGGCGGCCTCGATGGGTTGCTGGCCGTGGTGCCGAGCGCCAGCCTCGACCTGTCCACGGCCATCACCCTGGTGTTCGGCACCTTCGTCAGCGGCGCCACCCAGGCCACCAACTGGACGCGCTTTTCGCGTTCGGCCAGGGTCGCGGTGCTGGCCAGCCTGATCGGCTTTTTTATCGGCAACGGCCTGATGGTGCTGATCGGGGCCTACGGCGCCATCGTCTACCAGCAGCCGGACGTGGTCGAAGTGCTGCTGTTGCAGGGGTTCGCCATGGCCGCCATGGCCATGCTCCTGCTGAATATCTGGAGCACCCAGGACAACACCATCTACAACTTCGCCGTCGCCGGCTGCAACCTGCTGCGCACTGGCCGACGCAAGACCGTGACCCTGGTCGGCGCGGTGATCGGCACCCTGCTGGCGCTGCTGGGCATGTACGACATGCTGGTGCCCTACCTGATTCTGCTGGGCACGGTGATCCCGCCGATTGGCGGAGTAATCATGGCCGACTTCTTCTATCGCTACCGCGGCCAGTACCCGCGCCTGGCCGACAGCAAGTTGCCGGCGTTCAACTGGGCCGGCCTGGGCGCCTATGCCATCGGCACCGTGGCGGCCTTCGGCTCGCCCTGGGTCGCGCCGCTGGTGGGCATCGCGGCCGCCGCCCTGAGCTACATGCTGCTGAGCAGCCTGTTCGGCGCACGCGCCACCACCGCGGCGGACATCCAGGCATGAACCCGGACCACGCGACGTTGCGGCCGCCGGCCCGAGCGCCGTACCCTGACCGCCTGGATTGAAAAAGGAATCGCTCCGATGCTCATCATCAACGCCCGCCTGCGCAACCGCGAAGGCCTGCACGAACTGCACCTGGAGAACGGTCGCATCGCCAGCATCGCCCGGCAGACCGAAGCCCAGACCCTGGGCCCCGACGACCTCGACGCCGGCGGCAACCTGGTGGTGCCGCCCTTCGTCGAGCCGCACATTCACCTGGACGCCACCCTCACCGCCGGCGAGCCGCGCTGGAACATGAGCGGCACCCTGTTCGAAGGCATCGAATGCTGGGGCGAGCGCAAGGTCACCATCACCCAGGAAGACACCAAGGCCCGCGCCCGCAAAACCATCCGCGCCCTCGCCGCCCATGGCATCCAGCATGTGCGCACCCATGTCGACGTCACCGACCCGGAACTGACCGCGCTCAAGGCCATGCTCGAAGTACGCGAGCAAAGCGCGCACCTGGTGGACATGCAGATCGTCGCCTTTCCCCAGGAAGGCATCGAAAGCTACCGCAACGGCCGCGAACTGATGGAGGAGGCAATCCGCCTCGGCGCCGATGTGGTGGGCGGCATTCCGCACTTCGAGTACACCCGCGACCAGGGCGTGAGCTCGGTGAAGTTCCTCATGGACCTGGCCGAACGTACCGGCTGCCTGGTGGACGTGCATTGCGACGAAACCGACGACCCGCATTCGCGCTTTCTCGAAGTGCTGGCCGAAGAAGCCCGCAGCCGCGACATGGGTTCGCGGGTGACCGCCAGCCACACCACCGCCATGGGCTCCTACGACAACGCCTACTGCGCCAAGCTGTTCCGCCTGCTCGGCCACTCGGGCATCAGCTTCGTTTCCTGCCCCACCGAAAGCATCCACCTGCAGGGGCGCTTCGACAGCTTCCCGAAACGCCGCGGCGTGACCCGGGTCAACGAGCTGCTGGAAGCCGGGATGAACGTGTGTTTCGGCCAGGACTCGATCGTCGATCCCTGGTACCCCCTGGGTAACGGCAACATCCTGCGGGTGCTGGAAGCCGGCCTGCACATCTGCCACATGCTCGGCTACCGCAACCTGCAGAGCGCCCTCGACCTGGTCACCGACAACAGCGCCAAGGCCCTGGCCCTGGGCGAGCGTTACGGCCTGGAGGAAGGCCGGCCGGCCAACCTGCTGATCCTGTCGGCCGACAGCGATTATGAAATGATCCGCAGCCAGGGCCTGCCGCTGTACTCGATCCGCGACGGCAAGGTGCTGATGAAACGGCAGATGGCCCAAGTGGAGCTGCCGGGCGATGCGGGGCTTGTGTAACGGCCGCTGACGTCATCGCGGGCAAGCCTCGCTCCTACAGACGCACGTCAGTCGTGCTGTTGCGACCAACCCGATCCCTGTACGGCTAAGTCATCGCAGCAAGCCTCACTCCGAAACCAAGATCGCGGTCTTCTGTAGGAGCGAGGCTTGCCCGCGATGGCGTACTTGAATACACCTCGATCTAAGCAATACCCACCGCCGTACCGAACAGGCTCACCCGCACCAACTCCCCACCCCGCTCCTCCAGGCGCAGTGGCGCGGTGCCGCCAGGCATCAGCACCGCGACTTCGCCGGCCTTGACCCAGCCGACCCGCCACGCCGCGCTGGCCACGGCACTGGCGCTGGTGCCGGAGGATGCGGTGGGGCCTTCGCCGCGCTCGAACACCCGGGCGGCGATGCGCTGCGGCCCTTCCAGCCACGCCCATTGCAGGTTCACCCCCGCCGGGCAGGGCTCGCCGCTGCCGGTGGGCATGGCGTAGGCAATGCGCGTCAGCGCCTCGGCCAGGGGCGCTTCATTCATCTGCCGGTTGCTTGGCAAGGCGTTGGCATCGCCGACCAGGGTCACGCAATGGGGGTTGCCGATGCGCACGAACTGGCTGCGGCTCCATTCCGGGTGCAGCCGCGCCAGCCCGCGCACCCGACTCAGCTCGACGCAGCTCGAACCGTCATTCTCGACCCCGTGTTGCGCGCCCACGGCTTGTGCACCGAACGCCGGTTGCCCGAGGTCCAGCCAGAAGCCGGACACCCCGGCGACCTGTGCCGGCTCGACCACCGTTGCCACCGGCGACACCCCATCCGGTTTGTCGTGATGCACCCGCAACTCCGTAGGCCCCTGGGCCGGCAGCAGCCCTTGCTCGGTCAAGGCCTGGGAAAAGATGGTCAGGCCGTTGCCGCTGCGCTCGGCCAGGGTGCCGTCGGTGTTGACGATCAGCAGGTCGAACGGCGGCGCGTCCTGGAACGGCCCGACCAGCAAGCCGTCGCTGCGATGGGCCTTGGCCCCAGCCGGCCGGGTGCCGGGCGCCCAGCCGCACAGGGCCTCGATAACCTGTTCGCTCCAGCTGGCCCGGGCCAGCGCCGCCTCGGCCGCGCTGGCCGGCAAGGCAATCCCCAGCTCACGTACCGTGGCAGGCGCCACCACACCGTAAAGATTGCCGCGGGCATCGTAGAAAGAGGTCATTGCGAGGTTCCAAAAGCAGACGGGCCGCTGACATTACTGTGAATGCAGCGGCCCGGCCAAGCCCTGTGCCAAGCCTCCTAACAGGGTCGGCGCCTGGCTCAGCGCACCAGGCACGGCCGCTTGTTGTCGAAGCGCCAGCCCGGGATCAGGCACTGCATGGCCACGCTGTCGTCCCGGGCGCCCAGGCCGCGGCTGTTGTACAGCTCGTGGGCGCGGGCCAGCGCGTCCAGGTCCAGCTCGACGCCCAGCCCAGGCGTCTGTGGCACCGCCACACAGCCCTCGACGATCTGCAGCGGATTGCGGGTCAGGTGCTGGCCGTCCTGCCAGATCCAGTGGGTGTCGATGGCGGTGATCTCGCCCGGCGCCGCGGCCGCCACATGGGTGAACATGGCCAGGGAAATATCGAAGTGGTTGTTGGAATGCGAGCCCCAGGTCAGGCCCCATTCATGGCACATCTGCGCTACCCGCACCGAACCCTGCATCGTCCAGAAATGCGGATCGGCCAAGGGAATGTCCACCGCTTGCAGCTGGATCGCGTGGCCCATTTCCCGCCAGTCGGTGGCGATCATGTTGGTCGCCGTAGGCAACCCGGTGGCACGACGGAATTCGGCCATCACCTCGCGCCCGGAGTAACCGTTTTCCGCGCCGCAGGGATCTTCGGCATAGGCCAGCACCTGGTGCTGGTCGCGGCACAGGGCGATCGCCTGCTTCAGCGACCAGGCACCGTTGGGATCGAGGGTGATGCGCGCCTTGGGAAAACATTCGGCCAGGGCGGTGACCGCCTCCATTTCCTCTTCGCCGCGCAGCACGCCGCCCTTGAGCTTGAAGTCGTTGAAGCCATACCGCGCCTTGGCCGCCTCGGCCAGGCGCACGATACTCTCGGCGTTCAGCGCCGGTTCATGGCGCAGGCGCAGCCAGGCATCGTCGGCCTCGGCTTCGTTGCGGTAGGCCAGGTCGGTCTGGCGCCGGTCGCCAATATAGAACAGGTAGCCGAGCATCTTCACCGATTCGCGCTGCTGGCCTTCGCCGAGCAACGCCGCCACCGGCACACCGAGGAACTGGCCGAGCAGATCGAGCAGCGCCGCTTCCAGCGCGGTCACCGCATGGATCGCGATGCGCAGGTCGAAGGTCTGCTGGCCGCGGCCGCCGGCATCGCGCTCGGCAAAGCGCTGGCGCACCTGGTTGAGCAGCTTCTGGTAGTGGCCGATGGGCTGGCCGACCAGCAGTTCGCGGGCCTCCTCGAGGGTGGCGCGAATCCGCTCGCCCCCTGGCACTTCACCGACCCCGGTGTTACCGGCGCTGTCGCTGACGATCACGATATTGCGGGTGAAGAACGGGCCGTGGGCGCCGCTGAGGTTGAGCAGCATGCTGTCATGCCCGGCCACCGGCACCACTTGCAGTCGGGTGATGAGTGGTGTCTGGCCAGGATGATGGTGGGTGGATTCAAGCGTCATGGGTCGGTTCCTGTCGGCAAAAGTCAGTGGGATTTGTCCAGTAGCGGGCGGGCAGCGCCCAAGGGTGTCGGCGTGGTAGGGGCCTTGGGCCGGGTGCGGGCGAAAAACACGATGATCGCGGCGATGATCGAGGTCGCCGCCAGGCCGTACAGGCCGCCCTGGATCGACCCGGTGCGCTGCTCCAGCAGGCCGAAGGTGGCCGGGGCGACGAAGCCGCCGAGGTTGCCGATGGAGTTGATCAGGGCGATCACCGCGGCGGCGATACGCGCATCCAGGTAGGCCTGGGGAATCGGCCAGAACAGCGCGGACGCCGACTTGAAGCCGATGGCGGCGAAACACACGGCGACGAAGGCGAACACCGGCCCGCCGGTGGTGGACAGGAACATCCCGGCCGCCGCCACCAGCAAGGCGCTGGCGACCCAGGCCTGCTGGAACTTCCATTTGCCGGACGCCGCGGCGAAGGCGTACATGGCGATGATCGAGATCAGCCAGGGAATGGAGTTGAAGAAACCCACCTGCAGGTCGCTGAGGTCGCCCATCTTCTTGATGATGCTCGGCAGCCAGAAGGTCGCGGCGTAGATGGTCAGCTGGATGCAGAAGTAGATCAGGCAGAACAGCAGGATCTGCCGGTCCTTGAGCAGGGTCCAGAGCGACGGCTTGACCGGCATCGCCGCTTCGCGCTCGCGCTGTTCGCTGTCGATCGCCTGCACCAGCGCCTCCTGTTCGGCGGGGCTCAGCCACTTGGCGTCACGGGGCGTGGAGTCGAGCCAGAACCAGACAAAACCGCAGAGCAGCACCGAGGCCATGCCCTCGACGATGAACATCCACTGCCAGCCGTGCCAGCCCAGGCCTTCGATCTGCAACAGCGCTCCGGACAGCGGGCCGGAGACCAGCGAGGCCACGGCCGAACCGCTTAGGAAAATGGCGATCGCCTTGCCCCGCTCCACACCGGGCAGCCAACGGGTGAAGTAATAGATCACCCCGGGGAAGAACCCGGCCTCGGCCACCCCCAGCAGGAAGCGCAGCACATAGAACTGGGTTTCGTTCTGCACGAAGGCCATGGCCGTGGCCACCAGCCCCCAGGTGAACATGATGCGGGTCAGCCAGATCCGCGCGCCGACCCGCTGCAACAGCATGTTGGACGGCACCTCGAACAGCGCGTAGCCGATGAAGAACAGCCCGGCGCCAAAACCGTAGGCTGCGGCGCCGATGCCCAGGTCATGTTCCAGGTGGGTGCGGACGAAGCCGATGTTGACCCGGTCGATGTAGTTGACGATGAACATGATGACGAACAGCGGCAGCACATGACGCTTGACCTTCGCCACGGCGATGGCCAGCAGGGAATCGTCCCCGGATGGATCAAGGGTGGTATTCACGATGCCTCTCCCACTTGTTTGTTGTTGTGTGCGGGTGACTGGGCGAGCGCCCTAGTTGACAGTCATCATACAAGTAGAAAAATAGCGTCACAAGCGTAGACTCACTACCGAGGCCGGTCTGCAAGGCAGTCTTGATCGAGAAAGGCGCTGTAAAATAATCACAACTAATTGATTTTAATTGGATAAATAAAAATTCTTTTAGCTGGAATATTTTTCAGGCCGCACTCACACAAAGAACCCGCACTGAATCCGGAAGCGACTTATCCGACAACTTGTCATACATGTCAGACAAGTTGAGCGCTGCCCGACCACTTCGGTGATAAGCTTTTTGCTTTCCCTGCGCGACCTTGCCATGAGCACCGAATCCGATATCGCCCCGGGCCGCCGTCGCCCTTCCACCAACCTGGCCCATGAGCTGGTCAGCGACCTGACCCGGCAGATCATGCGCGGCATTCTCAAGCCCGGTGACAAGCTGCCGTCGGAAAGCACCATCGTCCGCGCCCATGGCGTCAGCCGCACCGTGGTGCGCGAAGCCATCTCCAAGCTGCAGGCCGCCGGCTGGGTGGAAACCCACCACGGCGTCGGCAGCTTCGTGCTGGAACGCCAGGACACCCACGGCCTGCGCTTGAACGTCGACACCGCCCTGAGCGTGCGCGACATCCTCGAACTGCGCCTGGGCCTGGAAACCCAGGCGGTGGCCCTCGCCGCCCGCCGGCGCAGCGCCGAGCAACTGGCGCAGATGCGCCAGGCGCTGGACGACTACCAGCAGTTGCTGGCCAACAACGACAGTTGCGTGGAGGCCGACCAGCGCTTCCACCTGCTGATCGCCGAAGCCACCGGCAACCCTTATTTCGTGCAGATCCTGCAATCCCTGGGCAACGCCCTGATCCCGCGGACCCGGGTGCGCGACGCCGAGCGCGGCGATGTCGACCTGGCGCAACTGGCGACCCTGGCCAACCAGGAACACGAAGCCGTCTACGCCGCCATCCGCCGCCAGGACCCGGATGCGGCGCGTGCGGCGATGTGGACCCACCTGAGCAACAGCCGGGAGCGGTTTTCGACGGGATGACGGGAGGCCATCGCCAGCCGGCTCACGCCTTCCGGGGTCACGGTGCTCAGCCGTTTTCGTGCCGGGCGAAGTAGCGCCCCGGCGTCACCCCGAACTGACGGCGGAACATGGCGATAAAGGCGCTGACATTGTCATAGCCCAGGTCCAGCGCCACCCGGGTTACCGCGTCGCCCGCCGCCAGGCGCTCCAGGGCCCGCAGCAAGCGCGCCCGTTGTCGCCACTGGCTGAAGGCAAAGCCAGTCTCGCCGACAAACCGCCGGGCCAGGGTTCGCGGCGAGATCCCCGCCCACCGGGCCCAGGCTTCCAGGCCGCGGTTGTCCGCCAGGTCATCGGCCAGCGCCTGGCAGATCCGCCGCAATCGCGGGTCCACAGGCAATGGCAAGCCGAAGGGTTCCACCGGCAGGCTGCCCAGCTCATCGAGGATCACCCGGGCGATGCGCGATTGCGGCTCATCCAGCGCGCCTTGTGGCCAGCTCGCCGCGCGCATCACCGCCTCCCGCAACAGCCCGGAGGTGGCAATGATCCGTGGTTGCGCCGGCAGTTCGTGGCAGGCGTCAGGCTCGATATAGACACTCCAGCCGTCGAACGGGCCATGGGAACGCAAGGCGTGTTCGCAGCGGGGCGGCACCCACACCGCATGGGTCGCCGGCACCACCCACTGGCTGTCGGCCGCCGTCACCGACAGCAGGCCGCGGCGGGCGCCGAGCAGTTGGCCGCGGGCATGGCTGTGGGCGGCGGTCTGCCGTTCGATCGGGTTGTGCTGCCACGCCGCGAACAGCAGCGGGCCGCCCTGGGCTTGAGCGAGCAAGGGGGAAACCAAAGGTTGGGACATTGGCTGTTTCACGTCATTCAACGGCAAGAACCAGGCAGTTTAGCCAATCCCCAGGCCGCAGACTGAGCGCTCATTCACACGAGGATTGCTCCATGCGCGCCGAAGACCTGTTACCCGATCAACTCAACCATGGCGATTTCAACGGCACCCGGGTGCGCAAGGGCACGGTGGGGGCCTTCCTGATCAATGCCCGGCTGTGGACCGATCCGGGCACCTTGGCAGAACAGCGGCGCATAGCCGAGGAAGATCTGCTGGCCGCCCTGCCCGCGCTCCGGGCCCTGGGGCTGTTCGAGCTGATGCAATTACGCGACCCGGCCCTGCGAGCGTTATGCGAGCAAGACTAACGCCGACAGCCCCCTGTAGCCGCTGCCGAGCCCGCGAGGCTGCGATAGACCCGCAGGGTCTCGGCGCCCGCAAGATCCCCACGAGCGTGCCGCTCGATCGCAGCCTGCGGCAGCGGCTACACAAACATCGGGCCCGGCCGGAATATCGAGGGGTGTCCCCGTTCCCTGTAGCCGCTGCCGAGCCCCGCGAGGCTGCGATAGACCCGCAGGGTCTCCAGCGCCCGCAAGATCCCTACGAGCGTACCGCTCGATCGAAGCCTGCGGCAGCGGCTACACAAACATCGGGCCCGGCCGGAATCCTGCGGCAGCGGCTACAGGTCACGCGGTAAGCGCCTAGCGAATCGGCAAGGCAATCGGCCGAATCGGTGCGGCATCGGCGCCGCGGAACTTCAACGACGCACCGATAAAGGCGAACTGGTACACCCGGTCCCGCGACAGGCCTTCGAGGTTGACCAGCTCCAGGATCGGCGCACCCTGCATCGCCAGCAGGTAGGTGTGCAACGGCAGGTAGTTGCCTTCCACCTCCGACGGGAAGGTCTCGAAACTCAGGTTATCGGCGCCCACCACCATGGCGCCGCCCTCTTCCACCAGGAACTTCGCCGCGTCCAGGCTCATGCCCGGCGGGTTGGCCATATAGGCCTGGGCCTTTTCATAGTCACGCATGCGCCCGGTGCGGATCAGCACCACGTCGCCCTTTTCCAGGCTGACCTTCTGCGCCTTCAGCGCCTGTTGCAGGTCGGCGCGGGTCACCCGGTAATTGTCCGCCAGCATGTCCACGCCCTTGGCCGCGGCGACATCGATCAGCACCCCACGGGCGACGATCGGCGGCAGTTTTTCCGCACCGGTAACGTTCCAGCCACGGTCGCCCAGGTGCTGGTCGGCGCGAAAGCCGTTCCAGATCTTGCCGTCCAGGCCGAAGTGGTTGAGCGCATCGATATGGGTGCCCATATGGGCGTACATCGACACCGCCGAGCCGGTATAGCTGACATGCCGGTTCATCGGCTCGCCGACCTGCATCGGGTCGGCGATCACATTGCCGTGCGGGGTGTGGGTCATCCACATCTGGTAAGGCGGATCGCCCGCCGCCTGCCAGCTGGGCATGCCGACGTAATATTCGACCGCCAGGTCGTAGGCCTGGCTGCCGCTGACCCGGGCCATGATCGCCGCCCGCGACTGCTCGGTGATCAGGTTCAGGCGACCGATCTCATCCTTCGGCCCCCAGGGGCTGACGCCGACCTCGGCCTGGGGCGCGGCGCTGCACTGTGCACTGAACAGGGCGCTGAACAATGACAAGGCGGCCAGGCCGGGGATGACACGCAACAAACGGGAAACAGTCATGACGACACTCCTGTGAAATGAAGTGTCCATGGTATGGATTAACAATTGGGCGATAATCAGCCGTTTCGTTAAGACATATTCAACCCAGGAGAAACAATATGGATGTGCTGGCAGCCATGCGCACCTTTCGCCGAGTGGTGGAGCGCGCCAGCTTCAGCCTGGCGGCCAACGACCTGGGGCAATCCACCGCCGCCGTCAGCAAGCAGGTGCGCCAGCTGGAAGAACACCTGGGCAGCCTGTTGCTGCTGCGCACCACCCGCCGCATGAGCCTGTCGGACGCCGGCCAGGCCTACTTCAGCGAGTGCTGCCACCTGCTCGACGAACTGGCAGCCCTGGAATGCGCGACCCGCGCCGGCACCCGCGAGCCCGGCGGCCGCCTGCGGGTCAACGCGCCGCTGTCGTTCGGCCTCAAGGTGCTGTCGCCGATCCTCGCCGACTTCATGCGGCGCTATCCGCAATTTCGCATCGACCTGACCCTCGACGACCGCCTGCTGGATGTGGTGAGCGAAGGTTTCGACGTGTCGCTGCGGATTCGCCGGCAGTTGACCGACTCGTCACTGATCGCCCGGCGCCTGGGGGAAATCGAGCAGGTGATCTGCGCCGCCCCGGCCTACCTGCAGGCCAATGGCAGCCCGCAGACCGTCGATGAACTACGCGACCACAGCTGCCTGGCCTATCGCCTGGCCGAGCACCCCGGCCACTGGCAGCTGGAAGGCCCGCAAGGCAGCAGTCGCCTGGAACTGCCGGTGCGTTTTGCCGTGGACAACAGCCTGATGCTCAGCGACATGCTCCAGGCCGGGCTGGGCATTGGCGCCCTGCCCTCGTTCATCGCCCAGCCGCTACTCGACAGCGGCCAGTTGCAGCGAGTCCTGCCCAGTCATTCCATGCCGCGCCGGACCATCTATGCGGTGTATGCCAGCAACCGCCATGTGTCGCAGAAGATCCGCTTCTTCGTCGACTTCCTGGCCCAGGCCTTCGGCCCACTCCAGGAGGCCGATCAGGCCGCGCCCGAGCCGGCGGACTGAACCTGGGCCGCCAGCCAATCGATCAGCCAGGACGCCGCCGGCCCCGGTGGCGTGTCGAGGCGGTAGATGGCGTCGAAGCCGTAAGGCAGGCCCTGGTTCCCCGGCAGATTGAGTTGCACCAGGCGCCCGCTGGCCAGGTCTTCCTCGACCATCGGCGCCGGCATGTTTCCCCAGCCGATGCCTTCGCGCAGCAGCATGTGCTTGGAGCCCAGGTCCGCCAGGCGCCAGCTGCGGGTGCCGACCACGCCGAAGTCCTGGTTGCGCGTCAGCTCGGAACGGTCCGACAGCACCAGCTGCACATGCTCGCGGCCGGCCCCCGGCAGGTTGACCGACGCCTGCGCCAACGGATGCTCCGGAGCCGCCACCGGAATCAGTTGGACGAACCCCACCTGCACCCGCTCGATACCGGCCAGATCGCGGTGCACCATGCCGCTGACGCCCACCGTGGCGCGCCCCGCCAGCACCATCTCGGCCACCGCGCCCAGGGCCTCCATATGCAGGTGCAACTGCACCGTGGGGAACTCGCGGCGGAAGTTTTTCAGTGCATCGACGATGCGCGCCGCCGGGAACATCACGTCGATCACCAGGTGGACCTCCGCCTCCAGCCCCTGCAACAGCCCCTTGACCTTGGCCCGCAGGCCGTCGATGCCGTTGTAGATGCTCCGCGCCTCGGCCAGCACCGTGCGCCCGGCCTCGGTGAGCTGGGGTTTGCGGGTGGTCTTGCGGTCGAACAGGCTGACCCCCAGTTGCAGCTCCAGGTTGGCCATGGAATAGCTGATCACCGAGGTGGCGCGATGCAGCTTGCGCGCCGCCCCGGCAAAGCTGCCGACTTCGACGATGGTCAGGAAGATGCGCAATTGATCGAGGGTGGGCGTGCCGGGGTTGCTGGACATGGTGCTGTTCTCGCAAAGGCTGTGTTCTAAAAAATAGAACATGATACTCGAAATTATTCGGCTATTGCGTTCATAAAGCCAGTGGCAAACTTCTCTCCATCGCGGCCCACCAAGGTGGTGAGGCCGAACCCACTGAGAGAATCCAGCATGTCCACACTGACCAACAGCCTGTCCGCCACCTCGAACACCAACGCCAGCATCAGCTTGATCGGGCGCGTCCTGCTCAGCGCCATCTTCATCCTGTCCGGCTTCTCGAAAATCGCCGCGCCGGCCGCCATGGTCGGTTACATCCAATCGGTCGGACTGCCCTTCCCGCAACTGGCCCTGGGCATCGCCATCGCCGTGGAACTGGGTGGCGGCCTGTTGCTGATCGCCGGCTACCGCACCCGCCTGGTAGCCCTGGGCCTGGCCGTGTTCAGCGTGGCCACCGCCCTGGCCTTCCACAACAACCTGGGCGACCAGAACCAGTTCATCCACTTCTTCAAGAACATCGCCATGGCCGGCGGCCTGCTGCAAGTGGTGGCCTTCGGCGCCGGTCGCTTCAGCCTGGATGCCCGCCGCCAGGGTTGATCGGCCTGCCCCACGACAACGCGGCGCCCAAGGGTGCCGCGTTGTCGTTTTTACCAGCAAGCCAGAGACCCCTGGCTTCTGTAGGAGCAAGTCGGATCGCCGCCCGCTCGCTCCTACAGAAGAACGTTTGTTTTCGACAAACCGGGGTCAGTCACTCATCAAGGCTGGGTCGGCACATCCAGCCCGACCTTGACCCGGCTCATGGCTACCAGGGTCTTGAAGCGCTTGACGTTGTTGTTCTCGAAGAACAGCTCGCGGGTCAGTTCGTTGTACTGGGCCATGTTGCGCACGGTGAAGATCAGCACGAAATCGCACTCGCCCGCCACGTAGTAGCACTGCTGCACCTGCGGGCAGGCCTGGAAGCTGCGCTTGAGCGCATCGAGCTGATCGATGCGTTCGCTCTCCACCTCCACCTCGACAATGATGCTCAGCTCATAGCCCAACGCCTCGGGGGCGATGACCGCGCTGTAGCGCTCGATCACCCCTTCATCGCTCAGGCGCTTGAGACGCCGGTTGACCGCCGCGGTGGACAGGTTCACTCGCAACCCCAGCTCGCTTTGCGGGGTGCGCGCATCGCGTTGCAGTTCGGCGAGCAGTTTCAGGTCGTAGGCATCCAGGCTGATGGTCATGCGGGCAATCCATGGGCGGGCTATCAGTGGTGGGCAATCGGTGGCGGACAATCATGAAATGAAATTGTGCAAAGGCTGGCGATTATGCGAAACAAATTCGCCAGCCACGCAATATTATTTGGGGCCAGGCCAGTGGCACGCTGGACTCGACGATGGCGGGCCCGGCCTGACGCTTCCTGCAACCTTCGAACGATTGCCTGGTCACACTCCCCGACGCGCTCGCCGCCGGCGCCATGCGCCAGCTGGCCACCGGCAGCGCCCGGGACATTCCCCTGCCGGCCGGCGAATCCGGCGCCGCGGGCCTCGCGGGACCGGGCCTGATGTGCAAGGATGGCGCGCGGCGCAAAGTCGCGCACCTCGACGCCCGTTCGCGCGTCCTGCTTATCCACACCGAAGGCGCCACGTCGCCGGCGGTGTATCAACAACTGGTCGGTGAAACGGCAGACTCGGTCCTCCAGCGACAGCAGCAATGGCGCCAAGCGTCCATTGGCTGACAGGCGCCGGGGGTGACCGCCAAGGATTTTTATGACAGCCCTCAACACCCACACCTCGCAGCAACAGATCAGCCCCGGCCGCCTGGAACAGATGGCCACCCGCATCGCGTTTTTCATCGCCGGTTTCGGCATCGCCGCCTGGGCGCCGCTGGTGCCCTACGCCAAGGCCCGGGCCGGGCTCGATGAAGGCACATTGGGCCTGTTGCTGCTGTGCCTGGGGGTCGGCTCGATCCTGGCGATGCCGATCGCCGGGGTGCTTGCCGGGCGCTTCGGTTGCCGGCGGGTGATGGCCGCCGGCAGCCTGCTGATCTGCCTGGCCCTGCCGCTGCTGGCCACGGTGAGCACGGTGCCGCTGCTGATCGCCGGGCTGTTCATGTTCGGCGCCGGGCTGGGCACGGTGGATTCCACGGTGAACCTGCAGGCGGTGATCGTCGAACGGGCCAGCGGCCGGCCGATGATGTCGGGCTTCCATGGTCTGTTCAGCCTCGGCGGCATCGTCGGCGCGGCCGGGGTCAGCGCCATGCTCGGCCTGGGCCTGTCGCCGCTGGGTGCGACCCTGGTGGTGGTGGCCTTGCTGGTCGTCGCCCTGCTCAAGGCGGCACCACACATGTTGCCGTACGGCAGCCAGAGTTCGGGCCCGGCCTTTGCCGTGCCCCACGGTGTGGTGCTGTTCATTGGCTGCCTGTGCTTCGTGGTGTTCCTCGCCGAAGGCGCGGTGCTGGACTGGAGCGCGGTGTTCCTCAGCGCCGAGCGCCAGGTGGATGCCGCCTATGCCGGCCTGGGTTACGCGGCCTTCGCCCTGACCATGACCGTCGGCCGCCTGACTGGCGATGCCATCGTGCACAAGCTGGGGGCCAGGCGAGTGATCGTCATGGGTGGTTCGGTGGCCGCCGCGGGCCTGCTGCTGGCGACCCTGGCACCGGCCTGGGAAGCGGCGCTGGTGGGCTATGCGCTGGTGGGGGTCGGCTGCTCGAACATCGTGCCGGTGCTGTACACCGCGGTGGGCAAACAGACCGTGATGCCCGAAGCCATCGCCGTGCCGGCCATCACCACCCTGGGTTACGCCGGCATCCTCGCCGGCCCGGCGCTGATCGGCTTTATCGCCCACGGCAGCAGCCTGAGCATCGCCTTCGGACTGATCGCGGTGATGCTGATTGGTGTGGCGGCCAGCGGGAAAGTGTTGAAGGTTTGAACCCTTTCGCGGGCAAGCCTCGCTCCTACAGACACACGTCCCTTGTAGGAGCGAGGCTTGCCCGCGATACGCTCGTCCAGCCAACGCTGCACGCCCAGGCACCCTGTTGTGTTTTCGAGATCGCAGGAAGGCCCTGCGGGCCTTTACGCAGCCTGCGGCAGCGGCTACAGGGATTTGCGCCAGGCATAAAAAATCGCGGGCAAACCTCGCTTCTGTAGGAGCGGCCGGTCGACGCTCGATTGCCCGCGATACGCCCGTCCAGCCAACGCTGCACGCCCAGGCACCCTGTTGTGTTTTCGAGATCGCAGGAAGGCCCTGCGGGCCTTTTCGCAGCCTGCGGCAGCGGCTACAGGGATTTGCGCCGGGCATAAAAAATCGCGGGCAAACCTCGCTTCTGTAGGAGCGAGGCTGACCTGTCCAGGTATTCAACGCAGGATTTTCCTTTGACATCCCATTGGCAATATTCTGCAGACTAGGGAGATGACAGCGAGAGAAGCAAATAGCCCCGGCAGTGCCGGGGCTATTTACTCTTGAACTGCCGTCTTTGAAGACGCTGTTCCTTTTGCACCAACTAACCCAGCAAAATATCCTGCGTATCTACAGCTTCCCAATTAATACCTCTATCTGCTTGATCATCCACAGCAAGAGCCGACCCCTCCACTAAGCCCCAAACACTTACTCATCGATTAAAGCAAACCCAAAAAACAAGCAATATATTTTTTCATCTTCCATTTCACTTAATTCGTACCTCGCCCTATCAAACCCCGAGTTAGTTTTCGAAATTTTCAAATGCATAAACTGCGTTAACCCCCCACCAAACTCTTTAACACTCAATGAGCTAACATCGTAAAAGCAAACCTTAATTTTTTTTGAATCGTAGCTTTCCGACTCAGCCAGAGTTAACAGAAGATTATATTTTACAATACCATCTTCAGACTCAATACACATAGACTCCACACAGTTATGCCCTATAAGCAGCTCGTTAAGCTCATCTTTACCAATCATCTATTCACCCTCGTCCCTCTACCCTTTTCACCAAAACCTGGCCCATATTCATATATATGCGTATGAGGATCAGAATGATACTCATTAGGTTTCGATGGATCTCCGTACCCATGGTTCGAATAGTCTGTTCTTTTAGACATACGACCATACTCATCATATTCAATAATAGAGTTTTCCAGTTTTCCTGTCTTAGGGTTGTACTTCTCTTGAGTGACTGCTTTCGTCCCTGGCGTGGTTTGTCTTGGAACATTTTTATGCCATGCCTCATCCGGAAGCACAGGCCCTTCTTTTCGTCGAGCCCAATAAGCATATGCCTTGTTGACCTGAGCAGACCCAATTACTGGCTCAGCCCCGGCAGGCCGTGGCCCACGCATACCAGCTATGCCACCCGCCATACCTGCAATCGCACCTAATACTGGTTCCCACTGCCCGACCACATCACCAAGTTTGACCATGCTTTTGAGGGCGCGATCAGTCAGCAAGAACTTATAGTTTTCACAGGCTTGGGTCGAACAGCTCAGTTTATCAAGAACTGTCAGACCTGCTGCGATCTGCCCCATCTGGTCTTTGGCATAGACAGCACCACCTGTCTGTAGCGCCTGCTCAAAAAGCTCGTCACTCAGCTCTCCGAAACCTCGGTCTTTCCAAGCTTTTATTTGGCAACTTTCATCGCCTTTACAACTGTTCATGCTCTCAACGAAATCACGTGAATCGCTGTGGTTCAGATTGTTATATTGCGTTGCGTTCGCTGTTACTGCAGCTGCGACGGATGCATCGCCTCCCGTAACAGCCGCCGTCAACACGCCGATCAGTTGAGATGCCGCCAGCATCTTACTGACCCCTTGCTGGTACTCGAGACTGTTTTTGTCGACTCCGACCGGCAACAATTTGTCAGCCAGAAAATCCACTACGGCTTCGTTCGCGCCTGCGGCCAGGGCTCCAGTACGGAAGTCCCCGCCCATCGCTTCGGCCATCAGTCCACCGAGCGCGGCGTGCATGGCCACTTTCGTCAACTTACCGTTGTCAAAGAGCGTGACATCTCCAATCTTGTTGGCCCCTATCGCCCCACCGATGCTGATCCCCGTCCCCACCGCAGACTCGACCAAGTTGTCCTTCAAACTGCCGCCCATGATCGCGGTCTTGGCCACCGAGTCAGCAGCTACCTTGATGGCCACGCTTTGAGCGCTGGCCAGGTCAAGTTTCAACTCGGTGGGGTTAAAGCCAAACTGGGAGGCAATGCCCGCCGTCACACCTGCCAACACATACCCTTTGAGGCTGTCCGACGAGACCGCATCCTTGAAAGTAGCGCCTAGGTTGCCTTTGTTATTGATTGCGCTGGCCGCCGTCTGCGCAACGGCGGCCGAGAAGCTGGCGCTCGCTGCAGCCGAGGCGGCAGCTGCCACAGAAGCAGCGGTCGTAGCTGATGCACCAGCCGCGGCAGCCGCGCCGGAGGCCGTGGCACCTGCGGAAGCTCCGACGGTGGCAGCTGTAGCAGTCCCCGCCGTCAGCACCGTAACAATGATGATCACCGCCAGCATTGCCCCGGCGCCCATACCAGAGTTGCTGTACTTGAACGACTCGTGGGTTTCCTTCACCAGGCGCCAATCCACATCACCACGTTTTTCTGCGTCTTTAAGCCATGCCAGCTGTGGATCTGCCTGCACCATCGCATCGATGGTCTGGCTCACCGTCTTCTGGTCAATGTGTTTGATATCGATCTTGAGGCCATCGACTGCCTTGATCGCCAATTGTCCCTGGGCCACTAGCTCGCTCTGTCGCAGGGTTTCATCGGTGTTGCCTTTCCCCTTGGCACTGTTCCACGACAGGCTGTTGCTGCTCTTCGTATGACTCTCCTGATGCAGGTCCTTCACCCCTTCGAAGGTGATCTCCCCACCGCTGGCCAGCGTCAGGTCGCTGCCACTCTCCAGCTTCGCCGCCTGGTACTTCTGGTCTCCGCCGCTGACCAGCGTCAGATCGCCTCCAGTCGAGATCTCGCTGCCGACGTGGGTGATCTTGGTGACTTCGTCACGTTTGGTCTGCTTGCTGCCCCAACTGCCTTTTTTCTTCTTGTCGTACAGCGAGTAGTCGCTGTCTTGCGCCGCCAGCAGTTCGAGGTTGTCGCCGGCCACCAGATAGGCTTCATCGCCGGCGGTGATACGGCTGGAGATCAGCGCCATGTCCTTGCCGGCGCTGAGGTCCACGTCGCCACCGGCGCTGAGGGTCGTGGCGACCTGGCTGACATGGTCTTCCTGGCGGGTGACTTTCTTGGTTTTTTCGTAGGAGTGCTGCTCGTCCGCCGCCGAGGACAGCGTCAGGTTCTCGGTGGCCGCCATGGCGATATTGCGTTTGGCTTCGATCTCGCTGGCGATGGCGTTGATATCGCGACCGGCCTTCACCGTCAGGTCACGACCGGCGCTGACCTCGGAGCCGATCTGGGTGATAGCGCTGCTGTAGTGGTTTTTGCCCAGCGCCAGGCTGCTGTTGAGCTCGGTGGAGACGATATTGGCGTCGCGCCCCGCACTCAGGCTCATGTCCCGGCCGCTTTGCAGAACGCTGCCGGGATTGGTGATGTCACGACCGGCGGAAATGACCATGTCGTTGGCGGCTTCGATACGCGCGGCGCTGTTTGCGTAATCCTTGTGCGAATAACCCCGTACCACGCTGTCCACCGAGGTGACACTGCGCTCGTTGAGCACATCACCGCTGATCGCGTTCATCGTCACGTCACGACCGGCGATGATGCCACCCGCCTTGTTGGTGATGTTGTTGCCCGCCAGCAAGTCCAGGCGATTGCCGGCCTGGATCAACCCGCTGTTGACCAGGTCCTTGCCTGCCGTGGCCGACAAGTTGTTGGTGGCCCGCAAGGTACCGACGTTGTCGAGGTTCTGGCCAGCGATCAGGCTCACGTCATTACCGGCAATCAGCGCACCGGTCGGGCCGAGTCGATCGTTGGCCTGGGCCATGTACAGCACCGGCACCAGCACTTTCTCGCCGTTCACTTCGTGCTCTTCGAGCCAGACGATATCGTGGGTCAGTGCCGCGACCTGTTGCGACGTGAGGGTCACGCCTACCGACAGGTTGAGTTGATCCTTGCTGGCGATGGCATTGTTCATCAGGTACTTGAACTGAGCCTCGTTGGAGTTCTGCCCAGCGAGAAATGCCTGGCCGGTACGCGCAGTGATGGCTTGTTGCACCAGACGCTGTTCGTAAAAGCCATCACCCAGGCGCTTGGCGCTGATGTCCGGGTCGTAACCGAGGCCGGCCAGCAGGTAATCCGAACTCATGAACTGCTTGAGGTCGGTGAGTACCGGGTTGGTTTCGATCAGGTACTTCTGCGGATTAGGCTTGAACGAGCTGTCCGGCACGCCTTGGACACGGGCCACGGCCTGGCTGGCCACTGGAGTGGCGACTGCTGGATTGGCCACCGCGGGGACAGCGCCGGTCGATACGTTCCCGACACCAGGCGAGGTCACGCTGGTCAACGGATCACGCGGGTTGAGCGGCAGTGTTGGCACGCTCAGGTCCGGCCCTGTGGCGACCGCGCTATGGCTGGCCCCCTCGACATGCACGGCTCCCACCTGGGTGATAGCGCCAGCATTGCCTTCATGACCTGACAACACCAGGGTGCCGCTATTGTCGGCAGGGGCGCTGACATCGATCGCGCTGGCGCTCAGATTACTGTCGGTGGCTTGACGGGTGACCCGGGTCAGTTGCCGATCGCTGGAAGCCACTTGGGCGACATCATCGATCTGGAAACTGCGCGCCTGGATATCCGGCAGGTTCTGTTGGCGCTGGGCGCTGCTGACCGAGGCGCTGCCCAGGGTCCAGCTTTGCGGCCCGCTGTTGGCCTGGGTCGCCTGTTGGGCCGAGCCGCCTTGGCCACTCAAGCGGAACATGCCGTTCTGCCCTGTCGGCAAGGTGAAGCCGGGCAGGCTCAGCGGGTTGACTTGTTGCTGTGCCAAGTCCGGAGGTAGCTGGCTGTTGAGCCTGACAACAGTGGTGCCGGTACCGCTTGCCCTGGTATCGGCGACTTTGTTCGTACCACCGGCGGCGCTGTAGTCCTGGTGGATGACGCTGTTCTGCAGATCCTGGGTGGCGGTGATCGAAACATTGCCACCGGCCTGGATCACCGCATTGCGGCTGCCACTGGTACTGACGGCACCACTACTGTCTTTGGCGATTTCAACGTCGCTGAGCTTGGTGAACTGAGAGAACTGGCTCGGCAGTTCAAGCAGGTTGTTCGGGTCGTACTGGGATAACGTCGTGTTCTCAAAGCCGTATTTCAGGCCAGGAAATACAATGTTATAGGCGCTGCGTGTATCGACGGTTGCCCCCGTATCGGCGTCTTTGAGAGACACCACCTTGTACGATTGACCGTCTCGCCCCGGCTCTCTGTAATAACCCGATTTGGGTATGGCCTTGTGGATGTTGTCGTCCAGATCCAGGTAATACACATAAGGGAAATCAGGGTTGTTGCGCTGGTTGTAAGGCGTCAGGACATCGGAGAACAGCTGCCCGGTAGCGCCCGAGCCCATGTCGTAGACCTTGTACAGGCGCGTGCGCTCGATGGTCCCGTTCTGCGCGCCGATGTTCTGCAGGCTGCCGGCCGTGATGTTGATATTGCCGCCCGCGCTCACCGTGCTCTTGCTATTGAGAAAGCTACCGCCCTGGAAAGTGAAATCCCTGCCCGCTGTCAGTAGCGCCGAGGCACTGGTGTCAGTGTCGACACTTTCGTAGACCTCACGGGCCGCCAGCGTGAAGGTGTAAACCTTCCCTTTGCAGTCATTGCACATATTGGCGATAAACCCCGATACCAGCTTGCGACTGCCCGACGCCACCGCGCCATCGGTACGGTTCTGCAACACATCGGCGTTAAGCGCGAATGCCCCCCCGCTCTCCATTGAACCGGAGACGTTGTAGATCCCCGCAGCCCGGGCGGCGCCTCCGTAACCACCGATCGCCACGTTACCGAGGCCGTACAGATCGCCGTTCTGATTGGTGAAATTGCCGACGCCCAACGTCATATCCGCGCCGCTGAAAATCAGGCCGTGATCATTGAGCAGCGACGGGGTTTTCAGATCGAGGTTCTGCGCAGCCCCCAGGGTCCCGGAGTTAACAAGGCTGCCGGCCTCGACAGTCAGACCAGCATTGGAGGTCAGCCGCCCGGCGTTGCTCAGTTGTCCGCCGATTCGGATCGTCGAGTCCCCACCACCGGCCACACTACCCGCACTGCCCAGATTCATCGAAGCCGCCGTCAGCCCCAGGCTGCCCAAGCTGCTGTAGCGCCCATTACCGCTATAACTGCCGCCCAGCGTCAGGCTGGCCGTGCCGTCGCTGGCAATCAGGCCATCGTTGGTCCAGTTACCGCCGTTGCCCACCAGGCTGGTGGTGGCCAGCAATTGCCCGCTGCCGGTCTGGATCAGGTTGTTGACGTTGACGGTCAGGCGCCCGGCCTGGATCACGCTGCTGTTGGTCCAGCTGTCGGCAGCGAGCGTCAGCCCGCCACGGGTGACGAGGCTGCCACCGGCATTGGTGACGTTGGCCGTGGAGATATCGAAGGTGCCGTTGCCCACATGCAACAAGCTGCCGCCCTGGTTCTGGAAGCTCGCGGCATTCACGGTCAGGTCACTGTTGGCGCTTTCCAGTTTGCCGTTGCGGTTGTCGAACAAGCCGCCGATCTGGAAGTCGGTCTTGCCACCGGCCCCCAGGGCCCGAAGCTGGCCGGTCTGGTTATCGAGACTGGCGGCACGCACGCTGAGGGTGCTGTCGCTCTCGATGATGCCCATACGGTTGTTCAAGTGACCATTGAGGCTGAGGTCGATCCGGTTACCGGCGATCTGACCGTCGTTGTCACCGCTGTTATCGAAATTATTGCCGCTGACTTTGACCAGCCCTTTGGCATACAGGCCGCCGTTACGGTTGTCGAAGTTGGCGGTGGTGATCAGTGCATCGCCGTTCTGGGCGGAAATACGTCCGCCGTAGTTATCGATACCGCCCAATACGCTGAGGTTCAGGCGCTGGGCCTGAGCGATGCCGCCCTGGCGGTTATTGTTCAGGTCGTAACCGTTTTTCAACACGCCGACGATACGGGCTTCCAGCGCGCCCTTGAGGCTGGCGAGGGTACCGCCGCGGTTATCGAGGTTGGTGGCGCTGACCTTGAGGTCACCGTTCTGGGCCAGGAGACGACCGCTCTGGTTGTCGATATCCCCCGTCACGGCCAGGTCCATCGCGCCCTGGCTTTGCAGGGTGCCCTTGGCATTGCCCAGGCTTGCGGCGCTCAGTTGCAAGGTGCCGTTCTGGCTGTATATCAGGCCGTCGCCATTGTTTTGCACGGCGCCCGATACCTGGGTGAGCAGATTGCCGTTGGCCGCCACGGTGCCGCGATTGCGGTTGTCGAGGCCACCAGTGAGCACGCTCATCAACCCCTGGCTGACCAGTTGGCCGCCCTGGTTGTTGATCTGGCTGCTGCGGCTGATCACCAGCGGCCCGCCACTGGCGAGCTTGCCGTTGGTGTTACTCAGGCTGCCGAGCAGGTCGAGATTCACCGCGCCGTTGCTGACCAGGCTGCCGCCGGTGTTATCCAGGGTCGTGCCGGTAAAACCCAGGGCCTGTTGTGCGCTGATCGTCCCGGCGTTGTTCAAGGTCATGGCTTGCATCGTCAGGGCGGCGCCGCTGTCGATCGATCCACCCTGGGTATTGTTCAGCAGGCCGCCAACGGTCAGTTGCTGGCCGGCGCCGCTGGACAGAATGCCGGCGCTGTTATCCAGGCTGGCCGCATTGACGTTCAGCGTTTTCTGGCTGACCAGTGCACCGGCGCTGCTGTTGAGCAACGCACCGCTGATGTTTGCATTCAGGTCGCCACTGCGGCTGGACAGCGTGCCGTTGTTGCGGTTGTCGAGGCTGCCCCCACTCACTGTCAGGCCCTGCCAGCCAGAGATCAGGCCGCCCTGGTTGAGCAAGGTCTCGCCGGTCAGCCCCAGTTGATTGTTGCTGATCAGCTTGCCGCCGGTATTGTTCAGCAGGCGACCAACCAGGTTAGTGCTCTGGCTGCTGGAAATCTCCCCATTCTGATTGTTCAGGTCACGCAGGCGACTGATGCTCAGCGGACCTTTGGCGATCAACAGGCCATTGCGATTGTCGAGGTCCGTGTTGGCCAGGTCGAGGCGCACGCCACTGTCGCCCAGCAGGCGCCCGCCGTTCTGGGTCAGCGCCCCCAGGTTCAGCGTGATATCGCCTTTAGCCGAGACCTCACCGCCGTTGCTGGAGTTCAGGCTGCTGGCGGTCAGGGCCAGACTGCCCTGGCTGTTGATCAGACCGTTGGCGCTGTTGTTCAGCGCCATCGCATTCAGGGTCACGGCACCGCCACCGAGCAGGGTACCGCCCTGGTTATTCAGGTCAGCACTGCTGAGCGTGAGGTTCTGTGTCGCGTTGATCAGGCCTTTATTCTGGTTGTTCAGCAGCCCCGCGACAGTCAGCGTCAAATCGCTACGGCTGCTAACGCTACCCTCAGCGTTATCCAGGCTGTCAGCCCGCACATCGAGGGCAGCCGCGGCGATCTGGCCCTTGAGGTTGGTCAGGGCCTGGTTGACTCGCAGGGTCAGGGCCTGGTTGCTGAGAAGTTTGCCGTTGCTGTTGTCGAGGCTGTCAGCGGTGAGGCTGAAAGCCTGGGCACTGGAGATTTCACCGCCCTGGTTGTCAATGCCCTTGAGGTTACGCAGCTCCAGCGACGGGGCATTGATCAGGCCCGTCTGGTTGTTCAGCTGACCTTGGTTCAGGTCCAGGGTGAGGCTCGTGTTGCTGAACAGTTTGCCGCCCATCTGGTCGAGGCCGGTGACGTTGGCTGTCAATGCCTTGGTGCTGCCGATGACGCCACCGTCGCGGTTGGTGACCTGACCCGCTGTCAGGGTCAGGCTGTCGCCACTGTTCAGGCGACCGTTCTGGCTGTTGTCAAAAGCACCGGTGGTCACCCCCATCGAGCCTTTGCTGCTGATCACGCCTTGTTGACGGTTGTCGAGACTGGCGCTGCTCAGCTCGATGCTACTGTCACTGACCAGCTGTCCACCCTGGTTGCCTAGCGCCGCGCTGGCCTTGACCTTCAACGCGCCGGCACTCGACAGGCTGCCAGCGGTGTTGCTCAGGTTGGCGCTGGTGACGTCGAGTTGGCCTTCGCTGCTGATCAATCCCTGATTGTTGGTCAGGTCGCCGCCCAGGCCCAAGCGCACATCCTGCCCACTGCGCAATTGACCCGCCGTGTTGTCCAGGGTCTGGCCATCCAGGGTCAGGCCGCCCTTGCCATTGATCAGGCCCTGATTGCGGTTCAACACTTGATCCAGGGTCATGGTCAAGCCCATGGCCGCAATGATCTGGCCACTGTCGCTGTTGTCCAGGCGCTTGCCGGTCAGGCCAATGTCGGCGCTGCTGGAAAGCTCGCCACCCCGGTTGTCGATACTGCCCACCTCGAGTTTCAGCGCTTTTGTAGCGCCGACCAGGCCGCTCTGGCGGTTGTCGAGTACGGCGCCGGTCAGGCCCAGGGCGCCGCTGGCGATGAATTGCCCGTTCTGGTTGTCGAGGGTGTTGATGGTGGCCGTAACGTCGGCCTTGCCAGCGACCGAACCGTCGCGGTTGTCGAGACTGTTGACGGCCAGCAGCACGGCCCCGTCGCCGATCAGGGTGCCGCTCTGATTGGTGAAGGCTTGAGTCACGCCCAGGTCGACCTCGCCACGGCTGCTGATCAGGCCATGGCTGTTGTCCAGGCTGGCGCTTCGGCTGTTGAGGGATGTCGCGGAAATCAACCCGTTCTGGTTGTTCAAGGCCTGAGCGATACGCAAGGTCAGGCCCTGCTTGCTCAGCAGCTTGCCAGCGCTGTTGTCGAGGTCTTGCGCGGCGAGCATGAAGGCTTGGGCGCTGGAGATTTCGCCGTTCTGGTTGGCGACGTCCTTGAGGTTGTTGAGCACCAGGACGGGACCATTGATCAGACCCTTGCGGTTGTCGAGCCGACCGTGGTTCAGGTCCAGGTTCAGTTGGGTTTTGCTGAAGAGTTCGCCGCCTTGTTGATCGAGGCCGGTGACGTTGGCCGTCAGGGCCTTTTCACTGGCAATGCGGCCGCTGGCGCCGTTGTCGACCTGGGTTGCACTGAGGTCCAGCGTATCGTCGCTGGTGAGGTGGCCACCCTGGCTGTTGTTCAAGAGGCCGGTGGTGACATGGGTCGCGCCCTTGCCGTTGATCACACCGCTCTGACTGTTATCGAGACTGGAACTGGCCAGGGTCAACCCCTGGTCGGCGAGGACCGAGCCGCCCTGGTTGAGCAACGCACCCAGGCTGGTGACCGACAGGGCGCCGGCACTGCCGACCTTGCCTTGGGTGTTATCCAGAGTGGCGACCTTGAGGGTCAACCCCGCTTCGCTGCTGAGCACCCCGGCGTTATTGAGCAGAGCCCCATCGAGACGAATGTCCAGCCCCTTGAGGCCGGAAAAACTGCCACTGCTGTTATCGAGCCGGGTACCCGTCAGGCCTGCGCTGCCCTTGGCGAACAGTCGGCCCTTGCTCTGGTTGATCAACTGCGCGACCGTCAGCTGCAGGTCGGTTGCGGACAGCAGCTTGCCGCCATCGCTGTTGTCCAGGCGCAGACCGGTGTAGCTCAGGCTGTTTTCGGTACTGGAGATTTCCCCGGCGCGGTTATCGACCTGATCGACATTCAGGGTCAGTGCGTTAGTACTGCCCACCAGACCGCCGTTACGGTTATCAAGCGCCTTGCCCGTCAGCAACAGACTGCCTTTTGCGACCAACGAACCACCCTGCTGGTTCAGGGTATCGACAGTAGCGGTCAGGTCGACCTGACTGGCAATCCGACCTTTGGTATTGGTGACGTCCTGGGCCTTGAGCGTCACCGGACCAACCGCACTGAGCAGGCCACCACTGTTGTCCAGCCGCGAGCCTTCATAGTCAATGGCAGCCTTGCCGCTCAACACGCCCTTATCGCGGTTATCCAGCTGTCCGACCAGTAATTTCAGGTCTTTATCGGCCTGGATCAGCCCTCCCCGGTTATCCGCCAGGTCGCTGCGCAGGGTCAGCCGATCCTTGCCAGACAGGCTACCGCCACGGTTATCCAGGCTACCGGTGGTCAACTCGATGCCACCGGCGGCTCTGACTTTTCCCAGTTCACGGTTATCGAAAGCGCCAACGACCGTGCCCGTCAGGGAACCATCGACCGCCAGCAACACGCCCTCAGCGCGGTTGTCGAGACTGCCAGCATTCAGCGTCAGTGCCTTGCCGGAACCGAGCATCCCGCCCTGGTTATTCAGTGCTCCGCTCAGATCGATGCTCAGCCCGAGATCCCCTGTCAGCTGGCCTTCGGTATTGTTCAGACTGGCCGCTTTAAGGCTCGACAGGCCGGCGCTGGACAAGGTGCCGTTGAGGTTGGTAAGCGCCTCCTCGACGCTCAGGCTCAGGTCCGAATCGCTGCCCATCGTGCCTTCGGTGTTGTCGATGCTGGCGGCATGAACCTTGAGCCCATTGGCCGACACCAGCCCCCTGAGGTTGTTCAGGGTGCGCTCGACACGCAAGACCAGCGCCTGCTCGCTGCCAATCGTGCCATCGGTGTTGTCGAGCGTTTGCGCGGCCAGCGTGAAGCCCTGGTCGCTGGAAATCTCACCGTCCTGGTTGCTGACCCCTTTGAGATTTTTCAGCAGTAACAGGCCAGTGGCATTGATCAGACCGTCCTGGTTATTGAGCTGACCGTTATTCAGGTCGAGGCTCAGACCGGTGCTGCTAAACAGTTTGCCACCTTGTTGATCAAGGCCGCTGACACTTGCCGTCAGGGCCTTGGCACTGGAGATACTGCCTGCGGCGCCGTTGTTCAGTTGGCCGCTGACCAGGTCCAGGGTGTCGCCGCTGGTCAGGCTGCCACCCAGGTTGCTCAGGGTGCCCAGGCTGGTGAGCTGCAAGCCCTTGACGCTGGAGAGCTGGCCAGCGTCGTTGTTCAGGCTGCCGGCCTTGAGCAGCATGGCGCCATCGCCCTTGAGCGTGCCTTGGGCGTTGAGCAACTGCCCGCTCAGATCAAGCTCCAGCTTGCCTTTGGCGTAGAGATTGCCACCTTGGCCGTTGTTCAGCTGCGCAGCCTTGACCTGTACACCCGCCTGCCCGGACAACTGGCCGTTGAGTTGATTGTCGAGTTGGCCGAGGGTCAGATCGATGTCGCCATTGGCGAGCAGTTTGCCGTCATGGCTGTTATTCAGCGTCGTCCCCGTCAGCTTCAAGTAACCCTGGCTGGAGACGTTGCCGCCCTGGTTGTCGAGGTTGTCGATCCCCAGGCTCACCCCCTGGGCAGCGCTCAGCGAACCACCCTGACGGTTATCCACTCGGTTGGCATTGAGCGCCAGGGCGCCGCCGGCGCTGACACTGCCGCCGCGGTTATCCAGGACACCCAGCGTATTCAGGTTGGCGTCGGCCTTGCTGACGATCCGTCCCTTGAGCTGGTTGTCGAGACTGGCGCTGTCGAGGGTCAGCAAAGCATTCGCTGACAACAGACCGGCCTGGTTCAGCAACTGCCCGGCAATCTTCGCCGTCAGGCCGGCACTGCTCAGCAGCGTCCCCTGGGTGTTGTCGAGGCTGGCGCCTTGCACGTTCAGCAACTGGCTGGAAGTCATCGAGCCGGTGGCATTGTTGATCGCGCCCTGACTGTTCAGCGTCAGGCTCCCATCGCCGATCACCTGCCCCTGGCGGTTGTCCAGGTCCGCCACTTGAAGGCTGATGTCACGAGCGGCCAGTTTGCCGCCCTGGTTGTTCAGGCTGGCGCTGCTGATCAGCGCATTGCCGGTGCTCTGGATCCTGCCCGCTTGATGATTGTCCAGTGCCCCCTGGGTTGTCAGGCCCAAGGCGCCCTGACTGATGATCGAGCCTTGTTGGCTGTTGTTCAGGGAGGCGGCTACCAGTTGCAGGTCCTGTTGAGCGCTCAAGCGACCGCCCTGGTTGTTGAAGACACCGCTGGCATTGATATTCAGAGCGCTACCGGCCGCGATCAGACCGGCCACGTTATCCAGGGAGGCAACATTCAAGGTCACCCCGGCGAGGCTGGAAATCTCAGCGCCCGCGTTACCCAGCCCGGCCAGGTTGGCGACCAGTTCACCATTGCTGCTCACCAGCCCGCCCTGGCTATTGAGCAACTGGTTGGCATTGAGATTCAGGCTACCGCTGCTCAGCACTCGGCCCTTGTTCTGGTTATCCAGGGTGCCCGCGCGGATGTTCGCGCTTTGTTTCGCACTCAGGGTGCCGCCCTGATTGTTCAGGGCTTGCGTCGTGGTCACCGTCAGATTGCGGCTGGCGACCAGGCTGTTGCCATTGTTATTGAGGGTCTGCGCATTGACGGTGAGATCACCGCCGGCATTGCGACTGTTATCGGCATTGACCCCGGCCTCGATGATGCCGCTGTTGCTCAGGCGGCCGCCGGCGCTCAGGCTGATGCTGTCGCGCGCAGTCAGGTTTTGTCGGTTATTCAGGTCGCCCTGGGTCCGCACATCGAGCGTGCTACCGGCATGGACCGGACCTTGGGCCTCCAGACTGGCCGCCTTGACCTTGATCGCCGTATTGGCCGAGGCCTGGACCATGCTCAGGTGACCGTTGGCATCGAGCTGGATATCGCCGCCACTGGCGATCAGCTTGCCGTCGAGTTTTACCCCCACGCCCGCTTCAGTTCCCACCAGCTTGATCGCCCCGGCATACATCCCGCCCAGGGCCGAAGAGTCGATCGCCAGTTCCGGCCTGGCGCTGCCGTCGTCGGCGCGGGCGGTGGCGTTCAGTGTCTGGGCGTTGACGTCGTTGCGCCCTGTGACGATGCTCAGGTTTTTCGCCTGGATCTCGGCGTTGATCTTGGCGCTGCGGGTGATGATTTCGAAGCGGTCGACGTTGCTGGCGTTGAGCGTCGCGCCCTCGATGGTCACCTGCCCCTGATCGACCTGATAACGGCTGAGCTGGCCGTTTTCGATCACCGGCTTGCCAGTGGTCAGGGTGGCTTTCGGGGTGTTGATGAAGCCGCAGCCATTGCAGCTGATGCCATA
>NZ_QHHP01000032.1:0-712 GCF_003184125.1 Pseudomonas sp. RW409 | reverse complement strand
TCGATCACCGGCTTGCCAGTGGTCAGGGTGGCTTTCGGGGTGTTGATGAAGCCGCAGCCATTGCAGCTGATGCCATAGGGGTTGGCGACGATCACATGGGCCGACTGCCCCGCCACTTCGGTGTAGCCGCGCAGTTGGCTGGGGCTGCTACCGTTGACTTCGTTGAGGATGGTTTGCGCCGCGACGCCCTTGAGGTTCGGGTTGCCGACGATGATCCCGCCCAGTTGGGTGCTCTGCGTGCGGTCGGTGGCGTTGTTGAGGATCAGACCCTGCTGGCCGACGTTGTAGTCGTGGAACTGGTTATGCGACAGGCCGCTGCCATTGGGCGTGGCGATATTGACGATGGGTACGCCGTTGCCCGCCTGCCCCAGGCTGGTGCCCGGCGCGCTGACCACGATGCCTTCCGCCTGGGCCCACAGCGGTTGCCAGAACATGGCGTTGGCCAGGATGAACGCCAGGCCGCGCTTGGGCAGGCCGCAGAAGTGCTCGCGGGTTTGCAGGGCAGCAGAAGGCTGACGGGCCAGGAAGGCGAATTGGCGAACGTCCATGTCGAAGTCTCGAAAAAACGCGATTTAGAGGAAAAAGTCCAGGCGGAAGTAGATCGGCGCTTCGCGCTCAGTCAGGACATCCGGACGCTCAAGGGAATGGGCGAAGGTCACGCTGGTCGCCAGGTGCTGGCCGCGGGCGAACAGCTCCAGGGAGTTGCTCGACA
>NZ_QHHP01000006.1:0-1071 GCF_003184125.1 Pseudomonas sp. RW409 | reverse complement strand
GCGTGTCGACGCATAGCTTATATGCCTGGATAAAGCGCTACAGCAAACCTCAAGAAGAACGACAGCAAGACGATGATCAGCACGCTGAACTGCGTCGTCTGCGAGCAGAACTCAAGCGCGTCACTGAAGAGCGAGACATCTTAAAAAAGGCCGCCGCGTACTTTGCCAAGGAGTGCGGCTGAAGTACGCCTTTATCAAGCAGCGCGCGGGCGACTATTCGGTTCGGCGGCTTTGTCTGACGCTTAAAGTCCATCCCAGCGGTTATTACGCCTGGCTGTCCGAGCCGCAATCTGTACGCGCCAAAGACGACCAGCGACTGCTGGGTTTGATCAAGCATTCATGGCTGGAGAGTGGCGGCGTTTATGGCTATCGCAAAGTCCATGACGATCTGCGCGAGGTCGGTGAAGATTGTGGTCGCCATCGTGTAGCGAGGCTGATGCGTCTTGAAGGTCTGCGCTCTCAGACAGGGTATCGACGCCGCCCTGGAAGGTACGGCGGTAAGCCAGCGGTCGCCTCACCCAATTTGCTGAAGCGCCAGTTTGATGTCGTAGAACCCAACAAAGTTTGGGTCACCGACATCACCTACATTCGCACTTATGAAGGCTGGCTGTATTTGGCTGTGGTGTTGGATCTGTTTTCTCGCCAGGTCGTTGGCTGGTCAATGAAGTCGCAGATGACCAGTGATTTGGCTATTGACGCGTTGTTGATGGCGGTTTGGAGCGTAAACCGAAGCAAGAAGTGATGGTTCATTCCGACCAAGGCAGCCAGTACAGCAGCTCCGATTGGCGCAGCTTTTTGAAGGCAAACAATTTGGTTGCCAGCATGAGTCGCCGAGGCAACTGTCATGACAACGCTGTGGCCGAGAGCTTTTTCCAGCTTCTGAAACGGGAACGGATCAAGCGAAAAATCTACACCTCGCGGCAAGATGCTCGTAGTGATGTGTTCGATTACATCGAGATGTTCTACAACGCAAAACGCCGTCATGGTTTCAACAATCAGCTGTCACCGGCAGAGTTTGAAAAGCGTTACGCAATGAGCTTGCAAGGTGTCTAGAGAATCCGGGGCGATTCA
>NZ_QHHP01000031.1:0-1122 GCF_003184125.1 Pseudomonas sp. RW409 | reverse complement strand
CAGCGACCGCACCCCACAAGGCCAGACCCTGGCTTCCGACGGCAGCGACCGCACCCCACAAGGCCAGACCCTGGCTTCCGACGGCAGCGACCGCACCCCACAAGGTCAGACCCTGGCTGAAGACGGCTTCGATCGCACTCCCCTGGGCCAAGCTGTAGCTGAAGGCGGCCGTGATCGCCTGGAAGAGAAAGGTCTGGTTTAAGACGGCAACGACCGTTTGGCCTAACGCAACCCAGCTGTGAGTCAAGCCTATGATGCCTCTACAGAAAAGCCCGGTCCCTGGATCGGGCTTTGTTTTTTCCTGGGCCGCGCCGTTTTAGTCCTGCGCCCCACCACTCCGATCCAAGCCTCGCCTTCAACCCACCGCCCCCACCGGGTTCGACGCCGGCAAAGTTGATTTGCTAGAGTGCGCCGCTCTCTTGATCAGAAAACCAGCCAGCCGATGCTGCCCCGCGCCGAACAGAAACAACAGACTCGCAACGCTCTGATGGACGCTGCCCGCCACCTGATGGAATGCGGCCGTGGATTCGGCAGCCTGAGCCTGCGCGAAGTGGCGAAAACCGCCGGCATCGTGCCGACCGGTTTCTACCGGCATTTCGCCGATATGGACCAACTCGGCCTGGAGCTGGTCAGCGAAGTCGGCCAGACCTTCCGCGCAACCATCCGCCTGGTGCGCCATAACGAATTTGTCATGGGCGGCATCATCGATGCCTCGGTACGGATCTTCCTCGACGTGGTGGCGGCCAACCGCTCGCAGTTCCTGTTTCTCGCCCGCGAGCAGTACGGCGGTTCGCTGCCGGTGCGCCAGGCGATCGCCAGCCTGCGGGAAAACATCAGTTCCGACCTGGCGGCCGACCTGACCCTGATGCCCAAGCTGCAACACCTGAACATCGCCGACCTGACGGTGATGGCCGACCTGATCGTCAAAAGTGTGTTCGCCACCTTGCCGGACATCATCGACCCGCCCGCGCAAGCCCTGCCCGAACACCTCACGCCCCAGGCGAAGATCACCCAGCAGCTGCGTTTCATCTTTATCGGCCTCAAGCATTGGCAAGGGCTGGGCAGCACCGAATAACCCCCGCCGCTTCGCTGAACCGCCCCCACCTCCTCCACCCCTTATCT
>NZ_QHHP01000030.1:0-740 GCF_003184125.1 Pseudomonas sp. RW409 | reverse complement strand
GCGTGTCGACGCATAGCTTATATGCCTGGATAAAGCGCTACAGCAAACCTCAAGAAGAACGACAGCAAGACGATGATCAGCACGCTGAACTGCGTCGTCTGCGAGCAGAACTCAAGCGCGTCACTGAAGAGCGAGACATCTTAAAAAACCGCCTCCCCGGCGTTCCGCGGCCCATTGGACTAGAAACACTACGTTCTACACTGATCCCACTGGACAGTGGTCGCTGGCTTTTTGGAGGCTAAGTCCCCGTCAAAAAACTTGACCCAGGGGAAGCTGCGGACCCGTTAGTGGTGGCATATTCCGTGACCCCGTTTAGGAAGGTGATTTGATCCGAGTCCCCGTCCAGTTCAACTTGACTGGAGGTGCTCATGAAAAAGCACGATCTAAAGCAGCGTGGGTTACCGGTTATTCATGATCACGCAGCCGGCATTGATATTGGCTCACGCTTTCATGTGGTGGCCGTTCCTGCAGAACTTGCCAAAGAGTCTGTTCAAACTTTCCAGGCTTTCACTTCCGACTTGGAGCGCCTGGCCAACTGGCTGGTCAATCTCGATATAACGACGGTCGCGATGGAATCGACAGGCGTTTACTGGATTCCGGTTTACGAAATATTGGAAGCACATGGCCTTCAGGTCGTGCTGGCCAATGCCCGAGAGGCCCGCGCCGTACCAGGGCGCAAAACCGACGTGAATGACGCGCAGTGGATACAACGATTGCATGCCTGTGGGTTGCTACGGGCC
>NZ_QHHP01000005.1:0-2706 GCF_003184125.1 Pseudomonas sp. RW409 | reverse complement strand
GTATGGCTATAGCCTTGATCGAGCACGAGGCCTGCGGCCTCGCGTTTGAACTCAGCGGAAAAGGAACGACGTTGCTTGGTCATCAGACACCTCTATCTGGCGAGCATTCTCGCCTAAATGGGTGTCCGGTTTCATTAGACCACTACAAACACGACATGCAGCTTCTAAGTGCTGCGAACTAAAAGGTGGGATGCGGGTACTCAAAACCAATCTCCATCGGTAAACACTAGAGTGCCGCTCGAGCACCTGGGAAAATAGCCCATAGGCCAATGTGTCGAATGAGAGAGCGCACGAGGTACTAGCCCTAAATATCCGATCTGAGATTTTCCTCCAGATGCTCAACTCTGGATGTGCCCGGAATTGGGAACATGACCGGCGAGTAGTTCAGAAGCCATTTCAAGGCATGGGTTGCCGAGGGGGGCTGGTCTCGAACCTCACTGGTTGAAAAATACCTTCCGGCGCTCAAAGGCGCGTAAGGAATGAACGCTATTTCGTTCTGTTCACACCAGCGGATCACATCTTCGGACTGGTTATCTAGGATGCTAAATTGATTCTGAACCGCTGCGATGGGTGCAATCGCAATCGCCTGCGTGAGTTGAGGAATATCGACTTTCGACAAGCCCAGGCATTTGATCTTCCCTTCTTGCCGCATCTGCTCAAGCTCCCCGACCTGGTCAGCCAAGGGGACATTTGGATCGACACGGTGCAAGTAATACAGATCTATCGCTTCGACGTTGAGCTGCCTGAGGCTCATCTCAACGCACTGGCGCAAATACGCTGGAACGCCGCATGGCGTCCACTTGCCGGGGCCTTGGCGGGTGAAGCCACCTTTAGTTGCAATGATCAGGTCGTCGGCATAGGGAAACAACGCTTTACGAATTAGCCCCTCGGCCACATTTGGCCCATAGGCGTCAGCGGTATCGATGTGTTGCACGCCCAACTCCACCGCTTTACGCAGGAGCTGGACGGCTTCAGCTTCTGAAGCAGGTGGGCCCCAGATGCCCGGCCCCGTGAGCCTCATGGTGCCAAACCCGAGGCGCCTCACCTGCTTTCCTGCCAAGAGTCCCGTACGGGCGCCGGTCATAAGTGCTCCAATTTTCGAAGGATTTGGGTGTGTAAGCTATCGAGAAGAGCATCCCGTACGTCAGGAAGAAGCATCTGATGCTGGATCCCGAAGTCGCTCAAAATCTGGTGCAAATGGCTGTCGACGGACGCCCTGAAAGACAAGTTGGTATCGCGTCCTGGGCCAAGAGCAATGGAGCTATCAAGCCTGGTCGCAACGATCGTCGTGTAGCCAGGAAGCTGGCTGGTTATTAATGATTTGACCGCGTCTACCTGGTGCATCGGTGCAGGTGTACCTCGATGCTCGACTGCGGCATTCCAATACGCCACGGCATCCATGATCGGTCGATCGACCAATATCACCTCGGCAGTGTCAGCCGCTGCTCGTTGCGCCTCAAGCGTACGATCGATAAACCACATCGTGGAGTCGTAGGTATGCTGAGTGAGCAGCGGGATACCTTGCTGTACCGCAAGCTTCCCGAACGATGGGATGGTAGCAACGCAGATGCCTTTGCACTCAAGTGAAACTTTGAGCGCTTCACAGAAGGTGGACTTCCCCGTGGAGTGGGTTCCAGTGACACCTAAAAGAACAGGCTTCACCATAGGCTTCCTTGCTCCGGGGGAGGCGATTGCTCGTAAGGTTGCGTTTTGAGCTGCGCAATTTTGCAGATGTCCTGCCAAGTGCTGGCAGCTGACTTTTCGATGAGATGATCAAGCAATAAGGCCGTCGCATAAGCATCATCTGCTGCCCGGTGGAGCTGGTCGGCGACGTTGTCGCGCAGCCCTGTGTCAATGAGCAATGACTCAAGCCGATGGCTCTTGGCGTTAGGGTAAACGTGACGAGCAAGTTTCAAAGTGTCGATGACCCCAACTGGCGACCATTCGGGTAGGTGACGCTTCATCACGCCATAGTCGACCGACGCATTGTGCGCGACGAACCATCGGCTCTGCAGGTGCTGCTCGACGTCATCCATGATCTCAGCCCAGGATGGGCAATTTTCCAGCTCCGCGTTTTTAATACCGTGGATTCGCTGGGCCTGCCAAGTGATCCGGTGGACGGGCTTGATTAACCAAGACAAAAGCTCGCGGTTTTCCGTCGGTGGAAATGAGGCGATACCCACCTCGACCAAGTCGGGTGGCGAATGCCCATTACCCTCAACGTCTACGATGATGATTGGTTCAGAGGGCCAGGCGAAGTCTGTTTTTAGCATCAGAGATTCCTTGTAGCCTCGGCGCGGCCATGGCGCGCGTAGTGATGGGGCTTGTCAGCGTCGTGCACCTGATAGCCTAGGGAGTGCTGTAAGTAGTAACGACGCTGTTCATCCAGGCCACGAACGACAATCGCACGGTCGTTCACCTGCGGGTCTTCCACAGCACCCAGCTCGTGGCACATTCGATTGAGAATCTGCTGATCTGGCTTCTTCCATGCCGCCTTGCAGATGGAGAATTGGGAGCTAGGGCAGGTATCGCATAGTTCGGTGATGCCGAAGTGTCCGTTGTAGTGGTCTAATGAAACCGGACACCCATTTAGGCGAGAATGCTCGCCAGATAGAGGTGTCTGATGACCAAGCAACGTCGTTCCTTTTCCGCTGAGTTCAAACGCGAGGCCGCAGGCCTCGTGCTCGATCAAGGCTATAGCCATAC
>NZ_QHHP01000029.1:0-366 GCF_003184125.1 Pseudomonas sp. RW409 | reverse complement strand
CCGCATCAATCGCCACAGCCTGGATCGTACCGCTGCCTTGTGGCGTTTTGCTGATCAGTTCGAAGCCACCGTCAGGACCAGCCTGCACCTCCTGCTTCGTGCCATCAATCAGGGTCACAGTGACTTTGCTGTTCGGCTCTGCCTTGCCGCTGACCTTGACCGTACCGTCCTTTTGCGTGACCACTTGCAGGTCAGATGGCGGGGTCGGCGCTGTGGTATCAATCTCCGGGTTAGCAACATACTCGACAGTGGCTGGCACACTGACGTTGCCCGCCGCATCAATCGCCACAGCCTGGATCGTACCGCTGCCTTGTGGCGTTTTGCTGATCAGTTCGAAGCCACCGTCAGGACCAGCCTGCACCTCCT
>NZ_QHHP01000028.1:0-1111 GCF_003184125.1 Pseudomonas sp. RW409 | reverse complement strand
TCGATCACCGGCTTGCCAGTGGTCAGGGTGGCTTTCGGGGTGTTGATGAAGCCGCAGCCATTGCAGCTGATGCCATAGGGGTTGGCGACGATCACATGGGCCGACTGCCCCGCCACTTCGGTGTAGCCGCGCAGTTGGCTGGGGCTGCCACCGTTGACTTCGTTGAGGATGGTTTGCGCGGCGACGCCCTTGAGGTTCGGGTTGCCGACGATGATCCCGCCCAGCTGGGTGCTTTGCGTGCGGTCGGTGGCGTTGTTGAGGATCAGCCCCTGCTGGCCGACGTTGTAGTCGTGGAACTGGTTGTGCGACAGGCCGCTGCCATTGGGCGTGGCGATATTGACGATGGGCACGCCGTTGCCCGCTTGCCCCAGGCTGGTGCCCGGCGCGCTGACCACGATGCCTTCCGCCTGGACCCACAGCGGTTGCCAGAACATGGCGTTGGCCAGGATGAACGCCAGGCCGCGCTTGGGCATGCCCCAGAAGTGCTCGCGGGTTTTCAGGGCAGCAGAAGGCTGACGGGCCAGGAAGGCA
Source organism: Pseudomonas sp. RW409 (assembly GCF_003184125.1). Lineage (NCBI taxonomy): Bacteria > Pseudomonadati > Pseudomonadota > Gammaproteobacteria > Pseudomonadales > Pseudomonadaceae > Pseudomonas > Pseudomonas sp. RW409. The sequence goes on along the minus strand of NZ_QHHP01000028.1, from coordinate 580 downwards.
AATTGGCGAACGTCCATGTCGAAGTCTCGAAAAAACGCGATTTAGAGGAAAAAGTCCAGGCGGAAGTAGATCGGCGCTTCGCGCTCAGTCAGGACATCCGGACGCTCAAGGGAATGGGCGAAGGTCACGCTGGTCGCCAGGTGCTGGCCGCGGGCGAACAGCTCCAGGGAGTTGCTCGACAGACGCCCGTGCTGCTCGCCGTTGTAGCGGTCGCCACGGATCACACCCTGGTCGTAGCCCAGGCTGCTGCCGTACTCGGCGAACACCGGGCGCAGCCAGCCGAGGGTCACCGGACGGCTCCAGCGCAGGTCGTTGCGCCAGTAACCGCCGCTGTCGCCGGACAGCGACTGATCCTTGTACCCGCGAATCGACGACTGCCCGCCCAGGCTGGTGCGCTGCGGGCTGAACAGCACGTCTTCGCTGCGCTGGCCGGTCATCAGGCTGCTGAAGCTGAACGACTCGCCCCACAGCTTGAACGGCTGCAGGTAACTGAGGGTGGCGGTGTATTTGCGGTAGCGCGCATTCGGCTCGCCCGGCCCTGGGTGGCCATTGTCCTGGGCGTCGAAGGCACCGATGCCGT
>NZ_QHHP01000027.1:0-369 GCF_003184125.1 Pseudomonas sp. RW409 | reverse complement strand
CGCGAAGGCCGCGACGCGGAATTTCTGATCCACCGCGTCATCGTTCATCGCACGCAAGCTGTGCTCCTACAGAAGAAGGTCGCGCACGATCCGTAGGAGCGAGGCTTGCCCGCGAAGGCCGCGACGCGGAATTTCTGATCCACCGCGTCATCGTTCATCGCACGCAAGCTGTGCTCCTACATGAAGAAGGTCGTGCACGATCCGTAGGAGCGAGGCTTGCTCGCGAAGGCCGCGACGCGGAATTTCTGATCCACCGCGTCATCGTTCATCGCACGCAAGCTGTGCTCCTACAGAAGAAGGTCGCGCACGATCCGTAGGAGCGAGGCTTGCCCGCGAAGGCCGCGACGCGGAATTTCTGATCCACCGCGT
>NZ_QHHP01000026.1:0-1236 GCF_003184125.1 Pseudomonas sp. RW409 | reverse complement strand
TGTAGTGGTCAACTAATCCCGGACACGACGTTAAGTTTTTTCTCGGCCTGAGCTGGGGCCAGCCCATCGTTGAACTGGTGCGGTCGAATCCAGTTGTACCGATGCATCAGATAATGACTGATGTCTCGATGCGCTTCTTGAGCCGTCATGTAGCCCACGGTCGGTATCCATTCAGTTTTCAAGCTGCGAAAAACGCGCTCCATCGGCGCATTATCCCAACAGTTTCCACGACGGCTCATGCTCTGGCGCATGCGGTAACGCCAGAGCCGTTGGCGAAACTGACGACTGCCATATTGCGATCCCTGATCTGAGTGAAACAGCAGTCCTTGAGGCCTGCCACGCTGTTCATAAGCCATGTCCAACGCCTTGATCACCAACTCAGCGTCTGGTTTATTCGACAGCGCCCAGCCCACAACTCGGCGCGCGTAGAGATCCAGAACAACAGCCAGGTAATGCCATTTTCCTTGAGCCCAGACGTAGGTGATATCGCCACACCAGACCTGATTGGGTGCCGGCACTTCAAACTCTCGATTCAAAATGTTCGGAATATCAGGCCGCTCGACCGTCGCTTGTTTGTAGGCATGTGATCCAGGTTGTTTGCTGACTAACTTCAGTTCCCGCATCAGGCCACGCACCTTGAACCGCCCAATTTGCTCGCCGTCTTCCTGCATCATCGACACGATGCTGCGGCTACCGGCGGCGCTTCGGCTTTGCGTAAACAGTTCATTGACCCGACTGCGCAACCGAAGCCGCTCAACGTCCGGAGTTCGGCGTCTGAGGCGGTGGGCGTAGTAGCACGAGCGAGTGATGTCAAAGACTGCGCAAAGCCAATCGACTGGCTCCTGGGCGCTTAACTGATCAATCAGCGTATGCGCTCGTGCTCTTCCGACATCAAGAGCGCGGTAGCCTTTTTTAAAATGGATTTCTCCCGCTCAAGGCGAGCAATGCGCGCTTCCAGTTCTTGGATTTTCTGCTGCTCAGGCGTCAGCGCTTTGCTCTGCGGAGTCACGCCGTTGCGCTCCTGCTGGAGTTGGTTAACCCAGCGACGCAACGCGGACTCGACCACCCCAAGCGAGCGGCTGGCTTCGGTATGGCTATAGCCTTGATCGAGCACGAGGCCTGCGGCCTCGCGTTTGAACTCAGCGGAAAAGGAACGACGTTGCTTGGTCATCAGACACCTCTATCTGGCGAGCATTCTCGCCTAAATGGGTGTCCGGTTTCATTAGACCACTACAA
>NZ_QHHP01000025.1:0-521 GCF_003184125.1 Pseudomonas sp. RW409 | reverse complement strand
AAGGTGCGCTCAGACCGGTCGGAAATCGGTCGTAGAGTATAAAGGCAAAAGCGCGCTTGACTGCGAGACAGACACGTCGAGCAGGTACGAAAGTAGGTCTTAGTGATCCGGTGGTTCTGTATGGAAGGGCCATCGCTCAACGGATAAAAGGTACTCCGGGGATAACAGGCTGATACCGCCCAAGAGTTCATATCGACGGCGGTGTTTGGCACCTCGATGTCGGCTCATCACATCCTGGGGCTGAAGCCGGTCCCAAGGGTATGGCTGTTCGCCATTTAAAGTGGTACGCGAGCTGGGTTTAGAACGTCGTGAGACAGTTCGGTCCCTATCTGCCGTGGACGTTTGAGATTTGAGAGGGGCTGCTCCTAGTACGAGAGGACCGGAGTGGACGAACCTCTGGTGTTCCGGTTGTCACGCCAGTGGCATTGCCGGGTAGCTATGTTCGGAAAAGATAACCGCTGAAAGCATCTAAGCGGGAAACTTGCCTCAAGATGAGATCTCACTGGAACCTTGAGTTCCCT
>NZ_QHHP01000024.1:0-522 GCF_003184125.1 Pseudomonas sp. RW409 | reverse complement strand
GCTGACCGAAAACTGACCCAGTAAAAGCTGTTCTGCCGACTGAAAACTGACCCAGGTGTTCAACTGCTTCTGCTCGCTTTCCGAGCAGGAGAACACAGGGTGATCAGCATAGAAATGTTGGGGAAAATTCGGCGGATGTGCCTTCGCGACAAGTTGTCGCTGCATCAGATAGCCAGCGTCCCGGGCTGTCGAGAAACACCATTCGAAAATGGGTCAGAGCCCCCGAAGCCACTCAGCCGGCGTACCAACGGTGCGCAACCTTCAACAAACTCAGTCCATTTCACGAGACGCAGGAGCAGGCGCTCAAGGCCGATTCGTTTCGGGCAAAGCACAACCGCAGGAGCGCCAAAGCACTCTTCGAACAGATCAAGGCCGAGAGGTACGACGGCGGCTACAGTCAGCTCACCGCCTTCATACACTCGTGGCGCGGCGAGCAAGGCAAGTCTTTGCAGGCCTTTGTACCGCTGACATTTGCACTCGGCGAGGCCTTTCTACTGGAGCGAAGAAGGTCTGCTGATCGGC
>NZ_QHHP01000004.1:1003369-1017871 GCF_003184125.1 Pseudomonas sp. RW409 | reverse complement strand
GGCCTGCTGCGCGATGTCGTAGCCCAGGCGAGCGCTGAAGGCCAGGATGTCGCCGCTGGTGTCGCCTTTTTCCCCGCGCTCGTTGGCGCCCAGGTCGAATTTGCGCTTGAGGTTGTCGTAGTCCAGGTGCCCGGCGGTAGCCGCCGCGTCGGCCCACCAGCGGTTTTGCTGGTACTGGACGAAGGCGGTGCCCAGGTAGGTGTTGAGCTTGTAGTCCGAATCGTTGCTGCCCGCTTCGAGCTTCTGCCGATAGGCGCCGGCCAGCACGCCCACTCGCCAGGCCTCGTCGAGCCGGTAGCTGCCGCCGATGTTCAGGTTGAAGCCGTTGCCGTCGGCACTGGCGCCGCTGCGCTGGCTGTCGAAGTCCTGGTGCTGGCCACCCGCGGCGACAATCGCCCGCCATTGACCCACGCCCTGCCAGTTTTCCCAATCGGCCTGCCATTGGTTGCGCAGCTCATCCTGATGGGCGCGCAGGGTGCCCTGGGCCATTTCCGGGAGCAGGGTTATTTCCCAGGGCGCTGCCAGCAGGGAGTACGCGTAATCGGCGATCAGCCGCTGGCCGGCTTCGGTGGGGTGGACCCCGTCGTTGTAGATCAGCTTGCTCGGGTCCGGTGTGGCGCTGTGAAGGCCGTAGCGGGCGTTTTCCGTGCAGCTTCTGCCGCTGAAGCAGGTAGCGATAAGGTTCTGGTCGGTGGCCAGGCCGAACTGCGCCGGATTGGCGAAGGTTTCCTTCAAGAGCACGGGAATATTGAGGGGAATGACTTGCGCATCGACTGTCCGCAATTGCCGCACCAACTCGCTGTTGAACTGGGCGCTGAGCTGGGAAGTGAACCCTTGCAACGGGCTGCCGTTGATTGCCGGGGTCAGGCCGATATCCGGCAGCAGCCAGACCATGATGTAACGGGCGCCAGCCTGTTGCAGGGCTTGCACGCTGTCGACCAGGCGACCGGCCGCGGCGTTGGCCTGGTCGAGGCTGGTGACGCGGCCCTGGAGGAAGTCGTTGCCGCCGCCCGTCAGGTAGTACAGGGCGTTCGGGTCGGCGCGCAAATGGTTGGCCACCAGATAACCCGGGCGGCTACGCTCGCCGGCGATCGAGGTGGTGGTAATCGAATCGAGAATCTGGTCGGTGCGATAACGGCCGACCGCCCAGTTGTTGCCGTCTGGCAGGCCTTCGCTGGCGCGGGTGGCCGAGGTCGAGGCGGCGAGCTGGTCCTCGGAGAACCCCAGTTTGGCGCCGAGCAATTGCGTTGCGTTGGCGGAATAGACTTCACCGCTGCCATCCAGGTAGACCGGGCCGGTGCGGTTGGTAGCCCGCAGGGTGGCTCCCGCAGGACCGCCTGGATCGGCGAATTGCCCGGCATCGCTGAGGCTGTCGCCGAAGACGATGAAGTTGGAATAGGGAGAGGCAATCGCTTGAGCGCAGGCCAACGATAAAAGCGTACTGGCGAGTGGTACGAACAACGTCTTTTTGATCATGAACAAGTCCATTCTATATGTTGTTGTAAAGAACGAGTCGGCATTACCAAAGACTTTCGCGAGGGGTTGTCACAGCCCATTGCCGGGCCTTTTGCATAGCATTTTTTTCGGTTGAATGACGATAGCGGCTCAAGGGCACGACTCGGCGATAGCGAGCCTTGTACCGTCCGCTCGGTTCCCCCTCGAAAACCTTGCCGACTCGAGCTGCCACAATGCCCGATCCCGATCTCGCGAAACATGCGGGGATGGAGATTCAGATTGTTCTGAAGGGCCCCTAGACGGTAGTCGAACCCGCCGACGAATGACGACGAATAAGCGCGCCCTCTGAATTTTCTTGTCGCACACCAGCAGGCGCTGCGGCTCGCCCTTGGCCTTGAGGGCAACCAGGACGAAGGTGGCAGCCGGCTCTGGCTCGGCCTGCGTCGCGGGCGCGAACGGGCACTGGCAGGGTCCCGGCAGGAACTGCTTTTGCCCTATGCTTGGCATCCACCTCCCGACTGAGGACACCGAGATGCCCACCTCCGAGACTGCCCTTCTGCACAGCTGGCAGCACAACGCCCAGGCCTGGATCGAGGCCATCCGTGGCGGCGCCATCGAAAGCCGCGTCGAGGTCACCGACCAGGCGATCCTACTGGCCGTGCTAGGCCGTCAGCCCGAACGTGTGCTCGACCTGGGTTGCGGCGAAGGCTGGCTGTTGCGGGCCCTGGCGCAACGGGGCATCGAGGCGGTCGGGGTGGATGGCGATGCAACCCTGGTCGAGGCCGCGCGCGCCGCAGGCTCGGCAACGGTGCATGTGGCCAGCTATGCCGCGCTGGTGGAAGCGCAGGTGGACATCGGCCGCGACTACGAGCTGATCTGCGCCAACTTCGCCCTGCTGCACCAGGACATCATCCCACTGCTGGCCGCCATGCACGCCCTGCTCGCCCCCGGCGGCGCGCTGGCGATCCAGACCCTGCATCCGTGGAGCGCGGCGGCCGGCGACTATCAGGACGGCTGGCGCGAAGAGACCTTCGCCGGCTTCAAGGGCCAGTGGCAGCCCATGCCGTGGTACTTCCGCACCCTGTCCAGCTGGCTGAATGCCCTGGACATGGCCGGCTTCCAGCTGGCCAGCCTGCAGGAACCGCAGCACCCGCAAAGCCCGGTGCCGCAGTCGTTGCTGCTGGTGGCCGAACGGCGTGGGTAAGAGGTTGGCGCGGCGTAGCGGTTGCAGGCCAACAGTCAGAGTCGCAAGTGCGGTAAACGGCTAGACCCCTTATCTAGATCGGGAGAACAAATCGGCGCTCGTCTCCCGCCTTGCCGTCTTCTGCGGATGGCTCAAGCAAGAACCCGCAGCGCTCCACCACCTTGGTCGAGCCGAGATTTTCCTTGTAGACATAAGCCACCAGTTGCGTCAGGTGCCAGCGCGTCCGCGCTTGCTGGATCAGATGCCGCAGCGCCTGTGTCGCAAGCCCCTGGCCGCAAGCGCTTTGGGCAATCCGATAGCCGACTTCGGCGGAGCCCTGCGCACTATCGATGTTTTTCAGGTTGGCGCGGCCGATGATGGTTCCGCTGCAATCCTCGATCACCAAGGGGTGCCAGGTGCCAGCCGCGAAACCGGCCAGGTAGCCCTCGATATGCTCGGCGACACCCTGCACCGAATAAAAAGCAGGGGCGCGCGCCTTGATATGGGATTCGAACCACTCACGGTTCCGGGTTTCGAAAGCCAGCAGCGCTTGCGTATCCGTACTGCGTAGCTCGCGCACTTTGAACGACTGCATGCACACCTCTCCTTTTTCTCATGGGTAACTGCACGGGCTTGCCTATCTGTCCGCATTCGGCCCGACTCGCCATACATCCTACTTGAGCCATTTTTTGCGTAACCACGCAGGACTCCGCCCTGCTCCAGACCGCGTCATCTGTAGCACTGATTCGGCTACTCGTCGGCTATCGCCACTGGGGCCGTTCCTGCGGGAACTTCAGGTGACTGGCCAGGTCGATAGCAGCCCCTTCATCGGTCATGACGGGACAGTGAACACACCCCGGCCGAACAGCGCTGAAGGCCTGTTTTACGAGCGTGCCGTCGATGATCAACCGAGTCTGCCCCCTGATGCCAACCAAGCGTTTTCTGCCGGGTCTGATCCTGGCGCTCTGCGCAGTCGCGTCGCATTGTCCGGTTGCGGCCGAGCGCAAAGCCTCTCAGCAAAGTAACACCGCATCAACAACCCTGATTGAATCCGCCTCGCAGCAGTATGCAGATGGCCAGTTGGACCAGGCCGCTGCCACGCTGGAGCGTGCCCTGCATATCCAGCCGAACAATCCCGCGACCCTGCACTACCTCGGCGTGTTGCGTCTTCAGCAGGGGCAGTATCAGCAGGCTGAGGCGCTGGCGACGCGCTCCAACATGCGGGTCGGTCGCAACCTCGCGTTACGCAATCGCAACCTCCAATTGATCCAGGCGGCGCAGAAGGCCCAGACGTCGAATAACCCACCCAACACCGATGAGCGTCTGGTTGCCGTAAGGGAGGGCCTGGAAGAAGAGGTTAAAAGGCGCCGTGCAGCAGAAATTGTCGCCGCCGAGCAGCCCACTCAGGACACTGAGCGCCGCACTGAAACCTTCACCCGCGAGGCGGCGGAGAGCGCCGCGAACTGGCCAACGGATGACAGGCCAAGCCCCGAAGGGCAACTGCGAATGACGTCCGCCGAGCCAGCCTCCACCTACGACGAGATTGAGATTCCCCGTGGCCATCGGCCGCCTCCGGGTAAATGTCGAATCTGGTTTCCCGATCGCCCGCCGGGGCATCAGCCCAAGCCCGGCAAATGCAAGAAACTGCGCGATCGGGTTCCGCCCGGAGCTTATCTGGTGCGGGGTTGAGTGTCCGAGCGCGCTTCTGGGCGCTCTCTGCCGATCATGCATAACACAGGAAAACCGGGGGCGCCTCACACCTCAGCCCTCGCCTCCCAAGGCGTCAGCTTCAACCGTCTCCAGGGCCAGGGCTTCGAGCAGCACCTGCTCCAGCATGGCAAAAAAACATTTGATGTGAGCCTGCTTCAAGGCCTGTGGCCGGGTCACCAGATAGACCTCCATATCGGGAAGCTGGAGCTCCGGGAACAACTCGATCAGGTCCTGCGCCAGCACACGCGGCAGCACGGCTACCCCCAGGCCTCGCTTCACCGCGTCCAACTGCAGGGCGAACGAGTTCACGCTGATCTGTGCGCGCTCCAGGCCGGCGGCCTTGGCCACCCGCACTTGCGGCAACATGTCCAGCGGCGGCAGCAGGCCGATATTGACTGCCGTAGCCGGCGTCACCTGTGGAAAGCGCCGCAGATAACCCGCATCGGCGAAGACCCCGTAAACGAGCCGGCCTATGGGTCGGTAAATCAGCGACGGCTCGCCCAGGTGCGCGGTACGCACTGCAATGTCGGCCACGCCACGGACGATCTTGTGAAAGTCGGCGGCCACCAGCAACTCCACCGTGCAACGCGGGTGAAGCGCGGTGAAGCGACTCGCCGCCTCCAGCACGCACGACGCAAAGCCCTCCCCCGCACTGACCAGGACACTGCCCGACAGCTCGGTGTCCAGCGCGGACCGGCCGGCAACGGTTTGCCGCCTCAAGCCCGCTTCCGCCGCCAGGGCCACTTCCACCAGGGACTGGCCCCGCGAGGTCAACCAGCACCCCTCGACGCCGCGCTCGACGAGCGGCTCGCCCAGGGCGCTCTCAAGCTGGGTCAACCGGCGGGACACGGTAGACGCGGCGATCCCCAGCAACTGGCCCGCCTGCAAAAAACTGCCACGCCGCGAGACCGCCAACAGCAGGCGAAGATCGTCCCAATTCGCTTCCGACACCATGCTTCATCGCCTCCCTGGTTTGCAGATTTGCAAAGCCATTATGCAGGAGTCGCTGTTTTTCGAGAGGGGGTCTCGACGGTATATCTACAGGCCCTGGAAACGAATGGAATGGACTGTATGCCGATTGGCCCCAACGACTATGCGCAACACGCCGCCAATGCCTTCAATCGCCGTGATGTGGAGGCGATGCTGGCGCTGGTGAGCGAAGACTTCACCTACCTCGATGGCGCGGGGATACAAGTGGGTCGCGAAGCCATGCGCCAACGAGAAATCGCGTTGTTCGAAGCCTTCCCCGATGCCCACGTGATCCTCAGCCCGTTCGCCGTCGGCGTCGATCGCCTGGCGCTGACGGCCATGCTCAGCGGCACCTTCGCCGCGCCCCTGGTGCTGCCGGGCCGGGTGATTCCCCCCCATGGGCGCTTTATTGCCGTGTACTACGCCGCGCACTTCACCTTCAAGGACGGCTTGGCCATCCATGAAGAGGTGTTCTTCGACAGTACGGTGTTGCTGCCGTCAGCCGAACCGAGCGAGGGTTGAGCCATGCGTCGTGCATTCGTGACCGGTGCCACCGGTCTGCTGGGCAACAACCTGGTGCGGGAATTGGTCGCGCGAGGCTGTACGGTCAAGGCCCTGGTGCGCTCGAGGGCCAAGGGTGAACAGCAGTTCAATAACCTGCCCGGCGTGGAGCTGGTCGTGGGCGACATGGGCGATGTCGAGGCCTTCGCCGCGGCCCTGCAAGGCTGCGATACGCTGTTTCATACCGCGGCGTTCTTTCGCGACAACTACCAGGGCGGCAGCCACTGGCAGGAACTCGAGAAGATCAACGTCATCGGCACCCAGGAGCTGATCGCCCAGGCCTACCGCGCCGGTATCCGCCGCTTCATCCATACGTCCTCGATTGCCGTGCTCGACGGCGCGCCGGGCACCTCCATCGATGAAACCTGCCTGCGCGCCGACGCCAACGCCGATGACTACTACCGCAGCAAGATCCTCGCCGACCGAGCCATCCTGGCGTTCCTCGAGACCCATCCCGAGATGCAGGCCTGCATGGTCCTGCCGGGCTGGATGTGGGGCCCCGGCGACCTCGGCCCGACCTCCTCGGGGCAGTTGGTCAACGATGTCCTGCGCGGCAAGTTGCCCGGGCTGATCCCCGGCAGCTTTTCCGTCGTCGATGCCCGCGATGTGGCCCTGGCGCAGATTGCCGCGGCCAGGCACGGGCGCAGCGGTGAACGCTATCTGGCGGCGGGCCGGCATATGACCATGGCCGAACTGGTGCCTGTGCTCGGGCGTATCGCCGGGGTCAAGACACCTACGCGCCACGTGCCGCTCCCCCTGCTCTACACCCTGGCGGCCGTGCAGGAGCTCTACGCGCGCCTGACCGGCAGGCCCATCCTGCTGAGCATGGCCACCCTGCGCCTGCTGGTACGGGAGAAGGACCGCACCCGCTTCAACCACCGCAAGAGCGAAGAAGAACTGGGCCTGACCTTCCGGGCACTGGAGCTGACAATCGCCGACACCGTGGCGTGGTACCGCGACCGCAACTGGTTTAAAACCCAGCGCGCAAGACACACCCGCGTCATGGCCGAAGACTGACTTTTGCAGATGGCGTGACCGTCGCGCCCGCAAAGCCGCTGGTCTCGCCTTGCATTGCTGCGGTTTCGTGCTGGCATCAGAGCGATTTCTCGAACGCCCGAAACCGCACTTCGCGTACCCTCTCCACAAGCTCCTCAAGGACGTAAAAGACTGTGTACAGGGAAATCATCCTGATGCGCCACGGCCAGCCAAAGCTGGCCGCCACCGACAAACTGTCCGCACTCGATATGCAGGACTGGATCGAACAATACAATCGCAGCGAAATCACCCAACAACCCGTCCCGGAGGCCAGCCTGCAACTCGCCGCAACCGCCAGGGTGATTGTCTCAAGCAACGCACCGCGGGCGCTGACCTCTGTCCAGGCGCTTGGCCTGAAACCCACCCTGGTCGACGCGCTTTTCGCTGAAGCGCAACTGCCCTACGGACGCTGGAAACGACCACGGCTGTCGCCGTTTACCTGGGCATTTATCCTTCGGGTCCTGTGGTTGTGCGGCTACTCACCCAGCGTCGAATCCGCCGCCACCGCAAAGGCCCGCGCCAACACCGCCGCGCAACGCCTTCAGGTCCTCGCCAGCGATGGACCGGTTCTGCTGTTGGGTCATGGCTTTATGAATCGACTGATCGCCAGACAACTGGAAGCAGAGGGATGGACTCGCCAAGCACCTAATGGCGGCAGCCGGTATTGGAGTGCGACGGTGTATCGATATGGTGGGGTTTAGGTGGTGGCCGTTGAGCGACAGAGCTGGCGTCCGTGATCCCGTGCCAAATACCGCGCAGCTTTCACCGTCAGCCAACTGAACGCACGGCGTGATTGACATACACTTTCCTTTTTCGCACCCCATGACTCGTTATGTGACACCAAGCGATGCTCTCCGCAACTTTTGATCTACCGTCGAAGTCCGCCTCCTTGACTGGACTACCCCTTCCCACGCGTCTTGGCCACGACATATCACGTGACGCTAATACTCAGCAGATCAGCTACGCTTGCCACATGCATCTCATCCACCATGAATCGTTAGTGGCAGCCAAACACTTAAGCAGCAAGATCTGCATCTAAGGGAAACGGACGTCATGAATACTGATAACGCTTTCGATGCATTTAAAAAAATCAAAAAATTTGCCGAAGAACACCATGACCAAATCATCACGGAGCAAGATGCTCGTTTTCAACTGATCGACCGATTTCTAGTGGAGGTTCTAAGATGGCCTAGAGAATCCATTCACACCGAGCCCTTTCTTGATGAAGGTAGAATTGATTACTTACTTCGGCACGGAGATCGAAATAAATTCGTTGTAGAGGCCAAGCGTACAGCTGCATCACTATTAGAAACAAAGCAAAACAAACTGGACTACTTCAAATTCAACGGACCTGCAACAAAGTCCGCAACCCCCGTGTTAAGGCAAGCAGAAAATTATTGTATGGACGTTGGTGTTCAATTTTGCGCCGCGACCAATGGGCTCGAGTGGATTGGGCATTGGGCTATCCGAGGTGATGGGCGATCTAAAACTGATTACAAGATCGCAGCATTCCCCTCACTAGCAGCTATCGAGTCCGATTTCCTGCAGTTCTACGAACTATTTTCGGCCGAGGCCGTTACCAAAGAGCTGTTCAAAATCTATTTCAATGAACATGAGGGCACCTCCATTAATCAGGCAGAAGATCTGTACACCGTGAAGAGCGACAGATCTTCCTTCATGCTCAAATCAAACATTTCCCGAGATATCGAAAAAGTATTCACAAAATTCTTCACATCAATGTCCGGTGAAGACGACTCGGAGATGCTGATCAACTGCTTTGTAGAGAGTAAGGAGAGTAAAGAAACCGATGTCAGTTTGCAGAAAATTGCAAAAAACATCATCGACGGTATTTTATACATCGACAACAATCCAAACTATGGTCTCGAGGCAGACATCCGAGACGCTGTAGCTACAGAGAAAGGAGACTTCGCGCTGATCATCGGAAATAAGGGCGCCGGAAAATCCACTTATATTGATAGATTCTTCCGATTAAAGCTAGAGAGCGAGCTACGCTCGAAGTGCCTGGTATTGAAGGTTGACCTTCGATTGTCTCCGAATGACACAAATACAGTCACTTATTGGCTAGACAAAAAGCTATCTGAACTTTGCGAAAAAGTACTCTTCCCCAATGAGCCGGTCTACGATGATCTTCAAGGAGTGTACTTCAGAGAGTACATGCGATGGTCTAAAGGTGAGATGAAGGCCTTGTACGAGACCGACAAGAACCAATTCAAGATAGAGTTCGGAAAATTTGTAAACCACCAACGCATACATGAAACCGGCTTGTATCTAGCCAATCTACTTTGGCATGCAGTGGGAGCTCGCAGCCTGATGCCCTGCTTGATCTTCGATAATGCTGACCACTTTCCTCGCGAGTTCCAAGAGTCTGTTTTTCAGTACGCCCAATCACTTTACCGCTCCATCAAGACTTGCTTCATCATCTGCCCAGTTACAGATAGAACCATCTGGCAGCTTTCCAAGCACGGACCATTTCAGTCTTATCAGTACAAAGCTTTCTATCTCCCAACCCCCTCGACTAAGGAAATCCTGCAAAAGCGAGCCACCTTTCTTCAGTCAAAAATCAGCAACACTGAAACACTTCCAGATCAATACTTTCTAGCGAAAGGTATTCGTGTTAGCGTTCAGGATCTCAACGCTTTTGTAGCATGCATTGAGTCTATATTTATTGAAACAGACTATATATCCAGACTGATCAGTTCGCTTTGTAACCATGACATTCGCAGAAGCCTAGAACTCACAAAAAAGACGCTGACCTCACCTCATGTTGCGATTGATGACTTGGTCAGGACATATTTATCTCAATCGGGCCGAATTAGAATTGCGCCACAGAGAATTAAGAAAGCCATATTCCTAGGTGATTATTCACAGTTCTCGCAAGACGATCACGCTTTCATAGTAAACCTTTATGCAATCCACTCAGATCATATTTCCACCCCTCTAGCTCGCCTTTCCATTCTCCAAGCATTGAAACAGCGATACTTCCAGACTGAAGATGCCGAATCAAAATACATAGAGGTCAACCTGCTGATGAGCTATCTCGAGCCAATTGGCATCCCAAGGAAAGTGATAAAGCGTCACCTGGAAGTACTTTTCACTTATCGGCTTGTAGAGCCTTATGACCCGACAAGCGAATTACTAGAGGAAAATACCAAAGTCAAAATTAGCCCGTCGGGACTAATACATATTGAGCTCGGTTCCGATGACAAGACTTACATCGAACATGTTGGCCTAGCAACGCCGATCCGCAGTAGTGAGAGCCTGGGGGTTTTACGCGAGCTATTTCAAGCTAAAAAGCTTGAGCGAGAGGACTGGGATAGAATTTCAGCAACATTTGTCAGCTATCTCATGGCACAAGATGAAATATTTTGTCCGACGGCCAATAACCTTCCCGGCCAAGATCTTATACGTGCCACACTGCGACGACATATGCGCTAACCCCAATAAAATTTAGTCATACCACAGTCGCCGAAGCCTGGCGGCGTCTCGAAAATTCCAAATGATCACCATGGCGAAAAGAAAGACCATCTAGCTCAGGTCTAGCCAAATCATGGGGGGACTTTTAGACCATTGTTCTAACATAAGAAAACTGATTCAAGCTCCTACGCAGCTTGAGTCTGCTTTGGGTCGGTTAGCGACCACCACGCACCGTGACTGATCCACCCTTGTCCTCCCTCAACGTGGAGGACAAACCATGAAGATCATTGCTACATATAGTCATCAGCCTTGGAACAAGGGAAAGCTAGTCGGACAGAAAACCCCGCTCCGAGTCAGAGATATCTGGGCCATTCGGGTAAGACTCGCTCCGGCGAACCAAGGCATCGCTGATCTATCGCAGGACGAAGAACCTGAGAGCTGTGCAACTCCTGCTTGGTCATACGAAGCTTGAAAGCACTGTCAGATACCCTGGGTATCGAGATCAATGATGCCCTAGAAATGGCTGAACAGACGGAGGTGTAATTCCGCTGCGATGGTCGTAACTAAACTGTCGCCAATAGCTGCCAGTGAGGTGAACCGGACGGACTAACCGAATTGTAAGCGCTCCATAAACCCCACCTGCACATGAAGCGCCGATTCAAGGATGCTGGGCTCCTATTTCTCGCTCGGTTCGACCGATCCGCCGGACGGTCTGTTAGTCGTTACGTGTCTGTTCAAGCCGCTTATCAAGCTCGCTTGGCGTCGAGTGAAGCGTCAACCAGACGGCCCGCAGAATGTTGATCGCGGCCATGTTCAGGTGTTGTTCGGCGGCGTGCAGGGCCAGTTCGGCTGCCAGGCGCTTGTCGGCAGCACTGAGGTGCGCCGTTTTGTGGGTCATGTCCGCATCGACGTTGGCCAACAGCCTCTGGAGTTCCTGCACCGCCTGATCCGATGCCTGCCGCATGTCCGCCAGCAGGCGGCGAGCTTCGGCAGGCGTCATGGCCAAGGCGCGGACGCTGCGAAAAGTCAGGCGGGCGGGCAAGGTGGCCAAACTGAAACCCGTTGAAATTAACTTACCAATCATGCGAACAACTCCTGTAAACGAGTGCTTCAGCAGCGTATCAGAGTAAATCGCAAAAAAATGTCTGCTCATCGCTTGCCAGAATCAACTCTCCGCCTCTTTTTGGCATCAAGCGTCTGATCGCCGTCAGAACCCTCGAACGATGCGCCTATAAGCACTTTGGAGTCGGATTCAGACAGCCTTGGCAAAGGTGTTGCACCTAGCCGATGTCCAACTTCTTCAATCGAGCCAGGCCTTGTTTGATATGACCGGCGTTTTCACCCATGGTCCACTGTGCACACGGACATTTCCGCCCACTTCCTGTGTCCCTTGCTCCTCAATCAGCAGGGTCAACTCCATAATGGCCGCCTCTAAGGCCTACTGATTTTCGAACAGCACTTTCCAGTACATCCGACAGTGAATAATCGCTTGGCATGGTGTCGATTACTTTCGAGAAAGCTCAAGCATAGCAGCGACAGTGCCCCCAATTGGAACCTGCAATAGGTTGATTGGAGTATGGTCAATTGATGAAGCTGTCACCGGCTACTTTCGACCTAAAGCTGACGGTGGCGACAGGCAGAGTCCGGCCATTAGCTGCCAGCAATCGGCCAATAGCGGACTGTGAACACGGTGATGGCAAATGAGTGGTGTCCAGAATGATGGTCTCAACTCTAGAAAGCAGCAGGTCTCGTCGTCATCCATACCACACATCAGAGTGGTTAGAATCTTAATGCAGCCGCCGCTTTGCGTTCGGCTGCATCACTTGGCTAGTACTAGTTGATACCAAGAATACCTCGATATGATGGATGAACCTCCCAAATGCAATCTGTATAATCCAATGAGGGATCAGTTAACAGTTCTGGGCGCTCATCAAAATCGACGAAACTAGGAGGGCTACCGGGATTTGGTGTTTCTCTAAGAAGGACAAAACCGATTCGGTATAAAAGCTGTGCAATTTGCAGCGGCCTAATGTAATTCTCACTATCAATTTTGCCAATACCATCAACCCCAACACGTTCTACAAAACCATTTTTAATTTTATTTAGAAGCTGCTCCGTAGTATATCTTTTCTGCCCCTTGGAAAATGTTTCAACCAGCTTTTGCAGCTCTCCAAATTGGTGAGAGTGCTCTTTATATATATCATTTACCCTAAGCCGACCGAAGTCACTCAGAATCTGATTAACGTCTTGAATTCCCGCACGTTTCATCTCACGGTCAGCAGCTGCTTCAGCGGACAACCGACACAATTGACTCATCCATCTTGGGCGTTTTGCACCTAAAATGCGGATAGGTGTAAAAGGGGATACTTTGCTCCCAGACCAGCGAAGCCTTTTCATAAACACAAGGGATATTAATCTCTCCCTATCAACTGCTCGTTCAACACTCCAATATTTTGTTATCTTATTTGAGTGATACCTATTCAAGTAAGATAATATCTTATTGGAAATAATTTTTTCCAGCTCTGTTCTGCTCCAATTAATATCGATTGCGTACTGCTCGCACTTATCGAGATCTTCGTTATATCTAATGGTTGTCCAGACATCCGTTCTAACACTTGCTCGTATGTTCAGACCTTTAATGTCTCGAGCCAGTGCTCTGCAAGCAGAGAAAAAACTAGACACTCTTGCTTTCTGAATTTCATCAGCCGAAAAAGTTGAATCTACGTCATCAACAAACAACCAGATATCAGCGTCTTTTTTTTCTGCCATGTAACGTTCAAGTAAAACACTAGGATCTTTAGCCGTAGGCGTGATAATCTCTATAGGTATTTTCTTGCTTTTAATTCTGCCCAACAAAGAACCAATAAGATTTTTTCCTTTATAACCCACCAATTCTGACGCCTCAACTAGCGCCATTTGATCATCAGTCCAAGCAAAACCTATTTTACTTCCAAGCTCATGATTGATCCTGGCTGACAATGACTTCTTCCACTCATTCTGTAGTTTAAGATGATCTCGACTTTCAAAGTTACCAAAACTTAGCAAGTCGGCTCCAGTAACTGAGATCACAATCGCGTTTCGATCTGTCTTAGATACGTCAAATGCAAGCTTGGATAGAAGCGAAGATTTCCCCATTCCTTTTCTTGCTCGAACTATTCCAAAACTACGACTAAGGGAAAGAAACTTATTAAATTTCTCCTTCGTTATGAAGTATGAAGAAAGCACCTCTGGATCTTCATCTTCACCAGCCTCATTGCCAAAAAGATTTTCATCATAAAAATCTAGATCCACAGAGAAATCTGATTTTTCCTGAGCCTCAACCATTATATATCCTTATTTCTAGGGTCTAGGGTGTAAGCATTTTCTAAATGCTTTGCGAACTATTAACTTCACAGCATCACTGGGGCAAAAAATAGCGATATAGGCTCAATTTCAAACACGAGGTTTTCATTGCTAGATTACTAGCAGTCTACAACGCCGAATCCACTCATCCTTTTGTTACCCGCTAGAATGACGGACACAATGTTACCAAGAATTGAGCAATAGACTTTGCACGCCCATTGCTCTTTCTAAGTGTCGTATTCGACGAGGCTGATACCATTTTGCTGAAAATACTGGCGAATCTGCTGGTCTAGCTGCACCATTTTCGGCGGATATATGTTGGCTCGTTTTGACAACACGCACTATGTCGTAGCTAACGCTTTTGTAGGAGTCAACTTTGCTCAAGAGCAGTTCAGCGTTGTCTTTGTCCTTCGACCTATTTCCAAGATGGATGCGCCTGCTCTCATTCACCCACCTGTAAATTTCTGCAGAATAGAACAGCAGCAGAGAGGCTATCAGAGAGAGGGTGAGTCTGGTCATACGGTCAGCTTCCATTCAGGGGTGCATGCAGGCTGTCCCAAACGCCCAGTTTCAGACCATGAGGAGCCCCTAATGACGTTAAAACGCCGTGCAATGAATAGTAGCCAATGGATGGCACCTACGATACCCCCGTGCTAAACAGCCCAGACCTTCCTCAAGTCTAGGTTTTGTATGAAAAGTGAGTTGTCCTGAGTTTTTGGCGCTCGATGACCGCTTCTGGCCGGTTGCGGCCCTTCGCAAATGATTGCTTCGAGGGTATTTGCCGTCTCTCATTAGAAACCGCAGACGTTCAA
>NZ_QHHP01000004.1:988047-1003359 GCF_003184125.1 Pseudomonas sp. RW409 | reverse complement strand
CCAACAGCAATACCGTCAGGCCCCCGGCCTGCCCCGCCAGCAGATAGGCCATCCCCGCCAGCGCCGTGCCGCCCACCAGCAGACGCTCGCGCCCCCAGCGCCTGGCCGCGCGACTGGCCAACAACTGAAAGCCGGCCATCATCCCTGAATAGGCCCCACGCAACAGCCCGACCTGGGCAAAGCTCAGGCCGAACTGGCTTTGCCAGATGGGCAGCAAGACATAGATCAGGTCGGTCAGGCCATCATGGATGGCATGGGCTCCACAGCCGGCAAACAACGACCGACGACGGATCGAGGCCGCGTCGGTTGGCGGCTCGGTGAGAGCAAGTTCGTCCTTGAAGGTATTCATGGTGTCAGGCGCGCTGAGTGGATAGGCGCTGGCATTTAAGCAGGAACCCGGTGCGGCAGCATAGATGGGCCGCCAGCCCACAAAAGTAAAGACTCGCCCTTCAAACCTTTCAGATTCCTCCCACAGTAATGCCCCGTCCGACTCAATAGGGTTGATGCCATCCCGCCTCCGGCTGGAAAACCGCACTGGATGGACAGGCAGAACGCTCGATGGCGCGCAACAGACTCCCCCCGATCAAAAATCCCCCTTCCGGCGACGGGCACCACGTCACCTACCGAGACATGACCCCCGGCGAACTGGCGGAACAAGACGCCAGGCAACACGCCTATGAGCGGATGCTGGCCCGCCAACAAGCCTATGCGGACAGCCTCGCCAGCCCACCCCGCAAGCAACAGGCGATGGCCGGCTGCACCTTTACCAAATCCTGCAAGCTGCCCGATGGGGTCATGGACTACCCCAGCCCATCCGGAGTGATCCCCACCGACGCCATCAAGGACTATGGCGAGCTTGTCGTGCTGGGTGGTCGTGGAGCCGACGCGACGGGGAATATCCCGCTCAAGAAAATCAGCGGCGGCGCCCTTCCCGCCGCGCTGGGCAGCCTTGCACTGGGTGGCGAGGGATTGGCACCCACCGGGGCTGGCGCGGCAACCGGCGGAGTTGTCGCGGGTGCCCTGGCTGGCGTGGTGGCCATGCTCTGGCCGTCGAGCCTGGGCGATAGCGCCTTGTACACGCCCGAGCAACTCGACGCCCTGAAAGAAGGTCGCACCCGCGTGCGCCTGCATATCGAACAACGGCCCGACGGCACGCTCAAGGGCTACGGCTACAACACGCAAAAGCAGCGTGGCTGGGAAATGGTCCCGGTGGTGCGCTTTGTCG
The DNA here is from genome assembly GCF_003184125.1 of Pseudomonas sp. RW409. Lineage (NCBI taxonomy): Bacteria > Pseudomonadati > Pseudomonadota > Gammaproteobacteria > Pseudomonadales > Pseudomonadaceae > Pseudomonas > Pseudomonas sp. RW409. The sequence goes on along the minus strand of NZ_QHHP01000004.1, from coordinate 1,002,134 downwards.
CCAAAGGCCAGCAACAGGTGGCCGACTTCGGCGACGGCGTCACCCTGATCTGGACCCCAGCGGTGGACCCATCCAGCACCTCCGGCATCCCCCCACTGGAGGCCGCGCCCCAGGCGCCGCACATCTGGATCTTTCCGCCCACCGAACAGGCGGACACCATCATCGTCGACCCGATCTACCCGCCGGAATACAAGGACTTCATTCTGGTGTTCCCGCCGGGGTCAGGGGTTCAGCCGCTCTATATCGTGCTGAGCGCTCAACTGGAGAAGAACAAGAAAAATGGTAAGGCGTTTGAAGACACTACATACAATGACTACAGCAAATCCAAAGTAGAAAGCGCCCGCGAAATTACGGTAGAAACAGAAAGCGGAACCCGTACACGCCTGGATATGATGGGGCGAGATGCTGAAGGAAACATTTCATGCGTTGAATGCAAATCTTCGGAAACCGCCCCTCTGACCCGAAATCAGAAACGTGGATTTCCGGAGATAGAAAAAGGGGGAGCCATTATCGTTGGTAAGGGAAAACCCGGATTCCCCGGCGGAACCGAGATCCCACCGACCAGAATCGAAATCATCAGACCTGATACCGCCCCTTAGAAGGAAAAACCATGTCCATCCTGGATACCCGAGTCATCGATATTTGTGCCGTACCCGATTGGGAGCCAAACAAGGTGGTGCTGGTCATTACCGATCACCTGGAATGGGGCAACAAGGCTGAACAAGGTGAGCACCTGCTGTTGCTTCAAGAAAAAATCAACACTTACATCGCCTTCATCGAAAGCGGTGAAATCCTGGAGAGCTACCCGGCAGCTAAAGGCAAATCTCCCATCATCCGCATCACCGGCCTGTATGAGTTGCCTGAGCAAGGCGAGCGCTTTGTAGACCGCGCTACGCAGGTATTGAAAGAAGTGGGTATTGGCCTCGAGTTTGTACTCAAAGAAGCGTGACCACTCAGAGCCAGTAAGGCGGCGCGGCTCATGAAATAGATGACTTAAAAATCCCCCCTTAAAACACCACATAGACAAACGCCGGTAACCCTCATGGGGAAAAGCATTCCCGACTACACAGAAGCTGAGTTCATTCGCTTCATGCAGGAAATATTCACCGCAAATGGAAACGGTACTCCCGATGAAGTTCTGGATGACCTTCTGGACGAGTTCAGAAGGCTTACCGAGCATCCAGACGGCTCCTACCTGATCTACTGGCCGGAGGATGAAGCGCAATGCACCCCAGAAGGTATAACCAACACCGTTAAAGACTGGCGCAGGGCTAATGGCTTGCCAGGATTCAAAACGAGGTGATGAGCAGGCCAGCCATGACAAGCACACTGATGAAAAATAACCTCTCGGGCTACACCGAAGCCGAATTCGTCAAACTGTTAGAGGAGCTTCGCAAGGAAGATATGGAAGCCGAAACAGATGTTCGTGCTGATGCGCTTCTATTGCACTTTGAAAAAGTCAGCCAGCACCCAGCAGGCTCCGATTTGATTTACTACCCCGAAAACGGCTCAAGCAGCTCACCCGAGGACGTTACCCGAATCGTCAAAGAGTGGCGCAAGGCAAACGGCTTGCCTGGGTTCAAGGAGCCATAAAAGCAATGACCGTCAAAAGTCGTCTGGATGAATACACCGAAGCTGAATTCATAGACTTCATGCAGAAGCTATTCTCTGCAAACAAAGGAGCGCCTGATGAAATCCTCGACCCGTTACTCAATGAGTTCGAGCGAATCACCGAGCACCCTGCCGGCTCCGACCTGATCTATTACCCTGAGAACGGCGCCGCCAGCTCAGCCGAGGGCATTATCAAGACTGTGAAAGAGTGGCGCTCGGCCAACCACCTGCCGGGGTTTAAGGAAGCTTAAGGTGAAAACTTTAAGGAGCTGTATTTCTCATTACACAGAACAAGAGTTCCTTCAGCTTTTGACAGATATCTGCAAGGTCAACGGTCAGAACGAGGAAGATCATTCCGTTCTAGTCCGACACTTTCGGGAAATCTCAGAACATCCCAAAGGCTCAGATCTGATTTTTTATCCTGCTGACGATGCTGATGACTCGCCAGAGGGAATCTTGAAAACAGTCAAAGAGTGGCGCAAGGCAAACGGCCTACCAGGGTTCAAGGCCCCATAAAGCGATGACCACTAGGAAATCTATTGCCGACTACACCGAGACCGAATTCGTTAGCCTCATCCATAAAATACTTGCCATCAACGAAACAGGTTCCGACAAGGACCTTGGCGAACTGCTGATGCAATTCAGACAGCTCACCGAGCACCCAGACGGTACTGACCTTATCTTCTATCCAGAAGATGGGGCCGATGACGCTCCCGAAGGCATAACCAAGACCGTTGAAGAGTGGCGCAGGGCTAATGGCTTGCCAGAATTCAAGTCGTGATGGTGTTTGATGATGAGATTTACGACTGAGATGACCAGGCCCCCAGGCTCTCTACCTGAGTACAGCGAAAGCAGTTTTCTTAAACTGCTCGAAGAAATATGCAATGCGGTGGGCACCGAGAAATATCAGGATCAGTTGTTAGAGCACTTTATTGAAATGACCGGCAACCCCGCTGCATCCGACTGGATTTATTATCCCGAGGATGGCGAAGGCGATTCGCCAAAGGGAATCTTGAAAACCGTCAAAGACTGGCGCAAGGCCAACGGTTTTCCGGGTTTCAAGGAACCCTAAATCAACGGCCTTGAAGAACCATTCCACTAACCCCATCAAAGCTGAATCAAGGACGATATGAATTTTTTCAGCCGTATCGCAGCTCTTTTTGACCGAGCCCCCAAAGAGCAAATTGCTGGCTATTCCCCGTCAGAACTCCAAGCGGTTTTCACCGAACCTCTGCCACACACCACTCCCACACTGCCCCTTCCACTGCGCGCAGTTTCTTTGGAAGACACAGGCGTACCGGCTTACTACTGGACCTTACTGATCGATGGAAGCGATAGGGATTCTTTCCAAGCCCTTATCGAATCCAGCTTCACCCTGGTCCACGAGCGAAGCTTCAACGAGCTTCCCGTCAGGCAGTATGAAAACGCCCAGAACAACCAGCGCCTGATTTGCTTTATATCCAGCCGGGAATTCAACGCCGTCACGGTGCGCCTGGTAACCAACAGCACTGACTTCCTCGAGGCCATTCAGCACCAGCGTTTCGCCGTTCCGCCGCCCTGGATAGCCTTCGAGGGCTACAACCCGGCATGGTGGGGAACGCAGTTGCAAGGTGCCCAGGGCTACTACAACGACCAGTACTTCCTGCCGTTCTTTACCGGCTTGAGCGAGGCAGAGAAGCGGGCTTATTACGCCCGCTACACTGCCACGCAAGAGTGGGCTGCCAGCCTGGCGTTAATAGGCGATGAGTGAGAGAAGCTTGCAGACCGGGTATTGAGAACGCGTGAATTACCAGCTTTGTAGTCGGGTGAACGACGAGAGGACGGGGTGGCGTCCTCTCTTTTGGTAAGTTCGCGTGCTTACGCCAGTTCTGCTGTTTCAGTTTGCCTTTGACTGGCATGACTGATCTTGAACCAGATGGAGTACATCGCCGGCAGGAACACCAGCGTCATGATGGTTCCGACGAACGTGCCTCCGATCAAGGTGTAAGCCAGGGTCCCCCAGAAGACGGAGTGTGTCAGGGGGATGAACGCCAGGATGGCCGCCAGCGCTGTCAGCAGCACCGGGCGAGCACGCTGTACTGTGGCTTCGATCACGGCATGGAACGGATCCAGTCCTTCTTGTGCGTTGTGGTGGATTTGCCCAATCAGAATCAGCGTATTACGCATCAGGATGCCCGAAAGTGCGATCAGGCCGACCAGGGCGTTGATACCAAACGGTTGCTGGAAGATGAGCAATGTCGGGACCACGCCAATCAATCCCAGCGGCGCGGTGAGAAACACCATGATCATCGCCGAGGTCGAGCGTACCTGCAGGATGATGATCAGCAGCGTGATGGCAATCATGATCGGGAGCAGCGGCAATATCGCCTGGCCGGCCTTGCCCGACTCCTCAATGGCCCCCGACTGCTCGATACGATACCCATCAGGCAGCTTGTCGATGACCGGCTGCAGCGCCTTCATGATCACGCTCGAGACATCCGGTGGCTGCAAGCCTTCGGCAATGTCGCCGCGCACGGTAATGGTCGGGGTGCGGTCACGACGCCGAAGGATCGGATCCTCCATACGCACGCCGACTTCCCCTACCTGGGACAACGGAATCCGCTGGCCCGCCGTGCCCACGAGCGTAAAGCCTTCTATTTTTGCAGGGTCGAGCCGGATATCACCCGCAGCACGCCCGATCACCTGCACCGAACGAATGTCCTCACGAACTGCGGTGATCGGTACTCCCGCGATCAGGAACTGCAGCTGCTGCGCGACAGCGCTGGACGTCAGCCCCACCGCCTGCAAGCGGTCCTGATCCAGGGTGAAATGCAGCGTCGGCGTTAGCGGGCCCCAGTCAGTGTTGACGGTTCTCATCAGGGGACTCGCCTGCATCACGTTCTGTACCTGGTCGGCGATCTCGCGCAATGTTGATGGGTCAGGCCCCATCACCCGATAGGCGACAGGAAAGGGTGAATACGGACCAAACACCAGTTGCGTAACCCTGACACGCGCTTCTGGTGCAAGCCCTTGAGCAATGGCCTCACGCATACGGAACTTGAGGGCCTCACGTGCCTCCTGACTATCCGTCAGCACCACAACCTTGGCGAATGATGGATCCGGGAGCTCCGGCGCCATCGCCAGGTAGAAGCGCGGCGCGCCTTGCCCGATATAGGCCGTGACGATTTTGGCTTCAGCCTGCTTTTGCAGCCAGGCCTCGATCTTGGCGGTGGTGGCGCTGGTCTGCTCGATGGAGGTTCCATAGGGCATTTGCACTTCGACCAACACTTCTGGACGGTCCGAGGTGGGGAAGAACTGCTTCTTGACCAGGCTCATGCCGAGAATCGCCACGACAAACGTAGCGATAACGGTACCGGCCACCAGCCATTTACGGGCGATGACGCGCGTCAAGATCCGGCGGAAGCGGTTGTAGCCAGGGGTGTTGTAGATGGCCGCGTGCCCCCCTTCGACCGTCTTGATCTTCGGCAACAGCTTCACACCCAGATAGGGGGTGAAGGCCACCGCCACTACCCATGATGCAATCAGGGCAATGCCCACGATCCAGAACATGTTGCTGGTGTACTCGCCGGCTGTCGACTGGGCGAAGCCATTGGGCAAAAAGCCGATAGCGGTCACCAGCGTACCGGAAAGCATCGGTGCGGCCGTATGACTCCAGGCATAGGCGGAAGCCTTGATGCGGTCGTAGCCCTCCTCCATTTTCACCACCATCATCTCGATAGCAATGATGGCGTCGTCCACCAGCAGTCCGAGCGCCAGAATCAGCGACCCGAGGGTAATGCGGTCAAAGTTCTTTCCAGTGGCCGCCATCACCACAAACACCACGGCCAGCGTCAGCGGCACAGCCGCCGCCACCACAATACCTACATGCCAGCCCATGCTGAGAAAGCAGACAAGCATGACCACCAGCAGGGCGACGAAGAACTTGACCATGAACTCGTCGACGGCCGAACTGATATTCACAGACTGATCGGTGACCTTGGTGAGCGTCATGCCCAGCGGCATGCCGTCATTGATCTTCGTCGTCTCCGCGTCCAATGCCTTGCCCAGGTCCAGACCGTTCCAGCCCTCACGCATCACCACGCCCAGTAACAGGGCCTCCTCACCGTTGTTACGCACGAGGAAGGTTGCCGGATCTTCATAACCCCGCTCGACCGTCGCCACGTCCGAGAGCTTCAGTGTTCGACCTTGGACCGCAAGAGGTGTGTCACGAATTTTCTGCACCTTATCGAAGGCACCGTCGAGACGGAGGAAGACTTGCGGCCCATCGGTTTCAATTGAGCCGGCAGGCGTGAGCACGTTCTGATTGTTCAGCGCGGCAAAAATATCCTGGGGGGATACGCCCAGCGTGGCCAACCGATCATGGGAGAAGGAAACAAAGATGCGTTCGGCCTGCTCACCAATGATGTTGACCTTCTTCACGCCCGGCACGTGCAACAGGCGCTGGCGCAACGATTCCGCATCACGCACCAACAGTCGCTGCGGCTCGCCTTTGGCTTTCAAGGCGAACAGCGCAAATGTCACATCTGCAAACTCGTCGTTGACCATCGGGCCAATCACCCCCGCCGGTAGCTTGATGGCCTCATCGTCGAGTTTTTTACGCGCCTGATAGAACTCCTCCTGCACCTGGGAAGGCGGTGTGCGATCGAGCAGTGTCACCAAGGTGAAGGCGAGACCCGGACGGGTGTAGGTTTCCGTGCGGTCGTACCATTTCAGTTCTTGCAGGCGTTTTTCAAGTGGCTCTGCAACCTGGTCCTGCATCTCCTGCGCCGTGGCGCCCGGCCACGCGGTAATGACCGTCAGTTGCTTGACCGTAAACGGCGGGTCTTCCGCACGCCCCAGCTGGAAAAACGACAGGATCCCTGCCACAGCGATCAGGAAGATCAGGAATACCGTGATCGAGCGCTCGCGAACAGCGATCGCCGAAAGATTGAAGCGCCCCTGGCTCATGGATGGCTCCCGGCAACCTTGACGTCACCCTGTTGAGCCAGTCTCACCTCCTCACCATCGCGCAGCAGATGTGCACCTAAGGCGACAATCTGCTCGCCGGCCTTGAGATCGCCTGCAACTCGCGCTGCGTCGTCGCTCAAGCCCAGGACTCGGACAGGTCGCCAGGTCACCTTCGCTGGTTCGCCAGCAATGACCCACACGCCAGTGCCTTTGCCCGGGTCATAAACAGCAGCGATCGGCACTTGCAGCACCTGTCCATTGGCGGCGTCTTCGGCGATCCGAAGCGTGACGGTCGAACCTAACGGCGCATTGGCCAACGCGCCCTCAAGCACATACCGCGCCTCAAAGGTGCGCGTCATACGGTCGGCCGAGTCAGACAGCAGCCTCAGCCTCGCTGTAACAGCACCCGCGGTGTTGCCGTAAAGCGTCGCCTGCGCAGTGGATCCTGCTGCCGGGCGTAGCGTCTCGGGCAGGTGCACGATGGCTTCGCGCTGCCCGGCCCGCGCCAGTCGCACCACAGGCTGCCCTGGGCTGACGACTTGCCCGGGCTCGGCGAGCGTCTCCACCACAACGCCGTCGGAATCGGCAAACAGCACCGCATAACCGGAAGCATTGCGAGCCACGTCAGCCTGCGCTTGAGCAGCGCTGAGCTGCGCCTTTGCGCTATCAGCCGCGGCTTTGACCTGATCGTACGCCGATGCAGAAATAGCACCTGCGCCGACCAGGTCGCGATATCGGGCCTCATCATCGGCTGTCTGCCTGGCTCGGGCCCGAGCGGCCATGACCGACTCTTGCTGTGCTCGCGCCTGCAACCCCAGGTCGATGGGGTCGAGACGCATGAGCGGCTGACCTCGCTTGACGGTCTGACCCGTATCAACCAAGCGCTCAAGTATCTTGCCTGATACCCGAAAGCCCAGGTCGCCCTGGACGCGGGCAGCCACGACGCCAGTGAAGGAGCGTGAAACGTCGGACGCCCCCTGAACCGCAGAAGCCCTCACCAGAGGGGCATGGGTGCGTGGATCTTCAACGGTGGATGAGTCGCCACACGCCGCCAGGACTAGAGGCAACAAGCAAGCGGCAATGGGGACAGGTCGAGGCCGGCGCATAGGTTCCCTTACTGAACAATAGGACATGGCTCACATTCTCAGTACAGTGACCATATCTGTCAATGGTCACAAATGAACATCCATTGAGACTGCCAGCAATTACGCGAAAAACTCCGTATTCATTGAGTGTTTTTTGAAATACTGGTCAATGTTATTGATTGACAGCTTGTGACCATAACGTAATATGGTCACAAATATCCTCGATTGAAGGAACCTCAATGCCTCCCCTTCGCCCCCTTGCTCTTTTGGTGAGCGCCAGCTTGATGGCAGGCTGCGCGGTCGGTCCGGACTATCAACGTCCTGACGCGCCTCTTTCGGATCGTTACCTGGGTCAGTCCGCTGTCGAGCTGAGGCCTGTAGCGACGCCGGCCAGTCTCGTGGCCTGGTGGGAAGGTTTTGGTGATCCGGTGCTAACCGACTTCGTCTCCAAGGCTCTTGAACAGAACCTGGATCTGGCGCAGGCATCGGCGCGCGTTACGCAGGCACGGGCGGGATTGGCTGCCGCAAATGCCGCCTTGCTGCCCTCGGGGAACATCAGTGGCCAGGCCGCGCGCTCCTACCAATCCATCGAGACCCCACTCGGCCAGGTGCTGAACTCGACGCCTGGCTATGATCGGTACGGAAGCGCCTACGAGGTTAACCTCAGTGCTGGCTGGGAGGTTGATGTCTTTGGCGGCCTGCGACGCGGACGCGAAGCCGCACTCGCCGAGTACCAGGCCTCCGAGGCGGGCGCCGCTGCCACACGACTGGCCATCGCTGCGCAAACCGCCGATATCTACATCAGCATCCGCGGATTGCAGGCGCGGCTGGACATTGCCAACCGACAAGTCAAAACCCAGCAGGGACTGCTGGAGAAAGTCCGCTTGCTCTACGGCAAGGGCCTCGCTGCCCACTATCAGGTTCACCAGACTGAGGGAGCGCTATCGCAGGTCCAAGCGACAGTGCCGGTCCTGCAGACCGGCCTGGATGCTGCCATGAATGCACTGGATGTAATGCTCGGTACACCGCCGGGCACCCATCGCACGCAACTGGCAAATGCAGGGAGTATTCCTCTTGCGCCGCAGATAAAGGCCACGGGAACGCCGGCCGATCTGCTGCGCCGCAGGCCGGATCTCATCGTGGCCGAGCGCCGCCTTGCAGCCTCCAATGCACGCATCGGGGTGGCGATTGCCGAGTACTACCCGAAATTCTCCCTCAGCGCCTTGCTCGGTAGCGCCACGGCTGTATCCGGGGGCAACCTTTTCACCGGCGGCGCCAATCAGTCGGCGGGCGTACTGGGGCTGCGCTGGAGACTTTTCGACTTTGGCCGCATAAACGCTCAAATCGATCAAGCCAAGGGACAAGAAGCCGAAGCCCTGGCCGCTTACCGTCAGTCGGTATTACGCGCCACCGAGGATGTCGAGAATGCCTTCTCCGCCCTGGTGAATCGGGACGCTCAGGCAGCCACCCTGACTGAAGGCGAGGCATCTCTGGCACAGGCTCGCCAATCGTCGTTCATTGCCTACGAAAAAGGCACGGCCAGCCTGATTGATGTTCTGCACGCCGACGAAACGATGCTGCAGGCTTCCGATGCCCGAGCGCAGGCGCGGACGGAATCGGCACGGGCGACGGTCGCGGCATTCAAGGCGCTCGGTGGTGGCTGGCAACCTCCTGAGACCCGGTCCGTAGCGACTCGATGACTTGACCAGGCGACGTGGCGCTCCGACGAAACCGCTTCCCTCCAAGGGGAAATGCCAGGGATGTGCTTTAAAAGGCCGGGGCGTAACGTACGCTCCCGGCCGGACAATTATCGTAGAACGGCGCTCTGTCTATCAGAAACGATAGCTGACGGAAGTGCCGAGCCCGCTCGCGCTGTTCTTATACTTGGAACTGTATGCGCCCCGGGTCGCGGAAGTATCGTTGACCCGCACGCTCTCTTCCCACAGATAGGAATAAGCAACGTCGATCGTGACATTGTCCACCGGGGTCCAGCCTGCACCGAAGCTGATAACCGTTCGGTCGCCCGTTGGAATGCGTGGTCCACGATTGGTGTTGTTGGCGGGCGACTGGTCGACTGACAAGCCTGCCCGAAGAACCCAATGGTTGTTCAGTTGGTACGACGTACCGATAGCGTGAGCCCACGTATCACGCCAGTTCTGTTCTTCGGTAACAGTGCCCAGCGAGCCGCTCAACAAAGGGGGCAACCCCGTGTTCTCGATGGTCAGTTCCTTGAAGCGACTCCAGCGGGTCCAAGTGCTCCCCAGATACAGGGTCCAGTCATTATTGAGCTGATGAGTCACCGAGAAATCCACTGACTCCGGCGTATTCACGTCCAGCGAAGCGTCATAGCTTCGGCCACTGACCCCCAGCACGCTAAAGATGCCGTCGGTGACCTTGGTCTTGGCATCCAGGTGGTAACTAACCTTGGAGTGGTAGGTCAAGCCGAGGCGAGTTCGATCTGTAGCCTGCACCAGAATGCCGGCGTTGAAACCAAGGGCCGTGTCGTCGCCCGTGCTTTTGAGTTTTCCGTCGTTGCGACCAGGGCTGAGCGGATTGAGCACCATCCCGGACAACTCGCCGCTGATACGGTTGATGGTGGGGCCGAACCCGATCGAAACTGTGTCGTTAAAGGCATAGCTGATGGTGGGCTGGAACGTAAGGGTCGTGACCTCGCTTTTGTTGGCGTAGTAACGCCCCGCAAAGCCGCTGCCATAATCGGTGATCAGGCCAAAAGGCACATAAAACCCAACACCGAATGCCCAATGCTCATCAATGGGTTTGACGTAGTACCCCATGGGTACCGTAGTCGCAGGCACCATGTCGCCGTCTTCCTGGCCTCCGAATGTACTGCGGGTCTGGCTTATGTCGGACTTCGCAAAAAGAGTCGCCGCCCCTACGCTGGCTTGTTCTCTTTTCAGACGAGACATGCCCGCCGGATTGCCGAAGACCGTGCTCGCATCTTCAGCAGAGGAGGAGCGACCGGCAAATCCAGAGCCCATCCCACTGACGCTCTGTTCATTGAGAGCGAAACCGCTCGCAAACACATTGGAAGATGCGAGCACAACAGCGAGGCCAAGTGGGCTCTTGAGCAATATTTTTTTCATTATTAGAACTCTATGGTTATCGCCGAGATGAAAGGGTAGAAACAACGGACGCCCATATTTATTCATGTGACCATTTCAGTCAACAGTCACATTACGGATAAATAAATGCCCTTCGACGGTGGGAGGAAGGGCAAAGTGAAAAGCTGATGGAGTGATATGTCGCTTAGCCTGGTAGGCGTGCGACCGTTAGCCGAAGGTCAAGGCATGAGGCTACGCAAGATGAGGTTGGAAGTGAGCGTGGGCGCCTCTTCGACGAAATCGAGGTTGTACTGCAGCAGTAGCGGATTGACGAATGGCCGCAGAGCAAGATGTATCGCCTCTACTGTCTCGTCCAGGGGAGTCTTGCGTTCGAACTCACCAACCTCTCGCCCTTCACGCACAATTTGCAAAATGAATTGCTTGATCTGGGCGTCATAAATTTGCGAGCTGGGCCAACGCTCCGACACAGAAAACGCGGCGATGTCATAGAGTTTCCGGTCATTGAAGAACAGATTCACACCTGTGGCGATCACCGTTTTGACCAAGCGTCGAAAGCGCTCCGTTGGCGAAAGGGTCTCGACATTGATGGCCTGCTCGACAGCCGCAACGATTTCTGCCAGACAATTTGTACAGATGGCTTCACCGATCGCCTGCTTGGAATCAAAAAACTTGTAGATATAGGCCTTGGAAAAGCCGATGGCTTTAGCCAGGTCGGAGACCGTGGTTTTGCCATAGCCGTACTGGCTGAAGTGTTCGTTGGCCGCCGCGACAATCTGGTTTCGAATGTCGTGATCGGCTGGGCCGCGGGCGCTGGGCGAAGATATCGATGGCTGATTCATGGGAACAGCTTACTCACCCTATGGCGGACTGACAACTTGTGACCGATAAGATATATAGTCACAAATCGACCGTTCCGAATGCCTCTCCAGGGCGACTGAGAAAACACCAGCGAACAGACGAACAGGCTGAGGTCGGGGCAATCCACATAGCAAATCCGCTGGCCCGAGGAAGGCGCGGCACCTGAAAGCGCATTCGATGATCGATCCCCACACCCAAGGCCGCGACCTCCTCCCCCGCGCAAGCCAACGCCCTGCCACCTCACGCACCCCAACGACCTGGCCCGCTTGCCGAAAAGCGCAAGACTTCGTGCTGAAAAACCGGATAATGGCCGCCATTTCGTTTTGCTCGTTATTCGGTGTTCCCCATGGAAATCAAGGTCAACTTTCTCGACAACCTCCGACTTGAAGCCAAGTTCGATGACTTCACGGTGGTGGCCGACCAGCCCATCCGCTACAAGGGCGATGGCTCGGCACCGGGGCCGTTCGACTATTTCCTGGCGTCATCGGCGTTGTGCGCGGCGTACTTCGTGAAGTTGTACTGCGACACCCGCAATATCCCCACCGATAACATTCGCCTGTCGCAGAACAACATTGTCGATCCGGAAAACCGCTACAACCAGATCTTCAAGATCCAGGTCGAGTTGCCGGCGGATATCTCCGACAAGGACCGCCAGGGCATCCTGCGCTCCATCGACCGTTGCACCGTCAAGAAAGTGGTACAGGCCGGGCCTGAGTTTGTGATTGAAGAGGTGGAAAACCTCGACGCCGATGCCCAGGCCTTGCTGATGCCGAGCGCGGGTTCGCACAGCACCTATATCGCCGGCAAGGACCTGCCGCTGGAACAGACCATCGCCAACATGTCCGGCATCCTGGCCGGCCTGGGCATGAAGATCGAGATCGCTTCGTGGCGCAATATCGTGCCCAACGTCTGGTCACTGCATATCCGCGATGCGCAGTCGCCGATGTGCTTCACCAATGGCAAGGGCGCGACCAAGGAAAGCGCGCTGGCCTCGGCGCTGGGTGAGTTCATCGAGCGCCTGAACTGCAACTTCTTCTACAACGATCAGTTCTGGGGCGAGGAAATCGCCAACGCGCCCTTCGTGCATTACCCGGACGAGCGCTGGTTCAAGCCGGGCCCCAAGGATGAGCTGCCCAGCGAAATCCTCGATCCCTACTGCCTGAAAATCTACAACCGCGATGGCGAGCTGCGCGGCTCGCACCTGTTCGACACCAATTCCGGCAATGAAGAGCGCGGCATTGTTTCGCTGCCGTTCGTGCGCCAGTCGGACGGCGAAGTGGTGTACTTCCCGTCCAACCTGATCGAAAACCTCTACCTCAGCAACGGCATGAGCGCCGGCAACACCCTGGCCGAAGCCCAGGTGCAGTGCCTGTCGGAGATCTTCGAGCGCGCCGTCAAACGCGAAATCATCGAAGGCGAATTCGCCCTGCCGGATGTACCGGCAGAAGTCTTGGCCAAATACCCGGGGATTCTCGCCGGCATCCAGGGTCTGGAAGCCCAGGGCTTTCCGGTACTGGTCAAGGATGCGTCGCTGGGCGGTGAGTTCCCGGTGATGTGCGTGACCCTGATGAACCCGCGTACCGGTGGCGTGTTTGCCTCGTTCGGTGCTCACCCCAGCCTGGAAGTGGCGCTGGAGCGCAGCCTCACCGAACTGCTGCAAGGCCGCAGCTTCGAGGGCTTGAACGATTTGCCGCCGCCGACGTTCGAAGGCCAGGCGGTCACCGAGCCGAACAACTTCGTCGAGCACTTCATCGACTCCAGCGGCGTGGTGTCGTGGCGCTTCTTCAGCGCCCAGTCGGATTATGAATTCGTCGAGTGGGACTTCTCCGGCCAGGGCGGCTCCAGTGAAAAAGAAGGGTCTAACGCCCAGGAAGCCGCGACCTTGTTCGGCATTCTCGAAGGCATGGGCAAAGAGTCCTACATGGCCGTGTACGAGCACCTCGGCGCAACCGCCTGCCGCATCCTGGTGCCGGACTACTCGGAAATCTACCCGGTGGAAGACCTGATCTGGGACAACACCAACAAGGCGCTGTTCTTCCGCTCCGACATCCTCAACCTGCACAGCCTCGACGAGGATGAGTTGCAGGCGTTGCTCGAGCGTCTGATAGAAAGCGAGCTGGACGACTACACCGATATCACCACCCTGATCGGCATCGAGTTCGACGACAACACCGCCTGGGGCCAACTGACCATCCTGGAGTTGAAGCTGCTGATCTTCCTGGCCTTGCAGCAATATGAAGAAGCCAAGGAGTGCGTGGAGATGTTCCTGCAGTACAACGACAACACCGCCGAGCGCGGCCTGTTTTACCAGGCGATGAATGCGGTGCTGGAGATGGAACTCGACGAAGATCTGGACCTGGCGGATTACGAAGTCAATTTCCGTCGCATGTTCGGCAACGAGCGGATGGATGCGGTGATTGGCTCGGTGAATGGCAGCGTGCGCTTCTATGGCCTGACGCCGACCAGCATGAAGCTGGAAGGGATCGACCGTCACCTGCGCCTG
>NZ_QHHP01000004.1:877848-988037 GCF_003184125.1 Pseudomonas sp. RW409 | reverse complement strand
TTCGCTGGCCGATGCACACCGGTCAGCTGGAAGGAATAAACAATCGCATAAAGGTCATCAAACGAATGGCGTACGGTTACCGGGATAGCGAATTCTTTTTCATGAAGATCAAGAGCGTCTTTCCCGGTATTCCGTGAAGAACCAAAAATAAACCCGGCGCCAGGCCGGGTTCATTTTCAAGGCTGTGCCTGGATCAGTGCAGGATCTGGCTCAGGAACAGCTTGGTCCGCTCGTTCTGCGGGTTGTCGAAGAAGTCGTTAGGCGCGGCCTGTTCGACGATTTCACCCTTGTCCATGAAGATCACCCGGTTGGCCACGGTACGGGCGAAGCCCATTTCGTGGGTCACGCAGAGCATGGTCATGCCGTCTTCGGCCAGGCCGATCATGGTGTCCAGCACCTCTTTCACCATCTCCGGGTCGAGGGCCGACGTCGGTTCGTCGAACAGCATGATCTTCGGCTTCATGCACAGCGCCCGGGCAATCGCCACACGCTGCTGCTGACCGCCGGAGAGCTGGCCCGGGTATTTGTTCGCCTGCTCCGGAATGCGCACGCGCTCCAGGTAATGCATGGCGATTTCCTCGGCCTTGCGCTTGGGCATCTTGCGTACCCACATCGGCGCCAGGGTGCAGTTCTGCAGGATGGTCAGGTGCGGGAACAGGTTGAAGTGCTGGAACACCATGCCGACTTCCCGGCGGATCGCTTCGATCTGCTTGAGGTCGTTCGTCAGCTCCACGCCATCGACCACGATGCGGCCCTGCTGGTGTTCTTCCAGGCGGTTCAGGCAGCGGATGGTGGTGGACTTGCCCGAGCCTGAAGGCCCGCACAGGACGATGCGCTCGCCCTGCTTGACGTTGAGGTTGATGTCCTTGAGCACGTGGAACTGGCCGTACCACTTGTTCACGCCCTGCATCTGAATAATGCCTTCAGGGCCCACAGGCTTTTTGATCGCTTCACTCATGGAGATACTCCTAACGCTTGTGGCCTGTGTCCAACTTACGCTCCAGATGCATGGAGTAGCGGGACATACCAAAACAGAAAATCCAGAACACCAGGGCCGCGAAGACATAGCCTTCGGTGGCCATACCCAGCCATTTCGGGTCGGCGGCGGCTTGTTTCACGCTGTTGAGCAGGTCGAACAGGCCGATGATGATCACCAGGCTAGTGTCCTTGAACAGGGCGATGAAGGTGTTGACGATGCCGGGGATCACCAGCTTCAGGGCTTGCGGCAGGATCACCAGGCCCATGCTGCGCCAGTAGCCCAGGCCCATGGCCGCGGCCGCTTCGTACTGCCCCTTGGGAATCGCCTGCAGCCCGCCGCGCACCACTTCGGCGATGTAGGCCGACTGGAACAGGATCACCCCGATCAGCGCCCGCAGCAGCTTGTCGAAGTTCATGCCTTCGGGCAGGAACAACGGCAGCATCACCGAGGACATGAACAGCACGGTGATCAGCGGCACGCCGCGCCAGAACTCGATGAAGGTCACGCAGACCACCCGAATCGCCGGCATGTTCGAGCGTCGTCCCAATGCCAGCACAATGCCCAGCGGCAAGGCGCCGACGATGCCGACAGTGGCGATCACCAGGGTCAGCATCAGGCCGCCCCATTGACTGGTCGCCACGTTGCTCAGGCCGAGATAGCCACCGTGCAGCAGGCTGTAGGCAATGATCGGGTACAGCACCAGGAAGCTCAGGCCATAGATGGCCTTGTGCGGAACCCGGGCGATGAACAAGGGCGCCACGCCGATCACCGCCAGCCACACGGTCAGGTCCACGCGCCAGCGCAGGTCCACCGGGTAGTAGCCGTACATGAACTGGCCGAAGCGCTGCTGGATGAACACCCAGCAGGCGCCTGACTGGGTGCAGTCGGCGCGGGTGGTGCCCACCCAGTTGGCGTCGAAGATCGCCCAGCTGAGGATCGGCGGCACCACCAGGTAGATCAGGTAGAAGGCAAACAGGGTCAGCAGGGTGTTGATCCAGCTGGAGAACATGTGTGCCCGCATCCACGCCACGATCCCGATGCTGCTGCTCGGAGGTGGCATGTCGGGTTTGAAAGTATGAGTGCTCATGCGCGTTTCCTCACCGCTCGATCAGCGCAATGCGCTTGTTGTACCAGTTCATCAGAAGGGAAATGCTGATGCTGATCGCCAGGTACACGCTCATGGTGATGGCAATGACTTCGATGGCCTGGCCGGTCTGGTTGAGCACGGTACCGGCGAACAGCGAAACCATTTCCGGGTAACCGATACCGGCCGCCAGGGACGAGTTCTTCGCCAGGTTCAGGTATTGGCTGGTCAGCGGCGGAATGATCACCCGCAGGGCCTGCGGGATGATCACCTTGCGCAGGGTCGGACCGTTGCGCAGGCCGAGGGAACGGGCCGCCTCGGTCTGGCCATGGCTCACCGACTTGATCCCCGAACGCACGATCTCGGCGATGAACGCCGCGGTGTAGACGGTCAGGGCCAGGGTCAGGGCCAGCAGTTCCGGGATCAGCACCCAGCCACCGACGAAGTTGAAGCCCTTGAGCTCCGGCATTTCCCAATGCACCGGCGCGCCGAAAATCAGCGTGCACAGCGCCGGGATCACCAGGAACAGCGCCAGGCCGACCCAGAACTTGTGGAACGGCACGCCGGTGTCTTCGAAGCGCTTGTTGGCCCAGCGGCACATCAGCACGATGGCGACAATCGCCACCACCAGGCTGAACACGAACGCCCAGAAGCCGTCGGCCACCAGGGCCGCCGGCATGTTCAGGCCGCGACTGCTGACGAAGAAGGTGTCACCGAAGTTGTGGCTGTTGCGCGGCCCCGGCATGGTCAGGAACACCGCGAAATACCAGAACAGGATTTGCAGCAGCGGCGGAATGTTGCGGAACACTTCCACATACACGGTCGCCAGTTTGCTGATGATCCAGTTCTGCGACAGGCGCGCCACACCGATGATGAAACCGAGGATGGTCGCCAGGATCACGCCGATGAAGGTGACCAGCAGGGTGTTGAGCAGGCCGATCACGAACACCCGGGCATAGCTGTCCGCTTCGGTGTAGGAGATCAGGTGCTGAGCGATGCCGAAGCCGGCGCTGCGCTCGAGGAAGTCGAAACCGGAAGTGATCCCCCGGTGCGCGAGGTTGGTTTGAGTGTTGTTGAACAGGAACCAGCCCAGCGAGATCACCGCGACAATCGTGACGATCTGGAATAACCACGCACGCACTCGTGGATCGCTGAGACTGAGCCTCTGCTTTGGTGCGCCGATTGAATTTTGCATGAAGTGCCCCAGGAATAATGGAACAGAACATCACCCGGTGGTTGGCCCACCGGGTGATAGAACCATCAGCGCACAGGTGGTGCGTATTGAATGCCGCCGTTGTTCCACAGCGCGTTCAGGCCGCGGTCGATGGCCAGTGGAGTGCTCTTGCCGAGGTTCTTCTCGAACACTTCACCGTAGTTGCCGACTTGCTTGACGATCTGTACTACCCAGTCCTTGCGCAGCTTCAGGTCCTTGCCGTATTCACCGTCGGCGCCCAGCAGACGAGCGACGTCCGGGTTCTTGGTGGACTTGGCTTCGGCCTCGACATTCTTCGAGGTGATGCCGGCCTCTTCGGCATTGAGCATGGCGAACAGGGTCCACTTGACGATGCTGAACCACTCTTCGTCGCCTTTACGCACCACCGGGCCCAGCGGCTCCTTGGAGATGGTTTCCGGCAGCACGACGTAGTCGGTCGGGGTCGCCAGCTTGCTGCGCTGTGCGTAGAGCTGGGACTTGTCGGAGGTCAGCACGTCGCAGCGGCCGGATTCCAGCGACTTGGCGCTTTCATCGGAGGTGTCGAAGGTGATCGGGGTGTATTTCAGGCCGTTGCCACGGAAGTAGTCGGAGACGTTCAGCTCGGTGGTGGTACCGGCCTGGATGCAGATGGTCGCGCCGTCCAGTTCCTTGGCGCTCTTCACGCCCAGCTTGTTGTTCACCAGGAAACCGATGCCGTCGTAGTAGGTCACGCCGGCGAACACCAGGCCCATGCCCGAATCGCGGGAACTGGTCCAGGTGGTGTTGCGCGACAGTACGTCGATCTCGCCCGATTGCAGCGCGGTGAAACGCTCCTTGGCATTCAACTGGCTGAATTTCACTTTGGTCGCATCGCCGAATACCGCGGCGGCTACGGCGCGGCAGACGTCGGCGTCGATGCCGAGGATCTTGCCGGTGGCGTCCGGTACCGAGAAGCCCGGCAGACCGTCGCTCACACCGCACTGCACGAAGCCTTTCTTCTGCACGGCATCCAGGGTCGCACCCGCCTGTGCGAAGCCGCTCATGCCCAGTACCGCGGCGGCCGTGACCACAGCCAGGGTGGATTTCAACATCTTCATTCAAACCTCCAGTTTTGCTCTTGTTGTGTCGGAGCTTGAGTCCTGCCGCACCCTTATGAGGCGCTGTTGACCCTTGTTGGCTTTTTATGGGGTCAAGCGGCGTAGGACTTTAGCTATGAGTCTAGTAGGAGAAAATCCATTTAAGAGAAAACCCATACTCACCAAGCGACCGAACGGGCTGTAGCCCTTGCATGTTCGCGAAGCCCGTAGCGGCCATTGGCGAACGTCCATCATCGGATCTTTGCTATCCCACACCCGCCAGTAGCCTGATAGTGTTACCGGCAGGGTGAACGCAATCACTTCACGCAACGGCTATAGCAAAGCCCGTACCAGAGTGCCGGCTAAAGCGGTTCCGGCAGGGGTCAAGAGCAAAACTTGCAGCCTTGCGACATCTTCTTCACTGATCAACCGACCGCGCACCTCGATCACGCACCGCTTGGGCGCGTGCGCACATATTTGGAGCAACCATGACCGAGCCCTTGATTCTTCAGCCCAGCAAGCCCGTCGATGCCTGTGTGATCTGGCTTCATGGCCTGGGCGCCGACCGCTACGACTTCCTGCCGGTGGCCGAAGCGCTGCAGGAAAGCCTGCTGACCACCCGCTTCGTCTTGCCCCAGGCACCGACCCGCGCCGTGACCATCAATGGCGGTTATGCCATGCCCAGCTGGTACGACATCCTGGCCATGAGCCCGGCGCGGGCGATCAACCGCGAACAGCTGGAGGAGTCGGCAAAACGCCTGAGCGACCTGATCGAAGAACAGCGCGCCAGCGGAATAGACCCTTCGCGGATTTTCCTCGCCGGTTTTTCCCAGGGTGGCGCGGTCGTCCTGCACACCGCCTTCCTTAAATGGCAGGGTCCGCTGGGTGGCGTGCTTGCCCTCTCCACCTATGCCCCGACCTTCAGCGACGAACTCGAACTGTCGGCCAGCCAGCAACGGATTCCGACCCTGTGCCTGCACGGCCAGTACGACGAGGTGGTGCAGAACGCCATGGGCCGTACCGCCTACGAGTACCTGAAACACCATGGTGTCACCGTGACCTGGCAGGAATACCCAATGGGGCACGAAGTGTTACCCGAAGAAATTCGCGATATCGGCGCCTGGCTCGGCGAGCGTTTGCGCTGAATCGATAAGTTAGGTAGCCCGTTGAGCAATCCACTACGCCGCGCCCGATTCTTGCATTACACTGCCCGGCGTACATTCCTTAACCAATTGATGAGATGACCGTGCTCAAAGCACTCAAGAAAATCTTCGGTAAAAGCGAGGCTGAGCAGCTCGCGCCAGGCTCCAGCCCATCTTCCTCCAGCCCCAGCAGCCGCACCGACGGCCATCAGCCGGAACGGACCGCGCCTGCCCCCGTGGCCAAGCCAGAGCCGGTGACCGCAGCCGCCCCGACGGCCCAGACCGCGCGCAGCGACAAGCCAAAGGCCGAGCAGCCGCGCCGCCCACGCGCCCCGAAGCCACCGGTGAGCACCTGGAAACTGGAAGACTTCGTCGTCGAACCGCAGGAAGGCAAGACCCGCTTCCACGACTTCAAACTCGCGCCGGAACTGATGCACGCGATCCACGACCTGGGTTTCCCCTACTGCACGCCGATCCAGGCGCAGGTCCTGGGGTTCACCCTGGCCGGCAAAGACGCCATCGGCCGCGCCCAGACCGGTACCGGCAAGACCGCCGCGTTCCTGATCTCGATCATCACCCAGCTGCTGCAGACCCCACCGCCGAAAGAACGCTACATGGGCGAGCCAAGGGCGCTGATCATCGCGCCGACCCGCGAGCTGGTGGTGCAGATCGCCAAGGATGCGGCCAGCCTGACCAAATACACCGGCCTCAACGTGATGACCTTTGTCGGCGGCATGGACTTCGACAAACAGCTCAAGCACCTCGAAGCCCGCCATTGCGACATCCTGGTCGCCACCCCGGGCCGCCTGCTGGACTTCAACCAGCGCGGCGACGTGCACCTGGACATGGTCGAAGTGATGGTGCTGGACGAAGCCGACCGCATGCTCGACATGGGCTTCATCCCCCAGGTACGCCAGATCATTCGCCAGACCCCGCCGAAAAGCGAACGCCAGACCCTGCTGTTCTCCGCCACCTTCACCGACGATGTGATGAACCTGGCCAAGCAGTGGACCACCGACCCGGCGATCGTCGAGATCGAAGCCGAGAACGTGGCCAACGCCAACGTCGAACAGCACATCTACGCGGTGGCCGGCGCCGACAAGTACAAGCTGCTGTACAACCTGGTCAACGACAACGGCTGGGAACGGGTCATGGTCTTCGCCAACCGCAAGGATGAAGTGCGGCGCATCGAAGAACGCCTGGTACGCGACGGCGTGAACGCCGCCCAGCTGTCCGGCGACGTGCCGCAGCACAAGCGCATCAAGACCCTGGAAGGCTTCCGCGAAGGCAAGATCCGCGTGCTGGTGGCCACCGATGTCGCCGGTCGCGGCATCCACATCGACGGCATCAGCCACGTGATCAACTTCACCCTGCCGGAAGTGCCGGACGACTACGTGCACCGTATCGGCCGTACCGGCCGGGCTGGCGCCGACGGCGTGTCCATCAGCTTCGCCGGCGAGGACGACTCCTATCAGCTGCCGTCGATCGAGGCGCTGCTGGGCCGCAAGATCAGCTGCGAAATGCCGCCGACCGAGCTGCTGCGCCCCGTGGAGCGCAAACGCCCAAAAGCCTGAGCAGCATCGTTGTAGGAGCGAAGCTTGCTCGCGATGAACGATAACGCGCAGTGTCAGCAATGACGCCTCGCGGGTAAGCCTCGCTCCTACAGATACAAGCCTGCCCGCAAAAAAACGCAGCCCGACCACAGGCTGCGTTTTTTTTCGCCTGGATATTGCCCGATAAAACTAAAAGTCCATAATGGACAAATTAGTTTATTTCTTGGGAGCACCCGCATGTCCAGCACGCCTTGCGTGATTACCCAGCCTCAAGCCCGCCAGTTGCTGGCGCAGGTCGACGTCCCGCAGATCCTGCGCAAGCTGTTCCACGACCTGGCCGCCGGGCTTGCCGTGCAGCCGGCGCAGCAACTGGTGGAGTTTCCCCAGGGCGCCGGGGACTTCATCAACTACCTGGGCGTGCTGGCCGAAGAGCGGGTCTACGGGGTCAAGACCTCGCCCTATATCGTCCGCGCCGAAGGTCCGCTGGTCACCGCCTGGACCCTGCTGATGTCGATGGACAGCGGCCAGCCGCTGCTGCTCTGCGACGCTGACGAACTGACCACCGCGCGTACCGCGGCCACCACCGCCGTGGCCGTCGATGCCCTGGCAACAACCGATGCCCGGCACCTGGCGATCATCGGCAGCGGCCCCGTGGCCCAGGCGCACCTGCATTACGTAAAAGCCCTGCGCGAGTGGCAATCCATCCGCCTGTACTCCCCTGGCCTGGCCGGCAAATCCGCCGAGGACATCACGCGCCTGAAGGCCCTCGACCCACGCCTGCAGATCGTCAGCCAGCTCGATGACGCCTTGCAGGACGCCGACGTGATCATGCTCTGCACCTCCTCCGCCAGCCCGGTGATCGACCCGCGAACCTTGCACAAGCCGGCGCTGATCACCTCCATCAGCACCAACGCACCGCGGGCCCATGAAGTGCCGCCCGCCGCGCTGAAGGACATGCAGGTGTATTGCGACTATCGTCAGACCACCCCCGGCTCGGCCGGCGAGATGCTGATCGCCGGCGAACAGCATGGCTGGGACAAGGCTGCGATTCTCGGCGACCTGCCCGAACTGCTCAGCGACCTGGCCCAACGACCGGAGCCGGGGCGCCACGTGTTCTTCCGCTCCATCGGCCTGGGCCTGGAAGACATTGCCCTGGCCAGTGCGCTGTACCGCTTGCAACGCACTCACTAAATACCAATGGCATATCTGTAGGAGCGAAGCTTGCTCGCGATTGACGGCCTCGAGCGAACCACCGTGACAGGCTCAAGATCGATCGCGGGCAAGCCTCGCTCCTACAGACGCGCGTTATCCATTTTTACGGAGGCTCGAATGACCCAGGCAGACTTCATCATCATTGGCGGCGGCATCGCCGGGGCATCCACCGGCTACTGGCTGTCACGCCATGGCCGGGTGCTGGTGCTGGAACGCGAATCGCACCCGGCCTACCACTCCACCGGGCGCTCCGCGGCGCTCTATACCGCGGCCTACGGCACGCCCCAGGTGCGCGCGCTGACCCTGGCCAGCCGGGATTTTTTCGATGCCCCGCCGCCAGGTTTCTGCGAACACCCGCTGCTGAGCCCGCGCGGCGAAATGACCGTGGACTTCACCGGCGACCCCACCGAGCTGAACAACCAGTACCTGAGCGCCAAGGCCACGGTGCCGGAGATGCAACTGCTGAGCGCCGACGAAGCCTGCGCGCGCCTGCCGATCCTGCGCCGCGAGAAGGTCCACGGCGCGCTCTACGACCCGAGCGCCAGCGACATCGACACCGACGCCCTGCACCAGGGTTACCTGCGCGGCATCCGGCGCAACCAGGGCGAGGTGCGCACCGACTGTGAAGTGCTGGGGCTGAGCCGCGACCAACAGGGCCAGTGGCAGGTCCAGACCGCCGGCCAGACCTTCAGCGCGCCCATCCTGATCAACGCCGCCGGTGCCTGGGCCGACCAGGTCGGCGTCATGGCCGGCGCCCGGCCCCTGGGCCTGCAGCCGAAACGCCGCGCGGCCTTTATCTTCGCCGGGCCCGAAGGTGTCGACATCCATCACTGGCCGATGCTGGTGAGCCTGGACGAATCCTTCTACATGAAGCCCGACGCCGGCATGTTCCTCGGCTCGCCAGCCAACGCCGACCCGGTGGAACCCCACGACGTACAGCCGGAAGAGCTGGACATCGCCATGGGCATCTACCAGATCGAAGAAGCCACCACCCTGACCATTCGCCGCCCGACCCGCACCTGGGCCGGCCTGCGCAGCTTCGTCAGCGACGGCGACCTGCTGGCCGGCTTCGACACCCAGGTCCCGGGCCTGTTCTGGGTCGCCGCGCAAGGCGGCTACGGTATCCAGACCTCGCCGGCCATGGGCCAGGCCAGCGCCGCCCTGGTGCGTGGCGAAGCCTTGCCCGAGCAACTGGCGCGCTTTGGCCTGGACGCCGCCATGCTCTCCCCCGCCCGCCTCGGCTGAGCCCGTTCAGGTGACGCGCCCCAACGATTGCGGCACACTCGCAGCGCCCCGCCTCGCGGGGCGCTGACACCGCCTGGAGAACCGCCCATGACCTCACCCGCGCAGGACCCTGCCCTGGACAACTTCCGGACGATCGCCGACGCCATCGCCACGCTGTTCTTCCCCCATGCCGAGGTGGTGCTCCACGACCTGCGCACGCAGAAGATCGACTACATCGCCAACAACATCTCCAAGCGCGAAGTGGGCGACGATGCGGCCCTGGACGACATGCTCGGCGAGGACAGCAACGAGCGGAATATCGGCCCCTATGAAAAGCTCAACTGGGACGGCCAGAAGATTCGCAGCCTCAGCAGCGTGCTGCGCGACAGCAACGGCCAGCCGCTGGCGGTGCTGTGCATCAACCTGAATATTTCGCTGTTCGAGAATGCCAAGGCGGCGCTGGACCTGTTCCTCTCGCCGAGCAAACTGATCCCGCAACCGGACTCGCTGTTTCGCGACGACTGGCAGGAACGCATCAACACCTTCCTGCACAACTGGCTGCGCGAACGGCAGCTGGGCCTCAACCTGCTGACCCGCGAACACAAGCGCGAACTGGTACTGGCGTTGCACGCCGAAGGCGCGTTCAAGGGCAAAAGCGCCGCCAACTATGTGGCCAACGTGCTGAACATGGGGCGGGCGACGGTGTACAAGCACCTGAAGGAATTGAAGGGCTGACCGCCCTCTGAAAAGCATCGCGGGCAAGTCGGATCGCCGCCCGCTCGCTCCTACAAAACGGTAGGAGCGAGGCTTGCCCGCGATGGCGTCCTCACGAACGCCACACACCATCAGTCGCCGTAGATGTCGGACTTGAAGTACTTCTCGGAAATCTTCTGATACTCGCCACTGGCGCGAATGCCATCGATGGCGGCATTCAACTGGCTGACCAGCTCGGCATTGCCCTTGCGCACCGCGATCCCCGCGCCCTCACCCACGTATTTCGGGTCCTTCAGCTCCGGCCCGACAAACGCATAGCCCTTGCCGCGCGGCATCGACAGAAAGTCATTCAGCGGAATGGTGTCAGCGAAAATCGCATCGAGACGCCCGGCCGCCAGGTCCATGTAGATCTCTTCGTTGTTGCTGTAGCGCTTGACGTTGATGCCCTTGGGCTCGAACACCTCGGTGGCGTAGCGGTCGGTGGTGGTCGCCCGTTGCACACCGACATTCTTGCCCTTGAGGCTGGCGTACTGGTCATCGACCGTCGCGCCTTCCTTCATCACCAGCCGCGAGGAAGTGAAGTAGTACTTGTGGGTGAAATCGACCGACTTCTTGCGGTCTTCATTGATGGTCATCGACGACAGCGCCATGTCGATTTTCTTCACTTTCAACGAAGGAATCAGGCCATCGAATTCACCCTCGACCCATAGGCACTTGACCTGCATCTGCGCGCACAAGGCATTGCCGATGTCGTAGTCGAAACCGACGATCTCACCTTTGTCGGTTTTCGAGGCGAACGGCGGATAAGCCGCCTCGATGCCAATGCGCAGGGTTTTCTCGGCGGCGAACAGGCTGCTGCACGCCAACAGGCTCAGGACCAGGCCACTGATGAGGGGGAGTTTCTTCATATTCGTTCTCTCGCGGGTTGTTGTTGGTTTGGCAAGACAGAAGAAAGGAGTGAAACGCTGAAGCCTTGTTTTGTACTTGTAAATCCATACTGGACTTTTACGTATATTTCGTCAACGGAGCGGACGCGCTTCGTCCCGCCTTTGGTCGAGATACCAAATCGAGAGAGAAACAGGGAAGTCGAGGGTGTAACTGAGGGCCTATCGCGGGCAAGCCTCGCTCCTACAGACGGTGTTGATCGTAGGAGCGAGGCTTGCCCGCGATGGCGGACTTGCGGTCAATACAGAGGGATCAGGCCGTCACTCTTTCCAGCGATCCGCCGCCGCATGATCGCTTTCGCGCCCTTCCACCCAGCGCGGGCCGTCGGCGGTGGTTTCCTTCTTCCAGAACGGCGCGCGAGTCTTCAGGTAGTCCATGACAAAGGCACAGGCGTCGAATGCCGCCTGGCGGTGGGCGCTGGCGGCGCCGACGAAGACGATCGGCTCGCCCGGCTCCAGCGCACCGATGCGATGCAGCACTTCCAGCTTGAGCAGCGGCCAGCGCTGTTCGGCCTCGGCGGCGATCTTGCCCAGGGCCTTTTCGGTCATGCCCGGGTAATGCTCGAGAAACATCCCCGCCACGTCCAGACCATCGTTGAAATCCCGCACGTAACCGACAAAACTCACCACCGCGCCAACGCCGACATTCGCCGCATGCATTGCGTTGACTTCCGCCCCCGGATCGAAGGCGCCCGATTGCACGCGAATCGCCATGTCAGCCCCCGGTCACGGTAGGAAAAAACGCCACTTCGTCGCCGTCGCTCACCGGCTCGTCGAGCTGGCAGAGGTCTTCGTTGCGGGCGCACATCAGGTTCTGCTCGCTGAGCACCTCGGCGCCCTCGCGCTGCGCCAGCAGCGCGCGCACATCGTCGACCGTGGCGAAATCGCCGGCGACCCGCAGCGAATCCACGCCCAGCGCCTCGCGGTAGCGGGCGAAAAACTTCACGGTCAGGTTCATTGCTCGTCCGCCTGGTAATGGCCGCTCTTGCCGCCCAGTTTCTCCAGCAGGCGCACGCCTTCGATGGTCATGCCGCGGTCCACGGCCTTGCACATGTCGTAGATGGTCAGGGCGGCGACACTGGCGGCGGTCAGGGCTTCCATTTCCACCCCGGTCTGCCCGGCCAGCTTGCAGCGGGCAACGATGCGCACGCTGTCCTCGCCTTCGGCGCTGAGCTCGACCTTGACGCTGGTGAGCATCAGCGGATGGCACAGGGGGATCAGATCGCTGGTCTTTTTCGCCGCCTGGATGCCGGCGATGCGCGCCACGGCGAACACATCACCCTTGGGGTGACCGCCGCTGACGATCATTTGCAGGGTTTGCGGGAGCATGCGCACCCGGGCTTCGGCCGTGGCTTCGCGGGACGTCACGGCTTTGTCGGTGACGTCGACCATATTGGCGCGACCTTGGGAATCGAGATGAGTCAGCACAGCCTTACTCCTGATCAGGAAAGGCGATTGTAAACCCGAGGGTCAATTTTCCGCACGCCTGATTATCCGCGTGCCCCCGATCCCGTAGGAGCGAGGCTTGCCCGCGATGGCATCACCGCGCTGATCCTGTTGCACCGCGTTGCCTGGATCGCGGGCAAGCCTCGCTCCTACGGAAGACAGGTTTTGTTCGGGCACAAAAAAACGGGCGGCCTTGCGGCCGCCCGTTGGGTGAAGGTTACAGATGGGATTCGGCGTATTCGGCCAGGATCGAGCGGGGAACCCCTTGCAGGGTGATGTGCACCCCGTTGGGGAAGTCCTTGAAGCGTTCAGTCAGGTAGGTCAGCCCGGAGCTGGTCGCGGACAGGTAAGGGGTATCGATCTGCGCCAGGTTGCCCAGGCACACCACTTTGGAACCGGCGCCGGCACGGGTGATGATGGTTTTCATCTGGTGCGGGGTGAGGTTCTGGCATTCGTCGATCAGGATCAGGCTCTGCTGGAAGCTGCGGCCACGAATGTAGTTGAGGGATTTGAACTGCAGCGGCACCTTGCTGAGGATGTAGTCGACGCTGCCATGGGTGTTTTCGTCATCCATGTGCAGGGCTTCGAGGTTGTCGGTGATGGCGCCGAGCCAGGGCTCCATTTTTTCCGCTTCGGTGCCCGGCAGGAAGCCGATCTCCTGGTCCAGCCCCTGCACGCTGCGGGTGGCGATGATGCGCCGATAACGCTTGCTGACCATGGTCTGTTCGATGGCCGCGGCCAGGGCCAGGATGGTCTTGCCCGAACCTGCGGCCCCGGACAGGTTGACCAGATGGATATCCGGATCGAGCAGGGCGAACAGCGCCAGGCCTTGATAGATGTCGCGCGGTTTCAGGCCCCAGGCTTCCTGGTGCAACAGGGGTTCCTGATGCAGGTCGAGAATCAGCAGCACATCGGCGCGAATCTCCTTGATCCAGCCGACGAAACCCTGTTCGTCGATGATGAACTCGTTGATGTGCACCGCCGGCAGGTTGTCGGTGAGTTGCACCTGGTGCCAGGTGCGGCCGTGGTCCTGGCGGGTTTCCACCTTGCTCACGCGGTCCCAGAAGGAGCCGGTCATGTTGTGGAAGCCGTTGGGCAGCAAGGCCACGTCGTCGACCAGCTGGTCGGTGCTGTAGTCCTCGGCGGCGATCCCGCAGGCGCGCGCCTTGAGGCGCATGTTGATGTCTTTGGTCACCAGCACCACGCGCAGCTCCTTGTTGCGCGCGTGCAGGTCGATCAACTGGTTGATGATGATGTTGTCGTTGAGGTTTTCCGGCAGCAGGCTGTTGGGCTCCGAGCGTTTGCTCATGAGGATCGACAGCAGGCCTTTGGGGCCGCTCTTGCCACGCTGGATCGGCACACCCAGCTCGACGTCTTCCGGCGAGGCCTCACCCAGGGTCTTGTCGATCAGGCGAATGGCCTGGCGGCATTCCGCTGCAACGCTGTGATGGCCGCTCTTGAGCTTGTCGAGTTCCTCCAGGACGATCATCGGAATCGCCACATGGTGTTCTTCGAAGTTCAGCAGGGCGTTTGGATCGTGAATCAATACATTGGTATCGAGTACATAAAGGATTGGCTGGTTGGAGGAAGGGCTACGTCCGTGGTCATCCATACTCGGTCACCTTATGTGGGGGCCAGTCGACGCAATACCATGGCGGTGCTGCGCCTCGAATCGACCGTCGAATTCACCCGCGAAGGTTCGAGTGAAGTGCACACAAAAGGAGTCTTGGGAGACGCCACCTGTGTTGCAGGTTTCGGCGGTCTGACTTCGTAATACTCCAAAACCTGTGACAGGAAAAAGCACTTTGACGCTTTTTTTAAGTTTATTTTGCAGAGTGACGAATAGCCCTTGGCGCGCTGCCCAAGCACCGTTAAAGTCGGAAGTCCGCTTGTATCGAAATCCTCGCCAAAATCGGCAACCTTTCCCCTTCGCCCCGCAAATACAGGCCTTTCGTCGTTTCTAGCGAAACGCGTCCTGACAATCCTCCCAACCGATTCCGCTCTGCGCCGTCTGCGTCAGCAACCAGGGCAATGCCGTCTTCACCGCGTCCTGCCGGGCGTTGAAATTGATCACCCCGTGCCGCCACAACAGCATCAGGGTCAGTACCCGCTGGCCGCTCTGCTCGCCCTTGAGCTTGCCGGCGCCGTCCTGCGGATCGATGTCCCACAGCGCCACCTGCAAACCCTGGGCATTAAAGAAGGCCTGCGCGTCGGCTCGGCGCTGACCGTAGGGCGGGCGGAACAGCGGCACATAGTTTTCCGGCAGCTTGCCCTTGACCAGCTCGACGCTGCGCTCGATCGAGTCCTGCCAGTCCTGCCAATGGCTGTGGGAACGATACTCCCAGCCCTGGACGCCCACGCACTGCTGCGCATACAGGGCCTGCAGGCTGGCCACCGAACGTTGTTCCAGGCGGCTCTGCAGCTCGCTGCCGAGTACGAAGAAGGTGCCGTTCATGTTCGACTTGCGCAGGTATTCAGCCAGCCAGGGGGTGTTGTCCGGGGCGAGATTGGCGGCGCTGTCGAAGGTCAGCAAAAACAGTCGGTCATTGAGTTCGTCGCCGTTGCGCTCGTAGTCGCCAAAACGCTCAATCTCGCTGGCGGTCTGGGGAAACAGCGCGGCCTTGCGCAGCAATTCGTCCAGGTACTGCTCATGGAAGGCCCGGCTCGGCTCGGCCCAGCGAGCGTAATAAGAGTCATCGCCCAACTGGAACTTGCCGGCCTGCTCGCGCAGGGTGTCCAGGTCTTCCACCAGGAAACAGAAGGAGGCGTCCTGGTCGCAGCTCTGCTGGGCGAAGTTGTAGTTGGCCAGCAATTGCTGCCAGAGCCGCTGGCGAACGGCATCGATCGACGCCATGTTGATGATCCGCAGGCCCAGGCGCTGCTTCAACGAGCCTTCATCCCAGGCCTCGCTGACCAGCAGGGCGCGGGCAAAGGTGAGGATTTCCGCCCGCGACGCCACGTCGAACAGGGTCGGGTTGCTGAGCTGTTCCGGCCAGGTGCTGCGATCCAGGGTCGCCACCTCGCTCGGGGCCGCCAGGGCGCCGAAGCTCAACAGCCAGATCGAAAGAAAAAACGCGCTGCGCAAAGGGATGTCTCCATAACAAAACCCGCGCGGCACTATAGCCGATGCCACAACCCCAACCCTATTCGAATCCCCATCCCCTCTGTAGGAGCGAGCTTGCTCGCGATGCTCGTCAACGATGACGCATATCGCCTGATACCTTGCGCTGCTCTCAGGTTCATCGCGAGCAAGCTCGCTCCTACAGAAAGCAGCAGACAGCGGACCGGCGGCCTCCCCTATTGCCTTCATAGGTGGAGTCAAATCGCCCAAGCCCCTAGAATCCCCCGACGCTTACAGGAGACGACTTCATGCTGATGGTGATTTCACCCGCCAAGACCCTCGATTTCGAGACCCCGCCCGTCACTCAACGCTTCACCCAGCCGCAATACCTCGATCACTCCCAGGAACTGATCCTGCAATTGCGCGAACTGAGCCCGGCGCAAATCAGCGAACTGATGCACGTCTCCGACAAGATCGGCGGCCTCAACGCCGCGCGTTTCGGCAGCTGGACCCCGGCCTTCACCCCGGCCAACGCCAAGCAGGCGCTGCTGGCGTTCAAGGGCGACGTGTACACCGGCCTGAACGCCGAGACCCTGAGCGAAGCCGACTTCGACTATGCCCAGCAGCATCTGCGCATGCTCTCCGGCCTGTACGGCCTGCTGCGCCCGCTGGACCTGATGCAGCCTTACCGCCTGGAAATGGGCACCAAGCTGGCCAACGCCCGCGGCAAGGACCTGTACGCCTTCTGGGGCACGCGCATCAGCGAATGGCTCAATGAGGCCCTGGCCGAACAGGGCGACGACCTGCTGCTCAACCTGGCGTCCAACGAGTACTTCTCGGCGGTCAAGCGCACGGCCCTGAACGCCCGGATCATCAATACCGAGTTCAAGGACCTGAAGAACGGCCAGTACAAGATCATCAGCTTCTACGCCAAGAAAGCCCGGGGCATGATGAGCCGCTTCGTCATAGAAGAACGCATCAACGACCCGGCGGCACTCAAGCAGTTCGATGTCCAGGGTTACCGCTATAGCGCCGAACAGTCGAAACCCGACAACCTGGTTTTCCTGCGCGATCACGCACCGGAATAACGCACCCGGTCGACGCACTGGTTTCGCGCAAACGAGTGCGTCGACGAGCGGTCACTTTCCTCTTTGACCCCCGCCAAAACGCCAAACAATTGGCGCCAAAATATTTTCTTCTGAATTTATAACTTTTGTTTCACTCGACAGAGGTCATTTTTTTCAGTAGTGGCACGCAATTTTTTTATCGGTAGTGGCATAAAAATATCCCCGCGCTTTAACTCCCCATAACTAAAGGCTGAAATGGTAAGTGCTATCAATATGAAAGCAGTGCCATCTTTTGCAATATTTCAAGAAATTTCAGAAAACAGGATCAGCGGTCTGGAACTATGTCCTGAACCACCGCTCATACCACCGGTAACGATTCTCGACGAGTTTGTAGGAGATGACTTACATGGGATCCAACGACAGTAGCGAAGTTGTCATATTGTCCTGACCTACTGCTCAAGGACTCGAACTCAGGGTCAATACACAGGAGATAATGCACCATTACTATCCCCTACAAGGCCATGGCATAGCCCGCCTTAAAACGCTTCCGGGAGCGTGTAACTACCTGATTATCATGGGCCTGCGCCTATAAACAGGATTATCGCCAACCTCGGAGCTGCCTTCCAGCAGGAAGGACGGCGACATTTAAGGGCAGCCCCTACAACAAGGCCAAGTTGCGCACAACTTGAGTGCACTTATTTAGACACTCGGAACTTAGTCTGCCTGCACTGGATATATCAACGCTTGTTCGTTGAACTTCCGAGTGCGCAATTAAAGCTGGCAAACATTAACTCCGGCCATCTAATGGCGTGAATAACACAGAGGTAAATGCGATGCGCATCAGCATATTTGGTTTGGGTTACGTCGGTGCAGTATGTGCCGGTTGCCTGTCTGCACGGGGCCATGAGGTCGTTGGCGTCGATGTTGCCAAGGACAAGATCGACATGATCAACGCAGGCCGTTCGCCGATCGTTGAACCGGGTCTGGGTGAACTTCTGGCGCAAGGTATTCAAACCGGTCGTCTGCGCGGAACCACCAACTTCGCCGAGGCGATTCGCGACACCGACTTGTCGATGATCTGTGTCGGCACGCCAAGCAAGAAGAACGGCGACCTGGAACTCAACTACATCGAGGCGGTATGCCGCGAGATCGGTTTTGTCCTGCGTGACAAGACCTCCCGCCACACCATCGTGGTGCGCAGTACCGTACTGCCGGGCACCGTGGCCAACGTGGTGATCCCGATTCTCGAAGACTGCTCCGGCAAGAAAGCCGGCGTCGACTTCGGCGTCGCGGTCAACCCTGAGTTCCTGCGTGAAAGCACCGCGATCAAGGACTACGACTTCCCACCGATGACCGTGATCGGCGAGTTCGACAAGGCTTCGGGCGACGTCCTGCAATCGCTGTACGAAGAACTCGACGCACCGATCATCCGCAAGGACATCGCCGTCGCCGAGATGATCAAGTACACCTGCAACGTGTGGCACGCCACCAAGGTGACCTTCGCCAACGAGATCGGCAACATCGCCAAGGCCGTCGGCGTCGACGGTCGTGAAGTGATGGACGTGGTCTGCCAGGACAAGACCCTCAACCTGTCCCAGTACTACATGCGCCCAGGCTTCGCCTTCGGCGGTTCCTGCCTGCCCAAGGACGTGCGCGCCCTGACCTTCCGCGCCGGCTCCCTGGACATCGAAGCGCCGCTGCTCAATTCGCTGATGCGCAGCAACGAGTCCCAGGTGCAGAACGCCTTCGACATCGTCTCCAGCCACGACAAACGCAAAGTCGCCCTGCTCGGCCTGAGCTTCAAGGCCGGTACCGACGACCTGCGCGAAAGCCCGCTGGTGGAACTGGCGGAAATGCTGATCGGCAAAGGCTTCGACCTGAGCATCTACGACAGTAACGTCGAGTACGCCCGTGTCCACGGTGCCAACAAGGACTACATCGAGTCCAAGATCCCCCACGTCTCGTCCCTGCTCAACGCGGACTTCGACTCGGTGATCGACAACTCCGACGTGATCATCCTCGGCAACCGCGACGAGAAGTTCCGCGCCCTGGCCGAAGACGTGCCGCACGGCAAGCAGGTCATCGACCTGGTCGGGTTCATGTCCAAGGCCACCAGCGCGAGTGGCCGGACCGAAGGTATCTGCTGGTAACAGCGGTATCGGGGGCAGTTCCCCGTTCCTGTAGCCGCTGTCGCAGGTGCGATCGAGCCCGAAGGGGTCGCGACGCACCTGCAACTGCCGGAGGTTTATCGCAGCCTCCGGCAACGGCTACAGGAATGTGTCCCTTTGGCTTTTTTGCCTGCCTTAACCCCATCGGGCCACCCCACAGGCTCGCCCGAGATCGAGACGGATGCAGATTATGCACAGGCTAAAGCACGGCCTACTCCAGGCCGCAGGTTGGCTGTTTTTCTTGAGTTTACTGATGGGTCTCGCCCTGGCGTTGCCCGCGTCCACATTCGACTCCGAATCGAAGGACTTCATCTTCCTGATTGGCGCCGTGGGTATCTGGCGCTACTCGATGGGTGCCACGCATTTCGTGCGCGGCATGCTGTTTCTCTACGTGGTCTACCCGCACCTGCGCCGCAAGGTCCGCAAGCTGGGCAAGGCCGCCGATCCGTCCCACGTGTACCTGATGGTCACCAGTTTCCGGATCGACGCCCTGACCACCGCCCAGGTCTATGGCTCGGTGATCCGTGAAGCCATCGACTGTGGCTTCCCTACCACCGTGGTCTGCTCGATCGTGGAAATGTCCGACGAGCTGCTGGTGAAAAGCCTCTGGGCCCGCATGAACCCGCCGGCCCACGTCAAGCTCGACTTCGTGCGCATCCCCGGCACCGGCAAGCGCGACGGCCTGGCCTTCGGTTTCCGCGCCATCTCCCGCCACCTGCCGGACGACCGTGCCGTGGTCGCGGTGATCGACGGCGACACCGTGCTCGGCGAAGGCGTGGTGCGCAAGACCGTGCCCTGGTTCCAGCTGTTCGGCAACGTCGGTGGCCTGACCACCAACGAGTTCTGCGAAGTGCGCGGCGGCTACATCATGAGCGAGTGGCACAAGCTGCGCTTCGCCCAGCGCCACATCAACATGTGCTCCATGGCCCTGTCCAAGCGCGTGCTGACCATGACCGGACGCATGTCGGTGTTCCGCGCCAGCGTGGTCACCAACCCGGACTTCATCGCCGACGTGGAAAGCGACTCGCTGCAACACTGGCGCCTGGGCCGCTTCAAGTTCCTCACCGGCGACGACAAGTCCAGCTGGTTCAGCCTGATGCGCCTGGGCTACGACACCTTCTACGTGCCCGATGCGGCGATCAACACCGTGGAGCACCCGCCGGAGAAGAGTTTCATCAAGGCCAGCCGCAAGCTGATGTTCCGCTGGTACGGCAACAACCTGCGGCAGAACTCCCGGGCCCTGGGCCTGGGTCTCAAGCGCCTGGGGCTGTTCACCAGCGTGGTGCTGTTCGACCAGCGCGTGTCGATGTGGACCTCCTTGCTGGGCCTGACCGTGGCCCTGATCGCCAGCTTCAAGTACGGCACCGCCTTCATCCTGGTGTACCTGCTGTGGATCGGTATCACCCGCCTGCTGCTGACCCTGCTGCTGTCCTGTTCGGGGCACAGGATCGGCCCGGCCTACCCTTTGATCCTCTATTACAACCAGATCGTCGGGGCCCTGGTGAAGATCTACGTGTTCTTCCGCCTCGACCAACAGTCCTGGACCCGCCAACCGACTGCTCTGTCCCGTGACCTCGCCAGCTTTCAACGTTGGTTCAACACCTGGTCGTCTCGGACCATGACCTTCTCCGCCGGCAGCATTTTCGTCGCCGCGCTGCTGCTGATGGTCTGACCCGCCTTGCCTGAATTAACTAGGAAATCGCCCTTATGAACACCGCCGTGAACGTCAACGTAGTGCATGAATCCGAAGCCCAACGCCAACACGCCCGGGTCAAAATCCCGGCCAAGCTGCGCTTCTTCGGCCCCGACCGGACCCCGGTCGAAGCGCGGGTCATCGACCTCTCCGCCGGCGGCTTGAGCTTCAACTGCGGGCAGCTGCCGATCAAGGTCGGCGACGTGCACAAGGGTCGCCTGCAGTTCGTCATCGACAACCTCGGGCTGGCCATGGACGTGGAGTTGCAGGTGCGCTCCGTGGATCGCCAGAGCGGTCGTGTCGGTTGCCAGTTCCAGAACCTCGAGCCCCAGGACATCTCGACCCTGCGCCAGCTGATCACCTCGCACCTGGCCGGCGACATCGTGACCATGGGCGACGTGCTCGCCACCCTGCAGCGCGACAACTTCACCAAGGCGCGCAAGACCAAGGACGCCGGCCACGGCATGAGCGCCCTGGGCCGCCTGCGCGCGGTGACCTTCAGCGCCGGGATCTTCGTCGTTGGCCTGGCGGCCTTCGGCTTCATCCTCAAGTCGGTGTACGGCATGTACTTCGTCAGCCATGCCCAGGCCGGCCTGGTCAGCGCGCCGGGGATGAACGTCACCATGCCGCGTGACGGCACCGTGCAGAGCCTGATCCAGGCCGACGGCGTGGCGGCCAAGGGCGCCCCGCTGGCGACCTTCAGCACCAGCATGCTCGACGTGCTCAAGGGCCACCTGAACGAAGACCAGCTGCAACCGGCCAAGGTCGAGGAACTGTTCGGCAAGCAGATGACCGGCACCCTGACCTCGCCCTGCGACTGCACCGTGGCCCAGCAGATGGTTGCCGACGGCCAGTACGCCAGCAAGGGCGACGTGATCTTCCAGCTGGTCCCGCGGGGCAGCCAGGCCAACATCGAGGCGCGTTTCTCCTACCGCCAGTTCGCCGACGTGCGTCCGGGGACCAAGGTCAGCTTCCAGATCGCCGGCGAAGACGACGTGCGCACCGGCACCATCGTCAGCAGCACCAGCCTCAACAGCAGCGACCTGTCCTCGGACATTCGCGTGCAGATCAAGCCCGATGCCCCGCTGAGCAGCGCCTTCGCCGGCCGTCCGGTGGAAGTCAGCAGCGACCGCGGCCCATCCGTGAACTGGCTGATCGACAAAGCCATGGCTGCCGGTCTCTAAGCGGAGGACATGCCTGTGACTAGCCTTTCCATTCGAATCGGTGCCGGCCGCGAGATCCTTCGCGAGCAAGCTTGCTCCTACACGAGCGCTGCAGCCACCTGTAGGAGCGAGCTTGCTCGCGATAAATCCCAGGGTCGTCGCGCGCTGGCCCTGTGCTCGCTGGCCCTGGCCGTGAGCCTGGCCGGTTGCGCCGGCCTGCCCGACCAGCGCCTGGCCAACGAAGCCCTGAAGCGCGGCGACACCGTGCTCGCGGAGCAGAACTACCGGCAACTGGCGGACCTGGGCTACAGCGATGCCCAGGTCGGCCTGGCCGATATCCAGATGGAAACCCGCGACCCGGCGAAGATCAAGCAAGCCGAGGCGACCTACCGCGCCGCGGCCGACACCTCGCCGCGGGCCCAGGCACGCCTGGGCCGCCTGCTGGTGGCCAAGCCCGGCTCCACCGAGGCCGAGCATCACGAAGCCGAAGGCCTGCTGAAAAAGGCCTTCGCCAACGGTGAAGGCAACACCCTGATCCCGCTGGCGATGCTCTACCTGCAATATCCGCAGAGCTTCCCCAAGGTCAACGCCCAGCAGCAGATCAGCCAATGGCGCAGCGCCGGCTACCCGGAAGCCGGCCTGGCCCAGGTGCTGCTGTACCGCACCCAGGGCACCTACGACCAGCACCTGGCCGAGGTGGAAACCATCTGCAAGGCGGCGCTGAACGTCACCGATATCTGCTACGTCGAACTGGCCACCGTCTACCAGAAACGCGGCCAGCCGGAACAACAGGCCGAGCTGCTGAAACAGCTGCAGGCCGGGCACGCCCGCGGCGTCATCAGCGCGCAACGGGTTGACAGCGTGGCCCGTGTGCTGGGCGATGCCAGCCTGGGCAAGACCGACGAGAAAACCGCGCAGGCACTGCTGGAGCCGATCGCTCCCGGCTACCCGGCCTCCTGGGTCACCCTGGCGCAACTGCTCTACGACTTCCCCGAACTGGGCGACGTCGACAAGATGATGCAGTACCTGGACAACGGTCGCGCCGCCGACCAGCCCCGCGCCGAACTGCTGCTGGGCAAGCTCTACTACGAAGGCAAGATGGTCCCGGCCGACGCCAAGGTCGCCGAAGAACACTTCAAGAAGGCCCAGGGCAAGGAAGTCGCCGCCGACTACTACCTCGGCCAGATCTACCGCCGTGGCTATCTGGGCCAGGTCTATCCGCAGAAGGCCCTGGACCACCTGCTGACCGCCGCGCGCAACGGCCAGAACAGCGCCGATTTCGCCATCGCCCAACTGTTCTCCC
Source organism: Pseudomonas sp. RW409 (assembly GCF_003184125.1). Taxonomy (NCBI): domain Bacteria; kingdom Pseudomonadati; phylum Pseudomonadota; class Gammaproteobacteria; order Pseudomonadales; family Pseudomonadaceae; genus Pseudomonas; species Pseudomonas sp. RW409. The sequence goes on along the minus strand of NZ_QHHP01000004.1, from coordinate 965,016 downwards.
AGGGCAAGGGCACCAAGCCCGACCCGCTCAACGCCTATGTCTTCAGCCAGCTGGCCAAGACCCAGGACACCCCGCAAGCCAACGAGCTTGCGCAACAACTCGAAGCCCAACTGCCGCCAGGCCAACGCGCCGAGGCCCAACGCCTGCTGCAACAGGAGCAGGCCGTACGTGGCGCCTTGAGCCAGAACACGTTGGAACTGCACGCGCTGCAGGAAGAAGACGGTGAGGAATCCCTATGAAGTTCACTCCATCCAGCCACGCCAATCCTGTAGCCGCTGCCGCAGGCTGCGATCGAGCGCGCAGCGCTCGCCAACCAGGCGACCGAGATCCGTTGCTGCGCAGCCGATCGCAGCCTGCGGCAGCGGCTACGGGAAAACTGTTCAGCCTGTCGAAGCTGGGTGTGGCCCTGGGTTTTGCCCTGGTCTGGTCCAACCCGACGCTCGCGGCCATCACCGAGAGCAAGAACTTCGGCCTGGAAGTGAAGATCACCGGCCAGTCCGAAGACGACCGTGACCTCGGCACCCTGGGCGGCGGCGACGTCAACGGCGTCGGCCTCGACCTGCGCCCCTGGGTCTACGGCGAAAGCGGCAACTGGAGCGCCTACGCCATGGGCCAGGCGGTGACCTCCACCGACATCATCGAGACCGACACCCTGCAGCAGTCCGACGGCGCCAGCACCGAAAGCAGCAACAACAGCGACCGCAAGAGCAAGAAGAACTACCTGGCGATGCGCGAGTTCTGGATCGGCTACAGCGGCCTCACCCCCTACCCGGGCGAGCAGTTGAAGTTCGGTCGCCAGCGCCTGCGCAACGACGACGGCCAATGGCGCGACACCAACATCGAAGCCCTGAACTGGACCTTCGACACCACCCTGCTGCGCGCCAACGTCGGCATCGCCGAACGTTTCAGCGAGTACCGTACCGACCTCAAGGAGCTGGCGCCGGAAGACAAGGATCGCCTGCACGTCTACGGCGATGTGGCCTACCAGTGGACCCCGGGACATTGGGCCGGCGTCCGCGCCCACCACAGCCATGACGACGGCAAGCTCGACTACCCGGTACCGGGCGAAGCCACTGACTCCCTGGACAAGCGCCAGAACGGCGACCTGACCTGGCTCGGCCTGGAAGCCAACAGCGACGCCTACAACTGGCGCAACACCAACACCGTCAACTACTGGGCGAGCATCACCGGCATGAGCGGTGACCGCGACAAGGTCAACGCGCTGAACGCCGACGGCACCCGCCCGGCCCAGGCCAAGAGCGGCGAGAACCTCGACGGCTGGGCCACCGACCTCGGCGTGCGCCTGCGCCTGGACCCGAAATGGCAGGTCGGCGCGGCCTACGCCCGCGCCAGCGGCGACTACGAACAGAACGGCCTGGAAAGCAACCGCTCGAACTACACCGGGACCCGCTCGCGGGTGCACCGTTTCGGCGAAGCCTTCCGCGGCGAAATGAACAACATGCAGACCGCCACCCTGTTCGGTTCCTGGATGCTCGCCGACGAATATGACGCCAGCCTGATCTACCACAAGTTCTGGCGCGTGGACGGCAACAAGCCGGTGGGCAGCAACGGTATCAACGCCGTGGAAAACAACTACGACGACGCCACCGGCGCCCTGCTCTCCAGCTCGTCCCTGCCGCTGCGCGATGGCGAGAAAGACCTCGGCCAGGAAGTGGACCTGGTGGTCACCAAGTACTTCAAGCAAGGCCTGCTGCCGGCCGCGCTCAGCCAGTCGATCGACGAGCCTTCGGCGCTGGTGCGCTTTCGTGGCGGCGTGTTCAAGCCGGGCGATGCCTATGGCAAGAACGTCGACTCGTACATGCACCGCGCCTTTGTCGACGTGATCTGGCGCTTCTGATGCGAGTCGCCAAGGGAGTGCCTGAGATGAACAGCCCGATGAACAGCCCAGCGGTGCGAGGCTCGATCAGCCTGTTGGCCGGCGCCATGCTGCTGGCCAGCAGCGCCGCCTTCGCCAACGTCGAACCGGCCCCGGCCGCCACGCCTGGCAAGCAGCCGACCGTGGCCAAGGAGCTGCAACAGGCCAAGACCTACACCGTCAGCAGCGCGCCCACCGCGCCGCTGAACCTGGCCAAGCCGACCTTGCCCGACCTCTCCGGCTACACCGCCGAAGCGGCAGCGGCGAAGATCGTGCGCAGCAAGCCCGGCAAGATCAGCGTGCGTCGCATGATGCAGGAAGACGCGCTGAAGGACTTTATCGGCGGTGACAACAAGATGGCCGAATGGGTGGTGCGCCAGCACGGCATCCCCCAGGCAATCTTCATCGACGACGGTTACGTCAACCTCAAGGAGTTGGCGAAGAAGCTGCCCAAGCAGTACATCAGCGAAACCTCGCCGGGCGTGTACCTGGCGCGGCTGCCGATCGTGGTCGGGCGCAACGGCATCCTGGAAATCGACAAGCAGACCCAGGAGCTGCGCCTGTCCCAGGAAGGCGGTTCGTTCCTGGTCAACGACGGCCAGCTGTTCGTGCGCGACACCAAGGTCACCGGCTGGCGTGAGAAGGACAACGGCCCGGCGACCTTCAAGTCGCCCAAGGAATTCCGTCCGTTCCTGCTGGCCTGGGGCGGCACCGAGACCTACATCGTCAACAGCAAGATGGCCAGCTTCGGCTACGCCAACAGTAAGTCCTACGGCGTGAGTATTTCCCAGTACACGCCGAACATGGCCAAGGTGCTCAAGCGCCCCGAACCCACCGGCTGGATCATCGATTCTGCGTTCTCGGACATGTGGTACGGCTTCTACTGCTACGAGACCCGCGACTTCGTGGTCAAGGGCAATACCTACAAGGACAACATCGTCTACGGCATCGACCCCCACGACCGTTCGCACCGGCTGATCATCGCCGACAACACCGTCTACGGGACCAAGAAGAAGCACGGGATCATCATTTCCCGGGAAGTGAACGACAGCTTCATCTTCAACAACCGCAGCTACGACAACAAGCTCTCGGGCCTGGTGATCGACCGTAACAGCGTGAACAACCTGATCGCCGACAACGAGATCTACCGCAACCACACCGACGGCATCACCCTCTACGAGAGTGCCGACAACCTGCTGTGGGGCAACAAGGTGATCAGCAACCGGCGCCACGGCATCCGCATTCGCAACAGCGTGAACATCCGCCTGTACGAAAACGTCGCCATGGCCAACGGCCTGACCGGCGTCTACGGCCACATCAAGGACCTCTCCGACACCGACCGCGACATCAAGCTCGACCCGTTCGACGCCCAGGTGTCGCTGATCGTGGTCGGTGGCGAGCTGGCGGCCAACGGCAGCGGCCCGATGTCCATCGACTCGCCGTTGAGCGTCGAGCTGTACCGCGTGTCCATGCTCGCCCCGACCAAGAGCAGCGGCATCAGCTTCTCGGGGATCCTCGGCGAGCGCCAGGACGAAATTCTTGACCTGCTGGTGCGCCAGCAGAAAGCCGTGCTGATCGACCCTGTCGAACGCCAGACCGAAATGCGCGATTGAGGATGACTGTCATGCGCCCACACCTGATCAAACTCTTGAGCCTCTCGGCATTGACCGCGGGCATTCTCGCCGCCGGCAACAGCGCCCGCGCCGACGAAACCCAGGCACCGAAGTTCACCGCCGAGCCGTGCTGCAACCTGTGCCCGGCAGCCCACGACGCGAAGAACTACACCACCCGCTACCAGCAGAACTTCACCACCCTGGTGCAAGCCCAGGGCGACTGGCTGTTCCGCACCCAGGAAGACCTGCGCACCGAGTTCAACACCACGCCGGAAGGTTATCGCCGCCTGCAACAGCTGCACGACGCCTTCAAGAGCAAGGGCGTGGAGCTGGTGCTGGTCTACCAGCCGACCCGTGGCCTGGTGAACCGCAACAAGCTCAACCCGCAGGAGAAGGCCAGCTTCGACTACGACAAGGCGCTGAAAAACTACCAGGGCATGCTCGGCCGTTTCGCCCAGATGGGCTACGTGGTGCCGGACCTGTCGCCGCTGACCAACGAGCAACTGCCGGAAACCCTGCCGGCCCACGATTTCTACTTCCGCGGCGACCAGCACTGGACCCCGTACGGCGCCCAGCGCACGGCGAAGATCGTGGCGCAGAAGGTCAAGCAGCTGCCGGCCTTCGCCGACATTCCCAAGCGTGAGTTCGAGACCCACAAGTCCGGACGCATGGGCAAGACCGGCACCCTGCACAACATGGCCGGCCAGCTCTGCGGCACCAGCTACGCGATCCAGTACATGGACCAGTTCACCACCGAACCCAAGGGTGAAGCCGGCGACGGCGACCTGTTCGGCGATTCCGGCAACCCGGAAATCACCCTGGTGGGCACCAGCCACAGCGGCAAGAACTACAACTTCGCCGGCTTCCTGCAGGAAGAAATCGGCGCCGACATTCTCAACGTCGCCTTCCCCGGCGGTGGCTTCGAAGGCTCCATGCTGCAGTACCTGGGCAGCGAGGAATTCCAGACCAAGCCACCGAAGATCCTGATCTGGGAATTCTCGCCGCTGTACCGCCTGGACCAGGAAACCATCTACCGGCAGATGATGGCCCTGCTGGACAACGGCTGCGAAGGCAAGCCGGCGCAAATGAGCGCCAGCGCCACCCTCAAGCCCGGCAAGAACGAGCTGATGGTCAACAGCAAGAACATGGACCTGCGCAACAGCAGCCACCAGGTCGATATCCGCTTCGCCGACACCTCGGTGAAAACCCTGCAAGCCACCCTCTGGTACATGAACGGGCGCCACGAGGACATCAAGATCGAAAAACCGGAAACATCCGACACCGACGGGCGTTTCGCCTTTGAACTGCGCACCGACGAAGACTGGGCCTCGCAGAACCTGCTGGCGGTCGAAGTCCAGGGTCCGGAAGCGGGCGCCGCGGCGCAGAAAGTCGAAGCGAAAATTTGCAAACGCAACGTATTCCCGGACGCCGGTCAACGCACCGCGCAAATCGGGCAATGAGGCTCCTATGCAAAGCAAAACGCTGAAACAGTTCTTGGCCCCGAGCCTGTTGAGCCTGGCGCTGTTCGCCGGCGCCACCCAGGCCGCGGCCCCACTGCGTCCGCCCCAGGGGTATTACGCGCCGGTGGATAAATTCAAGAGCGGCGACCACAGCGAAGGCTGCGACACCATGCCCGCGCCTTACACCGGCTCGCTGCAATTTCGCAGCAAGTACGAAGGTTCGGACAAGGCCCGCGCGACCCTCAACGAACAATCGGAAAAGGCCTTTCGCGACAGCACCGCCGACATCACCAAGATCGAGCGCGGCACCAGCAAGCGGGTCATGCAGTTCATGCGCGACGGTCGTCCGGAACAACTGGACTGCACCCTCAGCTGGCTGAGCGCCTGGGCCCAGGCCGATGCGTTGATGTCCAAGGACTTCAACCACACCGGCAAGTCCATGCGCAAATGGGCCCTGGGCAGCATGGCCTCGGCCTACCTGCGCCTGAAGTTCTCCGACTCCCATCCGCTGGCTACCCACCAGCAGCAAGCGCAACAGATCGAGGCCTGGTTCAGCAAGATGGCCGACCAGGTGGTCAGCGACTGGGACAACCTGCCGCTGGACAAGACCAACAACCACTCGTACTGGGCCGCCTGGTCGGTGATGGCCACCGCCGTGGCGACCAACCGCCGCGACCTGTTCGACTGGGCCGTGAAGGAATACAAGGTCGGCGCCAACCAGGTCGATGCCGACGGTTTCCTGCCCAACGAACTCAAGCGCCAGCAACGCGCCCTGGCCTATCACAACTACGCCCTGCCGCCGCTGGCGATGATCGCCAGCTTCGCCCAGGTCAACGGTGTCGACCTGCGCCAGGAAAACAACGGCGCGCTGAAACGCCTGGGCGAGCGGGTGCTGGCCGGGGTGAAGGATCCGGACGAATTCGAAGAGAAGAACGGCAAGGAACAGGACATGACCGACCTCAAGGTCGACTCGAAATTCGCCTGGCTCGAACCCTTCTGCAGTCTCTACACCTGCGCCCCGGATGTGCTCGAACGCAAGCACAAGATGCAACCGTTCAAGACCTTCCGCCTGGGCGGCGACCTGACCAAGGTCTACGACCCCTCGCATGAGAAGGGCAACAAGGGTTCGTAAGAAACACGCAAAACCCTGTAGGAGCGAGCTTGCTCGCGATAGCCGCAAAGCGGCGATTCAACCGACACCGCGTCATCGTTGAGTTTTTTCGCGAGCAAGCTCGCTCCTACAGGACACGCAAGACTCATAGCCGCAGCCAAGGCATGTGGTGAATGCAATACGCCTCCCCGGTTTTTCACGGGGGGGTTTGGGGGGGCTCCGGCCCTTTACTGTTGGTCAAACATGGAGAGATCGGGATGGTTTTCTCATCCAATGTGTTCCTGTTCCTGTTCTTGCCGATCTTTCTCGGCTTGTACTACCTGAGCGGGCAACGCTATCGCAACCTGCTGCTGCTGATCGCCAGCTACGTGTTCTATGCCTGGTGGCGGGTGGACTTCCTGGCGCTGTTCGCCGGCGTCACCCTGTGGAACTACTGGATCGGCCTGAAAGTCGGCGCCGCCGGAGTCAGGACCAAGCCGGCCCAACGCTGGCTGCTGCTCGGCGTGGCGGTGGACCTGTGCATCCTCGGCTACTTCAAGTACGCCAACTTCGGCGTGGACAGCATTAACGCGATCATGACCTCCATGGGTCTGGAGCCGTTCATCCTGACCCACGTGCTGTTGCCGATCGGTATCTCGTTCTACATCTTCGAGTCCATCAGCTACATCATCGACGTCTATCGCGGCGACACCCCGGCGACCCGCAACCTGATCGACTTCGCGGCGTTCGTGGCGATCTTCCCGCACCTGATCGCCGGCCCCGTGCTGCGTTTTCGCGACCTGGCCGACCAGTTCAACAACCGCACCCACACCCTGGACAAGTTCTCCGAAGGCTGCACGCGCTTCATGCAGGGCTTCATCAAAAAAGTGTTCATCGCCGACACCCTGGCGGTGGTCGCCGACCATTGCTTCGCCCTGCAGAACCCGACCACGGGCGACGCCTGGCTGGGCGCCCTGGCCTACACCGCGCAGCTGTACTTCGACTTCTCCGGCTACAGCGACATGGCCATCGGCCTGGGTCTGATGATGGGTTTCCGCTTCATGGAAAACTTCAAGCAGCCCTACATCAGCCAGTCGATCACCGAGTTCTGGCGGCGCTGGCACATCAGCCTGTCCACCTGGCTGCGCGACTACCTGTACATCACCCTGGGCGGCAACCGCAAAGGCACGCTGATGACCTATCGCAACCTGTTCCTGACCATGCTGCTCGGTGGCCTGTGGCACGGCGCGAACATCACCTACGTGGTCTGGGGCGCCTGGCACGGCATGTGGCTGGCGATCGAGAAGGCGCTGGGCATCAACACCACGCCACGCACGCTGAATCCGATCCGCTGGGCGCTGACCTTCCTGCTGGTGGTGATGGGCTGGGTGATCTTCCGCGCCGAGAACCTGCACGTCGCCGGTCGCATGTACGGCGCCATGTTCAGCTTCGGCGACTGGTCGCTGTCGGAACTCAACCGCGCCAGCCTCACCGGCCTGCAAGTGGCGACCCTGGTCGTGGCCTACGCCACCCTGGCGTTCTTCGGCCTGCGTGACCTGTATCGCAACCCGACACCGGTCAAGAGCAAGCCTGAAATCAACACCGTGGCCGACGGTCCGGCCACCGCCCAGCCTGGCCTGATCAAGGCCGTACCGGGGGACAAGCCGGGCAGCATCCACCAGCCGGGCTACAGCGTGGGCGTCGAAGCCCAGGTACAGCCGGCCTACTGGGTCGCCGACTGGCCGCGTTATGTGATGCGCGCCCTGGTGCTGCTGCTGTTCATCGCCTCGATTCTCAAACTCTCGGCGCAAAGCTTCTCGCCGTTCCTTTACTTCCAGTTCTGAGGGATCTGACCATGACCCGCTCATTACGCGTCTTCTACATTGCCCTGTTCCTGGTGACCCTGATGGTCCTGGGCCTGTGGTCGGTGCGCAGCTTCTTCGGCTTCAGCACCAACAACGACGCCACTGTGCTCAACGGTCGCTGGGCCAAGGCCGTGGAAACCCACTACGACGACGAGTTCCCGATCAAGCGCCTGGGCACCAACCTGTGGGCGGCCCTGGACTTCAAGCTGTTCAACGAAGGTCGTCCGGGCGTGGTGCTCGGCCGCGACCAGTGGCTGTACAGCGATGAAGAGTTCCACCCGATCGTCAACGAAGAACTCAACCTGCAAGGCAACTACGCGCTGGTCGAAGGCGTGCGCCAGGCCCTGAAAGAGAAAGGCGTGAAACTGGTGATGGCGATCGTGCCGGCCAAGGTGCGCCTGTACCCGGAACACCTGGGCGACGTCCAGCCGGCCAGCATCCACGCCAACCTCTACCAGGACTTCCACGCCCGGGTGGCGGCCGACAAGATCCTCGCCCCCGACCTGCTGGGCCCGTTGCAACAGGCCAAGCAGAACGGCCAGCAAGTGTTCCTGCGCACCGACACCCATTGGACCCCGGCCGGCGCCGAAGTCGCCGCCAACCAGTTGGCCAAGGCGATTGCCGACAAGGCACCACTGATGGGCCAGCCGCAACGCTTCGTCACCGAAGCCGAGCAGACCGTGGTGCACAAGGGCGACCTGCGCCTGTTCCTGCCCCTGGACCCGCTGTTCGAAAACCTGATGCCGGCCAAGGAGCCGCTGCAGAAACGCGTGACCCGCGCCGCCGACGATCAGCCGGCCGCCGACGACGCACTGTTCGCCGACAACGAAGTGCCGGTGGCCCTGGTGGGCACCAGCTACAGCGCCAACCCGAACTGGAACTTCGTCGGCGCGCTCAAGCAGGCCCTGCACAGCGACGTGGTCAGCTACGCCGAAGACGGCCACGGCCCGGTGTTGCCGATGCTCAGCTACCTGAAAAGCGATGCCTTCAAGAACAGCCCGCCCCAGGTGCTGATCTGGGAGTTCCCCGAACGATATCTGCCGGTCAATAACGATATCGGCGACGCCGACCCGCAGTGGGTCGCAGAGCTCAAACAAGCCGGCGCCCGCCAACAGAACGTAGCTGCACTCAACAAATCCGAGACGCCCGATCGGGCGCAAAACTGAAAGAGAGGTACACCATGACTTTCACTATCACTCCGCGTCGTCTCGCCAAGGCAATCACACTGGCTGCCGGCATGAGCGTCCTGTCCCTGCCCGCCTTCGCCGGTGGCGACGCCGCGCTGTACGGCCCGACCGCGCCCAAGGGCTCGTCCTTCGTGCGCATCTACAACGCCAGCAACCAGGAAGTCAGCGCCACCGTCGGCAGCACCAATGTCAGCGACGTCGCGCCGCTGGCCAGCAGTGACTTCAGCTTCATGCCCGGCGGCGACTACACCGCCAAGGTCGGCAGCCAGAGCCTGCCGGTGAAACTCGCCGCCGACCACTATTACACCCTGGTCAACAACGCCAGCGGCCAGCCGCAGCTGATCGAAGAACCGCCGTTCAAGAACAAGCAGAAGTCCCTGGTCCGGGTGCAGAACCTGAGCGACAAGGCCCTGACCCTGAAGACCGCCGACGGCAAGACCGACGTGGTCCAGTCGGTGGCCGCCAAGGGCCGTGGCGAACGTGAAATCAACCCGGTGAAAGTCAGCTTCGCGCTGTACGAAGGCGAGAAAAAAGTCAGCGACCTCAAGCCGGTCGCCCTGGAGCGCGGCGAAGCCGCGGTGCTCTACGTCACCGGCAATGGCAGCAGCCTGTCGCCAGTCTGGGTCAAGCGCCCGGTCTCGACACGTTAACAGCAGCTGCAAGCCTCGAGCCTCAAGCGGCAAGAGAAGTGCTTTTTCTTGCCGCTTGAAACTTGCTGCTTGCAGCTGCTCCCCCGGACAAAAACAAGAGAGTGAAACGACAGAACGCAGTAGCTCTAACCCAAACGATTTTTGAAGGAGTAACAACATGATTCCGGTGATCTTGTCAGGTGGTAGTGGCTCACGTCTTTGGCCGCTTTCGCGTAAGCAATTCCCTAAACAGTTCCTCGCCCTGACCGGCGAACACACACTGTTCCAGCAAACCCTCGAGCGCCTGGTGTTCGAAGGCATGGACACGCCGATCGTGGTCTGCAACAAGGACCACCGCTTCATCGTCAACGAGCAGTTGGCGGCGCGCAAACTCGAAGCCCAGCGCATCCTGATGGAGCCATTCGGCCGCAACACCGCGCCGGCCGTGGCCCTGACCGCGATGATGCTGGTCAACGAAGGTCGTGACGAGCTGATGCTGGTGCTGCCGGCCGACCACGTGCTGGAAGACCAGAAAGCCCTGCAACGCGCCCTGGCCCTGGCCACCGTGGCCGCCGAGCGTGGCGAGATGGTGCTGTTCGGCGTGCCGGCGACCAAGCCGGAAACCGGTTATGGCTACATCAAGTCGACCAACGATGCGCTGCTGCCGGAAGGCGTGAGCCGCGTCTCGCACTTCGTCGAGAAACCCGACGTCAAGCGCGCCGCCGAGTTCGTCGAGGCCGGCGGCTACTTCTGGAACAGCGGCATGTTCCTGTTCCGCGCCAGCCGCTTCCTCGAAGAGCTGAAAAAGCACGACCCGGACATCTACGACACCTGCCTGCTGACCCTGGAACGCAGTGCCCAGGACGCCGACACCGTGGACGTCGACCCGGCCACCTTCGCCTGCTGCCCGGACAACTCCATCGACTACGCGGTGATGGAAAAGACCCAGCGCGCCTGCGTGGTGCCGCTGAGCGCCGGCTGGAGCGACGTGGGCTGCTGGTCGTCGCTGTGGGATGTGCATGAAAAGGACGTCAACGGCAACGTCAGCAAGGGCGACGTGGTGATCCAGGACAGCCGCAACTGCATGATCCACGGCAACGGCAAACTGGTGTCGGTGATCGGCCTGGAAAACATCGTGGTCGTCGAAACCAAGGACGCCATGATGATCGCCCACAAGGACAAGGTCCAAGGCGTGAAGCAGATGGTCAACACCCTCAACGAACAGGGCCGCAGCGAAACCCAGAACCACTGCGAGGTCTACCGTCCGTGGGGCTCCTACGACTCGGTGGACATGGGCGGGCGCTTCCAGGTCAAGCACATCTCGGTCAAGCCGGGCGCGTGCCTGTCTCTGCAGATGCACCACCACCGCGCCGAACACTGGATCGTGGTCAGCGGCACCGCCGAAGTCACCTGCGACGAAAACGTGTTCCTGCTCACCGAAAACCAGTCCACCTACATCCCGATCGCCTCGGTGCACCGCCTGCGCAACCCGGGCAAGATCCCGCTGGAGATCATCGAAGTGCAATCGGGCAGCTACCTGGGCGAAGACGACATCGAACGCTTCGAAGACATCTACGGCCGCTCCACTCCGGTGGAACGTGGCGTCGCGGTGAAAACCATCGCCCAGTAACCACAGCGACAAGTTTCAAGCGGCAAGCTGCAAGTAAAAGCAGGGAGTCGTTGTCAGCAAGTCCTTGCCCCCCGTCCGACCGACTGCGTCCCCTATCCGCAGGCGGTTGGGCGGGGGCTTTTTTATGCCCGCGCGCCTCTCGAATGCTCACATCCCTGTAGCCGCTGCCGAGCCCTGGCGAGGCTGCGATAGGACCGAAGGTCCTCCAGCGATCTCAAGACCCTGCGCCCGCTGCGCGGTCGATCGCAGCCTCGCCAGGGCTCGGCAGCGGCTACAGGGATAGGCGTTCAGCCATTCCTACGAGACATTTAGAAAGCGCCGCCGGGCGTTTCAGATAGCTCTCAACGACTTCATCCATGCAGCTCATTAGGGTTTCGGGAGGTAAAGACACATAGCGAAAACAGCGATGGGGCAGCGGATACACACGCAAGAAAAGGCAACCGAAAGTGCTGCCTGCACCGACCATGGTGCCTGCCACAGCCACGGGACAAAGACCGATGGCTGAGCAACCCTCCGGCAACAAATACACCACCGATTCCCGTGGCGAACCGACCCCGATGCCTCATGTGCTGCGCCCTGCCAACCCGAATCCTCCGCTGCCGGGTGCACGGATAAAGAACACCTCGATACTGACCACGCCTCAAGGCCTCGACACTCCGGTGAAACCGCCACAAGTCCAGCCCCCGGCACCGGTCGCTCCCGGCTTCTACATCGTGCCCCGGAGCATGCCGCTGAGCGAGTTGCAGCGCCACCTGTTCGACAGCCCCTCACCCGGCGTCCTGGCCAAATACCTGGCCCTCAATCCAGGCCTTGGCGATACGGTCAAAGCCGGCAGCCTGATCGTGCTCAGCGATCCGGCCAACCACGCCTGCACCTACGAGGAAGCGCAACTCATGCTCGCCGCCGAGCAGGTTAAGATCGCTCTCGCCCCCCTGACACCCGAAGCCGCCGACTTCATGGTTCGCCATCAGGCCGAGATCGCCGGTTTCACCAGCCAGGCCTCGACCTGGCTGGGCATCGGCACCTCGGTGATGGGTAAACACCTGGACAAACTACGCGAGACCTTGCAAGACATGGAACGCCTGCATCAGGACAGCTACCGCCAACACGGCCACCTCAGATCCCCCGAATTCCTCGCCCGCCGCCGGCGCCTGTTGGCGCAGCTGGACGCGCAACTGCTGAACTCCACCCGCCTGCGCGGCTACACGCCCCTGGGCGACCACCCCAAACTGAAAACCGCCCTCGGCCTCTCCAGCCGCAGCCTGGTACACCACTGGAACAAAGCCGGCGCCCCCGGCCAGATCCCGGGATACGCCACCCACGTGAACGCCGTCAGCCGCGCGGCGAAGTACATGCAGACGGGTGGGTACATCGGCATTGCGATTGGCGGGGTGTCGTCGGCGTTGAGGATTCAGGAGGTTTGTCAGGCGGGTTCGGGTGATGAGAGTTGCAGGAAGGTGATGTTTACTGAGACGGGGAAGTTTGCGGGATCTGCATTCGGAGGAAACCTAGGGGCGAACGCCGGATATGTAGGGAGTACATTTGTCTGTGCTGCATTCGGCGGGGTAGGAGGAGTGATCTGCGGTGCCATTCTGATAGGCACTGGAGCATGGCTTGGGTCAGATACTCTTGGCGCATATGGAGAAAGAATGGGTGAAATTCTTTACGAGAGAACACTCCCATGATGACAGAACAGTTCTGGCACTCCTGGCTCGCCTTTGCGCTTTTGCTAGGTCCGATTCTGTTAGCCGCCACAAGCCTTGCATTCAGCTACTACCTCAGCCAGCGCTACTTGCGGGAAATGCTCGAGGCCTTTCAGCGGAGCCGCTATTTCCATCGATGGACTGACAGGCTTCAATACTTGGGATGGTTCGAACACTTTCTGATGTTTGGCCGCGTAAGAGGAATGATGCTCTGCCCCGGTCCAGGACTACGTAAAGGACTACTTTCACCGGAGGATGTACACAACTTCCCCCCCCGACTCAAACGCCTTCTGAGCATACAGAACAGATTGGACGGTATTCTTTTCGTCTGGTCCGCAATCATGTATGCGTTGCTGAAGTTGACGGGCTGACGATGCATACGCTCCCTCCGCTAATCGCCCTTATTCTGACTGGAGGCTTGCTTTTACTTGCCCTCATCAGTCTCCTCTTCAGCTACTACATGAGTCGACGCTACCTCGACGGGATGCTGGGTGCGCTAAAGGGGAGTAACTATTTCGCAGGCTGGGCAACCTACCTGCCTCATCAGGGATGGCATCCTCGCTATCTGATGTTCGCAAAACTCAGGGGCATGATGTTCTGGCCTGGGCCGGGAATACGCAGGGGGATAATTTCCCCAGACGATGTGCGCAACTTCCCACCGCAGTACAAGCGCCTTTTAAAAACACAGAACGTGCTCGATGGCGTGATTGTCGTGTGGGGCACATTTGTGTACCTGCTGATAAAGCTTTAGTCATTCATCTGCAACCACTGACCAGTGCACCTTCCCAACTATCCATGGAAAGCTTTTATGCATGCACAAGATCTTTGCGAACAGACATCGCCATGACAGGGCAACAATTCTGGCATTCCTGGCTCGCCTTCATCCTTTTGTTATATCCATTGTTGCTGGCCGTGACAAACCTCTCCTTCAGCTACTACCTAAGCCGGCGATACCTGAAAGAGATGCTGGAAGCCCTACGGAGAAGCCAGCACTTTTATCGCTGGACCGACAGCCTTCCTCACGAGGGATGGTTCACGCATTTTCTAATGCTGGCAGCCGTTCGAGGATCGATGCTTTGGCCCGGCCCTGCGGTTCGCAGAGGCTTTCTTTCCTCGGAAGACGTAGACAATTTCCCTCCCCATCTCCAGCGCCTGCTGACCATCAGAAACTGGATGGATGTCGTGCTTCTGGTCTGGGGTTCGATCATGTATACGCTGTTGAAACTGACTAAGCACTGACGTGGCGCGCGGGTACGGATGCAGTAGCACTGTCACAGCACCTTCCAGCTGGCTGTGGTTCCTATCCGCAGCCGGCTGGACGGGGGATTCTATTGTGCCCTGGCGAGGCCCACCGACCTAGTTCATGAACAGTGGCAAATACCCCAGCTCCACCAGCTTGATATCGATCTCCGCCACTCGCTGGACATCAGCCCGTTTGCCCTCATCCATCACCTGTGGACAACTCACGATCAGCGTGCCGCGTTTTGGAATGTCGATGAGCTGGTCGGCGCTCGGAAAATCCCCGGCCCGCAACACGTGTGGACAAAACCCGACCCAGCCGACGGTCTGCCGGTCCTTGAACACCTTGGTGCGCAAATAGTGGTCTTTTGGCGCCAGCACACACCAGTCAAGTTCTGGCCACAGTTCAACGGCCAACTGAATCACCCTGATCACTATCGGTCTCACATCGGGAATGGCTGCCACAAGCGCCCCGCCATCTTCGAAGCGCATGCTGGCGACTGAGTCCAGGTCGTGGGCGTTGTAATGAAAGGCCAACCCACCCTTGAGGGGATCATCCAGGCCATTCCACACGGAAAACTGCAACTTCGTGGGGAAGTCGTCGTTATGGTTGCTCCGCGCTTCTTCACGCAGGTACTCGAAGTCGTCATTGATCCGCTTGCGCAGCGACTCCTCCCTGGAACCGGCCTGCAGATACCAGTCCTGCAACAGAGGATGAATCTCGCCAAGGCCCTGGAAAAAGCGCTCGGCTCTTTCCAGCTGCTCCTCATGCGGGACCGCGGAGATCTTCTGTTTGTCGAAACGCAGAACGAATGAAAATTTTCTGAACAAGCGCTCGTCCTCAGTCAGGCTTCAAAAACACGGTCGGGATTTTCACGGCGGTACTCATCCCACTCTTTCTGCTCTTTTGCACGTTGCTTGATGTACTCATCATGATCCTTGGTGCCCGGCATCGGGTTCCAGTAGGCGGTCAGGTTGGTAAGCCCCTTCTCTGCGTACTGTTCGGCACAATACTCATAGACCACCCTTTGCAGGAAATGCCATTCCACCGAAACCGGTGGGCTGGGCCGGGCTTTCAGGGAATGTATCTCGGCCGGGGTAATCAGGGTTTTCTCCACATTGGCCCAGGGGCGCGGCAGCCCGATAAGCGGAATGAACATGAACGCATAATTGGCCTTGGCTTCCAGCAAGGTGCAACGCGGTTTGTCGAAACCATCCCACCAGGTGTTGTTCCACCACCACTCGTAGGGCGTCGGGAAAGCAGTCACCCACGCCTGATAGAGCGCGGACTGGGCGGACATACTATGACCTTTGCCGTTATTGGGTATCGTCATGGTCCCCTGCTCGGGGGGGCATTTCACACAGTCCTTGTCCCGCTTGGCCTTGCAGTCGCGCTCGGCTTCCCGAGTCCGTTCAGCGGTCGTCGGAGGCGCATCCACCCTGGGTTTTGCCTGGGGTTGCGTCTGCGGCAAAGGGACGGGCTGCGGGATTGGCCGGGGCGCCGGCAGTGGCTGAGTGGGCCTGGGCGTCGGCATCGGCATTGGCCGTGGAGGGGGCATCGGCAGCCTGGGAGTCGGGGTTGGAATCTCGAATGGTAAACGTGGCCCCAAGCGAGGCGTCATGCGTAGAGCCATGGGCCCTGTGCTTGGCAGAATCCCCAATCCACTCATGGTCGAATCTCCCCGACGGCTTGCATGTCCCGCCAGTGCTGCATGTTCATCCTGAACACCACGATATCCTCGTAATCCTCGAACCGCCGCTCGGGGCTATCCGCTACAGGCCTGTTCATGAACTCGATAAAGGCCGGCTGCTTGTCAAAGTTGGTAAAGGTCAATCCATGCCGCAGAAAATGCTCGACGGACTCGGGCTCCCTGATGCCAAAACCCCACGCACGCTCACGCAGGTCTTTCAACATCTGCAAAGCTGGCATCAGCCCCTTTCTGGACAACCACTCAGGGTTCTCTTGCTGTACTTCCAGTAACAGCCGCTCAAATACTTCGTTCTGACGAATGTCATCCAGTTGTGAAAGCTGTTCGGCACTCAACTCAAGCATGTTGCTCCCCCACTTGCTCGACGCCGTAGCTGAGATAGCAACCTTGCAGGGGTTGCCAGACCAGCCAGTCCTGGACATGACGCATGAGCTGCTGGATCTGGGAGGGTGATATCACCTTGTCCAGCGCACGCCTGACCTCAGGACTGTAGTAACGAAACAGTGCTCGACGCCCATCCGGCATTTGGCTGAACAACAGGTCCTGGTGATAGTCGCGCAGGGTTTCGAACGGCTGATCACTCCAAAGCCAGGAAACCATCGGTGCCTGCTGGTCTCGTGTAACCAGCCAATTGCCGAATGCCCCGCGCAAACCGCTCCTGGAGTCAGGAAACTCAACCAGTACCGGGCCGGCATGGCGAATTTCATCCAGTGCGCCAGCGCTCAGGAGCCAGTGAAAACGGATGCTGTCGTCCGCCTCTTCAAGGCGTTTGTTCAACGTCAGATAGCGGGCACCATCGATAAGGGCAAGCAGTCTGGACGATGACCCGGAGGGCTCCGAGAGCCGCCAGAACAAGGAGCCGACACGCCTCATGCGCTGCTCCCCAGGGCTTCCAGCGGTACAAAGGTCTGATTGCGCTGAGCGGCCAGCAGCAGGCACTTCAAACATAATCCGGGCACGGAGGGGAATGCGGCTACTGCGGAAGACGCCGCACCGCCGCCACTGTTGCCGATGATGATCGTCCCCGAACCACCCACAATCACATTGCCGTGACTGCCCAGGGAACCCAGGACAGCGACCGGCTTTCCGTTGATCAGTACGTTGGGAATGACATTGGCGTTCAATGCTGAACCGCAAGCCGTCGGGTCACCTTCCCGTGCGACGGGCAGGTGATCAAAGAGGACATCAGGCGAGCCACTGGTAATCGGATTGGTACCGTGGCCAGGCAAAGGACAGACGGTTGGATCTCCAACGCGCGCGGCAGGTTTCCCAGACATTTCAACTTCCCTATCGAAACTGGCGAGAAAACCGACTCTGCCGAATGCTCAAAAAACATACAATCAACAATCCTTTTCAAAGTTTTTCCGAACAACAGCGATCCCGGTCTCCTCCCCCCGATAAGTCACCAGGGGGCTCAGTCCCGGGATCAGGGTTGGTCAATCCCACCTACGCTTAGGTAGGATGGCTGCACTATTTCCCCCGAGGTTCACCTCATGTTCATCGGCGTTCTGCTGGTTATCACCTGGCTGATCCTGCTGGTCCGCTACCCCGCCAAGGCCTTGCCGGTGTCCATGGCCGCCGCTGTCGGCCTGGGCCTGGTGGCGGTGTGGGTGGTCTGGATGGATAACCGCGAAGCCCAGCAACTGGCGCGCCTGGAATTGCGCATCAGCTATGCCCCCGAGCATTGCCCGGCGGATCGCCCGCTGCTGTTGAAGATGAACAACGGCAACGATGTGCCGCTGACCGAACTGCGCTGGCGCGTCGCCGCCTATGCGCCGGGCGACACGGTAAACCTGGCCGACAACCAGTACAGCGCCCCGCGTTATCGCGGCCCCGGCGAGTTGCAGGCCGGCGCCAATTGGGAAGACTGCCTGCCCCTGCCACCGCTGCGTCCCGGCTATCGCCCGCAAACCCTGGAGTTTCGCGCCGAGCGCTTGCAGGGTAGTTTCTCCGACTGATTCCCCCTTCCCTCTTTTTGCACAAGGACCGCGCCATGCCCGTTGCGCTGATCACCGGTTGTTCCAGCGGCATCGGCCGCGCCCTGGCGGATGCTCTCAAAGCCGCCGGCTTCACCGTCCTGCCCACCGCCCGCAGGGCCGAAGACGTGGCCATGCTGCAAGCCGCGGGTTTCGACGCGGTGCAACTGGACGTCAACGATGGGCCGGCGCTCACCGCCCTGGGCGAGCGCATCAACCAGCAACACGGCGGCCTCGACCTGCTGATCAACAACGCCGGCTACGGCGCCATGGGCCCGCTGCTGGATGGCGGTGTCGAGGCCATGCAGCGGCAGTTCGAAACCAATGTGTTCGCCCTGGTCGGCGTGACCCGGGCGATGTTTCCAGTGCTGCGCCGCAGCCGCGGGCTGGTGGTGAATATCGGCAGCGTGTCGGGCGTCCTGGTCACGCCTTTTGCCGGTGCCTACTGCGCCTCCAAGGCGGCGGTGCATGCCTTGAGCGATGCGTTGCGCATGGAGCTGGCGCCGTTCGACATCCGCGTGATGGAGGTCCAGCCCGGCGCCATCGCCTCGAGCTTCGCCAAGAATGCCGGGCATCAAGCCGAGCAACTGCTCACCGAACAATCGCCCTGGTGGCCGCTGCGCGAAGGCATCCGCGCACGGGCCCGGGCCTCACAGGACCACCCGACACCCGCCAACGAATTTGCCGCCAGGCTGCTCAAGGCGGTGCAGCAGGACAAGCCTGCGCGTCTGGTTCGGATTGGTAATGGCAGCCGCGCATTGCCCTTGATGGCCAGCCTGTTGCCCAGAGGCTTGCTGGACAAGGTGCTGATGAAGCGTTTTGGCCTGGGCGCAAAGCTGTAACGGCCGATCACTGGCGGCGGAGCGTCGCCCGGCCATTCCCGCAGGTTCTAGAAAATTCCTTTTAGTCGCCGGCGACGCAGCCCCTGCGGTTAAGGTTGTGCCCTCTCCCAATCCCAGTAGAATGCGCGCACTCGAGGCCTCCAGGGCCTCGATCAGGCCGCATGGATCGCTGGCGAACCGCTGAAACTCCCCTTCTTCCATGCTCGCCGCCATTCAATCGTCGATCAGGGAATATCCATTGAAACCTCAACACCTGCTGCCGCTGGCCTTGGCCACTGTATTGATCGGCTGCGCGCCGTCGCCAGACGAGGAGCTGAACGCCACCCTGCCCCAGCTCAGTCTCAAGGAGCTGTTGCCGCAAGCCGTCGCCAACGAGTACTGCAACCCCAAGCTGGACAGCGATCTGCTGTATGGCATCGGCTACCAGCTGTACAACGACGACAAACCCGAGCAAGCCCGCAGTTGCCTGATCATGGCCGCGCCCACCCACGACCGGGCCCTGTGCTACCTGGCGAGCATCGCGGAACAGGACAGCAGCAAGGACAGCGCCGAGCGCGACCGCGAAGCCTTCGGCTACATGGCCTATTCCGCGGTGAAGAATGACGCCTGCGCCGAGTTCGGCATGTTCCAGAACTTCACCTACGGCATGCGCGGGCAGACCCCGGACAGCGACCTGGGCCTGCGCTGGCTGGAACGCTCCGCGCGTCACGGCGATGCGGATGCGCAACAGACCCTGGTACGCCTGCACAGTAACAAGGGCAATCTGCCGCTGGCCTACCGCTGGGCCAGGATCCTCGATGACCAGGCACAGATCGACGCCCTGAAACAACGGATGAACCCGCAGCAAATCAGCGAAGGCGAACAAGGCTTCGAGCAACTGGGCAAGATCGTCACCAGCAAGGACGCCGTGCGCAAAGAGGCCCGCGAGGAGAACATCGCGGTGTACTCGGCGAACATCCATATGGAATACCCCGAGACCTTCAAGGGCCTGTCGGTGGCCGAGCGTCATGCGCTCATGGAGCAGGCCGTGGCCACGGTGAGCGCCCGTCCCGAGTTCAGCACCCGTGGCCAGCTTTACGCCTATGTGATCATCGCGCGGCAGGCCCAGTTGAAGCAGGCCGGCGTCGATGTACTGCAGAACCCGCAGATTGTGCAGCTGCTCAGCGATACCGAGCTGCAAGTGAGTGAGGCGGTGAAGAAAGCCGACGTGATCCTCGGCCAGGCCGCCCTGTAACAGCGGGAACACCGCCGGCCGCGCCTACGGGGGCCTTATACATGGCCGCGTCTTGTAGGTGCCAGCTCCTACAAGGGGGCGGCGTCAGGTTGTTCACCCAGCTGATGAAGCGTTTCGGATTAAGCGCCAGGCTCTGAGCATTCAACGCCGGCCATCACGCGCATGACACCGTTGTATGCCGCGCCGATGCCCGTAGAATGCCCGCACTCCAATCGCAAGGAAGCGGCACCTCAAGCACGGAACGACTGCACCCCGCCCCTGCTCATGCCCTCTTGGCGTCCTCCCTTTTACGATTGAACCTCAGGGACTCTCCATTGAAATCTCGTAGCCTGCTGCCCTTGGCCATCTTCACTCTGCTGCTGGGCTGCGATGCCTCGTCACCGGACGAAAAACTCAATAACTCCCTGCCGGACCTGAGCCTCGAGCAGATCCTGCCCAAGGTCGAGGCCAACCCATACTGCACACCGGAGATGGACAGCGAATTGCTGCTCGGCCTCGGCATCCGACTGATCGATGAGGACGAGGTACTGTATGGCGCAGGCCGTACCTTGCTGGCGAGCAAGGAAATAAAAATGGCCCGCAGCTGCCTGATCATGGCCGCCCCCCGCTACACCACGAGCTTGTGCATCCTGGGCAAGATTGTCGGCGCCAGGCAAAACAACTATGACAAAAGCGAAGCCTTCAACTACATCGCCTACGCCGCCAAGCACAATGAATCCTGCGCGGAAGCAGGCCTGTACGACATCTACAGCGTTGGCAAGCTGGGCCAGCCACCGAACAAGGAATTGGCCATGGGCTGGCTTGAGCGCGCCGCTCGGCACGGCGACCAGGACGCGCAACAGGACATGGTGCGCTGGAGCAGCGAACAGGACCATTTCCCGGTGGCCTATGCCTGGGCCAGGGTCCTGAATGAGGCAAAAACAATCGAGGCCGTGCAGCGCAAAATGAGCCCTCAGCAAATGGCCGAGGGCGAGCAGCACTACACCCGGCTGCTCAGCCAACTCACCCCCGAAAAGGATATTGAGCAGGCGCTGCGCAAGGACCTCATCGCCCTGAGCTCAGGGGATCTGTACTACAGCCACCCGGAGGTATTCGAGGGCATGTCCCCTGTGCAACGGCATGCTTTCGTGGCCCAGTTGGTGGACATGCTGGACCTCTACCCGAAGTTCCACACGCGAGGCCAAGTGGTGGCCTACGCCTTGATTTCCCGCCTTGTGCAAAGTACCGGACCGGCCGTGGACCTGTGGCAGGACCCGGCACTGCATGCCTTGCTGGTCAATGATGACCTGAGCGTGGAAGAGACCGTGGCCAAGGCCAAAACCATCCTGGCCAAGCGCAAGCAATAGCTTGAGAGGCTGGCGCTACTTCTTTTGAAGCGCCGCCGAGGTGTCGCGTGCGCAAGGCCCAAGAGCCCTTTGCCGTGGCCAAACAGATGCTGCGGTTTCGGTTGTACGCCCTCTCAAACCCAGTAGAATCCCCGGCCTTGAGCGCCCGCGCTCAAGCAGCATGGAATCGCTGGCGTCGACACTGAAGCACGGAACTGCTCAAGCTCCCCCTCTCCCGTCCTGTCCCTGCGTCATTCCATGCGCCTCTTCATTCAATCGCAGATCAGGGAATATCCATTGAAATTGTTCAACGTGCTGCCACTGGCATTGGCTGTCTTGCTGGCGGCCTGCGCCACCACGGCTCCGGAAAAGACCGAGCCGAAAATCCCCGAGCTGAATGACACCCTGCCCAAGCTGACGCTGGAAAGCGTCTTGCCCAAGGTCAGCGCCAACGAGTACTGCAACCCGGCCATGGACGCCGATGTGCTGTACGGCGCCGGTTACAAGCTGTACGAGGCCGAGGACTTCAAGAGCGCCAAGAGCTGCTTCGCCATGGCCGCGCCGAACTACACCCGGGCCTTCTGCTACCTGTCCACCAGCACCGATCAGGAAACGGACAGACCCAAGGCCGAGCGCGACCGCGAGTCCTTCAACTACATCGCCTACTCGGCGTCGCAGAACGATTGGTGCGCCGAGTACGGCATGTACGCCACCTACTGGTTCGGCGACAAGGACATCCCCCAGGACCGGCAGCTGGCGGTGCGCTGGCTGGAGCGCTCGGCCCTGCATGGCAACCCGGAACCGCAGCAGAGCCTGGCCGACGCCGCCGAAGAGTCCGGCGACCTGGTGAAGGCCTACGCCTGGCTGAAGGTTATCGATAACACCGAGGACACCAGCCAGCTGGATGCCTTGAAAGGCAAGATGAGCCCTGAGCAACTGGCCGAAGGCGAACAACGCTTCAGCGAGCTGAAGGCGAGCGTGACCAGCAAGCAGGTGATGTACGACGAGGCGCGGGCTGAGGAGGTGGCCATTTTCTCGGCCGAGATCCATTTCGATATCCCCGACCTGTTCAAGGGCATGACGACGGCCGAGCGCCAGGCCTTTGTCAAAGCGGCCATCGCCAAGGCCCGGGACAGCGGCAAGTTCGATCTGCATTACGCGGTGACCCAGTACATCATCGTCTCGCGCCTGGCCCAGCAGCGTTACCCCGGCGTCGACGTACTGCAGAACCCGAAGCTGGTGGCCGCCATCAACCACGTTAACGACGGCTTGGAAGCCACGGCGAAGAAGTCCCTGGCGATCATGCAGAAAAGCTACAAGTAACCCTGGTTCCCCCGGCGCGCTAGCGTCTGGTCGCCCGCCGGCTCCCGCAAGATATCGCGGGAGCCGGCTCGCCAGAGATGCCGTGCAGGCACGCCCGGCAGCGGCCCGATCACTGCGCCTCCCCGCCCTCCTTCACCACCACGGTGCAGGTAATCCCCGCAGCCAGCAGCACGCCTTCCGGCACTTCATCGATATGGATGCGCACCGGCACGCGCTGGGCCAGGCGTACCCAGTTGAAGGTCGGGTTGACGTCGGCGACCAGCTCGCGGCTTTCCGGGTTGTCGCGGTCGTAGATGCCGCGGGAAATACTCTCCACATGGCCCTTGAGCACCTCGCCGCTCATCAGCTGCATATCGGCCTTATCGCCGACGCGCACATGGGGCAGCTTGGTCTCCTCGAAGAAGCCGTAGACCCAGAACGAATGCATGTCGACCACCGCCATCTTCGGCTCGCCGATGCGCGCGTAATCGCCGCGGTGCACGTTGAGGTTGGTGACGTAGCCGTCCACCGCGGCGCGCACCTGGGTGCGCTTGAGGTTGAGTTCCGCGGCCTCCAGCTGGGCCTGGGCCTGCTGGTAGTCGGCCAGGGCCGAGTCGGCGATGTTGCTGGCGTCGTCGCGGTTTTCCTTGGAGATCACCAGGTTGTCCAGGTCGGCGCGGCGGTGGGCGTTGACCTTGCGCATCTCCCAGGTGGCCTTTCTCGAAGCCACCAGCGACTGCGCCTGCTTGACCGCGATCTGGTAGTGCTCGGGGTCGATCTGCATCAGCAGGTCGCCCTTTTTCACCAGCTGGTTGTCGCGCACCGGCACGTCCACCACTTCCCCGGTGACGTCGGCGGCGACGTTGATGATGTCGGCGCGCACCCGGCCGTCGCGGGTCCACGGCGTGTTCATGTAATGCACCCACAGGGTGCGGCCGATCCACAGGGCCAGGGCCAGCACCAGCAGGGTCGCGAGCAGGCTGAAAAACTTTTTCATCGTGGGACTCTCAACGGTAAACAGTGAGCGCCATGGCGCCGAACAGACAGCAGAACAGGCTCAGGCGCAGCAGCGCCGGGTGCCAGAAAAAACGGTACAGGTCATAACCCGAGATGAAGCGGTCCAGGGCCCAGGCCAGGGCCGCGGCAATGAAGAACATCAGGGTCATGGTCGGCATGTACACGCCGTGGAAGGCGATTTCACGAGGCATGTTCAAGTCCTTGGGGCGGGGCCTGTACGGCTGGCGGCGCGGCATAGGCGGCCAGCGGCGATTGCGGGTCGAGCAATGAGCTGCGGATGAAGTGCAGGTAGCTCTTCACCCGGCGCAACACCGAGGTATCGAAGTGCGGGGCGAAGGGTTCGTCGCTGGCCTGGACCCGGCTGATCGCATGATCGACCGCGACCAGCGCGCGCTCCAGGTTGCTCTGGCCCGGTTGCAGGAACAGCCGCACCAACGAGCGGCCCATCACCCGGATCGCCTGGCGCCACGGCTGGGATTCGGCGTAGGCCGGGTGCACCGGGAGGATCGCCTGTTCCTTGCGCAGCTCGATGATGGCGTGCCCCACCTCCAGCACCACAAACATCCAGCGCAGCAGCTCGCGCTGCACCTGCGGCTGCCCCGCCGCCAGGCCATAGGCCTGGTGCAGCAGGTCGCGGGTGCGGCTTTCGAAGCTCGACGCCAGGCCCTTGAGCTTGCCGCTGATGGCGTACACCACCTGGCCGCGCAGGTCCTGCTCCAGGCGGCGCCACAACCAGCGGCTGTTGGGCGGCAGGATGATCGCCCCGGCGGCGGCACAGACCAGCATGCCCATGATCATGGCGATGTAGTCGTTGATGAAGGCGTAGGGGTTGTAGACGGTCAGGTTGTCCGGCACCGAACCGGTGCTGAAAAAGATCAGCAACCCCAGGCCCACGCCAGCGTACTGCGGGCGTGAAGCGAGGAACGAACCGAGCACGATCACCGGCGCCAGCATCACGCACAGCAGCGGAAAACCGTCGATCCAGGGGAACACGAAGAACATCTCGACGAAGCCGACCACGGCCCCGATCAAGGTGCCGCAGGCCATCTGGAAGGCCATGCGTTTCGGGTTCGGCGTCGCCGCCGAGAGACCGACGGTGGCCGCCGCGATCAGGGTCATGGTGGCGCCGCTGGGCCAGGCGGTGGCCACCCAGTAACTGCCGAGCACGATCAGGATGAACGAGGCGCGGATCCCCGAGGCGGCCGAGGCCAGCCAGTTGGTCTGGGGGGTGAAGGGCTCGTCCCAGCGCTCGCGCTCATGACTGTGCTCGGCCAGGGACGCATGGGTCTGCGCGTAGCTGTGCAGTTCGTCGACGAAGCGATAGAGCAGCTCATAGGCGGTGTGGAAATCCAGCTGCTCGGCATCGCTCGGTTCGTGCTCCTGGAACAGCGCGCGCATGCTGCGCACCCGCGCCGGCAGCTCGGCCTTGTAGCTTGCCAGTTGCTCGGCCAGGCGCGCGGCATCGGGGCTGGTCAGGGCGCGGCCGGAGAAGCCGTCCAGCAGTTCGGCAAGGTCCTGCAACCCGGGTTTGGTCGCCGCCAGCACATACTCGGCGGCGCTGCCGCGCAGGCGCTCGAGCAACTGATGCAGGGCGTTGAAGCGGGTGGTGATGCCCATGAACTCGCTGTTCAAACGGCTCAGGCGGCCGTTGCGCCGGCGCATGTGCGGGTCTTCGAACACCGTGACGCTGCGCAGGCCTTCCAGGCCTACCGCTTCGGCGATGAAACGCACATTGCCGCTCTCGAACGCATCGCGCTGGCTGCGGCCGCGCAAACCGTCGGTGACGAACAGGGCGAACACCCCGAAGCGCTGGTACAAGGCGTTGCGCATCGCCGCGCTGGCGGTCTGCGGCAGGATCGCAGCGCTGACCAGGGTCGAGCAGAGAATCCCCAGGGAGATTTCCAGCACCCGCCACACCGCCGCCATAAAGGCCCCGTCCGGATGGGCCAGGGCCGGCAAGCCGACCATCGCCGCGGTGTAGCCGGCAAGCACGAAGCCATAGGCGCGGAAGTTGCGATAACGGGCGGCGCCGGCCGAGCAGATGCCGACCCAGATCGCCAGCGAACCGAGGAACAGTTCGGTGTTCTGGGCGAACAGGGCGATCAGCGCCACCATCACCGCCGACCCGGCCAGGGTGCCGAGAAAGCGATAGAAGCTCTTGGCGAACACCTGGCCGCTCTGCGGCTGCATGACGATGAACACGGTGATCATCGCCGTGCGCGGTTGCGGCAGCTCCAGGCGCATGGCCAGCCACAGGGTGAGGAACGCGGCGGCCAGCACCTTGAAGATATAGACCCAGGTCACGCCGTCGCTGCGTGCCCAGTCGAAGAAGCCCCGGCGCCATTCAAGGGAGTACAGCCAGCGCAAGGGTGCAGGCAAGGAAGTCATGGGTCTTACTCAGTGATCAGCACTTGGGGGTCGGCTTTTAATGGTCAGCTCTTAATGATCGAAGACAGCCAGCGCCGCCGGGGTCTTGCTCGGTTGGGTCTTGCTGTCCTCGGGCACATCCCGGCCCGCCTCCAGGCCGCCACCCAGGGCCGTCACCAGCTCGGCATGGGCGCTCAGGCGCGCGGCCTGGACCTGCTGCTGGACCTGTTGCTGGCGGAACAGCATGCCCTGGGCATTGAGCACATTGAGGTAGTCGGTCAGGCCACGCTGGAAGGCGACCATGGCGATGTCGTAGGTCTTCTGCGCCGACGCCACCGACTCGGCGGCGAACTCGGCCTGCTTGTCCATGGACTCGCGGCGGATCAACTGGTCGGAGATGTTCTTCAGGGCGTTGACCAGGGTCTGGTTGTAGTGGGCCACGGCGATGTCGTAGCCGGCCGCGGCCTCGCCCAGTTCAGCGCGCAGGCGGCCGCCGTCGAAGATCGGCAGGCTGATGGCCGGGCCGACGTTGTAATTGAGCTTCTTGCCGGTGAGGAACTCCAGCGCCCCGCCGCCGGTGGCCATGTAGCCAAGGCTGCCCACCAGGTCGACGTTGGGGTAGAAGCCGGCGTGGGCGACATCGATGCCGCGCGCCTGGGCCGCCACCTGCCAGCGGCTGGCGACCACGTCCGGGCGTTGGCCGAGCAGTTCGGCGGGCAGCGCCGACGGCAGTTTCAGCGGCGCGGCCAGGGACAGGCTCGGCCGTTGCAACTGCGCGCCCGCCCCCGGTCCCTTGCCGGCCAGGGCAGCGATCTGGTTGCGACCCAGGGCGATTTCTTCGTCCAGGGCATCCAGCTGGCGATGGGTTTCCGGCAGCGGGGTCTGCGCCTGGCTGACCTCGAAGTGGGTGCCGATGCCGCCGGCCAGGCGCTTTTGCGCCAGTTCGAGAATCTGTTCCTGCTGTTTCAGGGTGGCCAGGACGATGTCGCGCTGGGCGTATTGCAGCGACAGCTGGATATAGGCGCGCACGACATTGTTCTGCAGTTCCAGCTGGGCCTGGCGCGCCTCCGCGGCGCTCATGTGCGCCAGGTCCACGGCACGCTCGCTGGCATTGCTTTCCCGGCCCCAGAGGTCGAGGGCGTAGCTGAAGCCGAGCGCGGCGTTGTTGTCCCAGGTGGTGCTGTTGGCCAGCTCGCCCGGGCCATAGAACTGGTCGGTGGGCCAGTTGTGGCGCTTGAGGGTGGCGTCGCCCTTGATCTGCAGCGACTCGGCCGACTCGGCGATGCCGGCCATGGCACGCGCCTGGCGTACCCGGGCGGCGGCCATGGCCATGCTCGGGCTGCCCTGCACCGCCAGGGTCACCCACTGGTTCAACTGCGCATCGCCATAGGCCTGCCACCACTGGGCGGCGGGCCAGCGGGCGTCGCGCGCGGCGCTCTGGATCGCCTCGTCGGTGGCCAGTGTATTGGCCGGTAGTGCCTTGCCTTGCGGGGCAATGCCCCCGGTTCCGATGCAGCCGCTGATTGCTAACGATAAAGCCCAAACACTGAGAGTCTTCAGCTCTCTGCTGATGCGACGCGGCACTGCTGCGAATTCCTGAAATAGGGAGAAGGCGGATCCCTGTAGGAGCGAGCTTGCTCGCGAGACGGTGTCACTGACCCACCGCATTGCACGGGGCTCCGGCAGCCGGCCCCTACAGATCGGCGCAATTCTAGGCGGCGGGCTTTGCGGCGATAAGCTGGGATTCCTGTGAATCTTTATTACCGTTCGCGCGATAATCCCTTGGTGGAATAGCCAACAATCTGTTACTTCGTGTCACAATTTGCCATCTCCCGAGAGAGCACCCCATGGACACTTTGCAAAACATGCGCGCCTTCAGCTGTGTCGCCGAAGCCGGCAGCTTCACCGCCGCCGCCGTCCAGCTCGACACCACCACGGCCAACGTCTCGCGCGCGGTCTCCAATCTGGAGGCCCATCTGCAAACCCGCCTGCTCAACCGCACCACTCGCCGCATCGCGCTCACGGAGGCCGGCAAGCGCTACCTGCTGCGCTGCGAGCAGATCCTGGCCTATGTCGAAGAAGCCGAGGCCGAGGCCAGCGACGCCCACGCGCGCCCGTCCGGCCAGCTGAAAGTGCACACCATGACCGGCATCGGCCAGCACTATGTGATCGACGCCATCGCCCGGTACCGCAAGTCGCACCCGGACGTGACCTTCGACCTGACCCTGGCCAACCGCGTGCCGGACCTGCTGGACGAGGGCTACGACGTGTCCATCGTGCTGGCCAGCGAACTGCCGGACTCGGGCTTCGTCTCCCAGCGCCTGGGCATCACCTACAGCATCGTCTGCGCCTCGCCGGCCTACGTGAAAGCCAATGGCTGCCCGAGCAGCCCCAGCGACCTGTCGAACCATGCCTGCCTGCGCCTGGTGAGCCCGGTGATCGCCCTGGACAAATGGCTGTTCGACGGCCCCGAGGGCCAGGAAGGGGTCACGCTCAACGGCTCGCCGTTCCTGGTGAACTCCGCCGACGCGCTGAAAACCGCGATCACCAGCGGCATGGGCCTGGGCGTGCTGCCGGTGTACGCGGCCATCGAGGGCCTGCGCAACGGCACTCTGGTGCGGGTCATGCCCAAGTACCGCTCCCAGGAGCTGAACCTGTACGCCATCTACCCATCGCGCCAGTACCTGGACGCCAAGATCAAGACCTGGGTCGAGTACCTGCGCAACACCCTGCCGGAGATTCTCGCCGCCCATCAGGCGGAGCTGACGGCCTATGAACTGAGCGGCGGCCTCAGCGGCGTACGCCTGACCACTTGAGCCAAGCCCTTCGGGGCTTTGTCATGCTTCCCCCCTGTAGCCGCTGCCGCAGGCTGCGAAAGGTCCGCAAGACCTCCTGCGATCTCAAGAGCACGTCTCCTGCGGAGCCGATCGCAGCCTTTGGCAGCGGCTACAGTCGCAGAACCTTCTTGCCCTCACAGCCCTGTGCAGCCGCTACAAAAAGCCCGTGGGGAATGTTAGCTTGCTTGGCATTCTCCTCCGCCTGACGAGCTTTCCCGCGATGAAAAAGACCGTACTTGCCTTCAGCCGCATCACCCCGGACATGATCGAGCGCCTGCGCCAGGACTTCGAGGTGATAGTGCCCAACCCCAAGCTGGGCGATATCGGCGCGCAATTCAACGAAGCCCTGCCCCACGCCCACGGCCTGATCGGCGTCGGTCGCAAGCTGGGCCGCGCGCAGCTGGAAAACGCCAGCCAGCTGGAAGTGGTCTCCAGTGTCTCGGTGGGCTACGACAACTATGACCTGGCCTACTTCAACGAACGCGGGATCATGCTCACCAACACCCCGGACGTGCTCACCGAAAGCACCGCCGACCTGGCCTTCGCCCTGCTGATGAGCAGCGCCCGGCGCGTCGCCGAACTGGACGCCTGGACCAAGGCCGGGCAGTGGCAGGCCAGCGTCGGCGCGCCGCTGTTCGGTTGCGATGTGCATGGCAAGACCCTGGGCATCGTCGGCATGGGCAATATCGGCGCGGCCATCGCCCGACGCGGTCGCCTGGGCTTCAACATGCCGGTGATCTACAGCGGCAACAGCCGCAAGACCGCCCTGGAACAGGAGCTGGGCGCGCAGTTGCGCAGCCTCGAGCAGTTGCTGGCCGAAGCGGATTTCGTCTGCCTGGTGGTGCCGTTGAGCGAGAAGACCAAGCACCTGATCAGCCACCGCGAACTGGCGCTGATGAAGCCGAGCGCGATCCTGGTGAACATCTCCCGCGGTCCGGTAGTGGATGAACCAGCGCTGATCGAAGCCCTGCGCAACGGCACGATTCGCGGTGCCGGCCTGGACGTCTACGAGAAGGAGCCGCTGGCCGAGTCGCCGCTGTTCCAGCTGAAAAACGCCGTGACCCTGCCGCACATCGGCTCGGCCACCCATGAAACCCGCGACGCCATGGCCAACCGCGCCCTGGCCAACCTGCGCAGCGCCCTGCTCGGCGAACGCCCGCAGGACCTGGTCAACCCGCAGGTGTGGAAAGGCTGAAACCAACGCGGTCCACTGTAGGAGCGGCCGGTCGACGCTCGATTGCCCGCGATAGGCACGACGCGGTGTACCTGAGACACCGCTATCGCGAGCAAGCTTCGCTCCTACAGAAGCTCCTCAAACCCTGCAGCAGCCGCGCTACCCATCAGGCGAGCCGGGGATCGCGGACGGCCAGCGGCTTGGGCTTGCGGAACACCAGCACGTTGCCCAGCATCACCAGGACCAGCCCGGCCAGCGCCGGGGCGGTCCATTGGTAACCTTCGGCGAAGGCCGAGACATTCAGCGCCACCACCGGGAACAGCACGGTGCAGTAGGCCGCCCGCTCCGGGCCCATGCGGCCGACCAGGGTCAGGTAGGCGGTGAAGCCGATCACCGAGCCCGGGATCACCAGATACAGCAAGGAACCGAGGTAGCGCGCGTTCCACTCCATATCGAAAGGGATGCCCTTGACCAGGCAATAAGCCGCCAGCATCGCCGCGCCATAGGCCATGCCCCAGGCGTTGGTGGTCAGCGGCTTGAGGCCGGCTTTCTGTTGCAGGCTGGACAGCATGTTGCCCGCCGAGAAACACAGGGTCCCCAACAGCGCCAACCCCAGGCCGAGCAGGGTTTGCGGGCTGGCGCTATGGCCGGCCAGCTCCGGCCAGAACAGCAGGCCCAGCCCCAGCAGCCCCAGCGCCCCGCCCAGCAGTACGTTGCGGGCGATCTTCTGGGCGAAGAACACCCGGGCATTCAGGGCGTTCCACAGGGTCGCCGTGGAAAACACCACCGCCACCAGGCCGCTGGGAATCCACTGGCTGGCGTGCAGGAAACACATGAAGTTGATACAGAACAGGCACAGCCCCTGGGCCAGGCAAATCAGGTGCCCGCGACGGTTCATCACTTGCAGCTTGCGGCTGAGCAGCAGCATGACGAACAGCACCAGGGCCGCCAGGGCAAAGCGATAGACGATGGACACCGGAATCGCCACCACCCCCAGCTGCAGCTTGAGGGCGATCCAGGTGGTGCCCCAGATCAGGACGGTGAGCAGATAAAGCGAGAGGTTCATGGCGCGGGACTCCTGTGCAGGGCAACCCAGTCTCAGGCCATTGCGCGCCCGGGCGCTTGCATAAACTTGCGCTTTTGTCGGTTGCCGGGCTGGCAGCGCGTTGCCTACGGAGTAGGATGCGAAACATCTGACTTCGCTCCTGTAGCCGCTGCCGAAGGCTGCGATAGGCCGGGGTCGCGCTCGACCCGCAGGACCTTCTTGCGATCTCAAAAGCGCGTCTCCTGCGGAGCCGATCGCAGCCTGCGGCAGCGGCTACAACGTGCCACCCTTTATCGAATCAAAACCATGTCTACCCTGGAAACCCTGCAAGTCTTTCAAGCCCTGAACCGCTCGCCCAATGCTCGCCTGGAGCACAGCGCCGAGCTCGGTGACGGCCTGGCCGCAGCCTTGTGGAGCAACCATCACGACGCCCAGGACTACGAAGCGCCGAGCCATCACACCCTGTCGTGCTACATCGCCGGCGGCACCGGGACTTTTCGCCGTGGCCAGCCGGGGACCAAGGGCGGCCCGGACAAGCTGTGCATCCTGCCCGCCGAGCATCGTTCGGCCTGGGTGATCAACGGCGAGATCCGCCTGGCCCACCTGTATTTCAGCCCGGAACAATTTGCCCTGGGCTGCGTGACCCTGCTGGACCGCGAACCCCGCGAGCTGCAATTGCAGGAAAACACCTTCCTCGACGATCCGCAGCAGGCCAGGCGCTTTCGGCAACTGATCCAGCTGAACTGGGACGAACCCGGCGAGCGCCTGCTGACCAGCAGCCTGGCCCACGAGATGCTCAGCCACGCCCTGCTGACCCAGGTTGGCCAGCGCCAGGGGCTGCGCCTCAAGGGCGGGCTGGCGGCGCATCAGCGTCGGCAACTGGTGGAGTACATCGACAGCCAGCTGGCCGAACCGCTCAGCCTCGGGCAACTGGCCGCGCGCTGCGCCTTGTCGGAATACCACTTTGCGCGGATGTTCCGCGCGAGCTTCGGCCTGCCGCCCCACCAATACCTGCTGGCGCGACGCCTGAAGCATGCCCGCGACCTGCTGCGCGGCACCCGCCTGCCCCTGGGCGAGATTGCCCTGGCCTGCGGTTTCGCCAGCGCCAGCCACTTCACCAATCGCTTTCGCCAGGCCCTGGGTGGCACGCCCGGGGAATATCGCCAGGCGTTTCTTGGCTGAGTACAGCCGCCAGTTACAGCGCGTCGCCTTTATCGCGAGCAAGTCGGATCGCCGCCCGTTCGCTCCTACAGAAGCACTGCGCCCGCCCTCACACCGCACACCCCGTAGGAGCGAGGCTTGCCCGCGATGGCGATGTGTCAGGCAAAGCCGATCCCCAGCGTTATTGCAACAGCGCCTGCGTCACCCGATCTTCCAGGGCCTTGATGTGCGCGCCGTCGGCCCGGTAGTTGTTCGACAGCATCACCAGCACCAGCCGGCGGCCATCGGCCGCGCGCAGATACCCGGACAGCGACGACACGCCCTGCATCGAGCCGGTCTTGGCATGCAGGTTATCCACAGCCCCTGTGCCTTGCAGGCGATAACGCAGGGTGCCGCCGGTCATGCGCTGGGCATCGCCAGCCACCGGCAACGCCGCGTACCAGGTGGCGAACCAGGGCTGCTTGCGCGCCACCAGCAACAGGTCGCTGAGGCTCTGGCTGGAAATCTGGTTGCGCCGCGACAGCCCCGAGCCGTCCACCTGCACCAGCCCTTGCGGGCTCAGGCCCTGGCGCCGCAGGAAGCCCTCGATGGCCGCCACCCCGGCAGCGGCGGTGCCGGCATTGGCGGTCTTGCGGCCCATGGCCTTGAGCAGCACTTCCGACATGTTGTTGTTCGACAGCTTGAGCAGCGGCGTGATCAAGCCCGCCAGCGGCATCGACGAGTGACTGGCCAGCACCCGGGCGGGGGGTGCCGTGGGCTGGCCGATGCGCACCTGGCCCTGTACCGTCACGCCTTGCTCGGCCAGCGCTTGTTGGAACACGTCCGCCACCAGGCGGGTCGGCTCCCACACGCTGACCCAATGGCGCCGCGACTGCCCCGGCGGCAAGGCGCCGCTGACCAGCAGCAGGTTGCTGCCATGCTCACGGCCGACCTGCAGGCTGTCCGTCGTTCCGACCCGGCCCTGATTGCGCAGGCTCATCAGCCGGTTTTCCGGGCTGATGCGCACCGCCAGCGACGCTCCCGGCATCGTCGGCGCGGTGACCGACACCAGCACGCTGCCGGCGTCGAAGTCGTCGTTGGGGGAAATATTGAGGGCGGAAATCTGCGCCGCGTAATACAGGCTTTCATCGTCGCTGGCCCAATCGACGCCGAGCCGCTGGTCATCGAAGGCGGTGTCGTCGAGCACCAGGTCGCCCGCGACCTGACGAATGCCGGTGCGCGCCACCGCCGCTGCCAACTCCCGATAGTCCGCGACCTGCATGCTCGGGTCGCCGGAACCGCGCAGGTAGAGATTGCCCTGCAGGCGCTCGCCCTGCTGCGCGCCGTCGCCCAGCACCTCGGTGGCGAAACGGTAGTCGGGGCCGAGGACGTCCAGCGCGGCGGCGGTGGTCAGCAGCTTGAGGCTCGAAGCCGGGATCAGGCGGCTGTCGGGGTTGTGCTGATACAAGGCCGCGCCGCTCTCGGCATCGCGCACCGTCAGCGACACCGTGGCGCCCTGCAGCGCCGGGTCGGCCAGGACCTGATCCAGGCTGGCGGCGTAGCGGGCGCCGGGATGGCTGGCGCAAGCCGCCAGTGACAGGGCCAGGAACAACCCCAGCCCGCGAGTGTAGAAACGATGTGCTGAACCCATGAAAAACGTATTTCCTTGATGACCTCGAACCCGCGCCGACAACCTTGCAGCCGCGGCGACGGGCGCCCAGATAACGATTGGCGAGGGGTTCGTGTCAACGAACAATCGAAGCCAGCCCCTCAGGCCCGGCGCTGCGGAGCGCTCATTGCGCCAACGCGGCCAGCGGGCTGACCAGTAATCCCAGCCCCGCCGCCAGCAACGCCAGTCGCGGTTGATACGGCAGCAACAGCACCAGCGACAAGGCGCTGAGCATCAAGGCCGCGCACCATTGCACCAGGCCCAGGCCCCAGCCAGCCGCCGCGATCGCCGCCCACAGCGAGCCGGCCAGCAGCAGCCAGCCGCCAATACGCAAGCCAGAGCGGCGACAGGCCGTGGGTTTGTAGCCTAGGAGTTCGGCGTGATGACGGTCCATCGACAGGCACAACCCGGCAAAGCCTGGGTAACACAACAGCAGCGCCAGGAGCATTCAGTTCACCTCGGTTTCAAGGGCGGCCCGTCGCGAGCGGGCGGCAACGGTAGGCTGGGCGACAGGACGCGACATCTTCCAGGCCCCCCAGGCCAGGAACAGCCCCGCCGCCAGGCAGGTCAGGTCGAAGCCGGCGCGGACCCAGTCGCCATGCACCAGGAAACCATCCAGCACATCGGGCATCGTCAGCGCATCGAGCAGCGGCACGCTGGCCAGCATTAGCGCCGCCAGGCCCAATTGCTCGACCCAGGCCTTGCGCCCGCGACGCAGCGCGGCGTGCAGCAGGCTCAGGCCCCAGACGATAAAGAAGCTGTTCACTTCCCAGTCCGCCCGCCCGGCAAGGCTCACCGGCAACAGGCGATTGGCCCAGAAGAAGGCGGCGACGGCCAGCACCAGGCCAGACATGCTGGCGATGTTCAGCACTTCCACCAGGCGCAGTTCGAAGGGCGTCACTCCACTCTTGGCATGCTTGAGCTGGCGCTTGCCCAGCCAGATCACCAGCCCGGTGCCGATCATCGCGGTGGCGGCCAGGCCGCAGATAAAGTACAGCCAGCGCAACAGCGGCCCGGCGAAGAGGCCCATGTGCAGCCCGTAAAAACTGCCGTTGATGGCCAGGGCCGTCGACTGCGGCGGCGACACCTGCAACAGCTTGCCGCTGACCCCGTCGAACGTGACCACATTGCCAAAGTCGCGGACCACCTGGTCGCCACCATGACGCATGACATTCACCGAGGCATTGGCGTCCCCCGGATTGTTCACCGTGATCCGCCCCACGCGGCCACCCGGCCACTGCTCGCGGGCCTGCTCCAGCAGCGGTTCGAGTTGCACCAGGTGCGCCGGCTTGCCTGCGGCCGGGGCGGTTTTGCTGGCGGGGAACACTTCGTTGAAATACGCCCGGGTGTCGTTGCCGTAGGTGGCCAGGATGCTCGCCGGCATGACCATCGACATGAAGATCACCAGGCTGCTGTAGGTGATCATCAGGTGGAACGGCAGCACCAGCACGCCCACCGCGTTGTGCCCGTCGAGCCAGGAGCGCTGGCCCTTGCTGGGGCGGAAGGTGAAGAAGTCCTTGAAGATTTTCTTGTGGGTGATGATGCCGCTGATCAAGGCGACGAACATCAGCATGGCCGCCGCGGTGGACAGCCAGCGGCCCCACGGATGAGGCATCTGCAACTGGAAATGGAAGCGGTAGAAGAACTCGCCGCCGCGGGTATCGCGGACCTGCAGTTCGGCACCGGTGGCCGGGTCCAGCAGTTTCTGGGTGAAGGCGCCGCGCTCGCCGGGCTTGCCCGGGAACTGCCACATCACCGACAACCCCGGCTCACGGGCATCGGGCAGGTTGATGAACCAGCGCGAGGCGC
The DNA here is from genome assembly GCF_003184125.1 of Pseudomonas sp. RW409. Taxonomy (NCBI): domain Bacteria; kingdom Pseudomonadati; phylum Pseudomonadota; class Gammaproteobacteria; order Pseudomonadales; family Pseudomonadaceae; genus Pseudomonas; species Pseudomonas sp. RW409. The sequence goes on along the minus strand of NZ_QHHP01000004.1, from coordinate 929,278 downwards.
CCTGGGCGTGCTGCTGCAGATAACTCTGGGCGAGGATCAGGCTGGTTTCGTTGCTGACCGAGCGCGACGGCACTTCGGGCTGCATCCAGTGGCTGATTTCGTCCTTGAAGTAGGCCAGGGTGCCGGTCAGGAAAATCGCCAGCAGCAGCCAGCCGAATACCAGCCCGGCCCAGGTGTGCAGCCAGGCCATGGACTGGCGAAATCCCTCCTTCATGAAAGATTCATCCCGTGCGCCCACGCAGAAATCGCCGCCAACCCCAGCGCCGGCAGCAGCAAACCGAGCCAGGCCTGCCAGGCCGTGCGGCAGGCAAAGCACCAGAGCACCGCCACCAGATAGAACAGGAAGGAGGTCATCATGCCGCTGACCACCGCATCGGCGCGGGACACGGGGAGCAGCAGGGTCATGCAGACGCTGGACAACGCCGCCAGCAGGTAACCGCCGAATACCGCGGCCAGCACTCGCGACGTCACCGCCAGACGGTAGGAAGAGGGGATCGTGGCAACTTTGCTTTTCATGTTTCGACCTTGAAACCAGGACCGCCCGGCGCAGGGAATTCCCCTACCCGGACTCAAGTCGGCGCAATATTAATGATAAATATTCTCATGCGCAAAAATTCACTGACCCGCAGCGGGATCTTCCGCCGGTCCGGGTTGATTGCCCAATGCCATGCCAGGCCACTACAATGCGAACAATTCTTGTTCTCTTAAGCGTTTTCATGCTGCCGGAGCGTTCGGCTTGGCTCACTCCTCTACCGTCGAAGTCCTCTATCACGCCCATCACAGCTGGCTGAACGGCTGGTTGCGGCGTCGGCTCGGCTGCCCCGACAGCGCCGCCGACCTGGCCCAGGACACCTTCATGCGGGTGCTCAGCACCCGGGAAACGCCGTCGATCGTCGAGCCACGGGCGTTCCTCACCACCATCGCCAAGCGGGTGCTGTGCAACCATTACCGGCGCCAGGACCTGGAACGGGCCTATCTTGAGACGCTGGCGCAGATGCCGGAACTGCTGGCGCCGTCCGAGGAAGACAAGGCGATCATCCTGCAGACCCTGCTGGAGCTGGACCAGTTGCTCGACGGTTTGCCGCGCCTGGTGAAACGCGCGTTCCTGCTGGCCCAGGTCGATGGCCTGAAACATGGCGAGATCGCCCGCGAGCTGGGGATCTCCATCGCCACGGTCAAGCGCCACCTGCACAAGGCAGCCCTGCGCTGCTACTTCGCCCTGTGAACACTGGCCTCCCCCGCCCGCCGGACATCGGCGCCCAGGTCGCCGAACAGGCCGTGCACTGGCTGCTCGAAATGCAGGCGGGCCCACTCAGCCCACGCCAGCAACGGGCCTGGCAGCAATGGCACGACGCCCACAGCGAACATCAACGGGCCTGGGAACATATCCAGCGGGTCAATTCGCGGCTGCGCGGCCTGTCTTCGCCCCTGGCCCATGCCGCGCTCGCTGCGCCGAAGTCCTCCAGCCGGCGCCAGGCGCTGAAACTGCTGCTGATCCTCGGCGCCGGTTCCGCCGCGGCCTGGGGCTTGCGCGAACACAACCCGCTGACCCCGCTGATGGCCGACTACCGCAGCCCGGTGGGCCAGCGGCGCAAACTGCAATTGAGCGATGGCAGCCAGTTGCAGCTCAATACCGACAGCGCGGTGGACGTAAGTTTCGACGGCCAGCAACGGCTGATCCGGCTGTTGGCCGGGGAGATCCTGCTGACCGCCGCGGCCGACCGCCGGCCGCTGTTGATACAGAGCGCCCAGGGTGTTTTACGTCCGCAAGGCGCACGGCTGAACCTGCGCCAGTTCAGCCAGCGCACCCAGCTGGCGGTGTTCGAAGGCAACGTCAGCCTCAGCCCGTCGGATTATTCGGGAGCGCCGTTAGTGGTAAGCAAGGAACAGCAATTGAGCTTCACCCGCAGCGCCTGGGACAACCCGCGGCCGCTGGACGCCGGCAGCGGCGCCTGGAGCGAAGGCATGCTGGTGGCCGCCCAGATGCGCCTGGCGGACTTCCTCGACGAGCTGGGGCGCTACCGTCGCGGCCAGCTCAACTGCGATCCACAGGTCGCCGACCTGCTGATCTCCGGCAGTTATCCACTGGACGACAGCGAACGGATCCTCGACCTGCTGGAAATCAGCCTTCCGGTGAAGGTCCGTCGCTTCACCCGCTACTGGGTCACGGTCGAAGCCCGCGCGTGACCTGTAGCCGCTGCCGCAGGCTGCGATCGGCCCCGAAGGGGACGTGCTCTTGAGGCCCTCGAAGGCCCTTCGGGCCTTATCGCAGCCTGCGGCAGCGGCTACAGGCGTCGATTCAATGTTTTTCCCGGTGTGCCGTTTTTTTCATTTTGTGTGAGCCGTTTTCCAGCACTCGCGTGACAGAGAAGGAAAGCCCCCTTGACTGCAACCTTCTCAGGATCGATGTCCATGCCCCAGCAACCCACTCGCCTCACGCCCCTTGCCCGCACCCTGCGCCAGTTGCTGCTGGGCGCCAGCCTGAGCTTGGCCGCCCTGCCGCCGGCCATGGCCGCCGATGGCCTGTCGCGCGATTACCACATCGCCGCCTCATCGCTGGAAAACGCCCTGAACCAGTTCGGCCGTGAGGCCGGGGTGCTGATCTCCTTCGGTTCCCAGGTCGCCAGCGGCGTGCAGAGCCAGGGCCTGGAAGGCAGCTACACCACCGAAGAAGGTCTGAATGCCTTGCTCAAGGGTACCGGCCTGCAAGCCCGCGCCGAAGGCGGCAATGCCTTCAGCCTGCAACCGGTGAGCGCCGAGGGCGCACCGGCGGCCCTGGAGCTGGGCACGTCCAGCGTGGTCGGCGACTGGCTGGGCGATGCGGAGCAGACCAACGTCTTCGAACACCCGGGGGCCCGTGACGTGATCCGCCGCGAAGCATTCGAACGCCAGGGCGCCACCCAGGCCCGCGACGTGCTCAACCGCATCCCCGGGGTCAACGCACCGGAAAACAACGGCACCGGCAGCCACGACATGGCGCTGAACTTCGGCATTCGCGGGCTCAACCCACGCCTGGCCTCGCGCTCCACGGTACTGATGGACGGCATTCCGGTACCCTTCGCGCCCTATGGCCAGCCGCAGCTGTCCTTCGCCCCGGTCAGCATGGGCAACATGGACGCGGTGGACGTGGTGCGTGGCGGCGGCGCCGTGCGTTACGGGCCGCAGAACGTCGGCGGCATCGTCAACTTCGTGACCCGCGCCATCCCCGATGCGCCCACGGTCAAGGGCGGCTTCCAGACCGAGACCAGCCCGTCCTCCAGCCACGACGGTTTCAAGACCACCGGCAACCTGCTGGCCGGCGGCACCGCCGACAACGGCCTGGGCGGCGCCCTGCTGTACTCCGGCACCCGTGGCGGCGACTGGCGCGAACACAGCGGCACACAGATCGACGACCTGATCCTCAAGGGCCATTACCAGCTCGACGACGCCAACAGCTTCAATGCCATGGCCCAGTACTACGAGGGCGAGGCCGATATGCCCGGTGGCCTCAACGTTGCCGACTACAAGGCCGATCCGTATCAGTCGACCCGCCCGTACGACAAGTTCTGGGGTCGTCGCACACTGATCAACTTCGGTTACCGCTACCAGGAAGATCGCCGCGAATTCACCGTCAACAGCTTCTTCACCAAGACCCTGCGCAGCGGCTACCTGGACCAGGGCAGCTTCCTGTCGCTGTCGCCGCGCGAATACTGGGTGCGCGGCATCGAAACCCGCTTCGCCCAGGGCTTCGACCTCGGGCCGACCAGCCATGAGCTGGGCATCGGCTACCGCTACATCAACGAGGCCGGGCACGAGTTGCGCTACCGCACGCCGATCAGCGCCAACCAGCAACTGCCCAGCACCAGCAGCCGCAACGACCGCGATACCCGCGGCGGCACCGAGGCCAATGCGTTCTTCATCGACGACCGCATCGACATCGGCAAGTGGACGCTCACCCCGGGCATCCGCTACGAGATGATCGAGTCCCAGCAGACCAACAACCTGACCAACGTCAAATACAAGGGCGACTACAACACCGCGCTGCCGGCGCTGAACGTGATGTACCACCTGACCGACAGCTGGAACCTCTACGCCAACACCGAAGGTTCGTTCGGCAGCGTGCAGTACAGCCAGATGCCCAACCGCGTGAGCAGCGGCGAAGTGAAACCGGAGAAGGCCCGCACCTGGGAACTGGGCACCCGCTATGACGACGGCAGCCTGCGGGCGGAGATCGGCGCATTCCTGATCAACTTCGACAACCAGTACGACAGCAACCAGACCAACGACTCGGTGATCGCCCGTGGCGAAACCCGCCACCAGGGCATCGAGACCAGCGTCAATTACGCACTGGACGGCCTGAGTCCGGCGCTGGCCGGTTTCGATCTGTACGCCACCTACGCCTACGTCGACGCCACCATTCGTGAAGACGGGCCGAACAAGGGCAACCGCGTGCCGTTCTCGTCCAAGCACAAAGGCACCCTCGGCATCGGTTACACCGAAGGCCCGTGGAAACTGAACTTCGACAGCAGCTACCAGAGCAGCCAGTTCGCCGACAACGCCAACACCTCCACCGAAAGCGCCGACGGCAGCACCGGACGGATTCCCGGCTACATGCTGTTCAGCAGCCGCGCCGCCTACGACTTCGGCCCGCAACTGTCGGACCTCAACATGGCGGTCGGGGTGAAGAACATCTTCAACCACCAGTACTTCACCCGCTCGTTCGACGACAACAACAAAGGCAAATACGTGGGCGAACCACGGACCCTGTACGTACAGACCTCCGTGGCGTTCTGATCCAACGTGCTCCTGCAGAACAGCACGTCCCCGTACTTCTGTAGGAGCGGCCGGTCGACGCTCGATTGCTCGCGATGGCGCCCGGCCTGACACACCGCGGCATCTGCATCGCGAGCAAGTCGGATCGCCGCCCGCTCGCTCCTACAGAAACGCGGCGCACAAAAAAGGGCCTGCATGTGCAGGCCCTTTTGGCTAGGTGCTTCTTGGTTGGGTACTTGCGCCGTCAGCTATTGAGCGCGGCCTGTTCGTTTTCCAGGAATTCCTCTTCAAGCAAGGCGTCGGCCTGACCGGCGCGGGCGCTTGGCGCTGCCGCGGCGCGCTTGTTGCGCAACCGGCCGAACAGGTGTTCCAGGGAGTTCTCCAGCTTGGTGGCCGCTCCTTCGATGGCCAGTTCCAGGGATTCGGCTTTGTGGGTCACGGAAATCGGTTGATGGCCTTTTGGCCGCGCCTCCAGTTGGCAGCGCAAATCGTGGGGACCGGGCTTGTCGCCGTTCTCGTCCCGCAGATGAACCTCGACTCGGGTCAGGTCCTCCTCGTAGCGTTCGAGCGTGCTCTCAATGGTAGTACGTACCCACTCCTCCAGTCGGATGCTGCTTTGAATATGGTTATCGCTATTGACCTGGATTTGCATAGTTCTTCCCTTATTTCAGCTAGCTCGCGAGAGGAACCGCGTGCCCCTGAGGGCGTACTTTTTGCGGCCTCTTGGTTACAGAGTTGGGCAGAGCGCAGAACAATTCAACCCCTTAAAAAAGATAAATATCTATTGGCAAATAAAGCCGGACAAAGCGCAAAAGCGCTGTTAATGTCGGGAGTTGGGTCGCCTCACTCCCCTGTCCTTTCTGCTTACCCGTGTCCCCCTCCCAGCGGGTGCAAACCGCGAAATATCTCCGCCTCCTCCACCAGCCAGTCGTGCACCGCGCGCACGCCCGGATGGCTCAGCGCGCCCGGCGCATACAGCAGCACATAACGCTTGTGATTGGGCACCGCGAGGCCGAACGGCACGATCAGGGTGCCGCGCTCCAGCTCGTCGTTGAGCAAGGTGCGCCGGGCAATCGCCACCCCCATCCCGGCAATCGCCGCCTCGATGGTCAGGTGGTTGCGGTTGAAGGTGTGCCCGCGCCGCACATCCGCGCCCTCGAAGCCGATGGCATTGAGATAGAACTCCCACTCCGCGTACTCATAGCTGCCGCGCCAGGCGGTGATGTCGTGCAGCAACGGGAAATGCACCAGGTCTGCCGGACCGTGCAGCGGCGGCCGCCCGCGCAACAGGCCCGGGGCACAGACCGGGAAGATCTGCTCATCCAGCAGGGCTGTGGATAACAGTCCCGGATAGCTGCCGTCATTGAGGTCGATGGCCAGGTCGAAATCACCTTCATGCAAGGCCACGCTGCTGTCCTCGGCCACCAGCCGTAGCTGAATGTCCGGAAAACGCTGCTGCAGCCGGGGCAGGCGCGGGGTCAGCCACTTGCCGAGAAACGACGGGATCGAGCGCAGGCGCAAGGTGCCGCTGATCATCCCGGCATCCAGCCGGCGCAGTTCGGCGTCGATGCTGCCGTAGGCCTCGTTCACCGTGATCGCCAGCCGCTGCCCCTCGGCGCTCAGTTCCACTCCGCGGGCGCGGCGGTGAAACAGGCGAAAACCGAGCCGCTCTTCCAGCAGGCGGATCTGCTGGCTGACCGCCCCCGGGGTGATGTGCAGTTCTTCCGCGCAACGGGTGAACGACAAGTGCCGCGCGGCACAGGAAAACACATGCAGCCAGACATAGGTCTGGGCATGAAATTGACGACTCATCGTTTAGTCCTGCTAAAGGCTGTCTTAGGAAAATTCGTTGGTCAGTATTGACCGAGCTAGGCAGTATCGCCGACCTAACGCTCGGCCTACAAAAAATGGCAGCGATTTCTCTTCCATTGCTTGTAAGGCTTTAGCATGGCTATCAGTGTTTTCGATCTCTTCAAAGTCGGCATCGGCCCGTCCAGTTCCCACACCGTCGGCCCGATGCGCGCCGCCGCGACCTTCGCCCAGGGGCTGTTCGAGCAAGGGTTGCAGGCGCAGGTGCAGCGGGTGGAAATCCGCCTGTACGGCTCGCTGTCCGCCACCGGCGTCGGCCATGCCACCGACCGCGCCTGCGTCATGGGCCTGATGGGCGAATGGCCCGACAGCATCGACCCTCGCAGCATCGGCCCGCGCATCCAGCAACTGCGCGAAAGCGGCGAGCTGAGCCTCGGTGGCCGCTCGACCATCGCCTTCGACTGGCACCGCGACCTGCTGCTGCTCGACGAAAGCCTGCCCTACCACCCCAATGCCATGTCGCTGTCGGCCTTCGGTGCGGACGGCCTGCTGTGGCGGCAGACCTACTACTCGGTGGGTGGCGGTTTTATCGTCGAGGAAGCCGAAGTGGCCGAAGGCGCTCCGGCGGCCAACAGCGTCGAGCTGCCCTACGACTTCAACAGCGCGGTGGAACTCCTGGCCCTGTGCCAACGGCATCAATTGCGGGTCTCGGAACTGATGATGGCCAACGAGCGGGCCTGGCGCAGCGACGCCGAAATCCGCAGCGGCCTGCTGCACATCTGGGCGGTGATGCGCGAATGCGTCGAGCAAGGCCTGCGCCACGAAGGCACCCTGCCCGGCGGCCTGGATGTGCCGCGCCGCGCCGCCAAGCTGCATCGCAACCTGCTGGAAATCGGCAAGCCCAACGTCATCAGCTCGACCCTGTCGGCCATGGAGTGGGTCAACCTGTTCGCCCTGGCGGTGAACGAGGAAAACGCCGCCGGCGGACGCATGGTCACCGCACCGACCAACGGCGCGGCGGGGATCATCCCGGCAGTGCTGCATTACTACATGAAGTTCAACCCCGAAGCGTCGGACGACGACGTGATCGACTTCTTCCTCGGCGCCGCCGCGGTGGGCATCCTCTGCAAGAAAAACGCCTCGATCTCCGGCGCCGAAGTCGGCTGCCAGGGCGAGGTGGGCTCGGCCTGCGCGATGGCTGCGGCGGGCCTGGCCGAGGTGCTCGGGGCCACGCCGGAACAGCTGGAAAACGCCGCCGAAATCGGCCTGGAACATAACCTCGGCCTGACCTGCGACCCGGTCGGCGGCCTGGTGCAGGTGCCCTGCATCGAGCGCAACGCAATCGCCGCGGTGAAGGCGATCAACGCCACCCAGATGGCCCTGCGCGGCGACGGCAAACACTTCATTTCCCTGGACCGGGTGATCCGCACCATGCGCGATACCGGCGCCGACATGCACGACAAATACAAAGAAACTTCACGGGGCGGCCTGGCCGTGAGTTGGGTGGAGTGCTGAGGAGCATTCCCCCAGGCCGTATGAAAACTACTGCGCTCGGCAATACTGCGTTAAAAACAGGCTCGGAATGCTCATGTAGATCCCTACAGTCGAACGCGACCCCGGCCGTTCCTCGCCTGTTTTTGCCTTGTCTTGCCTTCGCTCGCTACGTTTTCAAACGGCCTGACCGTCCGCCCCACGTGAGCCCGAGCAAAAATAATAACGAGGCGATACCGATGACCGATGTACGAACACCCGCTGCCGAAAACCCTGCCGTAGAGACTGCCCGCGACACCGCAACCGCTAGCAAAGGCTGGAGCAAACACGACACCACCTGGATGCTTGGCCTGTATGGCACCGCCATCGGCGCCGGTACCCTGTTCCTGCCGATCAACGCCGGGGTCGGCGGCTTCTGGCCGCTGATCGTGCTGGCGCTGCTGGCCTTCCCGATGACCTTCTTCGCCCACCGCGGGCTGACCCGCTTCGTCCTGTCCGGCCGCTCCGGCGACATCACCGAAGTGGTGGAAGAACACTTCGGCATCGGCGCCGGCAAGCTGATCACCCTGCTCTACTTCTTCGCCATCTTCCCGATCCTGCTGGTGTACAGCGTGGCGCTGACCAACACCCTGGGCAGCTTCATGGAACACCAGCTGCACATGACGCCACCGCCGCGGGCAGTCCTGTCGCTGGTGCTGATCCTCGGCCTGATGGCCATCGTGCGGTGCGGGCAGGGCGTGATCGTGCGAGCCATGAGCGTGCTGGTCTATCCCTTTGTCGCCGCGCTGTTGCTGCTGGCCCTCAGCCTGATCCCGAACTGGAACGGCGCCTTCTTCGCCTCGGCCAATGACGGCATGTCCATGCCGCTGTTCCTCAAGACCCTGTGGCTGGCGATCCCGGTGATGGTGTTCTCGTTCAACCATTCGCCGATCATCTCCGCCTTCGCCGTCGACCAGAAGCGCCACTACGGTGCCCAGGCCGAGCGCAAGAGCCGCGGCATCCTCGCCGTGGCCCACGGCATGATGGTGCTGACGGTGATGTTCTTCTGCTTCAGCTGCGTGCTGGCCCTGTCGCCGGCCGACCTGGCCGCGGCCAAGGCGCAGAACATCTCGATCCTGTCGTACCTGGCCAACCACTTCCAGACCCCGGTGATCGCCTATGCCGCGCCGCTGATCGCACTGGTGGCGATCACCAAATCCTTCCTCGGCCACTACATCGGCGCCAGCGAAGGTTTCCAGGGGCTGATCGTGAAAAGCCTGCGCAGCCGTGGCCGGAGCCTGTCGTCGCGCTGGCTGGAGCGTTGCACCGCGCTGTTCATGGTCCTGACCTGCTGGGCCGTGGCCACCTTCAACCCGAGCATCCTCGGCATGATCGAAACCCTGGGCGGGCCGGTGATCGCCTGCCTGCTGTTCCTGATGCCGATGTACGCGATCCGGCGGGTGCCATCGCTGCGCCAGTATTCGGGCCAGCTGTCGAACCTGTTCGTGGTGCTGATCGGCCTGATCGCACTGTCAGCGATCATTTATTCGTTCATGCCCTGAAACGGGTAGCCAAAGAAAAACGGACCTTTTGGTCCGTTTTTTTTCGCCCCCGGATTTATTGGCCGGCGGTTTTCCCGGCATGCCCTTTGCTTTGCAAGAGCGGAGGAATACGGACGTTAACCAACCTCAGCGAACGGCCTGCCAGTGGTCTGGAGATGCGAACTAATCCCGACCACAGCCGGTCAATGACTGCACGATACAATCAGGCGGTGACGCACATGGATAACCCCTTTCAGCTGATTACCGATGCCTTCGCCCCGGAATACCGGGTCAACCTGAGCATCCAGGGCCTGGACGGCAGCATCATGCTGACCCTGTCCAAGGCCGGCCGGGTCGTGGCCAAGCGCATGATCAGCGCCGAGCAGCGCAACGATCCGCAGCGGCTCAAGCGCCTGGTGCAAAGCATTCAGTTCGGCATCGCCATCGAGCAGGGCCACAGCGCCATGGCCATCCTCGAAGCCATGACCAACAGCGACAGCTTCAAGCTGCCGCTGCCGGCCGCCAAGGGCCGGCCCGCTAACCGGCCGCCCCTGACCGTAGCGATTTAAAGCTCGCCCTTCTCGACTTCCAGATGCTCGCTGGAACCCGCGCCGACCTTGCGTTGCGGGTGTTCGATCTTCACCGACGGGAACTGCGACGAGGCATAGCGCACCACCAGGATGGAGAAGGCCAGCAGCAGGATGCCGCCACACAGGTAGATGATCCCCAGGTCCGGCGGGTTGTGGTGCGACACGTTGGAGATCAGCAGGCGGGTCAGCGCGGTGATCGCCACGTAGATCAGGAAGCGCACCGGCATGTGGTTGGTCTTGAAGTAGATGCCGACCATGGCGCCCAGTTCGAGGTAGATGAACAGCAAGAGAATGTCATCGATCTTGATATGACCTTCTTCGAGCATCCCGAGAAATTCCATCACCGCCGCCCAGGCCGTCACCGCGCCGATGGCGAACAGCGCCAGGTAGTGAAAGGTCTCGACGAACAGGTTGCCCAGGGACTCGGCCAGCTGGTGGACGTTCTGCCGCAGTTTCTCGGCCCAATTGATTTTCACGATGGTTTTTCCTTAGGTCGACTCGACCGGATGATGCGGGTTGGACGTGACGGTTGTTCTGCATGCAGAAAAAAGGCCAGCGTCTGGGGGTGAGATGGTGGCTGATGCAGACAAGGCACGTTCAGGCCGGCGGCAATCTGTAGGAGCGAGCTTGCTCGCGATAGCGTCTATTCAGACAAGGTGGTGAATGGCCGCTGCGCGGATCGCGAGCAAGCTCGCTCCTACAGGGGAGGGCTGACAAACCCTGAAACCCGGCTAGATTAAAAAGCCACTATTCAAAGCAGCAGGATTCGCTTATTCTGCGCGCTGTATATAAATACAGTAGTAGCAAAGACCCATTATCGTGAAGGCATGTGAGGTGGTGAATGGCCGTCGAAGTGGTATACCGCAGCAGCCGAGATCTGGAGCGCTTGTTCATGGATAAAGCCGAAGCTGACCGTCATGACAAAATGCTCGAACTGGCTGAATTGCTGGCGCAAGTGTTGCAAAAAGCTGTGCCGTCCCTGAGCGAGCAGCAGGTGGAAGAAGCCGGGATCTACATGGCGAAGAACCGCGATGTGTTCGCCAAGGCCTTCAAGAGCCAGCCGGACGCCCTGTCCGAACTGCTCAGCGCGCCGGTTGCGGCGGCCGAGCCAGAGGCTCAGGTGGCAGCCCCCGAAGCCGCGGAACCCGCAGCACCGGCCAAGCCCGCCAAGGCGAGCAAAGCCGCCAAGTAAGCAGGCTCGAATTGAACAGGCCCTGAGTCTTTGGCTCAGGGCCTTTTTCATGCCTGTGGAAAACTAAAGCTCGGGTTGCTCCAGCGCCTCGACCAGCGCCTTGAAAAACCGCGCCGCCTCGCCGCCGGTCACCACCCGATGATCGAAGGTCAGGGACAGCGGCAGCAGCGGATGCACCGCCACCGCGCCGTTCACGGCCACCGGCTCGTCGCGGATCACCCCGGCGGCGAGGATTGCCACTTGCGGCGGCACCACCACCGGGTTGGCATAACGGCCGAACAGGGTACCGAAGTTGGACAGGGTCAGGGTCGCTCCCATCATCTCCTTGGGCGGGATCGAGCGTGCCTGCACATCGGCGCGCAAGCGCGTCACCCCGGCCTTGAGGTCCGCCGCGTCGCGCTGGCCGACATTGCGCAGCACCGGCACGAACAAGCCATCGGGGGTGTCCACGGCAATGCCCAGGTCGAGGTGCTGGTGCTGCTTGATCGACTGGGTCTTGCCATCGAACGCGCTGTTGAGCACCGGTTCCACCGCGCAGGCCGCCGCCAGCGCCTTGGCCAGGCGGATCAGCGGATCGCGGGCCTGCCCCCAGCGGTGCAGGTCGGCATCGCCGTAAATCGTCACCGGCACCACCTCGGCATGGGAGCGGGCCATGTTCAGCGCCATGCTCCGGCGTACCCCGCGCAGCCGGTCGCCGCCGAACCGCTCGCGTTCCTGCTGCGCGGCGTTTTCCACATCGCTGCGGGTGACCAGCCCGTCCTTGGCCGAACCGCTCAAGGCATTCACATCCACGCCCAGTTGCCGGGCCAGTTGGCGCACCGCTGGCGTGGCGCGGGCCGCCATATGCTCGCGGGTCGAGGGTGCGGCGCCGACAAAAAACCGGTCCTCCTGACTGGCCCCGCCACCTTCGAGGCGCCCGACCACGGTGCCGGCATCCGCCTCGCCTTCGTAGCCGAGCAAGGGTTCGCCGACATGCAGGATGTCGCCCGGCGCGCCGTAGGTTTTCGCCACCACCCCGTCATAGGGCGCGGGAATGTCCACCAGGGCCTTGGCGGTTTCCACCGACACCAGCAACTGATCGGCCTTGACCGTATCGCCGGCCCTGACGTGCCATTCGACGATCTCCGCTTCCTGCAGGCCTTCGCCCAGATCGGGCAGTTTGAAATATTTCATCGCAGCCTCCTCAGGCGAAGTTCAGGGTGCTGTCGCAGGCGTGAAGAATGTCTTCGACGCCGGGGATGTACAGCGACTCCAGGCGATACAGCGGCGGTGGAATGTCCGGCGCGGTGACCCGCAGGATCGGCGCCTGCAATTCCAGCAACGCCCGCTCGTAGAGGCTGGCGGCGATTTCCGCGCCGACGCCGCAGGTGCGTGGCGCCTCGTGCACGATCACGCAGCGCCCGGTCTTGCGCACCGAAGCTTCCAGGGTGTCGAGGTCCAGCGGCTTGATGCTGGCGACGTCGATCACCTCCGCCGACACGCCTTGCTCGGCCAGCGCGTTGGCGGCCTGCAAGGTCTCGACGATGCTCGCGCCCCAACTGACCAGGGTGATGTCGCTGCCTTCGCGCAGGGTGAAACAACTGTCCAGCGGCAGCCGTTTGCCGTCGTCCACCAGCGGTTGCGGGTTCATGCGGTAGAGCCGGGTCGGCTCGAGGAACAGCACCGGGTCCGGATCGTCGATGGCCGCCAGCAGCAGCCCGTAGGCCCGCGCCGGCGAGGACGGCACCAGCACCCGCAGCCCCGGGATATGGGCGAACAGCGCCTCGGTGCTTTCGCTGTGGTGCTCCGGTGCGCGAATGCCCGCGCCCATGGGCGTGCGCAGCACCATCGGGCAGGTGATGCGCCCGCGGGTGCGGTTGCGCATGCGGCTGGCGTGGGACACCAGGTGCTCCATGGTCGCGTAGATAAAACCCATGAACTGGATTTCCACCACCGGCTTCAGGCCCTGAGCGGCCATGCCGATCACCAGACCGCCGAGCATGGTTTCCGCCAGTGGCGAGTCGATCACCCGCTTGAAGCCGAAACTGTCGCGCAGCCCCAGGGTGGCGCGGAACACCCCGCCGTTCACTCCCACGTCCTCACCCAGGACAATCACGTTCTCGTCCTCGGCCATGGCCCGGTGCAACGCCAGGTTCACTGCTTCCAGCAGGCTGAATGTGCCATTACTCATGGTCCGCACCTCCCGCCCGCCGCGCCAGCCGTTCGAGGAACATCTCGCGCTGCTCGGCCAGGGCCGCCGGCCACTGCGCGTAGACGTAGTCCAGTACCGATTCGGGGGCTTGGGTGCCCGCCGCCTCGAAGTTATCCACAGCGCGCTGCACCAGCGCCTGGCATTCCCCCATCAGCGCCTGCTCGCGGTTTCCCTCCCAGACGCCCTGCCCGACCATGAAGCGTTGCAGGCGTTTGATCGGTTCTTCCAGCCAGGCCTGCTTGACCTCATCCGCGGCCCGATAGCGCGTGGCATCGTCGGCGGTGGTGTGGTCGCCCAGGCGATAGCTCAGGCATTCCAGCAGCACCGGTCCCTTGCCGTGCCGGGCACGCTCCAGGGCCACCTGCACCCGGTCGTAGACCGCGAGCATGTCGTTGCCATCGACCTGTTCGCCGTGAAAGCCGGCACCGATGGCCTTCTGCGCCAGGGTCGGTGCGCCGCACTGGATACGCCGTGGCACCGAGATTGCCCACTGGTTGTTGTTGACCACGAACACCACCGGCAACTGCCAGGTGCCCGCCACGTTGAGGGCTTCGAGGAAGTCGCCCTTGCTGGTGGCGCCATCGCCACAGGTGGTCACCACCACCCGGTGCTCGCCACGGATCTTGAATGCGCTGGCCACGCCACAGGCATGCAGGGCCTGGGTGGCGATCGGCACGCAGATCGGGAAATCCTCGGCCACCGCCGGGTCGACGAAATCGCTGCCGCGCTCGTCGCCGCCCCAGTACAGCAGGATCTCCTCCATGCGCACTCCGCGCATCAGCTGCACGGCGGTGTCGCGGTAATAGGGCACCAGCACGTCTTCGGGCCGCATCAGGCTGCCGATGGCCACGCCAATGGCTTCCTGGCCGAGGGTCGGCGCGTAGGTGCCGATACGTCCGGTGCGTTGCAGGGCCACGGCTTTCTGGTCGAACAGGCGGGTCAGGACCATCTGCCGGTAGAGCCGGGTCAGCAGATTGAAGTCGTCGGCCCAGGCCGGCAGGTCGCCGAGCAACTGGCCGTCCGGGGACAAATAGCGGGTATAGGGAAGTGCAACCTTGTGAGGCATCACATGGCTCCTGGCACGCTGGGTCAGCGTGCAGTTGTTGCGCCTCGCGCTTGTGGCGCGGGGCCTACAGGGCGCAATGACCGGGTAAGGCCTTCGCCCCTAGCGGTACAGCACGCGCTCCGCCAAGTCGTCGGCCACCCGCGCCGGGGAGCGCTTTTCAGCCTGGGCGTGGGCGAAGACTTCAGTGAGCCGCTGGCTGATCTTCGACAGATGGGCGGTGATGGTCGCCAGGTCTTCACCGCGATGCTTGAGCGAAACGTAGATCAGCCCGCCGGCATTGATCACGTAATCCGGCGCGTAGAGAATGCCGCGGTTTTCCAGCTGGTCGGCGACCTGCAGGTTGGTCAACTGGTTGTTGGCCGAACCGGCCACCGCCGAGCAGCGCAGTTGCGCCACGCTGTGGCTGTTGAGCACGCCGCCCAGCCCGCAGGGCGCGAGGATGTCGCACGGGGTGCTGAGCAAGGCTTCGTTGGCGATCGGATGGGCGCCCAGTTGCTCCATGGCCAGTTGCACCTTGCCGGAATCGATATCGCTGACCAGCAACTCGGCACCCGCGGCATGCAGCTGTTCGGCGAGGGCGAAGCCGACATTGCCCAGGCCCTGGATCGCCACCCGCAAACCTTCGAGGTTGTCGCTGCCCAGGCGGGCCATGGCGGTGGCACGGATGCCGGCGAACACGCCCATGGCGGCATGCGGTGCCGGGTCGCCGGAAGCGGTGGTGCTGGTGACGTGCTGGGTGGTTTGGGCGATGCAGTCCATGTCGGCGACCGAGGTGCCGCTGTCGATGGCGGTGATGTAGCGGCCATCGAGTTGCTCGACGCAGCGACCGAAGGCTTCGAACAGCGCGGCGCGGCTTTCGACGTGTGGCGGACGGATAATGACGGCCTTGCCGCCACCGTGGGGCAAGCCGGCCAGGGCGGCCTTGTAGCTCATGCCCTGGGCCAGGCGCACGGCATCGACCACGGCACTTTCGTCGTCGGGGTAGGCCAGGTAACGACAGCCTCCCAAGGCAGGCCCCAGGCGGCTGCTATGAATGGCAATCACCGCCTTCAACCCGGTGGCCGGGTCAACGCTCAGGTGCAGCGATTCAAGGCGAGTGCTTTGCATGAGAGCGAACATCGTCAGGCTCCCGAATCACTTCTTGTAGTCGCCAGTATAGGCTTGTGCATGAAAATTGCTGGAGCGCGCGGGAATAAGCCGGACACCTTTTCAGGCTTTAGGAAATAACCTGCTACGGCATGTGTGCGGCACTGGACGAACGCCCGCGACGGGGCTAAAACGAGGCATTCGCCGGAGATTTCGATGAACCCGCGTCAAGCTTTTTTTGCCTGCCTGCAACAGTCCCCGCCCGCCCTTTTCGAGGCGGCGCTGTGGATTGCCGCCGAGCACGACAAAGAGGTGTCGCCCGAACAGTTGCTGCAGGATTTCAAGGAGCTGCAACAGCGGGTCAGCTCCGGCTTGCCGCTGCTGCCGGTCAGCGAACTGGGCCAGCCGCTGCTGCGGCGCATGAACGACCTGGGCTTCCAGCAGGACGAGTTCCTGCCGCTGCGGCCACAGGCGGCGCTGCTGGACAAGGTGCTGCACACCCGGCGCGGGCAACCGCTGGCGCTGGGGCTGATCGCCCTGGAGCTGGCGCGGCGCCTGGAAATCCCCATGGTCGGGGTCAACTTCCCCGGGCACTTTCTATTGCGCGTGCCCGGCGCCGATCACCTGCTCGATCCCTGCGGCGGGCGCCGCCTGTACCCCAACGACTGCCGTGAACTGCTGGAGCGCCAGTACGGGCCGAACATCAAGCTGGCCGCCGAGCACCTGGCCACCGCCAGCCCGCAGCAGATGCTCCAGCGCCTGTCGCGCAACCTGCGCCAGTTGCACCTGAGCCACGACGACCATCTCAATGCGCTGATCGATGCCGAGCGGGTCCTGGAACTGGGCAATGGCAGCGCCTCCGACTACCTGGCCCGCGCCAGCCTCTACCAGCACCTGGACTGCCCCAACGCCGAACGCTTCGACCTGGAGCACGCCCTGCTGCTCAGCGAAGACCCGATCCAGCGCCTGCGCCTGACCGAACGCCTGGGCCATCTGCCGCCCAATACCATCGTGCACTGACGGGGCGCTCTGCCTCCATGCCACAATGCCCGGCAACGACTCTCCGTTTGCTTCAAGGATGAACAGCATGAACAGCGCCGAACGCTTTCTTCAGGACTTTCACCAGCGTCGTCCCGGCACCACACCGCCGGCCTTTTCCGGACTGAGCCTGCCAGGGCGCGGTTCATCCTACGAGATGCTGGCAGCCACGCTCGCCACCGCTCAGCCTCGCGCACGGGTGCTGGACCTGGGCTGCGGCGACGGTTTCCTCCTGGAGCTGCTGGCCAGGGAATATCCCGAAGCGCGGTTGATCGGCGTGGACATGAGCGCCACCGAACTGCAAGCGGCACACACCCGCCTCGCGAACCGCAGCGTGCTGCTCAATGAGCGGGCCCAGTGCCTGTCGATGGCCACCGGCAGCGTCGATGCCGTGGTCTCGCACCTGGCCCTGATGCTGATGAGCGATATCGAACAGGTGCTGGAGGAAATCCATCGGGTCCTGGCCAAGGGCGGGCAACTCTCGGCCATCGTCGGCCGGGCCTTTCTGCTGGGCGAGCCGGGCCAGCACTACGTGCAGGCCTTCCGCGCCGCCGCCCGGCGCGACCAGCTCCGTCCCCTGCCCCTGGTGGATCCCCGTACTCAGTCACAGAGTGGATGGCGGGCGCTGTTGGACCACCACTTCAGCTCACTGCAATTCGAGGAACTGGACCTTGAGTGGACGCCCACCTTCGAGGAGCTCTGGGACTCGTTGGGAGAAACCTACGACCTGGATCGCCTGACACCCGCCAATCGCGCCTTGATGAAGAGCGAACTGCGCACGGCCACACAACCCTTGCTCCGGGCGGACGGCACGCTGCTGACCGGCTGGGGGCTGCTGCTGATCCAGGCCAGGGCGGCATGACAGCCCCGTCCGGGCTCTGCCAGGATGCTCGGCTCACACCAGGGAATGGGCACAGCATGCTGATCAGAAAAGCTCATGGCGACGACGCGCAACGCGTCTTCGTCATTCGCAACCAAGCCATCAACCACCAGTGCAGCGGCCATTACCCCGCCGCGGACCTGCAGGTCTGGACCGCCGGCAGCCTGGGGGACTACTTCGTCGAAGTCCTGGAGAAGACCGGGCACGTAGCCGTCATCGACGACCAGGTCACCGCCAGCGGCATGCTCGACCTCGAGTCGGGGCAGGTCGATGCGGTGTTTGTCGATCCGGCGTACATGGGCCGCGGGATCGGCCGGCAGATGATGAACTACCTCGAACAACTGGCGCGGCAGGCCGGCCTGCCGCACCTGGCCCTGGACTCGACCCTGAACGCTGCGGACTTCTATCGCCACTGCGGCTTCGTCGGCGAACGGATTGCCCAGTACCAGTCGCCCCGGGGCCTGACCCTGGCCTGCGTGCCGATGATCAAGCATCTGGCACGCTGAGCCCGCGCTCGTTCAGGGTTTGAGCGGCGCCTGCAGTTCCGGGGCAGGCCCCGCGCCTGCCGAAGAAGCCTCGGACGGCGAACGCACCTGGATGATCAGCAACGCCGCAATCACCGCCGGAATCGCGCAGAAGAAAAAGATCTGCTGCACCGGGATGTGCATCGCCAGCAGCAGGCTGCCGAACAGCGGGCCGAGGATCGAGCCGAAGCGGCCGACGCCCAGGGCCCAGCCGGTGCCAGTGGCGCGGACATGGGCCGGGTAGAAGTTGCTGGCGAAGGCGTTGAGGGTCAGTTGGCCGCCAATGATGCAGAAGCCGGCGGCGAAGACGAAGGCCACCAGGTAGCGCGGGTTGTCGTGGTTCAGGCCCAACAGAAGGGTGCACAGCGCCGCGCCGGCCAGCACCGCCGAGAGCAGCCGCACCTTGCGTTGCAGGCGGTCGGCGAACCAGGCCATGCAGATCGCCCCCAGGGTACCGGCGAACAGGAACATCGAGGTCACCAGGTTCGCTTCGTTCAAGCCAAGGCCACTTTCCAGCAGCAGCGACGGCAACCAGCTGATCATGAAATACAGCAGGATCAGGCTGACGAAAAAGGTCGACCAGATCAGCAGCGTCGGGCGCGCATAACCGTGGCGGAACAACTCGATCACCGTGAGCTTGCTGCCCTGCTCGGCCTGGTTCTGCGCGGCCGAGGCGGCCGGTGGCTGCCAGTCCGGCAACATGCGCGCGGTGACCTTGCGCAGGCGGGCATAAGGCGGCTGATCGCGCAGCAGGCGCGGCAGCGACTCAGGGAGGAACCAGACCAGGAACGGGAACAGCAGCAACGGCGTGACACCGCCGGCGAGGAACACCGCCTGCCAGCCGAAGCTGTCGATGAAGCCCGCGGCGACAAAACCGCCGGCCGCGCCACCGAAGGAGAAACCACAGGCGGCCAGGGTCACCATCAGGGTGCGCAGACGCGGCGGCGAATATTCCGACATCAACGCCATGGCGCTGGGCATCGCCCCGCCCATGCCGATGCCGCAGATAAAACGCGCGACCATCAGGCTGTTCAGCGAATCGGCGAACACCATCATCACCGTGAGGCTGGCGTAGATCAGCACGCAGGCCAGCAGGATCCGCCGCACGCCAAAACGGTCCGCCAGCGGCGTCACCGCCAGCGAGCCCAGGGTCAGACCCAGCAGGTTGGCACTGAACACCGGACCGAACGCGGCTTTCTCCAGGCCCCAGTCCTGGGCCAGGGCCGGCACCACATAACCCAGCACCTGGGCGTCGTAGCCATCGGTGACCAGCAACAGGGCCAGAAGCAGAAGAAGCAACCACTGATAACGCGACACGGGACGGGCGTCGAGCGCCTCCCGGAAGCTGGCAATCTGATTGTGCATCGCAAGGTACCTGCTGGTTTTTATGGTTATGGGAGCCGGCAGACCGTCATTGCTCTTGGGCGGCAATGATCGGTCTTGTGTACGTCTTCAGGTGCGGGAGCGGGCTTGCACCTACGGGCATATCTTCTATTGCGGCTGCCACAGGCCGTGGCAGCGGCAATAGAGGTCAGGCAGGCGTATCGGGCTGGTTGGCCGGATGGGCCTTCTGGAACGCCGGGTGTTCGGCGGCCAGGGCGGCGACCCGGCGAATCCGCGGGTAGGCGTCCAATGGCACCTTGAAACGCTCGGCCGCGTACAGCTGGGGAATCAGGAAGGTGTCGGCCAGCCCCGGTTGCTCGCCGAAGCAATAACCCTGCTCGCCGATCAACTGCTCGACCGCCGCCAGGCCATTGCTGATCCAGTGGCCGATCCACTCCAGCACCCGGGCCTCGTCGTAGCCCCACTGGCGCAACAGGTTCTGGGTGCTGGAGTTGTGCAGCGGATGGATATCGCAGCCGATCAGCAACGCCACTGCCCGCTCGTGGGCGCGGGCCGCCAGCTCCTGGGAGAGCAGCGGCACCTGTGGATAACGTTCCTCCAGGTACTCGATGATGGCCAGCGACTGGATCAGCAGCTCGCCGTCATCGGTGCGCAAGGCCGGCACGCGGCCTTGCGGGTTGATCCGCAGGTATTCCGGCTGGCGGTTGGCACCGCCGGCGGGGACCAGCAGGTTGACCGGCAGCGCCTGGTAATCCAGGCCCTTGAGCGCCAGGGCGATGCGCACCCGGTAGGAGGCGGTCGAGCGGTAGTAGGTATAGAGCTCCATGACGCGCACCTCTTCTTAACGGGCAGGCAGGATTTTGCCGCGGCATTCGCCGAAACCGATGGAGGCGAAACCCTCGCGGCGGCAGCGGCCGCGCAGGATGATTTCGTCGCCGTCCTCGAGGAACTTGCGCACTTCGCCGGAAGCCAGCTCGATCGGCTTCTTGCCGCCTTCGGTGATCTCCAGCAGGCTGCCGAACTGGCTGCTTTGCGGGCCCGACAAGGTGCCCGAACCGAACAGGTCGCCGGCCTGCAGCTGGCAGCCGTTGACGCTGTGGTGGGCGACCATCTGCGCCACGGTCCAGTACATGTACTGGGTGTTGCTCAGGGTCAGGCGGTGGGCCGGCAGGCCTTGTTCGCGCATCGCTTCGGTGAGCAGCAGCACTTCCAGCTCGATGTCGAAACCACCGGCGGCCTGGTCGCGCTTGTCCAGCAGGTACGGCAGCGGCTGCGGGTCGCCTTCGGGACGTGGCGTCTGGGCACGGCGGAACGGCTCCAGGGCTTCGGCCGTCACCACCCACGGCGAGATGCTGGTGATGAAGCTTTTCGACAGGAACGGGCCCAGCGGCTGGTATTCCCAGGCCTGGATATCCCGCGCCGACCAGTCGTTGAGCAAGCAGAAACCGGCAATGTGCTCGGCGGCGTCGCCAATGGCGATCGGCTCGCCTATTTCATTGCCCTGGCCGATCCAGATACCCAGCTCCAGCTCGTAGTCCAGCCGCGCGCATGGGCCGAAGGTCGGCTCGCTCTGGCCGGCGGGCAGGGTCTGGCCTTTCGGCCGGCGCACATCGGCACCGGAAGGGCGGATGGTGGACGCGCGACCGTGGTAACCGATCGGCACGTACTTGTAGTTCGGCAGCAGCGGGTTGTCCGGGCGGAACAGCTTGCCGACGTTCTGCGCATGTTCGATGCCGACATAGAAGTCGGTGTAGTCGGTGATCTTCGCCGGCAGGTGCATCTGGCAATCGGCGGCCAGGGGCAGCAGCTTCGCCCCCAGGGCCTCGACCTTGCCGCGCAGGCTGCTGCCTTCGCCGAGCAACTCCAGCAGGCGTTCGCGCAGGGCGACGCGGGCCGGGCGACCCAGTTCGAAAAAGGCATTCAACTGGCCGCCACGGGTGGCTTCCACCGCGGCCTTGGCCGGGCCCTCGAACAGCCCGGCGTCGAGCGCCGCTTCCAGGTCGAAGATGTGCTCGCCGATGGCCACGCCGCTGCGTGGCGCCGACCCCTTGTGGCTGAACACCCCCAGCGGCAGGTTCTGCAACGGGAAGTCGGCGTGGTCGTTGGCGGAGGCAACCCAGCTGCGGGTGATGGTTGGCTGATTCATGGGTTATTTCCGATTCGGGTTGAAGGTGGCGGGCAGCGAGGCCCAGCAAGCATCGTAGTCGTTCTGCAATTGCCGGCACTCCAGGGCGAACCGGCTCGGACGCAGCACCTGGCTGGTCTCGAACATGAAGGCCATGGTGTTGTCGATCTTCGCCGGTTGCAGCTCGGCGTTGATGGCCTTGGTGCAGCTTTCGCCATCCGGGCCGTGGGCGCTCATGCAGCTGTGCAGCGAAGCGCCGCCGGGCACGAAACCTTCGGCCTTGGCATCGTAGGCGCCCTGGATCAGGCCCATGTATTCGTTCATCAGGTTGCGGTGGAACCACGGCGGCCGGAAGGTGTTCTCGGCCACCATCCAGCGCGGCGGGAAGATCACGAAGTCGAGGTTGGCCAGGCCGTGCACGCTGGTGGGCGAGGTCAGCACGGTGAAAATCGACGGGTCCGGGTGGTCGAAGCTGACGGTGCCGATGGTGTTGAAACGGCGCAGGTCATATTTGTACGGCACATTGTTGCCGTGCCAGGCCACCACGTTCAGCGGCGAATGATCCAGCTCGCAGCCCCACAGCTCGCCGAGGAACTTCTGCACCAGGGTGGTCGGCTGCTTGAGGTCTTCGTAATGGGCGACCGGGGTCAGGAAGTCCCGCGGGTTGGCCAGGCCGTTGCTGCCGATCGGCCCCAGGTCGGGCAGGCGCAGGGGCGCGCCGTGGTTTTCGGCTATATAGCCACGGGCCTGCGGGTCGAGCAGTTCGACGCGGAATTTCAGGCCGCGGGGCAGCACCGCGATCTCCAGCGGCTCGACTTCCAGTACCCCAAGCTCGGTGGCGATACGCAGGCGGCCCTGTTCGGGCACCAGCAGCAACTCGCCGTCGGCGTTGAAGAACACGCGCTCCATGGAGCGGTTGGCGCGGTAGGTGTAGATGCTGATCCCGGCCGGTTTCTGCGCCGCCGAGTTGGCGACCATGTTCACCAGGCCGTCGATGAAATCGGTGGGCTCGCTGGGGATATCCAACGGGTTCCAGCGCAGCCGGTTGGGGGTGATTTCGCCCAGCGGCCCGCCCGCCAGCTGGCGGTCCAGCTTGACGAAGGCCGGGTGGTTGGCCGACGGCTGGATGCGGTACATCCAGGTGCGCCGCGCTTCGCTGCGGGCCATGGTGAAGGCCGTGCCGGAGAAGAGTTCGGTGTAGAGGCCGTACGGGGCTTTTTGCGGGGAGTTCTGGCCAACGGGCAAGGCGCCTGGCAGGGCCTCGCTGGAAAACTGGTTGCCGAAGCCCGACTGGTACGCCAGCCCGGACGCCGTGGAATCGAGGTTCATGGAGCCTCCTGGAAGTGGAGTTGGCAGCGGCCAGCGACTCCATGGGAAGAGCTCTCGGCACGCCTGCGTTATTTTTATCGTAATCCAATTACGGATAACGTAATTTGATTGGTATTGACCGTCAAGCTATAAAGACGCCCATTCGTCCCGGGATCACACCGCCTCCATGGAAAAGCCGCGCAGCACCAGCGACAGCAACGGTAAACAGAAAGTCCGCTCGGCCGAGGTCGGCACCGACATCCTCAAGGCGCTGGCCGAGCTGTCGCCGGCCACCTCGCTGTCGCGCCTGGCCGAACACGTGCAGATGCCGGCGAGCAAGGTCCACCGTTATCTGCAGGCATTGATCGCCAGCGGTTTCGCCGAACAGAACACCGCCACCAACCACTATGGCCTGGGCCGCGAGGCCTTGCGGGTCGGCATGGCGGCGCTGGGCAGCATGGACGTATTGAAGGTCGCCGCCCTGCCCCTGGCCGAGCTGCGGGATGAGTTGAACGAGACCTGCTTTCTCGCGGTATGGGGCAACCAGGGCGCGACCGTGGTGCATATCGAACCGGCCGTGCGTGCGGTGACGGTAGTGACGCAACTGGGTTCGGTGCTGCCGTTGCTCAGCTCGTCCACCGGGCTGGTATTCGGTGCCTACCTGCCGAACCGCGAGACCGTCGATTTGCGCGAGCAGGAACTCAAGGCCCACGCGCCTCACGCGCTGGCGGACGATCAGGTGTATGCCGCCCTGTGCGAGCAGATTCGCCAGCGCGGCCTGCACCATGTGCATGGCCTGCTGATGCCCGGTGTGGATGCCTTGTCGGCCCCGGTGTTCGACGCCACCGGCAAGGTCGCCGCCGTGCTGACGGTGGTCGGCCCGACCTCGCTGTTCCACGCCGACGAAAACGGCCCGGCGGCGCAGCGCCTGCTGGCGGCGTCCCAGGCGGTGAGCTGGCGCATGGGTTACCAGCCCTAAAGCCCCTGTAGCCGCTGCCGCAGGCTGCGATCGACGGCGCAGCCGTCGCCCCCCTGACGACGCGGTACCTCCGATAATTCGCAAAGCCTTCTGTTACGACGGCTACATCGGAATACCGCCCACACCGATCGCAGGCTCCGCCAGCGGCTACAGCATCAACCCCAACGTCTTGGCCTTGGCCACTGCCTGAGTGCGACGCTCCACCCCGAGTTTGCTGTGAATACGCCGCGCGTGGGTTTTCACCGTGTGCAGGGAAATGAACAGCTGCTCGGCGATCTGCTGGTTGGAACTGCCCAGGGCAATCAGTTGCAGCACCTCCAGCTCCCGCTGGCTCAGCGGGCTCTCCCCTGCCGTCGGCAGCGGCACTTCTTCGGGCTCAGCCACTTGCTGGACGTCAAACATCCGCGGCTGGCGCAAACGCAATTCATGCAGTGCCTGGTGCAGGTTGCAGCGCGCACCGAGCGCCAGCCCCTCCTGCAAGGCATGGCTGGACAACGCCCGATCCCCCAGCAAAAAAGCCACCTCGGCCAGGGCCAGCTGCAACTCGGTCTGCAGGCACAACATACCCCGCTGCCGGGCCTGTTCGAGCAGGCACTGCAAACTTGCCACAGGCGCCTCGGCGCGCTGCAGGTACACCTCGGCCAGCACCAGCAGGTATTCGATACGCGGAATCAGTTCGAGGCTGGCCGGTGGCGCCTGGCGCGCCTGCGGCCCGCGGTAGTGACGCAGCACCCGGCTCAAGGCCTCCTGGGCCAGTTCCGGCCGGCCCTGCTGCAACCAGAACACGCTGCTGACCTGCAGCAGCACGGCGCGGTACACGGTGTCGGGAATCTGCCGTTGCTGCATCAGCCGCTCGGCATCGCGCAGGCGCACAAAGGCATGGGCGTAGTCGCCCTGGTTGGCGGCCAGAAACGCCTGGCCGAGAAACCCGTACAAGGCGCGTTTGTCATGGCTGAGCAGACAGAGCTCGAGCCCGTCCTGGAAATGCCCGGCGGCCTGTTCCACCTGGCCCTGACGCAAGGCCAGGCGCCCGCGACGCAAGGCGATCCGCCCCAGCAGCGGGCCGACCCGATAAGCCTGGCGACTCAACAATTGCTGCACCTCGTCCAGCAGGCTCTGCGCCCTGTGGGGCGCCCCGCGCTGCTCCAGCAACTGCGCATGGTCCAGCTCCAGCAGCGCTTCGAACACCAGTGAATGCTGGGCCCGGGCCAGGCACAGCGCCTCGCGGTTGAGCATCTGCGCCACGTCCAGTTCGCCCCGGAGCAAGGCCTGCTGGGTCAGGCCCGAAAGGCACAGCAGGCGGGTCGGCCAGGCATGGGCCGGCAGTTCGGTCAGCGCCTCGAGAAAATGCATCCGCGCCGGTTCCATCAACCCTTGCAGATGCAACAGCCACCCTTGCTGCGCCTGCCAGCGCGCTACCAGTTGCTTCTGCCCTGAGGCCATCGGCTGCGGCGCGAAACGCGCCATCTGCGCCACGCAGGATTGCGCTTGGTCGAACCGCCCGGCGAACAGCAAGGCTGCCGTCAATAGCCCCACCAACTGCGGGCTGCCAAGCAGCAACTCGTCGCCCTGCTGTTCATGCAGACGCAACAGCAACACCACGTTCTGCTGCTCGAACAGTTGCTCGAAACTGAAGTGCTGCAACAGGCTGACCGCCACTTCGTATTCCTGCGCCAGCAACGCCTGCTCAAACGCCGCCTGCCAGTCCTCCTGCGCAGCGAACCACTGGCAGGCGCGACGATGCCAGGAGCGTCCCGCCGGCCAGGGCTCGTCGCGCATCAGCCGGGCCAGGGGGGCGAACACTTGCAGCCACTCCGGCGCAGGGTCCCAGGGTTCGATGAAGCAGCCCAGCTCCTGCAACGCCCGCAGGTACTGGGCCCCCTCCCCGGCACCGAACAGGTGCTCGCATAAGGCAGCATTGAAGCGCGGCAGGTGCGCCAACACATGCCAGACCTCGGACAGTTCCGCCGGCAACACGCTGAACAGTTCGTGCTCCAGGTATTCCAGCAGGGTATTGGGCCGCCCCTGCCGGCACGGCGCGGCCGCCAGGTCGCTGCCTTCGAGCAGGGCGATGCGCACGCCGGCGCACCAGCCGGCACTGCGCTGGAAAATCCGGCTGGCGGTATGGATCGACAAGGGTTGCGGCAGTTGCTGCAGCAGTCGCTCGATGTCCTCCTGGGTGAATGCCAGCTCGGGCCCCGTGCATTCGTGGAGCTGGTCGTCGAGCAGCAGCCGCGGCCAGTTGCATTGCGGCCGGCGGCGGCCACCCAGCCACCAGGTCAGCGCCGGGTTGCCGATCGCCAGCAGGCGGTCGAGCAGCAGGTCCAGCTGCGGCGCGGCGACCCGGCAGTAGTCGTCGAGGAACAGCCAGGTCGGGGTCTGCACATGTGCCAGGTGGTCCAGCACCGCAGCCTCGTCCGCCGCGGCCAGGCCCAGCGCCCGCGCCAGCTCGCCGCACAGTTGCAGCGGTGTCTGCGCCGCCCCGGCCTGGGGCAACCAGCACACCCGGCATGCGGCCGGCGCTTGCAACAGGCACTCGGCGAGCAAGGCCGTCTTGCCGCTGCCGGCCGGCGCACAGAGCAGTTTCACCCGCGCCGGCGATGCCAGGAGCGGGGCACTCAGACGGCTGCGGGACAGGTGATGGGAGGACAAACGGGGCAGGAATCCAGGACAGGGGGTCATGGCGGTCATTGCGGCGTGCCTTTTTTATAGTTTTAGCCTGCGTGCCCTCACCCTAGCCTTGTCGCCGGTGCTTGTTGAGAAGTATTCAGCGCGCTGATCCGCGCCCATAAAAAAGGCGACCGGTCGGTCGCCTTTTGCCATCGTTTGTATCCCGGGCCTTACCGCACGCCGGCTGCGCGCAGGGCGGCCGGGGTGTAGTCGGCGGCCTTGGCGGCGAAGCCGAACTCGAAGCTGTGCTTCTCTTCGTTCTTCATCCCCAGGGCGATGTAACGCCCGGCGATGATGTCGTACAGCGCTTCGAGGGTGTAGGCCGGCACCTGGGCGTTGTAATAGAACTGCGCATGCCCTTCGGCCACCCGCCACAGCTGGCCGCGACCGTCGTAGTGATCCACCAGCGCCACCTGCCAGCTGTCTTCGTCGATGTACATGTGGCGCTTGGCGTAGATATGCCGCTCGCTCGGCTTGACCGTGCCGATCACCTCCCAGACCCGGTGCAGCTCGTAGCGGGTCAGGTCCTGGTTGATATGCCCGGCCTTGATGATGTCGTCGTACTTGAGGCTCGGCGAATCCAGCTTGTAGCTGTTGTAGGGGATGTACATCTCCTTCTTGCCCACCAGCTTCCAGTCGTAGCGGTCCGGCGCGCCGGAGAACATGTCGAAGTTGTCCGAGGTGCGCAGGCCGTCGGCGGCGGTGCCCGGCCCGTCGTAGGCCACTTGCGGGGCGCGGCGCACCCGGCGCTGGCCGGCGTTGTAGATCCACGCCAGGCGCGGCTCCTTCACCTGGTCGAGGGTTTCGTGCACCAGCAGCACGTTACCGGCCAGGCGCGCCGGAGCGGTCACCGCCTGCTTGAAGAAGGTCAGCACGTTGGCGCCTTTTTCCGGGTCCAGGTCGGGGATCTGCTGCGGCACCGCCACCTCTTCCTCGAAGCGGATCGGCGTGTAGCTGCCGTTGGTCTGTGGCGTGGCCTGGGTGATGATCCGGCGCAGGTTGCCGCCGCGATAACGGGTGGTGTGGTTCCACAGCACTTCCACGCCGTTATTCGGAATCGGGAAGGCGTAGTAGCGGTTGCCGGTGAAGTTGGCCAGGCCGTTGCCTTCGTTGATCGAGGTGACATTCAGCGCGCTGCGCTTGGCCGACTCGTAGATGTCCGCCGGCAGGCCGACCGTGCGATGGGTCGGGTAGACCGGGATCTTGTAGGTTTCCGGGTAGCGCTTGAACATCGCCACCTGGCCGTCGGAGAGCTTGTCCTTGTACTTGTCGACAGTGGCCGCGGTGATGGTGAACAGCGGCTTTTCGCTGGCGAACGGGTCGGCGAGGAAGCCCTTGGCGTCCACCGCCCCGGCGTTCTTGCCGATGCCGCCGGTCCAGGCCGGGATCGAGCCGTCGGCATTGCCGGCCTTCTGGGCACCGAGCGGGGTCAGGCTGGTGCCGAGCTTGTCCGCTTCCTGCGGGGTGACCGCCGCCATCACGTTGGCCGCCAGCAGGGTCAAGGCCAGGGCACCGCATTGCAAAATCGTCTTGCGCATAAAGTTGTCCTTCCTGGGTCGGGTCAGAAGTTCACGCCAAAGCTCAACGCGAGGAAGTCGCGGTCTTTGAGGGTGTTGTAGTCGCCGCCGAAAAAGTCGGTGTAACTGAGGCTGGCGGTATAGGTGTTGCGGTAGTCGGCATCGACCCCGAGGCTCACCGCCTTGGCGCCTTCGTTGAACAGGCCGTTGGGCCCGTAGCCGTTGACGTCGTGGGACCAGGACAGGTTGGGCTTGAGGTTGATCCCGGCGATCAGGTTGTTGTAGTCGAGGATCGCCCGGGCGCGATAACCCCAGGACGTGGCCGTGACGAAACCGTCGGTATCGCCGCCGAAACCGTACTGGCCGTAGACCGAGTCGCGGCCGTAGCGCAGCTGGCTTTTCGACTCCAGGCCACCGACATGCACGATGGCCGCCTCGCCCACCAGGGTCAGGCGGTCGGCGCCCAGCACCTGATCGAAGAACTGGGTCAGGGTGCTCTGGACCTGGGTAATTTCCTTGCGCCGGTAACCGGTGTTGTCGGCCCCCGCGGAGGTCCGCACCGGCGACGCCAGGCCACCGGCGATCGGGCTGACCAGGGCCAGGGTCAAGTCGTTGGTGTTGACCTGCACCGGGGCGTTGGGCCGGTAGCTGATCTCGCCGGTCCAGGCGGTGCCGGTGGGCAGCGTGGTGGAGAAGCTGGCGCCGTACAGGCGGATGTCTTCCGGGTATTCGAGGTAGTACTGGCCGCGCCCGAGCATCACGCTCTGGGCCAGGGCCGAACCGGTGCCCGGAGCGATCCTGTTGGCGCTGCTGACGATCCCCGGGATGCTCGCCAGGGTGCTGCTCCCGGCGGTGATGGTGCCGACCGTCGGGGTGCGGGCGTGGTAGTTCATGAAGTACAGGCCGTACTCGGTGTCGTCGCCCAGCCAGCGCAAAGCGGTGCCCCACTGCCCGGAGTCGCGGGCATCGCGGTCGCCGGCGCGGCCGATCACCACGCCTTCGGGGGCCACGGTGAAGCCCTGGCCGAACGCCGCGGCAATCGGTTGCAGCGGCCGGATCGCCGGGCTGCCGACGGTGTATCCCGTGGTGCAGCCGTCCGCCACCACGTCGTTGCCGAAGAAGGTGCCGCAGTTGTCGACCACGGTCTGGTCCCACTCCAGCTGATAGAAACCTTCCACGGTCAACTGGTCGGTCAGGCCCTGGGAAGCGAACAGCATGTTCACCGGGATCAGGCCTTCCTTGATCTCGGCACCCGGGCGGCGAAACGCCGAGACGTCGATCGGGTTGATGCTGTTGATCGAGTTGCCGATGAAGGTGCTCTCGCCCCAGCTGACCACCTGCTTGCCGGCGCGCACGGTGCCCGGCAGGTCGGCGATGGAATAGTTGTGATAGATGAAGGCGTCGAGGATCTGCCCGCCGGACGACTTGGCGCCCTCCTTGCGGTTGTGGTCGCTGATGGGCTTGAACTCGCGGTCTTCGTCCTTGAGTTCGAAGTCGTACCAGTATTTGCCCCGGACGAAGACGCCGGTGTCGCCGTACTTCAATTCAAGGTCGTGGATGCCCTTGAAGATCTTCGAGAAGGTCTCGCCCTTCTTGAAGTTCAGGCGCCCGTCGTCGCCGGTGGAGGACTGCCCGCGACCGCCGTTGGAGACACCCACCAGGTCCTTGTCGGCATCGCGCATGCCCCAGCTGGCGCCAATGGACAGCGAAGAATCGAACTGCCCCTCGATCTCCCCGATGTTGAATGAAACGGCCTGCGCCTGGGCGCAGCCCCCCAAGGCCACCGCGACGGCCAGCGTCCGCGGTGTGAAGATGGCGCGCATTGTTGTTTTTGTCATGCGTCTTCCCCGGTGAGTGACAGAAGGCCTCACCCTACTGCCGGGGCACGGGAGCGATAAGCGCACCAAGGAGGTATTCGCGCTGTCGCCCGAAAGGATGAATGCCCCCGCCAGCCGGGCCTTTGCGCGGTGCATCGACGGGCTGGATGGACGGGTATCAGGTGGATGGATTGCGCACTTGCAGGGCATGTCCGCACGGCGTGCACTACTATTGCCCAGGCTGTAACAGTCCTTGTCCACAATCGCTATTTTTCATTGAGCGGCCAGCCCTTATTCTGGCCTCGCTCTCACGGCAAACAGCCACGCAGAGTCGCCCAGAGGTGTGATCACGCCACCTTGGGGCAAGAGGATTCAGAAGGTTTGAAGCAACGATATTCAGATCTTCACCGGGTGTTCACTGACGTTGATTTGTTGCTCCTTGATCTAACGTCTTCCTTCGGCCGCTGCCTTGCAGCGGCCTTTTTTATGCCCACAGTTTTCTGTAGGAGCGAGCTTGCTCGCGAAGAACCTCAACGATGATGCGGTGTGGCTGATGGAGCGCCGCTTTGCGGCTATCGCGAGCAAGCTCGCTCCTACAGGGGGGGCATTTCAGCCTTTGGGCTCGTCGGGTTCGCAGTGGAAGCGATGCAACAGACGATGGGCCACCGGCGCCAGGATCAGGCCGAAGGCGGCAACGAACACCAGGTTGGTATAGAGGCCGTAGCTGGCGAAGAACAGCTTGCCCCCCGCCGTGGCGGGCATGGCCGCGGGCCCGATACCGCCGAGCATCATCGCGGCGTTGAACAGGGCGTCGTAGCCGCTGACACCCGGCTCGAAATACAGATGCCCGGCAATCCCCAGCAACAGCGAGACGCCGATCAGGCCCAGGGTGGCCAGGACGTGCAGAAACAAGCGGCGCAGAAACAACAGGCGCGATAACAGCGGCTGGGTCTTGGATTCGTACATGGGCTGCGTGTCCTTATGCGGTCGATGTTCGACGAGCATAGTGACCCACGCATCAGGCGTACAGCCGCGCGGGCCGCGGCTGTACGGGGCGGCCGGAGGGCTGCTTCAGATCGTGTATTTCTGCAGGTTCTGCATCATCTCTCTCAAGGCTTCGATATTGTCCTTGGGGTGCACCGCGCCTTCGAAGTCGCAGATCTGCTGCCAGTGTGCGGCGACATCTTCCGGGGAGAAACCTTCGCGCGGATCGAAGCCCAGGCCCAGGCTGCGCTCCCAGCGCACCTTGCCCATCCAGCCACCGCCGACCTCGAACAGGCCGGACGTCTCCTGGCAGTTCTCGCTGCCCAGGTACACCACCAGCGGGCTGACCAGCTCCGGCTTGAGTTGCTCGAACACCTGCGGCGGGATCAGCCCTTCGGTCATCCGCGTGCCGCCGGTCGGTGCGATGGCGTTGACCAGGATGTTGTTCTTGCGGCCTTCGATGGCCAGGGTGCGGGTCAGGCCGTAGAGGCCGAGCTTGGCCATGCCGTAGTTGGACTGGCCGAAGTTGCCGTAGATGCCGGAGGTGGACGCGGTGAAGATCACCCGGCCATAACCCTGCTCGCGCATGTGCGGCCAGGCGGCGCGGGTCACCTTGTAGGCGCCTTCGACGTGGACGCGGTACACCAGGTCCCAATCGGCGTCTTCCATCTTGTGGAAGGTCTTGTCGCGCAGGATGCCGGCGTTGTTCACCACCACATCTACGCGGCCGAAGGCATCCAGGGCGTTCTGCACGATCTTGTCGCCGTCGGTCACCGAGTCATGGTTGGCCTCGGCGATGCCGCCGGCTTCGCGGATCTGCGCCACCACCCGGTCCGCCGCCGAGGCATTGGCGCCCTCGCCCTGGGTCGAGCCGCCCAGGTCGTTGACCAGGACCTTCGCCCCGTGCCTGGCGAACAGCAATGCATGAGCCTGCCCCAGACCGCCGCCGGCACCGGTGACGATCACGACTTTATTCTCGAAGCGTACAGACTCACTCATACCGAACTCCCACAGGCCAGATGGACAACAGACGGACAACGACTTCGAGTCTCAGGCACGCGGCTGGCGGTCACAATAAACACGGCTGGAGCTGAATGGTGCGCAATAAGGCAGGGGGATGATCGAGGGGTAACGATGTGGAGGGATGCACCAGCGCCTGGCGCGCACAGGCCAAGTTCGCAGCATCGCGATAGCTGCGGACAGCGGGTGTCTCAGGAACAGGCCAGTTTGCGCGGTGGAAACTCCAGGCTGTCGCGAAAGGCCAGATAGTGCTTGAGCACCTGGACCGGGGCTTCGGTCTGCGGGTAGTGACCGATACCGGCCAGCAGCACGGTATCCGGGGCAGGGATCAGTTCGCAGTAACGCTCGACCATGTGCGCCCCGGAAATCGGATCCACCGCGCCGTCGATCACCCGCAGCGGCACGTCGCCGCGCTGCATCGCACTCACCCAGCGGTCGCGCTGCACCCGGCGCTCGGGAATGTAGCCGATCAGCTTGTGCAGGATCCGCGGGCCGTTATTGGCCTCCACCAGGCTCCAGAAGTCATCCAGCACGCTTTCGCTGGGCCGGGTCTGCGGGCCGAAGATCTGGGCGAAGCTCTTGGCCAGGCCCTCACGGCTGAAGACGCGGCCGAGCATCCAGCCCAGCGGGCTGAGCAGCAGCTTCTGCGTCAGCACCGGACGATGGGTTTCCGGGAACAGGCCGCCATTGAGGAACACACAGCTGGCAATGTCGCAGCGCTCTTCGTAGTGCCGGGCGAGCATTTCCTGGGCGACGCTGTCGCCATAATCGTGGGCCAGCAGGTGCACGGGGGTATCGACCCCCAGGTGCTCGAGCAAGGCCTGTTGCAGGTCCGTCTGCTCCAGCAGGCTGTACTCGTGGTTCCGCGGCTTGGCCGAGTCGCCAAACCCCAGCATGTCGCAAGCGATCACTCGATAGCGCTGGGCCAGGGGTTGCCACAGGTAATGCCAGTCCCAGGCAGCGGTGGGAAAACCATGGATCAGCAGCAGTGGCTCGCCCTGCCCCGCGGTCCAGTAGCGAATGGCATGGCCGCGAAACACGAAACTATGTCCGCGCTTGCGCCACACGCACAGAGGAATCTCGGCCATAGGCATCAGAGTTTATAACCCGCGTCGTGTTTATCGAGTTTGCGCAGCAGTGCCGGCCATGCCAGCGCGCCGCCCATGCCTTGAGCGCTTTTGGTGACCCCGGCGATCATCGCCTTGGCCCCGGCCAGAATCTGCGGCTCGATGGCGATCAGTTGCGCCGCACCGTTCTGCGCCAGCACCTGGATCTCGCAGGCGCGCTGGAAGGTGAACATCATCAGGAAGGTGTCGGCGATGGTGCCGCCACAGGTCAGCAGACCGTGGTTGTGCAGCATGAGGAAATTGCTGTCGCCGAGGTCGGCCTGCAACCGGGCCTTTTCCTCGTGGTTCAGGGCCACGCCTTCATAGGCGTGATAGGCCAGGCTCGACAGCACGAACAGCGACTGCTGGCTGATGGGCAACACCCCCTGCTGCTGCGCGGACACCGCGACCCCGGCCGCGGTGTGGGTGTGCAGCACACAGGCCACATCGTGCCGCACTTCGTGCACGGCGCTGTGGATGGTGTAGCCGGCGGGATTGATCTCGTAGGGGCTGTCCATCAGCTTGTTGCCGGCCTGGTCGACCTTCACCAGGCTGGAGGCGGTGATCTCATGGAACATCAGGCCGAACGGGTTGATCAGGAAATCTTCGGTGCCAGGGACCTTGGCGGAGATGTGGGTGAAGATCAGATCGTCCCAGCCATGCATCGCCACCAGGCGATAGCAGGCGGCCAGATCGACGCGGGTCTGCCATTCGGCGGCGCTGACCTGGTCTTTCACACTCGATGTCGACGGAGCGGAGGATAGGCTCACGGCAAGGACCTCAGTGACGGCAGTTTTTTTATTATTTTTTCGGACGTGGAGTCAGTCTAGTCAGCCCCTCGGGTTCAGGTAGTTGCCTTTGCAGCCAGCTTACTGACCGAGCGAGTCAGTGGTCATTTTAGTTCCAATCGGCACAGGTCAAACGTCAAAGCAACGACGCCAATAAAGGGGCGGCGAACAGGTTCAGCAGGCCGGTGAGAACCATCACCAGCCCCGCCACCGAGCCCTCTTCACCGCCGACTTCATGGGCGCGGCTGACCCCGGCGCCGTGGGCGCCGACCCCAAACAACGCACCGCGAGCCAGGGCGCTGCGCAGCGGCAGCCACTTGAGCAGGACACCGCCGAGCATGGCGCCGAACACTCCGGTGAACATCACGAACACCGCCGTCAGTTCGGGTACGCCGCCCAGGTCATGGGCCAGCGGCATGGCGAAGGGCGTGGTGATCGAACGCGGCACCAGGGACATAGTCACCGAGCTGTCCAGGGCCAGCACCCGCGCCAGTCCGAAAGAGCTGGCGATGGACGCCGCGCTGCCCGCCAGCATGCCCAGCAGCAATGCCGGCCAATGGCGAATCAGCAGTTGCCGCTGCTGCCAGATCGGCACCGCGAAGGCCACGGTGACCGGTCCCAGCACCAGCATCAGCCAGTGGGTGTTGGCGGAGTATTCGGCATAGGCGGTGTGCAGCGGCACAGCGATCGCCAGCAACAGGGCCGGCACCAGGATCAGCGGCGACAGCAGGTAGCGCCCGGTGCGCCGGTAGATCCAGCGACTGAACAGATAGGCCGCGAGTGTCAGCAGCAGCCAGAACATCGGCATGGGTTCAAGCGTCATGGCGCATTCTCCAGCGGCACACCCATTCCACCGTGAACGCGGTGACCAGCATCACCATCAGCGTACTGACGCCAATCACCAACAGGATCCGCCAGCCGTCCTGGCGCAGCAGGCCGCCGTAGTCCAGCAGGCTCATCAGCGCCGGAATGAAGAACAGCAGCATCTCGGCCATCAGCAGGCCCGCGCCCATCTGCAATGCCGCCGGCTTGATCCAGCCCAGGGCGAACGCCAGCAACAGCAGGGCCAGCCCGACCACCCCGCCAGGAATCGGCCACGCCAGCCACCCGGCCAGCTGGCAGCCGAACAGATAAATAGCCAGCAACACCGCCAGTTCGGATAACAGGCGACCCAGGTGTTTCAAGGTGGAAGCGTTCATGGAATTCGGTCCTCGCAGGCCTGCATTTTAGGCAAGCGCCTGCCATCACCGAAGCGAATTGTTAGACTGGAAGCCATTCCAGAATGGAATTCAGAACACGGACCCAAAACATGGATTTCAAACAGCTGCGCAGCTTTGTCGAAGTGATTCACCAGGGCGGCTTCACCCAGGCCGCCAAGACCCTGCACATCAGCCAGTCGGCGGTGAGCAAGCAGATCGCCCAGCTGGAGCAGAGCCTGGGCACGCCATTGCTGGATCGCCAGGGCTCGCACATTCACCTCACCGCCGCCGGCAGCGTGGTGCTGCAACGCGCCGAAGGCATGCTGCGCCTGCGCAATGAGCTGCTCAGCGAGCTCGACGACCTGAGCCAGTTGGCCCGCGGGGAATTGCGCCTGGGCCTGCCCCTGCTGGGCAGCGACGCACTGTTCGCCGGCCTGTTCGCCGAGTACCGCCGACGCTACCCGAACATCAGCGTGCAGTTGCTGGAAGGCGGCAGCCTGAATATCGAGCAGGCGGTGCTCAACGGCGAACTGGAGATCGGCGGCAGCCTGACGCCCAAGGATCCGACCTTCGCCTACCAGCCGTTCTGCGACGAACCGCTGGATGCCTTGCTACCGGCCGATCATCCGCTGGCGATCAAGGCCCAGGTGCGCCTGGAGGAACTGGCGGACACGCCGTTCCTGCTTTATCAGCGCAGTTTCGTGCTCAACGACCGGCTGTTGCAGGCCTGTCAGCAGGTGGGGTTCACCCCGAAGGAAGGCGGGCGCAGCGGCCAGGCGGACTTTCTCGCCGCCCTGGTGGCCGCCGGGCAAGGCGTGGTGCTGTTGCCCAGCGTGGTGGCGCGCGGCCTGGTCCGGCCCGGCGTGGTGCGCCTGACGCTGAAAGCGCCCGACTACCTGCGTTGGGACATCGCCTTCATCTGGCGTCAGGGCGCCTATCTGTCCAAGGCCGCGCAAGCCTGGCTGGCGCTGCTGCGCGAGCGTCCGGTCAGCCGCGCAGAGCGCTGATCAGCTCGGCCAGCCAAGGCTCGGCGTCGGTTTCCGGGGTCACGCTTTCGCTGGCGTCCAGGCGCAGCATTTCCAGCACTTCCCGCACGCCCAGTTCGGCGAACAACTCGCGCATCTGCTCGCCACCGCCGCAGAAGGTGTCGCCATAGCTCGAATCGCCCAGGCCGATCACCGCGCCGGGCAAACCGCGCCAGGCCGCCGGCAGTTGATCGCGAATGGCCGAATACAGCGGCAGCAGGTTGTCCGGCAGCTCGCCCATGCCGGTGGTCGAGGTCACGGCCAGGAAGGCCTCGGGGCCGAACGCCTGGACGTCCGCGAGGGTCGCGCGCGGGTTGTGCCAGGCCTCGAAACCTGCGGCATTGAGGAGTTTGGCGGCGTGCCGGGCGACTTCTTCAGCCGTGCCGTACACCGAGCCGGAAAGGATGGCGACTTTCATCAATCTGATCCTGAAGCTGAGTAAAAGGCTGGGATATTAGCAGCTGCGCGATAAAATCCAGCCTTGTAGCGCGATTTACCCATAATGGCCAGTGGACAGCCTCGCGCCATGTCTTAGAATTGCCGCCACTTGCCGATCGCTTGCGGAAGCTCCCGATGATCAACGCCCACCTGCTGCAACTGGTGATCAACGCCTCCAACGACGGGATCGTCGTTGCCGAACAGGAAGGCGAAGACAACATCATCATCTACGTGAACCCGGCGTTCGAACGCCTCACCGGCTACAGCGCCGACGAGGTGCTGTATCAGGACTGCCGCTTTCTCCAGTCGGGCGACCGTGACCAGCCGGGAATCCCGCTGATTCGCCAGGCCCTGGATAGCGGCCAGCCCTGCCGCCAGGTGCTGCGCAACTACCGCAAGGACGGCAGTCACTTCTGGAACGAGCTGTCGATCACCCCGGTGTTCAACGAAAGCGACCAGCTGACCTATTTTGTCGGTGTGCAGAAAGATGTGACGGTCCAGGTCAAGGCCCAGCAACGGCTGGCGCAGGTGGAAAAGGAACTGGCCGAAACCCGCGCGAAACTCGCCGATTACCAGGCGACGAATGGCGCTAACAAGATGTCGAATTAGTTGTCAGTACGCTTAATCACCAATGATTTTGTCACTTTCTCCTTCGAGCAACATCATGCGCCGTGACGCTCTCCTCACCCAGGATGAACTGGACTTCATTCAGACCATGCAGCACAACCCGCAACTCAACGTGCGGGATGCGAACTCGAGCCTGCTGGTCAACGGGGGCTCACAGATCCGCGACTTGCTCACCCGCCTGGCGGCCAACGAGCAAGTGACCATCCAGGCGCACTTTGAAAACCAGCAGATAACCTTTCCCCTGCATCTGGTGGAGGACGAATTCCACGCCCTGCATCTGCGCCTGGGCGTGCCGAGCATCTTCGAGGACGGGCCGAGGGTCCGCCCATGGCGCCTGACGCTGGCGGAGCCGGTGGCCCTGGAAAACGCCAAGGGGCAGCCCACTGCGTTGTGGGTGCATGAGGTGTCGTTCAACAGCGTGTTGCTGGAAATCCGCAACCGGGCCAAAGCGCCAAAGCAGTTCGCCCAGTGGTTCAGCCCCTCGGGCTACGAGCGCATCGCCCTGCGCGGCCGCCTCGAACGCCAGACCGAGGCAGGCTTCTATGCCTATCGGTTGAACCAGAGCGACAAGGATGAAACCGAGCGCCTGCGCCAGTTCATCCTGCAACAGCACCGCCTGGCACACCCCAACCTGCACGTCTGAAGTCGCGCGTTTCTCTGCCTGGGTATGAACTCAGGTATCGAGCGTGCCGCTGAGAAACTGCCGCAGGCGCTGCATCATCAAACGTCCGTCACTCCCCAGGCAGCCCACCGGCGAAGCGCTCAGGCTGTCCTGCGCCAACTCGGCGACATCCCCCGCCAGCATCAGCGGACACTCCAGGGTCAGCGCCAGGCGGTTCAAGCGTCGAGGCAGCTCCGGCGCCGGGGCGTGATTGGAAAACAGCACCAGCGCCTGGGGTTTGATCTTCTCGCAGACCAGGGTCAGTTCATCGAACGGCTGCCCCAGCGCCAGCACCCGCACTTCCACTTCAGCACTGCCAAGCATCAGCGCCGCCACCAGCAACTCCAGCTCCCGGCATTGCCCGGCAAGCGCCGCCAGCAGCACCGGGCGCGGCTGGCTGCCGCGCTGCAACAGCAGGCGCTGGGAGATCCGCGAACGCAGGAATTGATCGAAGAACAGCCATTCGCTGGTGTGGCCGTAAGGTTCCTGGTGCTGCGCCAGCTGCCGCCAGAACGGCATGAGAATGTCCTGGAACACCACCGACAGCGAATAGCTGGAGAAAATCTGGCCGTACAGCCGCTCCAGGTACGGCTCGTCGAATTCGCCAACCGCCCGCTTGAGCTGCCCCTGCCACTGCAGGTAATCGCCCGATTCGCTGTCGCCCGGCATGGCCTGTGGCGCCTCGCGGGCGGCCCGGGTCTTGGCGAGGATCTTGCCGACCTTGCTGACCGCGACACCACGATCGATCCAGCCGAGGATCTCGCGGACTGTCTCAACATCGCGCATCGAATACAGACGATGCCCACTTTCGGTGCGTGTCGGCTGGATCAAGCCATAACGACGCTCCCAGGCCCGCAGGGTCACCGGGTTGATCCCCGTGAGCCGTGAAACTTCCCGGATCGGAAACAGATCGTCCTGCGAGGGCTGGTCGAGGGGCTGTGTCGGGCGGGCAAGTTCAGTAATGACGGGCATCTGGGCAGAAAACACCGATGGATAAAGTGACGGCCATTCTACTCCCCATCGGTGACAGTTCTTCAACACAGGGCAAAGCGACCGCTGCCTCTGGTGTATTTGTCACAATCAGGAATAATCCTTGCTTGCTTCCAAGACGCAGCCCAATACCCCGCAGCTGCGTCCGGCGTACTGCCTTACCCAGGCAACGCATTGGTTTTACGGAGATACATAATGTCTACCTCACCCGTCACCCTGATGGTCGCCCGGCGTGTCGCCGATGGCCGTTACCAGGACCTGATCGCCTGGCTGCGCGAAGGCGAACAATTGGCCACCGACTTCCCCGGTTATCTCGGCTCCGGCGTGCTCGCCCCGCCGCCCGACGATGACGAATTCCAGATCATCTTCCGCTTCGCCGACGAGCAGACCCTGCACGTCTGGGAACACTCCGCCTCGCGCATGGCCTGGCTGGCCCGCGGCAGCGACCTGTTCGCCCACCCCCATGAACACCGGGTCAGAGGCATAGACGGCTGGTTCGGCGCGGCCGGCCAGCGTCCACCCCGCTGGAAACAGGCGGTGGCCATCTGGCTGGCCTTCTTCCCGGTGTCGCTGATCTTCAACTTCATCCTCAACCCGCTGCTGGGTGAACTCAGCCTGGTGCCGCGGGTGCTCGTCAGCACCCTGGCCCTGACGCCGCTGATGGTCTACTGGTTCATTCCGCTGTCCACCCGCCTGTTGTCCCGGTGGTTGAACAGCACGCCGGCCCGTCCGCTGCCGACAGCACCGTCCCCACAGAGCCACCTGTAGCAGCCGACTCGCCGGCGATGAGCGATAACGCGGTCTGCCAGACAGACCGCGGCGCCATCATCGCGGGCAAGTCGAATCGCCGTCCGCTCGCTCCTGCAGCGGCTTGGGCGAACCCCGCCCGGCGCTGGTATAGTTTTGCTCTACCTGCGACGCGAGCCGTTCATGACTACTTCCCCTGCCCCGATCCTGATCACCGGCGCCGGCCAGCGTGTCGGCCTGCATTGCGCGTTGCGCCTGCTGGAAGACGGTCATCGGGTGATCATCAGCTACCGCACCGAGCGCCCGGGCGTGCAGGCCTTGCGCGAGCGTGGCGCGATGGCCCTGTTCGCCGACTTCTCCAGCGAAGCCGGGATCCAGGCCTTCATCAGCCAATTGCACGAGCACACCGACAGCCTGCGGGCGATCGTGCACAACGCCTCGCAATGGCTGGAGGAAACACCCGGCCAGGAAAGCGCGGCCTTCGTCGACATGTTCAGCGTGCACATGCTCGCGCCCTACCTGATCAATCTGCATTGCGCCGACCTGCTGCGACGCGTGAGCCCCGCCGACATCGTGCACATCGGCGACGACGTCACCCGCCGCGGCAGCAGCAAGCACATCGCCTATTGCGCCACCAAGGCCGGCCTCGACAGCCTGACCCTGTCCTTCGCAGCGAAATATGCTCCGACGATCAAGGTCAACGGCATCGCCCCGGCTCTGTTAATGTTCAATCCCGACGACGACGCGGCCTACCGCGCCAAGGCCCTGGCCAAGTCCGCCCTGGGCATCGAGCCCGGTTGCGAAGTGATCTACCAGAGCCTGCGTTATCTGCTCGACAACCCTTATGTCACCGGCACTACCCTGACCGTCAACGGCGGGCGGCACCTCAAGTAAGGCTTCCCGCGAGGACGTTACATGACGCTTTCCCTGCCCCAGCATTACCGCGAGATCCTCAAGGATCTCGGCGAAGACCCCGAGCGCGAAGGCCTGCTCGACACCCCGCAACGCGCGGCCAAGGCCATGCAGTACCTGTGTCATGGCTACAACCAGTCGGTGGACGAGGTGGTCAATGGCGCGCTGTTCGCCTCCGACAACGATGAAATGGTCATCGTCGCCGACATCGAACTCTATTCGCTGTGCGAACATCACCTGCTGCCCTTCATCGGCAAGGCCCATGTGGCTTATATTCCCACCGGCAAGGTGCTGGGCCTGTCGAAGATCGCCCGGATCGTCGACATGTTCGCCCGCCGCCTGCAGATCCAGGAAAACCTCACGCGGGAAATCGCCGACGCGGTGCAGCGGGTGACCCAGGCCGCCGGCGTCGCGGTGGTCATCGAAGCCCAGCACATGTGCATGATGATGCGCGGCGTCGAGAAGCAGAACTCGACCATGCACACCTCGGTGATGCTCGGCGTCTTTCGCGAGTCGAGCACCACGCGCCAGGAATTCCTGCAATTGATCGGACGGAGCAAGTAGCAATGCCACAACTTCAGCCAGGAATGGCTCGCATCCGGGTCAAGGACCTGTGCCTGCGGACCTTCATCGGAATCAACGAGGACGAGATCCTCAACAAGCAGGATGTGCTGATCAACCTGACCATCCTGTATGCCGCGCAGGAAGCCGTGCGCGACAACGACATCGACCATGCGCTGAACTACCGCACCATCACCAAGGCGATCATCGCCCACGTGGAGGGCAACCGCTTTGCCCTGCTCGAGCGCCTGACCCAGGAGATCCTCGATCTGATCATGGCCAACGAATCGGTGCTGTACGCCGAGGTCGAGGTCGACAAACCCCACGCCCTGCGTTTCGCCGAGTCGGTGTCGATCACCCTCGCGGCCAGCCGCTGATATCATCCGCGCCACATTTGATCGCACAGAGCCGAACATGACCGAGCAACAACGCCTGGAACTCGAAGCCGCCGCCTTCCGTCGCCTGGTCGCGCACCTGGACAGCCGCAAGGACGTGCAGAACATCGACCTGATGAACCTCGCCGGCTTCTGCCGCAACTGCCTGTCCAAGTGGTACAAGGCCGAGGCCGACGAGCGCCAGATCGAGGTCAGCCTCGATGACGCCCGTGAAGTGGTGTATGGCATGCCCTACGCCGAGTGGAAGACTCTCTACCAGAAAGAAGCCAGCGCCGAGCAGCAAGCGGCGTTCGCCAAAGGAAAACCCCATGACTGACCTGAACACCCTGCGCGCCAGCCTCAAGAGCGGCGAGCACGTCTTCGCCGACACCCTGGCCTTTATCGCCGCCGGCTACGACTACCAGCCACAGGCCTTCGACAACGGCGGCGTGGAGAACGCCGCCGGGCAGAACGAAGGTTCGTGCAAGACCCTGGGCCTGGCCCTGCTGGAAGGCTTGAGCGACGAAGAAGCGCTGCTGGCGTTCGGCGAGCATTACCGCTCGGTGCTGGCCACCCCTGAAGGCAGCGACCACGGCAATATCCGCGCGCTGATCGCCTATGGCCTGGCGGGTGTGAAGTTCGCGCAGCAGCCACTCAAGCGCCGCTGATCTCTGTAGGAGCGAGGCTTGCCCGCGATGATCACCATGCGGTCTATCTGAAGCACCGCGTTGTCTGGATCGCGGGCAAGTCGGATCGCCGCCCGCTCGCTCCTATAGAAGCAACAGATACAAAAAAACCGGCCTGGGCCGGTTTTTTCATTTCAATGGTCTCAGAACGAAGCGTTCTGCAGGCCGTCCAGGTAGCGCTCGGTGTCC
The DNA here is from genome assembly GCF_003184125.1 of Pseudomonas sp. RW409. Lineage (NCBI taxonomy): Bacteria > Pseudomonadati > Pseudomonadota > Gammaproteobacteria > Pseudomonadales > Pseudomonadaceae > Pseudomonas > Pseudomonas sp. RW409. The sequence goes on along the minus strand of NZ_QHHP01000004.1, from coordinate 887,072 downwards.
AGCGCAGCCATGCAGCCGGCGCCGGCCGAGGTGATGGCCTGGCGGTACACGTGGTCGGCCACGTCACCGGCGGCGAAGATGCCTTCGATGCTGGTCGCGGTGGCGTTGCCTTCACGGCCGCCCTGCACCACCAGGTAGCCATCCTTGAGTTCCAGCTGGCCTTCGAACAGCGAAGTGTTCGGGGTGTGGCCGATGGCGATGAACACGCCGTCGACCTTGATCTCGTCGAAGCTGCCGTCGTTGTTCTTCAGGCGCGCACCGGTGACACCCATGTTGTCGCCCAGTACTTCGTCCAGGTTGGCGTTCAGCTTGAGCTCGATCTTGCCTTCGGCAACCCGGGCATTGAGCTTGTCGATCAGGATCTTCTCGGCGCGGAAGGTATCGCGACGGTGGATCAGGGTGACCTTGCTGGCGATGTTGGCCAGGTACAGGGCTTCTTCGACAGCGGTGTTACCGCCACCGACCACGGCCACTGGCTTGTTGCGATAGAAGAAACCGTCGCAGGTCGCGCAGGCCGACACGCCTTTGCCCATGAAGGCTTCTTCCGAAGGCAGGCCCAGGTAACGGGCGCTGGCGCCGGTGGCGATGATCAGGGCGTCGCAGGTGTAGGTCGCGCTGTCGCCGGTCAGGGTGTAAGGCTTGGCGGCGAAGTCCACGGCATTGATGTGATCGAAGACGATTTCGGTTTCGAAACGCTCGGCGTGTTCACGCATGCGCTCCATCAGCGCCGGGCCGGTCAGGCCGTGGACGTCGCCCGGCCAGTTGTCGACTTCGGTGGTGGTGGTCAGCTGACCGCCGGCCTGCATGCCGGTAATCAACAGCGGCTTCAGGTTGGCGCGGGCGGCATAGACCGCGGCGCTGTAACCGGCAGGGCCGGAACCGAGAATAATCACACGCGAATGACGTACATCAGACATGACTCACTCCTATCGACCGGCCCGGATCTCTGGCGCGGAACGCCGGATTGCCGGCTGGAATAAAAAAGGACGGCGAAAGCACTTGGGGAAGGCTTCAGGTTCGCCCGTCCGAAAATAATGGGTGCAGCGTATAGAGGGGGCGAAGATTAAGGAAATACGGTTTAACAATCCAGCTCATAGGAGGTCTCTATCCGGTATCGGTGTATTTACCGGCGCCTTTGTTACAGTTGATGTCGACCTTGCGACCGCGCTTTCGCCGGTGGGGCAAAGCCGGTAAGGTCGGCGCGTTTTCCCCTTGCACGGAGCTCCCTATGCCCGCCCCCGTTCTGTCCGGCCCGCAATACCTGCGCGAAGGCCTCAAGCTGGTGCTCAGCCCCGGCCTGCGTCTGTTCGTCCTTTTGCCCCTGGCCATCAACCTGGTGCTGTTCGTCGGATTGATCTATTTCGCCGGCCACCAGTTCAGCCTGTGGGTCGACACCCTGATGCCTTCTTTGCCGGACTGGCTGAGCTTTCTCAGCTACATCCTCTGGCCGCTGTTCGTGGTGCTGGTGCTGCTGATGGTGTTTTTCACCTTCACCATGCTGGCCAACGTGATCGCCGCGCCCTTCAACGGTTTTCTCGCGGAGAAAGTCGAAGTGGTGGTCCGCGGCACCGACAATTTCCCGCCCTTCAGTTGGGCCGAACTGCTGGCCATGATCCCGCGCACCCTGGCCCGGGAAATGCGCAAGCTGGGCTATTTCCTACCGCGGGCCATCGGCCTGTTCATCCTGTCCTTCATTCCGATGGTGAACCTGGTGGCCGCGCCGCTGTGGCTGCTGTTCGGCGTGTGGATGATGGCGATCCAGTACATCGACTACCCGGCGGACAACCATAAGCTGGGCTGGAACGAGATGCTCGCCTGGCTGCGGGAAAAGCGCTGGCAGAGCATGAGCTTTGGCGGGATCGTCTACCTGGTGCTGCTGATCCCGGTGGTCAACATCCTGATGATGCCGGCGGCGGTGGCCGGGGCGACGCTGTTCTGGGTGCGTGAGCGCGGCGCGGAAAACCTGGTGGTCCAGCAACGCTGAGCAGGTCATAAATCCATCATCGCAACGTCACAATGACGACATGGCCTCGGCTGACACTGAGGTCATGACGACAGCTCTGCATATCACTCTGATCACCGAAACCTTCCCACCGGAAATCAATGGCGTGGCCAATACCCTTGGCCGCTTGTGCGATGGATTGCGCGCCCGTGGCCACCAGGTGGAACTGATCCGCCCGCGCCAGGGCAGCGATCAGAGCCGGGTCAGCGACGACGGTCTGCTGCTGTGCCGTGGCTGGCCGCTGCCAGGCTATCCGGGGCTGCAATGGGGCCAGTCGTCGATGCACAAGTTGTTGCGGCGCTGGAAACGCCATCGCCCGGATGTGCTGTACATCGCCACCGAAGGCCCGCTGGGCCTGTCCGCGCTACGAGCGGCGCGGCGCCTGGGGATTTCCGTGGTCAGCGGTTTCCACACCAACTTCCAGCAGTACTCCAGCCAGTACGGCCTGGGTTTGCTGACGCGCCTGCTGACCCACTACCTGCGCTGGTTCCACAACCGCTCCAAGCTGACCCTGGTGCCCAGCGCCAGCCAACGCCTGGAACTGGAGCGGCGTAACTTCGAACGCCTGGCACTGCTGTCCCGCGGGGTCGACAGCCAACTGTTCCACCCAGCCAAACGCCTCAACAAGCTGCGCGAAAGCTGGGGCCTGGGCAGCGACGATATCGCGGTGATCCATGTCGGCCGCCTGGCGCCGGAGAAGAACCTGGGCCTGCTCAAGCGCTGCTTCGCCCAGCTGCAGGAGACTTATCCACAGCAGTCCATGAAGTTGATCGTGGTGGGCGATGGCCCGCAACGCGCGGTGCTGCAGAAGGAGTTGCCGGACGCGGTGTTTTGCGGCTCGCAGCGCGGTGAAGCACTGGCCAGTCACTATGCCTCGGGGGATCTGTTTCTGTTCCCGAGCCTGACCGAAACCTTCGGCAACGTGGTGCTCGAGGCCCTGGCCTCGGGGCTGGCCGTGGTGGCCTACGACCAGGCCGCGGCGGCCCAGCATATTCGCCATGGCTACAACGGTGTGCTGGCGATGCCCGGGGACGAATGCGCGTTCTGCGATGCAGCCAGTTGGCTGCTGGAGGAGCGCGAGACCTTGCGTCGGGTACGCCTCAATGCTCGCCAGCATGCCAGCCGTCAGGGCTGGGCGGCGATCATCGAGCAATTTGAAACCCAGCTGCGGGGTGCCTGCACGGAAACCGTGCTGATGCCTGAGGGGCGGCTTTTGCCCTAGATTAAAAAGCATCGCGGGCAAGCCTCGCTCCTACAGAATCACCGTTCGTGCAGGAGCGAGAGGGCGGCGATCCGACTTGCCCGCGATAGCCTTTCCAGGCGCTGCGCTCAGACCAGCGTCATCAACGCCTCACGGCTGAACGGCAGGATGTCCTGCTCGCGACCGTCACGCACCTTCTGCGCCCAGTCCGGGTCCACCAGCAATGCGCGCCCTACTGCCACCAGGTCGAACTCATCATTGTTCAAGCGCTCCAGGAGTTTTTCCAGGCTCGCCGGCTGCGCCACCTTGTCGGTATTGACCATGAACTGCAGGAACTCGCCGTCGAGGCCGACGCTGCCCACGGTGATGGTCGGCTTGCCGGTGAGCTGGCGGGTCCAACCGGCCAGGTTCAGCTCGGAGCCTTCGAACTCCGGCTCCCAGAAACGCCGGGTGGAGCAGTGGAAGATATCCACACCGGCCTCCGCCAGCGGCTTGAGAAACTCACCCAGGGCCTCGGGGGTTTGTACCAGGCGAGCGCTGTAGTCCTGCTGCTTCCACTGCGAGAAGCGGAAGATGATCGGGAAGCCAGGGCCCACCGCGGCGCGCACGGCCTGGATCAGCTCGATGGCAAACCGCGAACGCTGGGCCAGGTCGCCACCGTACTCGTCGGTACGCTGGTTGCTGCCGTCCCAGAAGAACTGGTCGATCAGGTAGCCGTGGGCGCCATGGATCTCCACGCCGTCCATGCCGATGCTCTGGGCATCCTTGGCGGCCTGGGCGAAGGCGGCGATCACTTCACGGATATCGTCCTGGGTCATGCCATGGACCACCACCTGGCCGTCCTTGAGCTTTTCCGACGGGCCGTAACCCGGCACGCTGGCATCCGGCTCGGTGCCCAGGCGGCGCACGTTGCCCACATGCCACAGCTGCGGAACGATCTTGCCGCCTTCGGCATGCACCGCGTCCACCACCTTCTTCCAGCCGGCCAGGGCCGCTTCGCCATAAAAGCGCGGCACGTTCGGATAACCGTTGGAGGCCTTGTGCCCGACCGTGGTGCCTTCGGTGATGATCAGGCCGACCCCGGCCGCGGCGCGACGACGGTAGTACTCGATGACTTTCGAGTTCGGCACGCCACCCGGGGAAAACGAACGAGTCATCGGCGCCATCACCACACGGCTCGACAGCTCCAGGGCACCCAGCTGAAAGGGTTTGAACAAGGCTTGAACGGGCATGCTGTACTCCAGGGCTGAGGGTCTGAATCGCGGGAAGCGGCAGGTCGGGCGAGTGCGCCGACGGCCTTATGATGGCGATAATATTCCGTGTCCCAAGCAACGCCCAGCACTATTGACCGGGGTGATTAAGGTGCCAAAGCGCAGAGAAGCGAGGGATGCGCGAACGCGCGGTAAAACCGGCCGGGCAGCGGGGCCCGGCGTGCAGATTCAGCTCAAGGCTTTTTCGATGGCCTGGACCACGGTCGGATCATCGGGTGCGGTGCGTGGGGAGAAACGCGCCAGGACGCGGCCGTCCTTGCCCAGCAGGAACTTCTCGAAGTTCCAGGTGATGTCGCCCGGGAATTCCGCCCCTTCGCCCGCCAGCAGACGGTACAACTGATGGCGCTCCGGACCGTTGACCTCCAGCTTGCTGCTCAACGGAAAGGTCACCCCGTAGTTGAGGCTGCAGAACTCCTGGATCTCCTGTTCGGAGCCCGGCTCCTGCCCGGCGAACTGATTGCACGGCAGGCCCAGCACGCTGAACCCCTGGCCTTTGTATTGCTGGTAGAGGTTCTCCAGCGCCGCGTATTGTGGTGTCAGACCACACTTGGAGGCGACGTTGACCACCAGCACGACGTGCCCCTTGAAAGGCGCGAGCGGTAGCTCCTGACCATCCAGGGCTTTCAATTTAAGGTCGTGAAAAGCACTCATGACGAACTCCAGATTCCCGTGTTCTTGCAGAAAACAGCCACTCGACAGTACCGCCTGTTGCCCGGCGATAAAAGCCGCCGACTAAAAAGGCGCCCTCGGGCGCCTCTCCAGTCAGATTTGAGCTTAGCGCAGAAATCAGTGGTGATGGCCACCTTCGCCATGGACGTGACCATGGGCGATTTCTTCCTGGCTGGCGTCACGGATGTCGACAACCTTGACCTTGAAGTTCAGGCGCTGGCCGGCCAGCGGATGGTTGCCGTCGACGGTCACGTCGTCGCCGTCCAGGTCGCGGATGGTGACGATCTGCATCTGGCCGTCCGGAGCGGAAGCGTGGAACTGCATGCCCACTTCCAGTTCGTCGACGCCTTCGAACATGCTGCGGCTCAGGGTGCTGACCAGTTCGGCGGCGTATTCGCCGTAGGCATCTTCCGGCTCAACGGCAACGCTCAGCTCGTCGCCGACGTTCTTGCCTTCCAGGGCCTTTTCCAGGCCTGGAATGATGTTCCCTGCGCCATGCAGGTAGACCAGCGGGGCGCCGCCGGCAGAGCTGTCGATGACCTCACCAGCGTCGTTGGTGAGGGTATAGTCGATGGAGACAGCCTTATTGGCGGCGATCAGCATGGGGCGAGACCTTTTGCATAAGAATGAAGAACGTCCAAGTTTAGCGAAGCAATCGTCCGAAAGCGAACGGAACCCGGACAAACGGAACGCGGCGCCAGGCTCGACGATCGTCGGCTTTCATCAGGATGAAGACGGCCACTGGGTCGTCGAGCTGTCCTGTGGCCATACCCAGCACCTGCGCCACCAGCCGCCCTGGCAATCGCGGGCCTGGATCCTGGATCCGCACAAACGCCTGGAAAAAATAGGCCAGCCCTTTGCCTGCGGTTGGTGCGCACAAGGCTCGGTTAGCGCTAACCTTGGCGCCTGAATTTCCGGTAGAGCAGTACACATAAGCGACTCACCGTTGCCATGCACCCTTCGAGAATCCGCATGCAAACTTTTTTTATCGCACCCACCGATTTTGGCGTGGGTCTGACCTCCATCAGCCTCGGGCTGGTGCGTACCCTGGAACGGGCCGGCCTCAAGGTCGGCTTCTTCAAACCCATTGCCCAGCCTCACCCAGGCGATACCGGCCCTGAGCGCTCGACCGAGCTGGTGGCCCGCACCCATGGCCTGAAACCGCCGCAGCCGCTGGGCCTGGCCCATGTCGAACGGATGCTCGGCGACGGCCAGCTGGACGAGTTGCTGGAAGAAATCATCACCCTCTACCAGCAGGCGGCCGTCGGCAAGGACGTGCTGGTGGTCGAAGGCATGGTGCCGACCCGTAGCGCCAGCTATGCCGCACGGGTCAACCTGCACCTGGCGAAAAGCCTGGATGCCGAGGTGATCCTGGTGTCCGCCCCGGAAAACGAAGTGCTCACCGAGCTGTCCGGTCGCGTGGAGTTGCAAGCGCAACTGTTCGGCGGCCCGCGCGACCCGAAAGTGCTGGGGGTGATCCTCAACAAGGTGCATACCGACGAAAGCATGGAGGCCTTTTCCGCCCGTCTGAAAGAGCATTCGCCCCTGCTGCGCAGCGGCGACTTCCGCCTGCTCGGCTGCATCCCCTTCCAGCCGGAACTGAACGCGCCGCGCACCCGCGACGTCGCCGACCTGATGGGCGCCCAGGTGCTCAACGCCGGCGACTACGAAAGCCGGCGCATGACCAAGATCATCATCTGCGCGCGCACCATGCGTAACACCGTGGAGCTGCTCAAGCCCGGCGTGCTGGTGGTGACGCCCGGCGATCGCGACGACATCATCCTCGCCGTGAGCCTGGCGGCGATCAACGGCGTGCCCCTGGCCGGGTTACTGCTGACCAGCGACACCCTGCCCGACCCGCGGATCATGGACCTGTGTCGCGGCGCCCTGAATGCCGGCCTGCCGGTGCTGTCGGTGAGCACCGGCTCCTACGACACCGCCAACCAGCTGAACAGCCTGAACAAGGAAATCCCCATCGATGACCGCGAGCGCGCGGAGATCATTACCGACTTCGTCGCCAGCCACCTGGACGCCAAGTGGCTGCACCAGCGTTGCGGCACGCCGCGGGAAATGCGCCTGTCGCCGGCGGTGTTCCGCTACCAGTTGATCCAGCGCGCCCAGGAAGCCAACAAGCGCATTGTCCTGCCCGAAGGCAGCGAGCCGCTGACCGTGCAGGCCGCGGCGATCTGCCAGGCGCGCGGCATCGCCCGTTGCGTGCTGCTGGCCAAGCCGGCGGATGTCGAGGCGGTCGCCCGGGCCCAGGGCATCGAGTTGCCGCCTGGCCTGGAAGTCATCGACCCGGACCAGATCCGCGAACGCTACGTCGAGCCGATGGTGGCGCTGCGCAAGAGCAAGAGCCTCAACGCGCCGATGGCCGAACAGCAACTGGAAGACCCGGTGGTGATCGGCACCATGATGCTGGCCCTGGACGAAGTCGATGGCCTGGTCTCCGGCCTGATCCACTCCACCGCCAATACCATCCGCCCGGCCCTGCAACTGATCAAGACCGCGCCGGGCTGCACCCTGGTGTCGTCGGTGTTTTTCATGCTGTTCCCCGAGCAGGTGCTGGTCTACGGCGACTGCGTGATGAACCCGCACCCGAGCGCCAGCGAACTGGCCGAGATCGCCCTGCAAAGCGCCGACTCGGCGGCCGCGTTCGGCATCACCCCGCGGGTGGCGATGATCAGTTACTCCAGCGGCGAGTCGGCCAGCGGTGAAGAAGTGGAGAAAGTCCGCGAAGCCACCCTGCTGGCCCATGAAGCCCAGAACTCGCTGCTGATCGACGGCCCGTTGCAATACGACGCCGCGGCCAACGAAGCCGTGGCCCAGCAACTGGCACCCAACAGCCAGGTCGCCGGCAAGGCCACGGTGTTCGTGTTCCCCGACCTGAACACCGGCAACACCACCCACAAGGCCGTGCAACGCAGCGCCGACTGCGTCAGCCTCGGGCCGATGCTGCAAGGCCTGCGCAAGCCGGTGAACGACCTGCCCCGTGGCGCCCAGGTCGACGACATCGTCTACACCATTGCCCTGACTGCGATTCAAGCCGCCAACCGACCTCTGGATGTGTAAATGCTGGATTTTCTACCTGCACCGCTGCGAGGCGTGATCGCCTCGCTGTTGTTGGCACTCAACACCATCGTCTGCTGTACACCGTTGTTCGTGGTGGCGATCTTCAAGTTGCTGCTGCCTTTCCCAGCGGCCCAGCGCTTCACCGACTGGCTGATGAGCCACATCCATGAAGCCTGGATCAGCAACAACAAGGCCTGGATGAACCTGTTCGGGCACACCCGCTGGCACCTCAGCGGGCTCGACGGCCTGGACTACCGGCACTCGTACCTGATCACCAGCAACCACCAGAGCTGGGTCGACATCATGGTCCTGCAGTACGTGCTCAACCGGCGTATCCGCCCGCTGAAGTTCTTCCTCAAGCAGGAACTGATCTGGGTCCCGGTGATTGGCCTGGCCTGGTGGGCCCTGGGCTTCCCGTTCATGAAGCGCTACTCCAAGGCCTACCTGGAAAAACACCCGGAGAAAAAGGGCAAGGACCTGGAGACCACCCGCAAGACCTGCGCGAAGTTCCGCGACAACCCGGTGGGCATCTTCAACTTCGTCGAAGGCACACGCTTCACCAAGGCCAAGCATGCGCAACAGGCCTCGCCGTTCCGCCACCTGCTCAAGCCCAAGGCCGGCGGCATTGCCTTCGTGCTGGACGCCATGGGCGAGCAACTGGAGTCCATCGTCAACGTCACCATCCACTACCCGGCGGGCCAGCCGGGTTACTGGGACCTGTTGTGCGGCAAGGTCAATGAAGTGGTGGTGCATTTCGAGGAGCTGCCGATTCCACCGCAGTTCATCGGCAAGAACTACGACCAGGATGGCGTGTACCGCCTAGAGTTCCAGGGCTGGATCAACCAGCTGTGGCAGAACAAGGATGCGCTGCTGGAGCAGATGCATCGGGAGTATCCGGGGAAGTAATGAAGCGCCTGTAAGGGCCTCATCGCGGGCAAGCCTCGCTCCTACAGAAGCGAGCGTGTTGCTCCTGTGCAGGAGCGAGGCTTGCCCGCGATAGCCTTCTCAA
>NZ_QHHP01000004.1:768985-877838 GCF_003184125.1 Pseudomonas sp. RW409 | reverse complement strand
CAAGGCAAGTTTGGCCATCACGCTGGCAGGTGCTTTTTTCTCGAATCGCGCTAGTACATCGGCCCACATCGTTCGGGTCTTCCTGACTGAATTTCAGCGGATTTTACCCAAGACCTTGAAAGGGATGGCCCTTACGGCGGGTCACTTTGGAAGATCCGGAAGCCGGCCCAGTCCAAAGTAACCAAAATGCTTTGCCCCACCACTCGGTGCCTCGCCTAGGCTCGGCATACCCTCACTCCGGCATTGATCCGCGGGCCGCCGCCACAGGCCATCCATGGCCTGGGGCGGCTAACCCGGCATCCCTGCCGGGTTACCCACGGCTCAATACCTGCGTTCGGCCATCGTGGTTAACGGGGCGTTCAGATCAAAAGCAACGCGAGGCGGCCTGCCGGCCGGCCTGGCTGAGAATGCAGTCTCTGTAGCCGCTGCCGAGCCCTAGCGAGGCTGCGATCGACCGCGAAGCGGGCGCAGGATCTTGAGACCGCTGGAGGACCTTCGGTCCTATCGCAGCCTCGCCAGGGCTCGGCAGCGGCTACAGGTTTAGCGCCGACTGGCAGGGCGCGCATTTTGATCTACCCGCCCCACCGGAACGAGCAACCGTGTCGAAACTCAAGCCGTTTCGGCGAAATTTTTTTGATCTCGGACCATAGCGTTCAGATCAAAAGCCAAAGCAACGCGGGGCGGCCTGCCGGTCGGCCTCGCGTCCGGGGTTGTGCGTAGGGGGGCTTCTCGGTTCTTAACGCCCCAGCTTTTCCATTGCCGCATCCGCCAAAAAAGACGACCGGCTCTTGATGTTGTGCTCCCGAACAAAACGGTCGATTCGTTGAATCACGTAACCCGGCAGGGTCACATTGACCTTCTCGGTTTTGCCCAGGTAAGGCGTGATATCGATATCCAGCATGCCCCAGCCCATCCCCTCGAAGTCGGGGTTGGTGCGGTGTGTGCCGGTGGGCGAGGGCAGGGGAATGGCTTGTCCCTCACGGGCCAGTTCTTCGAGCATGACGTGGGCGATCTCGATGGCGGCGCTGTACGCGGCCTCGAAGGTGTCGCCGGCGGTGACCGCGCCAGGAATGTCAGGAATCTGGATGCCGGTAGCAGTGTGCTCGTCGCCCCACTCGATGCAGATGGGATATTGCACGGGGATCTCCTCAAAAGGTGCGAAGGCTGAGTCAGCGGCCTGAACGCTTCCTGTAGCCGCTGCCGAAGGCTGCGATCGGGCGCAGATCGCACGCCAAACCTGACGACGCGGTGTAGCAGGTAAAGCCGGGAGGCAGGGTTTGCGTCTGCTACGCAGCCGATCGCAGCCTTCGGCAGCGGCTACAAACAGCCTCCCAGGCTCAATAGCGCTCAGGGCTCCTGCGCCGTGCGCCACTGAATCACCTCCAACACCGCACACCCTTCCCGGGTCAGCAGATGCACGCCTCGGGTCACCCGCGCCAGATCGCAGTCGGAAATGTCTTTCAGGTTCAGCGTGGACAGGCTGTCCATCAGGTCGCGCACCACGGTGAAGCGATGGGCCGCACTGCTGGCCAGATCGCTTAAAGGTGCTTGAGTATCGAGGTAGAAAACCGCTTGATCGGCGTCGTGGGTATCGACGGGGGTGAAGCGCGAGAGTGGCTGGTCAATCATCGGTGCAGCTCCTGTGTAGGGAGCAATCACCTGTGTTGCCGACGATGAGGGAAATGACAGCTGTACGCGTATATGACGACCGGAGAACCACCGCGTACAGCTGTCATAACATCCTGTCGCGAGCACCAGATAGGTGACTGCAAAGGTGTTGTGAGTGCTGATACTGCGTTGTAATTCGACCGGCCAAGGTCGTTCGCGAATTTGGCTGCGACGCCGAACTATAGGAGCGGAGCTTAAGCGCTGCAACTGCACGCTGGCTGAGATGTTTGAGTGGTTGTGTCGGAGCGTTAGCGGCGACGGTGGTGGGGCGTAATTACATTGACTTGACGCCCCTCTGTTGCTGCGACCCTTTTTTATTTCTGTTGTCGATCATGCGCTAATGTCAGTTCATAACCGAACCTCAAAGCCTGCAAGCAATTTCCTTCCACATGTAGTCGTAGTTGTATTTCAGCCATAGAACCAGCACCTTATCAAACTGCCTGCGTAACCAATTACGCTTCCGCGCTTCCAGCCTTTCCTCGATCCTGGCTCTGAGCCAGTCGGGGTCAAAGCCTGTCCAGACAGAGGGCAAGACTGCTGCAAGGTTGGAGAAGCACACGGGCGCCACTTCTGAATAAAAGATTTCGTAGAGTACGTCAGGATCGACGCCTTTGACCTGTCGCGCGATGTAGTCGTAATCGGTCGGAAAATAGTTGAATGGCTCAGACAGTGCGGTTCTGACTTCTGTCAGTTGTGGCTCGGTCAGAAAATGTCCCAATGCGAAAACTCCTCCAGTTCCTCATCAAGCGAGTCCGCGACCACGCCGCCTGCGACGCTACCAGCCACTGATCCCGCCAAGATGACCGCAATTGCACAGATCGGAGCTCCAGGGCCACACAACGCACTGACGCCCATCCCAGCTAGTACGCCGCCTAACGCACCTCCTCCGACGAGGATGCCTTGTCGGGCCGTTTCTTTTGGTTTGTTCTCAGCATTCAGGATTTGATAAGTCGCCAGCGCAGCGGTCACGAGAACGCCGAGTTTGCCCATGATCAGCATTTTTTTAGTGCCTTTCGTAAACTTGGCATCATCCCGGCCGGCGGCTTCCAAAATGGTGTAATGAACCTTCTTTTGCTCTGCGGCTGAAAGGTTTTCATAGCTCTTTTTGAAGAGATCGTTGGAGTAACGATCCAAAAGCCATTTTAGTGTCCTACCGTCTTTTTTCTTCCTTTGAACGACCGCCAGGCCCTGCGCAGAAGTCCACTTACGATGTTCTATCAAAATTTTGTTTCGCATTTCATGGCTGAACGCTACACCTTCTTGCGCCGTAATTTTTCCTGCTTTCACGTCCTCCATTGTTTGCTGAGACATGCGTTTGATATTCCTGAGATAGCTAGCCCTGATTTTTTCATCAGAGATAGCATCCAAAGAAAATCTCAGCGCAGCGCCCTCCATCAGCTCTAAGGCCCTATCGAGTGGAGAGTCTTTTAAAGCATGCTCGCGCTGAACAATATAGCTGCCAGTGACGATGTACGGTTCTGTCACAGGATGTTCCTTATCCTAGAATTTTGTTCAATAAGCTCTCAGTGAGAGAGGGGGCCTCAGCAGGCGCTTCATCTTCGAACTTGAGCATCAAGCACGTCTTGCCCGATGGGTTCGAAAACTTCACGGTATTTTCTTTATTAAACACGCCAGGGAGTGATGAGCCATCGTCAAAATGAGCGGTGCACGATAAGCCCTCATAGCTTTCGTCAGCAGGAATTCTGAAGCCGATCCATCTTGCATGGCCGGCTAAAAGCTCAGGAGAAATGAATTCGCAGGGTGCATGGGTATCACCAATGATTACCGTACTCGATCCACCGATGACGATGCTGCCATGGGTTCCCCCCGTATCGATGGTGGCGGCATTTTTGCCGTTTATGAAGACGGTTGAAGACAGACCCGACGACAACGCACTGCCACAAGTACAAGTGTCGTCCTGGCGTGCAGCGGGTAGGCCATCGAAAAGCACATCAGAAGAGCCTGTCGCGATAGGGTTGGTACCGTGCCCTGGCATAGGGCAACTAGATGGGTCGCTCTTACGCGCCGCTGGTTTAGCCATGATGACCTCCTGTCAAAAACTCGTGAGCGTCACAACCTATCACGAATGCCACGCCCAGTTAGTAACCCTGTATAGGATGCTAGAAACAGAAACGCACAAAATGCTCCGTTTTTAAAAATTACGAGTTCGCTTTGGGCCAATAGTGGTTGTTAGGCTTGAGGGTTTCTTGCGTCCAAAATAACCGGTCGGATGCGTTTAAGAAGCCGGAGGCGATTCAGTAAGATATAAAGAAACTAATGATTAAATTTCATAATATGAGCATATATTTTTGTGCATAATTCTCTAGCTGTATCAGGTAATGTCCAGTCTATTGCATTCATCACCTCAATAGCCTCTCGGCAGAATTTAACCTTCTCGTTTATAGTTCCACTTTCATCTGCAAAAATACGTCGAGTGGATTTTCCCTTGCCCTTCAAGCCAAGGCATCTATCTAAGTGATAGCCGATACCATGGTCAGGCGCCGATACAGCTCTATTTAATATTTTTTTTATGTCGGAAGCTTCCAGTCCAATAGTAGTCTTGGCTTTTTTTCGATGAAATATTCTTCTGGCAGCTTCTTCTATAATATTTGTTGGCAGCAAATTCTCAATCTCCTTGCTTGGTAGTAAGTGAAATCGCTCTTTCAGTTCGTTGTTCAATGTTTCGGACCGATCACCTTTGCCTAAAATATCTCCATCAGCAATAAGAAAAGCGGCTGCGCAAAGCCTTGAGGCGTTTAACCTGTCCGTGGCATCTCCATCGTCAAAAGCCCAATGACCAAGTGTGCCACCTTGATACTCAACGAACGCATAATGGAAGTTCTCTAATAATCCCTCAAGTGTCACCTTGAAAACCGAATCGCTCAGATCTTCCAAATACTTCTTCATAAATACTTTCAGATAAAGCCGATCAGTTATACCTTCAACCCAAATAGTAGAATTGGCTAGATAAACCGAGGAAGCGAGCACGCCAAGCTCTGCTAATAGTTCTCTATCCCTCGTACACTCTTGAATCTGAAACTCTGGACGATCTTCACCATCACTCTTGGAGACCCTATGAACCACAACATCTTTAATGTTTTCAGCAAGGTCAAGCAAATGATTTGAATGGGTCGTAGCCAAGTATTGATGGCTTGTATGATTAAGTAAAAAAAGTGCCAGCTTCCTCAAGAGGCCTGGATGCAGGCATGCCTCTGGCTCCTCAATAAAAAACACAGATGGATTTTGCTCTAGGTATGCGGCGGAGGTGATAATGATTACTTGTTGGAGACCGTCACCTAAATCATATATAGAGAATTGATCATCAGTCCCAATTTTAACTGCAACGGTGTCTTTGCCGTACTGAGGGATTAACGTTATTTCCCTTCCGCCAAAAAACTCATTTCCTAATATTCGTTCGTACTCTCTAATTCGTTCACGCTCTTCGGGTTGTCCCAACAAAAAACGCGCCAATAAATTGTACAAGTCGAAGCCTGTTACAATTTTTAAGGAGTCTTTTTGTAGTCTTGGGAAATAGTCCTTAAAGGTGCGCTCAAGATAAAGGTCAGAACTATCCCCCAATGGTCTCATTCCTCGAAGTATAGGAATGTAATGTCTTTTTAAGTCCGCAGTTCCACTGCTCAATCTTGTGATGTGATTAAGTTCGTTGGCAGGGAAGTGTGTCCGAATTATCCCTCGGATTTCATAGAATGCGCTCAAATCTCTATCGCTGGAATAGGTCAAGTTAGGGTTGGCGGCATCACTTAATATTTTTGACAAGTTTTCAATGATGGATTTTATTTCTTCTATGCTTTTGCATTTTCCAGAATAAATCTCCATGAGTTCCTTGCAATTCAATCCGATTATAGAATCGCGACCTGAAATGATTTTGAAGATATCGCCAAGCTGATGACAAGCATCTTGAAAGTCGCCTCCGAGCCCGACCTTTAAGTTTTTCACGGGGGTTGAAAATAGCGATCGGAGAAGCCTGCTTTTACCACTATTGTTCGGGCCAATAAGAAGGTTTAGCTTTTGAAGTCTAAGGTGTTTCTCATCAGCCATATCCGTGTTATATCCTTTGAGGTCGCTCGACCAAATTTTATTTATAGGCATCCATAATTACTCGTAGAAGAAATTAATAAAGCCTCTCCAGATTGAAACGTCTTCATGGAGAAGCAAGTTGTAAATAATTCGGCAATTTTAATATTGTTTAAATTCAATCAGTGAATCGCCTCTGAATTCGTAGACATTCGATGACCGCTTCTGGCCATTTGCTGCCGATTATGATCATTACCGCATGTGGACCATTTTGTGTTTTGGCTCCCATGGCGACTTCATACATTAGACGCGCTCTGAAAAGGCCACCGTGATTTGGCGCAACCCATGAACATCACAAAGAGCTCAATCCACCTCCGGGCTTATAAAATGTGCAACATCCACAGCACCCCAAGATAAACCACCCCTATCCCCAACGGCAGCACACAAAGCAGTCGAACCTGCGAAAAGAACGAAGGCACGGCGTCCACCGGAGTCGACTCCTCCAGTTGCTGCAACGTCATGACCATAACGCCTTCTGCTGCTGGCGCATTGAGTCGAGCCTGGATCAGGGGTTCGACTTCTTCGACTTTGCGCATCAGGGTCCGGCCCCAGGTGAACAGTGCCGCGCCGATGAAGATCAGCAGGTAGATCACCAGGAATTTCCAGTGGGGCGGGGTGCTCAGGTGGATGAAGTCGGGGGTCGGGCTGTTGTCCCAGAACCACTCCAGGGGCTGGGTGTTGTTGTGGACCATGGACACAAAGTCCTTGATCTGGCGGTTGAGGAGCGCCGCGGCGTCGCTGTAGCTGTTCATGCGCCAGTGGAGCATTTTCAGGGTGGAAAACACGGTGGAGATCAAGGCGCCGGTAAATAGCAATGCGCCTGCGGCGATGGACAGCCGGTATTTCAGTTGGGCCTGGGTGTAATTCATCTTTGCGTCCTGCGATGAAGAAAAGGGGCGCAATACTAATAGTTCGTCACCCCAGGTCGATAGGGGCGGTGCTGGTTCATGGGTTGGGGCCTCGAAGGTTTCAGCCGGCACGTCTGCGACGAACGTTACCGGCACCTCGGCCTCTGGAGCTGAGCGCCAACTACCGCTTCTGAAGGCGGACCCGAGACCAAAGCCCGGCACTGCCGGGCTTTTTTGTCTGCGCTCACCCGGCCCTGGTGCGTCTCCTATACTGATTCGCGCCGACAGGTTCACGCCGTACCCGAACGCCACCGCAACAGCCGTCAGTTCCCTGACAACTACCCCTCCCAGTCACTGCAAGGAGACCAACCATGGCAATCCGCATTGGCGACGAAGCACCCGATTTCACTGCCGACACCACCGAAGGTCCGCTGCACTTCCATGAGTGGATCGGCGATAAGTGGGCGATCCTGTTTTCCCATCCGAAGGACTTCACCCCGGTGTGCACCACTGAGCTCGGTTATATGGCCAGGCTCAAGCCGGAGTTCGACAAACGCAACACCAAGATTGTCGGGCTCAGTATCGACCCGGTCAGCGACCATAAGGCCTGGGTCGGCGACATCCAGGAAACCCAGGGGCATGCGGTCAACTACCCGATGATCGGCGACGAAAACCTGGTGGTGGCCAAGCTCTACGACATGATCCACCCCAATGCCAGTGGCGGCGCGCGCACCGCCGTGGACAACGCCACCGTGCGTTCAGTGTTCATCATCGGCCCGGACAAGAAGGTCAAGGCCATGCTGATCTACCCGATGAGCGCCGGGCGCAATTTCGATGAGGTGCTGCGCCTGCTCGATTCCCTGCAACTGAATGCCAAGCACACCGTCGCCACCCCGGTGAACTGGCGCCCGGGCGAGGATGTGATCATTCCCACCTCGGTATCCGACGAGGACGCCAGGAGGAAATACCCGCAAGGCTTCAAGACGCTGAAACCCTATCTGCGGGTCGTGGAGCAACCGAAGTAACGCCCACCGACAAGGGCTCGCTCGCGGAGCAGGCCTGCGGGAACGACGCTACGCCGGACAGGGTTCACCCGGCAGACCGCCGCGGCGCCGCAGTCACTTCCATGGGGTCGCTTTTAGCCAGGATGGGCAGCCACTGCCCATCCGCGGTTCGAACAGTCCGAATCAATACCGCTGGGCGCAGGTCGAACCCTGGGCGCGGCTGGATCTGTTGACGCTGATGCTCGATGAACGCTACCGGCGTATTGGCGTGAACCATGCACAGAATTTGTTGCCGATGAATGCTTGGCCGGTGCAGTAAGCTCGGCCGAGTCCTGGCGACTGCTGATCTCTATCACGCCGTCGTCCTGGGTCCGTGCAAGGCAAGTCGCTTTGGATTGTCCGCCCCCATGCTCTGCATCGGACTTGAAACCGATAAGATTCGCCAGCTCACACGGCATATGACGAGCAATGGCAAGGAGAAAACAGGATGGGCAAGATCAGGATAGCAACGCCGGCCGATGCTCCGGCCATTCAGGCAATCTACGCGCCTATGGTGTCGGATACGGTCATCTCGTTCGAGCTCATCCCGCCAACGATCGAGGAAATGGCGGGGCGGATCGAGGCGACACTGGCGACTTATCCCTACCTGGTAGCGGAGTTGGACGGCGCGGTCGTTGGTTATGCCTATGCCAGTCAGCATCGCGCCAGGGAGGCTTATCGCTGGTCGGTGGATGTCACGGTCTATATCGACCCCGCGGCACACCGCCGTGGCATTGGCCGCGCACTCTACCAGCGGCTCCTGCCGATCCTCGAGCAACAAGGCTTCCATGCCGCTTACGCCGGCATTGCCCAGCCCAACGCCGCCAGTGTTGGTCTTCATGAAGCACTGGGCTTCACCCATATCGGCACCTATCCCGAAGTGGGCTTCAAGCATGGGCAATGGCATGGTGTTGGTTACTGGCGCAAGCCGCTGAATACCGTGACGCCGCCGAGAGAAATCGTCGCGTTCAGCGAGGCGAGAGGATACGTGGAGCTGTAGGTCTGGATGAAGTCAGCCCGCGAGCGGGGCGCGCGGGCTGAGAGGCCATAGTGATGCACCGCAAACCCTCATGTTCTGACAAGCGCTATCCTTGAGCCTTCCTTCCGCTGCCAGAGCCCGCCCATGCTCGATGTACAAGCCGTCTGCAAAAGCTACGCCACGCCCCAGGGCCCGTTGACGGTGTTGCAGGGGGTCGACCTGCAGCTGGAGCAGGGCGGCAGCCTGGCGCTGATGGGCGAGTCGGGCAGTGGCAAGAGCACCTTGCTGCATTTGATCGCCGGCCTGGACAAGGTCGATCGCGGCAGCATCCGCATTGGCGACCAGCAGTTGGAGCGGATGAACGAAAACCAGCTGGCCAACTGGCGGCGGACCGAGGTCGGGCTGGTGTTCCAGCAGTTCAACCTGATCGGCAGCCTGCGGGTGGAGGACAACCTGGGGTTCCAGGCGCGGCTGGCCGGGCGTTTCGATGAACGCTGGCAGGCGCAACTGGTGGAGCGCCTGGGCCTGGGGGGGCTGTTGCGGCGCTACCCGGAGCAACTGTCTGGCGGCCAGCAACAGCGGGTGGCCCTGGGCCGCGCCCTGGCCGGCAAACCGCGGCTGCTGTTGGCCGACGAACCCACCGGCAGCCTCGACGAAGCCACCAGCGACGACGTGCTGCAGCTGTTGCTGGAGCTATTGGTCGATACCCCCACCAGCCTGTTGATGGTCACCCACAGCCAGCGCGTGGCCAGTCGCCTGGGGCGGATCGCGCTGCTGCATGGCGGGCGTCTGGCCGGCGCGGGCGAGCACTGAGGTGCGGGTTTTCTGGCACAGCCTGCGGGCGCTGCTCAGCCATTGGCGGCGGCACCCGGTGCAGTTTTTCAGTGTGCTGACCGGGCTGTGGCTGGCCACCAGCCTGTTGACCGGGGTGCAGGCGCTCAACAGTCAGGCGCGGGACAGTTACGCCAAGGCCAGCCAGTTGATCGGCGGCGCGCCCCAGTCCAGCCTGGCCACGACCAATGGCGCGCCGTTTTCCCAGGAGGCGTTCGTCGGCCTGCGCCGGGCCGGCTGGCCGGTGTCGCCGGTGGTGCAAGGCCGGCTGACGCTCAAGGGCCATGAGCAGCAGCGCCTGCAATTGCTGGGGATCGAGCCGCTGTCGTTGCCGGCTGGTTCGGTGGTCGCCGGCCAGGTGCTGGATTCCGCGCAAATGGTCGAATTCGTCAGCCCGCCGGGCAGCACCTGGATCGCCCCGCAGACCCTGCAAGCCCTTGGTTATCGCGAAGGCGATCGGCCGACCACCGCGAGCGGCCAGCCACTGCCGCCGCTGCACAGCCAGGCGGACATGGCCCCGGGGTTGCTGCTGGTGGACATCGGTTTTGCCCAGCCGCTGCTGGGCTTGCCGCAGCAGCTCTCACGGCTGCTGTTGCCGGCGGATTTCGCCGCCAGCGCGCCGGCCTTGCCCGATGCATTCAAGGGCCTGCTGGTGCTCAAGCGCGGCAGTGAGGAAAACGATCTGGCGCGCCTGACCGAGAGCTTTCACCTGAACCTCGATGCCCTGGGTTTCCTGTCGTTCCTGGTCGGCCTGTTTATCGTGCACGCGGCCATCGGCCTGGCCCTGGAGCAGCGGCGCGGCCTGCTGCGCACCCTGCGCGCCTGCGGAGTCAGCGCGCGGATGCTGATTGCCTGCCTCTGTGTCGAACTGGGCGGCCTGGCCTTGCTCGGCGGCCTGGCCGGGGTGCTCAGCGGCTACCTGCTGGCCAGCGTGCTGTTGCCGGATGTCGCCGCCAGCCTGCGCGGCCTGTATGGCGCCGAGGTGGCGGGGCAGTTGAGCCTGAGCCCCTGGTGGTGGTTCGGCGGCATTGGCCTGAGCCTGCTCGGCGCCTTGCTGGCGGGGGCCAACAGTCTGCTGCGGGCGGCGCGCCTACCGCTGCTGGCGCTGGCCGATCCCCAGGCCTGGCACCAGGCTTATGCGCGCTGGTTGCGGCGTCAGGCCTGGGTGGCGACGGCCCTGGCGGCGCTGGCTGGCGCGGCCTGGATCTGGGGCGACAGCCTGGGCAGCGGTTTTGTCCTGATGGCGGGCTTGCTATTGGGGGCGGCCCTGGGGCTGCCGGTGCTGCTCAATGCATTGCTCAGCGCACTGCTCGGGCGCAGCCGCTCGGTGCTCGGGCAGTGGTTCCTCGCCGATTGCCGGCAGCAGTTGCCGGCCCTGAGCCTGGCGTTGATGGCGCTGCTGCTGGCCCTGGCTGCGAATATCGGCGCCGGCAGCATGACCGCCGGCTTTCGCCAGACCTTCACCGACTGGCTCGACCAGCGCCTGAGCGCCGAGCTGTACATCAATCCGCAGACCCCGGCGCAGGCACAGGAACTGCAAGGCTGGTTGCCGGAACAACCTGCCATTGCCGCGGTACTGCCCGTCCGGCAGGTGGCGCTGCAACTGCAAGGCTGGCCGGCGGACTTGTACGGGGTGATCGACCATGCCAGCTACCGCCAGCACTGGCCCTTGCTCGAAGCCCTGGGCGAGCAGCCCTGGACCCAACTGGCCAGCGCCGACACGCTGATGCTCAGCGAACAGACCGCGCGCCGGCTCAAGGTGCGCCTGGGCGATCGGCTGGAGATTCCCGTGCCGGTGGGGCAGTGGGCGCCGCAAGTGGTGGCGATCTACGCCGACTACGGCAACCCCAGGGGCCATCTGCTGGTGAATGCCGAGCACCTGCTGGCGCACTGGCCGCAGCTGACGCCCAACCGCTTTAATCTGCGCCTCGAACCGTCCGCCGTGGCGCCGCTGGTAAGCGCCTTGCAGCAGCGCTTTGGCCTCGACGACAGCCGCATCGTCGAACAGGCGCAGCTCAAGGGCTGGTCGAGCCAGATATTCGAACGCACCTTCGCCGCCACCGCCGCGCTCAACAGCCTGACCCTGGGGGTGGCCGGCGTGGCGCTGTTTATCAGCCTGCTGACCCAGAGCCAGAGCCGCCTCGGCCAGCTCGCGCCGCTGTGGGCGCTGGGGGTGAGCCGGCGCCAGCTGATGCTGCTCAACCTCGGGCAGACCTGGCTGCTGGCGCTGCTGACCTTGCTCCTGGCGCTGCCGCTGGGCATCGCCCTGGCCTGGTGCCTGGACACGGTGATCAACGTCCAGGCCTTCGGCTGGCGCCTGCCGTTGCGGGTGTTCCCGCTGCAACTGGTGCAACTGCTGGCCCTGGCGGTATTGGCTACCTTGCTTGCATCGGCCTGGCCGTTGCTGCGGTTGTATCGCAGCCAGCCGGCGGATCTGCTCAGGACTTTCGCCCATGAAGATTGAACGGCTGCTTGGCCTGTTGCTGGTGGCAGCCCTGTGCGGTTGCGATAAAGGCGCCGAGCCGGCGCAAGGTTTCGCCGGCCTGGGCGAGGACGCCGCGGCGTTCACCCAGGTGGTGCCGGGGCGGGTGTTCAGCTTTCCGGCGGACCATGGTGTGCATGACGGTTTTCGCATTGAGTGGTGGTACCTCACCGCCGACCTCAAGGCCGGCGACGGCCAGCGCTTCGGCGTGCAGTGGACGCTGTTTCGCAGTGCCTTGCGCGCCGAGCCCGACCAGCCCGGCTGGCAGGCACCCAATGTCTGGCTCGGTCACGCCGCCGCCACCTCGGCCAACAGCCATCACGCCGCCGAACGTTATGCCCGCGGCGGAGTGGGGCAGGCCGGGGTGACGGTGCAGCCGTTCAAGGCCTGGATCGACGACTGGAGTTTTACCAGCCAGTCCGTCGACGCCGATCCTGACCCGCTGGCCCATATGCAATTGCAGGCCAGTGGCCCGGGTTTCGCCTACCGCTTGCAGTTGCGCAGCGATAAGCCCCTGGTGCTTCAGGGCGAGGGCGGCTACAGCCGCAAGTCCGAGCGGGGCCAGGCCTCCTATTACTACAGCCAGCCGTTTTTCCAGGCCACCGGCAGCCTGCAGATCGACGGCCAGACCTATGAGGTCAGCGGCCCGGCCTGGCTCGACCGCGAATGGAGCAGCCAGCCCCTGGCGGCCGGGCAGAGCGGCTGGGACTGGTTCTCCCTGCACCTGGACAGCGGCGAGCGGCTGATGCTGTTTCGCGTGCGGGAAAACCACAAGCCGCCCTACATCACCGGCACCTGGATCGAGCCCAACGGCCACGCCCGGACCCTGCACAAGGACGATATCCAGCTCACCCCGCTGGCGGACTCCAAGGTGGCCGGGCGCACGCTGCCCACCCGCTGGCGTCTGCGCATTCCTGGCCACGGCCTGGATATCAATGCCGAGGCACTCAACCCCAAGGCCTGGATGAACCTGCGCATTCCTTATTGGGAAGGCCCGGTGCAGTTGAGCGGCAGCCATTCCGGCAGCGGTTACCTGGAGATGACCGGTTATTAACGAGGTATTCGTGAGTACCAGTCATTAGTTATTTACCCAATATTCATTTATCTCTCGCGTCAAACTGTGAGTGGTTTTTTGTTGAACTAATAAAGTGTCGATTCATGATTTCGACTCAATATTCTTTTCCCCTGCGCAGCATTTATCTTTTTTCTCAAAGACGGAGAATTCGCTCAACTTAAATATCACTGAGGTTCTCCGTCATGTTCAGCCTGAAAAAATCCGCAGCCCTGTTCCTTACCTTGCTGGCCTTGTCTTCCGTGGTCGGCGTGCAGGCCGAGGAGTCCGGCGCCTTTGTCGAAAGAAACCGCGCACTGAGCGCGGGCTCGACGCAAAACTGAAGTTTCAAGTTCAAGCGGCCGCTGCTGGAAAGTAGGCGGCCGACTCTTTTGTGTGGCTGAAAACTGGGTTGCAAAGTTGTTCGCCAACCCCGGAGAAAGTTATGAAACCAGGATTATCTGCGATGAAATCCAAACCCATGAAGTTTGCCGCGTTGTCGGCCGTCAGCCTGGCGCTGCTGTCGGCGTTGTCCGGCTGCGGTCCGGATCAGGTACTGGCCCCGCCTGCGCCGCCGACGGTTTCGGTGAGCCAGCCGGTGAGCCGGCAGATCATCGATTGGGACAGTTTCACCGGACGTTTCGAGGCGACCGATTCGGTGGAAGTGCGTTCGCGGGTCAGCGGCTACCTGGAAAAGGTCGCCTTCACCGACGGCGCCATCGTCAAGAAGGGCGACCTGCTGTTCGTCATCGATTCGCGCTCCTTCCAGGCCGCGGTGGTCCAGGCCCAGGGCAAGCTGGCCCAGGTACGTTCGCAGCTGGCCCTGGCCGAGCAGGAGTATGCCCGGGCCAAGGTGCTGATCGAATCGAAGACCATTGCCCGCAGCCTGTATGACCAACGCTTGCAGGCGCGGCAGGCGGCCCAGGCCGAAGTCCTGAGCGCCGAAGGCGCCTTGAGCAATGCCCGGCTCGACCTGGAGTTCACGCGCATCACCGCGCCCATGAGCGGGCGGATCAGCCGCAAGCTGATCAGCGAAGGCAACCTGGTCAACGGCGGCAACAACAATGCGACCCTGCTGACCACCATCGTGTCCCTGGACCCCATCGACATCTACTTCGATATCGATGAGCAGAGCTACCTCAAGTACCGCCGCCAGGAGCAGGGCGCCGCGGGCCAGAACCCGGTGCGCATCGCCCTGCCGGGGCAGAGCGAGCCGACCCTGAGCGGGCGCATGGACTTCATCGACAACCGCCTCGACCCGTCCACCGGCACCCTGCGCCAGCGCGCCCGGGTGGCCAACCCGGATTTGCGCCTGAGCCCGGGGCAGTTCGGGCGTGTGCAGTTCTCCGGGCGCCCGAGTTATCAGGCGCTGTTGCTGCCGGACACGGCGATCAGCGTCGATGCCACGCGCAAGGTGGTCTATGTGCTCAATGCGCAGAACCAGGTGGAACTGCGTCCGGTACAACTGGGCAAGCTGCATGACGGCCTGCGCGAAGTCGCCAGCGGCCTGCTGCCCGAGGACCGGGTAATCGTCGACGGCATCCAGCGGGTGCGCGTCGGCGAGACCGCGACCGCCAGCGAGCAGGCCCTGGCGCTGGCGCCGAAGGCCCCGGCCAGCGAAGGAGCGCCGCTATGAACCTGGGGAAAATCTCCGTCGAACAGCCGGTGCTGGCGATCGTGCTGTCCATCGTGCTGATGATCGTCGGCGGCCTGGCCTACCTGATCCTGCCGACGTCCGAGTACCCGGACATCGCGCCGCCCACCGTGGTGGTGCAGGCGACCTACCCGGGCGCGTCGGCGCAGACCGTGGCCGAGACCCTGGCGATCCCCCTCGAACAGGAGGTCAACGGCGTCGAGGACATGCTCTACATGTACAGCCAGGCGACCTCCGATGGCAGCCTCAACCTGACCGTGACGTTCAAGAGCGGCACCGATGTCGACAAGGCCCAGGTGCTGGTGCAGAACCGCGTGGCCCTGGCCACGCCACGCCTGCCGGAGCCGGTACAGCGCAGCGGCGTGTCGGTGCGCAAGTCGTCGCCGACCCAGCTGTCGACCATCTTCATTTCCTCGCCCAAGGGCACCTACGACCAGCTCTACGTTTCCAACTTCGCTATCCGGACCGTCGCCGATACCCTCAAGCGCATCGACGGTGTGGGTGACATCAATCCGCTGGGCGCCCGTGAATACTCCATGCGCATCTGGCTCGACCCGGAGCGCGTGGCGTCCTTCAATCTGACGCCGGCGGACATCATTGCCGCGGTGCGCGCGCAGAACACCCAGGTGGCGGGCGGGGTGATCGCGCAACCGCCGGTGGCGTCCCAGGCCTTCCAGCCCAACCTGATTTTCGAAGGCCGCCTGAAAGAGCCAGCGGACTTCGACAACATCGTCATCAAGTCCGGCAGCGCCGGGCGCCTGGTGCGCCTGAAGGATGTGGCGCGCACCGAAATCGCCGGCCTGGCCTACGTCAACAACACCTATTACCTGCGCCATCCGGCCATCGGCTTGCAGGTGCTGCAACGTCCCGGCGCCAATGCCCTGGCCACCATGAAGGTGGTCGAGCAGACCATGCAGGACCTGAGCAAGGAATTCCCCGAAGGCATCGAATACAGCATTGGCTACAACCCCACCGCGTTCATCGCCGACAGCATCGGCGAGCTGGGCAAGACCATCTACGAGGCGGTGATCCTGGTAGTGCTGGTGATCCTGGTATTCCTGCAAGGCTGGCGTCCGTCGATCATCCCGATCCTGGCGATTCCGGTGTCGCTGGTGGGGACCTTCGCGGTCATGGCCATGCTCGGTTACTCGATCAACAACCTGACCCTGTTCGGCCTGGTGCTGGCGGTGGGCATCGTGGTCGACAACGCCATCGTCGTGGTGGAAAACGTCGAGCGCCATCTGGCCGAAGGCAAGAGCCCGTTGCAGGCCACGCTGATCACCATGCAGGAAATGGGTGGCGCGCTGGTGGCGATCACCCTGGTGCTCTGCGCGGTGTTCATTCCCACGGCGTTCATTCCGGGGATCTCCGGTGAGTTCTTCCGTCAGTTCGGCATCACCATCGCGGTGGCCACGGCGATCTCGCTGTTCAACTCGGTGACCCTGTCGCCGGCGCTGGCGGCAATGATTCTGCGACGCCACGACCCCAAGGCGCATCAGGCGCCACGGCGCGGTGTGGCCGGCCTGCTCACGCGCGCAGCGGAAGGTTTCAACCGCGGCTTCCTCAAGCTTTCGGTGGGGTATGCCGGCAGCGTGCGGGGGCTGGTGGCGCGGACTCCATTGATGCTGGCGATCTACGCGGTATTGATCGCGGTCACGGCTTACCTGCTGGTGTCCACGCCCAAGGGCTTCATTCCGGCCCAGGACCGCGGTTACCTGGTGGTGATCGTGCAACTGCCGGAAGGCGCTGCGCTGGAACGCACCAACGAGATTTCCCGGCAGATCGAAGCCATCGCCCTGCAGGTGCCGGGTGTCGATCGGGTGCCGACGTTCTCCGGATTCTCCATGGTCACCGGTACCAGCTCTTCCAACTCGTCCGGCCTGGCGCCGGTGTTCGAGCCCTGGTCCAAGCGCAAGCTGCGCGGCCTGACCTCGGACAAGATCGCCGCCGACCTGCGTGAGCGCCTGAAAGTGGTCAGCGGCGCGTCGGTGATTGTCGCCACGCCGCCTCCAGTCCAGGGCCTGGGCAGCACCGGCGGCTTCTCCATGCGCCTGCAGGACCGTGCCGGCCTGGGCAGCCAGGCCCTGGCCAAGGCCACCGAGCAACTGATCGCCGCGGCCAATGCGACCCAGGGCATGACCGGTGTCTACTCACCGTTCTCGGCCCGTACGCCGCAGGTGTTCGTCGAGCTGGACCGTGAGCGCGCCGAGATGCTCGGGGTGCCCAGCAGCCAGATCAATCAGGCCATCGAGACCTATTTCGGCTCGACCTACATCAACGACTTCAACCTGGTGGGCCGCACCTATCGGGTGACGGCCCAGGCAGACTTGCCGTACCGGGTCACGCCAGAGGACCTGGCGCGGGTCAAGGTGCGCAACGAGGCCGGTGACATGGTGCCGATCGCCAGCGTCACGCGGTTGCACGAGTCGCTGGGGGTCGAGCGTTTCCCACGCTACAACCTGTTCCCGACCGCGGAAATCAACGGCGACACCTTGCCCGGGCTGGGCTCCGACTTCGCCCTGCAAACCATGGAGCGCCTGGCCGAGCAAACCCTGCCACCGGGCATCACCTACCAGTGGACCGACCTGAGCTATCAGCAGACCACCGCCGGCAACATGGGCCTGCTGGTATTCCCGCTCTGTGTGATCTTCGTCTACCTGGTGCTGGCCGCGCAGTACGGCAGCTGGAGCCTGCCGCTGGCGATCCTGCTGATCGTGCCCATGTGCCTGCTGGCCGCCGCCGGTGGCGTGCGCCTGATGGGCCTGGACATCAACATACTGACCCAGATCGGTTTCATCGTGCTGGTGGGACTGGCGGCGAAAAACGCCATCCTGATCGTCGAGGTGGCGCGGCAGCAGGAGCAGGACGGGCAGGGCATCGTCGATGCCGTGGTGGAGGCGTGTCGCCTGCGCCTGCGACCGATCCTGATGACCTCCCTGGCCTTCATCCTCGGTGTGCTGCCGCTGGTGCTGTCCGAGGGCGCCGGTTCGGAAATGCGCCAGGCGGTCGGTTCGGCGGTGTTCTTCGGCATGATCGGCGTGACCCTGTTCGGCCTGCTGTTCACCCCGATCTTCTATGTCCTGATCCGCCGTCTCGCCGGGGGCGAGCGGCGGTTGCAGGCCCCATCCAGCGTCTCTGCTTCCGGAGTGGTCCATGAATAACCTGCTGCGTTTTCCCGCCCTGGCCTTTACCGCGGCGCTGCTTGCGGCCTGCGCCGCGCCGACCTTGCCACCGGCTGTCGAGGCGCCCGCCGGGCGTTTCGTCAATGCGCCGCAAATACCGGCGGCGGGCATTGCCGAGCAATGGTGGACGCTGTACCACGACCCCTTGCTCGACCGCCTGGTGGCGCGGGCGCTGGAGGAAAACCTCGACCTGCAGATCGCCCTGGCGCGGATCGATGCCAGTCGTGCCTTGCGCGGCGTCGCGGCCGCCGGCGCGAGCCCCGAGCTGAACCTGGGGGCCAGCGCCGCCCGGCAACGGATCTCGGCGGACCAGGCCGGGTTCAGCGACCCCTTGATTACCGAGCCGCTGAGCCTGGGTCTCGATGCCTCCTGGGAGATCGACCTGTTCGGGCGGATTCGCGAAGGCGTGCGGGCCGCCGATGCCGAGCTGCAGGCCAGCGCGGAAGAGGCGCGTGGGGTCAAGGTGGCGCTGGTCACTGAGGTGGTGCAGGCCTATGCCCAGGCGCGGGGGCTGGAAGAGCGCCTGAGCATTGTGCGGCAGAACGCCGAGAGCCAGAGCCGCACCCTGCAACTGACCGAGCAGCTGTATGCGGCGGGCAGCAGCCCGCAGGCCGATCTGCTGCGGGCGCGTTCCCAGTCGGAATCCACTGCGGCCCAGGTGCCGGCCCTGCAACTGGAGTGGCAGCGCTCGTTGCACCGCCTGGCAGTGTTGCTGGCGCAGCCGAGCGAGGCGCTGTACCAACAGTTCGCCGCCAGCCCGGCGCAACTGAGCGAGGTGGATCTGGTGGCTGCCGGCACCCCGGCCGACCTGCTGCGTCGGCGTCCCGACATCCGTGCCGCCGAGGCCCGGCTGATCGCTGCCTACGCGCGGGTCGGGGTGGCCAAGGCCGACCTGCTGCCGCGCCTGAGCCTGTCGGCGGCCCTGGGCTCGCTGGTCGATGGTGTCAGTGCCGCGAACCTGGCCAGCTCGACTTTCTGGCTGGCCGGTATCAATGCCAGCGTGCCGCTGCTGGACGGCGGACGCCGGCGCGCGGTGGTGGAACTGCGCGATGCCGAGGGGCGCCAGGCCTTGCTCGGCTATCGCCGTACCGTGCTCGGCGCGGTGGCGGAAGTCGAGTCGGCCCTCGCCGCGGCCCGGCGCAATGCCGAGAGCCAGCAGCATCTGGCCAGTGCCGCGGCGCAGGCCAGTTCGGCGGCGCAGCAGATCCAGCGCTCCTGGGCCGCCGGCGAGGCGCCGTTTCTCGATGTGTTGCAGGCCCAGCGGGTCGAACTCACGGCACAGAACGCGCTGTCGCGGATCAAGACCGCGCAGTTGCAGAACCAGGCTGTGCTGGTGCGGGCGCTCGGTGGTTGAACAGGGAGCAACGAATCTGTGGTTCGCGGCGGCATGGGCATTTACAGCGTCTATGCTCAAGCGGCACCGCGCACCTGAAAGGCGCGGGTCTTGTCTTCAATTACAAGGATGAATGTCTATGAAGCCGCTTCACTCTCTGGCCAAAGCCGTTGCCTTGGCCACTCTGTTGTCCGCTGCCAGCCTGCATGCTTACGCCGCCGACATTCCGTTGGCCGGTACCGTGGAGGCCGATGAACTGGTGACCAAGGTGCTCTCCGTGGATGCCGCCAAGCATCGCGTGGTGCTGGAAGGCGCCCAGGGCCAGCCGGTGCATGTGCAACTCAGCGATCAGGCCAAGGACCTGGGCAATTTGAAGGTGGGCGATCAGGTCAATGTGCGGGTCACCCACGCGGTAGTGGCGGTGCTGGACACCGATGTGGAAAAAGGCCTGCCGAACTCCGCTGAGCGTGCCGGGGTGGTTCGCGCCACCAAGGACAACCCCAACCCGGGCGGCGAAGCCTATCGCCAGGTGCAGGTGCAACTGAAGATCACCGACATCGACCTGAAGAACAACCAGCTGACCTTCCAGGGGCCGGCGGGCAACAAGAAGGTCCTGGACGTGGAGAAACCGGAAGTCCAGGCCCGCCTGAAAGACCTCAAGGTCGGCCAGAGTGTGGTGGTGACCTACACCGATGTGTTGCAAGTCACGACACAGCACGAAGGTTGACTGAGACCGGGCGCTGGTCGCTGTGGCGGCCGGCGCGCCGGATCTCGGGAGGTCCGTGCGGGGAGTTGAACGAAGGTGAGCGGAATGACAAATTTTCCGTCAGCTTTGTGTTCAGAATTCTTCAGAATATGTGCACGGACTTTCTTTTCCTGTTCGATTAAAATAGTTCTCGTTCGCCCGGTGCAAGGGCTCTTTACCGGTGCATGGATTGCCAGGCCAGAGCACTGGGCGAACACCCTCTTCGGGGTTCCCGCCCCACGATTTCCGTAACGCCGCTCATGCCACCCGCACAGGTTCGACGCCTGTTGCCAGCGGTTGCCAAGAGCGCTCGGCTCCCCCTCCAGCAAGACGCCTTAGCGACACAGCCGCCTGCTGCATTGCCTGTCGCCTTGGCCAGCTTCAGCCTCGGGGCACGGTGGTGCACAGCTGCAGGCCCAGCGCGCGCATGACCTTGACCACGGTATCGAAGCGCGGCTTGGCTCCCGGGGCAAAAGCCTTGTAGAGGCTGGCCCGGCCCTGGCCGGTGGTCTTGGCAATCTGCGTCATGCCCCGGGCCCTGGCGACATGGCCCAGGGCGCGGATCAGTTCGTCGGTATCGCCATCGGCCAGGACCTGGGACAGGTATTCGCTGATCGCCTGGTCGCTGTCGAGCAGGGCGGCGATGTCGAAGGGAACCAGTGTGTCGGACATATCAGAACTCCTTGGCCAGGGAACGGGCCTGGCAGATATCGGCAGGCTGGCTGGACTTGTCGCCACCCAGCAGCAGGACGATGAGGGTATTGCCGCGAACCGTGAAATAGAGGCGGTAGCCGGCGCCTGTATTCACGCGCATTTCCGAGAGACCGCCGCCGAGGTTTTTCACATCGCCCAGGTTGCCCGCCGACGCCCGCTCGATACGCCGAGCGATGGCTATCCTGGCGCGCAGGTCCCGTAGTGTGGTGTGCCATTGGGCAAAGACGGTCGTCTGCAGGATCTCGTAATCCATGAGGACTGTATCCATATAGAGACAAAATAAAAAGGGGTAACGACCCCCAGGCGACTGACGGTGCACCTGAAGGCGTCATGGGAAGGTAAGCAGGAGGGGAGTGGGCGAGGCGGGCTGTTTCGTATCGGCATGTTGTCGATCAGGGCTGGCGAAACACCCTGTAGCCATTGCCCTGCAGCGAGTGCGAAAAAGGGCCAGCATCAGCCGTTCTGGCTGATGCTGTGGGACGCAAAATCAGAGAGTGGGCAGGCCCAGCGCCGCGGCGCATTCCTGGAGCGAGCGCTGTTGGGTGTCGGCGTACAGCTGCAGTTCATCGATGGTCGGGCGCCCCAGGGCCCGCTCGAAAGCCTGCCGGTTGGAGTGGCCGGCGTAGTGGCTTTGCGCATCGTCGCCCAGGTTGGACTGGAAGATCCCGGCGGCGCTGACCGGCAGGAAGTCCTCGTACACCAGCGGCTCGGCCCGCACATGCCCGGCGCGGATCAGCGCCTCCAGGCTCGTCGGCCGATCCGCCTGCTGGCGCGCGGCCAGGCCCTGGTCGCTGACGAAGTAGCGGAAGTACGCCAGGCCCTGTTCACGCATGGCTTCATGGTTGTCGGGAAAGGCGCGGAAGTGCTCGGCCATCAGTGTGTTGTAACGCTGGGCGTTGGCTTCGTTGGGGAAGTCCCCGAGGGCGTCGCGTGCAGCGTTCAACAGTTGGTCGTACAGCGCCCGGCCTTTGGGGGTGAGGGCGGCGCCGCGCTGTTCGATCTCGCCGAAGCGCGCGCTGTGGCTGCCGCGGCTGTCGGGCTGGTCGGTGAAGGATACGGCTTCCTCCAGCGCCTTGAAGCTGGTCTGACGCAGCAGGATCGGGCATTTCCGGCGCGGCGGGCCTTCGATCACCGCCTTGGGCGTGATGCCGTGGGCGGGCATCAGCGCTTGCACCTGGTCGATGTCCAGGGTGCGTGGCGTCAGGTGGTTGATGTGCGGCCCCTTGAACGCCACCACGTCGGCGATCAGCCGGTGCTGGGCGCTCAGTTGCTGATACTGCCCGGCCGTGACCGTGGCGCTGTGGTGCCAGCGGAAGGTTTCCAGGGCCTGCTCGACGAATTCCTCGGCGGCGCGGTCATCGAGGCCGCCCTGGGTTTCGGCCTGATCGATCAGGGCCAGGGCGCGCGGGGTGAAAATGCTCCGGCGCGCCAGCACCGATTCGGCGAAGTCGCGCAGCTGCGGGTTGTCGATCAGCTCCAGGCGCAGCAGCGAGGTGAAGACCCGGAACGGGCTGACCTGCAGGGCGCTCTCATGCACCGCGCGAAAGGCCGTGGAATGCACCGGCACGCCGGCCGGGGTGAGGTCGTAGTAACCCACCGGCTGCATGCCCATCACCGCGAACAGCCGGCCCAGGGTCGCCAGTTCCGTGGCGGTACCGACGCGAATGGCGCCGTGGCGTTCCAGGTCCAGGCGCTGGATTTCGCCGGTGCTGCGCAGCTGGCGGGCGATCCTCTCGTCGCTGCCCAGGACCCCGGCGTTGACCTGGGCCACCAGCTCCATCAGGGCGCCGTACAGCGGCACTTCCTCGCGGTACATGTCCGACATCGCCCGTGAAAAACGTTGGCGGATCAGGTCTGGGCTGACGAAGCTCTGCAGGCTCATAAACAAGGATTCCCGGCGTAGTGAGACAAAGAGGGTAGCGGTGTTGGCTGGGCCTGATTCTGGTCGGCGCGGGGTGTGCTGACAAACGAAGTTTCTTCCGGACTTCATTCTGCAAATGAATGCAGGCGGGCAGGGCGGCTGCACGGTTTGCCCTGGGCGGGCATGGGCCCTCGCGGCCAGGCGAGCCGTAGCGGTTTCCGGGGGGCTGAGTGGTGATGGCTATTTGCCGTTGCGCTGATAGACTTCTGAACACGACCGCATCCCATGGCTTGCGTACCGTTCAACGGAGGCGACTTGGCCTTGACGCCGCACAATGGAGGAAAGGGACTTTCACTGGCCAGGAGGCTATACAAGACGCGAATTCTGGGGCTGGCCCTCGGTTTCCTTTGCGTGTCCGCGGGCATGTACCCGCTGCGCCCGCCGCCCTGGGTCTGGGCGTTCATGCTGTTCAATGCCTTCATCTGGCCGCACCTGGCGTACCAGTGGGCGCGCCGCTCGGCAGTGCCGTTTCGCGGCGAGCATCGCAACCTGTTGATGGATGCCTTCCTCGGCGGGTTCTGGGTGGCGGCCATGCACTTCAACCCGCTGCCGACCACCACCACCCTGTCGCTGATGGCGATGAACAATATCGCCCTGGGCGGCGTGCCGTTTTTCCTTGCCGGTTGCCTGGCGCAAGCGCTGGGGATCGCTGTCGGGCTGCTGCTGTTCGGCGTCGGGTTCGTGGCCCAGAGCAGTGCGCTGCAACTCTATGCCTGCCTGCCGATGCTGACCCTGTATCCGCTGGCCCTGGGGTTTATCTGCTACCAGCAGGCCAATGTCCTGTCCCGGCACAAACGCGAATTGCTGGCCCTGAGCCGCACCGACAGCCTGTCGGGCCTGCTCAATCACGGGGCCTGGAAGGACCAGTTGGAAATCGAGTTCCAGCGTTGCCGGCGCCAGGCCTCGACCCAGAACCAGGGCGGCGCCATCGCGCTGATCGACATCGACCATTTCAAGGCCATCAACGACACCTACGGCCATGTCGCCGGCGACATTGTGTTGCGCCAGCTGAGCAAGCTGCTCAAGCAGAACCTGCGGATCAGCGACCAGGCCGGACGCTACGGTGGCGACGAGTTCTGCGTGATCCTGCCGGACGTGCCGCTGGAGCATGCCGCCGAACTGATGGAGGCCTTGCGTTGCCGTTTCGGCGGATTGGGCTATGAGCAGAATCCGGCCCTGCAGGTCAGCCTGAGCATCGGCCTGGCCGCCTATTCCCCGGACCACAGCGATGCCCTGGACTGGTTGAACGATGCCGACCAGGCTTTGTACGAGGCGAAAACCACCGGCCGCAACAAGGTCAGCTGCCGCCGCGGCGACCACTCGCCAAAGGCCCTGCTGAACTCCTTGTGAGGCCGCTCGCAGAGCATTGCGCCAGCATGGAGGGTGGCGAATTTGTCAGGTAGGGTGGGCGGGCACCTTCCGACACGAAACAAGGACCGATTCATGACGCAGACTTCCCCTCGCTCATTGCTGGCCGCCCGTATCGGCCTGACCCTTGCCCTTGGCCTGCTGGCCACCCACGCCAGTGCCGCCCCCCACCCCCAGGTACAGAACGATGCGCAGCAATACCAGGGCGACGCCCTGAAACTGCTGGAGCGCCTGGTGAACATCGACTCGGGCTCCGGCTACGAGGCGGGGCTGAACCAGGTGAGCGACATCGCCATCGCCGAGCTGGAAAAACTCGGCGCCAGCATCGAAAAAGTCCCCAACGGCGCTGCCGGCGGCAGCCATGTGCTGGCCACCCTCAAGGGCACCGGCAAGGCCAGGATCCTGCTGATGGCGCACATGGACACGGTGTTCAAGGAAGGCACCGCGGCCGAGCGGCCGTTCCGCATCCAGGACGGTCGCGCCTACGGCCCCGGGGTGATGGACGACAAGGGCGGCATCGTCGCCGGGATCTATGCGCTGAAGGTCCTGGATAACCTCAAGTTCAAGGACTACGCACAGATCACCTTCCTGCTCGACGCCAGCGAGGAAACCGGTTCCGAGATCGCTACCGACTTGATCAAGAAAACCGCCAAGGCCCACGACGTGACCTTGAACCTGGAACCGGGGCGCCCGGCCGATGGCCTGGTGGTGTGGCGCAAGGGCAGCGCCACGGCGCTGGTCGAGGTCAAGGGCAAGGCGGCTCACGCCGGCGTCGCGCCGGAGCTGGGGCGCAACGCGGCGATGGAAGCGGCGCACCAGATCCTGCAACTGGGCAAGCTGGGGGATGAAGCGAAGAAAACCACCATCAACTTCACCGTGCTCAAGGCCGGCGATCGCACCAACGTGATTCCCGACCAGGCCACCGCCAAGGCGGA
The DNA here is from genome assembly GCF_003184125.1 of Pseudomonas sp. RW409. Classification (NCBI taxonomy): domain Bacteria; kingdom Pseudomonadati; phylum Pseudomonadota; class Gammaproteobacteria; order Pseudomonadales; family Pseudomonadaceae; genus Pseudomonas; species Pseudomonas sp. RW409. The sequence goes on along the minus strand of NZ_QHHP01000004.1, from coordinate 852,989 downwards.
TGTGCGGGCGGCGGTGCCGGAGGAGTTCGACCGCATCGAGAAGGACCTGGCGCGGGTGTCGGCCAACAAGCTGATCGCCGACACTGAGGTCAAGACCACCTTGCAACGCGGCTTGCCGCCGATGCCGCAGACCGAGAAGTCCGATGCGCTGGTGGCCATGGCCCAGGGCATCTACGGCGAGCTGGGGCGCAAGCTGACCATCGAGGGCAGCGGCGGGGCGGCGGACTCCAGCCTGTCGGCCGGCGTCGGTACGCCGACCCTGGATGGCTTCGGCATCGTCGGCGGCAATATCCACACCCCCGAGGAATACGCCGAAGTCGAGAGCGTGGCGCCGCGCATCTACCTGCTGGCGCGGATGATCATGGAGCTGTCGGCCAAGCAGTGATTGCAGGAACAGACGCACTGCATTTTCTGCATGGCCGGACCCTGTAGCCGTGTAGCCGTGTAGCCGTGTAGCCGTGTAGCCGTGTAGCCGTGTAGCCCTGTAGCCCTGTAGCCGCTGCCGAGCCCGCGAGGCTGCGATCGACTGCGCAGCAGGCGCAAGGATCTCAAGATCGCTGGAGGACCTGCGGTCCTGTCGCAGCCTCGCGGGCTCGGCAGCGGCTACAGGGGTGGCGACAGGCGCCCCCGATCCCTCTGCCTATACTCGAAAGCCTCGTCCCCCACAGCGGAGCTTTCAATGAGCAGCAACCACCTCACCGAATACTCTGACGCCAGCCCCGAAGTGCGGGCGGTGTTCGATGACATCATGCGTACCCGTCAGGTCGACCAGGTGAACAACTTCTGGAAATGCCTGGCGGCCCATCCGCCGACCCTGCGGCGTACCTGGGAGAGCCTCAAGGAGATCATGGCGCCGGGGGCGCTCGATCCGTTGACCAAGGAGCTGATCTACGTGGCGGTCAGCGTCACTAACAACTGCCCGTATTGCATCGCTTCGCACACCGCCGCGGCGCGCAAGGCAGGGATGACAGAGGCGATGTTCGGCGAGTTGCAGGCGGTGGTCGGCATGGCCAACGAAACCAATCGCCTGGCCAACGGCTACCGGGTGCCGCTGGATGATGCGTTCAAGCTTGAATGAGCCTGTGACCCGCAGGGCTGCGGCCCTCGGCGCTGCTCGTATCGGCCAGCGCCGTCATCAGGTTTTCAGGCCGCCGCTGCCTTGGCCTGGGTGGCGAGCAGCGGCACGGCGCGCACCAGGTCGCCGGGTTGCAGTTGCAGGCGCTTGGCGCTGAGGCGGTCCACCAGCAGGCAGCCGGACACCAGGCGGCCGCGGGCGCTGGTGACGCGGCAGCTTTCCAGGCGGCGGTTGTGGATCAGCCAGGTCGGCGCATCGTCGTCCGGGGTGCCCACCAGCAGCGGCAGCACCTGGCTTTCGCGCACCGCGCGGACTTTGCTCAGCTCGGCCTCGATCACCGGCCCGCCGTCGAAGATGTCGATATGGCCCTGATGGGCAAACCCTTCGTGGCGCAGGATGGCCAGCGCCGCCTCGGCGTTTTCGTGAGCCTGGCCGATCGCGGCCTGGGCCGGTTCGCTGAGCAGGCAGGTGTACAGCGGCTGGCGCGGCAGCAGTTCGGCGATAAAGGGTTTGTGGCCGAGGCTGGAGAGGTGGTCGGCCTGGACGAAATCCATCTGCAGAAAGTGCCGGCCCAGGCTGTTCCAGAAGGGCGAGCAGCCGTTCTCGTCGCCCTTGCCGCGCAGCTCGGCGATCAGCTTGTCGCCGAACAGGTGCGGGAACTCGGCGACGAACAGCAGGCGCGCCAGGGACAGCAGACGGCCGTTGCTGTCACGGCGCTGGTCGGGGCGCAGGAACAGCGAGCAGAGCTCCGATTGGCCGGTCATTTCATTGTTCAGGAACAGGGTCGGGATCTGCCGCCGGATCCCCAGGTTCGGCGCCGAATTGACGGTCATGCCGACCCGGTAGCTGTACCAGGGTTCGCGCAGGCCCACGGCGCCGGTCAGGGCGCTGATGCCGACCACTTGCTGGTCGTCGTCTTCGAGCACGAACAGGTAGTCGGCGTCGGCCCGTTCCACTTGCTCGGCAAAGGTCCGCTGGGCCCAGCGGATCCGATGGGTCAGGCGATCCTGGTTGGCCGGCAGAGTGGTCAGCCCCAGGCCCGCGCGCTGGGCCAGGGCCATCAGCGCGGGCAAGTCAGTCATGCGTACCGGGCGAACGATCATGATGCAGCTCCTTCTGCGCGCCTGTTGTGGCGGCGAATGCAAACGTGTCCGGGATTCTTCATAGGGCGACCAGCCGTACCGGGTCGCCGGTTTGCAGTTGCAGGGCCTGGAAGCTTTCCGGGTCCAGGTTGACCAGGTCCCCCGGCGCTTCGTCCAGGTGCACCAGGGCGGCCCGGTATTGCCCCAGCCGCTCGTTGCTCGCCAGCCAGGCCCGGCCGCTGCCGCTCTGCGGGCCCGGGCAGGCGTTGGCGATCAGGCTGTGGCGGATGGAGCGAACGCCGTTGTGGCGGGCGTACAGCGTCGGGCCGCCGTCGAACAGGTCGACATAGTGGTTGGCTTCGAACCCCTCGCGCAGCAGGATCTCGTAGGCCTCGCGACCCTGCGGGTGGACCTGGCCGATGCAGTCCTGGGCCGCCTTGGGCAGCATCGGGATGTAGATCGGGTATTGCGGCATCAGGTCGGCGAGGAAGCTGCGGCTTTGCAGGCCGCACAGGCGCTCGGCCTCGACATAGGGCAGGTCGAAGAAGTGCTTGCCCAGGGCATCCCAGAACGGCGAGTGGCCGTCGTCGCTGCTGTAGCCGACGATCTCGGTGATGCTGGTGTCGGCGAAGCGCGCGCCATGGGCGGCGATAAACAGCAGGCGGGCCCTGGAGAGCAGCTCCGCCATGGGCGTGCCGACCAGGTCCGGGTCGATATGAAAGCCGCGCAGCAGGCTGTGGTTGCTCAGGTCCTGGCACAGCGACAGGGTCGGCACGCCGTGCTGCACGTTCAGCTCCCGCGAGCTGCTGACGAAAGGCCGGTTGCGCAGGCTGTAGAAGGGCGCGGAAAACCCGGCCATGGCGAGGATTTCCGAGCAGCCGCGCAGCTGGCCGCGGGCCGGGTCGTGCAGGACAAAAAAGTAGTTCTCCGGCCCCGGCGCCTGCACCTTGGCGGCGAAGGAGGCGCAAGAGTCGAGAATCTTGTCCAGCAGGTGCTGTCGATCGTCCGGCAGGGACGTCACCCCCACCAGGCTTTCACGGGCCAGCCGTTGCAACTCCGGCAAATCGTCTGGCGCAACTGGGCGTAAGACCAGCATGGATGTACTCCTGTATCAAAATGATCGACGCCTGGCCGCGAGACCTGGGGCGCCGAACCTGACAATCACTGTCGGTTTCCACGCATTACTGCCACGGCCCGCGAGGGCGGGCGGTGGCACGCAGGCACCTGTCGGCGCCCGCTCGGATTCGCCGGGGCACCTTCATGGTGCCGCGGCGGCCGGGGGTGTTGATTAAAGTGGATCGGCCAGCGCCGTATTGGCGCCCAGCTTGTTGAGGAAAAACAGGTAGACCAGGCCGATGGCAATCCAGATGCAACCGAGTTTCTGCGCATCGACCCCCATGTTGTACATGATCGCGCAGACAATTAGGAAGCCGATCACCGGACAAATCAGGTGACGCAGTACCTGGGCCGACTTGTTGCGGCGCCAGTAGTGATTGATCACGGTCAGGTGCAGCAGCATGAAACCGCTGAGGGCGCCGAAGTTCACCAGGGAGGTGAGGGTGTCCACCGAGTTGATGAACAGGTAGCAGATCAGCAGCGACAGCACCGCCACCAGGTAGATGCTGACGTGCGGCGTGTTGTGCCTGGGGTGGACCTTGGCCAGGATCTTCGGCAGCTTGCCGTCGCGGGCCATGCCGAACAGCAGGCGCGACACCGCCGCTTGCGAGGTGATGGCCACTGCCACGCCCCAGGCCAGTGCGGTGGCCACCGCGGTCAGGGTCGCCAGCCAGCTGCCGCCGGCGATTTCGGCGATCTCGTAGAAGGCCGTGTCGGCCGACTTGAAGCCCATGCCGGCGGCCAGGTCGGTGGCGATCCAGGTCTGCACCACGAAGATCGCGCCCATCACCAGCAAGGTAATCAGCGCGGCGCGGCCGACGCTCTTGCCCGGCTCGCTCTTGATCTCTTCGGCCAGGGTGGAAATGGCATCGAAACCGAGGAACGACAGCACGGCGATCGACACGCCCTGCATCAGCATGCCGAAGTGGAAATGCTCCGGGCTGTACAGCGGCGCCAGGGTCAGCTGGCCGTTACCGGTGCCACCGTGCAGGGCGTTCCAGGCGTAGAACAGGAAGATCCCCAGCACCACCAGCTGCGCCAGGAGAAACACGATGTTCATCCGTGCGGTGAAGGTGATGCCGCGCAGGTTGACGAAGGTGGCGCTGACCAGGAACGCGAGGATGAAGCCGACCTTGGGAATGTCCGGGTACAGGTGGTTCAGCGCCATGGCCGCATAGACGTACAGCAGCGGCGGGATCAGCAGGTAGTCGAGCAGCATCAGCCAGCCGGCGATGAACCCGACATGGGGGTTGAGCCCGCGCTGGGCGTAGGAGTAGACCGAGCCGGCGATGGGAAAGGCGCGGGCCATGCTGCCGTAGCTGAGGGCGGTGAAGAGCATCGCCAGCATGCCGATGATGTAGGCCAGCGGCACCATGCCCGGTGCTTCCTGGTTCACATAGCCATAGACCCCGAACGGGGCGATCGGGATCATGAAAATCATCCCGTAGACCACCAGGTCGCGCAGCGTCAGGCCGCGCTTGAGTTCCTGTTTGTAGCCGAATTCTTCAATCTCCATGAAGAGGTTCTCCTTGTCAGCCAAAGGGGGGGCGGATGCCTGACGCTGATGTCGATGGACGACCTGGAGCGGCAGGCAATGTATTTGAACCTGGCAGGTTTAAAGACACGCCACGGCGGTTTTTTATAGTTGTTGTACCGGTACAGCAAACAGCTTTTTTACAACCACAGCTCCATCCTGGTTCACAGCCTTTTCTACAACAGCGGTGCCAGATAATCCGTCCAGCACTGTATGGCCTGCGGGGTGCGCAGCAGGTCGTTGCGCACCTCGATCAATACCGAATCCAGGCCGCGGGCATCGCCGTGGGCCGGCACGGTCATGTCGCCCAGGGCGTCGATCTTGTACGGCTCGTTGCCGGCGATCTTCACGTCGTGGACCGACATGCCTTCCAGCAGGCGCCGGGCGTAACCCTCGGCGCGATCGAACAGCACGCCCATCTCCAGGGTGCGGCGCTGGCCGTAGTACAGCGGGGTGAAACTGTGGATGCCCACCACCCGCACCGGCCGGCCCGCGGCCAGGCGCGCATCGATCAGCCCGCTCAGGCGCGCATGAAAGGGCCTGAACAGCTGCTTGCGGCGGTACTCGCGGGTGGCTTCGTCGAGGTGCTGGTTGCCCGGGATCTGGTAGATCTCGCTCTGCAACGGAATGCTGTCGTGGGCCTGGCACGGGCGGTTGAGGTCGATCAGCAGCCGCGAATAATTGGCCGTCAGCAGGGTGGCGCCGAGGGTCTGCGAGAGGTTTTCCGCCAGCTCCAGGGCACCGGGGTCCCAGGCGATGTGCTCGCGCGCTGCTTCCGGGTCCAGGCCGAGGTCGTTGAGCGCCGCCGGGATATAACGGCTGGCGTGTTCGCAGACGAGGATCAGCGGGTGCGCGGAGTCTTCTCGCAGCAGCCGGTAGGCCGGTCGGGTGTACAGCCCCAGTTCAGCGGTTTCAGTACAGGTGTGCATAGTGCTCACAGAGTTGGGCAGGGGTCAGGTGCTCGGTCAGTTTCACTTCCTGGTGTTTGACGGCGAAATAGGTTTCCAGCAGCGGGGCTGGCAGGGCTTGCAGCAGTTCCGGGCAGTTGCGCAGGCAGTCCAGCGCCTGCGGCAACGAGGCCGGAAGGGCGACGATGCCGCGGTCCTGGCGCTGTTCTGCGCTCAGTTCGTCCGGCACTTCGTCGGTCACGGCGCGCAGTGACAACTTCTGTTCGATGCCCAGGCGCCCGGCGATCAGCACCGCGGCCATGGCCAGGTGCGGCGAGGCGGTGGCGTCCAGCGCGCGAAATTCCAGGTTGTACTGCGGCGCCACGGGCTTGCCGCCGATGCTCACGGTGGGGCAGATGCGCAACGAGGCTTCGCGGTTGCGCTGGCCCAGGCAGGCGTAGGAGGCGCTCCAGTGATGGGGCTGCAAGCGTGCGTAGGAAATTGGCGTCGGCGCGGTAAAGGCGCAGAGCGCGGGCAGGAACTTGAGCACCCCGGCCGCCCAGAATTGGCCGAGGGACGACAGGCTGTTGGCCCGCCCTTCCTCATACAGCACCGGCGTGCCATCCAATTTCTGCAGGCTCAGGTGCAGGTGCACGCCATTGCACACTGCGTGTTCCGCGGTCTTGGGCGCGAAGCTCAGGCCATGGCCGAGCTGCCGGGCGATCTCGCGGGTGATCTCGCGCACGTTCACCGCGCGGTCGGCGGCGGCCACGCCCTGGGTCGGGCGGCAGGTGATTTCGTACTGGTGCTTGCCGTATTCGGGCAGGAACATTTCCGGCTCGACGCCCGCGGCGCGCAAGGCGCTGAGCAGCCAGCCACCGAAGTCCGCGCCCTGGCGCTGGGCCTGCAGGGAGAAGGCCAGGCGTTCCGGTTGCGCGGTGGCGCTGTGCAGGTTGAATTCATGCTCGAAGGCGGCGGTGATCTGCAGCCCCAGCTCGCTGGCGTAGCGCTGCACTTCGTTGCGCAGCAGGGTGCGCGGGCAGGCGGCCCAGGGCTGGCCGTCGGTCTCGCAGATGTCGGCGTGGATAAAGTCCAGCGGCGAGGCGCTGGCGTCCGGACCGTTGCCGACCTGGACCCGGCTGGCCAGGTCGGGGATCAGCCGCAGGTCGCCACGGGCGCCCCAGGGATTGGGCTCGGCAATGATGTCCTGCGGGGTCAACGCGCTGTTGGCCGGGACCCAGCCGCAGCCGGCGCTGGTGTAGCTGTCCAGTTCGTCGCTGGGGAACGAGCGGCCACGGCTGACGCCGATCAGGTCGGTGGTGAGCAGGGTGGTCATGGCCACCGGCTGCAACGGCTCGTTGTTCCGGCTCATGCCTGCATCTCCCGCAGGCGGCCGAGCACGGTCCGGGTATCGGTGATCCAGCAGTAGCCCTTGATCGCATTCAGGCAGGCCTGGTGCCGGGCGTCGGTGTAGGTAGCGCAGGCGTCTTCCACCAGGGTCACCAGGTAACCGCGGTCGGCGGCGTCGCGCACCGCCATGTCGACGCACTGGTCGGTGACGATGCCGGCGACGATCAGGTGGCGGGTCTGCAGGTTGCGCAGCACGTAGTCGATGTTGGTCGAGTTGAAGACCCCGGAGGAGGTCTTGGGCAGGACGATTTCGTTCTCCTGTGCCGCGAGCGGCTCGATGATCGCCGCCTGCGGGCTGCCCTTGGGCAGGTGCATGTCCGACAGCTTGTGGTCCAGCGAGCGGTCGCGGCCATCGGCGGTCAGGCTTTCGATAATGGTGTGCAGCACGTTCTGCCGGGCGCCGCGCATGGCCGCCAGGAGCTTCTGCTGGTTGGGAATCACCTGCTCACGGGTGCGCTTGATGAAGTACTCGGCGTCCGGCACCTGCAAATGCGGGTCGAGCTGCGGATCGAGCCAGGCCCGTTGCATGTCCACCAGCAGCAGGGCGGTGCGGTCGAGGGTGAATGGCAGGTCGCGGGGCGAGTGGTGGGGAAGGCAGACCATCCTTATTTGTCCTCCAGCAGGTGAGTGGCGAATTCGTTGCGCAGGGCGTCGATGCCTTCCAGGCGTCGGTCCAGGTCGGTGCTGCGCAGGCTCAGGCTGGCGACCAGCGCCTCGACCTGGGCCAGGGCCGGCACCAGGGTGTCGAAGGCCGAAGCCGACTCCACCGGGGCGCTGATGATCAGGTCCGCCAGCTCCCGCAGGGGCGAGGCGTAGATGTCGGTGAACAGCACCACCCGCGCATGCCGCGCCTTGGCCGCGCTGGCCACGCGCAGGGCCTGGCTCTGGTAGCGGCGGTAGTCGAACAGCAGGACGATGTCCTGGCGCTGCACGTCATACAGGCGGTCGGGCAGTTGCGCGTTGTCGTCCAAGGCCATGCAGCCGGGGCGCATCAGGCGCAGGTGATTGAGCAGGTAGCTGGCGAGAAAGTTGCTGAAGCGTCCGCCGTAGCAGTACAGCGCATGTCGGCTGTCCAGCAGCCAGTCGACCAGGATGCGCACGTCTTCGGGCTGGGTCAGGGCCTGGGTCTGTTCCAGGCTGCGCAGGCTGCCTTGCAGGTAATGGCTCCAGGCATCGTCCCGAGGGACCTGGGCCCGCGGTTGCAACAGGGTGCTGGGCGAACGCAGGCGATCGTCCATGTCGCTGAGCAGCGCTTCCTGGAACTGCGCATAACCGCCGAAGCCGAGTTTTTTCACCAGCCGCACGATGGTCGGGTCGCTGACGCCGGCGTGCTCGGCCAGCCGTGACATGGGCCCCAGGCCGTTGCGCGGGTAATGGTCGAGCAGGGCACGGATGACCTTGCGCTCCGAAGGCGTGAGGTCGAGGGCCGGGTCGGTGATCTGGTCTCTGAGAGACGGCATAAAACGCCTTCGCGAGTGGAATGTCGTTTTTGTTTCACTGAAAGTGAAAACAGTATTTATGTAATTTACGCTACATGTCTAGTGAAAAATGGAAGCGCCCGCGAACGCCCCAAAAGAGGGCGAAAAAGCCCAGGTTTATTGGCTGTTCGAGGTTTTTTGGGGCACGCCATCAGCGCGGCAGGGTGCCGCGAAAGGCCGCGCTCAGGGCGCGCAGGGTTTCCTCGGAGCGGGCGTCGGTGGGCCGCGCAAGCAGGACGATTTCGCTGACCGGCAGCAGCGGCAGGCCGAGGCGTTCGCCAACCTCCGCCGCACCGGCCGGCGCCACCCGATGGGCCAGCGCCGCCACCCCGAGCCCGGCGCTGACCGCGGCGCAGACGGCCATCACGCCACCGCCGATAAACACTTCGGTCCAGGGAATGCCGGCGTCGTCCAGTACGCGCACGGCGATATGCCGCACGCCACAGGGCGCGGCCATGGTCGCCAGCCGCAGCGGGGTACCCGGCACCTGCTGCCAGGCTGGCGCGGCGAACCAGCCGAAGCGCTCGACCACCAGCACTTCGCCGTCCTGGCGCGCGCCTTCGTTGCGCACGATGACTGCGTCCAGTTCCTCGCGGTCGAAGGCCGCCGTCAGGTCCCGGGAGGAGGCGATGCGTACCTCGATGATCAGCAACGGATCGTAGGCGGCGATGCGGCTCAGCAGTTGCGGCAATTCCGCGCCGGCCACGTGGTCGCTGATGCCGATGACCAGCCGTCGCGCCGGTGCCGCCTGCATGTCGCCCAGGGCCCGCTCATGGGCGCGCAGCAGGTCGCGGGCGGCCTGCATGAACTGCTCGCCGACCGGGGTCAGGCGCACATGCCGCGGCGTGCGCTCCAGCAGGCGATAGCCGAGGCGTTCCTCCAGGCGCTTGAGCTTGAGGCTGATGGCGGCCTGGGAGGTGTCCAGCGCCTGGGCGGCGCGGGTGAAGCTGCCGAAGTCGGCGATCAGCACGAAGGCGTGCACGGTGTCGATGTCCAGCGGCCTGAGGGGTTCGCTCATATCGGATACTTATCGCAGATATATGTGTCGATATCTTGTTGTAATGGCTGGCCCTGCGCAAGCTGGCAATACCTTCACGCACAGGAGCATCGCCATGTTGGCCAAACAGTATTCACACCGCCTGCCCGCCGATTACGACATGGGCGTGATCCGCCATCGCGCCGCGGATCGCGGGCCCCTGTGGGACGAGGTCGACGGGTTGCTGTTCAAGGTCTTCGCCGGCCAGGAGCGGGGCGTGCACGGCGCGCGGCATAACCTGTACGCCTCGATCTACCTCTGGGCCGATCCGGCGGGCGCCGCGCGGTTTCTCATGGGCAGCGGTTTCGACAGCGTGATCGACTCGTTCGGCCGTCCGCACATCGAGTCCTGGCTGCCCCTGGACTGGCGCCGCGGTTCCAGCAACCAGGCGCGGACTCTCTATCGCGAACACCTGGCGATCGATCCGCTGGCGGACCGCGCCAGGTTGCTGGCCGAGCAGGTCGAACACAATCAACGGCTGGCCGATGACCCGGACACCTTCGCCGTGTTCGTCGCCCTCGACCTGCAGGCCTGGGAGCTGGTGCGCTTCACCCTTTCGGCCAGCGCGCCCGACAGTACACGCGGCGCCGAGCGCTATGAGGTGCTGTACCTGGCCCGGCCGGGGCTCGCCAGCGCTTAAGTCTGGCGGCGACAAGTTGGGAATCCCCCGGCGACACATGATACAAACGCAGCCACATTGCCCCCTGCGTCCATTCAACGTCGAGAGATTCCCCGTGCCGGCCACCCGCTTGACCCTGATCTGCCATGCCCGAACCGTCGCCCAGAAGCTGGCGTGTTTTCCGCTGGACGAGCCGCTGGAGATGGACTGGCAGGCGCAGGCGGGCTCGCGGGCCGCGGCGTTCAAGCGTGCGCCGCGCCTGCTCAGCGCTCCTGAGCAACGGGCGCGGCAGACCGCTGCCTTGTATGGCGCCAGCGTGGAAACGGTGCCGGCGCTGCGCGACTGTGACATGGGCCGCTGGCAGGGCCTGGCCCTTGACGATCTGCACCGTGGGCAGCCCGAGGCCCTGCAAACCTGGCTGGCCGACAGCCACTCGGCGCCCCACGGCGGCGAGTCGGTGGCGCAGCTGTGCGAGCGGGTCGCGGCGTGGCTGGCGGCGCTGAGCGAGCAGCCCGGGCATGTGCTGGCGGTGACCCATCCGCTGGTCATCCGCGCGGCGCTGCTGCACGTCATGCAATGCCCGCCGGCCAGTTTCAATGCCATCGATGTCGAGCCGCTGGCCCAGGTCGAACTGCGCTTCAATGGCCGCTGGAGATTGCGCCTGGATCAGCGCGATTAGCGGGCTTGGCTCGGCGTGGCCTGGGGATTTTTTCGCGAGCAAGCTCGCTCCTACCGGGTTGGCGCAAATCATGGTAGGAGCGAGCTTGCTCGCGATAGGCCGCAGAGCGGCCGCCCTGTGACGCGCCGTCGCAACCCAGCCATACTCCATCCCCCGAGCAGCACCCGAGACCCGCTCCCATGAAAACCCTCCTGATCATCGGCATCGGCGCCGGCAACCCCGACTACATCACGATGCAGGCGGTCAAGGCGCTCAATCGCACCGATGTGTTCTTCCTGATGGACAAGGGCCAGAGCAAGGACGCGCTGATCGACCTGCGCCGGGAAATCTGCGAGCGCTACATCGAGCAGCCCGGCTACCGGTTTGTCGAAGCGCAAAGCCCGGAACGGCTGCGCGGTGCCGAGGTGGATTACCGGGCCAGCGTCGCCGAGCTGAACCGCGACAAGCAGCGCACCTTCGAGCGGCTGATCGACGAGGAACTGGCGGACGGCGAGACCGGGGCCTTCCTGGCCTGGGGCGATCCGGCGCTGTACGACAGCACCATCCGCATCCTGCAGGCGATCCTGGCCAGCGGCCGCTGTGCGTTCGAGTTCGAGGTGATCCCCGGCATCACCAGCGTCCAGGCCCTGGCGGCGCAGCACAAGGTGCCGTTGAACCGCATCGGCCGCTCGGTCGAGATCACCACCGGCCGGCGGCTGGCGGCGGGGCAGGTGAGCGATGCCGACAGCCTGGTGGTGATGCTCGACGCCGAGGACTCCTATCGCCAGGTGGCGGACCAGGACCTGCAGATCTACTGGGGCGCCTACCTCGGCACGCCGGAGGAAATCCTGATCGCCGGCCGGCTCAAGGAGGTCGCCGGGCAGATCCAGCAGGTGCGCAAGGCGGCGCGGCAGGCCAATGGCTGGATCATGGACACCTATCTGTTGCGTAAGCCCGAGGATTGAGGGGAGCTTCTATAGGTGCGAGGCTTGCCCGCGATAGGGTATTCGGTCGGCGAGGTACAGGTTCGACGCTCTCTGCCCAAGACGTTCTCCACACGACTTGCAGGCCGCAATCCAGGCACGAAAACCCGAAAACATGCAGGGATCGGCGGGGTTTTCCGCGGTCATTGCACCAGTACGGGGCGGGCCCGGCGTCGTCCTGATCGGGAAGTGGTTTTTCTGTAAGTATTTGTCGCATAAACACAATTTGCCGCCCGGGCGCCGCTCTAGACTGCTGGCCACTTCGATTTCCCCCAATCGAACCTTTCTGCCAATAAGAGCCTCCGTCTACGGGAGTTATAAATGAAGAAGCTTGTGATGTTCGGTGCCCTGGCACTGTCCATGCTGTCCCTGACCGCCGTGGCTGACGATGCCAAGCCGATCCGCATCGGTATCGAAGCCGGCTACCCGCCATTCTCGATGAAAACCCCCGACGGCAAGCTCACCGGCTTCGACGTGGATATCGGCGATGCGCTGTGCGAGCAGATGAAAGTCAAATGCACCTGGGTCGAACAGGAATTCGACGGCCTGATCCCGGCGCTGAAGGTGCGCAAGATCGACGCCATCCTGTCGTCCATGACCATCACCGACGATCGCAAGAAAAACGTCGACTTCACCATCAAGTACTATCACACCCCGGCGCGCTTCGTGATGAAGGAAGGCACCGAGGTCAAGGACCCGCTGACCGAACTCAAGGGCAAGAAAGTCGGGGTGCTGCGCGCCAGTACTCATGACCGTTTCGCCACCGAAGTGCTGGTGCCGGCCGGGATCAACCTGGTGCGTTACGGCTCCCAGCAGGAAGCCAACCTGGACATGGTGTCCGGTCGCATCGACGCGCTGCTGGCCGACTCGGTCAACCTCGACGACGGCTTCCTGAAAACCGACGCCGGCAAGGGCTTCGCCTTCGTCGGTCCCGAGTACAACGATCCGAAATACTTCGGTGGCGGCGCCGGCATCGCCGTGCGCAAGGGCGATACCGCCCTGGCCGAGAAATTCAACACCGCCATCACTGAGATCCGCGCCAACGGCAAGTACAAGGCCGTGCAGGACAAGTACTTCAAGTTCGACGTCTACGGCGAGTAATTCGCTGCACTGAAAAAGGCGGCTACCGTGAAGACGGCGCCGCCTTTTTTGTTGGCGTTGTTGTGTCGGACTGGACGACGTAGCGCCTGGATGCAGGATTGCCGAGGAGCAGGGCGATCCCCTGTAGCCGCTGCCGCAGGCTGCGCCAAGGTCCGCAGGACCTTCAGCGATCTTGAGGGCGTCACGGCCGTGCCAGCCGAACGCAGCCTGCGGCAGCGGCTACAGGAAGCTCGCGCCGCCTGGCAGCGGACGACGACCTTTTCACGGCCGCGCAAATGCCTCAGGCTACGGCCCCCGCCGAACTCCATTTTTCTTCCGGAGCCCTTCATGCAACGCATCGACCATTCCTTGCCCTGGAGCCACCTGGGCACCCAGCGCCAGCTCAGCGTGTTCCGTTTTGGCAGCGGCAGCCGCAAGGTCTATATCCAGGCCAGCCTGCACGCCGACGAGCTGCCGGGCATGCGCACCGCCTGGGAACTGAAAAAACGCCTGAGCGAACTGGAAGCCCAGGGGCAGCTCAAGGGCGTGATCGAACTGGTGCCGGTGGCCAACCCCATCGGCCTCGACCAGCACCTGCAAAGCAGCCACCTGGGGCGGTTTGAAAGCGGCAGCGGGAAGAATTTCAACCGCGCCTTCGTCGAACTCAGCGGCCCGGTGGGCGACCTGATCGGTGACCGCCTGGGCAGCGATGCGGCGGCCAACGTCGCCTTGATCCGCCAGACCATGGGCGAAGTCCTCGACCGCCTGCCGGCCCCGGCTTCGCAACTGCAAGCCCTGCAGCGCCTGCTGCTGCGCCATGCCTGCGACGCCGACATCACCCTCGACCTGCACTGCGATTTCGAGGCGGCGATCCATCTGTATGCGTTACCCCAGCACTGGCCGCAGTGGCAGTCCCTGGCCGCGCGGCTGAAGGCCGGGGTGGCGCTGCTCTGCGAAGACTCCGGCGGCAGTTCGTTCGACGAGTCCTGCTCCACGCCCTGGCTGCGCCTGGCCCGCGACTTCCCGCGGGCGGCCATTCCAGCGGCCAACCTCGCCACCACCCTGGAGCTGGGCAGCATGGGCGACACCCGGGTCGAACAGGCCCAGGCCAACTGCGAAGCGATCCTCGGTTTTCTCGCCGAGCAAGGGTTGATTGATGGCCACTGGCCGGCCACTCCGGACGCCTGTTGCGAGGGCATGCCGTTCGAAGGCACCCAATACCTGTTCGCCCCGCACCATGGGGTGGTCAGCTTCCTGCGCGAGGCCGGCGAGTGGGTGGAGCGGGGCGACGCGATCTTCGAGGTGGTCGACCCGCTGAACGACATCGTCACCGTGGTGCGCGCCGCCACCAGCGGCGTGCTGTTCGCCCTGGACCGCAGCCGCTACACCGAGCCGGGTATCTGGCAGGCCAAGGTCGCCGGCCGCGAACCGATCCGCAGCGGCAAGCTGACCAACGATTGAAGCCGGCCTTGATATTCAGGTGGTTCCCTGTAGGAGCGAGCTTGCTCGCGATGGCCGCTACGCGGCCAAAACAACCAGGCAACGGGCGCTTTCCCCCGGTGTCATCAGAAGGACATCCCATGTTCAAGTTCCTGGCCCTGTTGCTGCTGTGCGTGTCTGCCTCCGTCCAGGCCCAAGGCGCACTGCACGACGACCTGCCGCTGCTCTATCTGGAACAGGCCCCGGCCGACGCGCGCGACCGGCCCCTGGTGATTTTTCTCCACGGCTACGGCAGCAACGAAGAGGACCTGTTCGGCCTCAAGGACGGGTTGCCGGCGGACTACACCTACCTTTCGGTCCGGGCGCCGCAAACCGTGGAAGAGGGCAGTTACCAGTGGTTTCACAAGCAGGGCGAAGGCGCTTATGACGGGGTGACCGCCGAGTTGGCCGACGGTGCGAAGCTGATCGACGCGTTCGTCCGGCAGGCGGTCGCCAAGTACCACACCCGTGCCGACCGGGTGTTCCTGGTGGGCTTCAGCCAGGGCGCGATCATGTCCTACGAACTGGGCCTGCGCCATCCCCAGGCGGTCCGCGGGATCGCCGCGCTGAGCGGGAAGATCCTGCCGGTGCTGCGCTCGCAGCTCAAGAGCGGCGCGGGCCTGGAGCGGCTGGCGATCTTCATCGCCCATGGCACTGCGGACATGCGCCTGCCTTACAGCGACGGTTCCGAGGCCGACAGCTTGTTGCGCGGGCTGGGCCTGGCTCCGCAGTTCCATGCCTACCCGGGCATCGGCCATACCATCAGTGACACCGAACTCCAGGACCTGAACCGCTGGTTGCTCAGCCTCAATCCTTGAAGCGGGTGAGCCCGTAGCGGCCGTTGTCGCTGCGGGTTCCTGAGGGCTTACTGGCCGACGATCTGGCTGATCAGCTTGTCGTGATTGGCCTTGTCGTTGATCCGCGAAATCACCTGCACCACCGCCATGCGGTTGCCGGAGCCGGCGAGCAGGGTGGAGCTCTGGGTCATGCCGCCGCCCTGGGTCGCGGTGCTGTCGATCTGGCGCAGGCCGAGGCCGCCGCGGGTCATGCTTTTTTCGCTCTGCTTGCTGAAATCCGGCAGGGCCGCCGCCTGTTGCGAGAGGAAGCCCGAGACCGCGCTGTCGAGGAACTGCGCGTCGTTGTCCTTGGCCTGCACCGCATCGGGGATCAGGTTTTGTGCGGCGATGACCACGGTCTTGGTGCTGGCGTTGGTGTACATGGTGCCGGTGGCGCCGGCGGTGCCGCTGGCTTCGTCGCCGGCCGGCAGCGGGTTGGCGATGAAACCCTTGGGCAGGCTGAACTTGAACTTGCCGCCGAGCATCGAGACGGTCTCGACCTTGGCCTTCTTGTTCGTCGGCTGGGCCGCGGACACGTCCAGGGCGCTGAAACCGGCCAGCGCCGCCAGGACCAGGACCGCGGCGTGTTTACCGAACAGGGGCATGCAGATTCTCCAGAGTGAACGCGTTGGGGGCGCGCATCTTCCCACGGCTGTCGCGGGGCACTCCAGCGGGATATGCGGTGGCACGAAATTTCGGATAAAAGGGAGCGGGAGCGGCCTTCGTGGCGCTTGTCGGACGCTCCTCAACCCTGGGTAGAGCGCGCGCCCGAGGTCGCCAGCACCGCCCCGGCGATGATCAGCAACGCCGGCACCAGCAGCCACACACTGGCCGGGCTTTGCCCGATGACGATCAGCAGCAGGGTGGAGATCAAGGGCGCCAGGTACGACAGCGCGCCGAGCGTGGCCAGGTTGCCGTGTTTGGTGGCGTGGTCCCAGGCGAAGAAGGCCAGGCCGACCGGGCCCAGCCCCAGGCCGAGGATCGCCAGCCATTGCTTGAAGTCCGGTTGCACCGGGCTTTCGAACATCAGGTGGCAGAGCGCCCCGGCCAGCGCCACCAGCCCGCAGATGCCGCCGATCAGGCTGCTGGGCACGCTGCTGAAACGGCGGTTGAGCACCGAGTAGCCGGACCACACCAGGGCGCAGCCGAACGCCGCCAGGTAACCCGCCACCGGCATCGCGCCGACCTGGCTGGCAGCGCGCTGTTGCATGATGAACGCGGTGCCGGCCAGCCCCAGCAAGGCGCCGGTCAGTTGCCGGTCGCGCAGCGGTTCGCCGCCGGCCCGGGCCGCCAGCAGGACGATCAGCAACGGCCAGAGGTAGGCGATCAGGCTGGCCTCGGCGGCCGGCGCGGCTTTCAGGGCGAAGAAATACAGCGCGTGGTAGGCAAAGATCCCGCCGAACCCCAGGGCCCAGACCGGCCAGGGCTGGCGCCAGCCACGAAAACCGGCGCGCCCCCGCAAGCCGAGCAATACCAGGCTGGCGCCGCAGGCCACGGCGAAGCTCAGGGCCAGCAACTGGAAGGGGGGAATGCCGGCGGTGAGGGTGGTCAGCAGCGCCAGGCATGACCAGAGAAACACCGCGATCACGCCGATGGCGGTGGCGGCGCCGCTGCGGGAGGGGGCGAGGCGGGTTGAGTGGATGGCGGTCATAGGCACACCGAGGCAAGGGCGGTGTGGCCAGCATAGAAGCCGCCGCGACGGCGGTATTGATCAGGCCTGCCGAACTCTTGTCGCAGCCTGCGCCTGGGTGTCGCGAGCGGCCTTGCGCAGGGCGGCCGGGGTCTGGTTGCGGGCCTTTTTCAAGGCGTGGGTCAGGGCGCTCTGATCGGCGTAGCCGACCCGCTGGGCGATCTCGCTGATGGGCAGCAGGGTACGGCCGAGCAGGTCGATGGCGCGGTCCAGGCGCAGGGTCGAAATGTAGGCGAAAGGCGTGCTGTGCATGTCCCGCTCGAACAGCAGGTACAGGCTGCGCTCGCTGACCCCCGCGGCCTGGGCGATGGCGCGGGCGCTCAGCGGGCTGCCCAGGTGCTGTTCGATATAGGCCAGGGCCCGCGCCAGTGCCTGGCGTTGCGGCGCGCTTGGCGTCGGGCGGGCCAGGCAGGCCAGCAGCAGGGCGCTCCAGGCGCTGGCGACCTGGCTGGAGGAACTGAGCAAGGCGCCGCTGTGGCTGGCATAGCCGAGCAGGTGGCGGATCTGCGGGTCGATGGCGAAGAAGCGGCTATCGGCCAGGGATGGTTCGCTGCCGGGGCTATCCAGGTCGAGCACCAGAAAGGTGTTACGGCGCTCGGCCAGGAAGCTATGCCGGGCGCCCGGGGCAATCAGCACGCCCTGGCTGGCATCGACCTTGCCGCCGCGGCCGTCCACCTCGATCTCCATTGCCCCCGACTGCGGCAGCACGATCTGCGGAAAATCGTGATCGTGCAGCTCGACCTGCCCGGAATACGAACGCATCGCCAGGGCGACAGTGGGTTGGGCTGGAGTGTTCATGGCGCGGCTCCGCGGATGGCTGCCCCGCATCATGCCTGAAAATGCGGGTGCTGTAGGAGTGGTTGGGCGGTGTGGGATGGTTGGGGAAAAGGGGGCGGCTCAGCTGTTGTGGTGATTGATAGGCCGCTATCGCGAGCAAGCTTCGCTCCTACAGAAGCAAGGCGGCAAAAGGCCGGGGCAGGGCGCTATCAAGGCTTGGGCCGGTCCGCTGAAACGTCTAAGCTGGGCCACCGTTCCAGCCTTCCGGATGCCCGCGTGAAATTCACTCTCCCCAAAGTCGGTACCGCACCCTTCTGCCCGCCGGAAGTCGCCGGCACCATCGTCGTCGATCCCACCGCGCCGCTGTTCAAACGCATCCTGCGCTTCGCCGGCCCCGGTCTGCTGATTTCCATCGGCTACATGGACCCCGGCAACTGGGCCACCGCCATCGAGGCCGGCTCGCGTTATGGCTACAACCTGCTGTTCGTGGTGCTGCTGGCGAGTCTTGCGGGCATGGCCGTGCAGTGCCTGTGCTCGCGCCTGGGCATCGCCACCGGGCGCGACCTGGCGCAGCTTTGCCGGCAGCGCTACAGCACCCGCACGGCGCGTACCCAGTGGCTGCTGGCGGAGGTGTCGATCATCGCCACCGACCTTGCCGAGGTCCTGGGCTGCGCCCTGGCGTTCCACCTGTTGCTCGGGGTTTCGCTGACCACCGGGATAGTCATCACCGCCTTCGACACCCTGTTGATTCTCGCCTTGCAGAACCGCGGCTTCCGCCGGCTGGAGGCGATCATGCTAGTGCTGGTGGGCACCATCGGCCTGTGCTTTTTCGTCGAGCTGCTGTTGATCAAACCCTACTGGCCGGACGTGGCGCGAGGCTTCACGCCATCGCTGGCGGCGATCGGCGAGGCGGCGCCGCTGTACCTGGCGATCGGCATCCTCGGCGCCACCGTGATGCCGCATAACCTGTACCTGCACACCTCCATCGTGCAGACCCGCCTGGTGGGCCAGGACGAGGCCAGCCGGCGGGATGCGATCAAGCTGGCGCGCATCGACACCATCGGCTCCCTGGCCTTGGCGCTGCTGGTCAACGCGGCGATCCTGATCCTCGCCGCCGCGGCCTTCCACGGTACCGGGCACACCGAGGTGGTGGAGCTGCAGGACGCCTATCACCTGCTCGATCCGCTGGTGGGCGGGGCGCTGGCCAGCGTGCTGTTCGGCGTGGCCTTGCTGGCGTCGGGGCAGAGCTCGACCTTCACCGGCACCATCGCCGGCCAGGTGATCATGGAGGGCTACCTCAACCTGCGCCTGCCGTGCTGGCAACGGCGCCTGATCACCCGTGGCCTGGCGCTGGTGCCGGCCTTCGTCGGCGTGTGGCTGATGGGCGACGGCGCGGTCGGCCAGCTGCTGGTGCTGAGCCAGGTGGTGCTCAGCCTGCAACTGCCATTCGCCCTCTACCCGTTGATCCGCATGACCAGCGACCCTCAGTTGATGGGCGTGTTCGTCAACCGCTGGCCGACCCGCATCCTCGCCTGGAGCCTGTTCGCGATCATCAGCGGGGCCAATGCCTGGCTGATTGCGCAGTTGGTGGTGTAAGCACGCAACTGCATGTGGCGATGACTGGGACAGGCTAGATCATGAGAAGGGCCCTTGAACGGCTTTCAGCAGAGGCCTTTTGTCAGGATTGATAGTGGGTCGCTTTGACTGCGACGACTTCCAGCAAGAGAGTCAGCACCAGAAACCAGCCAACGCACTGCGATACAATCAATCTGCTTTTAAGCGGCTCAGGAAAGTTGGCGACATCTTCCTTGTCCATCAAACCGTGTCGGGTGAGATAGGGGGCGAGCAACAAGCCGCTCCCCACCACGCCCGCCAGCGCCATTTTTCCCCAGGGTCCACTCTGGAGATGGAACTTGTACCTGTTGACCAATAAGCAGTGCCTGGAGCTGCTCAGCAAGATACCCATGTGCCGACAACCCAGGTACAGGTAATACCCACCCAAGCCGAACATGCCTAGAAAGGTGGTCCCGATACAGGCACCCAGCACGATGTGTGCGGTGGTAATGATCATTCACTTCCCTGCTTCATAGATAAGCTCCCCCAAAAACGCCCCGGCCGACTCTCCACCTGTTCCAAGCCCGTAAGCAATCCCACCAGCTACCACCAGACCGCACGTCACAGCCCCGACACCCATGGTCGGAACCCCGATCGCTACGCAAATACCCCCTGCGACGCCTGTCCCCAGTAGCGGGCCTGTGATGACTCCGCCAGCTATCCCACCGGTCAGGCTTCCGGCCTCGGTGAGTTTCACCTTCTCGCAGGCGTCTTTGTTGCTTGCTGTACAAACATCCTGAACCTTCATGTATGACGCCTCTCCACTGAGCGCCATACCGAGCCAGCCGCCATATTTAAGCACTCTGGAAGCCCTTGAAATGCCCTCCATGTGTGTGGCGTAACCCGGTATCTGGCCCGCTGCGCCCGCTTGGGTCCAACGGTGGACCAGGCGGCTGCTGGAAATTCCCAGGGCGCTTTTGAGCTTTGGATGCTCGGGAAAGGCAACGCTCATTTTGGTGATACCGATCAACTGGCTATCCAGGCGTGTAAACAGCTTTCGTCTCTCGCTAAAGAACTCGGCGCTACGCAGGTGCCCATCTCGTTGGAAGAACGTCTGGTGGAGCCTCTCGATATCCTGCAAGGTGCCTTTCAATTCGTTGACATGGCTACCAATCGCCGCTGTTCCCACGCCAGTAGCTGTTCCGCTGTATGCAAGGATCGAGGCCACCTGAGACCTGTACTGAAGCATGAATGTCGTCTCTTCATCCGTAAGAGATTCCAGTTCGATGCTGACCTTTTCGGCAGCCTCCATCAACAACGACTCTTCCCGGGTACACAGGTTATTGTCGGGATGGCTCAACACTACGAGGTGTCCTGGTCTTAGCCGCTCCGGTAGCTGGGAATTGAGCTGGCGAAATTTCTCCAGGACCGCCGGATCGGGTTGGCCGAAAAGAAGCGTTTCAAGGGCGGCACGGCTTATCGGCGACTGGACGATATGAAAGCCCGGCTCCACGCTTTGGTGGTCGGTGAGCATGGGGCGCAGTTCCGGGACGATTTCTGCACCCTTGAAACGCATCCCGCGGGCCTGCTCGCCGGGTACAGAGTCCGCGAACTCATTCTGTGGCCATCCCTCCTGTATCGCCTCGGCCCAGCGCTGCGAGTTCGCGACTCCCAGTGGCAGCCATTCGGGGTGGATGGGGATGGGCGGCTGGTCTTCCGAGAGAGTCGATTTCTGAGTGGCGACAAGGCGGTGGGTCCCTGTGGGACAGCCGCATTGCACCAGGCTGCCGTCGACCGCCGTGGGTTGTCGGGTATCCAGCCAGGTGTCATGTCCTTCGATGATGAAACCGACCGTCTGGCACATGGGGCACCAGACGGTATCAGTGACACGGGCGACTCTTTGGCCCTCGATGAATGATGTATCGGATCCCGATATGACCACACCTCCAGTAGTGGTGGGGTCGCCTTGTCGTGCTACGAAAGCCATGTTGCAACGTCCTGTACATGAGGTTTTCCTTGGGAACGTAGCAACGCCTTTCAGGCAAAAAAAATCGGGGGAATCTGAAAGGCTGGCGGTAATTGTCTGCCTGATATTTTTCTTGCAACCCCTCTTGATGGATCAGCCTTCGCAGCTCAATCCAACGCCTGGGCGGCGAACAGCGCCACCTGGGCATCCTCCCCGGACTTGACCCCGGACACACCGACGGCGCCGATCACCTGGCCGTCGAACACCACGGGCACGCCACCTTCCAGCGAGGTCAGCAGCGGCGCCGAGAGAAACGCGGTGCGTCCGCCGTTGACCATCTCTTCATAACCCTTGGACTCGCGTCGGCCGAGGGCGGCGGTGCGGGCCTTTTCCACGGCGATATAGGCGCTGATCGGCGAGGCGCCGTCCAGGCGTTCGAGGGCCAGCGGGTGGCCGCCGTCGTCGACGATGGCGATGCTCACCGGCCACTGGTTGCGCTCGGCCTCGTCCCGCGCGGCGATAAGAATGCGCTGGACTTCGCGATGACCCAGGATGGCTTTGCTGTGCATGGCGTGCTCCTTTCAAGGGGTATTGGGTTGAGGGGAAGAATCCAGGGGCGGCAGGGCGGCCTCGACCAGCTCGATCCAGTGCCGCACCGGGGTGCGTCCGGCGCCGTCGAGGTGGGTCTGGCAGCCGATATTGGCGGTGACTATGAGCTCGGGGCGGCCGCTTTCCAGGGCATTGAGCTTGTTGTCGCGCAGTTGTCGCGCCAGCTCGGGCTGGGTCAGCGAGTAGGTGCCCGCCGAGCCGCAGCACAGGTGGCTGTCGGGCACCTCGGTGAGTTCGAAACCCAGGCGCTTGAGCACCGCCTCCACCGCGCCGCCGAGTTTCTGCGCGTGCTGCAGGCTGCACGGACAGTGGAAGGCCAGGCGCTGGTCGCTGTGGACGTGCAACTGTTCCAACGGCTCGTCGCGCAGCACTTCCACCAGGTCCCGGGCCAGGGCGCTGACCCGCTCGGCGCGGGCGGCATACCGCAGGTCGTGGGCCAGCAGGTGGCCGTAATCCTTGATAAAGGCGCCGCAGCCACTGGCGGTCTGCACCAGGGCTTCGGCGCCATTTTCCAGGTGCGGCCACCAGGCGTCGATATTGCGCCGGGCCCGTTCCAGGCCGGCGTCCTGGGCGTCCAGGTGATAATCCACGGCGCCACAGCAGCCGGCCTCGGCCACCGGCTCCACGGCGATGCCCAGGCGGTCGAGGACCCGCGCCGTCGCCGCGTTGGTGTTGGGCGACAGGCTCGCCTGCACGCAACCTTCCAGCAGCAAGACCCGCCGCGCGTGGGCGGTGGTCGGCCGCGCCTTGGCCGGCTGTACCTGGCGCGGCAGCTTGCCTTGCACGGCCTCGGGCAGCCACGGGCGCAAGGTGGCGCCGGTGCCGATCAGTGCCTTGAACAGCGCCGGGTTCGGCGCCAGGGCGCGCAGGCCCTGGCGCAGCAGGCGCTGGCCGAGGGGCCGGGGGACGGCGGCATCGACCACGGCGCGGCCGATGTCCAGCAGGTTGTGGTAATCCACCCCGGACGGGCAGGTGGTTTCGCAGTTGCGGCATGACAGGCAGCGGTCCAGGTGCAGCTGGGTCTTGGCCGTGGCCTCGTGGCCTTCCAGCACCTGCTTGATCAGGTAGATGCGCCCCCGCGGCCCGTCCAGTTCGTCGCCCAGCAGCTGGTAGGTGGGGCAGGTGGCGTTGCAGAAACCGCAATGCACACAGGTGCGCAGGATGCTTTCGGCTTCCGCGGCGCGGGGCAGCTGGCGCGCCTGTTCGCTCAAGGTGGTTTGCATGCTGCGGGTCTCCGTTCAGAGCTCGGCGTAGAGCCGGCCGGGGTTGAAGATCCCTTGCGGGTCCAGTTGCGCCTTGAGCTGGCGGTGGTAGCGCAGCAGCACCGCCAGCAATGGCTGGAACGGACTGTCCAGCAGGCCGTGGCTGTAGCAGGTGGCGTGGCCGCCGACGCGCTCCACCAGGCTGCGGATGCGCTCCGCGGGCGCCGCGGATTTCAGCCAGCGCTGGGCGCCGGCCCAATCTATTAACTGCTGGCCGGGCAGCTCCAGGACGCCGGTGTTATTGGGCAGCGACAGGCGCCACAGCGGCAGGCCTTCGTCGAAGAACACCAGGCGTTGCTCGTTGAGGTCGGCCCAGTAATCGGCGGCCAAGGGCTCGCCACCCAGGCGATCGCGGGCCGCGGCCACCGAACCTTCGCCGCCCTCCAGGCGCAGATGCAGGCGCTGGCCGTCATGGCTGGCGGCGCTGATGGGCAGCGGTTGCTGGCCCCAGTCGGCGAGCCGGGCCAGGGCCTTGGCGCTGTCCATTTCCAGGCTCAGGCTGAGGCACTGGCGGGGTTTGGGCAGGACCTTGAGCGACACCTCGGTAAGCACCCCGAGGCACCCGTAGCTGCCCACCAGCAAGCGCGAGAGGTCGTAGCCGGCGACGTTTTTCATCACCTCGCCGCCAAAACGCAGGTGCTTGCCGGTGCCGGTGATCACCCGGCTGCCGAGGACGAAGTCGCGCACCGAACCGGCCCAGGGCCGCCGTGGGCCGGACAGCCCGGCGGCGACCATGCCGCCAACGGTGGCGCCGTCGCCGAAGGCCGGCGGCTCGCAGGCCAGCATCTGCCCGGCGGCATCCAGCGTTGTCAGCAGTTCCTGCAATGGCGTGCCGGCGCGGACCGTCACCACCAGCTCGGTGGGGTCGTAGCTGACGATGCCGCGATGGGCGCGGGTGTCGAGCACCTCGCCGGCGGTCATGCGGCCGAGAAAGGCCTTGCTGTTGCCGCCCTGGATCAGCAGCGGCGTGCCGTCGGCCAGCGCCTGCTCGACCTGTTCCAGCAGTGCGCCGCTGGCATCGTTATCCGCGTGTGCCGTCATCAGAAACGCTCCAGCTCGGGGAAGGGCAGTTGCCCGGCGTGCACGTGCATGGCGCCGAATTCGGCGCAGCGGTGCAGGGTCGGGATGTTCTTGCCGGGGTTGAGCAGGCCGCCGGGGTCGAAGGCCGCCTTGACCGCGTGGAACAGGGTCAGCTCGTCGCTGTTGAACTGGGCGCACATCTGGTTGATTTTCTCCCGGCCGACCCCGTGTTCGCCGGTGATGCTGCCGCCGACCGCGACGCACAGTTCGAGGATCTTGCCGCCCAGGGCTTCGGCGCGGTCCAGTTCGCCGGGCTGGTTGGCGTCGAACAGGATCAGCGGGTGCATGTTGCCGTCGCCGGCATGGAACACGTTGGCCACCCGCAGCTGGTATTCGGCGGCCAGCGCGGCGATGGCCTTGAGCACCCCCGGCAGTGCGCGGCGCGGGATGGTGCCGTCCATGCAGTAGTAGTCCGGCGACAGCCGGCCCACCGCCGGGAAAGCGTTCTTGCGCCCGGCCCAGAAACGCACCCGCTCGGCTTCGTCCCGGGCCTGGCGGACCTCGGTGGCGCCGGCCCGTTCGAGCACCGCGCGGACCCGGTCGCAGTCGTCGTGGACATCGGCTTCGACACCGTCCAGCTCGCACAGCAGGATGGCCTCGGCGTCCACCGGGTAGCCGGCGTGGATGAAGTCTTCGGCGGCGCGGATCGCCAGGTTGTCCATCATCTCCAGGCCGCCGGGGATGATGCCGGCGGCGATGATATCGGCCACCGCGCGGCCGGCTTTTTCCACCGAGTCGAAGGCCGCCAGCAGCACCTTGGCCAGCTGCGGCTTGGGCAGCAGCTTGACCGTGACTTCGGTGATGATCCCGAGCAGGCCTTCGGAGCCGGTGAACAGCGCCAGCAGGTCGAAACCGGGCGCATCCAGGGCGTCGCTGCCCAGGGTCAGGCGTTCGCCTTCGACGCTGAGGATCTCCACCTTGAGCAGGTTGTGCACGGTCAGGCCGTATTTCAGGCAGTGCACGCCGCCGGCGTTTTCCGCGACATTGCCGCCGATGGAACAGGCGATCTGCGAAGACGGATCGGGGGCGTAATACAGGCCGAACGGCGCGGCGGCCTGGGAGATCGCCAGGTTGCGCACTCCGGGCTGGACCCGCGCGGTGCGGGCGGCGGGGTCGATATGCAGGATCTGGTTGAAGCGCGCCATTACCAGCAGCACGCCTTGTTCCAGGGGCAGGGCGCCGCCGGACAGGCCGGTGCCGGCACCCCGGGCGACCACCGGCACGCGGCGTTCATGGCAGATCCGCAGCAGTTCCTGCACCTGCTCGATATGCCGTGGCAGGGCTACGAGCATCGGTGTGGTGCGGTAGGCCGAAAGGCCGTCGCATTCGTAGGGTTTGAGGTCTTCGCTCTGGTGCAGGAGGTCCAGGTCGGGCAGGCGTTGACGCAGTACCTGGAGCAGTGCCGTTTTATCGACTGTGGGCAGCGCGCCGTCGACGCGTTCGTCGTAGAGGATATTCATGGGTGGCTAACGACCCTGAGTTGTTTTTATGAGCGCTCGGCGGACAGGCCGCTCAGTTGCATCATTGGCCCGGCTGGCCTTACTGTCCACGGGGCCGGGGACTGGTCGAACCAGTTTGTTTCGCCAGCGATGCCGGGTTTTTTATAAAAACTTAAGTATTTCAGTGGACTAGCCTGATGATCCGTTTGATCGGGTTTTTTCTTCACAGCTGGTCATACCAGTGGAGGGCGCATGCACAGCAAGGATTCGACCCGGCACCAGGTGGCGGATGTGGTCTGTGAACGCATCGAACGCCTGATCGTCGACGGCGTACTGAAGACCGGCCAGCTGCTGCCCTCGGAGCGGCGCCTTACGGAAAAGCTCGGGGTGTCGCGCACGGCGTTGCGCGAGGGCCTGAAACTGCTGCGGGCGCGGGGCATCATCGAAACCGAACAGGGTAAGGGCTCGTTTGTCGCCCAGTTGTCGGGGCAGGGTGCGACTTCGGCGCTGATGCATCTGTTCAGCTCCCAGCCGCGCACCCTCTACGACCTGTTCGAAGTGCGCAGCCTGCTGGAAGGCGAGTCGGCGCGGCTGGCGGCGTTGCGCGGCACCGATGCCGATTTCGTGCTGATCGGCCGTGCCTATCAGGCGCTGCTGGACGCCCACGACCAGACCCTTGATGCCTCGGCCCATGCGCGGCTGGACCACGCCTTCCACCTGGCGATCTGCGAGGCCTCGCACAACCCGGTGCTGGTGCAGACCCTGCGCTCGCTGACCGACCTGCTGCTCAACTCGGTGTTTGCTTCGGTCAACAACCTCTACCACCGCCAGGCGCAGAAACGCCAGATCGACCGCCAGCACGCGCGGCTCTACAACGCTGTCACCGGGCGCCTGCCGGAACAGGCGCGCAAGGCCGCCATCGCGCATATCCAGGGCCTCTGCGACAACCTGCGGGAGATCGAAAACGAGGAGCAGCGCCTGGTGCGGGCAACCTTGCGCCTGGAAGGCTGGAACTGAATCCGCCGCGACCAGGGGCCAATGGCGGCGACGGGCAGCCACTACACTGCTAGAGACGCGGCAACATTCGCGTCGTCGACGACCACCACAAAGGAGTCACCCCATGTCCAACGAGACTTGTGCCTGCCCGGGCTGCACCTGCAAGGTCGGCGCCCATGCCATCGTCCGTCACGGCAAGCACTACTGTTGCCAGGCCTGCGCCAGCCACCACGCCAACGGCGAACCCTGCACCTCTACCGAAGGCTGCGATTGCGCCAAGGGTGCGCACCACTGACGGGTTGAAGTTGTCGGGTGGAAAAGCAGTGGAGCCGCTCAGGGCTCCACTTTCCAGTTGCGAGCGTCCTGTTTGCGAGCGTCGATCCAGTTGCAGGTGGCCGCGTTCGGCATGGCTCGATCATCCAACGCCGTGGCGTATCACGCCCTACGCCCAAGGCCTCGGTTGGATCAGGTCGACGGTCGCCAGGTGACGTTCTCGATACCGAATTTTTCCGCCAGGGGTTTGCTGGTCTTTTTCACCCGTTCCAGGCCGAAGCGACCGATGCGGCCGACACCGGCGTCGCAGCTTGCCCAATGCCACGCCTCGGCGTTGTCCATCTTCTCCGAGCGGATGATGAAGGACTTGGGGGCGCCGTGCAGGGTGTATTCGATGACGAAAAGTTTTGCGTTGTTCATAAAGCTATCAATCCTCCCTGTGATGGTTTAGTGACCCGCGCGGGCAGGGAAAAATTCACTCGGATTGTCGAGCAAGGGTATCAGCGGTCGGGCAGGCATCCGAACGGGTTATTGCCTGGCCCTGTGGTGTCCGTCCGGATGCTTTTTCGCGGTTTTCCAGGCGGATCGGCGGGGTTACCATGGGCCCCCCTGCTTGACGACGATGCCCGGCCATGGCCCTTGCCGCACCTCCCGACCTCAGCGACACCGATGTGCCGGTACAACCCCTGGCGCGCACCTATCCGCGTGGCCTGTTCATCGAGCCCCACGAACATGCCTGGGGGCAGCTGCTGTATGCCATGAGCGGGGTGATGTGGGTCGAGACGCCGAACGAGGCGCTGGTGGTGCCGCCGCAACGGGCGGTGTGGCTGCCGCCGGGCGTGCCCCATGGGATCCGCGTGGTCACCGACCTGCAGATGCGCAACATCTATCTGCGCCCGAGCCTGGCGGCGACCCTCGACAGCCAGGTGCAGGTGCTGCAGGTGGACAACCTGCTGCGCGAGCTGATCGTGCGTCTGGTGGAGCATGAGGGAGCGCCGCAGCCGGAGTACTACGATGCGCTGGTGAACCTGGCCCTGCTGGAACTCAAGCGCGCCCGGCGCTCGCAGTTGAAGATCG
This sequence comes from Pseudomonas sp. RW409, assembly GCF_003184125.1. Lineage (NCBI taxonomy): Bacteria > Pseudomonadati > Pseudomonadota > Gammaproteobacteria > Pseudomonadales > Pseudomonadaceae > Pseudomonas > Pseudomonas sp. RW409. Next base: position 824,993 of record NZ_QHHP01000004.1, on the reverse strand, counting down.
TACTGCCGGACAGTTCCGACCGGCGCCTGATCAATCTCTGCCAGGCGGTGATGGCCGCGCCTTCCCTGGACATTCCCTTCGAGCGCCACGCCGAGGCGGCGGGCGCCAGCGTGCGCACCCTGGCGCGGCTGTTCAAGGACGGCCTGGGCATGGGCTTCGCCGAGTGGCGCCGCCAGGTGCAACTGGCCACGGCCGCGGCCGAGCTGATCCAGGGCGTGCCGGTCAGCACCATCGCCCGCGAACTGGGGTATTCCCCCGGCAGCTTCAGCGACATGTTCCGCCGCGAGCTGGGGCTGGCCCCGTCGCAATACGCGGCCGGAGAAGCCCGCGCCTGAGTGCCTGTCATCCCTGTAGCCGCTGCCGAGCTCGCGCGAGGCTGCGACCGGGCCACCGCGTTTATCCAGGCCCACTGCATTCTCAGGCTTTGCGCCTGCTGCGCAGTCGATCGCAGCCTCGCGCGGCTCGGCAGCGGCTACGGGGTTTTGCGCACAGGCACTCATTGTGTGGGCGCCGCAATACCCGTAGGAGCGAAGCTTGCTCGCGATGAACGGTAACGCGGTCCGCCAGACATTCCGCGTCGGGGCTATTGCGGGCAAGCCTCCGCAGCCTCGCGCGGCTTGGCAGCGGCTACGGGGCTTTGCGCACAGGCACTCATTGTGTGGGCGCCGCAATACCCGTAGGAGCGAAGCTTGCTCGCGATGAACGGTAACGCGGTCCGCCAGACATTCCGCGCCGGGGCTATTGCGGGCAAGCCTCCGCAGCCTCGCGGAGCTTGGCAGCGGCTACGGGGCTTTGCGCACAAGTATCCATTGTGTGGGCGCCGCAATACCCGTAGGAGCAAAGCTTGCTCGCGATGAACGATAACGCGGTCCGCCAGACATTCCGCGCCGGGGCTATTGCGGGCAAGCCTCCGCAGCCTCGCGCGGCTTGGCAGCGGCTACGGGGCTTTGCGCACAGGCATCCATTGTGTGGGCGCTGCAATCCCGTAGGAGCGAAGCTTGCTCGCGATGAACGGTAACGCGGTCCGCCAGACATTCCGCGTCGGGGCCATCGCAGCCAAGCCTCGCTCTTACACGTTCATACCCACAGATTGGCCGAAATCCTGAAGTGCTTGGCCGGTTGCGCAGGTTTTCGCTCCCTACACTCCCGGCATGCCCAATCGCCGCCGCCCAGGCGCGGCGCACTGCCCGGAGTTCGTCATGCATTACCTCATCTCTCTCGCTATTGGCCTCGGCGTCGGCCTGCTTTATGGCGCCCTGAACTTTCGCTCGCCGGCGCCGCCGGCCATCGCCCTGGTCGGGCTGCTCGGCATGCTCGCCGGCGAACAGCTGTGGCCCATGGGCCGGCAACTGGTGAGCAACTGGTTGTCCTGAGGCTTTTCGATCCTTTTATTTATTCCTGTTCATGGAGGCGCTTATGCACGCCCTGCAATTTTCCAAGACCGGCGATCTGTCGTCGCTGCACTACGTCGAGGTGCCGACCCCGGTGCCGGCCGCCGATCAGGTACTGGTGCAGATCAAGGCCGCCGGCCTCAACCCCAGCGATGTGAAGAACGTGCTCGGGCGTTTTCCCTACACCACCGTGCCGCGCATTCCCGGGCGGGATTTCGCCGGGGTGGTGGTGGACGGGCCCCGGGAGCTGGTGGGGCAGGAGGTCTGGGGCACCGGCAAAGAGCTGGGGTTCTACGCGGACGGCTCCCATGCCCAGTACGTGGCGCTGTCGGCCAAGGGCGTGGCGCACAAGCCGGCGCACCTGAGCTTTGCCCAGGCCGCCAGCCTGGGCGTGCCTTACACCACCGCCTGGGATGCCCTGGAGCGCAGCGGAGTGGGCGCCGGCACCACCTTGCTGGTGATTGGCGGCGGGGCGGTGGGCAGCGCCGCCCTGGCCCTGGCGAAGATTCGCGGAGCCCGGCTGCTGGCCGCCGCACGGCGCCCGGAGCAGGTCAAGGCGTTGCAGGCGCAAGGGTTCGAGACCGTGCAGCTGGACCAGCCGGAAAACCTCGGGGCCCAGGTCAACGCCGTGTTCGCCGGCGGCGCCGAGGTGATCTTCGACACCACCGGCTTCTGGCTGCCGGCCTCGGTCGCGGCCCTGGCGCCGTTCGGCCGCATCGCCATCATCGCCGCGCCGGTGGACGGCCATGTGCAGTTGCCGGCCCTGGGCCTGTACCGCAAGGGCGGCTCGGTGGTCGGGATCAACTCGCTGCTGTACGGCGTGCAGGCCTGCGCGGCCATGCTCGAGCAGTTCGGCCGGTTCTTCGATGAAGGGCTGTTGCCATTGCCGCAGGGGCTGTTCGAATCGCCGCTGGAGCAGGGCGTCGAGCGCTACCACGAGGTCAATCGGGGCAGCGGCGAGAAGGTGATCCTGTTGCCGTAAGGGTGGCCAACCCGCCTGAATCGGCAGGCTGGCCCGGCTTTGTGTAGCCGCTGCCGAAGGCTGCGATCGCCCCGAAGGGGCGCGGCGATCTTGAGTTCGCCGAGGTCCTTCGGAGCCTATGTTGAGGTCCTTCGGACCTATCGCAGCCTGCGGCAGCGGCTACAGGTTGGGGTCTGTGTCGTGTCTGGACCTTGCTTGCGACGGCGTCAGCCCAGACAACCTCGTAACCAAAGTCGCAGGCGTTATGCGCTTACGCCTCCGGCACACCTTTCTCCCACGCCGACCAGTTCTTCAGGATGTCCTGCACCAGCGGATTACCGGTGCGATAGAGGTTTTCCAGGGCCGGGACAAAACCGCCCTGGTCGGCGTACTTGAGCAGGTTGTCGACTTCGCTGCCGCCCGGCTCGGGGCGGTCGAAGTCGGAGCCGGCGCGGACCACCGCCAGCCGCTGCACGTCCACCCGGCCTTCGCGGCTGGCGCGCAGCAGGGCTTCGTAGGTCGAGTTGTCTTCCTGCTGGGTGGTGCAGTACTCGCCCTTGTTGTCGGTCAGCAGGCGGGTCCAGACCTCGGCCCGCTCGCTCAGGCGGGTGCCGGAGAACCAGGTGTTGCCCGCCAGGGTGTCGCACTGGGTCACCACCGGCGGCTGGTTGGCCGGCGCCGCCGGGTACTTGAGGCGCCAGGCCGCCGATTCCTTGCTTTCGCTCAGGCTTACCCGACGCGACAGGGCGAAGGCCTTGGCCTGCAGTTTCGGGTTGAGTTCGAAGACCTCGGTCTTGTAGTCCAGCGGCGGTTTCTCGTTCGGGCCCTTGGTGTTGATACCCAGGTAGCCGGTTGGCCAGTCCTTGGGCGCGTCCCGCGAATCCAGTTCCCACTGGGTGCCGAATTCCACCAGGTAATGGGCCCAGGCGGTGGTGCCGATGGTGCCGTATTTGGGGCTGATGCCGGCGATCCCGGCGACCAGGAAATAGCTTTTGCGCAGGTCGAATTTCGGCGACAGCGCCAGGGCCAGGGTCGAGGCCGCGGCGTTGGTCTGGCCCATGCCGGTGACCAGCAGGCAGACGTCCTTGGTATTGCAACGTATCGCCGGGTACTCCGCCGATAGCCCCGGGACGCGCACTTCCTGTTTCAGTTCCAGGCGCTCGATCCAGTGCTGGGCCTCGGGGGCGAACATGGTGATCAGCATCACCTTGGGTTTGATCGGTGCCGCAGCCGTTTCGCTCGCCCAGGCGCCGCAGGACAGCAGAGTGCCGGCAGCCAGACCAACCGACAGGGAAAGACGGGTCATCACATTCATAAAACCTCCATGGCTCTTGACTTGCAGCTTGCCGCTCAAGGCTCGCCGCTGTTCTTAAAACTGGTAACCGATGCCGGCGTAGTAACCCCAGCCATTGGACCGGGCGCGGAAATCGCCATCGCCGAAATTCAGCTCGCTGCCATCCTGCCAGTTGCCGCCGTTGTGGAAGTAACGGCCGACCAGGGTGAACCGCAGGTGGGTGAAGGAATACAGCAGCACGTTGGTGGACACCGTGGCGTTGGCCGTGCGGGCCGGGTTGTCCTTGTGCAGGTCCGAGCCGAAATCGAAGTTGGTGAAGCCTATATAGGTCAGCGAGGCGCCATTGCTGAACTTGTCGATGGGCACGATGTACTTGAGCTGGGCCCGGTAGCCGTCCCACGAATATTCATTGCTGGCGCCATAGTTTTCCCACTGGTAGCGCCCGTAGAAGTTGGCCGACAGGTTGACCCGCGAATGGGTGTCGATGTCGGTGCCCAGGCCGCTGTACAGGGTATTGGCGCGGTTGGCGCTGTTGCTGCCGTGGTCGTAGATCCAGTCGAAGGCTACGTACCACTCCTTGAACGGGCCGATGGCCAGGCTGCGTCCGGCCAGGTAGTCGATGGAGATCCGCGGCTCGTGTTCCATGAACACCGGCGAGCCGTGGTCCCACACGCCTTTGTCATGGCTGTTGCCGATGTTGAAGATCTTCGGGATGTCGATGTAGCCGTACAGCTCGAACGGCCCCTTGCGGCCGAAGTACTCGTATTCCAGGTAGATATCGTCGGCCGGCTGCGGGCCGAAACTGATGTCCTTGCTGCCGATCAGGGTCAGGTCCTGGTTGTACCAGTCCGACAGGTATGCACCTTTTTTGGGCGGATTGGCGTCCGGGCTGAGGGTTTCGCCCTGGGCCGAGTCATCAGCGCTTTGTTGGACGTCGACGGTTTTTTCCTGGGCCTGGGCAGCACTACTGAGTACTCCCGTAACGGCAGTCAGTAGCAGGGAAACAGCCAGGGTGCGACAGGAGGCCGAAGGTGTAAGAGGTCGATGCATTGAAAATCCCTGTTCATGCGGTAGGAAAGCCATGGCTGGCCGGGTTGAAGCGAACCTGTACTCATTATCGGTTTAACGGGTTCGCGCAAACGTTTGCATATGCTGTACCAACTTCGATCAGGTGTTTGAAACAAATGAAGAATCGGTGCAGAAACTGACTGTCTTGTTAGGAAATATCCGGAAAATTAAATCGATACTTCTGAAATCGCTGGGTGGTAAGGAGGGTGGAGCGGAAGGCGGGGCATTTGTGAGGGAACGTATCTGATCTGACAAAAAAGCTGTTTTTTAACTAATTGATAAATAAGGATTTGATAAGTTTTTCCGAAGTTTTATCGGTCAATTCTTACCATAGTATTAATGCTATTTAATCCCGCGGTTTCGTCTCTGCCCCCGCGAAGCTCGTCTACGTTTCTGGCACGGAGCAATTTTCGCCACGGTCAGGTATTCGAAGTCAGTGCGTATCGATTCAGGACGTTGCTGAGCGAGCAGTACACGCATTCATGGATGAACGGCTTGGCCCCTTAGCAAGGAGTTGAGCGTGGACAAAGTTCAGGTCAGGGACGCCGTCAATCATCTTTCCCCCCTCTCTTTGGCAGTTCGCCTGGGTCTTACCGGGTTGTTGCTCAGCCTGGTCAGCCCCTCGGCCATGGCCACCTGTTCCACCGTCGGCAGCGTGGTGACCTGTACCGGGGTGCCGGGCCTGCCGCTGTTTCTCAACGACTTTTCCAGCGCCACCGACGGCCTGACGGTCAACGTCAACAGCGGCGCGCAGATGAACGCGACCCTGGGCGGCAAGGTGCTGAACCTGACCGGTAGCACCATCACCCTGAACAACGCCGGGATCATCGACCCGGCGTTGCTGGGGCTGGTCTCGGTGTTGAGCGGCGGGGCCTTTATTGGCAACGGCGCGGCGGGTGTGGTCAACGTCACCAACACCGTCACCGGGATCATGCGCGGTACCGGGCAATTGCTCGGCCTGAACCTGAGCAGCCTGGACGGCGCCGCGCTGAACATCAACAACGGTGCCGGCGGCACCACCACCATCGTCAACGACGGCACCATCACCTCGACCGGCCTGTCGCTGCTCAGCGTGACCCTGGCGGACACGCCGGTGGTGGCGGTGTATGGCGGTTCCCAGGTGAACATGACCAACAACGGCACGCTGCAAGGCCGGGTCGCCTTCGAGAGTTCCAGCGGCGGCAACACCTTCCTCAACACCGGCACCATCCAGGGCGGGGTGTCGATGGGGGTGAACAGCACCAACACCTTCACCGCGGTCACCGGTTCCAGCGTCAGCGTCGGCGATGGGATCAACATCAGCCTCGGCCTCGGTGGCCTGCCGGGGATCGACCTGACATTCGCCCCCACCGGCAAGGTCGATGGCGGCGCGGGCGGCACCAACACCCTGATCCTGCAGAACACCCTCGGCCCGGGCGGCGGCACCAGCGGCAGCGGCACGCTGTCGAGCGACAACTACATCAACTTCAACAACCTCACGCTCAACAGCGGTACCTGGACCCTGCAGGGAGCACTGGTCAGCGGCAGCACCACCCTCAACGGCGGCATCGCCCAGTTCGATAACAGCGGCACCTTCGGCAGCGGGGTGCTGACCAGCAATGGCGGGATCCTGCAGGCCAGTACCGGCGGCCTGACCCTGAGCAACCTGGTGACCCTGGGCGCCGGCGGCCTGACCGTGCAGGGCGGCAACGACTTGAGCCTGGCCGGGGTGATTTCCGGCACTGGCGGCCTGACCAAGAGCGGAGCTGGCCAGTTGAGCCTCGACGGGGCCAACACCTACAGCGGCAACACCAGCATCAGCGCCGGCTCCGTGCAACTGGGCAACAACCTGGCCTTCGGCAGCGGCACGCTGAGCATCGATGGCGCGGCCACGCTGTCGACGCCCGGCACCATCACCCTGAACAACCTGGTCAGCCTCAACAACAGCATGATCGCCACCGGCGCCGGCAGCCTGACCCTGGCGGGGCTGATCAGCGGCAGCGGCGGGCTCACCAAGAGCGGCACTGGCAGCCTGGCCCTCAACGGCATCAACAGCGGTTATTCCGGTACCACCACCCTGAGCGCCGGTACCCTCAGCGTGAGCAACGACAATGCCCTGGGCAGCGGCGGGTTGACCGTGAGTGGCAGCGCCAGCCTGGACAGCAGCGCCGCGGTGAACCTGGCCAACGCCGTAACCCTGAACGCCAACCTGACCACCCTCGGCAGCAATGCCCTGACCCTGGGCGGGGGGCTGTCCGGCACCGGCGGGTTGATCAAGAACGGTAGCGCGGACCTGACCCTGAGCAGCGCCAACACCTACTCGGGCGGCACCTCGCTCAATGGCGGCAAGCTGCTGGTGGGCTCCGGCACCGCCCTGGGCAGCGGCGCCCTCAACGCCGGCGCGGGCACCACCCTGGATGCCACCACGGCGCTGAGCCTGGGCAACGCCATCAACCTCATCGGCAACCTGACCCTGGGCGGCACCCAGACCCTGACCCTGGGCGGGGTGATCAACGGCGCCGGCGGGTTGATCAAGGACGGGGCCGCGGCCCTGACCCTGAACGGTGTCAACGGCTACCTGGGCGATACCGCCCTCAACAGCGGCTCGCTGATTCTCGGCTCGAACACCGCGCTGGGCCTCGGCGCCCTGAACGCCGCCGCCGGCACCACCCTGGATGCCAATACCGCGGTGACCCTGGGCAACAGCCTGAACCTGGCCGGCAACCTGAACCTCGGCGGCAGCGCTGACCTGACCCTGAACGGCGTGGTCGGCGGCAGCGGCGGCCTGACCAAGAACGGCACGGCCAGCCTGATCCTCAACGGCGCCAACACCTTCCTCGCCGGCACCACCCTCAATGGCGGCACCCTGACCCTGGGCAACGCCGGCGCGCTGGGCAGCGGCGCCCTGACCGTGGGCGGCGCGGCGACCCTGGACAATACGGCCGGCATCAGCCTGAGCAACGACGTCACGCTCAATGCCGACCTGACCCTGGCCGGCAGCAATGCCCTGACCCTGGACGGTCTGGTCAGCGGCACCAGCGGGCTGATCAAGAACGGTACGGCCGACCTCACGCTCAACGGCGCCAACACCTTCCAGGGCGGCACCACCCTCAATGCCGGTGGGCTGATCCTGGGCAGCGGCACGGCGCTGGGCAGCGGTGCCCTGACCGTGGGCGGCGCCAGTACCTTGAGCGGCAGCGGCGCGCTGACCCTGAACAATGCTGTGCACCTCAACGCCAACCTGACGCTGGACGCCAGCAACCCCCTGGTGCTGGGCGGGGTCATCGACGGTACCAGCGGCCTGATCAAGAACGGCACCTCGAGCCTGACCCTGAGCGGCAACAACAGCTACCAGGGCACTACCGCGCTGAATGCCGGTTCGCTGATCGTCGGTTCCAATACCGCCCTGGGCAGCGGAGCGCTGAATGCCGCCGCCGGCACCACCCTCGATGCCAGTGCTGCGGTCAGCCTCGGCAATAACCTGAACCTGGGCGGCAACCTGACCCTCGGCGGCACTCAGGACCTGACCCTGGGCGGGGTGATCAACGGCGTCGGCGGGCTGATCAAGAACGGCGCGGCCGACCTGACCCTCAATGGCGCCAACGGTTATCTGGGCAACACCGCGCTCAATGCCGGCACGCTGATCGTCGGGGCCAACGGCGCCCTTGGTGCTGGCGCGCTGAACGCGGCGGCGGGCACCACGCTGGATGCCAATACTGCCGTCACCCTGGGCAACCAGGTGAACCTGGCCGGTGCCTTGAATATTGGTGGCAGCGCCGATCTGACGCTGTCCGGCGCAGTCAACGGCGCCGGCAGCCTGGTCAAGGACGGCAGCGCCAACCTGGTACTCAATGGCAGCAATGGTTTCCTCGGCGGCACCACCTTGAATGCCGGCACCCTGACGGTCGGCGCCGACGCGGCGCTGGGCCTCGGCGGCTTGACCGTCGGCGGCGCGGCGACCCTGGACAGCAATGCCTCGGTGACCTTGAACAACAGCGTGGCGCTGAATGCCAACCTGACCCTCGGCGGCAGCAACGGCCTGACCCTGGACGGCGTGGTCAGCGGCACCGGTGCGCTGATCAAGAACGGCGCGGGCGAGCTTGCGCTCAACGGCGTCAACCTCTTCGCCGGTGGCACCAGCCTGAATGCCGGCACCCTGACCCTGGGCAATGCCGCGGCATTGGGCAGCGGCGCCCTGACCGTGGGCGGCGCGGCCACCCTGGACAACAGCGCGGCCTTGACCCTGGGCAACGACATTGCGCTCAACGCCGACCTGAGCATCGCCGGCAACAACAACCTGACCCTGGGCGGCGTGGTCAGCGGCGGTGGGGCCCTGATCAAGAACGGCCTGGGCGACCTCGCCCTGTCGGGCAACAACAGCTTTACCGGCGCCCTGGATATCAACGCCGGTAGCGTCAGCACCCTGAGCAGTGGCGCCCTGGGCAACACCTCGGGAGCCAACGTCAGCGCCGGGGCCAGCCTCAACCTGGGGGCCGACAGCAGCCTGGCGAGCCTGACCGGCAGCGGCGGGGTGCTGATCGGCGCGGGCACCACCCTGAGCGTCGGCGGCGTCAGTTCCAGCAGCACCTTCGACGGCAGCCTGAGCGGCAGCGGCGGCCTGACCAAGGTCGGCAGCGGCACCCTTGACCTCACCGGGATCAACGGCATCACCGGCAATACTCAGGTCAACGGCGGCACCCTGAGTGTCAGCGGCTCCCTGGGCAGCGCCAACGTCGGCGTCGCCAGCGGCGCGACCCTGACCGGCAGCGGCTCGTTGCTGGGCACGCTGAACGTCGCCGATGGCGGTCACCTGGCCTTGAGCTCGGGCACCACCCTTGCGACGGGCGGGCTGGTCCTCGGTGGCAACGCCAACCTCGACGCCAGCCTCGGCGCACCGTCCACCACCTCGCTGCTCGATGTCGGCGGCAACCTGACCCTCGACGGCAAGCTGAATGTCACCGACGCCGGTGGCTTCGGCGTGGGCGTGTACCGCTTGATCAACTACACCGGCAGCCTGGTCGACCTCGGGCTGGACATCAACAGCGTGCCGGTCGGGTTCAGCCTCGGCGACCTGCAGGTGCAGACCTCGGTGGGCAACCAGGTCAACGTGCTGGTGGCCGCGTCTAACGTCAATATCCGCTTCTGGGACGGCAGCCAGACCGTCGCCAACGGCAGCGTCGATGGCGGCAGCGGTACCTGGAGCAGCGCCGGCAGCAACTGGACGTCGGCCGACGGCTTGCTCAACCAGGCCTGGGCTGGCGATTTCGGGATCTTCCAGGGCACTGCGGGCACCGTCACCGTCGATGGTGCCCAGACCTTCACCGGCCTGCAATTCACCACCAGCGGCTACAACCTGGTGGCGGGCGCGGCCGGCGCGCTGACCGCGGTCAACGGCACCGGTGGCAACACCGCGCTGCGGGTCGACCCGGGCGTTACCGCGACTATCAGCGTGGATATCAACGGCAGCGGCACCCTGGCCAAGCTCGACGCCGGCACCCTGGTGCTCAATGGCGCCAACTCCTACAGCGGTGGCACCTCGTTGAATGGCGGGACCCTGGTGGTCGGCAACGACTTGGCACTGGGCAGCGGCCAGTTGACCGCTGCCGCCGGCACGACCCTGGACAGCAACGCCGCGGTCAGCCTGGCCAACGCGGTCACCCTCAACGGCAACCTGACGGTGGCCGGCAGCAATGACCTGGCCCTGAACGGCGCCATCGGCGGCACTGGCGGCCTGATCAAGAGCGGTAGCGCCGACCTGACCCTGGGCGGCAACAACAGCTACCTGGGCCCGACCGCGTTGAACGCCGGCGGCCTGATCCTGGCGTCCAACACGGCGCTGGGCAGTGGCGCGCTGAACGCCGCTGCTGGCACCACCCTGGATGCCAGCAGCCCAGTCAGCGTGAGTAACGCGGTGAACCTGGCCGGCAACCTGGGCATCGGCGGCAGCGCCGACCTGACCCTCGCCGGGTCGATCAACGGCGCCGGCAGCCTGAGCAAGGACGGCAGCGCCAACCTGACCCTCAACGGCGCCAACGGTTTCCTCGGCGGCACCACCCTCAATGCCGGGACCCTGACCCTGGGCAATGCCGCGGCCTTGGGCCTGGGCAACCTGACGGTGGCCGGCGCCTCCACCCTGGACAGCAATACCGGCCTGACCCTGGGCAACAACCTGGCATTGAACGCCGACCTGACCCTCGGCGGCAGCCAGGCCCTGACCCTGGGCGGGCTGGTCAGTGGCAGCGGGGAACTGGTCAAGGACGGCACGGCCAACCTGACCCTCAACGGCGTCAACACCTACCAGGGCGGCACCACCCTGAACGCTGGCGGCCTGACCCTGGGCAATGCGGCGGCCCTGGGCAGCGGGGCCTTGACGGTGGCGGGCAGCGCGACCCTGGACAACAGCGCGCCACTGATCCTGGGCAACGATCTCAACCTGAATGCCGGGCTGACGCTGGCGGGCAGCGCCGACCTGACCCTGGCCGGCACCCTGGCCGGCAGCGGCACCCTGACCAAGAACGGCGCGGCCGACCTGACCCTCAGCGGCAGCAACACCTTTGGCGGCCAGTTCAATGTGGCAGCCGGCAGCCTGAGCACCCTGGGCGGTTCGGCGCTGGGCAACAATGCCGGGGTCAACCTGGCCAGCGGCACCCAGCTCAACCTCGGTGGTTCGGCCAGCCTCGCCAGCCTGACCGGCAGCGGCACGGCGCAGGTGGGCGCGGGCAGCACCCTGAGCATCGGCGGCACTAACCTGAGCAGCACCTTCGACGGCAGCCTGAGCGGCAGCGGCCTGCTGAGCAAACTCGGCAGCGGCACCCTGACCCTGGGCGGCAGCAACGCCCTGACCGGCGACACCAGCGTCAATGCCGGCACCCTGAACGTCAGCGGCTCCCTGGCCAGCGCCAATGTGGTGGTCAACAACAGCGGCACCCTGACCGGCACCGGCAGCCTGAGCGGCGCGGTGACGGTGGCCGACGGCGGCCATCTGAGCCTCGGCAGCGGCAACAGCCTGACGCTGGGCTCGCTGGTGCTGGCGCCGAATGCCAACCTGGATGTCGGCCTGGGCACGCCGGTGGCGGGGGGCGGGACTTCGTTGCTCAACGTCGGCGGCAACCTGACCCTCGACGGCACGCTCAACGTCAGCGATATCGGTGGCTTCGGCAGCGGCGTGTATCGCCTGATCAACTACACCGGCAGCCTGACCGACAACGGCCTGGTGGCCGGCAGCGTGCCGGGCAGCGTGGTGCCGGGCGACCTGCAGGTGCAGACCGCGGTGGGCAGCCAGGTCAACCTGCTGGTGACCGCGCCCAACACCCTCGTGCAGTTCTGGGACGGCGGCCAGCTGACCGGCAACGGCGCCATCGACGGCGGTAGCGGCACCTGGGCCAGCGGCACCAGTAACTGGACCAATGTCGATGGCACCCTCAATCAGGCCTGGGGCAACAGCTTCGCGGTGTTCCAGGGCGCGGCCGGCAACGTCACGCTCAACGGCACGCAAAGCATCACCGGCATGCAGTTCGTCACCGACGGCTACAGCCTGATCGATGGCACATCCGGCACGCTGAACGCGGTCAACGGCGCCACCGGCAATACGGCGATCCGCGTCGACCCGAACGTCACCGCCACCCTCGGTGTGGCCATCAACGGCGCCGGCACCCTGGCCAAGCTCGACAGCGGCACCCTGGTGCTCAATGGCAGCAATGGCTACACCGGCGGCACCGCGCTCAACGGCGGCACCCTGGTGGTGGGCAGCAACAGCGCCCTGGGCAGCGGCGTGCTGACCGCGGCCAACGGCACCACCCTGGACAGCAACGGCGCGGTCAGCCTGGGCAACGCAGTAGTGCTGAGCGGCGGGTTGAAGGTGGCCGGCTCCAACGACCTGACCCTGGCGGGCGTGGTCAGCGGCACTGGCAGCCTGATCAAGAACGGCGCGGCGAACCTGACCCTCAATGGCAGCAACAGCTATCAGGGCGGCACCCAGCTCAACGGCGGCGAGCTGACCCTGGGCAACAATGCGGCCATCGGCAGCGGTACCTTGAGCGTCGGCGGCAACGCCCAGCTCGACAGCAGCACGGCCTTGCAACTGGCCAACGCCATCAACCTGGGCGCCCAGCTGACCCTGGCCGGCACCCAGGACACCACCCTCGGCGGCGTCATCGACGGCAGCGGCAGCCTGGTCAAGAATGGCAGCGGTGCCTTGCTGCTGACTGGTGCCAATACCTACACCGGCGGTACCACCCTCAATGGCGGCAGCACCACCGGCGATACCTCCAGCCTCAAAGGCGCGATCCTCAACAACGCAGCGCTGACCTTCGCCCAGAACAGCGACGGCACCTACAGCGGCAATCTCAGCGGTAGCGGTACCCTGACCAAAAGCGGCACAGGCGAATTGTTGCTGACCGGCAGCAACGGCTTCACCGGCACCACCAGCGTGCAAGCCGGCTCGCTGCGGGTCGACGGCACCTTGAACAGCGCCACGGTGAATGTCGCCTCCGGCGCGGCCATTGGCGGCAGCGGGGAGATCGGCGGGACGCTGCAACTGGCCAGTGGCGCCACCCTGAGCGCCGGCGGCGCCGCCACGCCGTTGTCGGTGGGCGCCTTGAACCTGGCCTCCGGGACGACGCTGGACTTCACCATGGGGCAAGTCGGCAGTTCGACCACGGTGGTCGATGTGGCGGGCAACCTGACCCTCGACGGCACCCTCAATGTCACCAATGGCGGCGGCTTCGGCGTCGGTATCTACCAGCTGTTCCGCTACGGCGGCAGCCTGACCGACAACGGCCTGGTCTACGGCGCGCTGCCAACGGGCGTGCTGCCTGAGAGCCTGACGCTGCAGACCGCGCTGGCCAACCAGGTCAACCTGCTGGTGCAGGGCACACCGGGCGAAGTGCAGTTCTGGAACGGTGGCAAGACCACCGCCGACGGCAGCATCACCGGCGGCAGCGGTACCTGGGGCCCGGGCACCAACTGGACCGACCCGAACGGCACCCAGAGCCTGGGTTCCAACAATCAGTTCGCGGTCTTCGGCGGGCAGGGCGGCACGGTCACCGTGGTCGGCAACCAGGGCTTCACCGGCCTGCAATTCCTCGACGCCGGCTACAGCCTGGTCGCCGGGGAGGGCGGCAGCCTGAGCCCGACCAATGCCGCCGATGGCACCCTGGCCGCGGTGCGGGTCAACGCCGATGTGACGGCGCAGATCGATGCGCCGCTGGTGGGCAGTGGCGGGATCAACAAGCTCGACGCCGGCACCTTGCTGCTGACCGGTGCCAATACCTACACCGGCGGTACCACCGTCAGTGGCGGCACCCTGGCCGGTACTACCAGCAGCCTGCAAGGACGCATCCTCAACAACGCGCGCCTGCTGTTCGTGCAGAACAGAAACGGTCGTTTCAATGGCGTGCTCAGTGGCACCGGCAGCCTGGTCAAGCAGGGCAGCAGCCTGTTGCTGCTCTCCGGCGCCCAGCCGTTCAGCGGCCCAGTCGCGGTGGAGCAGGGCGAGTTGCAGGTCGGTGATCGCAGTACGCCGAGCGTGTTCGCCGGGCAGGTCACGGTGGCCAATGGCGCCGCCCTGAGTGGCAACGGCAGCGTCGGTTCGCTGGACAACCACGGCCTGACCCAGTCCGGTGGCGCCGCCGGGACCCTGAGCGTGGCGGGCAACCTCAGCAACGCCGCGGACGGTGTGCTGGACCTGACCGTGACGTCGCCTACCGGCACCGTGCTCGCCGTGGGCGGGACCGCTACCCTCGGCGGCGGTCTGCAAGTGCGCTCGCTGGCGCCTTACACCGGCAACACCACCTACTCGCTGATCACCGCCGGTGGCGGGGTCAACGGGACCTTCAGCAGCACCCGCCTGCCGTCCCTGGCCTTCCTCGACACCGCGCTGGTGTATGGCCCCAACCAGGTCGGCCTGGCGGTCAGTCGCAACCAGACCACCTTCGCCGAAGTGGCGGCCACCCCCAACCAGCGGGGTGTCGCCAGGGCCCTGGAGAGCTACACCGGCGCCGAAGGCTCGGGCGCTGACGTGCTCAACGATCAGGTCATCAACCTGGATCGTGCCTCGGCCCGCGCGGCGTTCGACAGCCTGTCGGGCGAGATCCACGCCAGTACCGCCAGCTCGCTGCTCGAGGACTCGCGCCATGTGCGCGATGCCCTCAACGACCGCATGCGCCAGCCCGGCTGCGGTACCGAGGAGGATGAGCTGCGGCGCACCCTGGCGCCTGGGGAGAACCGTTTGAGCCGCGAAGGCTGCCAGGGCCAGGACGAGATGGTCGGCTGGCTGCGGGTGCTCGGTTCCTGGGGCGACATGGAAGGCGACAGCAACACCGCCGGCCTGGATCGCAACCTGTCCGGCTTCATGCTCGGCACCGACCGCCAGCTCGGCGACCAGTGGCGCGGTGGCGTGGCAGCCGGCTATACCCACAGCGATATCGATGCGCAGCGGCGCCAATCCGATGCCACGATCAACAGCACCCACCTGGCGGCCTACCTCAACTCCCAGCATGACGCCCTGGCGGTCCGCCTCGGAGCGGCCTATAGCTGGCACCGGATCAGCACCAAGCGCAACGTCAGCGTCGGCAGCTACAACGATCGCCTGAAAGCCAACTACGACGCGCGCAGTACCCAGGTGTTCGGTGAGGTCGGCTATGCCCTGGAAGCGGCGGGCGTGGCGCTGGAGCCCTTCGTCGGCCTGGCCTATGTCAACTACGACAGCGATACCGGCCGGGAAAAAGGCGGCGCTGGACGCCTGAGCGCCAAGTCGAGCCAGGACATCACCTTCTCCACGGTGGGCCTGCGGGCCGGCAAGCGCATCACCCTGGGTAACGGTTCGCAGATCACACCGCGCGCCGCCCTGGGCTGGCGCCATGCCTACGGCGATACCAAGCCCGATGCCGACCTGACCTTTATCGAGGGGGGCGGCTCGTTCACCACCCAGGGCGTGCCGATCGCCAAGGACAGCGCCCTGGTCGAGGCCGGCCTGGACTACCAGATCAGCCCCACGGGCAAACTGGGCATCGGTTACTCGGGCCAGCTATCCCACGACAACCGCGACCATGCGATGACCCTCAGCTTCACCCTCGGTTTCTGATCACCACCGAGGTTTCTTGCAACCGCCCGAAAGGGCGGTTTTTTTTGCCGCTAGCTTGCGGGCCGGATCGATTGGAGGGCAGGCAGGCGGCGCCGGTGGTCGATGGCTCAGGACACGCTCAGCGCGCAGGGCTCTCTATTAGCGCCGAGGGCTCAGCGCTGAAGGCTCTGCTAGAATCGCCGCTCCATGACTTTCAGAGGTGCCCCATGAGCGAGCCGATTCGCCTGACCCAGTACAGCCACGGCGCGGGTTGCGGTTGCAAGATTTCTCCCCAGGTCCTGGAGGTGATTCTGGCCGGCAGCGGCGCGCAGAACCTCGACCCGAAACTCTGGGTCGGCAATGCTTCGCGCGACGACGCGGCGGTGTACGCCATCGATGAAGAGCGCGGCGTGGTCTCGACCACCGACTTTTTCATGCCGATCGTCGACGACCCGTTCGACTTCGGCCGCATCGCCGCCACCAATGCCATCAGCGACATCTACGCCATGGGTGGCGATCCGTTGATGGCCATCGCCATCCTCGGCTGGCCGGTGAATGTGCTGGCGCCGGAAGTCGCCCGCGAGGTGATTCGTGGCGGCCGCGCGGTGTGCGACGCGGCCGGCATTCCCCTGGCCGGTGGCCATTCGATCGACGCGCCGGAACCGATCTTCGGCCTGGCCGTCACCGGCCTGGTGGAAAAGCGCCACATGAAGCGCAACGACACCGCCACCGCCGGTTGCCTGCTGTACCTGACCAAACCCCTGGGCATCGGCGTGCTGACCACGGCCGAGAAGAAGGGCAAGCTGCGCAGCGCCGACGTCGGCCTGGCCCGTGACTGGATGTGCACCCTGAACAAGCCCGGCAGCCGTTTCGGCAAGCTCGACGGCGTGACCGCGATGACCGACGTCACCGGTTTCGGCCTGCTCGGGCACCTGGTGGAAATGGCCGACGGCAGCAACCTGACCGCGCGCATTCACTACGACCGCGTGCCGCGCCTGCCTGGGGTCGAGTACTACCTGGACCAGGGCTGCGTGCCAGGCGGCACCCAACGCAATTTCGACAGCTACGCCAACAAGCTCGGGCGTATCCAGGCCCTGCACAAGCTGGTGCTGTGCGACCCGCAGACCAGCGGCGGGCTGTTGATCGCTGTCACTCCCGAGGGCAATGCGGCCTTCCTCGCGCTGGCCGCCGAACTGGGCCTGGAGCTGGCGCCGATCGGTGAGCTGGTGGAACGACAGAGCAACGCGGTCGAGGTGATCTGATGCCCATCGATATCACCGACTACCGCGAAATCTTCCTCAACGACCGGCCGATGATGGATACCCGGGCGCCGATCGAGTTCGCCAAGGGCGCCTTTCCCGGCGTGGTCAACCTGCCGCTGATGACCGACCACGAACGGCAGCGGGTCGGTACCTGCTACAAGCAGCAGGGCCAGCAGGCGGCGATCGTCCTCGGCCATCAACTGGTGTCCGGGGCGATCAAGGCCGAACGCATCCAGGCCTGGGCCGACTTCGCCCGGGCCCATCCCGATGGTTACCTGTACTGCTTTCGCGGCGGCCTGCGTTCGCAGATCGTCCAGCAGTGGCTCAAGGACGAGGCCGGTATCGACTACCCGCGGGTCGGCGGCGGCTACAAGGCCATGCGTACCTTCCTGCTCGACACCCTCGAGGGCGCGGTGGCCGAGTGTGATTTTGTCCTGCTCGGCGGCATGACCGGCATCGGCAAGACCGAGGTGCTCCATCAGTTGGCCAACGGCCTGGACCTGGAAGGCCACGCCAACCATCGCGGCTCCAGTTTCGGCAAGCGCGCCAGCGGCCAGCCGTCGAACATCGACTTCGAGAACCGCCTGGCGGTGGACATCCTGAAAAAGCGCGAGCGCGGCATCGCCGGGTTCGTGCTGGAAGACGAGAACCGCATGATCGGCAGCTGCGCCTTGCCGTTGCCGCTGTACCAGGGCATGCAAAGTTTTCCCATGGTCTGGCTGGAGGACGGCCTGGAGGGGCGGATCGAGCGGATCCTGCGCGACTACGTGATCGACCTGTGCGCGGAGTTCGTCGCGGTGCATGGCGAGGACGGCTTCGCACGGTTTTCCGAGCGCCTGCTGGAAAGCCTGAACAACATCCGCAAACGCCTGGGTGGCGAGCGCCACCAGCGCCTGTACCAGCTGCTGGAGGCCGCCCTGGCCGAGCAGGCCCGCAGCGGCAGCGTGGACCTGCACCGGGCCTGGATCGAAGGGTTGCTCAAGGAATATTACGACCCGATGTATGCCTTCCAGCGCGAAAGCAAGGGCGCGCGCATCGAGTTCGTCGGCGAGCAGGCGGCGGTGCTGGAGTATTTGCGCGAACGGGCTCGCCAGCAGGGTTGAGTCGGTAGAAGGGCGGGGCCTTTGGCCCCATCGCGAGCAAGCTCGCTCCTACAGGGTTCCGCGCCGTCCATGTAGGAGCGAGGCTTGCCCGCGATGACGTCCATGCAGACGCCATCGAACTTCTGGTTACAACAACGCCGCGCCAATCAACCCGCACACCACGCCAATCAGCATGGTCAGGCCGGCCACGGTCACCAGCACCCGCGCGTCGAAATCCTTGCGCAGCATCAGCAGCGACGGCAGGCTGATGCTCGGCAGGGTCATCAGCAAGGCCACCGCCGGGCCGGTGCCCATGCCCAGGGTCATCATGGTCTGCACGATAGGGATTTCCGCGGCGGTGGGAATCACGAACAGCGTGCCGACAATCGCCAGCGGCACCAGCCACAGCAGGCTGTCGCCAATCGCGCCCTCGACGTGGGGGAACAGCCAGACCCGCGCCGCGCCCAGCACCAGCACCGCCAGCACATAGATCGGAATGGTGCTCCAGAACAGCTGCCACAGGCTGCGCGCCCAGCGGCTGAAGAAGGCGCCGTCGTTAGCCGCGCTGGCCTCGACCACGGCTTCCACCGCCGCCTCCGGCAATTGCTCGGGACGGGCGATGCGCTGGGCCACCAGCGACACCCCCAGCACCAGCACGATGCCCGCCACCAGCCGCAGCGCGGTAAAGCCCCAGCCAAGGACAAAACCCATGAACACCAGGGTCGCCGGGTTGAGCACCGGGTTGGCGATCCAGAAGGCCAGCGCCGCACCGACCGAGACATTCTGCCGACGCATGCTCGCCGCCACGGGCGCGGCGCAGCAGGAACACATCATGCCCGGCAGGGCGAACAGCCCGCCGCGCAGGGTCGAGCCGAAACCGGCGCGGCCGAACAGGCGCAGCAACCAGTCCCGCGGGATCAGCACTTGCAGCAGCGAGCCGAGGATCACCGCCAGCACCGCGGCTTTCCAGATCGCCAGGAAATACACCTGGGCATAGGCCAGGGCGGCGCTCAAAGGCGAGGAGGGCTGATCGTTGATGATCGAGGCGCCGATGCTGTGGCTGTCTGCGGCGATAAAGGCCTTGGCGTAGTAGGGCGACCACTTGACGAAGTAGAGGCCGACGCACGCCACCAGGACGAACAGGGCGGGTTTCCACCAGAACGACCAGCCCCGGACGGGGCTGGCAGGAGCAAGGCTGGACATGAACAATGATTCCGGGCAGTGACGTTAGGCCGCGAATCTTAGCCTACTCGCGCACCTGCGCGCCTCTGTAGCCGCTGCCGCAGGCTGCGATCGATCGCACAGCGGCCGTAAAGCCTCGCAACACGGAGTGCCGGGCCAAATCCTGGAATCCGCACCGGCGCCTACAAAAGGCTCATGGCCACTCAGAGGGTACGAATCGAGGTGCGAATCGCCCGCGCGCACTCGATCACCGAGGGCGCCAGCTTGCGTTCGGCTTCTTCCAGGGTCCAGCGGCTGCTGGGGATCACCACGTGCACGGCGGCCACCGGCAGGCCCTGGCTGCCGATAATCGGCGCGGCGATGCTCATGTCGCCGAGAAACAGTTCTTCCTGGTTGAGGGCGTAACCGCGCTGGCGGGTGGCGACGATTTCTCCATGGATCGCGTCGATCCCGGTCAGGGTGTGGCGGGTATGGGCCTGGCGGTCGCTGGCCTGGAGCATCGCCAGGGCTTCCTGGTCGGGCAGGGCGCTGAGGTAGGCGCGGCCGGAGCCGGTGCAGTACATCGGAATGCGGCTGCCGATGGGCATGTGGATCGGGATGAACTTGGGCGCCACGAAGCGCGCGACGTAGACCATGTCCAGGCCGTCGGGCTCGGTGAGGTTGGTGGTTTCGCCGGTGACCTGGGCCAGCTCGGCGAGGAACGGGTTGGCCACGTCCACCAGGGTGTCGGCGGCCAGGTAGTTGTAGCCGATCTCCATCACCCGCGGGGTCAGCTGGAAGCGTTTGGTCTGCGGGTGCTTACGCACGTAACCGAGCTGCTCCAGGGTGTGGATCATGCGTTGCGCCGAGCTTTTGTTGATCTCGGCGGCCTCGGCGATTTCCGCCAGGTTCATGGTCCGTTGGGCGGCGTTGAAGGCGCGCAGGACCGCCAGGCCTTTTTCCAGCGACTGATTGAACAGGCTATTGGGGGTGTCGCTCATGGCGGTTCCTTTGGATTTTTTGTGTTTTAAATATCGATATTCGATATTTATAAATCTCTTTACGATTTTTGTAAATTGTTTATAGTCGGTCCATGCCTCCTGCCACCCCCAGAGGCCAACCATCACGGACTTCAAACAATAAAATCGTCCAATGGGAGATTCGCCATGCAAAAGCGTTTTCGTGTCCTTGCATTGTGCTGCGCACTCAGCGCCGGCCTCGTCGGTTCCGCCAGTGCCGGCGCCGCGCCGGTGTACAAGGTCGGCGCCACCGCCACCGGCATTCCCTTCACCTTTCTCGACGTCAAGAGCCAGAGCATCGAAGGCATGATGATCGACGCCGCCCGGGCGGTGGGCCAGGCCGGCGGCTTCGAGGTGGACATCCAGCAGACCACCTTCGCCGCGCTGATCCCCTCGCTGACCTCGAACAAGATCGACATCATCTCCGCCGCCATGCTGCGCACCCCGGCGCGGGAAAAGGTGGTGCAGTACTCCAACCCGGTGTTCAGCTACGGCGAGGGGCTGATCGTGCGCGCCGACGACAACACCGCCTACACCCGCATGGAAGACTTCAAGGACCAGGTGGTTGGCGCCCAGGTCGGCACGGTGTTCATCGATGAGTTGAACAAGCGCGGGATCTTCAAGGAAGTGCGCGGCTACGACTCGATCCCCGACCTGCTGCGCGACCTGGCACTGGGACGGATCAAGGCCGGTTTCGCCGACCGGCCGATCGTCGCCTACCAACTGGCCCAGGGCACCCAGAACAAGGTGCAACTGGTGAAAAGCTACCAGCCGGTGGTGATGGGCGATGTCTGCCTGATCGTGCGCAAGGGCGATGCGCAGACCCTGGACGAGGTCAACCGCGGCATCGCGGCGATCAAGGCCGACGGTTCCCTGGAGCGGATCATCGAGAAGTGGAAGCTCAACTGACCACCCTGCGGCCCGGTCGCCCGGCGGGGTCGCTTCACTCCTGATTGCGCAGGTCCTCCTATGTTTCTCCAGAACGCTCTGGACTTCCTCCCCATTCTGCTGAAAGGGGCGGTGGTCACCTTGCAGGTCACGGCCGGCTCCTTTGTGCTCAGCTCGCTGATCGGCCTGGTATTCGCCTTGATGATGGTGTCCAAGGTGCGCTCGATCTCGCTGTTCGCGATTGGCGTGGTCAACGTCATTCGCGGCCTGCCGATCATCGTGCAGCTGTTCTACATCTACTTCGTGCTGCCGGATTTCGGCATCCAGCTCACGGCCATGCAGGCCGGGGTGATCGGCCTGGGTATCGCCTACTCGGCGTACCAGGCGGAGAACTTCCGCGCCGGCATCCAGGCCATTCACCAGGGGCAGATCGAGGCGGCCGAATCCATCGGCATGCGCGGCGGCATGATCATGCGCCGGGTGGTCCTGCCCCAGGCCTTTCGCATCGCCTTGCCGCCCTACGGCAACACCCTGGTGATGATGCTCAAGGACTCCTCGCTGGTGTCCACCATCACCGTGGCCGAGATGACCCGCGCCGGTCAGCTCATCGCTTCCTCGACCTTCGAGAACATGACCGTCTACACCCTGGTGGCTTTGCTCTACCTGGCCCTGAGCTTGCCGTTGTCCTTTGCCCTGCGTCGCCTGGAGGCGCGCTTCAGCACCCGGAGAAAGTCATGATCGAGATCAAGGGCGTACACAAGAGCTTCGGCAACGTGGCGGTGCTCGAAGGCATCGACCTGAGCGTGCAGAGCGGGGAAGTGGTGTGCCTGATCGGGCCCTCGGGTTCCGGCAAGTCGACCCTGCTGCGCTGCATCAACGGCCTGGAAAGCTACGAGCAGGGCGACATCCTGGTCAGCGGCGAACGGGTCGACCGCCACGGCAAGACCATTCACCAACTGCGTACCCAGGTGGCCATGGTGTTCCAGCGCTTCAATCTGTTCCCCCATCGCACCGCGTTGCAGAACGTCACCGAAGGGCCGATCTACGTGAAGAAGCAGAACCCGCAGCAGGCCCGGGAGCGGGCCGAGGCGCTGCTGGAAAAGGTCGGCCTGGCCCATCGCATGCACGCCTATCCGGACGAGCTGTCCGGCGGCCAGCAGCAGCGGGTGGCGATCGCCCGGGCCCTGGCCATGGACCCGCAGGCGATCCTGTTCGACGAGCCGACCTCGGCGCTGGACCCGGAGCTGGTGGGCGAGGTGCTGGCGGTGATGCGCAAGCTCGCCGACGAAGGCATGACCATGATCGTCGTCACCCATGAAATGGGTTTTGCCCAGGACGTGGCGGACAAGGTGTGTTTCCTCCACAGCGGCAAGATCGTCGAGGCCGGGCCGGCGAAGCAGGTGCTGAGCGCGCCGCGCCATCCGCGCACCCAGGACTTCCTCAAGCGCCTGCTTAACCAGGGCGCGGAGGTGCAGGCATGAAGGCCGCCGAAACCTTGCGCCTGCCGCCTTCCTTGTGGGCCGCCACGGCGACCGCGGCGGTCGAGACCCCGGCGCTGGCCGAAGACCTGCGGGCCGACGTGGCCATAGTCGGCGCCGGTTACACCGGGCTGGTGACCGCGCTGCGCCTGGCCGAGGCCGGGGTCAGCGTCTGTGTACTGGATGCCGGGGAACCGGGCTGGGGCGCTTCCGGACGCAACGGCGGGCAGGTGATTCCCGGGCTCAAGTACGACCCGGATCAACTGCTGGCCAGGTTCGGCCCGGCCCGCGCCGAGGCCATGCTGGAGGCGGCCGGCTCCGCGGCCGATGAAGTGTTCGCCCTGATCGAGCAGCATCGCATCGCCTGCGACGCGACGCGCAAGGGCTGGATTCAGCCGGCGTTTTCCGCCAGTTCCCTGCAGGCCATCGAACAGCGCGCCGAGCAGTGGCGCCGGCGCGGGGTGGCGGTGGAGTTGCTCGACCGCGCCGCCGTCGGTCGGCGCATCGGCAGCCAGAACTACCTCGGCGGCTGGGTCGATCCGCGTGCCGGCAGCCTGCACCCGCTGAACTATGCGCGCGGCCTGGCCAGGGTGGCGCAGCAGCAGGGCGTGCGGATTCACGGGCAGACTCGGGTCGAGGCTTTGCAACGCGAAGGCGGGCAGTGGCAACTGCGCACCGCCCAGGGCCATCGGGTCCAGGCCCAGCGCGTGGTGCTGGCGACCAATGGCTACACCGACGACCTGTGGCCACGGCTGCGGCAGACGGTGATTGCCGCCAACAGTTTCATCATCGCCACCCGCCCGCTGTCGGCCGAGCTGCGCCAGAGCATCTTGCCGAACGGCGAGGTGTGTTCCGACGCCCGGCGTCTGCTGCTGTATTTCAAGCAGGATGCCCAGGGGCGTCTGTTGCTGGGAGGGCGCGGGCCGTTTTCCGAACCGACCCACAGCGGCGACTGGCGTCATCTGGAGCGTTCGCTGCTGGGCTTGTTTCCGCAGTTGGCGGGCACGCCCATCGAGTATCGCTGGAGTGGGCGGGTGGCGTTGAATCAGAGTTTCCTGCCGCAGCTGCATGAGCCGCAGCCGGGGTTGTCGATCCTGCTCGGCTACAACGGTCGCGGTATCGCCTTGTCCACGGCCCTGGGCAAGCACCTGGCGGCGCGGCTGTCGGGGGCGAGCAGTGAATTTCCGTTTCCGGTGACGCCGATCCGGCCGATTCCGCTGCATGGCTTGCAGCGCCTGTACCTGGGGGCGGGGATCGCCTGGTACCGCCTGCTGGACGCCCTGCGCTGAGGGCGGTGCATCAGGTCGGGCAGTTTTCCTCGCCGTTATCCAGGCCTTGCTTGTAGCTGCGGCTGTCGAGGGTGGCCTTGCCGTTTTGCCAGGTCAGGGTCAGCACGTAGAGCGAGTCGAAATCGTTGGAGGCCCAGTCGTCGGTGATGGTGCGTTTTTCGCCGACGGCTTCCCGCGCCACCTTGTTGATCAGTTCCGGCAGGTAGCCGTGGGACCAGGCGGTGTAGATGATCGAGTTGTGGTAGCGGTCATGCAGCAGCTCGTCGGCCAGGGCGCTGGTGTCGTTGGCCGAGAATTCGATGTTCACCGGCAGGCCGAGCTTGATGGCGCTGGGGCTGATGGTCATCAGCGGGCGGATGTAGCTGTAGGAGTTGTCGAGTTCGCCTTCCTCGACATTGCGCGTCGGGTTGGCGGCGAACACGTAGTTGGCCTTGCCGAATTTTTCCGGCAGCAAGGAGGCCAGGTCGATGGCGCGGTTCAGGCCCTGGCAGTTGAGCTGGCCGAGGCCGCCGGCGGGTTTTTCCGCATGGCGCAGGAAGATCAGGGTCTGGGTGCCGTCCACCGGCTGGGCGCGACTTTCACTGGATTCCAGCGACAGCAGCAGCGCACTGGTCAGCATCAGCGCCGGAAAAAACACGTAGGACCGGCGTTGCAGGCGTTGGGTGAAACTCAGCAGATTCTTCATCGAGTGTGGGTACTTCAGCGCAATCGGTTAAGGCTGACAAACCTTTCCACGGCGAGCTCCCGGCTTCGCGTGGTTTTCCCTGTCGTTGAACGAGTGTTTCTGCCCGCGGGCAGTGCTCTGAGTCCCAGGACGCCTTTTGGTTCGATCCGGGCGGGGGACTGCGAGCGTGGGCCCGTTACTTTATCCGCACCGCTGTCTGGCTGCCGGGAAGCTTAACCACCGGATGTTTCGAATTTAAGAATGCGCGCCGCGAACCGATGCCTGTAATCTAGCGCCGTCGCCGCCCGGCCCGGGGCCACGGCCTTTCATCTGACTGTCATTGGAAGCCTGTCATGACCGATCTCTCCGCATTCCCCATCACCCAGAAATGGCCTGCGCAGTACGCCGACTGGATTCAGCTGTATTCCTTGCCGACTCCCAACGGCGTCAAGGTCTCGATCATGCTCGAAGAGATCGGGCTGCCCTACGAGCCGCACCGCGTCAGTTTCGAAACCAATGACCAGCTGTCCCCCGAGTTCCTTTCCCTGAACCCGAACAACAAGATCCCGGCGATCCTCGACCCCCATGGCCCGGATGACCGGCCGCTGGCGCTGTTCGAGTCGGGGGCGATCCTGATCTACCTCGCGGACAAGAGCGGGCAACTGCTGGCCCAGGAATCCGCCGCGCGCTACGAGACCCTCCAGTGGCTGATGTTCCAGATGGGCGGCATCGGCCCGATGTTCGGCCAGCTGGGCTTCTTCAACAAATTCGCCGGCAAGGACTACGAGGACAAGCGTCCGCGCGACCGTTACGTCGCCGAGTCCCGCCGCCTGCTGAGCGTGCTCGAAGGCCGCCTGCAAGGTCGCGACTGGATCATGGGCGAGCGCTACACCATCGCCGATATCGCCACCTTTCCCTGGGTGCGCAACCTGATCGGCTTCTATGAAGCCGGTGACCTGGTGGGCTTCAAGGACTTCCCCAACGTGCAGCGCGTGCTGGAGCGTTTCCTCGCGCGCCCGGCGGTGATCCGCGGCCTGGAAATTCCCAAGCCGGTCTGACACCCCGTAACCCTGTAGCCGCTGGCGAAGCCTGCGATCGACGACGCAGTCGGCGCAAAAAGGCTTGATGCGTTGTGCCAGACAGGGCGCGTCGTCAGGTTCTACGACGACTGCGTCGTCGATCGCAGCCTGCGGCAGCGGCTACAGGTTTCCATGCTTGAGGTCAGGCCGCTTTCAGGCCTGACCGCGTTCATTCAGACAAGGACCCGTAATGCGCCGATTCGATTTCAAGCAGGTGGATGTCTTCAGCGACGAGCCGCTCAAGGGCAACCCGCTGGCGGTGGTGTTCGGCGCCGACCCGTTGAGCGACGCGCGCATGGCGGCGTTCGCCAACTGGACCAACCTCAGCGAAACCACCTTTATCCTCGAACCCCGGGACCCGCGGGCCGACTATCGCCTGCGGATTTTCACCACCCTGCAGGAGCTGCCGTTCGCCGGCCATCCGACCCTTGGCAGCTGCCATGCCTGGCTGGAGGCCGGCGGCGTGCCCAAGGGCGAGGAGATCGTCCAGGAGTGCGCGGTGGGCCTGGTGCGCATTCGCCGCAACGGCGCCGAACTGGCGTTTCTCGCACCGCCCTTGCTCAAGTCCGGCCCGGTGGAGGCCGGGTTGCTGGAGCAGGTGCGCCAGGGCCTGAGGCTGGCGCCCGGCGCCATCGTCGACGCGCAATGGGTGGACAACGGCGCCGGCTGGCTGGCGGTGCTGCTCGCCGAACGCGGCCAGGTGCTCGACCTGCAACCTGACTATTCCCAGCTCAAGGACCTCGCGGTGGGGGTGATCGCACCCTGGAACCCCGAGCGCGACGGCGACGCGGCGCAGTTCGAAGTGCGCGCCTTTATCGCCGGCGACGGCATGCCGGAAGACCCGGCCACCGGCAGCCTCAACGCGGGCATTGCCCAATGGCTGCTGGGCGCGGGGTTGGCGCCGGCGTCCTACGTGGTCAGCCAGGGCCTGAGCATGGGCCGAGCCGGGCGCATCCAGGTCGAGCGGATCGGCGATGAAATCTGGATCGGCGGTTCGGCGGTGACCTGTATCGAGGGCAGCCTGACGTTGTAGGCGAGGGCGGCGGGGGCTGGCCCGGCCTGTCGCCTAAGTGGCCTTGGACGCGTGGCGATAGGTTCTGGGAGACACGCCGTACCAGCGCTTGAAGGTCTGGGAGAAACTCGACAGGTCGCTGTAGCCCAGTTTTTCGGCGATGTCGGTCAGCTTGAGCGTCGGGTCGCCGAGCAGCTCCAGGGCCGCGGCGCTGCGTGACTGCTCCAGCAGGTGCCGGTAACTGGTGCCTTCGTCGTGCAGGCGCCGTTTCAGGGTGCGCTCGCTGAGATTGATCAGGCTGGCCATGCTCGGCAGGTCTGGCGGTGTGCCCAGGGGGGTGATGTTCAGGTACTGGCGGACCAGGTTGGCGGTGCCCGTGCGGGGGATCCGGCGCTCCATCAATTGCGCGCACATCTGCTCGCACATCGAGACGGTGACGGTGTTTGCCTGGGGCAGCGGGCGGCTCAGCAGCGAACGATCGAAGGCCAGGCTGTTGCTGTCGGCCAGGTAGTCGGGGCGCATGCCAAGAATACTGCCGGCACTGGCGGCCGACTGATCGACCGGGCGTTTCTTCTTCAGGGTAAAACCCGCCAGCGAGAACTCACTGCCAGCTATTTCCTTGAGCAGCACCGCGGCGGCGGCCATGTCGCGCTCGATCACGAAGTCCCTGAGCGAATCATCCGCCAGCGCCGGTTCGGTGAACGTCAGGATGCCGAGCGACGGTTGCTCATGGTAGGCGATCCGGGTGATCGCGTAGGTCAGCGGCAAGAACCGCAGGGCCAGCTGCAAGGCATCACCCACGGTCGCGCTGCTGATCAGGCCATAACCGAACAGCCCGTAGGTCGAGAAGTGATAGCGGGCGCCCACTTGATAGCCCAGCCCCTGCGGGTGCCCCGACAGGTTGAGCAGGTTATTGATCAGGCGCAGTTCCTGGGTGCATGACAGCTCGAAGTTGGGATCTGCCAGCCGGGTCAGCGACAGGCCCGAACCGGCCAGCAATTGCGCAGGCGAAAACCCTCTTTCGCGACCGAAATCCACCATCAGCAGGGCACTGGCCGGTCCCCGCAACAACTCCAGCATGTTCATGCTCGCTACCCGGGTCAGGGAAAAGAATTGGCCTGAATACTAAAGTATCTGTCCCTTTACGTCATGGGACTGGCGAGGCCGGGCAAGCATGATGGGCGCACAGGCTACGCTGATCGGGATTGCCGGGAAGGCCGTGGACCCCATCATGCGAAGACCTGCGCCTGCCCATGAAAAAACAAGAAAAGAGGTGCTGCATGCCCCAACTCGAACCCGACCTGCCATCGACGTCGCCACTCACCGCCGTGATCATCGGCAGCGGTTTTGCCGGCATCGGCATGGCCATCGCGCTGCGCAAGGCCGGCATCACGGACTTCATCATCCTGGAAAAACAGCAGGATGTCGGCGGCGTCTGGCGGGACAACAGTTACCCGGGCGCGGCCTGCGATGTGCCATCGCACCTGTACTCGTTTTCATTCGAACCCAACCCCGGCTGGACGCGAATGTTTGCCCCGCAAGCGGAAATACAGGGTTATCTGCAGCATTGCGTGCGCAAGTATGAGGTGGCGCGGCACATCCGCTTCGGCGCTGAAGTACAGGCAGCGCGATTCGACGAGGCCAGCGCGCAGTGGTGCGTCACCGAAGTCGGTGGGCGGGTGCATCGCGCCGCCTTGCTGATCAGCGCCACTGGCCAGCTCAGCCAGCCGGCGCTGCCGACGTTCGAAGGCATGCAGGCGTTCAAGGGGCAGGTGTTCCACTCCGCAAACTGGGATCACGGCTACTCGTTGGCGGGGAAACGGGTGGCGGTGATAGGGACGGGCGCTTCGGCCATTCAGTTCGTGCCGGCCATCGCCGACTCGGTGGCGCAGCTCAAGGTATTCCAGCGCTCGCCGGCCTACATCCTGCCCCGGCCCGATCGCGCCTACAGCGACGAAGAAAAGCAGCTGTTCGCCAGGAGGCCCTGGCGCATGGCGCTGCATCGCGCCGCCATCTACCTGCGCTACGAATCCAGGGCCCTGGGTTTTACCCGCCTCAAGGGGCTGATGAAGTGGGCGGTCGGCCTGCCGTTCCGCCGCTTGTTGAACCAGTCGGTGGGCGACCCGCAGCTGCGCCGGCAACTGATCCCGGACTACCCTATCGGCTGCAAGCGCATCCTGCTGTCCAGCGATTACCTCAAGACCCTGGCCAGGCCCAATGTGCAGTTGATCACCGAGGGCATCGGGCGCATCACCGAGCAGGGCATCGAGACGCTGGACGGCAAGCACCACCCGGTCGATGCGATCATCTACGGGACGGGTTTCGCGGCGACGCAATTTCTTGCGCCGATGACAATCGTCGGGCGCGACGGGGTAGCGCTGCAGCACGCCTGGGAGCAGGGCGCCCGGGCGTATCTGGGGCTGGCGGTGCCGGGCTTTCCCAACTTCTTCATGTTGTATGGCCCCAATACCAACCTGGGGCACAACTCGATCGTCTACATGCTGGAAAGCCAGATATCCCATGTCATGCGCTGCTGGCGCGCGATGCACAAGGCTGCGGCCACCACCGTCGAAGTCGACGAGCAGACGGAGCAGCGTTTTCATCAACGGATACAGCGCCGCCTGGCCGGATCCGTGTGGAGCGGTTGCAAGAGCTGGTATGTCGACGCAGCGGGCCACAACAGCACCAACTGGCCGGGTTTCACCTTGTCCTATCGCTGGCTGACCCGTTATTCGGCATTGCGCGCCTATGGTTTTTCCAGGGCGCTGGTCAGCGAGTCGGGCCAGGTCTACGGGCGTCTGGTCGCTGAGCCCCGCGATGGTCTCGAAGTCCTCAGTGCTGGCTTGTTGCGCCAACTCTTGCGAGTGAGCTTCCGGGCGCTGATCGGTCCGCCGCGAAGCCTTGCCGCACAGCGGCGTATCGTCAACGGCCTGTCGTGGTCGATGCCGGGCTGCGCGGGCGTGCGCCAGGCACAGGTGCACATCTCGGGCGTACCGCTGCGGATCCTGACACCGGACCATACCGAGGCGGGTGGGGTGATTCTCTATCTGCATGGCGGCGCCTTCTGCCTGGGCGGCCCTGTCACTCACCGTAGCGTTACCAGCCGTCTGGCCCGGGAAGCGGGGATGGCTGTCTGGGTACCGGACTATCGGCTGGCGCCGGAACACCCGTTTCCCGCGGCCCTGGAAGATGCGTTGGTCTGTTACCAGGCGATCCGGGCGCAAGGCTATTCGGCGCGGCAGATCCTGCTGGCCGGCGACTCCGCGGGTGGCTCTCTCGCCCTGGCCCTGGCGCTTACCCTGCAACAGCGGGGCGAGCCCTTTGCCGCGGGCTTGCTGCTGTTGTCCCCGGTGACGGATGCGACGCTGAGCGGGCCGACCCTCATTACGCGCCAGTACGCCGACCCCATGCTGCGCCGTGATTGGCTCGAGCAAGGGCTGCGCGCCTACGCAGCGCCTGCCAATAGCCCGTTGCACAACCCATTGACCGCCGACTTGCGCGGCTTGCCGCCGCTGCTGATCCAGGTGGGGGATCAGGAATTGTTGCTGGCGGACTCCACACGCCTGGCCGAGCGCGCGCTGCACTGCGGCGTGGCATGTCGCCTGGAGGTGCATGCGGCGAGGTGGCATGTATTCCAGTTGCAGGCGTTCTACCTGCGTTCGGCCAGGCAAGCCCTGCGTTCAGCGGCCCTGTTCGCTCGCAGCCGCCTGGAGGATCGTGGCGAGCCTTGTGCCGACGCGGTTGCAGGAGTGGCGGTGACGGATGTCGCAGCCATTGATGGGTAATTGTCGCCAGGATTTTCGGGCAAAAAAAAGCCGCCCAAGATGGCAGCGTTAAAGGAGAGCACGCGTTGTTGATAGCGCGAGTATCACTGCGAAAAATGACCAAGTGATGACAGCCCCCTTGCCGCCGAACAGCCTTTTGTGACCGGGTTGCGGCAGGGCAAGGCCTGGGTGAGCGCCAACTGGGGGGCCGGGCGTATCAAGGCGGGTGGCTGTCATCTTGGCGTCATCGAAGGAATGGCAAGATCGCCGCAAACCGTCTTTAGTTCTCGACAGGCCGCGGCCTGCCGGTCGATGAATCTGCCAGGAATCCTCCATGAAAGGTGACGCCTCTCTGTTCGCGGCCATTGATCTTGGGTCCAATGCGTTTCGCCTGATGATCGGCCAGCCGGTCAGGCGCAGCCAGGGGTTCATGATCCAGGAAGTGAAGACCCTGCGGGAGCCGGTGCGCCTGGCCGAGGGCTTTCAGGAGGGCGCGCTGGACGCGCTGGCGCTGGACCGGGGCTGGCAGGCGCTGGCGCGCTTCGGCAAGAAACTGCGCGGTTTCGAGGCCGGGCGGGTGCGGGCGGTGGCCACCAGCGCCGTGCGCGAAGCCGACAATGCGCCGCTGTTCCTGGCCAGCGCGGAGCGTCACCTGGGGTTTCGCATCGATGTCATCTCCGGGCATGAAGAGGCGCGGCTGGTGTACGCCGGCGTGGCCCATACCGTGCCGGGCAGCGAAAGCATGCGGCTGGTGGTGGACATCGGCGGCGGTTCCACCGAGTTGATCCTGGGGCAGGGCGCCCAGCCCTTGCTGACCGAGAGCATCGCCATTGGCAGCGCGACCTTTGGCGCGCGCTACTTTCCGGGCGGCGCGGTCTCGGCTCACGCCCTGCAGGAAGCCGAGCGCCTGGCCAGCCTGAAGTTCGAGAAAGTCGCCCGGCGTTATCGCCAGCTGGGTTGGCAGCAGGCCATAGGCTCCTCGGGCACCACCCGGTTCCTGGCCAAGGTGCTCAAGGCCAACGGCCTGAACGACGATGGCCAGGACGGCATCACCTACGGTGGGCTGTTGCGCCTGTCGCTGCGCCTGCTGCAAGCCGGGCATGTCAAACGCCTGCGGCTGGCCGGGCTGCAATCCCATCGCCTGAGCATCCTGCCCGGCGGCCTGGCGGTGATGCTGGCGGCGTTCAAGGTGTTTGGCGTCACCCATATGACGCCTTCCGAGCCGGGGCTGCGTTTTGGCGTGCTGCATGGCCTGATATGTAACAACTGATTACCCATCGTTATCTGCAAGCCGCTGGCCTTCCTCCGGCCAGCGGTTCCCGCCAGGGTGTTCCGTCGCTCTATTTCAATCCTTTACCGGCCACGCCGGAATCAGCCGACGGGCAATGCGTGCACGCCGTCGCCGCGCTATCCCGCCGTCGAAAAACAGGCTGTCATAAAAAGTGCGATTTCCCGCGGCACTATCCCAGCAGTCTGAAAACAGGGGAATGAACCATGAGTGACAAACGCCGCGTGCTGTTCGTTTGCGCCAGAAACGACGCCCGTTCACTGATGGCCGAAGCGCTGCTGCGCCACGCCGACGCCGAAGATTTCGACGCCTTCAGCGCCGGCCTGGTGGCCAGCGAGATCGACCCGCGCACCCTGGAGTCTCTCGAACATATCGGCATCGATACCGCGGGGCTGCGCAGCAAGGCCCTCGACGAGTTCGCGGGGCAGCAGTTCCACTATGTCATCACCCTGTGCGACAAGTCCTCGGAAGAGGCCGCGCGCATGCCGTCCTCCGGCGAGGTGATCGTCTGGAACTTCGAGGACCCGGTCACCAGCGACAGACATGAACCGTTCCGCCACACCCTCCAGGAAATCCACGATCGGCTGCATATGTTCATCACGGTGAAGACCCGTTCGTGATGGGCAAGGATCGCAAATCCTCTCTTGCTGAATCGCTGATCTTCTCTTGCTGATAAGCACGGCCGGGCTTCTATCCCGGCCAACTGCTTTCCACCCCGAATCAAGACTCCCCAGGCGCGCCCTTGGCGGGAGCGTCAGGCCCTGGTCGCATTCTTTACCCGGGGTTCTCTCCTCTGGCGGTCGCCAACCGCCGGCCGTCTACACTTAACCCCAGGCCACACAGGGCGAACGGCCCTGGGCGCATTCAACCGGTATCAACAAAAACAATAGTCTCGGGAGAAACCTGATGTTCACAGCACTGCGTCGATTCAGCCGCGGCATGGCCATTGCCGCCAGCCTCGCCACGCTCACCCTCGCCACCCCGGCGTTCGCCCTGGATACGGTCAAGTTCATGGCCCCGGGCTCCGTGGGCGGCGGTTATGACCAGACCGCGCGGGTCTTGGGCAAGGCCTTGCTCGAGGCCGGCACGGCCAAGTCCGTGACCTTCGAGAACAAGGGCGGAGCCGGCGGCACCCTGGGCCTGGCGCAGTTCGCCAACAGCACCAAGGGCGACCCGAATGCGCTGCTGGTGGTGGGGGCGATCATGGTCACCGCGGTGGAGCAGAACAAGCCGCAGATCAGCCTCAAGGACGTGACGCCGATTGCCCGGTTGTTCACCGAATACAACGTGCTCGCCGTGCGTGACGAGTCGCCCTACAAGACCCTCGAGGAGCTGCTCAAGGACTTCAAGGCCAACCCGGCCAGCATCAAGTGGGGCGGTGGCTCCAAGGGTTCCATCGACCATATCGGCATCGCCGAGCTGGCGAGCAAGATGGAGGTGCCGGTGAACAAGGTGAACTACGTTGCCTATGCCGGCGGCGGCGAAGTGGTGGCCGCGACCCTGGGCGGGCACATCACGGTGATCACCGGCGGTTATGCCGAACTGGCCAAGTACGTGCAGTCCAAGCAGTTCCGCCTGCTCGCCATCGGCGCTCCGGAGCGCGTTCCCGGCATCGATGCGCCGACCCTCAAGGAGAAGGGCTACGACGTGATCATCGGCAACTGGCGCGGTGTCTATGGCGCGGCCAACCTCACGGCCGAGCAACGCAAGCAAGTCACCGACGCGGTCCTGGCCGCCACCAACAGCAAGGTCTGGCAGGACAATGTGAAAGCCAACGCCTGGTCGCCGAGCATCCTCACCGGCGATGAGTTCGGCAAATTCGTCGACGAGGAACACCAGCGCCTGCGGGCGATGCTGGTCAAGGTCGGGCTGCTTTGAGATGGCCGGGCGTAGCAGGGTCGTGCTGTCGCAGTTGGCGATTGGCTTGGGGCTGATCGCCATCAGCCTGGTGCTGGTCATCGGCGCCTTGCGCTTTCCGCCCGAGATGGGCTTCGTCATCCTCGGTGCCCATGTCTATCCCAGCGCCGTCGGTGCTTTTCTAGGGGCCGTGGGCCTGCTGTTGAGCTACCAGGCCTGCACCGGTGGTTTGCGCGAGCTGGCCGCATCCGGCGACGACAGCGACGACAGCGCCCAGCCCGGCGGCAGGCTCGGGGCGGCCTGGGTCACCGCGGGCCTGGTGGCGATTGCCGTACTGATCAACCTGATCGGTTTCGTCCTGGCCGCCGGCTTGCTGTTTGCCTGCTCGGCGCGGGGTTTCGGTAGCCGGCGTCCGTTGCGCGACCTGGCCATTGGCATCGCCCTGACCCTGCCGATCTACTGGCTGTTCAGTGCCGGGCTGGGCGTGGCCCTGCCACCCCTGGTCAATGCCTGGATCTGATCCGGGCCGAAGGAGGTCACACGGTGGACATTCTCTTGAACCTGGCGACAGGTTTCTCCGCGGCGCTGGCGCCGATCAATCTGCTCTGGGGATTTATCGGCTGCCTGCTGGGCACGGCGATTGGCGTATTGCCGGGGATCGGCCCGGCGCTGACGGTGGCCCTGCTGTTGCCGATCACCGCCAAGGTCGATCCCACCGGCGCGCTGATCATGTTCGCCGGCATCTATTACGGCGCGCAGTTCGGTGGCTCGACCACCTCGATCCTGCTCAATACCCCGGGCGAGTCGTCGTCCATGGTCACCGCCCTGGAAGGCAATCTCATGGCCCGTAACGGCCGCGCCGGTCCGGCCCTGGCCACCGCGGCGATCGGCTCGTTTTTCGCCGGCACCATCGCCACGGTGCTGCTGACCCTGTTCGCCCCCATCGTCGCCATGCTGGCGCTGAAGTTCGGCCCCGCGGAGTATTTCGCGATCCTGGTGCTGTCCTTCACCACGGTGTCGGCGGTGCTCGGTGCGTCCATGCTGCGCGGTTTCGCCTCGCTGGGGATTGGCCTGGGCATTGGCCTGATCGGCCTCGACTCGACCTCGGGCATTGCCCGCTACACCCTGGGCGTTCCCGAGCTGGTCGATGGCATCGAAGTGGTGCTGGTGGCGGTCGGCCTGTTTGCCGTGGGGGAGGCCTTGTACAGCCTGCTGTATCAGAAGGCGGAAGCGTCCGGCCGGCATCGCCTGACCTCGTTGTGGATGACCCGCGCCGACTGGAAACGCTCGATTCCCGCCTGGCTGCGGGGCACCCTGATCGGCTTTCCGTTCGGCTCGATCCCGGCCGGTGGCGCGGAAATCCCGACCTTCCTGTCCTATTCCACCGAACGCAAGCTGAGCAAGCACCCGCAAGACTTTGCCGCCAGCAAGGGGCAGGGCGCCATCGAAGGGGTGGCCGGCCCCGAAGCCGCCAACAATGCCAGCGCCACCGGTTCCCTGGTGCCGCTGCTGACCCTCGGCATCCCGACCTCCGCCACCGCGGCGATCCTGCTGGCGGCGTTCCAGAACTACAACCTGCAGCCGGGGCCGCTGCTGTTCCAGACTTCCGGCGACCTGGTCTGGACCCTGGTGGCCTCGCTGTATATCGGTAACGTTATCCTGCTGATATTGAACCTGCCCCTGGTCGGGCTCTGGGTGAAGCTGCTGCAGATCCCCCGGCCGTACCTCAATGCCGGGATCCTGGTGTTCGCTTCTATCGGCGTGTACGGCATGCGCCATTCGTCCTTCGACCTGTTGCTGATGCTGGCGATCGGCTGGGGCGGGGTGCTGATGCGGCGTTTCGATTTTCCCGTCGCGCCGGTGATCGTCGGCATGCTGCTGGGGCCGATGGCGGAAAAACAGCTGCGCAACGCCTTGTCCATCAGCCAGGGCGACTGGTCGATATTCGTCACCCAACCCATAGCCGCGGCCTTCCTCGGCTTGACCCTGCTGGTGCTGGTGGTGCCCCACCTGCTGCACGCCAGGGGCATCAAATTGCACGAGGATGATTGAGCACACGGCGCTGCGTGCCAGCCGGCGTGGCACGACACTTCAGAACGTCATGGCAGGCCCCTAGGATAGGGGCTGCCAGGCGGTTTGCGTCCTGGAGCATTGCCTGCAACAGAGCCGATCCGGGGGCGGTGCCGAGGCACTGACCCGGCGAGCGGTGCTTTCTGCCCTTTCGATACGCGGCAAGTGAAGGCACAATGCGCATCCTTTTTTTGGCTGGCCTGGCCGGAGGCCTCGAAATGATCAAAACGCCGTACTACCTCATCGACAAACAGAAACTGCTCGGCAACATGGAGAAGATCGCTTACGTGCGCGAGCAGTCCGGCGCCAAGGCCCTGCTGGCGCTCAAGTGCTTCGCCACCTGGTCGGTGTTCGACCTGATGCAGCAGTACATGGACGGCACCACCTCGTCGTCGCTGTACGAGCTCAAGCTCGGCCGGCAGAAGTTCGCCGGCGAGACCCACGCCTACAGCGTGGCCTGGGCCGACGACGAAATCGAAGAGATGCTCGACAACTGCGACAAGATCATCTTCAACTCCATCGGCCAGCTGCAGCGCTTCGCCGCGGCGTCCGAAGGCAAGGTCCGCGGTCTGCGGGTCAACCCCCAGGTGAGCAGTTCCGATTACCTGCTGGCCGACCCGGCGCGTCCGTTCAGCCGCCTGGGCGAGTGGGACCCGGTGAAGGTCGAGGCCGTGATCGAGCAGATCACAGGCTTCATGTTCCACAACAACTGCGAGAACAGCGACTTCGGCCTGTTCGACCAGATGCTGGGCACCATCGAGGAGCGCTTCGGCCACCTGCTGCACAAGGTCGAATGGGTCAGCCTCGGCGGCGGCATCCACTTCACCGGCGAAGGCTATGCCCTGGATGAGTTCTGCGCGCGCCTCAAGGCGTTCTCCGAGAAGTACGGCGTGCAGGTCTACCTGGAGCCGGGCGAAGCGGCGATCACCCAGAGCGCCTCGCTGGAAGTCACCGTGCTCGACACCCTCTACAACGGCAAGCACCTGGCAGTGGTCGACAGCTCCATCGAAGCGCACATGCTCGATCTGCTGATCTATCGCCTGAACGCCAAGCTGGCGCCTAGCGCGGGCGAACACACCTACATGGTGTGCGGCAAGTCTTGCCTGGCCGGAGACATCTTCGGCGAGTATCAATTCGATCGTCCGCTGGCCATCGGCGATCGGCTGTCGTTCGTTGACGCGGCGGGTTACACCATGGTCAAGAAAAACTGGTTCAACGGCCTGAAAATGCCGTCCATCGTAGTGAAACAACTCGACGGTAGTGTCGAGGTGGTTCGTGAATTTGGGTTCGAAGACTACCTGTCCAGCCTCTCGTAAGCTGGCGGAAAGGAGAGATAAAGAAATTGAAGAAGAACGTTCTTATCATTGGTGCAGGAGGTGTCGCCAAGGTGGTGGCCCACAAGTGCGCGCAGCACAACGACGAACTCGGTCGTATTGCTATCGCGTCGCGCAACATCTCCAAATGCCAGGCCATCATCGACAGCGTCAAGGCCAAGGGCAGCCTCAAACAGCCCGCGCAAATCAAGGCCTACGCGCTCAATGCGCTGGACATCGAGGCGACCAAGGCGCTGATCCGCGAGACCGAATCGCAGATCGTCATCAACGTCGGCTCCGCCTTCCTCAACATGTCGGTGCTGCGTGCCTGCATCGATACCGGCGTGGCCTACCTGGACACCGCCATTCACGAAGAACCGGGCAAGATCTGCGAGACGCCGCCCTGGTATGGCAACTACGAGTGGAAGCACCTCGAGGAATGCCAGCAGAAGAACGTCACCGCCATTCTCGGCGTGGGCTTCGACCCGGGTGTGGTCAACGCCTATGCGGCCCTGGCCAAACAACAGTATTTCGACCGCATTGATTCGATCGACATTCTCGACGTCAATGCCGGTTCCCATGGCAAATATTTCGCCACCAATTTCGATCCGGAAATCAATTTCCGCGAATTCACCGGACAGGTGTGGAGCTGGCAGGACAGCCAGTGGACCAGCAACACCATGTTCGAAGTCAAGCGCACCGACGACCTGCCAGTGGTCGGTTCGCAGAACCTGTACCTGACCGGCCACGATGAAGTGCACTCGCTGTCGAAGAACCTCGACGTGCCCAACGTGCGCTTCTGGATGAGCTTCGGCGAGCACTACATCAACGTCTTCACCGTGCTCAGGAACCTCGGCCTGCTCTCCGAGCAACCGGTCAAGACCGCCGAAGGCCTGGAAGTGGTGCCGCTGAAAGTGGTCAAGGCCGTACTGCCCGATCCTGCCTCGCTGGCGCCGGGCTACACCGGCAAGACCTGCATCGGCGACCTGGTCAAGGGCACCAAGGACGGCCAGCCGCGCGAAGTCTTCATCTACAACGTGGCCTGCCACGAAGAAGCCTTTGCCGAAACCGACAGCCAGGGCATTTCCTACACCGCGGGCGTACCGCCGGTGGCCGCGGCCCTGCTGGTGGCCCGTGGCGAATGGGACGTGCAGCGCATGGTCAACGTCGAGGAACTGCCGGCCGAGCCGTTCCTCAAGGCGCTGGACGTGATGGGCCTGCCGACCCGCGTCAAGGACGAGAACGGCGACCGTCCCTGGAACTGATTCACCTCCCGCTGTAAAGAAACCAGGTGCGCATGGATGGCGTGCCTGGCTCTCGATTCCCGCTACTCCCTCCTGCCAACACAGCGACCTCCTGCCTCTCAGGGGCGCCACCGTATCCGAGCGACGCCAGAAGCAAGCCTGCATCGAGGCTGGGTGGGTGGCCTATCGGCAGTTCCAGATCAAGCACCTGGCCCGGATCAAGGGCGTGCAGCGCCTGAAGACGGAAGTCCCCGTGCAGAAAATCAAACTGAGCACCGAACTGCCGGTGTGACGCTCGTCGGTTACCTGGAGGGAAATGGCCCGTCAGCGATACTCAAGGGTCGGGACGACAACCCCTCCAGAGGATGACCAGGATGAAAAAACACACCAGCGATGCCAAGCCAGCGGAGGAGAGCAGTGCGGCCTCCCGGCTGATAGACGGGCGCATCGAGGAACTGGGCGATTGGCGCGGCGAGATGCTGGCCCGGGTCCGGAGGCTGATCAGGCAGGCCGACCCGCAGGTGGTCGAGGAGTGGAAGTGGCGCGGGGTGCCGGTGTGGTCCCACGGCGGCATTCTTTGCACCGGCGAGACCTACAAGAGCGTCGTCAAGCTGACCTTCGCCAAGGGCGCCGCGCTGGACGACCCGGCAGGGCTGTTCAACGCCAGCCTCGAGGGCAATACCCGACGGGCGATCGATCTGCATGAGGGTGACAGCCTGGACGAGGCCGCCTTGCAGGCGCTGATCCTGGCGGCCGTGGCGCTCAACCGCTCGCGCTGAGCGGGGCATTCGTGTCTGGTTGTCATGCGCCTTGCCGGCACGATGATTCACGGTCCTTATTGTTGGCCGGCAAAAAAAGCCCCTTGCCGATTTCCCGGCAAGGGGCTGGCTGGCCTGGGTCATTCGCCCTTGATCTGCACGACCTTGTCCGCATTCAGGGCGGCAGGTTTTTTCGGCAGCGAGATGCTCAGCACGCCTTTGCTGAAGCTCGCCTCGATCTTCTCGGCATCGACCCCTTTGGGCAGGTTGAACACCCGCTCGAAGGAACCGTAATGACGTTCGTTCAGGTGATAGCCTTTTCTGTTTTCTTGCGTTTCCTCTCTCTTTTCACCCTTGATGACCAGGCTGCCGTCGGAGAGTTTGATCTCGATATTCTTCTGATCCATGCCGGGCAATTCGGCAGTGATTTCGAAGCTTTCGTCTTTCTCGGTGATATCGACGGCAGGCATGCCACGGCCGATCAGTTCGCGCCGCCAGAACGGATCCACATCGAACAGCCCACGGCTGAAGGGAGACAGGCCGGGGCCGCGATTGAAGTCATCGAACAGGTGATCGACCTGTTGCCGCAGTTTTTCCAGAGGTTGCCACAGGTCGCTCATGCTCGAACGCCGGGTGGCCTTGTCTTCAGTCTGGATCGGCATTTTTTTCACGGAGTTGGCCATTTTCGCTTCTCCTCCCGGGTTGAGGGCGGGCCGCGAGCCCTCCCTGGGGCGACCCGCCACGACAGAACGGCAACCGGGCCCGCAGGCCTGCAAGCCCGGTCTTTCCGCCCACGACAGCCATCCCGCGAAACGCGCTGCCAAGGGCTCGATCTGAGTGCTCGAGGATGCCCGGCAGGCGATTCGCCAGGGGCCGCCTCCATGGGGCGGGCGGTCCTGCACACGCGAGCAATACCTGCCGCAGGCACTGGCCTTCAAGGCTCGCGCGAACGGCTCGGGCGTGTATTAGTTAGATCGAAAATCGGCCCGACAGTTTCGTCTCGGGCTGTTTGTCTGACAGGCGTAACCACCCGTATTCATGGGCATTGTTACCAAAGCGGCAACGCAGTCTTGGCGACGTGGTGTTTGTGCCGGTCGCGGCTTCAGGCATAAGCTTCGCTCTTTTTAGCTGCGGTCGTTATCGCACCCAGCCTTGTCTCATGTGGCCTGCCCTGAGGAAATCCCATGTCCAGCCAGTTCCCCCAAGCCCGTCCCCGTCGCCTGCGCCGCAGCGAACAGATGCGCAGCCTGTTCCAGGAAACCGAGTTCACCCTCAACGACCTGGTGCTGCCGATTTTCGTCGAGGAAGAGATCGACGATTTTGTGCCGATCAAGAGCATGCCGGGGGTGATGCGCATTCCGGAATCGAAGCTGGCCGGGGAGATCGAGCGTTACGCCCGCGCCGGGATCAAGTCGGTGATGACCTTCGGCGTGTCTCACCACCTGGACAGCAACGGCAGCGACACCTGGAACGACAACGGCCTGGTGTCGCGCATGTCGCGGATCGCCAAGGACGCGGTGCCGGAGATGATCGTGATGTCCGACACCTGTTTCTGCGAGTACACCGACCACGGCCACTGCGGCGTGCTGCACGGCCATGAAGTGGACAACGACCAGACCCTGGTCAACCTCGGCAAGCAGGCGGTGGCCGCGGCCCGTGCCGGCGCCGATGTGATCGCGCCGTCGGCGGCCATGGACGGACAGGTCCAGGCCATCCGCCGCGCCCTGGACGAAGCCGGTTTCACCCAGACTGCGATCATGGCTTATTCCACCAAGTTCGCCTCGGCGCTCTACGGTCCGTTCCGCGAGGCCGGCGGCAGCGCGTTGAAGGGCGATCGCAAGAGCTACCAGATGAACCCGATGAACCGCCGCGAAGCGGTGCGTGAATCGCTGCTGGACGAGCAGGAAGGCGCGGACTCGCTGATGGTCAAGCCGGCCGGCGCTTACCTGGACATCATCCGCGACATCCGCGAAGCCTCGCGCCTGCCGGTGACGGCGTACCAGGTCAGCGGCGAGTACGCGATGATCAAGTTCGGCGCCCTGGCCGGGGCCATCGACGAGGCGCGGGTGGTGCGCGAAAGCCTGGGCTCGATCAAGCGTGCCGGGGCGGATCTGATCTTCACCTACTTCGCGATGGATCTGGCGTTGAGCGGGATCTGACACCTCTGTAGCCTTCAAGGGCCTCCTCGCGGGCAAGTCGGATCGCCGCCCGCTCGCTCCTACAGAAGCACACAGTCTTCTTCTGTAGGAGCGAGGCTTGCCCGCGATGACGTCAGCGCTAACACCGCAAAAAATCCCTGCCTTTGAATTTTCATTGGCGACGACTGCAGCTCCCCTCACAACGCAATCTTGCGCTCCTCGAAATACCGCTCCATGACCTTCGGGTCCGCCGATTTTTCCGCCAGGGCCACATAAGTGTCCGGCCGCAGCAGGTAGAAGCCGTTGCGCGCCAGGCCGGCGGCCTGGTGCGCCGGTTCCCAGTCGAACACTGTCAGCGGCAGTTGCCGCTCGGCGCACCAGTCGCGCAGGGCGTCGCTGGTGACGCCATACACATGCACCTGCCACCCCAGGTGGTCGAGGCTGGCGAAATTGTCGGTGACGGCGCCGTGGGCCCAGGGCAGGCGATCGCCGCCGTGGACATGGCCGGCGCTGCCGCAGCTCAGGGGCATGTCGCGGTAGTTGAGGGTGATCTGCGACACCGTGCGGAACAGGAACTCGCGCGCCGCTTCCACCGCGGTCACCTTGGGAATCAGCAGCGGCGCCAGGCGGGTGCGCAGCAGGTTGGCGATCGGCCCGTCGGCGGTGACGAAGCTGAACACCCGGTCGGTGGTGGCCACCAGGCGCCGGGCGAATTCGATGCGTTCGAACTCATAGGTCGCCAGCAGGTGCTCCTCGGCCTTGCCGCTGAGCACCGCGGCGAGTTTCCAGGCCAGGTTGATGGCATCGCCGATCCCGGTGTTCATGCCCTGGCCGCCGGCCGGGCTGTGCACATGGGCGGCGTCGCCCAGCAGGAAGGCGCGGCCGCTGAAGAAGCGCTCGGCCACCCGGTGATGCACGCGGTAGGTGGAGAACCAGTTGACCCGGTCGACCTGGACCTTGAGGTTGTCCATGGCGCGCCGGCTGACGTCCTCGAATTTCAAGGTCTCCGCCTGTTCGGCGCGTTCGTCGCGCACCGTGCCGATCAGCCGTGCCCGGCCTTCGCCGGCCAGCGGAAAGACCGCGAGGAAATCCGCCTCGTCGAGGTCGACGTGCAGTTCGCCATTGAGCGCCGGCCCCCGGGCGTCGACATCCGCCACATAAAACACCTGCTGATAGGTACCGCCGGGAAAGTCGATGCCCAAGGTCTTGCGCACCGTCGAATGGGCGCCGTCGCAGCCGGCCAGGTAGAAGGCCTGGCAGGTTTCCTCCTGGCCGTCGGCGCCGCGCAGCTGGGCGCTGATCAGGTGGCCGTGGTCGGTGAAGCTCAGCAGTTCGGTCTGGCGCTCGACCGTCACGCCGAAACGCTGCAGGCGCTCGATCAGTAATTGCTCGTGCTGGTCCTGCGGGTAGATTTCCAGGAAGGGGTAGGGCGTCAGGTCCGCACCGATGCTGCTCAGAGGCAGGTGGGCGGCCTGTTCGCCCTTGACCCAGAGGTTGGCGGCCGGCACCCGGTGACCCTGGTCGAGGATGGCCTGGGTCAGGTCCAGCTGGCGGTACAGCTCAAGGGTCCGCGCCTGCACCGCCAGGGCCCGGGAGGTGGTGCCGGGGCCGGCGGTCTGGTCGAGGATGCGCACCTTGACCCCCTGCCGGCTCAGCCACAGCGCCAGAACCAGCCCGGTGGGGCCGGCGCCAATGATCAGTACGTCGCTGCGGTTCATGTCCTTGCCCTCGTCGAGAGATCAATGTCATGCCGGTGTTGCGTACAACGGTTCAGCGCTGGGCGAACGCCAGGTTCAGGCCCAGGGCGGCGAAGCTGGCGGCAAAGCTGCGGCGCAGCCAGTTCTGCACCTGGGGCGACTCGATCACTGCCTTGCGGAACAGGTTGGCCAGCAGGCCGTAGACCACGAACACGGCGAAGGTCATCGCCATGAACACGCCGCTCAGGCCGAGCATCTGCATGGCCGGCGACGGGCCGTCGTGGCTGATGAACTGCGGCAGGAAGGCCAGGAAGAAAATCGTCAGCTTGGGGTTGAGGATGTTCAGCAGGCAGGCCTTGAGCACCAGGCCGCCGGCACTGGCGGCGGGAGCGCTGGTGTCGACGGCGAAGGCCGAACGGTCGCGCCAGGTGGCGTAGGCCAGGTACAGCAGGTAGGCGACCCCGGCGTGCTTCAAACCCCGGAAAGCCAGGCCCTGGAAGGCCAGCGCGCTGGTGTGCAGGATGGCCGACAGGCCCAGCACCGAGGCCAGCAGGTGCGGGACTATCCCGGCGGTGCAGCCGATGGCGGTGAACA
Source organism: Pseudomonas sp. RW409 (assembly GCF_003184125.1). Classification (NCBI taxonomy): domain Bacteria; kingdom Pseudomonadati; phylum Pseudomonadota; class Gammaproteobacteria; order Pseudomonadales; family Pseudomonadaceae; genus Pseudomonas; species Pseudomonas sp. RW409. Next base: position 781,581 of record NZ_QHHP01000004.1, on the reverse strand, counting down.
GGCTGGCGCGCTTGCCGGCCACCAGCGCCGTGGAAATGGTCAGGATCACGCCGCTGCCAGGGATCAGCACGACAATCAGCGAGGTGATGAGAAAATCCAGTGAGAGCATGGCGCAGGGGACTCCAGGGCAGGTAAAGGACGCTCAGGTCTGGCTGAACACTTCCAGCAGGTGGCCGTCGGGGTCATCAAAATACACCCGGCGAGCGCCTTCATGGCGGTTGATTTCGTTTGGGCGCTGCTTGCCCGGATCGGCCCAGAACGCCAGGCCGCGCTGGCGAATACGCTGCAGTATCGGCTCGAAGTCGTCGGCGGCGACCAGAAAGGCATAGTGCTGGGACGCGATGGGCGGGTCGTTGTCGTAGTAATCCAGGGACACGCCGTTATCCAGCTGCACCACCAGCATCGGGCCGAAGGGCGTGGGCGGTGGCAGGCCGAGCAGTTGCACGAGAAAGTCCGCCGAACGTCGCTTGTCGCGGCACCAGACGATGGTGTGGTTGAGTTGCACGCTCATGATGGGCCCCGCCTGTTGTTTTTCTGTGGGCGATGAGGTTTCAGATTAGGTGAAATTCGCCGTCGGTCACGGGGAATGCTCAAATGGTTCGTCGCCGGTACGGAACAGCGCGGCGCCTTGAGGGTCGATATCCGCGGCGACGCGCTTCCCTCGGGCGCGGGCCACCTTCGGAATTACTGGGAAGCCATGTCTATAAAACCTCTGCATTCACTTCGCTGGGCCGCTGTCGCGGCCTCGCTGGCCCTGGCCGGTTGTGCCGGCCAGCTCGGTTCAAAGGCGCCGGCGCCAAGCCCGGCGCAGGTCCAGGCCCAGGTCGCGCGCCTGCTGCCGGCCAAGGTCGCCGATCGCCAGGGCTGGGCCCGGGATATCCAGGTGGCCTTTACCGCCCAGGGCATCGAGCCGAGCAGGAGCAACCTCTGCGCAGTGCTGGCGGTGGCCGAGCAGGAGTCCACCTATCAGGTCGACCCGCCGGTGCCGGGGCTGGGCAAGATCGCTCGCAGCGAAATCGACCGCCGCGCGGCCAAGGTGCATGTACCGTCGATGCTGGTCAGCGCGGCGCTGCAGGTGAGTTCGCCGAACGGCAAGTCCTACAGCGAGCGCCTGGCCGGGGCGCGCACGGAGAAGGAGCTGAGCACGATCTTCGACGACTTCATCGGCAGCGTGCCCATGGGCAAGACCCTGTTCGGCGGCTTCAACCCGGTGCACACCGGCGGGCCGATGCAGGTCAGCATCGACTTCGCCGAGCAGCAGGCGCGCAATTACCCCTACAGCGTGGACGGCTCGATCCGCCGTGAGGTGTTCAGCCGGCGCGGCGGCATGTACTTCGGCATCGCCCACCTGCTCGGTTACCCGGTGAATTACCCGCAGCCGCTGTACCGCTTCGCCGACTTCAACGCCGGCTGGTACGCCAGCCGCAATGCCGCGTTCCAGAACGCCCTGAGCGTGGCCTCGGGGATTTCCCTGGCGCTGGACGGCGACCTGATCCGCTACGACTCGATCATGCCCGGCAGCACCGAGCTGGCGGCGCGCGCCCTGGGCAAATCCCTGGACATGCGCAATCCGACCATTCGCAACCAGCTGGAGAAGGGCAACAGCCTCGAATTCGAGGACACCAAGCTGTACAAGCGGGTATTCGCCCTGGCCGATCAGGCCCAGGGCAAGGCGTTGCCGCGGCAGATCCTGCCGGGCATCCAGCTGAAGAGTCCGAAGATCACCCGCAAACTGACCACCGCCTGGTTCGCCAAACGCGTGGATGAGCGTTATCAGCGCTGCATGGCCAGGTGAGCAGGGTGATAGCGATCGATCGGGGAATCCCGATGCCCTGAAATGAAAAAAGCCCGGCTGTTTAGGCCGGGCTTTTTTTCGAGTACTGCGGACCGCGCAATCATACGGCGCGACGCTCGATCAGACGGTCGGAACCACCTTCGGCAACGCGACGTTCGATCAGGCGATCAGCACCACCTTCAGCAACGCGACGTTCGATCAGGCGATCGGAGCCACCTTCGGCTACACGGCGTTCGATCAGACGGTCAGCACCACCTTCGGCTACACGGCGTTCGATCAGACGGTCAGCACCACCTTCAGCGACGCGGCGTTCGATCAAGCGATCGGAACCACCTTCGGCAACGCGACGTTCGATCAGGCGGTCGGAGCCACCTTCGGCAACGCGGCGTTCGATCAGACGGTCAGCACCACCTTCAGCGACGCGGCGTTCGATCAAGCGATCGGAGCCACCTTCGGCTACACGGCGTTCGATCAGACGATCGGAACCACCTTCGGCTACACGGCGTTCGATCAAGCGATCGGCGCCACCTTCGGCGACACGTTTTTCAATCAGGCGATCCGAGCCGCCTTCGGCGACTACCGGGTAGGCCGAGGACGCGGCAAAAGCGTTTGCTGCAAGAACCGAGAAAGCGATGCTGAGAAGAATTTGGCGTTTCATGGTGGTGTGCTCCGGGGTGTTGTTGGTTGGTATGGAGCAGATGTTACGTGGCGGATTTTTTTTGAGAATTTCATTGGGTCGATGGTGACCATCGACGCCAATGATAGCTGCGCCAACCCCCGGAACAGAGCCTCAGGCCGGTTCTTCGCAGGCCTGCGGCGGGCTCCATTGCAGCCCCGAAGCCTGCAACAGTTCCCGGGTATAGGGGTGTTGCGGCGCGCTGAAGATCGCCCGCGACGGCCCCTGTTCCACCACCTTGCCGTCCTTGATCACGATCAGGTCGTGGGCCAGGGCGTGGACCACCGCCAGGTCGTGGCTGATGAACAGGTAGGTCAGGCCGTGGCGTACCTGCAACTCGCGCAGCAACTGGACCACCTGCTTCTGCACGGTGCGGTCGAGGGCCGAGGTGGGTTCGTCCAGCAGGATCAGCGCCGGCTCCAGCACCAGGGCGCGGGCAATGGCGATGCGCTGGCGCTGGCCGCCGGAAAACTCGTGGGGGTAGCGGTGGCGGCTCTGCGGGTCGAGGCCGACTTCCTCGAGTACGCGGATCACCGCCGCCTCGCGTTCCTCTGCGGTGCCGATGCCGTGGGTCAGCAGGCCCTCGGCGATGATCTGCTGCACCGACATGCGCGGGCTGAGGCTGCCGAAGGGGTCCTGGAACACCACCTGCAACTGCCGACGCAAGGGGCGCATCAAGCGCTGGTTGAGAATGCTCAGCTCCTTGTTGCCGAAGCGGATGCCACCCTCGGACTCCACCAGCCGCAGGATCGCCTGGCCGAGGGTGGACTTGCCCGAACCAGACTCGCCGACGATGCCCAGGGTCTTGCCCCGGTGCAGGCTCAGGCTGACGCCGTCCACTGCCTTGATGTAGTCGCGCTGGCGGCTGAACAGGCCCTTGGGCAGGGGAAACCAGACCTTGAGTTCACTCACTTCCAGCAGATTGTGCGAGTAGGCGCTGGGCACCGGGGCGCCGCTGGGCTCGGCTTCGATCAGCAAGCGGCTGTAGGGATGCCGCGGGGCGCGAAACAGTGCCTCGCACTCGGCCTGCTCGACGATCTCGCCCTGGCGCATCACGCACACCCGTTGGGCGATGCGCCGCACCAGGTTGAGGTCGTGGCTGATCAGCAGCAGCGACATGCCCAGGCGTTGCTGCAACGCGATCAGCAGTTCGAGGATCTTGCGCTGCACCGTCACATCCAGCGCGGTGGTCGGCTCGTCGGCGATCAACAGCTCCGGCTCGTTGGCCAGGGCCATGGCGATCATCACCCGCTGGCGCTGGCCGCCGGACAGCTGGTGCGGGTAGGCCTTGAGGCGCTTGTGCGGCTCGCCGATGCCCACCAGCTCCAGCAGTTCCAGGGTCCGCGCCCGGGCCGCGCGACCGCGCAGGCCCTTGTGCACGTCCAGCACTTCGCCGATCTGTTTTTCCACGGTGTGCAACGGGTTCAGCGAGGTCATGGGCTCCTGGAAGATCATTGCGATGCGGTTGCCACGCAGGGTGCGCAACTGGGCGTCGCTGGCCTGCACCAGGTCCAGGCCGGCGTAGCGGATGCTGCCCTGGGTCTGCACCTTCTGCGCCGGCAGCAGGCGCAGGATCGAGTGGGCGGTCACCGACTTGCCCGAGCCGGACTCGCCCACCAGGGCCAGGCATTCGCCGCGGCGGATATCCAGGTCCAGGCCATGGACCACTTCGGTGCCGGCGAAGGCCACCTTGAGGTTGCGGATTTCAATCAGGTTGTCGTGCATGTCAGCTCCGGGGATCGAAGGCGTCGCGGCAGGCTTCGCCGATAAACACCAGCAACGAGAGAATCAGCGCCAGGGCGAAAAACGCCGTCAGGCCCAGCCAGGGGGCTTGCAGGTTGCGCTTGGCCTGGCCGATCAGTTCGCCCAGGGAGGCGGTGCCGGCGGGCATGCCGAAGCCGAGAAAATCCAGGGCGGTGAGGGTGGCTATGGCGCCGGTGAGAATGAACGGCAGGTAGGTCAGGGTGGAGGTCATGGCGTTGGGCAGGATGTGCCGGCGCATCAGCTCGCCGTCGCTCAGGCCCAGGGCCCGCGCGGCCTTGACGTACTCCAGGCTGCGCCCGCGCAGGAACTCGGCGCGCACCACGTCCACCAGGGCCAGCCAGGAGAACAGCGCCATGATCCCCAGCAGCCACCAGAAGCTCGGCGAGACGAACCCCGAGAGAATGATCAGCAGGTACAGCACCGGCAGCCCCGACCAGATTTCCAGCAGGCGCTGCCCCAACAAGTCGACCCAGCCACCGTAATAACCCTGCAGGGCGCCGGCGGTGATACCGATCAGCGCGCTGATGGTGGTCAGCACCAGGGCAAACAGGATCGACACCCGGGTGCCGAAGATCACCCGCGCCAGCACGTCCCGGGCCTGGTCGTCGGTGCCCAGCCAGTTCTGCGCCGAGGGCGGGCTCGGCGCCGGTTGCGCCAGGTCGTAGTTGACCGTGTCGTAGCTGAAGGGGATCGGCGGGAACAGCATCCAGCCGCCCTGGCCCTCGATCAGCTCGTGCACGTAGCTGCTGGCATAGTCCGGCTGGAACGGCAGTTCGCCGCCGAATTCGGTTTCGTCGTAGTCGCTGAGGATCGGGAAATACCAGGCGCCGTGATAGCGGATGACCAGGGGCTTGTCGTTGGCGATCAGTTCGCCGCCCAGGCAGACCAGGCACAGGCCGATAAACAGCCACAGCGACCAGCGACCCCGGCGGTTGGCCTTGAAGTGTTCGATGCGGCGACGGCCCAGGGGAGAGAGTGTGAACATCAGGCAGTCCTCGCCGAGAAGTCGATGCGCGGATCGACCAGGCTGTAGCACAGGTCGCCGATCAGCTTGATCAGCAGGCCGAACAGGGTGAACAGGAACAGCGCGCCGAACACCACCGGGTAGTCCCGCGACACCGCCGCCTCGTAGCTCATGCGCCCGAGGCCATCGAGGTTGAAGAGGGTCTCGATCAGCAGCGAGCCGGCGAAGAACACCTCGATCAGCGCCGTGGGAATGCCGGCGATCACCAGCAGCATGGCGTTGCGGAACACATGGCCGTAGAGCACCCGGCGCTCGCTCAGTCCCTTGGCCCGGGCGGTGACCACGTACTGGCGGCTGATCTCGTTGAGGAAGCTGTTCTTGGTCAGCAGGGTCAGGGTGGCGAAGCCGCCGATCACCAGGGCCGACACCGGCAGCACCAGGTGCCACAGGTAGTCGCCGACCTTGGCCAGGGGCCCGAGGCTGGCGAAGTTGTCCGAGACCAGGCCCTGCACCGGGAACCAGTCCAGGTAGCTGCCGCCGGCGAACACCACGATCAGCAGGATGGCGAACAGGAACGCCGGCATGGCGTAGCCGAGGACGATGGCGCTGCTGGTCCAGGCATCGAAGGCGCTGCCGTTGCGGATCGCCTTGCGCACCCCCAGGGGGATCGACACCAGGTAGGTGATCAGGGTCGCCCACAGGCCGAGGGACAGCGAGGTCGGCAGCTTCTGCAGGATCAGGTCGGTGACCTTGGCCCCGCGAAAGAAGCTGTTGCCGAAGTCCAGTTGCGCGTAGTTCTTCAGCATCAGCCACAGGCGCTGGTGCATCGGCTTGTCGAAGCCGTAGTGGTGCTTGATCTCCTCGATCAGCGCCGGGTCCAGGCCCCGGCTGCTGCGTCCGCCGCCGCCCACCGCGGCGACCTCGGCGCCACCGCCCATGGCATGCCCGCCGAAGCCTTGCAGGCGGGCGATGGCCTGTTCCACCGGGCCGCCGGGCGCGGCCTGGACGATCAGGAAGTTGACCACCAGGATGCACAGCAGGGTGGGGATGATCAGCAGCAGGCGACGACTCAGGTAACGGCCCATGTCAGTGCGCCCCCACGGTGCCGCGCAGGGCGCTCATCTGGCTGGCGGTCAGGGCCTTGGGGTTGACCTCCCACCAGGTGTTCAGGCCCTCGTCGTAGATCGGCGCGATGGCCGGCCGGCCGAAACGGTTCTGGAACACCGTGGGCGTGCCCTTGGAGTAGTAATTGGGAATCATGTATTGGCCCCATTGCAGCACCCGGTCCAGGGCCCGGGCGTAATGCACCATCTCGTCGCGGCTATTGGCCTGGACCAGGCCGTCGATCAGGCGGTCCACCGCCGGGTTGGCCAGCACCATGGCGTTGGAGCTGCCGACCTGGGTCGCGCTTTGCGAGCCGTACAGGCTGTACAGCTCGCGACCCGGGGAGACGATGGGGTCGCCGCTGCGGGGGAAACTGGTGACGATCATGTCGTAGTCCCGGGCGTTGAGCAGGTTGATGTACTGCGCCGAATCGATGCGCCGCAGGTTGAGGGTGATGCCGATCTGCGCCAGGGTGCGTTTGTACGGCAGCAGCATGCGGTCGAAGCCGCCCTGGCCATCGAGAAAGGTGAACTCCAGCGGCTCGCCGGCGGCGTTCACCAGACGGTTGTTGCGGGGTGTCCAGCCGGCCTCGGCCAGCAGGCGCAGGGCCTGCAGCTGCTTGTCGCGGATGCGGCCGCTGCCGTCGGTCTGCGGGGCCCGGTAGACCTGGCTGAAGACTTCGTCGGGGATCTGCCCGCGCAAGGGTTCGAGGATCTCCCGCTCGCGGGCATCCGGCAGGGCGCTGGCGGCCATTTCGCTTTTCGGCCAGTAGCTCTGCTGGCGCACGTAGAAGCCGCGCATCATCTGCTTGTTGGTCCACTCGAAATCCCACAGCAGGGTCAGCGCCTGGCGCACCCGGCGGTCGTGGAACACCGGCCTTTGCAGGTTGAACACAAAACCCTGGGCGGCGGTGGGCTTGTCCGGCGCGAGGATCGCCTGTTGCAGGCGGCCGTCGCGCAGGGCCGGGCTGTCGTAGCCGACCACATAACCGGACGAGGAAAACTCGCGGTTGTAGTCGAAGGCGCCGGCCTGCAGCAGCTGGCGGGCGACGTCGGTGTCGCCGTAGAAATTCACCGTCAGGCTGTCGAAGTTATACATGCCGCGGCTGACCGGCAGGTCTTTGGCCCACCAGTTCGGATCGCGCTCGAAGCTGATGCTGCGCCCGGCGTCGACCTTGCCGACCTTGTACGGCCCGCTGCCCAGGGGCGGCTCGAAACCGCCGCCGTTGGCGAAGTCGCGGCTCTTCCACCAGTGTTCGGGCAGCACGCGCAGGGTCGCCAGGTCCAAGGCCAGGGTGCGGTTGAGGTTGTTCTTGAAGTCGAAGCGTACCTGCCCGGGGCCTTCGATCACCACGTCCCGCACGTCGCCGTACTGCTGGCGATAGCTCAGGCTGCCCTTGCTCAGCAGCAGCTCGAAGGTGTAGCGCACGTCTTGCGCGGTGATCGGCGTGCCATCGGCGAAGCGCGCCCTGGGGTCGAGGTAGAAGCGCACCCACAGGCCGTCGGGGTCGCGCTCCATGCGTTCGGCCACCAGCCCGTAGACGGTGTAGGGCTCGTCCAGGGAACGAAAGGCCAGGGGCGAATACACCCAGTCGTTGACCTGGGCCACCGCGATGCCCTGGTCGGCATAGGGGGTGATGTAGTTGAACTGGCCGATCTCCATCGAGGCGCGGCTCAGGGAGCCGCCCTTGGGCGCATCGGGGTTGACGTAGTCGAAGTGCTGGAAGCCCGGCGGGTACTTCGGCGGTTCGCCATAGACCGTCATGGCATAGCTGCCGTGGGCGGCGGCCAGGGCCTCGCCGGCGGCGCCAAGCAGCGCGGCGGCCAGCGCCAGCCCGGCCAGGGTGCGAGTCAGTGCAGACATGATCGAAAGGTTCCTCGTGATGCCGGAAAGCCTGGGTCGGCAGGGCGAAAAGACCCACGGCGGCGGACCGCCATGGGGTGCGAATTCGCAATGCGGCCGGGGCCGGCCGGAGTCTTGCGCGGCCCCGGCGGTGACTCAGAAGTGGTACGTCATGCGCGCGAACAGGGTGCGGCCCAGCGGGTCGGTGTAACGGGGGTCGTAGCCGCTCTGGAAGTTGTAGGCCTGGTTGGAGAACGGTGGGTCGCGGTCGAAGACGTTCTTCACCCCGGCGTCGACGTCCAGCACCTTGTCGAAGGTGTAGCCGGCCGCCAGGTCCCACAGCGAATACGAGGCCACGCGGGCATTGGTGGTGCGGTCGTAGTCGTTGTAGCCGGTGGTGAAGCGGTTGCTCAGCGAGGCCCGCGCCGCGCCCAGGGTCCAGGTGCCGGTGAGGTTGTGTTTCCAGCGGGCGATCACGCCATCGCCCTCGAAGTCGCCGACCTTGTCGGTGAACGGCCCCTTGATGGTGCTCTGGAAGTCGTAGCTCTTGACGTAGGTGCCTTGCAGCCCGAGGCCGAACTGGCCGTAGGGGGTATTGGGGAAACGGTAGTCCAGGGACACGTCGACACCGTTGGTTTCGACTATGCCCAGGTTGGCGTTGCCGGTGACGATGTAGTTCAGCGAACCGTCGGCGTTGCGCACGAAGCGGTCGGCGTAGGCGCCGGACTGGTCGAACACCGTGGATTCGGGGAACGGCTGGATCTGGTTGGAGATGTGAATCCACCAGAAGTCCAGGCCCACCGACAGGTCGCGGATCGGCTGATAGACGAAGCCCAGGGTCACGTTGCGAGCCTTTTCCGGGGCCAGGTCGGTGTTGCCGCCGATCTGGTTGAGGAACTGCTGGCCGCAGTCGCGCCCGCCGTTGCCGCCGGGCTGTACCACACCGCCGGTACAGAGCACCGGGTCGTTGTAGTAGCCCTGGGTGTAGGTGATGCTGCGCGGCGCATACAGCTCGTACAGCGACGGCGCGCGGAAGCCTTCGCTGTAGGCGCCGCGCACTACCAGCTCCTTGAGCGGCTGGTAGCGGAAGGAGTATTTCGGGTTGGTGGTGCTGCCGAAGTCGCTGTATTTGTCGTGGCGGATGGCGACGGACAGCTCCAGGCTGTCGAGCACCGGTACGTTCAGTTCGGCGTAGGCCGCCCTGACACTGCGATTGCCCTCGACGCTACCGGACGGGTCGATGCCCAGGCTCTGGATGTCGCCGGCGAACTCTTCGTAGTCCTGGTGGAATTTCTCCTTGCGGTACTCGCCGCCCAGGGCCAGGCCGGAGGGCCCGGCACCGAACCAGTCGCCGATCTCGCGGCTGACGCGCCCATCGAAACCGACCACTCGACCGACTGCCGTGGAGTAGGCGCCGTGGTAGGCCGCCTGCTCGATGTAGTCCTGGCCAGCCTGGGTCTGCGGGCCGAACGGGTTGAGCAGGCCGCTGGCCAGGCCGGCGATCATCGCGCGGTCGCTGACGTAGCCGTTGGTGACGCTGGAGACCACCTTGTTCTGGTTGTAGGAGGCACCGAGGTTGTAGTCCCAGCCGGCCACCAGGCCGTCGAAGCTCAGGACGAAGCGCTGGCTGGTGTTCTGGTCCTTGGATTCCCGGGCACCGGCGGCGGTTTCACGCCAGTTCACGCCGATCGGCTGGCTCGGGTCGAGGCTGAAGCCGGTCGGCGCCGGGGTGATGCCGTTGCCCGGGTAGTAGGGCGAGGAAGCGTCCAGGCTCAGGCCGGTGAGGGGCGCCGGGCCGACCGCCGTGGCGTTGTTGTTGCGTGACCAGAAGTACTCCAGGTTGACGTTGTGATCGTCCGCCAGCTTGGCGGTGCTCTTGCCGAAGAACGAGGTCTTTTCGGTCTCCGGCACCAGGTCGATGTACTCGCGGGTACTGAAGCGGCACAGGCCCTGGCGGGCAATCAGGTTCGGCCCGTTGCAGTTGCTGCCGGCCAGCGGGTTGGTGGCGTTGTCGCCCTGGGTGTAATTGCCCGGAAAGGCCGTGCCCGAGGTCTGGTCGAGGCCGCGGCCGGGGCGGTAGTCGGTGGCGAAGGAGCGGTCGTTGGCGTCGAGGTTCTGCTGCTTGTTGTAGTTGAACACCCCGAGCACGTTGAAGCGGTCTTCTTCCAGGTCGCCGAAGCCCCAGCTGGCGCTCATATCCTTGCTCGCACCGCCGCCGCTGTGGGTCGGGGTTTCGCCGCCCAGGGTCAGTTGGCCGTCGGTCAGGGATTTCTTGGTGATGAAGTTGATCACGCCGCCGATGGCGTCGGTGCCGTAGAGGGCCGAGGCGCCGTCGCGCAGCACTTCGACGCGGTCGATGGCGGCGAAGGGGATCATGTTCAGGTCCACCGCGCCGCCGGCCGAGTTGGTGCCCGACAACGCGTTGTTGGCCAGGCGTCGGCCGTTGAGCAGCACCAGGGTCTTGTTGGCGCCGATGCCGCGCATGTCGGCGAAGGAGGCGCCGCCGGTGGCGGCTCCCACTGAGCCGGCGCTGTTGTTGATCGACTGGCTGCCGGTGATGCGCTGCACCAGTTCGGCGGTGGTGCTCACCCCCTGTTTGCGCAGCTCTTCGGCGCGCAGGATGGTGATCGGTACCGCGGTTTCGGCATCGACCCGGCGGATCGCCGAACCTGTCACTTCGACCCGTTGCAGCTGGGTGGTGGGCGCCACGGCCGCGGCACTGGTGGCCGGGACTGCGGCGCTGCTGTCAGCGTCCTCTTCGGCGGCGTGCGCGGTGCCGGCGCCCAGGCCCATGGCCATCAGGTACAGCGGGACAAAACGGTGCCGTTGCAGCGTGGTCACCAGTGGCTTGAGCGTGAAACGTGGAATGTTCATCAGCATGATTACTTCCGACTCTTTCAGACGTTTATCGAAATGGCCTTGTGGGCCCTCATTGCTCCGGCTGGGTTGTACCGACCCCGGAAAACCACTTTCTTCAAGCAAGCCGATCCCCTCCGCAGGCGCGTGGCGTCTTGCGGTCGGCCGATTGCGACGGGATTTTTCGAGGCAGTGCCTGGCGCGTCCCTCAGGGGCGCCAGGCACTGCCTTCATCGGGTGGTCATCACGGATATCCTGGTGATCCCCGAACGTTCGATGGAGGCCATGGCCTTGGCCACCTGGCCGTAGTTGACGGCGGCATCGGCCTGCAGCTGCACGCGCACCTCGCTGTCCTTGGCCTTGACTTCCTTGAGGCTGCTTTCCAGCAGCTCGGGGGCCACTTCGGACTTGGCCAGGTAGAACTTGCCGTCCTGGTCGACGCTGACCACCACCGGGTCTTTCTTCTCGGCGGGGGCCACGGCGTCGGTCTTCGGCAGGTTGACCTTGATCGCGTTGGTCATCAGCGGGGCGGTGACGATGAACACCACCAACAGCACCAGCATCACGTCCACCAGGGGCGTGACGTTCATTTCACTGAGCACTTCGTCGCTGTCTTGAGTGGAGAAGGACATCAGCTGGCCTCCCGTACGGCGTGGGCGGTCTTGCTGGCGATGGCTTGGCGGCTGATGGCGAAGGCGCTGCGCTGGGCCAGGGCGTCGAAGTCATGGGCGAAGTCGTCCATGCTGGCCGAGGCCAGCTTCAGGCGGCGCAGGAAGAAGTTGTAGATCAGCACCGCCGGCACGGCGACGGCGATGCCCACGCCGGTGGCGATCAACGCATGGCCGATCGGTCCGGCCACGGTTTCCAGGCTGGCCGAACCGCTGGCGCCGATGCTCTGCAGGGCCTCCATGATCCCCCAGACCGTACCGAACAGGCCGATGAAGGGCGCGGTGCTGCCGATACTGGCGAGCACCGCCTGGCCGCTTTCCAGGGCCCGGCGTTCCTTCTGGATCTGCTGGCGCAGATTGCGCTCCAGGCGGTCGGCGCGGTTGATGGTGTGGGCCAGTTGCTGGGTGGTGCGCGGCGACTCCTCCACCAGCAGGGCTTCGAAACCGCTGCTGGCGATGCGCGCCAGGGAGCCGGGGTACTGGCTGGCGTGTTCGGCGGCGGTGAGCAGGTCCGGGGCGCTCCAGAAAGCTTTGCTGAACTGCCGGTTCTGGGTCTTCTGCCGCAGGTACTGCGCCGACTTGACCAGCAGCAGTGCCCAGCTGACCACGGAAAACAGCACCAGGGCCCAGAGCACGCCGGGGACAATCAGGGATGTCAGGGAATCGTTCATGGCTACACCTCGCATGCGTAAACAGGTTGTGAGTTCAGGTCAGGCCGCGGTCATTGCGGCAATTTGAAATCGATGGTCTGGGTGGCGAAGCCTTCGATCGGCGTGTCGCCGCGCTTGGCCGGGATGAATTTCCAGTTCTTCACCGCGGCCACGGCGGCCTCGTCCAGTTGCGGCTTGCCGCTGGAACGGGTGACTTCCACGCTGCCGGCGCGGCCGTTGGGCAGCACCTTGATGCGCAGCACCACCGTGCCTTCCC
>NZ_QHHP01000004.1:608330-768975 GCF_003184125.1 Pseudomonas sp. RW409 | reverse complement strand
TGTGGGACGAGCGGTCTTTGCTGCTGGGGGAGGCGGTGTCAATGAGGGCGCCATCGCGAGCAAGCTCGCTCCTACAGGTTTGGCACAGGCCTTGTAGGAGCGAGCTTGCTCGCGATCAGCCGCTTTAGCGGCTCTGGCGCTGTTGTAACAGCAGGTTGCTGAAGCCGGCGCCAGACAGTTGCTTCTGCGCGGTGGTCAGCTGTTCGCGGTTGCTGAACGGGCCCACCAGTACGCGGTACCAGGTCTCGTCCTTGACGGTGCCGGACTCGACGGACACCGATTGCCCCAGCAGGATGATCTGCGCGCGGACCTTGTCGGCATCGGTCTGCTTGCGGAACGAACCGGCCTGCAGGAAGAACTTGGTCACCGGTGCGGCCTTCGCCACCTGTGGCTGTGCCACCGGTGGTGCGGGCGGCGGGGTGATGCCGGCCAAGGCGGCCTGGGCACGCGCGGTGTCGATCTTCGCCGCTTCCGCCGGGGTCACCGGGGTGGTCGGAACCACTGGCGCGGTCTGCGGCGTCGGCAGGGTTTTTTCCGGTACGGCTTCCGGTGGCACTATCACCTCCGATTCCGGCAGCAGGGTATAGAAGTCGTACTTCGGCTTCACCGGTTGCTGCGGGCTCGGCGGGGTCTTGTTGGCCTCGGCGATCTTGGTGGTTTTCTGTTGCTCCAGCCGCTCGCGCTTGACGCTGTCACCACCCTTGCCTGGCTCCAGCTTCATCAGGAACACGATGAAGGCGCCCACGGCCAGGCCGATGGCCATCCACAACCAGCCCGGGATCGGTTGCTTTGCAGGAGCTTGGTAACGGCTGGCGCCACGCTTGGGTGCAGGTTTTTTCTTGGCAGCCAACTTACATTTGCTCCAGAACTTTCAGGCCCAGCAACTCCAGACCTTGCTTGAGGGTACGACGGGTCAGCTCGGTGAGGCGCAAGCGACTCTGCATCTGCGTCGGCGATTCGGCACTGAGGATAGGGCAGTTCTCGTAGAAGCTGGAGAACAGCCCGGCCACGTCGTACAGGTAGGTGCACAGGATGTGCGGCGTACCCTTGTCGGCCACGCCGTTCAGCACTTCGCCGAACTGTGCCAGCTTGGCCGCCAGCTCCAGTTCCTGGGCGGCTTCCAGGTTGATCTGGCCCTGTACTTCGCTGAAGTCCTTGCCCAGCTTGCGGAACACGCCGGCGGCGCGGGTGTAGGCGTACAGCAGGTAAGGCGCGGTGTTGCCTTCGAAGTTCAGCATCAGGTCGAAGTTGAAGCTGTAGTCGCTGGTGCGGTGCTTGGACAGGTCGGCGTATTTCACCGAGTCGATGCCGACCACCTTGGCGATATTTCGCAGATCGGCCTCGGCCAGCTCCGGGTTCTTTTCCTTGACCAGGCTGTAGGCGCGCTCTTCGGCTTCGGTCAGCAGGTCGATCAGCTTCACGGTGCCACCGTCGCGGGTCTTGAATGGACGGCCGTCAGCGCCGTTCATGGTGCCGAAGCCCATGTGCTCCATTTCCATCGGGTGGGTCACGAAGCCGGCCTTGCGGGCCACCGCGAACACTTGCTGGAAGTGCAGGGCCTGGCGCTGGTCGACGAAGTACAGCGCGCGGTCGGCCTTGAGCTTGCCGCTGCGGTAGCGCACGGCCGCCAGGTCGGTGGTGGCGTACAGGTAGCCGCCGTCGGCCTTGACGATGATCACCGGCAGCGGCTCGCCTTCGGCGTTCTTGAACTCGTCGAGGAACACGCACTGGGCGCCGTTGCTCTCGACCAGCATGCCCTTGGCCTTGAGATCGTTGACCACGTTGATCAGGTCGTCGTTGTAGGCGCTTTCGCCCATCACGTCGGCCATGGTCAGTTTGACGTTCAGCAGTTCGTAGATCTTCTGGCAGTGGGACAGGGAGATGTCCTTGAACTTGGTCCACAGCTCCAGGCAGTCCGCGTCACCGGCCTGCAGCTTGACCACCAGGCCGCGGGCACGGTCGGCGAACTCTTCGGATTCGTCGAAGCGCTGCTTGGCGGCGCGGTAGAAGTTCTCCAGGTCCGACAGCTCATCGCTGGTGATCGGGTTTTCCTGCAGGTAGGCCATCAGCATGCCGAACTGGGTGCCCCAGTCGCCCACGTGGTTCTGGCGGATCACGGTATCGCCGAGGAACTCCAGGACCCGTGCCACGCCATCGCCAATGATGGTCGAGCGCAGGTGGCCGACGTGCATCTCCTTGGCCAGGTTCGGGGCCGACAGGTCGACCACGGTGCGTTGCAACGCGCCGGCCTTGCGCACGCCAAGGTGGGCGTCGGCCAGGGCGACGTCCAGGCGGGTAGCCAGGGCCTGGGTGTTCTGGAAAAAGTTGATGAAACCGGGGCCGGCGATCTCGGCCTTGCTGACCTGCTCGTCGGCGGGCAGGGCGGCGATGATCTTTTCCGCCAGGTCGCGTGGTTTCATGCCGGCCGGCTTGGCCAGCATCATGGCGATGTTGCTGGCGAAGTCGCCGTGGGTCTTGTCGCGGGAGTTTTCTACCTGGATCGCCGGCGTCAGGCCTTCTGGCAACACACCTTCGGTGACGAGTTGGGTGATGGCTTGCTGGATGAGCTGGCGAATGGTGTCTTTCATGGTCTTCTCTTTCAACCGCTGGCGCGGCGGCGCTTCGATGCGCAGGTGGAAAAACTGGGCATTATCCGTTGCGAAGACGGGCTTGCCAACTATAGCCGGCTGTGCGGTGGCTATTCGGGCCTTGTCGCGGGCAAGCCTCGCTCCTACAGAAGCGTACTGGCCCGAGATGGCGGTTTTTCTATCAATACAGGTCCACAGGGTCAACATCCAGCGACCAGCGTACCTGGCGCCCGCTGGGCATCTGTTCCAGGACCAGCAGCCAGTGACTCAGCAGTTTGTGCAGCGGCGCCCGGGCATTGGCCTGTAATAACAGTTGCGCGCGATAACGCCCGGCCCGGCGCTCCATGGGCGCCGGTACCGGCCCCAGCAGCTCGATGCCGCCCAGGTTCATCTCTGCCAGCAAACGCTCGGCCTCGCTGCAGGCTTCGTCGAGGAAGCCTTCGGCCTGCCCCGGCTTGTGCGCCTCGGCGCGCAGCAGCGCCAGATGGGCGAATGGTGGCAGGCCGGCGGCGCGGCGTTCGCTCAAGGCCTGTTCGGCAAAGGCGAAGTAACCCTGTTCGGTCAGTTGCACCAGCAGCGGGTGGTCGGCCAGGTGGGTCTGGATGATCACCTTGCCCGGCTCCTCGGCCCGGCCAGCCCGGCCGGCGACCTGGACGATCAACTGCGCCATGCGTTCGCTGGCGCGGAAGTCGCCGGAGAACAGGCCGCCGTCGGCATCGAGGATCGAGACCAGGGTCACCCGCGGAAAATGGTGCCCCTTGGCGAGCATCTGGGTGCCGACGAGGATGCAGGGCTGGCCCTTCTGGATAGTGGCGAACAACTGGTTCATCGCGTCCTTGCGCGAGGTGCTGTCGCGGTCGACCCGCAGGACCGGGTAGTCCGGGAACAGGATCGCCAGCCGCTCTTCGGCGCGCTCGGTGCCGGCGCCGACCGGGCGCAGGTCGACCTTGCCGCATTTCGGGCAATGCCGCGGCACGCGCTCGGAGTGGCCGCAATGGTGGCAGCGCAGCTCGCCGTAGCGCTGGTGTACGGTCATTCGCGCGTCGCAGCGTTCGCACTCGGACATCCAGCCGCAGTCGTGGCACAGCAGGGTCGGCGCGAAGCCGCGGCGATTGAGGAACACCAACACCTGCTGGCCTGCCGCCAGGGTCTGGCCGATGGCTTGTTGCATGGGGCCGGAAATGCCGCTGTCCAGCGGCCGGCTCTTCACGTCCAGGCGCAGGAAGCGCGGCTGCTTGGCGCCGCCAGCCCGCTCGTTCAGGCGCAACAGGCCATAGCGGCCGGTGTAGGCGTTGTGCAGGCTTTCCATCGATGGAGTGGCGGAGCCCAGCACAATAGGGATGTTTTCCTGGCGGGCGCGGACCAGGGCCAGATCGCGGGCGTGGTAGCGCAGGCCTTCCTGCTGTTTATAGGAGCCGTCGTGCTCTTCATCGATGATGATCAGCCCGGGGTTCTTCATCGGCGTGAACAGCGCCGAGCGGGTGCCGATAATAATGTCGGCCTCGCCGTCGCGGGCCGCCAGCCAGGCGTCCAGGCGCTCGCGGTCGTTGACCGCCGAGTGCAGCAGGGCGATGCGCGCGTTGAAGCGTTGCTCGAAGCGCGCCAGGGTCTGTGGCCCGAGGTTGATTTCCGGGATCAGCACCAGCGCCTGCTTGCCGGCTTCCAGGGTTTCGCGGATCAGCTGCAGATAGACTTCGGTCTTGCCGCTGCCGGTGACCCCGGCCAGCAGGAAGGCGTGATAGCTGTCGAAACCGGAGCGGATGGCCTCACAGGCAGCGCGCTGTTCGCTGTTGAGCGGCAGTTCCGGCTGGGCCAGCCAATGTTCGTGGCGTTCGCCCGGGGCGTGCCGGCGGACTTCCACCTGCACCAGGTCCTTGGCCAGCAACAGGTCCAGGCTGTCCTTGCTCAGCATCAGCTTGCTCAGCAATTGGTGGGCGACGCCGTGCGGGTGCTGGGCCAGCGTTGCCAGGGCTTCGCGCTGGCGCGGGGCGCGGGCGATGCGTGGGTCGTCGAGGCTGGCGCCGGGGCTGACCGACCAGAAGCGCTCCTGCCGGGCCTCTGCCGGCTCGCCCTGGCGCAGCAGGACCGGCAGCGCCCAGCTCAGGGTGTCGCCGAGGCTGTGCTGGTAATACTGCGCGGTCCACAGGCACAGCTTGAACAGCGCGGGCGGCAGCGGTGGGGTGGCGTCCAGCAGGGCCAAGGCCGGCTTGAGTTTCTCGGCGGGGACTTCGCTACTGTCCGTGACCTCGACCAGGATGCCGATCATCTCCCGGCGACCGAACGGCACTCGCAGGCGCATGCCGGGATGCAACTGCGTACGCAGTACGCCGGCAGGGGCCCGGTAATCGAACAGGCGGCGCAGGGGCGAAGGCAGGGCGAGGCGCAAAATGGCGTCGGGCACGCGGGGAAATCTCAGTGAACGGGCGGTGAAGAAGGCCCGGAGCCTAGCAGACGGTCGGTGCGAGGGACAGCTTGCGTGATCGCAAAGGTCTGGTAGAATCCGCGGCCTAATTACGTGCGGTATTCAACAATAGTGTTGGGTGGCGGCACGCTAGCCTGAGGAAGACACCATGAAAGCCGATATCCATCCAGAATACCCAGCAGTTGCCGTGACCTGCAGCTGCGGCAACAAGTTCGAAACTCGTTCGACCTACGCTAAGCCGCTGGCGATCGACGTTTGCAACGAGTGCCACCCGTTCTACACCGGTAAGCAGAAGACTCTGGATACCGGCGGCCGCGTTCAGAAGTTCGCCGACCGTTTCGGCGCTTTCGGCGCGAAAAAGGCCTAAGGCTGATCGGTCTGGAAAGCTGTTTCAGCTTTTCCTCGCTGATGAAAAAGGCGTCCCTTGCGGGCGCCTTTTTTATGTCCGCGATTTGGCTCTCCAGCGCCCAGGCGTTCTGCCCGGCGCCGGTTGGGTTGGCCTCCGTGCAGGTCCAGCGGGTGGTCGATGGCGACACCTTGCGCCTCACCGATGGGCGCAGCGTGCGCATGATCGGCCTCAATGCGCCGGAGCTGGGCAAAAAAGGCCGCACCGACGAGCCCTTCGCGGTTGCCGCCCGCCAGCGCCTGCAGGCGTTGGTGAAGGCCAGCAACGGCCGGGTCGGCCTGCTTCCCGGTCGGGAAAGCAAAGATCACTATGGGCGGACCCTGGCCCATGTCTATGGCACCGATGGCGCCAACCTTGAAGCGCAATTGCTTGCCGAAGGCCTGGGATACCAGGTGGCGGTAGCGCCGAACGTCGATTTGTTCGGCTGCCAGCAAGCCGCCGAGCGCAGTGCTCGCCAGTCCCGGCTGGGGCTGTGGCGGCAATCGTCTGTACTGAAAGCGGATCAGATAAAGGCCCCCGGTTTTGCGCTGCTCAGTGGCCGGGTGAGCAAGGTGCAACGCAATCGGGGCGGCATCTGGATCGAATTGCAGGATTCGGTTGTATTGCGCATTGCACCCAATCTGCTTGGCCAATTCGATGTCGCGCAGTTGGATCGCCTGCCGGGACAGCGGATCGAGGCGCGCGGCTGGGTGCTTGACCGTTCGCGCAAGGGTGGCTTGAAATCGGGTCAGGCGCGCTGGATGTTGCCGCTGACCCATCCCGGAATGTTCCAGCTGGTTCAATAAATAAAAAATTGTAGACATTTTTTATTTCGATTGTGAACAGTCTATCCCTTGTGTTCCGTGGCTCTTGGCCCAAAGTCGTAGCCTGCGGGCCTTGACAGGGGTGACTGACCAGTCTTGTAGGGACTTTGCGACACGCGTATCCTCGGCGGTCCGTCTGTCCAACAGTAAAAAGCGGAATGCCCACATGTCTGATCTGAAAACTGCCGCTCTCGAATATCACGCCAATCCCCGTCCAGGGAAACTGAGTGTCGAGCTCACCAAGGCCACCGCTACCGCCCGCGACCTGTCGCTGGCCTACAGCCCCGGCGTAGCCGAACCAGTACGCGAAATCGCCCGCGACCCTGAACTGGCCTACAAATACACCGGCAAGGGCAACCTGGTTGCAGTCATTTCCGATGGCACCGCGATTCTCGGCCTGGGTAACCTCGGCCCACTGGCTTCCAAGCCGGTGATGGAAGGCAAGGGCGTGCTGTTCAAGCGCTTCGCCGGCATCGACGTATTCGACATCGAAGTCGACTCCGAAAGCCCGCAAGCCTTCATCGACACCGTCAAGCGCATCTCCATCACCTTCGGTGGCATCAACCTGGAAGACATCAAGGCGCCAGAGTGCTTCGAGATCGAGCGCGCCCTGATCGAGCAGTGCGACATTCCGGTATTCCACGATGACCAGCACGGCACCGCTATCGTGACCGCGGCCGGCATGATCAACGCCCTGGAAATCGCTGGCAAAACCCTGCCGGACGCGAAGATCGTCTGCCTGGGCGCCGGTGCCGCCGCCATCTCCTGCATGAAGCTGCTGGTGAGCATGGGCGCCCAGATCGAAAACATCTTCATGGTCGACCGTACCGGCGTGATCCACTCCGAGCGCGACGACCTGAACCAGTACAAGGCGGTCTTCGCCCACACGACCGACAAGCGCACCCTGGCTGACGCCCTGAAAGGTGCCGACGTGTTCGTTGGCCTGTCCGGCCCGAACCTGCTGAGCGCCGAAGGCCTGAGCTCCATGGCTGCCAACCCGATCGTGTTTGCCTGCTCGAACCCTGATCCGGAAATCGCCCCGGAGCTGGCGCACGCCACCCGCAGCGACGTGATCATGGCCACTGGTCGTTCGGACTACCCGAACCAGGTCAACAACGTGCTGGGCTTCCCGTTCATCTTCCGCGGTGCCCTGGACGTTCGCGCCAAGCGCATCAACGAAGAAATGAAAGTGGCCGCGGCCAACGCCCTGCGCGAACTGGCCAAGCTGCCGGTGCCTCAGGAAGTGTGCGACGCCTACGGCGGCATCAAGCTGGAATTCGGTCGTGAGTACATCATTCCGAAGCCAATGGATGCCCGCCTGATCACCGTGATCTCCGACGCCGTGGCCAAGGCCGCGATCGAGACCGGCGTGGCGACCCTGCCGTATCCGAAGAACTACCCGCTGAAAAGCGTGGATGACGTGTTCAACGGTTAATAGCAGTCCATAAAAAACCCGGCCTTCGAGCCGGGTTTTTTTATGGGGAAGTTTCAAGCCTCAAGCTGCAAGAGGAGGCAGTGTCGCTCCTCCTTGCAGCTTGAAGCTCGCAGCTTGTAGCTGCTCTTTAGAACAGATCGATCGGCGCCGACTCGTCCGCCGGCAGCGGGCTGCCAGGGGCGTAGCCATTGCCCAGTTCGTTGACCGAAGGCGGTGTGTCTTCGCTCTTGAACAGTTCGAAGTAGGCGTTCGGCGTGCCCGGTGTCGCAGCGCGGCCGCTGACCGGATCGACCCGCAGGCTGAGAATGCCTTCCGGCTCGGCCTGGGTATGGGCCGGCTTGTCCTTGAGGGCGGCGCCCATGTAGTTCATCCAGATCGGCAGGGCCACGGTGCCGCCGTATTCGCGGCGGCCCAGGCTTTCCGGCTGGTCGAAACCGGTCCAGACCGTGGTCACGTAGTCGGCGTTGTAGCCGGAGAACCAGGCGTCCTTGGATTCGTTGGTGGTCCCGGTCTTGCCGGCCAGGTCGGTGCGGCCCAGGGCCAGGGCGCGTCGCCCGGTGCCGAGCTTGATCACGTCTTCCAGCATGCTGTTGAGGATGTAGGTGGTACGCCCGTCGATGATGCGTTCGGCCACCGCCGGCGCCTGTACAGGAGCCTGGCTCGGGGTTTCGCCCGGGACGTTGTTCACCGTGAAGCTCTGTTCTGTCGGTGCCGCGATCCCGCTGCTGGCCGTGTCGCCAGTCGGTACGCTCGGCGGGTTGGCGGTGAACAGGGTTTCGCCATTACGGCTTTCGATCTTGTCGATGATGTACGGCGTGACCTTGTAGCCGCCGTTGGCGAACACGCTCCAGCCGGTGGCGATTTCCATCGGGGTCAGGGTCGCGGTGCCCAGGGCCAGCGACAGGTTGCGCGGCAGGTCCTGTTTGTTGAAGCCGAACTTGCTGATGTAGTCGATGGTGCGGTCCACGCCCAGGCTTTGCAGGAGGCGGATCGAAACCAGGTTGCGCGACTTGTACAGCGCCTCGCGCATGCGGATCGGGCCGAGGAAGGTGTTGGTGTCGTTTTTCGGACGCCAGACCTTGTCCAGGTACTCGTCGACAAAGACGATCGGTGCATCGTTCACCAGACTGGCGGCGGTGTAGCCATTGTCCAGCGCGGCGCTATAGACGAACGGCTTGAAGCTGGAACCGGGTTGGCGCTTGGCCTGCAGTGCCCGGTTGTAGTTGCTCTGCTCGAAGGCGAAACCGCCCACCAGCGAGCGAATGGCGCCGTTTTGCGGGTCGAGGGACACCAGCGCGCCCTGAACGACCGGGATCTGGCGGAACTTGAGCGAGTTGTCCGCCTGGCGCTGCACGCGAATCAGGTCGCCGACCTGGGCGACATCGCTCGGCTGCTTGGGCGCTGGGCCCATGCTGTTGGTGTTCAGGAACGGACGCGCCCATTTCATGCTGTCCCAGCCCACGTGCTCTTCGCCGGTGCGGGTCAGTACCTGCAGGCCGTTCTTGTCGACCTGGGTGACGATCGCCGGCTCCAGGCCGCTGATGCTGCGTTGCTTGGTCAGTTCCTGAGCCCAGGCGGCGTGGGTCTTGCCGGGCAGGCGCGATTCGGGGCCGCGATAGCCATGGCGCTGGTCGTAGGTGATCAGGCCTTCATGGACGGCGGTGTTGGCCAGTTCCTGCAGGTCGCTCGGTACCGTGGTGGTGACGCGGAAGCCTTCGGTGTAGGCGTCGCTGCCATAACGACCGACCATCTCGGCGCGGGCCATCTCGGCGACGTACGGTGCGTTCACTTCCGGCGTCGGTACGTGGTAGCTGGCGTTCAGCGGCTCGGCCACGGCGGCCTGGTAATCGGCCTCGCTGATCTTGCCGAGCTTGTACATGCGCCCCAGGATCCAGTCGCGGCGCTCCTTGCTGCGCGCCGGGTTGGCCAGCGGGTTGAAGCGCGACGGTGCCTTGGGCAGGCCGGCGATCATGGCCATCTGCGCCAGGCTGACATCGCGAATCGACTTGCCGTAGTACACCTGCGCGGCGGCTTCGATGCCGTAGGCGCGGTTACCCAGGTAGATCTTGTTGACGTACAGCTCGAGGATCTCGTCCTTGGTCAGTTGGCGCTCGATTTGCAGGGCCAGGAGGATCTCGGTGGTCTTGCGCGAGAAGCTGCGTTCGCTGCTCAGGAAGAAGTTCTTCGCCACCTGCATGGTGATGGTGCTGCCGCCGGACTGGATGTGCCCGCTCTTGATCAGTTGGGTCGCGGCGCGCATCAGGCTGCTGGGATCGACGCCGTAGTGGTTGGCGAAATTGTCGTCTTCAGCACTTAGTAACGCATTAATGAAGTTGGGGGGAATGTCGGCGAAACGGATCGGAGTGCGGCGCATTTCACCGAATTCTGCGATCAACTTGCCGTCGCTGCTGTACACCCGCAGGGGAATCTGCAACTGGATACTTCTGAGCGCCTCTACCGACGGTAACCCAGGACTAAGATAGAGAAACGCGCCGGAGAGAGCGAGGAGCAGCCCGCAGAACACAGCGACGATGGACCACCCGAAAAACTTCAGCAGACGAATCAAGGCTTTTGGATTTCCAGAGAAAGGAATGAATTAGGCGTCAGGTATTCACAGTCAGGAATCGGCTCACGCAGCAGATAAATCGCGGAAAAATCGCTGGGCATTATAAGCATTTTTCCGTAGAGGGCGTCATTTGCCCGTCTGTCAAGACGGGGTGATTGAACGCAATGGACATTCCAGAGTCCGTAAGTCACGGATAGTCATAGGGAATTGGTAGTGCTAGGACTCTTCAGTAAAAAGGCGAGTTCCCTTCTGGGGATCGATATCAGCTCCACCTCGGTCAAGCTTCTTGAGTTGAGCCGGGTCGGCGGCCGTTTTCGGGTCGAGGCCTATGGGGTGGAGCCGTTGCCGGCCAACGCCGTGGTCGAAAAAAACATCGTCGAGCCCGAAGGGGTGGGGCATGCCTTGTCTCGCCTGCTGGCCAGGGCCCGGCCGGGAGCGAAGCACGCGGCGCTGGCGATGGCCGGCTCGGCGGTGATCAGCAAGGTTATCGAGATGGAGGCCGGGCTTTGCGATGACGATCGGGAGAGCCAGCTCAAGGTCGACGCCGACCAGTACATCCCCTATCCGCTGGATGAGGCCGCCATCGATTTCGACGTCCTCGGCTATTCGGCGCGCAATCCCGAACGCGTCGATGTGCTGTTGGCGGCTTGTCGCAAGGAACACATCGAAGTTCGCGAGGCGGCGCTGGAGCTCGCCGGGCTGACGGCGCGGGTGGTGGACCTGGAGGTCTGCGCGCTGGAGCGCTCGTTCGCCCTGGCGGCCGGGGCGTCGGTTGCCCGGACTGTGGCGCTGGTCGATATCGGAGCCACCCTGACCGCCCTGAGCGTTGTGCATGAAGGGCAGATCATCTATTCCCGCGAGCAGTTGTTTGGTGGGCACCAACTGACCGAGCACATCCAGCGTCGTTACGGGCTGTCGAAAGAAGAGGCCAGCCTGGCGAAAAAGCAGGGCGGCCTGCCGGACGATTACGCCAGTGAGGTGCTGCAACCCTTTCAGGAGGCGGTGGTGCAGCAGGTTTCGCGCTCGTTGCAGTTTTTCCAGGCCTCCGGCCCGCAGCGCCAGGTCGACTCTATCCTGTTGGCGGGCGGCAGCGCCTCGGTTCCGGGACTTGCGCCGTTGATCGAGCAGCGCCTGGGCTTGCCTGTGCTGATCGCCAACCCCTTCGCTGGCATGAGCATCGGCGGCAAGGTCGACGCCGCGGCCCTGGCCAGCGAGGCTCCATCCTTGATGATCGCCTGTGGGCTGGCCTTGCGGAGTTTCGACTGATGGCGCGGATCAATCTTCTTCCCTGGCGCGAGGCGCGGCGTGAACAACGGCGTCGCCACTTTCTCCTGGGCCTGGCAGCGGCTGCGGCGGTGGCCCTGGGTGCGCTGTTCGCGGGCGACAGGATCATCGACCGGGCGATCGACAGGCAGCTGGCGCGCAACAATCATGTAGGCGCTCAAATAACCTTGCTCGATCAGCGGATCGCCAAGATCGGCGAGCTGAAGCTGCATCGCGAGCAGTTGGTGGAACGGATGAAGATCATCCAGGACCTGCAAGGCAATCGCTCCACCAGCGCGCGGGTATTCGACCAGTTGGCCCGCACCCTGCCGGACGGGGTGTATTTCACCGATGTCAGGATGAGCGGGCAGACCCTCTCCATCACCGGGGCGGCCGAATCGAACCATCGTGTTTCGGACCTGATGCGCAATCTGGACGCCTCCGACTGGTTCGACGCGCCGAGCCTGACGGAGGTCAAGGCCGCCGGGGCGGACAACGCCGACCAGGCCAATGTGTTTCAACTGACCGTCCATCAGACCCGGCCCGCCATGGGCGAGGGTGGGCAATGAGCCTTTCCGGCGGGTGGGCGCAGATGCGCCGGATCGATCTCGGCGAGCTGGACATGAGCAACATGGGGGGCTGGCCCGCGCTGGTCAAAGGCGTGGTCTCGGCGCTGGTCATGCTGCTGGTGCTGGCCCTTGGTTACAACCTGTACCTCAAGGATCTGTTGCTGCAACTCGACCAGCGCCGGGCGGACGAGGCCGTGCTGAAACAGCAGTTCGCCAGCAAGGCGCGCCTGGTGGCCAACCTGGGGCCTTACACCGAACAGATGAAGGCCATGGAAACCGCCTTTGACCTCATGCTGCGCCAGCTTCCCAGCGATACCGAAGTGCCGGGGCTGTTGGAAGATATCAGTCGCACCGGGCTTGGCAGCGGGCTGGAGTTCGAAGAGATCAAGCTGTTGCCTGAGGTGGTCCAGCCGTTCTACGTCGAATTGCCGATCCAGATCACGGTCACCGGTGGGTACCACGAACTGGCAACTTTCGTCAGCGGCGTGGCCGGCTTGCCGCGAATCGTCACCCTGCATGATTTCGAGATCAAACCGGTCACGCCGGAAGTCGGCTCGAAGCTGCGCATGAACATTCTGGCCAGGACTTACCGCTACAAGGTGCCCCGTCCATGAAGCGCGTTCGCGGCTTGTTGCTCGTGCTGGCATTTGTCGGGCTGGCCGGTTGTGGCGGCAATGACGACTTCAGCGATCTGGATGCCTACATGAACGAGGTGCGGCTACGGCCGCCCGGTGAGATTGAACCAATGCCGGCATTCGGGTCTTACCCAACGTTCACCTACAACGCTGCACCCTTGCGCAGCCCGTTTCAGCCTGCGGTTCGGGTGGACCTGGCGGCACGCCGGGCGGGCTCGCCCGCGGTCAGGCCGGATCCGAGCCGCAGCAAGCAGTATCTCGAGGGCTTCAGCATCGAGCAGTTCGAGATGGTGGGCACCCTTTCCAATGCCTCTGGCGTCTTTGCGTTGTTGCGCGGTGCCGGTGGTGTGCATCGGCTGAAGGTCGGCGACTACCTGGGGCGTAACGATGGGCGGATTGTCGCGATCAGCGATTCACAGGTCGACGTGGTCGAGATTGTTCCCGATGGAGCGGGAGCGTGGCTGGAGCGACCACGGACCATTCCATTAAAAGAACACTCATAGTGGAACTCGCATCATGAACAGGATCTTTTCAGCCTTCGGTATTGCGCTATGGATGGCGCTGCTTTCACCGATGGCCATGGCGGCCAGCCTCAAGGCCCTGGATGTCGCGGCGCTGCCGGGGGATCGCCTGGAGTTGAAACTCACCTTCGATGGACCGGTGCCCGAGCCGCGGGGTTATACCACCGACCAGCCGGCGCGGATCGCCCTCGATCTGCCGGGTGTCGTCAGCCAGCTGGCGAACAAGAGCCGCGATCTGGGCAATGGCAATGCGCGCAGCGTGACGGTGGTCGAATCGGGGCCGCGTACCCGGGTGGTGGTCAATCTGGTCGCGCTGGCGCCCTACAGCACTCGAGTCGCCGGCAATCAGCTGTTTGTGGTGATCGGCCAGGGGGCGACGGTGGCGCAGAGTGCACCGGGGCAGCCGGCTGTCGCGTCCGGGCGGGCCAAGGCCACGGCTTCGGCGGGGCGGTCGATTCGCAGTGTGGATTTCCAGCGCGGCGAGCAGGGTGAAGGCAATGTACTGATCGACCTCTCCGACTCGGGAATGAGCCCGGATATCCAGGAACGCGACGGCAAGCTCGTCCTTACCTTCGCCAAGGCCCGTCTGCCAGAACCCCTGCGGGTCAGGCTGGACGTCAAGGACTTCGCCACTCCCGTGCAATTCGTCAGCGCCCGGGCGGAGTCCGGCAAGGCCATCGTCACCATCGAGCCCGGCGGCACCTTCGATTACTCGACCTACCAGACGGACAACAAACTCACGGTAAGTGTCAGGCCGATGACTTCGGGCGATCTGCAGAAACGCAACGCCGAGCGCTCAGCCTATAACGGCGAAAAGCTCTCGCTGAACTTCCAGGACATCGAGGTCCGCTCGGTGCTGCAACTGATCGCCGACTTCACCAACCTCAATCTGGTGGCCAGCGATACGGTGCAGGGCGGCATTACCTTGCGCCTGCAAAATGTGCCGTGGGACCAGGCTCTCGATCTGGTGCTCAAGACCAAGGGGCTGGACAAGCGCAAGGTGGGCAATGTGTTGCTGGTGGCGCCAGCCGATGAAATCGCGGCCCGCGAACGCCAGGAGCTGGAGTCGCAGAAGCAGATCGCCGATCTCGAGCCGCTGCGGCGTGAACTGCTGCAGGTCAACTATGCCAAGGCGGCGGAGATCGCCAAGCTGTTCCAGTCGGTCACCCGCGCTGAGGACAAGTCTGACGAGCGTGGTTCGATCACGGTCGATGAGCGGACCAACAACATCATTGCCTACCAGACCCGGGAGCGCCTGGACGAGCTGCGGCGGATTGTCAGCCAGCTGGATATCCCGGTGCGCCAGGTGATGATCGAGGCGCGGATCGTCGAGGCCAACGTCGACTACGACAAAAGCCTGGGCGTGCGCTGGGGTGGCTCGATCCAGAACCAGGGCAACTGGAATGCCTCGGGGGTCAGCAACGGCACCAACGGCTCTTCCACCATTGGTACGCCGGGCAGCACCAGCAGCAATTCACCGTTCGTCGACCTGGGCACCACCGCCAATACCTCCGGCCTGGGTATCGCCTTCATCACCGACAACGTGTTGCTGGACCTTGAGCTGACAGCCATGGAAAAAACCGGTAACGGCGAAATCGTCTCCCAGCCCAAGGTGGTCACCTCCGACAAGGAGACGGCGAAGATCCTCAAGGGTACGGAAATCCCCTATCAGGAAGCCGCCTCCAGCGGGGCGACTTCGGTGTCGTTCAAGGAGGCTTCGCTGTCCCTGGAGGTGACGCCGCAGATCACCCCGGATAACCGCATCATCATGGAGGTCAAGGTCACCAAGGACGAGCCGGACTACCTGAACAAGGTCCAGGACGTGCCGCCGATCAAGAAGAACGAGGTCAACGCCAAGGTCCTGATCAACGACGGAGAAACCATCGTCATCGGTGGGGTTTTCTCCAATACGCAAAGCAAGGTTGTAGATAAGGTGCCATTTCTAGGCGATGTGCCGTATCTTGGCCGCCTTTTCAGGCGTGACGTGGTGTCGGAGAAAAAATCCGAGCTGCTGGTATTTCTCACTCCGCGTATCATGAACAACCAGGCGATTGCTGTGAGTCGTTGATTCTGTGCGAAATTTGATTCTTGTTGGGCCAATGGGGGCTGGCAAAAGCACCATTGGTCGCTTGCTGGCCAAAGAGCTGCGCCTGCCATTCAAAGATTCCGATAAGGAAATTGAGTTGCGCACGGGCGCCAATATCCCGTGGATCTTCGATAAGGAAGGCGAGCCGGGCTTTCGTGATCGGGAACAGGCCATGATCGCCGAGCTGTGCTCCGCCGATGGCGTGGTCCTGGCGACCGGCGGCGGCGCGGTGATGCGTGAAGCCAATCGCCTGGCGCTGCATGCCGGGGGGCGTGTGGTCTATCTGCATGCCTCGGTGGAGCAGCAGGTCGGTCGTACCGCCCGGGATCGCAATCGACCGCTGCTGCGCACGGCCGATCCGGCGAAGACCCTGCGGGACCTGTTGGCGATTCGCGATCCGCTTTATCGGGAAATCGCCGACCTGGTGGTTGAAACCGATGAACGGCCACCGCGCATGGTGGTGCTGGACATACTGGACCGCCTGCAGCAACTGCCTCCCCGTTAATGCGCAGCGTGAAATGCGCTATCCTCGGCGCCTTGCCATGATCGCTTGCGGTTGTGGCGCATGGCTATTGCGCGGCGTCAGAAAACCAGGTGATGCCCGTCGTTAATGTAAGGCAGGACACCAGCTTCCATTTCACTGTGGGGACACATGCAGACACTTAAGGTCGATCTAGGCGAGCGCAGCTACCCGATTCATATTGGCGAAGGTTTGTTGGACCGGCCCGAGTTGCTGGCTCCGCACATCGCCGGGCGGCAAGTGGCGATCGTTTCCAATGAAACCGTAGCGCCGCTGTACCTTGAGCGTCTGAAACGCAGCCTTGCGCAGTTCTCGGTGATCTCCGTGGTTCTGCCCGACGGCGAAGCATTCAAGAACTGGGAAACCCTGCAGCTTATTTTCGATGGCCTGCTGACCGCACGGCACGACCGCCGCACCACGATCATCGCCCTCGGCGGCGGGGTGATCGGCGACATGGCCGGCTTTGCCGCTGCCTGCTACCAGCGCGGCGTCGATTTCATCCAGATTCCTACCACCTTGCTGTCCCAGGTCGATTCGTCGGTGGGCGGCAAGACCGGTATCAACCATCCGCTGGGCAAGAACATGGTCGGCGCCTTCTATCAGCCGAACGTGGTGCTGATCGATACCACCTCGCTCAATACCCTGCCGGCCCGCGAACTGTCGGCTGGCCTGGCGGAAGTCATCAAGTACGGTCTGATCTGCGACGAGCCCTTCCTGACCTGGCTCGAAGACAACGTCGACCGCTTGCGAGCCCTGGACCAGCAGGCGCTGACCTATGCCATCGAACGCTCCTGCGCGGCCAAGGCGGCCGTGGTCGGTGCCGACGAGCGTGAGTCCGGCGTGCGCGCCACGCTGAACCTGGGGCATACCTTCGGCCACGCCATCGAAACCCACATGGGCTATGGTGTCTGGCTGCATGGTGAAGCGGTCGCTGCTGGCACCGTAATGGCGCTGGAGATGTCCGCACGCCTCGGCTGGATCACCGCCGAGGAGCGTGACCGCGGTATTCGCCTGTTCCAGCGCGCGGGCTTGCCGGTCATTCCGCCGGAGGAAATGACCGAAGCGGATTTTCTCGAACACATGGCAATTGACAAGAAAGTGATCGATGGTCGTTTGCGTCTGGTGCTGTTGCGCCGCATGGGCGAAGCCGTAGTGACCGACGATTATCCGAAAGAGGTTTTACAGGCCACGCTGGGAGCGGATTACCGCGCCCTGGCTCAGCTTAAAGGTTAATAAGATCCCCATGACTAGTTTGCATGCCGACGAGGCTTTCCTCGGCCACTATCAGTTGAGCCATGACCCTTTTGCTCCACGGGTGCCTGGCTTCAAGTTTTTCCCCGCCCAGCGCAAGCCGGTGCTGGGGCAGTTGCACCATCTGGCGCGCTACAGCCAACTGCTGCTGGTGGTGACCGGCCCGCAGGGCAGCGGCAAGACGCTGCTGCGTCAGGCGCTGGTCGCCAGCACCAACAAGCAATCGGTACAGAGCGTGGTGGTTTCCGCCCGTGGTGCCGGCGACGCGGCAGGCGTGCTGCGCCAGGTGGCCCAGGCGCTGAACGTCGAACAGGCCGAGATCGGCCCGATCCTGGCGCAAGTGGTGCAGCTGGCGCTGACCGGCCAGGAAGTCTATCTGCTGGTGGATGACGCCGAGCAGCTCGACGAGTCGGCGCTCGAGGCGCTGCTGGCGCTCGCCGCCGGCGCGCCGGAAGGACGTCCGCATGTGTTCCTGTTCGGCGAGTCGTCGCTGATTGCCGGCCTGGAGCTGCTGAGCGCGGAAGAAGAGCGCTTCCATGTCATCGAACTGCAGCCCTACACCGAAGAAGAAACCCGTGAATACCTGGCGCAGCGTCTCGAAGGCGCAGGGCGCGGTATCGAACTTTTCTCCGCGGATCAGATCAGTGATATTCACGAAGGCTCCGATGGCTGGCCTGGCAACATCAACCAGGTCGCCCGGGATGCAATGATCGAAGCCATGATTGCCAGCCGCTCAGCGGTCAAGCGTCCAAGTATGGGGTTCAATATGCCGAAGAAACACGTATTGGCGATATCTGCAGTCGTAGTGGTAGCCGTTGCCGCTGCCTGGCTGATGCCGGGTCGCAGCAAGGCACCAAGCACTGCTGGTGCGCCAGCCAACGAACAGGCGCAGCTGCCGCTGGGCCAGACACCGCAACCGAACAGCAATGGCAGCCCGGCTGTCGAGTTCAACGGCTCTTCCCAGCCCATGCCGCTGCCATTGGTCGGCCAGTCGCAACCGGTGATGCGCGGTCCTCTGGCCGAAGCCGCAGGCGGGATCACCGAGGGTGACGATGGCGTGCCGGTGGAAGGCTCCAGCGCCACGCCACCGACCGTGACCACCATTGCACCGCCAGCCGGCGTGCCGGCCGGTCCGGCGCCGACGCCTGAAGTTCGTCCGACCCCGGCGCCAACCCAGGTCGCTGCCGCCAAGCCGGCTCCGGTGGTCAAGCCTGCTCCTGCTCCAGTCAGCAAACCGGCCGCACCGGCCGC
Source organism: Pseudomonas sp. RW409 (assembly GCF_003184125.1). NCBI lineage: Bacteria > Pseudomonadati > Pseudomonadota > Gammaproteobacteria > Pseudomonadales > Pseudomonadaceae > Pseudomonas > Pseudomonas sp. RW409. Next base: position 750,659 of record NZ_QHHP01000004.1, on the reverse strand, counting down.
CAAGCCAGCCGAGAAGCCTGTCACCGTGGCCAAGGCCGCTACTGGCGGTAGCTGGTACGCCGGCCAGGCGCCAGGCAACTACGTCGTGCAGATCCTTGGCACCAGTTCCGAAGCCACCGCGCAGAACTTCGTCAAGGAACAGGGCGCCCAGTACCGTTATTTCAAGAAAGTCCTCAACGGCAAACCGCTGTATGTGATCACTTACGGCAGCTTCAGCAGCCGTGATGCAGCCGTTACCGCTATCAAGGCCTTGCCAGCGAAGGTTCAGGCTGGTAAACCTTGGCCTCGCACTGTCGCCAGCGTCCAACAGGAACTGGCAGCAACTCGCTGAAGATTCGGCGGCCTTACCCAGGCCGCCTCTCCCAGCACCTCAAAAAAATCCGCATGCGCATGCTGCCTTCAAGGCCGCGTGCCTTGTGGTGTCTGCGTCACAGTAGCTTTTGAGTCGTCGCGGTCCGAACTAAAAAAGTTTTGACTAGCACAGCATATCGCTTTAAACCTTTCATAAATGCGACATAGATTTGCGACATTTCGTCGCCAAATTTGTGAGCGTCTGTGTCGGTGTGTACAATGACCTCCCTTTTGCCCCCGCAAAGCCGGCGTACGTTCGGCGTGGATGGTAACTGGTTGAATTGAAAAGAAATTTGTCTCGATAAGAGGCAGCCTGGTGAGAAAGTGTCTATGAAAGCAGGTCTGTACCAACCAGATGAATTCAAGGATAACTGCGGTTTCGGCCTGATAGCCCATATGCAGGGCGAACCCAGTCATACCCTTTTGCAAACGGCCATCGAGGCCCTGACCTGCATGACCCACCGCGGTGGGATCAACGCGGACGGCAAGACCGGCGACGGTTGCGGTCTGCTGATTCAGAAGCCTGACGCGTTCCTGCGAGCCATTGCCCAGGAAACCTTCAGTGTCGAATTGCCCAAGCAATATGCCGTGGGCATGGTCTTCTTCAACCAGGATCCGGCCAAGGCCGAAGCCGCTCGCGAGAACATGAACCGCGAGATCCTGGCCGAAGGCCTGCAACTGATCGGCTGGCGCAAAGTGCCGATCGATACCAGCGTTCTCGGCCGCCTGGCCCTGGAGCGCCTGCCGCAGATCGAACAGATCTACATCGGCGGTGAAGGCCTGAGCGACCAGGACATGGCGGTCAAGTTGTTCAGCGCCCGTCGTCGCTCGTCGGTGGCCAACGCCGCCGATACCGACCACTACATCTGCAGCTTTTCCCACAAGACCATCATCTATAAAGGCCTGATGATGCCGGCCGACCTGGCCGCCTTCTATCCGGACCTGGGTGACCCGCGCCTGCAAACCGCGATCTGCGTGTTCCACCAGCGCTTCTCCACCAACACCCTGCCGAAATGGCCGCTGGCGCAGCCGTTCCGCTTCCTCGCCCACAACGGCGAGATCAACACCATCACCGGCAACCGCAACTGGGCCCAGGCCCGGCGCACCAAGTTCACCAATGACCTGATGGATCTGGAAGAGCTCGGCCCGCTGGTCAACCGCGTGGGTTCCGACTCCTCGAGCATGGACAACATGCTGGAGCTGATGGTCACCGGTGGCATCGACCTGTTCCGTGGCGTGCGGATGATCATTCCGCCAGCGTGGCAGAACGTCGAGACCATGGACGCCGACCTGCGCGCGTTCTACGAATACAACTCCATGCACATGGAACCGTGGGACGGTCCCGCGGGCGTGGTCATGACCGACGGCCGCTACGCCGTCTGCCTGCTCGACCGTAACGGCCTGCGCCCGGCGCGCTGGGTCACCACCAAGAACGGTTTCATCACCCTGGCTTCGGAAATCGGCGTCTGGAACTACCAGCCCGAAGACGTGATCGCCAAGGGCCGGGTCGGCCCGGGCCAGATCTTCGCCGTGGACACCGAAACCGGGCAGATCCTCGACACCGACGCCATCGACAACCGCCTGAAGTCCCGTCATCCGTACAAGCAATGGCTGCGCAAGAATGCCCTGCGCATCCAGGCGACCATGGAAGACAATGACCACGGTTCGGCGTTCTACGACGTCGACCAGCTCAAGCAGTACATGAAGATGTACCAGGTCACCTTCGAGGAGCGTGATCAGGTGCTGCGTCCTCTGGGCGAGCAAGGCTACGAGGCGGTCGGCTCCATGGGCGACGACACGCCGATGGCCGTGCTGTCCCAGCGTGTGCGCACGCCGTACGACTACTTCCGCCAGCAGTTCGCCCAAGTCACCAACCCGCCGATCGACCCGCTGCGCGAAGCCATCGTCATGTCGCTGGAGATCTGCCTCGGTGCCGAGCGCAACATCTTCCAGGAATCGCCTGAGCACGCTTCCCGCGTGATCCTCAGCTCGCCAGTGATCTCGCCCGCCAAGTGGCGCTCGCTGATGAACCTCGACCGTCCGGGCTTCGAGCGTCAGGTCATCGACCTGAACTACGAGGAAAGCCTCGGCCTGGAAGCAGCGATCCGCAACGTGGCCGACCAGGCCGAAGAAGCCGTGCGCGCCGGTCGCACCCAGATCGTGCTCAGCGACCGCCATATCGCCCCGGGCAAGTTGCCGATCCACGCTTCCCTGGCCACCGGCGCGGTGCACCACCGCCTGACCGAGAAGGGCCTGCGCTGCGACTCCAACATCCTGGTGGAAACCGCCACCGCGCGCGATCCGCATCACTTCGCGGTGCTGATCGGTTTCGGTGCCTCGGCGGTCTATCCGTTCCTGGCCTACGAAGTGCTGGGCGACCTGATCCGTACCGGTGAAGTGCTGGGCGACCTCTACGAGGTGTTCAAGAACTACCGCAAGGGCATCACCAAGGGCCTGCTGAAGATCCTGTCGAAGATGGGCATCTCGACCATCGCGTCCTACCGCGGTGCGCAGCTGTTCGAGGCCATCGGCCTGTCCGAGGAAGTCTGCGAGCTGAGCTTCCGTGGCGTGCCGAGCCGCATCAAGGGCGCGCGTTTCGTCGACATCGAAGCCGAGCAGAAAGCCCTGGCAGCCGAAGCCTGGAGCCCGCGCAAGCCGATCCAGCAAGGCGGCCTGCTGAAGTTCGTCCACGGTGGCGAATACCACGCCTACAACCCGGACGTGGTCAATACCCTGCAAGCCGCCGTGCAGCAGGGCGACTACGCCAAGTTCAAGGAATACACCGCGCTGGTGGATAACCGCCCGGTGTCGATGATCCGCGACCTGTTCAAGGTGAAGACCCTGGACACGCCGATGGACATCAGCGAAGTCGAGCCGCTGGAATCGATCCTCAAGCGTTTCGACTCCGCCGGTATTTCCCTGGGCGCGTTGTCGCCGGAAGCCCACGAAGCCCTGGCCGAAGCCATGAACCGCCTGGGCGCGCGTTCCAACTCCGGCGAAGGTGGCGAAGACCCGGCGCGCTACGGCACCATCAAGAGCTCGAAGATCAAGCAGGTGGCCACCGGCCGTTTCGGTGTGACCCCGGAATACCTGGTCAACGCCGAAGTGCTGCAGATCAAGGTGGCCCAGGGCGCGAAGCCCGGTGAAGGCGGCCAGCTGCCTGGCGGCAAGGTCAACGGCCTGATCGCCAAGCTGCGTTACGCGGTGCCGGGCGTGACCCTGATTTCGCCACCGCCGCACCACGACATCTACTCCATCGAAGACTTGTCGCAGCTGATCTTCGACCTGAAACAGGTCAATCCGCAGGCGCTGGTCTCGGTGAAACTGGTGGCGGAGGCCGGCGTCGGCACTATCGCCGCTGGCGTGGCCAAGGCCTATGCCGACCTGATCACCATCTCCGGCTACGACGGTGGCACCGGCGCCTCGCCGCTGACTTCGATCAAGTACGCCGGTGCGCCGTGGGAACTGGGCCTGGCGGAAACCCACCAGACCCTGCGCGGCAACGACTTGCGCGGCAAGGTCCGGGTGCAGACCGACGGTGGCCTGAAAACCGGCCTTGACGTGATCAAGGCGGCAATCCTCGGCGCCGAAAGCTTCGGCTTCGGCACCGCGCCGATGATCGCCCTGGGTTGCAAGTACCTGCGTATCTGCCACCTGAACAACTGCGCCACTGGTGTCGCGACTCAGAATGAGAAGCTGCGCAAGGACCACTACATCGGTACTGTCGAGATGGTGGTGAACTTCTTCACCTACGTCGCCGAGGAAACCCGTGAGTGGCTGGCCAAGCTGGGCGTGCGCTCGCTGGAAGAGCTGATCGGTCGCACCGATCTCTTGGAAATCCTCGAAGGCCAGACCGCCAAGCAGCACCACCTGGACCTGACCCCGCTGCTGGGCAGCGACCATATCCCGGCGGACAAGCCGCAGTTCTGCCAGGTCGATCGCAACCCGCCGTTCGACCAGGGCCTGCTGGCCGAGAAAATGGTCGCCATGGCCAAGCCTGCGATCAACGACCTCAGCGGTGCCGAGTTCGCGCTCGACATCTGCAACTGCGACCGTTCCATCGGTGCGCGGATCTCCGGTGAAATCGCCAAGGTCCACGGCAACCAGGGCATGGCCAAGGCGCCGATCACCTTCCGCTTCAAGGGCACTGCTGGTCAGAGCTTCGGCGTGTGGAACGCCGGCGGCCTGAACCTCTACCTCGAAGGCGACGCCAACGACTACGTGGGCAAGGGCATGACCGGCGGCAAACTGGTGATCGTTCCGCCGAAAGGCAGCGCCTACAAGACTCAGGACAGCGCGATTATCGGCAACACCTGCCTGTACGGCGCCACCGGCGGCAAGCTGTTCGCCGCCGGCACCGCGGGCGAGCGTTTCGCCGTGCGCAACTCCGGTGCCCACACCGTGGTGGAAGGCACTGGCGATCACTGCTGCGAATACATGACCGGTGGTTTCGTCTGCGTGCTGGGCAAGACCGGTTACAACTTCGGCTCAGGCATGACCGGCGGTTTCGCCTACGTGCTCGACCAGGACAACACCTTCGTTGACCGGGTCAACCACGAGCTGGTGGAAATCCAGCGGATCAGCGGCGAAGCGATGGAAGCCTATCGCAGCCACCTGCAGCGCGTGCTGGACGAATACGTCGAGGAAACCGGTAGCGAGTGGGGCCGTAACCTGGCCGAGAACCTCGATGACTACCTGCGTCGTTTCTGGCTAGTCAAACCTAAGGCGGCGAGCTTGAAATCTCTGCTTTCCAGTACTCGTGCGAATCCGCAATAACGACGCAGCTGCAAGCGGCAAGCTTCAAGCCGCAAGTTAACGGCAGTGCGCGATATGCCTGCACACGTGATTGTCTTGCAGCTTGAAGCTTGTAGCTTCGAGCTGCTGTTAAGAGGTTTTGATAATGGCTGAACGTCTGAATAATGACTTCCAGTTCATCGAGGTCGGGCGCAAGGATCCGAAGAAGAAACTGTTGCGTCAACGCAAGAAAGAGTTCGTGGAGATCTACGAACCCTTCAAACCCCAGCAGTCGGCCGACCAGGCCCACCGCTGCCTGGGTTGCGGTAACCCGTACTGCGAATGGAAGTGCCCGGTGCACAACTTCATTCCCAACTGGCTCAAGCTGGTGGCCGAGGGCAACATCCTCGCCGCTGCCGAGCTGTCGCACCAGACCAACACCCTGCCGGAAGTCTGCGGCCGGGTGTGCCCGCAGGACCGTTTGTGCGAGGGTGCCTGCACTCTCAACGACGGCTTCGGCGCGGTGACCATTGGTTCGGTGGAGAAGTACATCACCGACACCGCCTTCGCCATGGGCTGGCGTCCGGACATGTCCAAGGTCAAGCCGACCGGCAAGCGTGTCGCGGTGATCGGCGCAGGCCCGGCGGGCCTGGGCTGTGCCGACGTGCTGGTACGCGGCGGCGTGACCCCGGTGGTGTTCGACAAGAACCCGGAAATCGGCGGCCTGCTGACCTTCGGTATCCCCGAGTTCAAGCTGGAAAAGACCGTGCTGAGCAATCGTCGCGAAGTCTTCAGCGGCATGGGCATCGAGTTCCGCCTCAACACCGAGGTGGGCAAGGACGTGACCATGGAGCAACTGCTCGAAGAATACGATGCCGTGTTCATGGGCATGGGCACCTACACCTACATGAAGGGCGGCTTTGCCGGTGAGGACCTGCCGGGCGTGCACGATGCGCTGGATTTTCTGATCGCCAACGTCAACCGCAACCTGGGCTTTGAAAAGTCGCCGGAAGATTTCGTCGACATGAAGGGCAAGAAGGTCGTGGTCCTCGGTGGTGGCGACACGGCGATGGACTGCAACCGCACGTCGATCCGCCAGGGCGCCAAGGCGGTGACCTGTGCCTATCGTCGCGACGAAGCGAACATGCCGGGCTCGCGCAAAGAGGTGAAGAACGCCAAGGAAGAAGGCGTGAAGTTCCTCTACAACCGCCAGCCGATCGCCATTGTCGGCGAAGACAAGGTCGAAGGCGTGAAGGTGGTCGAGACCCGTCTCGGCGAGCCGGACGCCCGTGGCCGTCGCAGCCCCGAGCCGATCCCGGGTTCCGAAGAGGTCATCCCGGCCGACGCCGTGGTCATCGCTTTCGGTTTCCGCCCGAGCCCGGCGCCGTGGTTCGAGCAGTTCAGCATCCAGACCGACAGCCAGGGCCGCGTCGTGGCGCCGGAGCAGGGCCAGTACAAGCACCAGACCAGCAACCCGAAGATCTTCGCCGGTGGCGACATGGTGCGCGGTTCCGACCTGGTGGTGACGGCGATCTTCGAAGGCCGTAACGCCGCCGAAGGCATCCTCGACTACCTGGGCGTCTGACAACGCCAGCGACAAGCTTCAAGCTATTAGCTGCAAGCTCAAAGCCACGGCGCTTGGGGCTTGCAGCTTGAAACTTGGCGCTGCTCTCCCTGCGACCAATTGACCCGATAGATAAAAGGCACGGCTCTCGCCGTGCCTTTTGCGTCGCGCTCTGAGAAAATGCCCGCACTTTTTTTCCGGATGCCGACATGACTGCCCTGAAGAACGACCGTTTCCTTCGTGCCCTGCTCAAGCAACCCGTAGACGTCACCCCGGTGTGGATGATGCGTCAGGCTGGGCGCTACCTGCCTGAATACCGCGCCAGCCGTGCCAACGCCGGTGACTTCATGAGCCTGTGCATGAACCCGGAGTTCGCCTGCGAAGTCACCCTGCAACCGTTGGACCGTTATCCACAGCTGGATGCGGCCATCCTTTTCTCCGACATCCTGACCATCCCCGACGCCATGGGCCAGGGCCTGTACTTCGAAACCGGCGAAGGCCCGCGTTTCAAGAAGGTCATCAGCACCCTGGCCGACATCGAGGCCCTGCCGATCCCGGATCCGCACAAGGACCTGGGCTACGTGATGGACGCGGTCAGCACCATCCGCCGCGAGCTCAACGGCCGCGTGCCGCTGATCGGCTTCTCCGGCAGCCCCTGGACCCTGGCCACCTACATGGTCGAGGGCGGCTCGTCGAAGGACTTCCGCAAGATCAAGGCGATGCTCTACGACAACCCGCAAGCCATGCACCTGCTGCTGGACAAGCTGGCGCAGTCGGTCACCAGCTACCTCAACGGCCAGATCAAGGCCGGTGCGCAAGCGGTGCAGATCTTCGACACCTGGGGCGGCAACCTGTCGGCGGCGGCCTACCAGGAGTTCTCCCTGGCCTACATGCGCAAGATCGTCAGCGGCCTGATCCGCGAACACGAAGGGCGCAAGGTGCCGGTGATCCTGTTCACCAAGAACGGCGGCCTGTGGCTGGAAAGCATTGCCGACGCCGGTGCCGACGCCCTGGGCCTGGACTGGACCTGCGACCTCGGCGAAGCGCGCCAACGGGTCGGCAACAAGGTCGCGCTGCAAGGCAACATGGACCCGACCGTGCTCTACGCCAAGCCGGAAGCGATCCGTGCCGAAGTCGGGCGCATCCTCGCCAGCTATGGCAAGGGCAGCGGCCATGTGTTCAACCTCGGCCACGGCATCACCCCGGAAGTCGACCCGGAGCACGCCGGCGCCTTCCTGCGCGCGGTGCACGAACTGTCGGCGCAGTATCACCAGTGATCGCGGCCTGATAAGCAAGCCCGGCATTTGCCGGGCTTTTTTTGCCTTCAGGAAAGGGCCGGCGGATTAAGTTTCAATTCAGCCTGGCTGGTTAATCTGGCTTTATCGAAACCCACATTGGATCACTGCCATGAAAACCCGTTACCTCGTTCTGTTGCTCGCCCCGCTGTTCAGCACCGCCGCCCTGGCTGTCGGCTACACCGGTCCTGGCGCCCAGGCCGTCACCACCGTCGCGGCGGCCAACGATGCCTCGGACGATACGCCGGTGGTGTTGCAGGGCCATGTGGTCAAGAAGCTGAACAACGACGACAAGTACGAATTCAAGGATGCCAGCGGCACCATCACCGTTGAGATCGACGACGAAGACCTGCCGCCGGTGGCGTTCAACGAGAAGACCCAGGTCAGGCTGACCGGTGAGGTCGAGAAGGGGTTGATGAAGCGCGAGATCGACGTCGACCTGGTGGAAATCGTCAAGTAAGCCGATCGACAGATATCGCCCATGCCGGCGACCGGACCCCGCATATGGATCGCGGGGGCTGGTCGCCGGCATGTTGGTTTAGCGACTACTGAGTGGCCAGCGGCGGCAGCTTGGCCAGCTTCAAGGCCACCAGCAGCGCCACCACCAGCAGGGCGCTGATGAACAGGCCGATGCCGTTCCACCCGGCCATGTGCCAGAACACCCCGCCCGCCGTCCCGGCGATGCTCGATCCGGCGTAATAGCTGAACAGGTACAGCGATGAAGCCTGGCCCTTGGCCTTGAGGGCGCGCCGGCCGATCCAGCTGCTGGCGACCGAATGGGCACCAAAGAAGCCGAACGTGAAGATCAGCATACCGATGATCACCACCGACAACGGGCTGAGCATGGTCAGGGCGAGGCCGGCGAGCATCAGCGAAATGGTGGCCCAGAGCATTTTGCGTCGCCCCAGGCGGTCGGCCAGGGCGCCGATTTTCGCCGAGCTGTAGATCCCCGACAGGTACACCACCGACAGCAGGCCGACGAAGGCCTGATCCATGTGATACGGCTCGGCCAGCAGGCGATAGCCGATGTAGTTGAACAGCGTGACGAACGCGCCCATCAGCACGAAGGCTTCAAGGAACAGCAGCGGCAGGCCGGCATCGCGAAAGTGCATGGTGAAGCCGTCCAGCAGGCTGCGCGGGTGCAGCGAGCGGGCGCGGAAGTTGCGCGATTCGGGGAGGATCTTCCAGAACACCGCCGCGGCGATCAGCGCCAGGCCACCGATCACCAGCATCGCCGTGTGCCAGCTGACGAAGTCGATCAGCACCCCGGTGATCAGGCGGCCGCTCATGCCACCAATGGCGTTGCCGCCGATGTACAGGCCCATGGCCAGGCCGATGTGCTGCGGATGGATCTCCTCGCTCAGGTAAGTCATCGCCACCGCCGCCAGACCGCTCAGGGACAGCCCCACCAGCGCGCGCATCAGCAGCACGCCGTGCCAGCTCGGCATCAGGGCGCTGGCAATGGTGCACAGCGCGGCGGCGAACAGGGCGGCCACCATCACCGGCTTGCGGCCGATGCGGTCGGAAATCGGCCCGGTGACCAGCAAACCGATGGCCAGCAGGCCGGTGGCGACCGAGAGGATCAGGCTGCTCTGCGCGGCGTTGATGGAAAATTCCCGGGACAGCAGCGGCATCATCGGTTGCACGCAGTAGAGCAGGGCGAAGGTGGCGAAACCGCCGGAGAACAGCGCCAGCACCGTGCGCATGAACATCGGCGTGCCTTTTTCGATGTAGACCTCGTTCAGTTGCGCGACGACCTCATCGAGGGCGGTGGGAGGGAGTTCGTGGGCGAGTGGAGCGACAGCGGTTTTCACGGGAGACCTCGGGGGAGCGCAGCCGGTCAGGCAATGGAAAAAAGCATATAGCTGGCTAATGTTTCTTTCCAATATATTGTTCGACCTGATTGATATGTTTTACGACCTAATGAGGCGATCATGGAATTGCGTCACCTGCGTTACTTCATCGCGGTGGCCGAAGAGCTGCATTTCGGCCGCGCCGCCCAGGTTTTGGGCATCTCCCAACCGCCCTTGAGCCAGCAGATCCAGGTGCTGGAGCAGGAGGTCGGCGCGCGCCTGTTCGAGCGCACCAATCGTCGGGTCGAACTCAGCGAGGCCGGCAGGCTGTTCCTCGATGAGGCGCGACAGGTGCTGGCCCAGGTCGACAAGGCCGCGGATGTGGCCCGGCGGGCGCAGCGGGGGGAACTGGGCGAGCTGAAAATCGGCTTCACCTCGTCGGCGCCTTTCAACTCGAGCATTCCCCAGGCGATCTTTGCTTTTCGCCAGCGCTTTCCCGACGTGCACCTGAAGCTGCGGGAGATGAGCAGTACCCAGGTAGCCGAGGCGCTGCTGGACGAGTCGATCCAGGTCGGCATCATGCGGCCGTTGCCGCTGCCGGACTCCCTGAGCGTGGTGGAGTTGCTGCGCGAACCGCTGGTGGCGGTGCTTAGCTCCAAGCACCCGCTGGTGGCCGGCAGCGAAGCCGGCCTGGCGCTGTCGGCCCTGGCCCACGAACCCTTCGTGTTCTTCCCGCGCAGCTACGGCAGCGGCCTGTATGCGCAGTTGCTGACCCTGGCCCGGGATGTCGGTTTCACCCCGCATTTCGCCCAGGAAGCGGGCGAGGCCATGACCATCATCGGCCTGGTGGCGGCGGGGCTGGGGGTCTCGGTGTTGCCGGCGTCCTACCAGCGCATGCGTATCGACGGCGTGGTCTATCGACCGCTGCTCGACCCCGAGGCAGTCTCGGCGGTGTGGCTGGCGCAGCGCACCGACCAGCGCTCGCCAATGGCCAAGGCCTTTGTCGAGCTGCTGACCCGCAAGGCTGAGTTGTAACGGTCTGCTGGGCAAAGTGCGACATGCTTGCCACGGTCGGCTTGCCGCGACTCGATCGGATCAGGCGCAAAGGCCGTCATGGCCGACGAGTTTACGAAGTCTTGCAACTTACAGACGAAGAGCTCGCTGCCGTCAAAGCCGCTGTACGCAAGGCTTTGGGGCTCTGATACCGACTTTCCTGTGGAAAACGGCAATTGGCCACGGTTGCCGGGCGGCAGGCTTCGAGCGACACTGCGCGCGTACCCGAAAGGGACTTGTGAGACTCTGAGGATCCTGGGCAACCAGCCATCGCAGAGCCAGACAGGCAGAGCGCGATGACAAGCCAGCCTGTTTGTGAAAGGGCGCCGAAAGGCGCCCTTTGTCGTTTCCGGGGGATGGAAACTGTGGATCAGGTCATGCCGATTTCATCGGCAGGCGCCTTACTGCACCTTCGCCAGATCGCCGCGCAGCGCGACGCCTGCCATCAGGGCGCCCGCGTGGCATTCGTAGGTTTTCGCGTCCTTGCGCTCGTTGCTCTTGTAGAAGCTGGCAATGTCGGTCACCGCATTGGCGCCGACTTTCTTGGCGGCCTGGTGCAGGGTGATCAGCGCCGATTGCAGGACCCATTCGCAGGCCACTTCGTCGCTCTTGTTGAAGGCGTTGGTCTTCTTGTTGGTGACCGCGCCCGCGCTGATCACCGTGACCTTGCCGGCGGGCTGGTTGCCGGCCAGGTAGAACTTCACGCTGCCGTCGATCTTGCCGGTGCTGATGGCTTCGGCGACCACCTTGTCGAACGGCAGGTACAGTGCGGTATCACGGGCCTGGCTGACGCCGGGCAGGGTGCAGAGCAGCAGGGTGGCGGCAGCGGCCAGGGTCTTCAATTGCATGGTGGTCTCCTTGACGTAGAAAGCGGGTAGCGGCTGGCGCTCAATTAGGCGCGGCAATCGCCTGGGCCGAGCTGGACAGCTGTTGCGCGGTCCGTTCGTTCTGGTTGTCCTTCAGCTCGCGCAGGATGCCCTTGTCCAGCAGGCGCACCCAGCGGATGTAGTTCTTGTGGATCTTGCCGTCCGCGTAGCCCATGCCACGGCTGTCGCGGTAGAGGATCTTGTAGTGGGTCGGCGCGTACTGGATGTCGATTTCCACGTGGTATTGCTCGCGCACAGTGATCTCGGCCTGGATCAGCTCCGGGCTGATGCGCTGCACGGTCCACTTGCGGGCGACCAGGTTTTTCAGGATCGCCTGTTTCATTTCCTCATGGTCGGCCTTGAGGGTGGCGGGCAGGACCCGGTCCGGGGTGTACATGCGCTTGCTGGTGCACGAGACGCAGGTCAGCAGGGCCAGCACGATCAGGCAGGCGCGAAGCAGGGAGGGCATTCCATTTTCTCCAGGGGGTAACGTCATTGAGGCCAGCGGCGGAAGATCAGCGAAGTGTTGACGCCGCCAAAGGCAAAGTTGTTGTTCATCACGTACTCGCAGCTCATCTGCCGGAATTCGCCGCGCAGGTAATCCAGCTCGCCGCAGCGCGGGTCGACCGTGTCGAGGTTGAGGGTGTGCACGTAGAGGTCGCGGTTGAGCATCTCGATGCTGAACCAGGACTCCAGCGCGCCACAGGCCCCCAGGGTGTGGCCGAGGAAACTCTTCTGCGAACTGATGGGCATCCGGCTGCCGAACAGGCTGCTGGTGGCCAGTGTTTCGGCAATGTCGCCCTGTTCTGTAGCGGTGCCGTGGCCATTGACGTAACCGATGGCCGAAGGCTCGAGGCCGGCGTCTTCCAGGGCCAGCTCCATGGCCCGGCGCATGGTGGCCTGCTCCGGACGGGTGGTGTGCTGGCCGTCGGCGTTGCTGCCGAAACCGACGATCTCGGCATGGATATGCGCGCCACGAGCCAGGGCGTGTTCCAGCTCTTCGAGTACCAGCATGCCGCCGCCCTCGCCGATCACCAGGCCGTCGCGGTCGCTGTCGTAGGGCCGCGGGCTGGTGTGCGGGGCATCGTTTTTCAGGCTGGTGGCGTAGAGCGCGTCGAACACCATGGCTTCGGTCGGGCACAGCTCTTCGGCGCCGCCGGCGAGCATCAGCGGCAGGCGGCCGAACTTGATCGCCTCGTAGGCGTAGCCGATGCCCTGGCTGCCGCTGGTGCAGGCGCTGGACGTCGGGATCAGCCGGCCGGTGAGGCCGAAGAAGATGCTGATATTGGCCGCGGTGGTGTGCGGCATCATGCGCACGTAGGAGTTGGCGTTGAGGCCTTCGGCAACCGAGTTCAGCAGCATGTTGCCGAACGCCTTGATCTCGTCGGTGCTGCCGGTGGACGAGCCACAGGCCACGCCCATGCGCCCGTCCTTGATCGACTCGTCACCCAGCAGGCCGGCATCGGCCAGGGCTTGTTCGGCAGCGCCCACGGCGAGCCGCGACACCCGGCCCATGCTGCGCAGCTGCTTGCGGGTCCAGTGGTCCGGTACCTTGAAGTCGTCCACGGGGCCGGCCAGGCGGGTATTGAGTTCGCTGAAGCGATCCCACTCGTCCATCCGGCGAATGCCGCTGCGGTTGGCGCCGAAGTTGGCGGCGATGGTGTCCCAGTCGCTGCCCAGCGAAGTGATGCCGGCCATGCCGGTGACGACCACACGCTTCATCAGACCAGGCCTCCGTTCACCGCCAGCACCTGGCGGGTGATGTAGGCGGCCTCGGCGGACATCAGGAAGTTCACCGCGCCGGCGACTTCCTCCGGGGTGCCCATGCGCTGGGCCGGGATCATCTTAAGCAGCTCGTCCACCGGCACGTTCTCGTCGAGCATGGCAGTGTCGATCAGGCCTGGCGCCACGCAGTTGACGGTGATCTTGCGTTTGCCCAGCTCGATGGCCAGGGCCTTGGCGGCGCCGATCAGGCCGGCCTTGGACGCGCTGTAGTTGACCTGGCCACGGTTGCCGACCTGTCCGGACACCGAGGCGATGCAGACGATACGCCCGGCGGTGCGGCGCCGGATCATCGGCATCATCACCGGGTGCAGGACATTGTAGAAACCGTCGAGGTTGGTGCGCAGCACGGTGTCCCAGTCGTCTTCGCTCAGGGCCGGGAAGGCGCCGTCGCGGGTCAGGCCGGCGTTGAGCACCACACCGTAGTAGGCGCCGTGGGCTTCCACGTCGGCTTCGAGAACGGCCTTGCAGCTGGCGCGGTCGGTCACATCGAATTGCAGGATGCGCGCCTGGCGCCCCAGGGCCTCGATTTCGGCCTGCACGGCCTCGGCTTCGCTGCGGCCACTGCGGCAATGCAGGATCAGGTCATAGCCGCTCTGGGCCAGGCGCAGGGCGATGGCGCGGCCGATACCACGGCTGGAGCCGGTGACCAGTATGGATTCAGTCATGGCTGGACTCCTGTTGATAAAGCGGGTGATTCGTTCAGGTAGCTGTCCGCCTGGGGCGGACAGAACACGTTGAGGCGGGCGACGGCCTGGATGCCGGGGGCACTCAGGTGGCATTCGAATACGCCCATGCCGTTGTCGTCTTGCAGGGAGCGCAAGGCGTGAATCTGCAGTTCGCTGCCGGCCGGGAAGTGGTCCACATTGCATTCGAACTTGCGGGTGCCGAGGAGGAACCCCAGCTCGACGGCCTGGCCTTTCTGGCGCGCATGGCAACCGGCGTAGGCGGCGATGCTCTGGGCCATTATTTCAATGCCGACCCAGGCCGGCAGGCTGCCGTCGGCACGGCTGAACAGGCCACCGGGTTTGACGGTGAGGCGGGTGTGGATCTGCTCTTCATCGAACGCCAGGACCTGATCGATCAGGATCATGTCGCCCGCGTGGGGCAGCAGTTCGGCGAGCGGCCAGTCAATCATGGGGCGTCTCCGATAATCAGGCTGACGTTGTTGCCACCGAAGGCAAAGGAGTTGCTCATCAGGCAGCGCGGAGCGTTCTGCTCCAGACGTGTGGTGGCGGTGACCCAATGCAGCGGCGGCAGTTGCGGGTCGGCCTGGGCGTCCCAGACATGGGGCGGCAGGGCGTGCGCGCTGTTCGCGGCGGACAGGCTCAGCCAGCAGAACGCCGCTTCCAGGGCGCCGGCGGCGCCCAGGGTATGGCCGCTCATGGGTTTGGTCGACGAGCAGGGCACGCCAGCCGGGAACAATTGGTCGACCGCCAGGCTTTCCATGGCGTCGTTGTGCTGGGTGGCCGTGCCGTGCAGGTTCAGGTAGCCGATCTGTCCGGCTTGCAGGCCGGCATTGTGCAAGGCCTTCTGCATGGCTTGCAGGGCGCCGCGCCCGCTGGGTTCGGGCGCGGAAATATGGTGCGCGTCGGAGCTGGCGCCGGCGCCGAGCAGGGCGATCGGTTGTGCGCCGAGGGTTTCCTTGCTCATCAGGAACAGCACGGCGGCTTCACCGATATTGATGCCATCGCGGTTGACCGAGAACGGATTGCAGCGCTGGTCGGACACTGCTTCCAGGGCCGAGAAACCGTTGAGGGTCAGCTTGCACAGGCTGTCGACGCCGCCGCACAGCACCGCGTCGCACAGGCCCAGGTCGAGCAGGCGGCGGGCGCTCATCAGCGCGCGGGCGCTGGAGGTGCAGGCGGTGGAGATCACATAGGCCGGGCCGCTGAGGTCGAGCCAGTCGGCGAGAAAGTTCGCCGGCGCGCCGAGCTCCTGCTGCCGGTAGTCGTAGTCGGCCGGGAAATGCCGGTCGCGCAGGTAGTGGGCGATGCCGCGGCTGGCTTCGTCGATGCCCGAGGTGCTGGTGCCGAGGACGATGCCGATGCGGCTGTGGCCGTAGCGGGCTATGGCCTGGTCGATGTCGCCACGGATCTGCAGGGCGGCCTCCAGCAGCAGCTGGTTGTTGCGGCTGCTCTGCTGTCCCAGCTCCGGCGGAATGCTCGCTAGCGGCCCCTGGACGGCGGCCACCGGCACGCTGCGCTCCGGCACCCAGCCGGCTGCGGCGCGCATGCCGGAGCAGTCGCCGGCAAACAGGCTGCGGGCCACTTGCTGCTTGTCGCGCCCAAGGGCACAGATCACCCCGAGGGCATTCAGGTAGGCCGTCATGAGGCGTTCTCGGCGGTCAGCGGGCTGATGTGGTAGTACAAGCCCTGGGGCAGCTCCAGGCGAAAATCCAGGGCCTGGCGATAGCGGACCTGCCAGTGCGGGGCGAGGTCGCGCTGCGCGCCGTGCTGCCGGGCGGCTGGATAATTATCTCGCAGTTCGCCCGCGGGCGTCAGGGCGAATAGCAGGGCGGCGAACAGTTCGCGGGCCTCCGGGTTCGGCGGCAGCAGGCCATCGGCCTGCCAGCGACCGTCGATCAGTTGCTGGCGCGCCAGGGGAATGCCCAGCGGGTCGAGCAGCGACCAGCGGATGCCCGGCCCTTCGGCCTGGATCACCAGCAGCCAGTCCTGGCGCTGCCCGGCCTGTTGCCGCTCGATATGCAGTTGCAGCGGCAGGGCCAGGCTCGGGGTTTTCTCGGGCAGCGGCGGCTGGCTGGCGCAGGCGCTCAGCAACAGCAGGCAGCCGACGAGCAGGGCACGGATCATCCGGCGGCACCTTCGTGCAAGGGTTTGCGGGCGACCACATTGACCAGGGTTTCTTCCCGTTGGCCAAAGGGTTTCGGGCGGCGCAGGCCGAAGCGTTCGAGCAGCCCGAAATCCTTGGCACGGCTCCACCACAGATAGGGATAAGACACATTGCGCGGGGTAAATTCAAAACCCTGTCGTCGGATCATTTCCAGATACTGCGCCGCGCTTTTCTGTACATGCATCGGGTGGCGGAACAGCCAGCGGATCACCCAGGTGTCGATGTAGGCCTCGGTGGATTCGGCGAACAGCAGGTAACCGCCCGGCTTGAGCACGCGATAGAACTCGGCCAGGGCTTTTTCCTGTTCCACCAGGTGGTGAAAGGTCTGGTGGCAGAACAGCAGGTCGACGCTGGCATCGGCCACGTCCAGGGTCGCGCAGTCGCTGCCGATCAGCTCGACCTGCAGGCCCTGGCGCGCCGCCTCTTCGCTGCTGAGCCTGAGGCTGTGCGGGTCGGCGTCCAGGCCGATCAGGCGCCGCGGGGCGAACACCTGGCGCAGGTACTGGAACGACTTGCCCTGGCCGCAACCGGCATCCAGCAGCACCGGGTTGGCCGGTGGCTGGTTGTCGAACAGGCGGCGCAGGTCGTTGATCGCCACCCGCAGCACATGGTGCTGCCAGGTGTGGCTGCGCAGGAACCAGAAGCCGAAGCGGGTTTCCTCGACGTAGCTGGCGCTCAGGTATTGCGGCTGGGTGTCGTTCATGGAGCCTCCATGGCGCAGATTTCCGAGAGCATGCGCAGCCGGCGCTTGGGTTCGCTGACGAACGGGTTGCGTTCGTCCCAGGCATAGCCGGCGAGGATTGAACTGATCATCCGGCGAATCTCCGGCGAGCTGCCCGGGTGGTAGATCACGTCCTGGAAGGTGCCGGCGTACCAGCCTTCGACGTAGCAACGGAAGGTGTCGACACCGCGCTTGAGGGGGATGGCGAACTCTGTTTCCCAATCCACGCTTTCGCCCTGCAACTGCCGATGCAGCACGGCGGCGGCCATGCTCGCCGAACGCATGGCGATGGTCACGCCGGAGGAGAACACCGGGTCGAGGAACTCCGCGGCGTTGCCCAGCAGCGCGAAGCCCGGGCCGTGCAGGGTCTTGACGTTGGCCGAGTAGCCGCCGATGGTCCGCGCCGGGGTGTCCCACACGGCGTTGTGCAGGACCTTGGCCAGGCTCGGGGTTTGCTCGATGAAACCGCGCAGGCACTGGTCCAGGTCGTCGTCACGACCGTCGAAGTGCTCCTTGGCCGCCACCACGCCGATCGAGCAGCGGCCGTTGCTGAACGGGATGGTCCAGAACCACACATCGCGTTTGCTGGGGTGAGTGGTGATGAGGATCTTTTCCCGCTCGAAAGCCGGGCTGTCGATGTGGTCTTCGATATGGGTGAACACCGCCTGGCGGACCGGGAAGTTCGAGGGTGCTTCCAGGTCCAGCAGGCGTGGCAGCACACGGCCGTAGCCGCTGGCGTCGAGGACGAAACCGGCCTCCACGCGGTACTCGCTGCCGTCTTCGCGCAGCACCTGCAGCTGCGGCCTGGCCAGGTTGAAGTCGGCGCTGACGATGGCCTCGCCATAACGCACTTCAACGCCTTGCAGGGCGGCCTGATCGGCCAGCAGCTTGTCGAAATCGGCGCGTTGCACCTGAAAGGTGGTGGGCTTGCCCTCGCTGAAGGTGTCGCCGAAATCGAAGGCACTGTAACGCTCGCCCCAGGCGAACGCGGCGCCGTTCTTCAGCTGGAAGCCCGCCGCCTTGACCGCCTCGAGCATGCCGGCCTCTTCGACGAAATCCAGGCAGTGGGACAGCAGGCTTTCACCGATCGAAAACCGTGGGAAATGCTGGCGCTCGACGATCAGCACGTCGTGGCCTTTGCCCTTGAGCAGCGCGGCGGCGATGGCGCCCGATGGGCCGGCGCCGATCACCACAATCTGGCGGCGTTCCATTTCAACTGTTGGCACTGGGGCTCCTTGCCGGTTCGGCGATGTTCGGGTTCGAAGGGACCAAAGGTGTTCGGTGCAGCCCGGCCAGGGCCGGCATCAGGGTAGCGATCAGGCCCATGAGCATCAGCGCGAAATACAGCGCCGGGCTGATCAGCTGTTGTTGCAGCAGCAGGTTGAGAAAAACGATCTCGCTCAGCCCGCGAATATTCAGCAGCAGGCTTTCCCGCCAGCGGCTGGCGCCCTTGAAGGAGGCGCCGGCCCAGCCCAGGCCGAGCCAGTTGCCGAGCAGCTTGCTGGCAATCGGCAACAGCAGCAACGCCCCCAGTTGCACCCAGCCGAGGCTGTCCATGGCGCTGTGCACATTGATCTGCACGATGCCGAACGTGAGGATCAGCGGAATGGCGATAAAGGTCTGCAAACGGCTCATCCAGGCTGCCTTTAACGGCAGCACTAGCGGCACCTTGAGGGCGGCCATGCACAGCAGGTAGCCGATGCCGAAAATCAGCGCGTTGAGTTTGTAGTGTTCGGCCACCACCAGCAGGCCGAAGAAGCCCAGGCTGTGCAGCAGCGGCTGGCGCAGGCCGAGGCCGCGCAGGAGCAGCGGCAGGCAGGCACCGGCCAGCGGCAGCAGCAGGCTGCTCAGGTGCAGGCTGCCTTGGGCGACGCCGAACAGGGTCCAGCAGCCGAGGTCGATAAGGATCGCGGTCTGCACCAGGCGCCGGGTGGCCAGCGGCGGATAATCGATGTGCCGCAGGTACAGGTACAACACCGGAATTGCGGTAATGGCGAACAGCAGGCCGACCGCCAGGGAACTCAGCCAGGGTTGCGCCGGCAACAGCCAGACCGCCGTGGCCAGGCCGCAGGCGAAGGGAATGGCGAAGCTCGGCAGGGCGATCTTCAGGCTCTGGCGGTCCAGGCGCAGGTCGATCACGTCGCTGAGGATATGCCCCAGCAGCAGGGCGAAACTCAGGCCGTACAGGTTCTTCAGCCAAGTCGGCGAGACCAGTTGGGCGCCACTCAACTGCCAGTGCGGTTCGATCCAGAACAGCATCAGCAGCGGCAGGCCGAAGGTCGCCAGCAGCAACTGGCTGACGATCGGGATCAGGCCGAAACGGCTGCCGATGCGGGTGGCGAGCGCGAACAGCAGCAGCGCCATGAGCCAGAACAGGGCAATCATCACAGGGCTGGCTCCGTAACGGGCTGGCGATGGCGCTGGCGACCGGCCCAGGGCGCCAGGATAAAGCTGAAGGCCAGGCCCAGGCTCACCGCCAGGCCGAAGTTGCTGACCGCCGGGGTGCTGGAAATCGCCAGCAGGCCGAACGACAGCCAGGTGGTCAGCGCTGCAAGCAAGGTGCCGAGCAGGCTCACGGCGGCCCCGCCGACCTGTTCACGCATGAGGATGGCGTAGTCGACACTGATGGCGGTCACCAGCAACAGGCCGAACAGGCTGAACAGGGTCAGCGGTTGCCCCAGCCAGCCCAGGCTGGCGAGGCTGCACAGGGCCGCCAGCAGCGGCAGGGCGACCAGGCGCAGGGCGCCGCCGAGGCCGAACGGCAGGATCAGCAGCAAGACGATCAGCACGCAGGAGGCGAGTTTGAGCTCGGCGGCGCTGACCTGGGTGGCGGCGAACACTTGGTTCAGCTCACCCAGGCGGTCCACCAATTGCACCCCCGGCAGATCCTGCGCCTGGATCCGCAATAGCTGTGGGTTGTTCAGCCCCTGCAGGCTGACCATGGCCGCCACGCCGTTGTCGGTGGGGCCCAGCCACAGGGTGCGGTAAGGCTCGGCCAGCGGGCCTTGCAGGGCGCTGTCGATGTCTTCGTCGGGCAGCGCCCGCAGTTGCGCAAGTTCCGCGTTCAGGGCCGTGACCGGGACTCCGAGATCCAGCAGCGGCTGCCAGTACCGCGGCAGCGCGTCCAGGGCCTGGCGCAGGCGCTGTTGCTCGCTGGGCAGGCTCACCAGTTGGTTGAGCGACAGGTAGCCCTGGAGTTTTTCCAGGTTGACCAATTGCTCCAGGCGCTCGCTCAGGGCGCCGAGGCGTTCGAGCAGCTGTTGCTGATCGGCCCCGCGCACCAGGAAGAACTGACTGGTGGGCTGGTAGCCGGTAATCCGCGCGATGGCCTGGGCTTCGTTGAGCAGTTGTGGCGGCGCGCCGATCCACTGGCGGATATCGTTTTTGCTGTCGAGCTGCCACAGGCCGCCGGCGCAGAAGGCGATCACCAGCGCCAGCAGCCAGGGGCTGGACACGCGCTTGAGCAACTGCGTGCGCAGGTTCAGCAGCCATTCGGCCACGCGCAGCGGCCATTGCGCCGGTTGCAGCTCGACGCCGCGCAGCAGCGCCGGCAGCAGGCACACCGCGCTCAGGTAGGCACCCAACAGGCCGGCGGCGGAAAACACAGCGATCTGGGTCAGGGCCGGGAACGGTGTCCAGGCCAATGCCAGGTAGCCGATGCAACTGGTGGCCAGGCTCAGGCTCAGCCCCGGCAGGGTCAGGCGCAGGGCTGGCCAGCTGTGCCAGGGGCGCAGGCTCCAGCTCTTGGACAGGTAGTGCAGGGGGTAGTCGACGGCGACGCCGATCAGGCTCGAACCCAGCACCAGGGTCATCACGTGCATATGACCGAAGAAGGCCACGCAGGCCACCGCGCCGAACAGCATGCCCACCAGCACCGGCACGAACGCCAGCAACACCCGCCAGCGACGGAAGGCCAGCAACAGCAGCAGGAGGATGCCGACAGTAGCGCCGCCGCCGACCCAGGTGATCTCGCGGGAGGCTTGCTGCTGGCCGTTGGCGGCGTAGAGCAGACCACTGGCGGCCAGCAGCTGGACGTCGGCCTGGGCGGCCTGTTCGCGGCTGTGCTGAAGCAAGGCCGCCACCTGCAGCGGCAGTTGCATGTCGAAGGCGTTGCCGGTGGTGCGTGCTCGCAGCAGCACCCAGCTCTTGCCGTCGGCATCGGCGATCAGGGTGCCGCTGCCGATGTCCAGTTGCACCGCGC
The DNA here is from genome assembly GCF_003184125.1 of Pseudomonas sp. RW409. NCBI lineage: Bacteria > Pseudomonadati > Pseudomonadota > Gammaproteobacteria > Pseudomonadales > Pseudomonadaceae > Pseudomonas > Pseudomonas sp. RW409. Next base: position 729,446 of record NZ_QHHP01000004.1, on the reverse strand, counting down.
CGCGTTGCGGCTGGCTGTTCTGGATGCGCCCGGTCAGGCCCAGCCAGTCGTCCTGGCTCGGGACCAGGCTGAAACCGCTAAAGGGGTCGAACAGCGTCTGTACGCGCTGCTGGATAAAGGCCTCGGGGTGCTCGATCAACTGCTGGCGGTCGGCAGCAGCAAGCATCGCCAGGCGCCCTTGCAGCAATTGCGTGCGCAGCGCCGGCAGGTCGGCCTGCAGGTTCCACTGGACCTTCTCGAACAGCCCGCTGGCCTGCCATTGCTCACCCAGGCGCTGGGCCATGGCGATGGCCTGCTGGCGCTCGGCGTGGCCCACCAGCACCAGCATTTCGCGGTTCAGCGGCTCCTGCATGCGCTGCTCGGCCTTGAGCTCCAGGGCATCGGGGTCGGTGCCCGGCACCAGCTCCATGAGGTTGGCCGACAGCGGCGCGCCATGGCGCCATTGCCAGCCGGCCAGGGCCAGCACGGCTACCAGCAGGAGCAGGAACAGGCGCGGCCACCAGCGTTCACTCGGCAAAGTCATGTTGCTCCGCGTCGCTCAAGGGCTGGTTGCTGATGCTGTCGTGCATCTCCAGCACAGTGCTGTCGCCCTGGGTTTCCAGTAGCTCGATGCGCTGCACCAGTTCGCCACCGTCGATGTTGATCTGGTTGAACACCTGCTTGAGCAGCAGCGAACGTGGGGTCAGGGTCAGTTTCCAGGCCTTGGCGTCGCCGGCCAGGGCCAGCTCGAAGTCGCGTTGCAGGCCGCTGCTGTCGCCTTGCAGCACGGCGAGGAACAGGCGGTTCTGTTCGGCCCCGGCGCTCTTGTTCGGCAGCATTTGCCAGCCGCTGCCATCCCGGCGGGCGATGCCTTTGCCGGTGATGCGGTAGTCCTGTTGCAGCGGTGTTTTCAGCAGCCACAGCAGGCCATGGTTCTTCGCCAGGACGAAGCTGCCCTTGCTGGTCAGCGGCTGGGGCAGGGCGCGCAGGTGTTTCTCCTGGACGAAGCTGCCGTGGATCACCTCGGGTCTGGCCAACTGGTCGCTGAGCTGTTGCAGGTCGAAGGCATTGGCCAAGCCTGGAGTGCCCAACAGTACGAGCACTGTAGGAGCGAGCTTGCTCGCGAAAAACCGCAGAACGCCGTGACGTGTCAGGTAGCTCGCGCAATCGTTGACGATTTTCGCGAGCAAGCTCGCTCCTACGGGAAGCGGTCGGGTCATGGCAGAAGCCTCTCGACGGCATCGGTGAACACCTTGGGCGAGGCCAGTTGCATCTCGCGGCTGGCGATCTCCACCGCCACCTGCACCGAGCTGGCGCGGGTCAGGCGTTCGCCGGTTTCCAGGTCGCTGATCAGGTAGTTGATCTTCAGGCGGTTTTCCCACTCCACCAGGCTGGCGCGGACCTTGAGCTTCTGGCCGAATACCGCGCCGCGCACATAGCGCAGTTGCAGGTCGATCACCGGCCAGGCGTAGCCGGACTCGAGCATCTGGTTGTAGTTGTGGCCGAGCTTGTCGAGCAGGGCGCAGCGGGCCACTTCCAGGTACTTCACGTAATGCCCGTGCCAGACCACGTGCATGGTGTCGACGTCGAAAAACGGCACCTGGATCTCGGTGTCCGCGTGCAGCACGCCCCGGCTACGCATGCAGCCTCCAGTGTTGCTCGGCAATGCGTTGCAGGCACAGGCGCAGTTCGCCTTCCAGGGCGCGGTCCTCGATCACCGGCGGGAAGTCCTTGGCCAGCTCCTGGTGCATGGCGGCCAGGGCTGGCGGCAATGGCCGTGCATCCTCGGCTCGGCTGCGCAGCCAGACGCCCTGGTTGGCGGCCAGCAGGGTGGCGGCGGCGACCTGTTCGGTCAGCTCCAGCACGCGGATCGCATCGCGGGCGGCGATGGTGCCCATGCTCACCTTGTCCTGGTTGTGGCATTCGGTGGAGCGCGAGAACACGCTGGCCGGCATGGTGTTTTTCAGCGCTTCGGCGGTCCAGGCGCTGGTGCCGATCTGTACCGCCTTGAAGCCGTGGTTGATCATGGCGCGGTCCGCCGGGGCGCCGGACAGATTGCTCGGCAGGCCGTGGTTGTAGCGCTCGTCCACCAGCAGCGCGAGCTGACGGTCCAAGAGGTCGGCGACGTTGGCCACCAGGTTCTTCAGGCTGTCCATGGCGAAGGCGATGTGCCCGCCGTAGAAGTGCCCGCCGTGCAGCACGCGTTCGGCCTCGGCATCGATGATCGGGTTGTCGTTGGCGCTGTTCAGCTCGGTTTCGATGAAGCCGCGCAGCCAGCCCAGGCTGTCGGCCAGCACGCCCAGCACATGGGGCGCGCAACGCAGCGAGTAGCGGTCCTGCAGGCGGTGCAGCGGCGCGGTCGGTGCGTCGATGGCCAGGTCCTGGCGCAGCCAGGCGGCGACCTGCATCTGCCCCGGGTGCGGCTTGGCGGCGAACAGGCGCTCGTCGAAGTGTTCCGGGTTGCCCTGCAAGGCGACCACGTTCAGCGCGGTGATGCGCGTGGCCAGTTGCAGCAGGTAGTCGGCGCGGGCGAAGGCCAGGCAGGCCAGGCCGGTCATCACCGCGGTGCCGTTCATCAGCGCCAGGGCTTCCTTGGGCCGCAGCACCAGCGGCTCCCAGCCCAGCTCGCGGTGCACCTCGGCCGAGGTCCGGCGCTCGCCGCGGAACATCACCTCACGCTCGCCGGACAGGGTCGCGGCCACGTAGGACAGCGGCGTCAGGTCGCCGCTGGCGCCTACCGAACCCTCTTCGGGAATCAGCGGCAGGATGTCGTGCTCGAGGAACGCCTGCAGGCGCTCCAGCAGTTCCACGCGCACCCCGGACACGCCGTGGCACAGCGACTGCAAGCGCGCCGCCAGCACCGCGCGGGTGGCTTGCGCGTCCAGCAGCTTGCCCAGGCCGCAGCCGTGGAAGGTGTACAGATGACGGGGCAACGCCTCGACGTGCTGCAGCGGCACCGCGACCACGCAGGAGTCGCCGTAGCCGGTGGTCACGCCGTAGATCACGCCTTCCTTGTCCAGCAGCGAATCGAGGAATTGCGCGCCCTTGGCGATGCGCTGGCGGAATGCGCTGTCGTCCTGCAGCCGGGTCGGCGCCTGACGGTTGGCCAGGGCCAGCACGTCTTCGATGCGCAAAGGGAGTTCGCCGAAGGTTACCGGCTCAAGCGGATGCGTCGTCATCGGTCTTCCAGAAAGGGTAAAAGTTGAACCATTGTTGGGGCGCTTCGAGGCAGTACTGGCCCAGGCGCTCGGCGTAGCGAGCAGTCCACTGGGCGATGACCTGCTCGCGGTCGCTGCGTTTCCACGCCACGGCCTCGGTGAAGGGTTCGAGGAACACTCGATAGCGACCATTGTTTTTCAGGCACAGCAGCAGGTTGACCGGGCATTTCAGCAGGCCCGCCAGCAGCCACGGCCCCTGGGGAAAGGGCGCCGGATGGCCGAGGAAATCCACCCGCACGTTGCGCCCGCCGTGCAGCGGTACACGGTCGCCGGCAATCGCCAGCCACTCGCCGCGATCCAGGCGCTGGCTCAGTTGCAGCATGACCGCCGGATCCAGCTCGCTGACCTGGATCAGCCGCAGGTTGGTGGCCCCGGCCTCGCCCAGCAGGCGATTGAAACGTTCGGCGTGCTTGGTGTGCACCAGCACGTTCATGGTGACCTTCTCGCCCAGCTCGGCCAGGGCGCGGCAGACTTCGAGGTTGCCCAGGTGCGCGCCCACCAGCATCTGTCCGCGGGTGCCGCGCAACTGGTCGCGCAGCCGGGCCGGGTCGACGATCTCGATCTGTTCCAGGCGCAGCTTGCCGTTCCACACGTCGAGCTTGTCCAGCAGGGAGTCGGCGAACGCCATGAACTGGCCGAAGACCCGCCAGTGGCTGGGACGCAGCTCGGCCTTGCCGCTCCAGTCGGCCAGGCGCCGCTGGTACAACCAGGCGCTGCGGCGGGCACCGCGGCCGAACAGGAAAAAGTAGAAAACGATGATGTACAGCACCGGGCTCAACACCCGGCGCCCGAGCACCCGCACGCCCAAGGCGGTGAGCTTCATCAGCCAGAAGCTGCCGCGCTCCTTGTGCTCGGCCCAATGTTGCTTGTCCGGCTGTTTGTCCTGTTTGTCTGGTAGCGCCGTCATGCTTGCCACCGTCGCCAGAGGATCAGCGGCGCGCGCAGCAACATGCCGAAGAACAGCCGGGCGTGCATGCTGGAAATCAGCAGGTTGTCGTGGAACAGGCGAAAGTGCGACAGGCCATCCACCGGGTAACGGACCTGGGTCGGCAACCAGCGCATCGGCTGGTTGCGCCAGGACAGGCGCACCAGAATGTCGGTGTCGAAATCCATGCGCCGGCCGATCTTCACCGAGTCGATCAGCGCCAGGACTGGCGGCAGGGGGTAGACCCGGAAGCCGCACATGGAGTCGGGGATCTGCAACGACAGGGTATTGATCCAGACCCAGACGTGGGTCAGGTAGCGCGCGTAAAAACGGCCCTTGGGCACGCTGGCGTCGTACTGTGGATAACCGCAGACCAGCGCTTCGGGGTGGGTGCGGGAGGTGGCGATAAAGTTATCCACATCGCGCAGGTCGTGCTGGCCGTCGGCGTCCACTTGCAGGGCGTGGCTGAAGCCCAGGCGCGAGGCTTCGCGCAGCCCGGCCATGACCGCGCCGCCCTTGCCCTGGTTGACCGCGAGCTTGACCAGGAACACCTGTTCGCGCTCGGCCAGCTGTTCCAGCACGGCGGCGCAGGCCGGGCTGCTGGCGTCGTCCACCAGCACGCAGGGCAGGCCGCTGGCGAGCAGGGCATCGACCACCGTCGGCACGGCGGCTTCATGGTTGTAGACCGGGATCACGGCGCAGGGGTTATGCATGGGCACTGACCTTGTCGCGAGCAAGCTCGCTCCTACAGGATTTGTACAGGCCCTTGTAGGAGCGAGCTTGCTCGCGATCGAGCGCGTAGCGCTCGCCGAGGGCCAATAACTTATCCACAGGCGTTCTCCAGCAGGATGCGGCCGCTGGAGCAGGCGGCGGTGTCATTGCGGTAGGCAAAGTAGAGTTTGCCGCGCTCATGATCGAAGCGCAGGTGCAATTGCACCTGGTCTCCGGGGCGCACCAGTTGCTGGAACTTCAGCACTTCCATGCCGGCAAAGCGGCCCGGCAGATCGAGCAACTGCTGGCCCAGGGCCAATGCCCAGTCCACCTGGACCACGCCCGGCAGCACCGGGGTCTGGGGGAAGTGGCCGCTGAAGTAGGCCAGGTCCGGCGGGATCGCCAGTTGCAGGCTCCATTCGCCGTCGGCCTCGAGCTGTTCCAGCACTTCCGGCGCCCGTGGGCGCGGGGCCAGCAGCAGGGCTTCGACGTCGGCCTGGGGCAGCTTGCCCTGGCTGTTCAGGGGCAACTGGCGCAGCAGGCGCCAGCGGCGTGGCAGCGCCAGGGCCTCGCAATGCTGGCTCAGGTGCTGGCGCAGCGCTTGGGTGAGGGCCCGACGCCCCTGATTGCGCAAGGCGTGCAGGCCTTGTTCGCTGAGGACCAGCAGCGCGCCGAGGGAGGCGCGGTTTTCCCGGACCACCCCAAGGCGCGCTTCGGCGACCCAGGCATGCCCGGCCAGGGCCTGTTCCAGCATCGGCAGGGAAATGCGTTTTTCTTCCAGCTTGACGATCCGGTCCAGGCGCCCGAGCAGCTCGAAACGCCCATCGGCGGCGATGCGCGCGGCATCGGCAGTGTGTTCGACATGCCCGGCCGGCAGGTAGGGCGAGGCGATCAGCAGGGCGCCGTCGCTGTCCTGGCTCAGCTCGACCCCGGCGAAGGCTTGCCACAGGCTGTCGCCCTGGCGCCAGGCGATGCCGCCGGTTTCCGAGCTGCCGAGGATCTCCGTTGGCCATTGTCGCAGGCGCTGGTGCAGGCCTTGCGCGGCGTCGGCGGGCAGCGCGCCGCCGGAGGAAAACACCCGGCGCACCGGGCTCAGGGCCGGCCAGTCGAGGTTGTCGCCCATGCGCTTGAGCAGCGCCGGGCTGGCGACCCAGGCAAAGGCCGGGTGTTCGCGGCTGGCGCGCTGCAGGTCTTCCGGGAACGGCAGCTGCCGGCGGACGAAGGTGCGCCCGGCGCAGAGCGGCCAGAGCACACGGAACAGCAGGCCGTAGATATGTTGGGTGGCGACGCTGCCGATGATGCAGGCCTGGCCCAATTCCTCGCCCCACAGTTGCTCCAGGGCCTCGACTTCGTTGGCCAGCTGGCGCAGGGATTTGTCGATGCGCTTGGGTTCGCCGCTGGAACCGGAGGTGCACAGGCTCAGGCGGCAGGTGTCGAGGTCGAGTTCGGCGGCGGGCAATGGCGGCTGGTCGAAGTCAGCCAAGTGGGCATCACCGGGCTGGTCGGTCAGCCACAGGTCGACCTGGGTCGACCAGCGTTGCCGGGTCTGCGGTTGCAGGTCGGCGGGCAGCAGTACGCTGACCCCGGCGCGCCAGGCGCCGAGCAGGGCGATGGCCAACTCGGCGGCATCTTCCAGGTGCAGGGCCAGGCGCTGTACGCCCCTGGCCCGCAAGCCCGCGGCCAGGCTCAGGGCCTGGTGCTGCAGCTTGCTGTGATCGAGTGCCGGTTCGAGCGTGACGGCCCGTTCCGGCAACGACTTGAGCAGCAGGTGCTCAAGCTTTATCCAATTCATGCGCGGCCTCGTACGCGTTGTCGTAACAGCCATTCAATGGCAAACAGCAAACCCATCAACCCGTAGGCGATCAGGCCGTTGTACAACGTCCACCAGCTCAGCGGCGCCCACAGGGTCAGGGCGGCGGCGAGCAATCCGTTACAGAGGAAAAATACACTCCAGGCGACAGTCACCTGGCGGGTGTAGCGAATCGCTTTTTCCGGCAGTTCCGGCTCGCTGAGGCGGGCCAGGCGTTCGGCCACCGGCGGACCGAATTTCAGGCTCAGGCCGAACAGCGTGAGCATGAAGCCGCTGACCAGCACCGGGTACCAGCGCAATAACGATGGGCTGTCGAACAGCGCCAGCAACACGCAGAAGACCAGGGCCGCGCCCGCCATCAACAGGCTGCCGGGACGCCGTTCGCCGGTCAGGGCCCGGGCCAGCCACAGGCTGCCGAGCAACAGGCCGAACTGCCATGGCGCGAAATGCTCCATGCCGAAATACACCGCAAAGGGATACAACAGGCCCGCCAGCAGCAGGCCAAGGCCGATCAGCCGGCTCATGCGGCCGGCTGGACCAGACGGTATACCGCCTCGACCACGTCATTGACGGTACGCACCGACTTGAATTCCTCGGCGGCGATTTTCTTGCCGGTCTTGCGCTTGATGTGATCGATCAGGTCGACGGCGTCGATGCTGTCGATTTCCAGGTCTTGATACAGGTTGGATTCCAGGCTTACGCGTTCCGGTTCCAGTTCGAAGAGTTCCACCAGGGCATCACGCAAGGTGTTGAAGATGTCGTCGCGAGTTTGCATGGTCCGGTCTCAAGCTGCCTGTTTTGCAGTGACGAACGCCGCAAGGCTCGCCACGTTGGTGAAGTGGTTGCGGGTGTCCTTGGCGTCGGCGTCGATCTTGATGCCGTAGCGTTTCTGGATCGCCAGGCCCAGCTCCAGGGCGTCGACCGAGTCCAGGCCCAGGCCTTCACCGAAGAGCGTCTGCTCGTTGCCGATGTCTTGCACGCTGATGTCTTCGAGGCCCAGGGCATCGATGATCAGCATTTTAATTTCCTGGTGCAGATCGCTCATCTTCGGCGAGCTCCTTAATGAAGTAGTGATGCAAATAATCGTTGAGCTTGCGCGAGGCCTGCGGTGCGGGGCCTTGGGCGGCAAAGGCATACGGGTCTATATCGGCTCCGACGCGAAAACTGAAGTGCACGCGGCGCATCGGGATGCGATACCAGGGTTCGGCCTTGGTCAGGGTGGTCGGGCTGACCTTGATGACCACCGGGGTGATGATTCTCGCACCCCGCAAGGCGATTGCCGCGCCCCCCCGATGAAAGGCCGGCGCCTGGCCCGGCGGGGTGCGGGTGCCCTCGGGGAAGATCACCAGGGTCTGGCCATTGCGCAGGGCTTCGCCGGCGGCGTCGAGCATGTCCATGCTGCCGTCGTTGCTGATGTATTCGGCTTCGCGTATCGGGCCGCGAGTGAACGGGTTCTGCCACAGGCTCTGCTTGACCACACAGTTGGCGTTGCGCACCAGGCCGATGAGGAACACCACGTCGATCAGCGACGGGTGGTTGGCGATGATCATTTGTCCGGGGCGGCCGAGCTTTTCGGCGCCTTCGACGTCATAGGTCAGCACGCCGCTGCGGGCCATGAACCGGATGAACAGCCAGAACAGTCGGCCAATGGTGCGCCGCGCGCGCTGGCGATGCGCTTCGGCGTCGCCGGGCAGGCAGGCGAGCAGCGGGAAAATCACCAGGCGCAGGCACAGGCCACCGAGGCCGAACAAGGCAAAGCTGGCCGCGGTGGCGACCAGGCGCCAGTAGTAGGCGTCGCGGGGTTTTGTGTTTACAGGTTGCGTTGCCAGTTCCATACACGGTTCTTCCAGGCATGTTGGCAGGAGGTCTGCTCGCCGAGCAGGGTACGCAAGAGATTCAGGGCATGGGGCCACTCGGCGCGCGGCGCTTCCTCGGTGGCGGTACCGAGCGTCAGTTGCCACTCTTTGCCGGGGGTCAGCAACAGGCCCACCGCATAGGGAAAAGGCACGTCGTCGATCCAGGTGGCATAGGCGGCGGGCGGCTGCTCTTCGGTGACCACCAGCAGCACTGCCGGGGCGCCTTCCTCGAGCAGCGCCGCGGCCTCTAGCATGCCGTGTTCGAGGCCGTCGCCGGCGGCGGCGAGGGCGGTCATTTCGCTGGTTTCGCCACGCATGATCGACCACAGGCCGATCACCGCGTTGTGCACCGAGAGGCTGAACTGGGTCGGGGACAATGGCTGGTCGGCCGCCAGGTCGCTGAGGATGTCGAAGGTCCGCGGCGTTTCGCCATGCCGGGAAATAAAGACCAACGGTAGTTGTTCCAGGCCTTCGGCCAGCGGCCAGCCCACGCTGAAGGCCATGCGCGCCAGACGGCTGAGGCGCCGGCGTTGCATGGCCGGTAGAAACGACACGTCGGGGGCGGCATCGCTGCTCTCGAGCACGACCGGTTGTCGGCTCCAGGCCTGCCAATCGTCCACGCTTTCGAGCCCAGGGGCCCACGCGCGCCATTGAGCGATGTTGAAGTTGATCACTTGAAAATTCATCCCGCCCCTGCGGGCTTACTTGACGTGGTCAGGCGTTTCGATCGAAGACTCACCTGGCACGGAGCTACAGCCGAGTGGCGTGCATTATCCCGGTGTGACTGGCTGGTAGCAAACATTGGTTATGTTTCACTCAGTGAAAACGGCCCATTCGACAGAAGAAAAGTGTCATTTGGCCATTATTGAGCGGCACCGGGCGGGAGGCGCGCAGACTTTCAGAAAGTCTAGGCCGATTCCGGTCATTGCAACGGGCTTGGCGCTCTGCCGTCAGCGAGGTAGCGAAGCAGCGCTGCTCGCTACTACACTCGGTGATCTTTGATGCAGGGAGGTTCTGACATGCGGCGCGTGGTGTTCAATCAGAAAGGGGGAGTCGGCAAGTCGAGCATTGCCTGCAATCTGGCGGCTGTGAGCGCCAGCGAAGGGTATCGCACGCTGCTGGTGGACCTGGATGCCCAGGCCAACTCCACTCAATACCTCACCGGCCTGACCGGCGACGACATTCCCATGGGGATCGCCGACTTCTTCAAGCAGACCCTGTCTTCCGGACCGTTCTCGAAGAAGAACCAGGTCGATATCTACGAAACGCCGTTCGACAACCTGCATGTGGTGACGGCCACCGCCGAGCTGGCGGATCTGCAGCCCAAGCTCGAGGCGAAGCACAAGATCAACAAGCTGCGCAAACTGCTGGACGAATTGGCCGAGGACTACGACCGGATCTACCTCGACACCCCGCCGGCCCTGAACTTCTACGCGGTTTCGGCGCTGATTGCCGCTGATCGCGTATTGATTCCCTTCGACTGCGACAGCTTTTCCCGCCAGGCGCTGTACGGCCTGCTGGCTGAAATCGAAGAGCTCAAGGACGACCACAACGAGGACTTGCAGGTCGAAGGCATCGTGGTCAACCAGTTCCAGGCCCGCGCCAGCCTGCCCCAGCAGATGCTCGATGAGCTGATCGCCGAAGGCCTGCCGGTCTTGCCGGTGTACCTGGCCAGTTCGGTGCGCATGCGCGAATCCCACCAGGCCAGCCTGCCGCTGATCCACCTTGACCCCCGGCACAAGCTGACCCAGCAATTCGTCGACCTGCACAACCTGCTGGAAAGCGCCTGACGCTCTTCTGTAGGAGCGAGGCTTGCCCGCGATAACGGTCTGACAACCGACGACGATGTTGAATGTCAGGCACTCATCGCGGGCAAGCCTCGCTCCTACGGTTCAAGGTGCTTTTGAAATAGCGGTCAGAGGCCCTGGCTGCGCAACCAGCTCATCAACTGCGGTAACGGGAAGGCGCCACTCTGACGTGCCACTTCCCGTCCGTTCTTGAACAGAATCAGGCTCGGAATCGAGCGAATTCCCAACTGCGCCGACAATTGCTGGTTGGCCTCGCTGTCGAGCTTGGCCAGCCGGCATTTGCCCGCCAATTGCGCCGCCGCCTGCTCGAATACCGGCGCGAAGGATTTGCACGGCCCGCACCAATCCGCCCAGACATCCACCAGCAACGGCAGGTCGCCCTTGATCTGGCTGGCGTAGTCGCCTTGTTTCAGTTCGAAAGGCTGGCTCAGCAACACCTGGCCTTTGCAGCGCCCGCATTTGGGCTGGTCGCCCAGGCGCTCGGCGGGGATGCGGTTCAAACCGTTGCAATGGGGGCAGGGGATCAGCAATGGATCGGACATGAGGGGGGCTCCGGGATAAGTGGGCGATGGGCGTTATCTGGAGTCTGGCGCAAGGTTTATCAAGCGAGGGGCGGGTCTGTTGCATTCCTTCATACATCTTTGAGATGCGTGGCGGCTGGTGAATCTAGGCTGAAACGGAGCCATGGGTTTATGCCGTTGGTCTGTTCAAGCGCATAGCAACTTGCTATGGCGCGCTTCCGACACTACCGTCTATAGCAATATGCGATAGGGACATTGCATGCATATCATCACCGCCAAACGAATCTGGGAGGCCAAGAGCCGCTGGCCACAATCGGCCAATGCGCTGGAGACCTGGTACAGAAAAGTCAAAAGCCTCAATCCGGCCGATTTTGTAGCCATCAAGGCAGTATTTCCGGCCACCGACAAAGTGGGGGCGTTTCACGTCTTCGATATTGGCGGCAACAAGTTACGAATCATCACCGTGGTGCGTTATGAGGTGCGACGTCTCTATATCAGGCACGTGCTGGACCATCACGAATACGACAAGGGCAGGTGGAAGGAGGAGACCGGATGAACGTTCTGGTGAAGCAGGCGGCGGATCATTGGCATTTCGTGGCCCCTGTGTTGCGTAAACCCAATACTGAAGCCGATTACGATGCATTGGTCGCGGCGCTGGATGAACTGCTGGATCTCATGGGAGAGGACGAGAACCATCCAGTGACTTCGCTGGTGGACATCATCGGCGATTGGATCGAAGCCTACGACGAAGAGCATCGACCGATGCCGATAGCCAGTGGCGTTGACGTCTTGCGCTCCCTGATGCGCGAACACGGCCTGACCCAGAGTGATCTGCCAGGCGTGGGTGCGCAGTCGGTGGTTTCGGAAGTACTGAGCGGCAAGCGCCAGCTCAACCTGCGACAGATCCGCTGGCTGGCCGAGCGCTTCGGTGTTTCGGCCGAGGTATTTATCTGAGGCTCAGGACGAGCAACTGATTTCCAGGTGCTTGCCCCATTCGGGCGGTCGTTCGGCGTAGCTGTCCATGCCGGCCTGTTGTTCGAACGGCTTGCTCAGCACCGCATGCAGGCGGCGCACCTCGGAGTAATCCCCTTGCTCGGCGGCATCGATGGCCTTCTGCGCCAGGTAATTGCGCAGGATGTACAGCGGGTTGACCGCATGCATGCGCGCGCGGCGCTGTTCTTGAGTGTCGTCTTGTTCGCGGGCGACCCGGGCCTTGTACAGATCAGCCCAGGCATCGAAGCCCTGGCGGTCGACGAAGTCGTCGCGCAGCCGGGCCACGGCCAGTTCAGCTGATTCATCCCCCAGGCGGCGGAAGAACAGGCTGTAGTCCACGCTGCTGCCCTGCATCAGTTGCAGCAGGCGCTCCACCAGCTTCTGATCCTCTTCTTCGGCGCTGGTCAGGCCGAGGCGGCGGCGCATCAGGTCCAGGTAATGGGTCTGGAACAACGGCAGGAACAGGCCGAGGGTTTCCCGCAGGGCCTCGACGCTGATGAAGGGCGTCAGGGCCTGGGCCAGGGCACTGAGGTTCCACTGGCCGATCGGCACCTGGTTGCTGAACGAGTAGCGCCCCTGGTCGTCGGAATGGTTGCAGATGAAATGCGCATCGAAGTCGTCGAGGAAGGCGAACGGCCCGAAGTCGAAGGTCACGCCGAGGATCGACATGTTGTCGGTGTTCATCACCCCGTGGCAGAAACCGTAGGCCTGCCATTTGGCGATCAGTTCGGCATTGCGCTCGACTACTTCGCGGAACATCGCCAGGTAGGGTTCCGGCTGTTCCAGGCACTCGGGAAAGTGCATGGCCAGCACGTGCTCGCCCAGCTGTTTCTGCTGCTCGGGGCGTTTTGTGTAATAGAAGTATTCGAAGTGGCCGAAGCGGACATGGCTGGGCGACATGCGCAGCAACATTGCTGCGCGCTCCTGTTTCTCGCGCCAGACCGGGGTGTCGGAGCCGATCACGCACAGCGCCCGGGTGGTCGGAATACCCAGGGCGTGCAGCGCTTCGGAGGCGAGGAATTCACGGATCGACGAACGCAGTACGGCGCGGCCATCGCCCATGCGCGAGTAGGGGGTCTGGCCGGCACCCTTGAGGTGCAGGTCCCAGTGTTCGCCGGCGGCGTTGTACACCTCGCCCAGCAGCAAGCCGCGACCATCGCCTAGCTGGGGGTTGTAGGAGCCGAACTGATGCCCGGAATAGACCATCGCCCGAGGCTCGGCTTCGGCCCATAGCTTGTGCCCGCCGAACAGCTCGGCGAACACCGGGCTTTCGGCGGCCTCGGGGTCCAGGTCCAGCAGCGCCATGGCCGACGGGCTGGCCACCACCAGGCGTGGATGGTCGATCGGTTCGGGCAGCACATGGGTTGAGAACGCGTCGCCCAGGCGGGCGAAGCGATTGTCGAAGCTCAGTTCGTCGAGGGCTTTCAACGGCCATCTCCAGCAGAATGTCCGAGCATTCTGCTAGGGATAGCGCCCTTAGTCGAGCCTGCTGGAGGGCGGTTCCTGCTGCGGTTTGCCGTCGGGCAGCGGGACGATGGTCTTGGTCTCCGGCTCGATGGGCACCATCTTGTATTCCTGGCCATGGAGGTTCTTCAGGTAGACCTCCATCTGGCGGAACGAGATGTTGATGTGCTGCTTCTTGAACTCGCGGTTGATGAAGCGGTTGACCTCGTCGAGCACCGGGTTGCGGTCCCCCAGCTCGCGCACGTGCATGCGCAGTTCGTGGTCCAGGGTGCTTTCGCCGAAGTTGAGGAAGTACACATGCGGCTCGGGTTCTTTCAGTACCCGCGGGTTATCGCGGGCCGCCTTGAGCAGCAGCTCCTTGACCAGGTCCAGGTCCGAGCCGTAGTCGACGCCGAGCTTGAGGGTCACCCGGGTGACGGTGTCGGTCAGCGACCAGTTGATCAGTTGCCCGGTGATGAAGGTCTGGTTCGGGACGATGATGTCCTTGCGATCGAAGTCGGTGATGGTGGTGGCGCGGATGCGGATCTTGCTCACCGTGCCCGACAGGTTGCCGATGGTGATGGTGTCGCCGATGCGCACCGGCCGCTCGAACAGGATGATGATGCCGGAGATGAAGTTGGCGAAGATCGCCTGCATGCCGAAACCCAGGCCCACCGACAGCGCAGCCACCAGCCATTGCAACTTGTCCCAGCTGACGCCGAGGGTCGACAGGGTCGAGACGAAGCCGACGCCGGCAATCACATAGGACAGCAGCGTGGTGGTCGCGTAGGCGCTGCCCTGGGCCAGGTTCAGCCTGGACAGTACCAGCACCTCCAGCAGCCCAGGCAGGTTGCGCGCCAGGGCGAAGGTGATGCCGACGATGATCAGCGCGCCGAGCATGTCGCCGATGCTGATGGGCACCATGCTCATGTTGGCGCCGGTACCGCTGGTGTATTCGTAGAGGGTGATGTTGTCCAGGTAGGAGAACACGCTGATCAGGTCCGACCAGACCCAGTACAGCCCGGCGATGAAACCACCGAGCAGGGCCAGGCGGATCAGGCGCAGGGACTGTTCGTTGACCTTCTCGATGTCCAGGGTCGGCTCTTCGACCACCGCTTCGCCGTCGCCGGCTTCCTTGGCGGCCTGGCGTTTGGCCAGGGCCCGCTGGTAGGCCAGGCGCCGGGCGGCGACGCCCAGCCCGCGGACGAAAGTGGCTTCGATCACCAGCCAGAACATCAGCAGGTACAAGGTATTGATCAGGCGGTCGCTGAGCTTCAGCGCGGTGTAGTAGTAGCCGAAGCATACGGCGATGAACAAAGCGATCGGCAGCGCGGTGAACAGCACCGCCACCGCCTTGCGGAACAGCGAGGCGTTCTGGTGCGTCGGGCTGCTCAGCAGCAGGCGGCTGAGCAGCCAGGCCATCAGGGCGTAGCAGGTCAGGACCACGGCGATGCCGAGCACGTCATCGGCCAGCGCCGCCGGTTGATGTTCGGCCACGGCGACCACCGCCACCAGCGCCATGACCACCAGCCCGAGGCGACGGACCCAGCTCTGGAGGAATTCGACCTGGGGCTTTTCCCAGCGAAAGTGCAGTTCCGCCACGCCGCCGGGGGCGAGGATCCGGTAGGCGGTATAGAACACCAGCCAGGCCTGGGCCATCTGCAGCAGCGCCGCGCCGAGGTTGGCGTTCTGCCCGCGGGCGTCGATCTGCAAGGCCAGGCCGCACAGCGCCAGGCCGAGGGCGACCGGCATCGCCAGCAGGATGTTGACCAGGATCGCCTGCGGCGTGTGCCATTGGCTGTCGCGCTTGAAGTGACCGATGTCCTTGTGAACCTTGTTCAGGCGCAGGTACAGGTTCTTGCGCCGCCACAGCAGGGCCGCGATCAGCAACAGCAATGGCAGGAACAGCAGCGGCCGTTGCGCCAGGCCGTCGGCCAGCTCGCTCAGGCTGGACGACCAGGGCAGGGTGGTGACCTGTTTTGCCAGGCGCAGCGGTATGGTCTGCAGCCATTCGCTGTCCAGCGGCTTGTTGCTGGGAATCCAGAACATCTGTTCGTCGAGGGTTGCGCGCAGGCTTTGCGAGGTGCTCAGCAGTTGCTTCTGGTTGAGCTGCAGGGTGATGGATTCGTTGAGCAGCGCGCTCAGCTCGCGGCTCAGGCGTTCCAGCAGGTCGGCGCGGGTGATGGCCAGGTCCAGCAGGGTTTTGCGCAGCTGCGGGGTGACTTGTTCGGATGGCTGGGTAGCCAGCAGGTTGTCGACGTAACTGCTGGGGCTGCTGATCAGCTCGCGTTGCTGGTTGACCTCGAACTGGTACAGGCGGATGTCGGCGATCTGGTCGGCCAGGTCGCGGTCGAGCCGCAGGTGCGGCAGCGCCTGCTTCTGTTTATAGAGGATCTTCGACAGCAGCAGGCTGCCCTTGAGCACGCTGATCTGCTCGTCCAGCGCGGCATCGCTCTGGGTCACGCTGTCGAGCTGCTGCTTGGTCTGCAGGTTCTGCTGGGTCAACTCGTTGAGGCGGTCGGTGCTTTTGAGCAGGTAGTCGGAGAGCTTCAGGTTGGCCGCGCTTTCGGTGGCCAGGAGGCTGCTGCTGCCGGCCTTTTGCGCTTCGATCGATTGCTGGGTGACGGTTTCCTGGGACTGGGCCAGGCGCTTCTGGTTGATCAGGGTCTGCAGGTCCTGGATTTCCTGCTCCAGGCGCGCGGTCTTCTCCATCAGCAGGTCGTGCTGGCTGTTGCCCAGGTCCTGCAGCTGGCTGTTGCCGGCCAGTTCCTGGCGGCGCAGCGGGATCAGCGCGTTGATCGCCGCCAGTTCGGCATTGAGCTGATTGCGCTGGTCGGCATTGATCGGCTTGCCGGCGTCCTTGCCGTTCTTGAGGATCGTATTGATCTGCTGGGTGCGGGTCTGGCTGCTGCTGATCTCGGCCTGGGCGCGCTCGGGGCGGGTCTGCGCGGTAATCGCCAGGCTGTTGGCCTCGGCCAGGGCTTTCTGCATGTCACCCTGCTGGGTGGTGCGCTCGGTCAGCAACTGTTCGAGCTGCGATACCGGCAGGTTGGCGTAACGTTGGGCCACCGGCACCACCTTGGTGGCCTTCAGGCGGGTCAGCTCGCGCTGGTTCTCGCTGGTCTGGCGCGGGGCATTGCTCAGCTGCTGCTTGAGATCGTTCAGGCGCTGCTCGTAATCCTGCTTGTTCGACAGCTGGGTCAGCGTCTGTTGCAGCACCGCTTGCAGGGCCTTTTGATCGGCTTCCGGCAATTTGCGCTCGGCGATTTTATCCAGGCTCTGCTGGACGGACTCGGCACTGGGCGGCTCGGCCGCTTGCAATGGGCCGACAGAAAGGCTCAGGCCCAGCAGGGCAATGGCGAAAAGGGTACGCAGGATTGGCATAAAGACCGGTCAAGCTGGATGAGAAGTTAGGCAGTTTAGAGGAAGAGTCCGGGGCCCGGGCGACTTCCTTCGGGGAATCTGACGCCCACTTTGCTGATCTTGTTCCCGTCCATCACGGCAACGGTCCAGATGGTGTTGTTCCATTCCACCTGGTCGCCGACCACCGGAGCGCCCCCCACTTTCTGGGTGATGAAGCGGCTCAGCGGCATGTCCGGATCGAGCCCTTCGAGTTTCAGCCCGTACAGCGCCGAAACCGCGCCCAGCTGGGCGTCGCCTTCGAGAACGAAGTCGCCGAAGAAGCGCAGATCGAGGCCTCGTTGCGGTGCCTGGCTGAAGAGTTTTCCGAGGGCTGGCAGGTTGTGTTCATGGCCGATGACACAGAGCAGATCGTCGGCTTCCAGCACCGTACTACCCGACGGATGGAGCAGTTGCTGGTGGCGAAACAGGGCGGCGATACGGGTGCCTTCGGGCATTTTCAGCTCGCGCAACGCTGCGCCGATGCACCATTTTTCCGCGCCGAGGCGGTAGACGAACAGCTCCCATTCGCTGGTGACATGCACTTCCAGGGCGGCCCGGGAGATCGGCGCCGGTTCCGGTGGCACCGTGACCTTCAGCAACTTGGCGACCCACGGCAGGCTGGTGCCTTGCACCAGCAGGGACACCAGCACGATAAAGAAGGCCAGGTTGAAGTACAGCTGGGCCTCGGGCAGCCCGGCCATCAACGGGAACACCGCGAGAATGATCGGCACCGCGCCGCGCAGGCCGACCCAGGAAATAAAGGCTTTCTCGCGGCCGTGGAAGGCCTTGAACGGCAACAGGCCGACCATCACCGACAGCGGGCGGGCGAACAGGATCATCCACAGCGCCAGGCCCAGCGCCGGCAGGGCGATGGGCAGCAGGTCGTGGGGCGTGACCAGCAGGCCGAGCACCAGGAACATGCCGATCTGCGACAGCCAGGCCATGCCGTCGAGCATATGCAGGATGCCGTGGCGGCTGCGCACCGGGCGGTTGCCGATCACCAGGCCGCACAGGTACACCGCGAGGAAGCCGCTGCCATGCAGGGCGTTGGTCAGGGCGAAGACCACCAGGCCGCCGGCGATCACCAGGATCGGGTACAGGCCGGTGGCCAGGTTGATCCGGTTCACCAGTTGCAGCATCAGCCAGCCGCCGCCCAGGCCGATCAGGCCGCCGATGCCGAATTCGCGCAGCAGATGCCCCAGCAGGCTCCAGTGCAGGCCGGTCTGGCCGCTGGCGAGCATGTCGATCAGGGTCACGGTGAGGAACACCGCCATCGGGTCGTTACTGCCCGACTCGATCTCCAGGCTGGCGGTGACCCGCTCGTTCAGGCCCTTGCCGCCCAGCAGCGAGAACACCGCCGCGGCGTCGGTGGAGCCGACGATGGCGCCGATCAGCAGGCCCTGGATCAGGTTCAGGTCGAACAGCCAGGCGGCCGCCATGCCGGTCAGGCCGGTGGTGATCATCACGCCGACGGTGGCCAGCGATAACGCCGGCCACAAGGCCACGCGGAAGCTCGAGACCCGGGTGCGCAGGCCGCCGTCGAGGAGAATCACTGCGAGTGCGAGGTTGCCCACCAGGTAGGCGGTCGGGTAGTTGTTGAAAATGATGCCGCCGCCGTCGACGCCAGCGGCCATGCCCACGGCCAGGATGATCACCAGGATCGGGATACCGAGGCGGGACGAAAGGGAACTCACCAGAATGCTCGCACCTACCAGCAACGCGCCGATCAAGAACAGGCTGTTGATGGTCGTCGCATTCAAAGGCAGTACTCCAGAAGCAGAAAGGCGGGCACAAACTGACCATGCAGTCTGCGTGCCAGCGATTCTAACCTGTTGAAATACGATGCTGTCAAAAAGCTTTTGCGCCTGTTTACAGGCGGCAAAAAATCGCCGCCTGGCGCCGACCACTGACGGACTTCATGGCAGTCCGTAGTGGCTGGCGCAGGCGGCGATCGCGGCTGTTGGCGACTGGGTGCGGGGCCCTACAACGTGAACCGCGCCACCATGTTGTTCAGGTCCACGGCCAGGCGCGACAGTTCGTGGCTGGCGTCGCTGGTCTGGTTGGCGCCGGTGGCCGATTGCACCGACAGGTCGCGGATGTTCACCAGGTTGCGGTCCACTTCGCGGGCCACCAGGGCCTGCTCCTCGGCGGCGCTGGCGATGACCAGGTTGCGCTCGTTGATCTCGTTGACCGCGGTGTTGATGGTGTCCAGTGCACCGCCGGCGCCACGGGCGATGCTCAGGGTCGAGTCGGCGCGCTCGGTGCTGGTGCGCATCGACTCGACGGCGTGCTCGGTGCCGCTCTGGATGCTGCCGATCATGCGTTCGATTTCACTGGTCGATTGTTGGGTGCGATAAGCCAGGGCGCGTACTTCATCGGCGACTACGGCGAAACCGCGTCCGGCATCGCCAGCCCGGGCGGCTTCTATCGCGGCGTTCAAGGCCAGCAGGTTGGTCTGGTCGGCCAGGCCGCGGATCACGTCCAGCACCTTGCCGATGTCGCGCGACTCCTCGGCCAGTTCGCTGATCCTGTTGGCCGAGCTCTGCACTTCGCTGCTCATGAGCTCTATGGCGCTGACGGTTTCGCGCACCAGGTTGCGGCCTTCGCTGGCCGACTGGGTGGCGTCGTTCGAAGCCTCGGCGGTGCTCACGGCGTTGCGTGCGACTTCCTCGACGGCGCAGGTCATCTCGTTCACGGCGGTGGCCGCCTGTTCGATTTCGTTGTTCTGCTGGGTCAGGCCGCGGGCGCTTTCGTCGGTGACACTGTTCAGCTCTTCGGCGGCCGAGGCCAGCTGGCCGGCGGAGCCGGAAATATGCAGCAGGGTCTGGCGCAGTTTTTCCTGCATGGTCGCCATGGCCTGCAACAGACGCCCGGGTTCGTCGCGGCCGTTGACCTGGATGCTCTGGGTGAGGTCGCCTCCGGCGATGTGTTCCGCGGCATGCAAGGCGTCGGCGATGGGCTGGGTAATGCTGCGGGTCAGCAACCAGGCAAACACCACGGTCAGGGTGGTAGACAGGACCAGCAGGGCCACCACCAGGTTGAATGCCGAGGCGTATTCCTCGGCGGCCTGCTCGTTGGCGGCCTTGGAGCGCTGGCTGTTGATCTGTACCAGCAGGTTCAGGACCTTGTTGATCTGCTGCGAGTTCTTCATCAGCTCGTTGTTCAGCACCTCTTGCAGTTCACTCAACTGGTTGTTGCGCGACAGCTCTTTGATGCGCTCTTCGAGCTTGCGGTATTCGGCCAGCAGCTTGAGGTAGTGGTCGTAGGCTTCGCTCTCTTCCGGGCTGCTGACCAGCTTTTCATAGGTGGTGCGGATCTTTTCGATCTGCTGGTTGCCCAGTTCGAGCGACTCGCGGGTCTTGGCCTGCACCTCGGGACCGCGGTTGATCACCAGGCGATAGGACAGCACCTGCAGGCGCAGCATCTGCTGGGTGAACTCGTCGATGCTCTGGATGCTGGGCATGTTGTCGGTGGAGATGGTGACGGTCGCCGCGCGAATATTACTCATCTGGTTCAGGGCGAAAATGCCCAGGAACAACATCAGGCAGCCGATGAATGCAAAGCCGAGAAATGCCCTCGGTGCGATGTTCATGTTGCGAAGAGACATGGGGATTTACCTCAAGAGTGCGCAATCCATGCCGCGGTGGTTGATAGGGCTCCCCAGACCTATCGCGCGGAAAAATGGATTCTTGAAGCTGGAGCAAGAGTTTCAGAAAGATCTGATGGGCGACGAAGTGTCAGGAACCAGATGGGTGAATGACAGTCTTTAAAGTTCGCAGGCAAGGTCACCCACCAGGCAGGTCAAGGCGTTGCGCCGGGATAACCCTGGCATCCAGGGTGACTTTTCTTTATCGTACGCGCCCTTTGAAAAATGCTCGGAAAATCAAAATGTTGGAAGCATCCCTAAGCCAATTGGAACAGCTTGTCAGTGACCTGGTGCAACAGAACCAGGAACTGTCGGGCACGAACGAAACCCTCAAGGCAGAACTGGCCCAGGCCAAGGATGAGAACGAAAGCCTGCAACTGAGCCTGATGGAACAGGAAGAGAAGCAAGGCGCCACCGCGGCCCGTATCCAGGCCCTGGTCGAACGCGTCAGCGCCGGTCCTGTCAGCGCATGAGGCAGGGGGCCGACGGGGTAAAAGTCGTCTCGATTCTCGGTGAGGACTACTCGATCAAGGCGCCGGCCGGGGAAGAGCAGACCCTGCTGGATGCCGCGTTGATGTTGAAGGCCACCCTGGCCGAGACCAAGAAGAAATACCCGACGCTGATCGGTGACCGCTTGCTGGTGCTGGCGGCGATGAACCTGTGTTCCCAGCAGCTCGAGATGCAAAAGCGCCATCAGCAGGAACTTGACCGTTACCAAGAGCAAGTCAGCGCCACGGTCGAAGTGATCTCCAAGACCATCAGCCAGAACTGATGGGTTTACCCACAACCTGCAACGCCGTTGCGGTTGTGTCGGACTGATTGTTTTCGCGAGCAGCCGGGCGGCGCTCGATTGCTCGCGACGCTTTTAGCGCTTCAGAACCACTCGTCCTGCATGCCCAGGCAGGTATCGTCCCGCGCTTCCAGCAAGGCCAGTTCGTGATGACAGGCCGGCACTTCCCAGGTCAGGAAGTAACGCGCTGCCTGCAGCTTGCCCTTGTAGAACCCCACATCCGCCGTGTTGCCCCTGGCCAGGCCTTCCTGTGCGCGAATCGCCTGCTCCAGCCAGCGCCAACCGATCACCGTATGACCGAAGGCTTTCAGGTACAGCGCCGAGTTGGCCAGGCTGCTGTTGACCTTGCCCTGGGCCAGGTCGGTGAGCAGGCCGATGGTCACGCCTTGCAGGCGCGCCACCAGTATTTCCAGCGGTTGGCGCAGCACTGTCAGGGCTTCGTGGGCCTGGGCCCGCTCGCTGGTGTCGGCGATCAGGCGGATCAGTTGTTTCAACCCCGCGCCGCCGTTCTGCGCCAGCTTGCGCCCCAGCAGGTCCAGGGACTGGATGCCGTGGGTGCCTTCGTGGATCGGGTTCAGGCGGTTGTCGCGGTAGTACTGTTCCACCGGGTATTCACGGGTATAGCCGTGGCCGCCGAGGATCTGGATCGCCAGTTCGTTGGCCTTCAGGCAGAACTCCGAGGGCCAGGATTTGACGATGGGCGTCAGCAGGTCCAGCAGTTCATGGGCCTGTTTGCGCCGGTCTTCGTCGGGCAGGGTGGTGGTGTCGTCGAACAGCCGCGCGGCGTACAGGCCGAGGTCGAAAGCGCCCTCGACATAGGCCTTCTGGGTCAGCAGCATGCGCTTGACGTCGGCGTGCTGGACGATCGACACCGGCGCGGTAGTCGGGTCCTTGCTGTCCGGCAGGCGGCCTTGCGGGCGTTCGCGGGCGTATTCCAGGGAATACAGGTAGCCGGCGTAGCCAAGCATCACCGCGCCCATGCCGACGCCGATCCGCGCTTCGTTCATCATCTGGAACATGTAGCTCAGGCCGTGGTGCGGCTTGCCCACCAGATAGCCCACACACTCCCCGTTATCGCCGAAGTTCAGCGCCGTGGAGGTGGTGCCGCGCCAGCCCATCTTGTGGAACAGGCCGGCCAGCAGCACGTCGTTGCGCGGGCCCAGGCTGCCGTCGTCGTTGACCAGGAACTTGGGCACGATGAACAGCGAGATGCCTTTCACCCCGGCCGGTGCGTCCGGCAGCTTGGCCAGCACCATGTGCACGATGTTCTCCGACAGCGGGTGATCGCCGCCGGAGATGAAGATCTTGTTGCCCTTGAGCCGGTAGGTGCCGTCCGCCGCCGGTTCGGCGCGGGTGCGGATATCCGACAGCGACGAGCCGGCATGGGGCTCGGTCAGGGCCATGGTGCCGAAGAAGCGCCCGTCGATCATCGGCTGCAGGAAGCGCCGTTTCTGCTCCTCGGTGCCGAAGCTTTCGATCAGGTTGGCCGCGCCCATGGTCAGGAACGGGTAGGAGGTGGAAGCCGCGTTGGCCGCCTGGAAGTGAGCGAAGCAGGCCTGGGACAACAGCGTCGGCAACTGCATGCCACCGGCCTCGAAGCTGCGCGCGGCGTTGAGGAAGCCGGCTTCGAGAAAGGCGTCGACCGCGGGTTTCACTTCCGGAATCAGGATCGCCTTGCCGTCTTCATAACGTGGCTCGTTTTCATCGCCTTTGCGGTTGTGTGGGGCGAAGAACTTCTCGGCGATGCTGCGCGCGGTGCCGAGGGCGGCGTCGAAGGTTTCCCGGTTGTGCTCGGTGAATCGCTCGCGCTGGGTCAGGCCCTCGGCATCGAGGACTTCATACAGCTCGAAAGCCAGATTGCGGGAACTGAGCAGCGTCTCGGACATGGCGGCCTACCTGTGATTGGACTCAGCCGAGTCTAGGCGGGTGAATAAACTCTGGATAGCAAGATTGATGAAGGTGATAAAGGTGCCAAACACAGGGGATGGGGGCGGCAGGTGTAGCCGCTGTCGAGCGCCAGCGAGGCTGCGATCGCCTGCGCAGCAGGCGCCAAGCCAGACGACCCCATCCATCAGACATACCGCGTCGCCTGGTTTTACGGGGCTGCGCCCCGATCGCAGCTTCGCCAGGGCTCGACAGCGGCTACAGGGATGGCGGCAGGTGTAGCCGCTGTCGAGCGCCAGCGAGGCTGCGATCGCCTGCGCAGCAGGCGCCAAGCCAGACGACCCCATCCATCAGGCATACCGCGTCGCCTGGTTTTACGGGGCTGCGCCCCGATCGCAGCCTCGCCAGGGCTCGACAGCGGCTACAGGGATGGCGGCAGGTGTAGCCGCTGTCGAGCGCCAGCGAGGCTGCGATCGCCTGCGCAGCAGGCGCCAAGCCAGACGACCCCATCCATCAGGCATACCGCGTCGCCTGGTTTTACGGGGCTGCGCCCCGATCGCAGCCTCGCCAGGGCTCGACAGCGGCTACGGGGGATTTGCGGAGGGCATGAAAAAGGGCGCCGGTGAGGGCGCCCTTTTCATGTTGCTGACTGACGGCTTAGCCGATAGTCATCAGGCTGGCGTTGCCGCCGGCCGCCGCGGTGTTGACGCTCAAGGCACGCTCGATCACCAGGCGTTCCAGGGCAATCGAGGTTTCGCCTTGCGACAGGCCATGAACCCCGACGATGGCGCCGGCACGCTTGGCCACTTGCTGGCAGACCGCGCGCAGCTGGTCGGAGTGGCCGTGATGCAGGACCGCATCGAACACCACTTCGTCCTTGGTCCAGTCGGCCACGCGCTGGATGCGCGCTTGCACGTCCTTCGGCAGGCGGGCGTAGAGCGCCTTGCCCGGCTCGCCTTCCGGCCAGACCGCCGAACCGCCTACGGCCAGGACGGCCGCCAGTTGGCTCAGCAGGTCGCCTTCGACTTCCGCCAGGCACAGCACGTGTTCGCGCGGCAGGATGGCGTAGCTGTTGCGTTCGCCGGTCGGGCCGGCCAGGACGCGGGTGATACCGCTCTGCGACTGCGCCGCGAACTGCACGCACAGGGCGCTGAGATCCGCCAGCTTGTTGCTGTCGGCCCAGGCTTGCAGGGCGCTCAGCGGCTTGCTCATGGCATCGCGCAGGCGCACGTCCGGGGCGTTCAGGGCGTCGCTACGGGCGAACGACTGCTCGATGGCGTCGGTCGGGCGGGTCGACAGCAGGCGGTACAGGTACAGCGGGCCACCGGCTTTCGGGCCGGTGCCCGACAGGCCTTCGCCGCCGAATGGCTGCACGCCAACCACGGCACCGACGATGTTGCGGTTGACGTAGACGTTACCGGCGTTGACGTTGTCGATCACCTTGGCGATGGTCTCGTCGATGCGGGTGTGCACGCCCAGGGTCAGGCCGTAGCCGGAGGCGTTGATCTGCGCGATCAACTGGTCGATGTCCTTGCGCTTGTAGCGCACCACGTGCAGCACCGGACCGAAGATCTCGCGTTGCAGCTCGTCGAAGCTTTCCAGCTCGATCAACGTCGGCATCACGAAGGTGCCGCGCTTGATTTCTTCGCCATCGGCGATCGCCACCTGATACACGTTGCGGCCTTTGTCGCGCATGGCCTGGATGTGTTTCTCGATGCCGGCCTTGGCTTCGGCGTCGATCACCGGGCCGATGTCCACGGACAGGCGCTCAGGGTTGCCCAGGCGACTTTCGGCCATGGCGCCCTTGAGCATTTCGATCACGCGGTCGGCGGAGTCTTCCTGCAGGCACAGTACGCGCAGGGCCGAGCAACGCTGGCCGGCGCTGTCGAAGGCCGAGGAGACGACGTCGATCACCACTTGTTCGGTCAGGGCCGAGGAGTCGACGATCATCGCGTTCTGGCCGCCGGTTTCGGCGATCAGCGGGATTGGTCGGCCCTGGGCGTCCAGGCGGCCGGCGACGTTGCGTTGCAGCAGGCGCGCGACTTCGGTGGAACCGGTGAACATCACGCCTTTGACCCGATCGTCGCCCACCAGGCGGGCACCGACGGTTTCGCCGCGGCCCGGCAGCAGTTGCAGCACGCCTTGCGGAATGCCGGCTTCGAGCATCAGGCGCACGGCCTGTGCGGCGACCAGCGGCGTCTGTTCGGCCGGCTTGGCCAGTACCGGGTTACCGGCGGCCAGGGCAGCGGCGACCTGGCCGCTGAAGATCGCCAGCGGGAAGTTCCACGGGCTGATGCAGACCACCGGACCCAGCGGGCGGTGCGCGTCGTTGCTGAAATCGTTGCGTGCCTGCACCGCGTAGTAGCGCAGGAAGTCCACGGCTTCGCGCACTTCGGCGATGGCGTTGGCGAAGGTCTTGCCGGCTTCGCGGGCCAGCAGGCCCATCAGCGGCTGGATCTCGCCTTCCATCAGGTCGGCGGCGCGTTCGAGGATCGCCGCGCGCTCGGCCGGCGGCGTGGCCTGCCAGATCGGTGCGGCGTTCAGCGCGCACTGGATGGCGTTGTCGACGTCTTCGACTGTGGCTTCCTGGACATGGCCGACCACGTCACGGTGATCGGACGGATTCAAGACCTGCGCCGGGGTTTCGCTGCTGGAGGCGCAACCTAGCATCGGCGCGGCTTTCCAGTGGTTGTGGGCGGTGGCCAGCAGGGCGCAGGACAACGACGCCAGGCGGTGTTCGTTGGCCATGTCGATGCCGGCGGAGTTGGCGCGCTCGCTGCCGTACAGGTCACGCGGCAATGGAATGCGCGGATGCGGCAGGCCGAAGCCGCCTTCCAGGGTCGCCATCTGCTCGATCTGGCTGACCGGGTCGGCCACCAGCTCCTGGATGGAGATGGATTGGTCGGCGATGCGGTTGACGAACGAGGTGTTGGCGCCGTTTTCCAGCAGGCGGCGCACCAGGTAGGCCAGCAGGGTTTCGTGGGTGCCGACCGGTGCGTACACGCGGCACGGACGGTTCAGCTTGCCATCGGCGACCTTGCCTACCACCTGTTCGTACAGCGGTTCGCCCATGCCGTGCAGGCACTGGAACTCGTACTGGCCCGGGTAGTAGTTCTGACCGGCGATGTGGTAGATGGCCGACAGGGTGTGGGCGTTGTGGGTGGCGAACTGCGGGTAGATGACTTCCGGTACCGACAGCAGCTTGCGGGCGCAGGCGATATAGGAAACGTCGGTGTACACCTTGCGGGTGTAGACCGGATAGCCTTCCAGGCCTTCGACCTGGGCGCGCTTGATCTCGCTGTCCCAGTAGGCGCCTTTCACCAGGCGGATCATCAGGCGGTGACGGCTGCGGCGCGCCAGGTCGATCACGTAGTCGATCACGTACGGGCAGCGCTTCTGGTAGGCCTGGATCACGAAGCCGATGCCGTTCCAGCCGGTCAGCTGTGGCTCGAAGCACAGGCGCTCGAGCAGATCCAGCGACAGCTCCAGGCGGTCGGCTTCTTCGGCGTCGATGTTCAGGCCGATGTCGTATTGCTTGGCCAGCAGGGTCAGCGACAGCAGGCGCGGGTACAGCTCGTCCATCACGCGCTCGTACTGGGCGCGGCTGTAGCGCGGGTGCAGGGCCGAGAGCTTGATCGAGATGCCCGGGCCTTCATAGATGCCGCGACCGTGGGAGGCCTTGCCGATCGAGTGGATGGCCTGCTCGTAGGACGCCAGGTATTTCTGCGCGTCGTGCTCGGTCAGTGCCGCTTCGCCGAGCATGTCGTAGGAGTAGCGGAAGCCCTTGGCTTCGAACTTGCTGGCGTTGGCCAGGGCTTCGGCGATGGTTTCGCCGGTGACGAACTGCTCGCCCATCAGGCGCATGGCCATGTCGACGCCCTTGCGGATCATCGGCTCGCCGCTCTTGCCGATGATGCGGCTCAGGGATGAGGTCAGGCCGGCTTCGTTGTGGGTGGCGACCAGCTTGCCGGTCAGCAGCAGGCCCCAGGTGGCGGCGTTGACGAACAGCGACGGGCTGTTGCCCAGGTGCGGCTGCCAGTTGCCGGTGCTGATCTTGTCGCGGATCAGCGCGTCACGGGTGCCTTTGTCCGGGATGCGCAGCAGGGCTTCGGCCAGGCACATCAGGGCCACGCCTTCCTGGGACGACAGGGAGAACTCCTGCAGCAGGCCCTGGACGATACCGGCACGGCCGCCGGCGCTCTTCTGGTTGCGCAGTTTCTCGGCGATGGTCGCGGCCAGCTTGTTGGTGGCTTCGGCCATGCTGGTCGGCAGGCGCGCCTGCTCCAGCAGCATCGGTACCACTTCTGGTTCCGGGCGGCGATAAGCAGCGGTGATCGAGGCGCGCAGCACCGATTGCGGCAGGATGCTTTCGGCGAATTCGAGGAAGCACTGGTGGGCGTGGTCGGTCTGTACTTCGCCGGCGTCATCGCCATCGGTGCGGGTCGAACCGCTCAGCTCGGTCAGGGTTGCACCACCCTCGAGTTTTTCCAGGTAATTGAAAATTGCCTGCTTGATCAGCCAGTGCGGCGTGCGATCGATCGAGGTCGCGGCGGCCTTCAGGCGTTCGCGGGTCGGGTCGTCGAGTTTGACCCCAAGGGTGGTGGTAGCCATATTTTTATCCTCATGTTTACCACGGTTGCGTGGCATCAGCTGGCGGCAAGATTAGCCGTGCGCCGAAAGAGGTGCAACCGGGTGCAACCTGTTTTTTATCGGAATGATCGACAGCTCATCAGGAATTGATTTCCGGTCCCGGGGCGGCGCTTCTGCTTGGTGCTTTTAATTCTGTCGCGCCTGGTTTTTGCTCCAAAAAGGAGCAAAAACGCGGCGTTCGCCGGAAAAATCGCTTAGGTGCAACTTATTCTCGCGAAACAGGTTGCACCTTCTTTGAGTTGTTGAATAGCATTCGCGCCCAAGGTGCAACCGGTCCTCGCGACTGGTTCATCGGCTGATGGCTTTCCTGGGGAAACATCAGTCATAAATGCGCGGAGTACCCAGCCGTCTCTCCAACGTAGTCGTTTGAGAGCGGTGGTGCTGACCGCCGCTACATAAAAACAAAGCCAGGGCGTAACTCAATGAGTGCAAGCAATCCAACCTTGATCACGTTCGTGATCTACATCGCAGCTATGGTGCTGATCGGCTTCATGGCCTATCGCTCGACCAACAACCTTTCTGACTACATCCTCGGTGGCCGCAGCCTGGGTAGCGTGGTGACCGCGCTTTCCGCCGGCGCTTCCGACATGAGCGGCTGGTTGTTGATGGGCCTGCCGGGCGCCATCTACATGTCCGGCCTGTCCGAGAGCTGGATCGCCATCGGCCTGATCGTCGGTGCCTACCTGAACTGGCTGTTCGTCGCCGGTCGTCTGCGAGTACAAACCGAACACAACGGCGATGCATTGACGCTGCCGGACTACTTCTCCAGCCGCTTCGAGGACAAGAGCGGGCTGCTGCGGATCATCTCCGCGATCGTGATCCTGGTGTTCTTCACCATTTACTGCGCTTCCGGCATCGTCGCCGGTGCCCGTCTGTTCGAAAGCACCTTCGGCATGCCCTACGAGACCGCGCTGTGGGCCGGTGCCGCGGCGACCATCGCCTACACCTTCGTCGGTGGTTTCCTGGCAGTGAGCTGGACCGACACCGTGCAAGCCACCCTGATGATCTTCGCCCTGCTGCTGACACCGATCATCGTGCTGCTGGCCACCGGTGGCGTCGACACCACCTTCCTGGCGATCGAAGCCCAGGACCCAAGCAACTTCGACATGCTGAAAAACACCACCTTCATCGGCATCATCTCGCTGATGGGCTGGGGCCTGGGCTACTTCGGCCAGCCGCACATCCTGGCACGCTTCATGGCCGCGGACTCGGTCAAGTCGATCGCCAACGCCCGTCGCATCTCCATGACCTGGATGATCCTGTGCCTGGGCGGCACCGTGGCCGTGGGCTTCTTCGGTATCGCCTACTTCTCGGCGCACCCGGAAGTGGCCGGTCCCGTGACCGAGAACCACGAGCGGGTGTTCATTGAATTGGCGAAGATCCTCTTCAACCCTTGGCTGGCCGGTGTGCTGCTGTCGGCCATCCTGGCGGCGGTGATGAGTACTTTGAGCTGCCAACTGCTGGTGTGCTCCAGTGCCCTGACCGAAGACTTCTACAAGGCCTTCCTGCGTAAACATGCTTCCCAGCTGGAGCTGGTGTGGGTCGGTCGTGCCATGGTGCTGCTGGTTGCCCTGGTCGCCATCGCCATGGCCGCCAACCCGGAAAACCGCGTACTGGGCCTGGTCAGCTACGCCTGGGCCGGTTTCGGCGCGGCCTTCGGCCCTGTGGTGCTGATCTCGGTACTGTGGAAAGGCATGACCCGCGACGGCGCGCTGGCCGGCATCATCGTCGGTGCCGTGACCGTGATCCTGTGGAAGCACTTCAACCTGCTGGGCCTGTACGAAATTATCCCGGGCTTCATCTTCGCCAGCCTGGCCATCCTGCTGGTGAGCAAGATGAGCGCGCCGAGCGTCGGCATGGTCCAGCGTTTCGAGGCGGCCGAGAAAGACTACAAGCTCAACCACTGATCGGGAGCCGCTGAGGCGGCGCCCTTGCAGTGACTCGAAAAGCCCGCATTCCCTGGGATGCGGGCTTTTTCATGGGTGCGTTTTGCGCCAGGGAGCTTCCCGACACGACCTGACGCCGGCCGTGGCACAGGGTAAACTTCGCCCCCTGCGCAGGAGCAACCATGAACTATCGTCACGCCTTCCACGCCGGCAACCACGCCGACGTCTTCAAACACCTGACCCTGACCCGCCTCATCGCCCTGATGTCGCGCAAGGAGCAGCCGTTCGCCTATCTGGACAGCCATGCCGGCATCGGCCTGTACGACCTCCAGGGCGATCAGGCCAACCGCACCGGCGAGTACCTGGAAGGCATCGCGCGCCTGTGGGGCGAGCAGGACCTGCCAGCGCTGACCGCCGACTACATGGCGGTGCTGCACAAGATGAACCCCGATGGCGAGCTGCGTTATTACCCGGGCTCGCCCGAGCTGGCGCGGCGCCTGACCCGCCCCCAGGACCGCGTGTTGCTCAACGAGAAGCACCCGGAAGACGGGCTGCTGCTCAAGGAAAACATGAAGGGCGATCGCCGGGTGGCAGTCCACCTGGGCGAGGGCTGGCATGTGGCGCGGGCATTGTTGCCGGTGGCCGAGAAGCGCGCGGTGATGTTGATCGACCCGCCGTTCGAACAGCTCGACGAAATGCAGCGTTGCGCCGCGTCGCTGAAAGAAGCCATCGGCCGGATGCGCCAGACCGTGGCGGCCATCTGGTACCCGGTCAAGGATCAGCGGGCACTACGCCGCTTCTACCAGGACCTGGCCGGTACCGGCGCGCCGAAGCTTTTGCGTGTGGAATTGCTGGTGCACCCGCTGGACACCCCCAACAGCCTGAACGGCTCGGGCCTGGCGATCGCCAACCCGCCGTGGGGGCTGGAAGAGGAGTTGCGCGAGCTGCTGCCGTGGCTGGCGCAGAAACTGGGCCAGACCCAGGGCGGCTGGCAGATGGATTGGCTGATCGCCGAATAATGTGAGGTTGTAGCCGCTGCCGAGGTACGAGGCTGCGATGGGCAGCGAAGCGGCCCCCGAGGGCGCTCCTGCGGACCGCATCGCAGCCTCGTGCCTCGTCAGCGGCTACGGGTCAGATCGGGCAGGTCACGCCTGTGCCGCCGATCCCGCAGTAGCCTTCCGGGTTCTTCGCCAGGTACTGCTGGTGGTAGGCCTCGGCGTAGTAGAAGGTCGGGGCTTCTTCGATTTCCGTGGTGATGGCGCCCAGCCCGGCCTTGGTCAGCTCGGCCTGGAACACTTTTTCGCTGGCCTTGGCCTGCTCCAGCTGGGTCGGGTTGGTGGCATAGATCACCGAGCGGTACTGGGTGCCGATGTCGTTGCCCTGGCGCATGCCCTGGGTCGGGTTGTGCAGTTCCCAGAACATTGCCAGCAGTTCCTGGTAGCTGACTTTTTCCGGCTCGTAGACCACCAGCACCACTTCGCTGTGGCCGGTCAGGCCCGAGCAGACTTCTTCGTAGGTCGGGTTCGGGGTAAAGCCGCCGGCGTAGCCCACCGACGTGCTGAACACGCCCTCGCGCTGCCAGAACTTGCGTTCCGCACCCCAGAAGCAACCCAGGCCGAAGATGGCGAATTCCACGTTGCCCGGGAATGGGCCCAGCAGCGGGTTGCCGTTGACGAAGTGTTCGGCTGGCACGGTCATCGGGGTTTCGCGGCCAGGCAGAGCTTGTTCTTTGGTAGGTAGCACGTTTTTGTTCACCAGAATTTCCGAGCGCAGAACCATGATCAGTCCTCTCAGTCAGGGTGGGATTGAGTAATTAACCAGACTTGCAGTTTGCCCGAGTGTTACAGCGCTGTCAGGCGATTGGGCCGCGCGGATAACGTTTGAGCTTGTCGATCAGCTCCGAGCCGGGGATCGGCCGGTCGAACAGGTAGCCCTGGCCGACATCGCAGCGGTGGCGACGCAGGAAGGACAGCTGCTCCGCGGTTTCGATGCCCTCGGCCACCACCTGGATTTTCAGGTTGTGGGCCATGGCGATCACCGCCGAGGTAATTTCCATGTCGTCCTGGTTGGCGGGGATTTCATGGATGAAGCTGCGATCGATCTTGATGATGTCGATCGGGAATTTTTTCAAGTAGCTCAGCGACGAATAGCCGGTGCCGAAATCGTCCATGGCCAGGGTCAGGCCGAGCTTTTTCAACTGGTCGAGTTGCTGGTGGGTGTCTTCGGTGGCTTCCAGCAGCAGGCCCTCCGTCAGCTCGAGCTCCAGCAGCGAGGCGGGCAGCTGTTCTTCCTTGAGGATGCTGGCGATGGAAGCCACCAGGTCCGGGTCGGAAAACTGCTTGGGCGACAGGTTGATCGCCACCTGCAGATTGCCCAGGCCGGCGGCGGTGAGCTGCTTGCTCATGCGACAGGCCTGGCGCGCGATCCATTTGCCGATCGGGATGATCAGGCCGGTCTCTTCGGCGACGCTGATGAACTGGTCCGGGCGGATCATGCCCTTTTCCGGATGGTTCCAGCGCAGCAGCGCTTCCAGGCCCAGCAGGCGTCCGCTGCGCAGGCACAGCTTGGGCTGGTAGAACACGTCCAGCTCGTTCTGGGTCAGGGCGCGACGCAGGTTGTTTTCCACGAACAGCTTGTAGCTGGCTTCGGCGTTCAAGGCTTCGGTAAACACCTGCACCTGATGCTTGCCGTTGGCCTTGGCCTTGTGCAGGGCCAGGCCGGCGTTGCGCATCAGGGTCTGCGGGTCGCGGCCGTGCAGCGGCGCGCAGGCCAGGCCCACGGAGCCGGTGACGCTGATGAGTTGGTTGTCGACGAACATCGGCTTGTCGAGGGTCATCAGCAGCTGGCTGGCGATCTGTTGGCCGGCTTCCAGGTCGGTGTCGTCCAGCAGTACGGCGAACTCGTTACTGGCGAAGCGCGCCAGGCTGCCGCTGGGGCTCAGGCTGTTGCGCAGGCGCCGGGCCAGGCTGATCAGCAGCTTGTCGCCGGTCTGGTGGCCGAGGCTGTCGTTGATCCGCTTGAAGTTGTCGATGTCCACCAGCAGCAGGCTGATGGGGCTGTCGCTGTCGCGGGCGAAGCGTTCGTCGAGATTGCGGATGAAGGCCGGGCGGTTGCCCAGGTTGGTCAGGTTGTCGGTGTAGGCCAGGCGTTCGATGCGTTGCTGGGCGAGCTTGGTCTGGGTGATGTCTTCGTAGATGCCGATGTAGTGGGTCAGTTCGCGGTTGTCGCCATAGACCTTGGAGATCGACAGCTGGCCCCAGTACGGCTCCAGGTTCTTGCGCCGGCTCTTGAACTCGCCCTGCCAGCTGTTGCTCTTGGCCAGGCTGGAGGGGGCGTCGAACAGCAGCTCACTGAGGTTCTCCAGCGCCGGCAGTTCCGCCAGCCGATGGCCGTGGACTTCCTCGGTGCTGTACTGGGTGATCGCGGTGAAGCTCGGGTTGACGTACTCCACCACGCCGTCGCAGTTGACCAGCAGAAAGGCATTGGCGCTTTGCTCGACCGCCCGCTGGAACAGGTGCAGGGCGCTGGTGGCGGTACGGCGGTTATGGTTGTTGATGACCTGGGCGAACTGGTCGGCCAGCTCGCCGGCAAAGGCGATTTCATCGGATTGCCAGGCGCGGGTGTTGCCCACTTGTTCCAGGCACAGCACGCCGACCACCTGGCCGTCGATGCGGATGCTGGCATCGAGCATGGCGTTGATATTGCGCGGGCGCAGGCTTTCGGCCATTTCCCGGGTGCGCGGATCGCGCATGGCATTGTGCGCATCGATGGCCCGGCTGGTGTGCAGGGCTTCGAGGTAGTCGGGGAAATCGCTGGCGTCGATCGCCTCCGGCAGGATGTATTGCTGCAGGTCGCGGTGATAGGCGCAGATCGGCACCAGCAACTGGCCTTCCAGGTTCCAGATGCTGGCACAGTCGATTTCGTAGATGTCGCAGGCGCTGCGGGTAATCAGCTCGGCGGCTTCCAGCAGGGGGTTGTTGGTGCTGTAGCGCTGGCGGGCCAGGAGCAGGATCAGGTCCTGCTGGGCGCGCACCCGTTCGAGGTGCTGGAGTTGTTCCTGCTGGGCCCGCTGGTTGAGTTCCAGGGCGATTTGCAGGCGGCTGTTCTGGGTTTCCAGGTCGGGCGCGGGGAGCGGCTGATCGTCGTTGAACAGGCCGTCGACCACCAGGAAATAACCCCGCAGCAGGTGTCGATTGTGCTGTTTGTAGGCTTCGCCGAGTTCCAGCAGGCTGAGTGAGCCCTTGGCGGTGTGCAGGGTGTAGCGAATCAGGTAATGCGGGCTGTGGGTCAGTTGCTGCTGGATCGCGTCGTGCAACTGATAGCGGGCTTCCGGTTCCATCAGGCTGGCATAGGGCGAGCCGACCAGGGCACAGAGCTCGACGGCGGGCAGGCCGAATTGGCGTTCACAGTTCGGGTCGAGAAACAGCAGGGCCCAGCTCGCTTCATTCAGCCGTTCGAAACGCAGCATGCCGAGCCGCGAGGGCACGGGCAACTGCGTCACTACCTCGGCCACCATACGGCTGGCGGCATCGGGTTGGCTTTTCATGGGGAAACTCGCTTGGTAAATGCTGATCGCGCCGGGCTCGCGCCCTCTTTACTGTTGCCTGCGGCAAGGTTGCATCATGCGGCACTGACTGACAAGTGAGATGAAGGCTAAGTGCTATAAGAATCTATCGGCAGCGCGGAAGATTTCTGAAAGCTAATATTTTCTGGTGTTTTACCGGGCTTTGGCCGCTGGTTGCAGCGATTTTTCGGCAAAAAAAGCCCCGCCAAATTGGCGGGGTTGAGGTACGAGCGTGGCGCTCGAAAAGGGTGCAACGGCCGGCTTCCCCATGACAGGGAAGCCGGCCGGGTCTTACAGCAAGATGGTGCGGATATCCGCCAGCAGATCGCTCAGACGCTTGGTGAAGCGTGCAGCAGCGGCGCCGTTGATCACACGGTGGTCGTAGGACAGCGACAGCGGCAGCATCAGCTTCGGCTGGAAGGCTTTGCCGTCCCAGACTGGCTGGATGGTTGCCTTGGAAACGCCGAGGATCGCCACTTCCGGTGCGTTGACGATCGGCGTGAAGCCGGTGCCGCCAATGTGACCGAGGCTGGAGATGGTGAAGCAGGCGCCCTGCATGTCGTCCGCCGAGAGCTTCTTGGTCCGGGCTTTTTCAGCCAGGGAAGCGGCTTCGGCAGCCAGTTGCAGCAGGCTCTTCTGATCGACGTTCTTGATCACCGGTACCAGCAGGCCATCCGGGGTGTCGACCGCGAAGCCGATGTTCACGTACTTCTTGCGGATGATCGCTTTGCCGCTAGGCGCCAGCGAGCTGTTGAAGTCCGGCAGTTCCTTGAGCAGGTGCGCGCAGGATTTCAGCAGCAGCGGCAGGATGGTCAGCTTGACGCCGGCCTTCTCTGCGACGGCTTTCTGGGCGATCCGGAAGGCTTCCAGTTCGGTGATGTCGGCCGAGTCGAACTGGGTGACGTGAGGCACGTTCAGCCAGCTGCGATGCAGGTTCGATGCGCCAGCCTGCATCAGGCGGGTCATCGGCACTTCTTCGATCTCGCCGAAGCGGCTGAAGTCCACCACTGGAATCGGCGGGATGCCGGCGCCACCGGTTGCGCCGGCAGCTGCCGGAGCTTCCTTGGCCTTCTGCATCATGGCCTTGACGTAAACCTGCACGTCTTCCTTCAGGATGCGACCGTGCGGGCCGCTCGGGCTCACCGCGTTCAGCTCGACGCCGAACTCGCGCGCCAGCTGGCGCACGGCAGGGCCGGCATGAACTTTCGCGCCCGGTTGGGCCGGGGCGGCAGCTGGCGCTGCAGCAGGTGCCGCTGCTGCGGCCGCAGGGGCGGCTTCAGGCTTGGCGGCAGCCGGGGCTGCGGCAGGCGCCGGGGCGGCCGCTGGGGCAGCGCCCTTGACCTTCAGCTTGAGGATCAGGTCGCCGGTGCCGACTTCGTCGTCCAGCTTGATCGCAACGCTTTCCACGATGCCGGCGGCTGGCGATGGAATTTCCATGCTGGCCTTGTCGGACTCGAGGGTGATCAGCGACTGGTCGGCTTCAACGCTGTCGCCAGCCTTGACCAGGACTTCGATGATCTTGGCCTTGCCGGCCGAGCCGATGTCCGGAACGTGGATGTCCTGGACGCTGTCGGCTACCGGGGCGGCAGGTGCGGCAGCAGCCGGTGCCGGAGCAGCAGCGGCTGGAGCGGCGGCCTGGGCAGGCGCAGCGGCGGCAGGGGCGGCGCCGGCCACTTTCAGGGCCAGGATCAAGTCGCCGGTGCCAACTTCATCGTTGAGCTTGACGCTGATGCTCTCGACCACGCCCGCGGCTGGCGATGGGATTTCCATGCTGGCCTTGTCGGATTCGAGGGTGATCAGCGACTGGTCGGCCTCGACGGTGTCGCCGACCTTGACCTGGATCTCGATGATCTGGGCCTTGCCCGACGAACCGATATCCGGCACGTGGACCTGCTGGGTCGAAGCGGCGGCAGGTGCAGCGGCAGGGGCGGCAGGAGCCGGCGCTACAGCTGGTTTTTCCTCGGCCTTGGCAGCCGGAGCGGCGGCCGCTGGCGCCGCGGCAGCGGCACCCTCGACTTCCAGTTCCAGCAACTCGTCGCCTTCTTTCAGGCGATCGCCCAGCTTCACTTTCAGGCTCTTGATGACGCCGGCTTTGGGCGCCGGAACTTCCATGCTGGCCTTGTCCGATTCCAGCGTCAGGATGCTCTGGTCGGCTTCGATACGGTCGCCGACCTTCACAAACAGTTCGATTACTTCACCTTCACCGCTGCCGATGTCAGGTACGCGAATGAGTTCGCTCACAAAAAATCTCCTCAGCAGTCCAGTGGGTTGCGTTTTTCCGGGTTGATGCCGAACTTGGTGATGGCCTCGGCCACGACCTTAGGTTCGATGTCACCACGGTCAGCCAAGGCTTCCAGGGCTGCCAACACCACGAAATGACGGTCGACTTCGAAGAAGTGACGCAGCTTCTTGCGGCTGTCACTGCGGCCGAAACCGTCGGTGCCCAGGACTTTGAATTCCTTGGACGGGACCCACTGACGAATCTGTTCGGCGAACAGCTTCATGTAGTCGGTAGAGGCGATGACCGGACCTTTACGGCCGCTCAGGCACTCTTCGACATAGCTCAGCTTAGGCTTCTGGCCCGGGTGCAGACGGTTGCTGCGCTCGACTGCCAGGCCATCGCGACGCAGTTCGTTGAAGCTGGTAACGCTCCACACGTCCGCGCCCACGTTGAATTCTTCGCGCAGGATCTTCGCCGCTTCACGGACTTCGCGCAGGATGGTGCCGGAGCCCATCAGCTGTACGTGGTGCGCTGCTTCGCGGGTGTCTTCCTCGAGCAGGTACATGCCCTTGATGATGCCTTGCTCGACACCGGCTGGCATGGCTGGCTGCTGGTAGGACTCGTTCATCACGGTGATGTAGTAGAAGACGTCCTGTTGCTCTTCGGTCATCTTCTTCATGCCGTCCTGGATGATCACCGCCAGCTCGTAG
Source organism: Pseudomonas sp. RW409 (assembly GCF_003184125.1). NCBI lineage: Bacteria > Pseudomonadati > Pseudomonadota > Gammaproteobacteria > Pseudomonadales > Pseudomonadaceae > Pseudomonas > Pseudomonas sp. RW409. Next base: position 692,429 of record NZ_QHHP01000004.1, on the reverse strand, counting down.
CCATAGGTCGGATCGAAGGTACGGCAGTTCGGGATGGTGCCCGCCAGCATGTGGCTGTGACCGTCTTCGTGCTGCAGGCCTTCACCGTTGAGGGTGGTACGGCCGGCGGTACCGCCGATCAGGAAGCCGCGGGTACGGCTGTCGCCAGCGGCCCAGGCCAGGTCGCCGATACGCTGGAAGCCGAACATCGAATAGAAGATGTAGAACGGCAGCATCGGCTGGTTGTGGCTGGAGTACGAAGTACCGGCCGCGATGAAGGAGCTCATGGCGCCCGCTTCGTTGATGCCTTCCTCGAGGATCTGGCCCTTCTTGTCTTCGCGGTAGAACATCACCTGGTCTTTATCGACTGGCTCGTAGAGCTGGCCGACGGACGAGTAGATGCCCAACTGACGGAACATGCCTTCCATACCGAAGGTACGGGCTTCGTCCGGGATGATCGGGACGATGCGCTGGCCGATTTCCTTGTCCTTGACCAGTTGCGCGAGGATCCGCACGAAGGCCATGGTGGTGGAGATTTCGCGGTCGCCCGAACCGTCGAGGATAGCCTTGAGGGTTTCCAGTGGCGGGGTCGGAATGTTGAAGCTTTTGGCACGGCGCTGAGGCACGAAACCGCCCAGTGCGGCACGACGCTCGCTCAGGTAACGGGCTTCGGCACTGCCTTCTTCCGGTCGGAAGAACGGCAGGTTTTCGATTTCTTCGTCCTTGACCGGAATGTCGAAGCGGTCGCGGAACAACTTCAGGCTGTCGACATCGACTTTCTTGGTGTTGTGCGCGGTGTTCTTCGCTTCGCCGGCGCCGGTGCCATAACCCTTGATGGTCTTGGCCAGGATGACGGTCGGTTGCTCTTTGTGGTTGACCGCTTCGTGGTAGGCCGCATAGACCTTGTACGGGTCGTGGCCGCCACGGTTGAGTTTCCAGATTTCCTCGTCGGACAGGTCTTCGACCATTGCCTTGAGTTCAGGCGTGTTGAAGAAGTGCTCACGCACGAAGGCGCCGTCTTTGGCCTTGTAGTTCTGGTACTCGCCGTCGATGACTTCGTCCATGCGGCGTTGCAGGATGCCGTGGGTGTCCTTGGCCAGCAGTGGGTCCCAGAAACGGCCCCAGATGACTTTGTTCACATTCCACTGGGCGCCACGGAACACGCCTTCGAGTTCCTGGATGATCTTGCCGTTGCCGCGAACCGGGCCGTCGAGGCGCTGCAGGTTGCAGTTGATGACGAAGATCAGGTTGTCCAGCTTCTCGCGGCCGGCCAGGGAGATTGCGCCCAGGGATTCCGGCTCGTCGCACTCGCCGTCGCCCATGAAGCACCAGACTTTCTGCTTGCCTGGCTGGATGAAGCCGCGGGCTTCCAGGTACTTCATGAAGCGCGCCTGGTAGATCGCCTGGATCGGACCCAGACCCATGGATACGGTCGGGAACTGCCAGAAGTCAGGCATCAGCCATGGGTGCGGGTAGGAGGACAGGCCGTTGCCGTCCACTTCCTGGCGGAAGTTGTTCATCTGGTCTTCGCTGATGCGGCCTTCCATGAAAGCGCGAGCGTAGACGCCAGGGGAGGCGTGGCCCTGGAAGTAGATCAGGTCGCCGCCATGTTCTTCGGTTGGCGCCTGGAAGAAGTAGTTGAAGCCGATGTCATACAGAGTCGCACTGGAGGCGAAGCTGGAGATGTGACCGCCCAGGTCAGAATCTTTCAGGTTCGTACGCATGACCATGGCCAACGCGTTCCAACGTACCAGCGAGCGAATGCGGCGTTCCATGAACAGGTCGCCAGGCATGCGTGCTTCGTGGGTGACGGGAATCGTGTTGCGGTACGGCGTGGTGATGGCGTAGGGCAGTTGCGAGCCGCTGCGGGTCGCGAGTTCGCCCATACGGGTCATCAGGTAGTGAGCACGGTCTTCGCCTTCTTTGTCGAGAACCGATTCCAGGGCGTCCAGCCATTCCTGGGTTTCGACGGGATCGAGGTCTTGCATGGCTTGCTCCAGGGCGGAAAGGCTTCCAGAATCGGTTGCCTGAGTTTGCGACTGGCCTTGTGGGCAGACGATAAAATTCTTGGATTGCCGGAGGTTGATACGGCGGCGTGTAGTTTTACTACAAATCGTCGGCCATTTCAGCCTTTCGAATGTATAGACGAGTAGTAAAACTACAGAAGATTGGCTTGTGGCCTCCTGCTGTGTTGTGAGAATAATCGTTACTGTTGGTCGATTTCCAACACCAATGGGTAAGAATTTGATGCTGGCTGCCAAAATAATAAAAATTTCAGCTATTTCTAACTTTTGTTCGACAGTCCTTCAAGGGCCGCGCCCGCAGAATTTGCCCCGACCGCCCCTTTCTACGCCGATCAAGGATAGCCCATGAGCCTGCCCGCGCTTGCCGAACTCCCAGCGATTCTCCTGCCTTTTGTCAGCCGTGCGGAGCAGTCGTTCCGTAGCGCCGTGGCGACCCTGGACGACGATCACGGGTTCGCCGCCTGGACCCCTGAACGCTGGGCCGAGTTTGCCCGGGTGAGCGCCGCCAGCGACTTCTTCATTGAACAGAGCCTTCGTGACCCTTTGATGTTGCTGGAGCTGGTGCACGGCGGCGAACTCGACCGCGGCTTCGGCCCGGGCGAGCTGTGCGCGCAGATCGCCGCAGCGGTGCAACAGGCCACCAGTGAAGACGAACTGGGGCGGGTGCTGCGGCGTCAGCGCAATCGTCATCAGGTGCGGATCATCTGGCGCGACCTGACGCGCCAGGCGGATCTGGTGCAGACCTGCCGCGACCTGTCGGACATGGCCGACGCCTGCATCGACCAGGCCTATCAATGGTTGTACCAGCGCCACTGCGAGCAGTTCGGTGTTCCCACCGGCCGACGCAGCGGCGAGCCGCAGCAGATGGTCATCCTCGGCATGGGCAAGCTGGGCGCCGTCGAGCTGAACCTGTCGTCCGACATCGACCTGATCTTCGCCTACCCCGAAGGCGGGGAAACCGTGGGCGTGAAGCGTGCGCTGGATAACCAGGAATTTTTCATCCGCCTGGGGCAGCGCCTGATCAAGGCGCTGGACCCGATGACCGTCGACGGTTTCGTGTTCCGCGTCGACATGCGCCTGCGGCCCTACGGTTCGGCGGGCGCCCTGGTGCTGAGCTTCAATGCGCTGGAGCAGTACTACCAGGATCAGGGCCGCGACTGGGAACGCTACGCGATGATCAAGGCACGGGTGGTGGCGGGCGACCAGGTCGCCGGCGCGCAGTTGCTCGATATGCTGCGGCCTTTTGTCTACCGGCGTTACCTGGACTTCTCGGCGATCGAAGCGCTGCGCACCATGAAGCAGCTGATCCAGCAGGAAGTGCGGCGCAAGGGCATGGCCGACAATATCAAGCTGGGTTCCGGCGGGATCCGCGAAGTCGAGTTCATCGCCCAGGCTTTCCAGCTGATCCATGGTGGGCGCGATCTGAGCCTGCAGCAGCGTCCTCTATTAAAGGTGCTGACCACCCTGGAGGGGCAGGGTTACCTGCCGCTCGCGGTGATCGCCGAACTGCGTGAAGGTTACGAATTCCTGCGTTACACCGAGCACGCGATCCAGGCGATCGCCGACCGGCAGACGCAGATGCTGCCGGACAATCCGCAGGATCAGGCGCGCATTGCCTTCATGCTGGGGTTTGCCGACTGGGCGGCGTTCCATGAGCGCCTGATGTACTGGCGCGGTCGGGTGGAGTGGCATTTCCGCCAGGTGATCGCCGACCCGGATGAAGACGAAGGCAACGAGTGCGAAGTGGTGGTCGGCGGCGAATGGCTGCCGCTGTGGGAAGAAGCCCAGGACGAAGAAGCGGCTTGTCGGCAGTTGCAGGAAGGCGGTTTCAATGACGCACCCAAGGCGCTCAGGGCGCTGGCCGGCCTGCGTGGCAGCCCGCAATTGCGAGCCATGCAGCGTTTGGGGCGCGAGCGCCTCGATGCCTTTATTCCCCGCCTGCTGGCTCAGGCAGTGGAGCACGCCGATCCGGACCTGGTGCTGGAGCGCGTGTTGCCGCTGGTCGAGGCGGTGGCGCGACGTTCCGCCTATCTGGTGCTGCTCACCGAGAACCCCGGGGCCTTGCGCCGCTTGTTGACCCTGTGTGCTGCCAGCCCGTGGATCGCCGAGCAGATCACCCGCTTCCCGCTGCTGCTCGATGAGTTGCTTAACGAGGGCCGGCTGTTCAAGCCGCCATTGGCGCCGGAACTGGCCGCCGAGTTGCGCGAGCGCCTGACGCGCATCCCCGAGGACGATCTGGAACAGCAGATGGAGGCGCTGCGTCACTTCAAGCTGGCCCACCGTCTGCGAGTGGCGGCTTCGGAAATCGCCGGCAGCCTGCCGTTGATGAAAGTCAGCGATTACCTGACCTGGCTGGCCGAGGCGATCCTCGAGCAGGTGCTGGCCCTGGCCTGGCGCCAGACGGTGGCCAAATACGGCGCTCCGCAGCGCACCGATGGCACCTTGTGCGATCCCGGCTTCATTATTGTCGGTTATGGGAAAGTCGGCGGCCTGGAACTCGGGCATGGTTCCGACCTGGACCTGGTGTTCATCCATGACGGCGATCCGCAGGCGGAAACCGATGGCCCGAAACCGATCGACGGCGCGCAGTTCTTCACCCGCCTGGGCCAGCGGATCATTCACCTGCTGACCACCCAGACCAACTCCGGCCAGCTGTACGAAGTGGACATGCGCCTGCGGCCGTCCGGGGCGTCGGGCTTGCTGGTGAGTTCGCTGGGGGCGTTCGCCCGTTATCAGGAGAACGAAGCCTGGACCTGGGAGCATCAGGCGCTGGTGCGCGCCCGGGTATTGGTAGGTAGCCAGGATGTCGGCCAGGCCTTCGAGAAAGTGCGGGCTGCGGTGCTGGGGCGTGCCCGTGACCTGCCCAAGTTGCAGCAGGAGGTCAGCGAGATGCGGGCCAAGATGCGCGACAACCTGGGGACCAAGGCGACGGCCGCCGGAACCGCGGCAAATGCCTTCGAGGCCACGGCGCCGTTCGACCTCAAGCAGGACGCCGGAGGTATCGTCGACATCGAATTTATGGTGCAATACGCGGCCCTGGCGTGGTCGCAAGAGCACCCGTCATTGCTGCGCTACACCGACAATATCCGCATTCTGGAAGGTCTGGAGGAAGTCGGGCTGATGCCCGCGACCGACGCCAGTCTGCTGCGCGAGGTCTACAAGGCCTACCGTTCCGCGGCTCACCGCCAGGCCTTGCAGAACGAGGCCGGGGTCATCGCCGGCGACCAGTTCGCCAGCGAGCGACGGGAGGTATTGCGGATTTGGCGCGAGCTGGGGCTAAGCTAGGCAGCGTGCGCTGCGTTGCCACAAATGTATCCGGCGAGCCCTGTTTTGGCTCGTCCACAATGAGCTGGCGGTGAATGCCGCAGGGCTGGATTCTCGAGGCGGGGAGGCGTAAGCCTCCCCGGTTCGTTTTTGGAAACCACATGAATATTCTGATCGTTGGGCCCAGTTGGGTCGGTGACATGGTGATGGCGCAGACACTCTTCCAGTGCCTGAAACAACGCCATCCTCAGTGCGAGATCGACGTGCTGGCCCCCGAGTGGAGCCGGCCGATCCTGGAGCGCATGCCGCAAGTGCGGCAGGCCTTGAGCTTCCCGCTCGGCCACGGCGTGCTGGAACTGGCGACCCGCCGGCGCATCGGCAAATCCCTGGCCGGCCAGTACGACCAGGCCATCCTGCTGCCCAACTCGTTGAAGTCGGCGCTGGTGCCGTTCTTTGCCGGCATCGCGCAACGTACCGGCTGGCGTGGCGAGTTCCGCTACGGCCTGCTCAACGACGTGCGCACGCTGGACAAAGAACGTTATCCGCTGATGATCGAGCGCTTCATGGCGCTGGCTTACGAGCCGGGTGCCGAGCTGCCCAAGCCGTATCCGCGTCCCGACCTGCAGATCGACCCGGCCAGCCGCGAAGCGGCGCTGGCCAAGTTCGGCCTGACCCTGGATCGCCCGGTGCTGGCGCTGTGTCCGGGGGCCGAGTTCGGCGAGGCCAAGCGCTGGCCGTCCGAGCATTACGCCAAGGTCGCCGAGCTGAAGATCCGCGAGGGCTGGCAGGTCTGGCTGTTCGGCTCGAAGAACGATCACGTGGTTGGCGAAGATATTCGCGCCCGGCTGATTCCGGGGCTGCGTGAAGAGTCGGTCAACCTCTGCGGCGGCACCTCCCTGGCCGAGGCCATCGACTTGCTGTCCTGCGCCGATTCCGTGGTGTCCAACGACTCCGGGCTGATGCACGTGGCGGCGGCGCTGAATCGCCCGCTGGTGGCGGTGTATGGCTCGACGTCGCCGGGTTTCACCCCGCCGCTGGCCGACCAGGTCGAAGTCGTGCGCCTGGGCATCGAGTGCAGCCCGTGCTTCGATCGCACCTGCCGCTTTGGCCATTACAACTGCCTGCGCCAGCTGCTGCCAGACTCGGTGGACCAGGCCTTGCAGCGGTTGCAGGGCACCGCGGTCGAGGTTCGGTAAGTGCGGGTACTGTTGATCAAGACCTCCTCCCTGGGTGACGTGATCCATGCGCTGCCGGCGTTGACCGATGCGGCGCGGGCGATTCCGGGGATCAAGTTCGATTGGGTGGTGGAAGAGGGTTTCGCGGAAATCCCGACCTGGCACCCGGCTGTGGATAAAGTGATCCCGGTGGCGATTCGCCGCTGGCGCAAGAACATCTGGCAGACCATCAAGAGTGGCGAGTGGCGGCGCTTCAAGCAGAGCGTGCGTGCGACTCAATACGACTTGGTGATCGACGCCCAGGGCTTGCTGAAAAGCGCCTGGCTGACGCGCTACGTCAAGGCGCCGGTGGCCGGCCTGGACAAACAGTCCGCGCGCGAGCCCTTGGCGGCGCGTTTCTACTCGCGGCGCCTGGCCGTTGCCCGCGGCCAGCATGCCGTGGAGCGTGTGCGCCAGCTGTTCGCCGTGGCCTTGGGGTATGACTTGCCCCAGGGGCTGGGCGATTACGGCCTGAACGTCGAGAAGCTGGTGGAACTGCCGCGGCCCAAGCCGTTCGTGGTGTTCCTGCACGGCACCACCTGGGACACCAAGCACTGGCCGGAAGCCTACTGGCGCGAGCTGGCCGAACGCATGGGCCAACTGGGCGTCGAGGTCAAGCTGCCGTGGGGCAACCCGGCGGAAAAGGCCCGGGCCGAGCGTATTGCCAAGGGCTTGGGCAACGCCACTGTGCTGCCGAAGCTGAACCTGGCGGGTGTCGCCAAGGTGCTGGCGCAAGCCCGGGCCTGTGTCGCGGTGGATACCGGGCTTGGCCATCTCGCAGCGGCGCTGGATGTGCCGACCATTTCCCTGTTCGGCCCGACCAACCCGGGCCTGACCGGCGCCTATGGCAAGGCGCAGATCCATATGGCCAGCGACTTCCCTTGCGCGCCGTGCCTGCAGAAAAAATGCACCTATCAACCGACGGCTGAAGATCAGCGGCGGTTCGACCTGAAACGCGAGTGGCCGTTGTGCTTCACGCGTCTGAATCCTGAGCGTGTCGCCAGCCGGCTGAGCAGGTTGTTACTGGCTGAGGAGCTGCGCTGATGCAATTGGCTTTTGTCCTTTATAAATACTTCCCGTTCGGCGGCCTGCAGCGGGATTTCATGCGCATCGCCCTGGAGTGCCAGAAGCGCGGGCACCAGATCCGTGTCTACACGCTGATCTGGGAAGGCGATGTACCGCCAGGTTTCGAAGTGCTGGTGGCGCCGGTCAAGGCGTTCTTCAACCATCGGCGTAACGAGAAGCTCAGCGCCTGGATGGAGGCCGACCTGGCCAAGCGTCCGGTGGACCGCCTGATCGGCTTCAACAAGATGCCCGGGCTGGACGTGTATTACGCCGCCGACGGCTGCTTCGAAGACAAGGCGCAGAACCTGCGTCATTCGCTGTACCGCCGTTGGGGCCGCTACCGGCACTTCGCCGAATACGAGCGGGCGGTGTTCGCCCGGGACGCGAAGACTGAAGTGCTGATGATTTCCGAGGTCCAGCAGCCGCTGTTCATCAAGCATTACGACACCCCGGTGGAACGTTTCCACCTGCTGCCGCCCGGCATCGCCCAGGACCGTCGCGCGCCGGCCAACGCGGCGGAGATCCGCGCCGAATTCCGTCGCGAGTTCGCCCTGAAAGACGATGACTTGCTGCTGGTGCAGATCGGCTCCGGGTTCAAGACCAAGGGCGTGGATCGCAGCCTCAAGGCTGTGGCCGCCTTGCCGCCGGAGCTGAAGAAACGCACCCGGCTATTTGTAATTGGCCAGGACGACCCCAAAGTATTCCAATTGCAGAGCGCCGCATTGGGCCTGGGCGAGCATGTGCAGTTCCTCAAGGGGCGCAGTGATATCCCGCGTTTCCTGTTGGGCGCCGACCTGTTGATCCATCCGGCGTACAACGAAAACACCGGTACTGTGCTGCTGGAAGCGCTGGTGGCCGGCTTGCCGGTGCTGGTCAGCGCGGTCTGCGGTTATGCCCATTACATCGCCGAGGCCGACAGCGGCCTGGTGCTGGACGAGCCATTGGAGCAGGGACAGCTCAATCAATACCTGAACACCATGTTGACCGACGACGCTGCACGCGCGACCTGGAGCCGTAACGGCCTGGCGTTCGCCGAGACGGCCGACCTCTATAGCATGCCGCAGCACGCTGCGGATGTGATTCTGGCGGAGCAACACTGATGAAGTTGATTCTTGCCGAACCGTTCAAGACCCTTTGGGCCGGACGCGATGCGTTCGCCGAAGTCGAGCGTCTGGACGGCCAGGTCTACCGTGAACTCGAAGCCCGCCGTACCTTGCGTACCGAGGTGGCCGGCGAAGGGTTCTTCGTAAAGATTCACCGCGGTATCGGTTGGGGCGAGATCTTCAAGAACCTCCTCACCGCCAAGTTGCCGGTGCTCGGCGCGGGCCAGGAATGGCAGGCCATCCAGCGCCTGCAGGAAGCCGGCGTGCCGACCATGACCGCCGTGGCCTATGGCGAGCGCGGCAGCAACCCGGCCAACCAGCATTCGTTCATCGTGACCGAAGAGCTGGCGCCGACCATCAGCCTCGAAGACTTCAGCATCGACTGGGTCAAGCAGCCGCCGCAGCCCAGGCTCAAGCGCGCGCTGATCGCCGAAGTGGCGCGCATGACCGGCATGATGCACCGCGCCGGGGTCAACCATCGCGACTGCTACATCTGCCACTTCCTGCTGCACACCGACAAGCCGGTGACGCCCGATGACTTCAAGCTCTCGGTGATCGACTTGCACCGCGCCCAGACCCGTCCGGCAATCACCCGGCGCTGGCGCGACAAGGACCTGGCGGCGCTGTATTTCTCGGCCCTGGATATTGGCCTGGCCCGGCGCGACAAGCTGCGTTTCCTCAAGGGCTATTTCCAGCAGCCGCTGCGGCAGATCCTGAGCGACGAGGCGGCGCTGCTGACCTGGCTGGAGGGCAAGGCCAACAAGCTGTACGCACGCAAGCAGCGGTACGGAGATGCGCTCTGATGGCGGGTTGGAACCTTGAACCTGGGTATCGGGAGCTGGCGCAGGACTTCGGCAGTCTGGATGCGGTATTTGCCCTCAAGGGTGAACATCTGACCCGCGACCCGTTGTCGGAGGTCATCCGTGTCGAGCGCAACGGCATCAACTATTACGTCAAGCGCTACACCGGCGCCGGCAAGAACCTGCGGCGCTATCTGGGCAAGCCGCGGGTCAAGTCCGAGTGGCAGAACCTCAAGCGTTTCGCCAAGTGGGGCATTCCCACGGCGGAGGTGGTGGCCTGGGGCCTGGAACGTCGTGGCCTGGCCTACGACCGGGGGGCGATGATCACCCGCGAGCTGCCACGCACCGAAGACCTGTCGGTCCTGGCCGAGCGCAACGACCCGCTGCTGGCCGATCGGGCCTGGGTGGACCGGGTCAGCCAGCAGCTGGCACGCTACACGCGGATCATGCATGAGCACCGCTTCACTCATAACGACCTGAAGTGGCGCAACCTGCTGATCGACGACGATGCGCGGCTGTACCTGATCGATTGCCCCAATGGCGATTTCTGGCGCGGTTTCTGGCTCAAGTACCGGATCACCAAGGACCTGGCGTGCCTGGACAAGGTGGCCAAGTATCATTTGTCCGCCACCCAGCGCCTGCGCTTCTACTTGCAGTACCGCCAGCGCACCCGGCTGAACGCCGCGGACAAGTGCCGTATCCGGCATGTGCTGAGATTTTTCGAGGGACGCGAATGACCGATTTCCTGGCGGCTCAGGACCGTGCGTTGCTGGAGCGCCACGGCCTCGACAGCTTCGACGCGTTGTGGGCCAAGCAGCTTGAGGCAGTGGACGAGCCCAATACCGACGGCGGTGGCTGGAGCAGCGTGTATCGCCTCGACCTGGAAGGCCACGGCTACTACCTCAAGCGCCAGAGCAACTACCTGACGCGGACCCTGCACCGGCCGTTCGGCGAGCCGAGCTTCGCCCGCGAATTTCGCAATATCAGCCGCTACCAGCAGTTGGGTATTCCGGCTTTGCAGGCGGCCTTCTTTGGCGAGCGCAAGGTGGCAGGCGAAACCCGGGCGATCCTGCTGACCCGGGCGCTGGATGGCTGGAACGACCTGGACTCGCTGCTGCAACAGTGGGCGCAGCTCAGCCCGGACCAGCACGCGGCGATCCTGCGGGCCTGCGGCCTGCTGGCGCGCCAGCTGCACGCGGTGCGCCAGGTGCACGGCTGTTTTTATCCCAAGCATATTTTTCTGCGGGCCACCGGCGACGGTTACCAGGCGCAATTGATCGACCTGGAAAAGACCCGTCCGCTGTTGTTCGGCCAGCGTGATCGGGTCAAGGACCTGGAGCCGCTGTTGCGTCGCGCCCCGGTCTGGAGTGAGGGCGATGTACGTGCCTTGCTCGCGACCTACCTGGATCAGCCGCAGGACAGCTCGCTGGTCGATGCCTGGCTGAACCGCCTGAGTGCACGCCGCAGCCATAAGGAGACTCGCTGATGCGCCTGTCCGAACTCAAGCAGGCCGGCCGTGCGCCAAGCCTGCCGTTGAGCCTGGAGCTGGCCGACGCTGCTGGACCTGCGACGTTGCAGTTGCTCAGTCTGCTGCGGGTGCTGCCAGGGCAGCGTTATGTCGGCGCCGGTGTCTGGCGCGGGCGTCCGGTGCTGGCCAAGTTGCTGGTGGGCGCCAAGGCAGCGCGGCATTTCCAGCGTGAGCTGCAGGGCGTGCGCCTGCTTGAAGAACAGGGCATGACCACGCCGCTGCTGCTGGCCGACGGCCTGAAGGAAGGCGAGGGCGGCTGGCTGTTGTTCGAGTTCCTGGAAGGTTCCGAGAGCCTGGGCGATGCCTGGAAACAGGTGGAATCGTTGCCGGCGCTGGCCGATGAGCAGCAGGCGGTACTCGCCGAAGCCCTGGCCGCCATCGCCGAATTGCACAGCAAGGGCCTGTGGCAGGAAGACCTGCATCTGGACAACCTGCTGCGTCATCAGGGCAAGCTGTACCTGATCGACGGTGCCGGGATCTGCGTGGAACAGGCAGGCAAACCGCTGTCCCGGCAGAAGGTCCTGGAAAACCTCGGAGTGTTTTTCGCCCAGTTGCCCAAGAGCCTGGAGCCCTTCACCGAAGAGCTGCTGGTGCATTACCTGCTGAACAATGCCGAGCATGCCTTGCCGCTGGAAGCCTTGCAGAAGCAGGTGGACAAGGTGCGCAGCTGGCGCTTGAAGGATTTTCTCAACAAGGTCGGTCGCGAGTGCACCCTGTTCAGCGTGCTGCGCGGTCCCTTCGCCTTGCGGGCGATTCGGCGCGAGGAAGAAGCAGCGATGCTGCCGGTGCTGGAACAGGCAGACGCGCTGCTGGACCGGGGGCACCTGTACAAGACCGGTGGCGCCGCCAGCGTCGGCCGGGTCGAAGTGGCGGGCCGCACCCTGGTGGTCAAGCGCTACAACATCAAGGGTTTTGCCCATTGGCTCAAACGCTTCTGGCGCCCCAGCCGGGCCTGGCATTCGTGGCAGGAAGGCAATCGCCTGGCATTCCTCGGCATTGCCACGCCCAAGCCGCTGGCCTTGCTGGAAAAGCGTTTCCTCTGGCTGCGCAGCCGGGCCTACCTGGTGACCGAATACCTGGCCGGGCCGGACATCATCGAGCGCTTCGCGCCCTATATCGACAGCGGCGCGGCTCCAGAGGCCGAGCTGCAGGCGCTGGACCGGCTGTTTGCCGAGTTGATCCGCGAACGCATCAGCCATGGCGACTTCAAGGGGCACAACCTGTTCTGGCAAGAGGATCGCTGGGCGCTGATCGACCTGGACTCCATGTGCCAGCACCACAGCCTCGGCAGCTTCGCCCCGGCCTACGCCCGCGACCGGGCGCGCTTCATGCGCAACTGGCCGCAGAGCAGCGCGCTGTATCAGGTCATCGACCAGCGTCTGCCTAAAACCGCCGAATCGTCCGTAGGCTAAGGCCTGTAGCCGCTGCCGCAGGCTGCGATCGAGCGCGAAGCGGTCGCGCTCTGGAGATCGCAGAAAGGCTCTTCGAGCCTTATCGCAGCCTGCGGCAGCGGCTACAGATCCCTCGCAAGCCATATTTGGCGCCAGCGCCCGGCGCTGAAACGTCAGGGATCATCCCGCGGCAGGTTTACGCTATAATCCCGCCCTTTAGCTGTTTCTCGCCCGTGGCGGGGAGCACATTAATTCCAGGCGCACGTCGCCTGCATGCAGACTTAAGAGGCTAGACCCCTGTGGCATTGACGATTCTTGGCCTGTCCGGCGCCCTTAGCCATGATCCTTCCGCAGCGCTGTACATCGACGGCAAGCTGGTGGCGGCTGCCGAAGAAGAGCGCTTCGTACGCGATAAACATGCAAAGAACCGCATGCCCTACGAATCGGCGAAGTTCTGTCTGGAACAGGCCGGCATCAAGCCTTCCGACGTTGACGTGGTGGCGATTCCGTTCGCGCCGATCAGCCTGTTCGGCAAGGCCCGCTGGCACTACGCCAAGCGTTACTGGTACGCCCCGGACCGCGCCCTCGACGCGATCCTGATGGGCAACCGTCGCTACAAGCGTTATCGCAACAAGATCGTCTGGTGCCTCGAGCAACTGGGCTTCGATCCGAAGAAGATCAAGATCGAGCCGGTCGAGCACCACCTGGCCCACGCTTCCAGCGCCTACCACTGCTCCGGCTTCAAGGAGAAAACCGCGATCCTCGGGATCGACGGCAAGGGCGAGTACGCCACGACCTTCTTCGGCTACGGCGAAAACGGCAAGATCCACAAGATCAAGGAATTCTACGATCCGGACTCCCTGGGCGGCCTGTATGGCGCGATCACCGAGTTCCTCGGCTTCGAGATGCTCGACGGCGAGTTCAAGGTCATGGGCATGGCGCCGTACGGCGATGCCAGCAAGTACGACTTCTCCCGCCTGGCCAGCTTTGAAAACGGCGAACTGGTGATCAACACCGATTACGCCAACGTCATCGGCCTGCGCCGCTATAAAGAGAAGGGCAAGGGTTTCTACTTCTCGCCGAAGTTGATCGAGTGGCTGGGGCCGAAGCGCGAAGGCGACATCGCCGACGAGCCGTACATCCACTACGCGGCTAGCATGCAGGCGCTGTTCGAGAAGCTGGCGCTGCAGATGATCGACCACTACCTGGGCGACATCCTCAAGGAAACCGGCAAGCTGGCCTTCGCCGGCGGCTGTGCGCTGAACGTCAAGCTGAACCAGAAGATCATCGCCCGTCCGGAAGTCAAAGAGCTGTTCGTGCAACCGGCGTCCGGCGATGCCGGTACCGCGGTCGGTGCCGCGGCCTATGTTTCCCACGCGCGCGGCGTGCCGGTGGAGAAGATGGAACACGTCTATCTCGGCCCGTCCTACAGCAACGAAGACGTGATCGCCGCCTGTGCCCGTCACCCGAACAAGCCGGCCTGGCGCCAGATCGACAACACCCCCGAGCGTATCGCCAAGATCATGGTCGACGGCAACCCGGTGGCCTGGTTCCAGGGTCGCATGGAGTTCGGTCCGCGTGCCCTGGGCGGTCGTTCGATCATCGGTTGCCCGAGCGCTACCGGCGTGGCCGACCGGATCAACGAGCAGATCAAGTTCCGCGAGCGCTGGAGGCCTTTCTGCCCGTCGATGCTCGACACCGTCGGTCCGCAGATGATCAAGGTCGATCACCCCGCACCGTTCATGACCTTTACCTTCGAAGTGGCGGAAGAGTGGAAGACCCGCGTGCCGGAAGTGGTCCACGAAGACGGCACTTCCCGGGCCCAGGTGCTCAAGCGCGAATACAACCCGCGCTACTACGACATGATGAAGGCCCTGGAAGTCCTGACCGGCAACGGCGTGTCGCTGAACACCTCGCTCAACCGCCGTGGCGAGCCGATGATCTGCTCGCCGACCGACGCCCTGAACATGTTCTTCGGCTCCGATCTGCAGTACCTGATCATGGAAGACATCCTGGTGGTCAAAGACGGCGTGGACCCTTATGACACGCTCGGCTGAGCGTCACGTCCTGCAGTTCTGCCACGGCTATGACGGGCCGTTCCTGGACTGCGCCCGGCAATATGCCAGCCTGTTCGCGGGCAGCGGCTATCGCGTGACCACGGTGTTCCTCACCGGGGTTGCCGATGCCGAGGTGGCCGATGGCTGTGCCAGCGACGAAGTGCTGTTCATGGAATACAGCTCCAAGGCCATCCGTGGCCTGAAGCTGGGGGCGATACGCGACCTGCGCAAGATCGCCGCGTCGCGCAACTTCAGCTTCTGCATCGCCCACCGCTTCAAGCCGATCTACATCGCATTGCTGGGCACCGCATTGCCGGTGATTGGCGTGCATCACGCGTTTGGCGACTATCAGCGCGGCAGTCGCCGCCTGTTCGCCAACCTGTTCCGCAAGCGCCTGAGCCTGCTCGGTGTGTCCGATGCGGTGCGCGACGACATGCGCGGCTGCCTGCCGCAGTGGCCGGCGGCGCGGATCCAGACGCTGTACAACCGGATCGACGTCGAAGCCTTGCAAGCGACCCAGCTACCGAAGGCCGAAGCGCGCCGGGAGCTGGGGCTGTCGTCTTCCGCCTGGACCGTCGGCAATGTCGGGCGTCTGCATCCGGACAAGGATCAGGCCACCTTGCTGCGCGGATTTGCCGCGGCCTTGCCGGGACTGCCTCGGGAAAGCCAGCTGGCGATTCTCGGCAGCGGGCGCCTGGAGCAGAACCTCAAGGATCTTTCCCGCGAGCTGGGCATCGCCGACCGCGTGCTGTTCCTCGGCCAGGTCACAGAAGCCCGGCGTTTCTTCCGCGCTTTCGATGCCTTCGCCCTGAGCTCCGACCACGAGCCCTTCGGCATGGTGTTGCTGGAGGCCATGGCCGCCGGCGTGCCGCTGCTGGCGACGGCCTGTGGCGGGGCCAAGGAAGTGGTCGAAGGCGTCGGCATCCTGTTTCCGCTGGGCGATGCCGAGCATATGGCCCAAGGTCTGCAACACCTGGCCGGAATGGATGAGAACCAGCGCCTGCTGTGCGCCGAACTGATGTTCGAGCGCCTGCGCGAGCGATTCTCCGACCGCGCTGTTCGCGACGCCTTCTGGCGTCTGCCGCAAGTTACCGATCTGACCGCGAGGCCCTGATGCTCAATCGATTCCAAGGCTGGCGCGAGCGTGGCTGGTCGGTCGTCGACGCCTCGACTTATGCCGCTGCCTGGCAGCGTTTTGGCGGCAGTGTCGCCACCCATCCTTTGGTGGTGGAGCGCCTGGCGAACCTGGCGGGCATTCCGGTCCGCTACCTGGCCTGGGAACAAGCCGGCGAACTGCGGGCGGCGATCCCGACCTGGGGGCGCGACCTGGCGCTGTCCAAGGACGTGCTCAAGCGTCGCGGCAAGAAAGGCCTGTTCGACCTGGGCAACGCCGAGCTGATCCTGCCGGCCGCGCCTGAGGCCCAGGCCCCGCTGCGTCATCGCGGCCGTTACCTGTCGGCCTTGAACCAGGGCCGCTTCAGCACCCTCAAGCTCCAGGCCGAACAACTGGCCATGGCTCGCACGCCTGAAGAGCTGTCGAAGAAGTTTCGCTACAACCAGCGCCGCGAGCTGCGCCTGCTGGAAGAGGCGGGCGGCGTGGTGCGTCCGGTCGGCGAGTTCTCCAGCCAGGAGCTGGCGGCCATCTACTGCGATCTGTTCCAGCGGCGCTGGGGGTTCCCGGCCACCGGTGCCGAGCGCATGGCCGAAGTCATCGAGTTGCTGCGCGAGCTGCTGATCGGCTCGGTGATTTTCCTCAACGATGCGCCGATCGCCATTCAACTGGTGTATCGGGTCGAAGCGCCGGAGTGGATCAGCGTCGAATACATCAACGGTGGCGTCGATCCTGGAACCCGCGAGTTCAGCCCTGGCAGCGTGTTGAGTTTCCTCAATACGCAAAGTGCCTGGGAACAGGCGCGGGCCATCGACAAGCCGCTGCGTTTTTCCTTCGGTCGCGCCGATCGCGAGTACAAGGATCGCTGGTGCAACCCCGTTCCGGTGTTCACGGTATGAATCAGCCACCGAGTCGCAAGCAACAGTTGCTCAAACGCCATCGCCGGCAGAAGCGCCTCGCTCTGCTGATTGGCCTGCTGGTACTGGTGGCCGTCGGTGTGCTGGTGGCCTGGTGGTTGCCGCTGCTGCTCGCGGTGCTGGCCTGGGTGGCCCATGAGGCCTGGTTCGCCGACCACCTGTTTTATTCGCCCCGGGACGATTATCAGTACAGCTTTCCGTTCGGCACCGAGCAGCCCAAGGTCCACCTGGACAAGGAGCGCCTGGTGCTGGACCAGGCGATCGACCTGGCGGGGGATGAAACCCTGATCCTCGCGGTAAAGGTCAGCAGCACCTGGCTGGGGCGCTTTTTCGACCCTTGCGTCTCTTTGGCGGGGCAGGATCGGCAGACATTCGAGCGCGGCGTGAACGGCTTGCGTTATCTCAACCTCAGCGGGCTGGCACGGCCTCTGGCCAGCGGCAAGCTGCAACTGCGCGGGCGTTTCTGCCGGGTGCACGGCGAGCCGCTGTTGTCGGTGTTCCGCGAGCCGGACTATCGCCACCAGCGGGTGATGGTCATCGCCCCCCATGCCGACGATGCCGAACTGGCCGCCTTCGGTCTGTACAGCCAGGCCGACGAAACCTGGATCGTCACGCTGACCGCGGGCGAGATCGAGGCCGAGCATTACCGGCAGATGGGCATGAACGGTGCCGATGCGGCGCGGATCAAGGGCCGGCTGCGGGCCTGGGACAGCATCGCGGTGCCGCGTTGGGCCGGGGTTGCCGAGGCGCGCTGTGTGCAGCTGGGGTACTTCTGCCTGCAACTGCCGGCCATGCAGGCAGCGCCGAATCGCCCTGTGGCGTCCCGCGAGGCCGAGCTGTCGGATATCCGCCTGTTCCGCCAGTTCAATCCGTTCCCGCTGCCAGCGGATGCCGATGGCGCGCCGACCTGGAACAACCTCTTGGCCGACCTGCGGGCGCTGTTGCTCAAGGCGCGCCCCGAGGTGATCGTGCTGCCGCATCCGACACTCGACCCGCACCCGGACCACCTCTGCGCCCAGCAGGCGGTATTGGAAGCGTTGCAGGGGCTGGAGTGGCAGCCGACCACCTTGCTCGGTTACGCCAATCACTTGCATGACAACGACCGTTGGCCGATGGGCGATTCGGGGGCGGGCATTGCCCTGCCACCGGTGTTCGACCCGGCCCAGGAGCTCAGGCCCTGCTGCTTGCCGCTGTCGGTCGAGCAGCAACGCGACAAGGCGATGGCCCTGGGCATGATGCATGACCTGCAGCCGCGGGCGCCGTTCAAGCGCCGCCTGCGCCGGGTCCTGCAGCGTGTGTTGGCCGGCCGCGCCGCTTCGCCTTATGGCGAGAACGAGTTTTTCCGCAAGGCGGTACGCCGGCATGAGCTGTTCTGGCGTTTGTAAATTGATATTGCATGACACCCTTTTGCCTGTCGGCCAGGGTAGTTTCGCTCTTTTGTCCGGTTGCTCACGGCTGCAAGGAAGATGATGAAGGTTCTATTTCTGGTGCAGAAAGAACAGCGGGCCATTCTGGACCGCCTGTACGAAGGCGTTGCCGCTCATTGCGAATGCGACCTGCGGTGGTTGAGCAGCGACGAGCAGCGCAACCTGCGTGGCTATTTCCGCCGTGAGGTGGATGTATCGCGCTACGACCGTATCGTGTTCTTCCTGCGTTTCAAGCAGGAAATCCGCCAGGCGAGTTTCATCCGTAGCATTCCCAATCTGGTGATCCTCGAGCACGACGCCTACCAGAACTACATCCCTTGCAAGTACACCGGCAAGTTCAGCGCGCACTACCGCCGCCTGCCGTGGGCACGGGTGATCAGCTCGGGGTTCATGGTCAGCGAGCGCTTGCGCCAGGAAGGTTTCGACGCGGTATTCGTGCCCAAGGGCTACGACCAGACCCTGCTGCAGGATCAGGGCCGCGAGCGGGATATCGAACTGGCATTCGTCGGCAGCACCAACAGCGTGGCCTACAGCGGGCGCAAGGCGCTGCTCGACGAACTTGGCCAGGTCGAGCCCCTGGTGGTGACGCGGACCAAGTCGGGCGAAGAGTATTGCGACACCCTCAACCGTATCCGCTTTTTCGTCAGTGCCGACGTCGGCATGGGCGAATACATGATCAAGAATTTCGAGGCCATGGCCTGTGGCTGTGTGTTGCTGGCATTCGACCAGGGTGAGGCGGAAAACCGCGCGCTGGGCTTGCAGGACCTGCACAACGTGGTCTTTTATCAGAACATCCCGCAATTGCAGGAAAAACTCGCCATGCTGCGCGCCGATCCGGCCCTGGCGCAGAGCATCGCGCGAAACGGCCGCGATCTGGCGGTCTCTCAGTTCAGCTTCGCCCGTATCGGGCAGCGTATTGTCGAGGAACTCCAGCCCGCATTGCGGCCTCGTGCACCCTTGAGCCTTATCGAGCGCGTACGCTCGAAGCTGGGTGTTTGACAGCGATCACTGAGCCCTTAATAGTGATCGCACTTTGTCGTAGGTGAGAATCAAGTGCAGTTTAGTCAAGAGAGTGACATCACCCTGGTGGTCACCAGTTGCGGTCGTCTGGACCTGCTCAAGCTCACGCTGGAGAGTTTCGATCGCTTCAACAGCGCGCCGATCCGCGAAGTCTTCATCACTGAAGATGCTGGCGACGAGCGGGTGCGCACGGCGGTGCCCGCCCATTGGAAAGATCACTGTACCTTCTTCGTCAACCGGCCGAAGCTCGGGCAATTGGCGTCGATCGACCTGGCCTACGAGCAGGTCAAGACCCCCTATATCTTCCATTGCGAAGACGATTGGGAGTTCTATCGCCCGGGTTTTGTCGAGGATTCGAAAGCGATTCTCGAGCAGCGCCCGGACATCCTGCAGGTCTGGTTGCGCAGTTATGCCCACGACCTGCGAGTCCATAGTCCCTACATCCACTTGGGGGCCCGCGAGTTGATCGGTGGTGTGCCTTGTTATCCGCTGATCTCCGATAAACCCGAGTGGCAGAGTTTCTCCCTGAACCCGGGCTTGCGCCGGATGGCAGAGTATCGACTGTGCGCGCCTTTCGCCGGGCACGGAGGCGAGAAAGCGCTGTCCAAGCGCTATGCTGAGCTGAACCTGACGGCTGTCAGCCTGGAAGGCGACGCGGTGCTGCATACAGGCTTCGGTCTGCATGTGGAGACTGCCGCCGAGCGGCAGCGTAAGGCTCGGCGCAGTCGTCGCGAGCAAATCAAGCTTGTTCTAGTCCTGTTGGTTGGAGTCGGTATTGGCTGGTTTATCAATTAGTTCTACCGGTTTCACTTACCCGAATACCGCGAAAGGGCTATGTGCCCAATGAGCATTCTCAACGTCATGTGGGCAGGCGGCAGTGCATTTGCCTCCGTTCACAAGGTTCACCAGCAGATCCTCTCTCAGGCCGAGCCAGGCACTGTGGTCAAGACCTGGCTGCTGCAAGGCTCGTCCACCGGATGCGTTGCCGAAGTGGGGGAATGCCGGGAGTGGAACCTGTCGTCGGTGCGCCTGAAGGGCAAGCATTTCTGGCGCTTGCTCAAACCCTGGCTGCGGGCCCGCTTTCGCAAGGCTCTGCAGGAGACTGATGCCCAGGTGCTGTTGCTCGATGGCCTGGGGGTGGCGCGTACCTTGTTGCCGGTCCTCAAGTCATTGCCGCACATGCGTGCGGTGGTGGTGATCCACGGCTCCACGCGCTTGCACCGCAAGGATCAGCAGCTGTTCCGGCAGTTCCCCGCCTCGCAGCTGACGCTCGCGGCCGTTTCGCAGACCCTGGCGTCTTCCCTCGAATACGATTTGCAGATGCCAGTGACGGCCTTGCGCAGCGCGTTCGACCCGCAGGAGTTCAATGCAAGGCTGCTGCCGCGTGCCGAGGCCCGGGCCACCCTCGGCCTGCCCGTGGACGATGTTCCGGTATTCGGCGCGGTCGGCCGTCTGGTGGACGATAAAGGTTTTGCTTGTCTGCTGGAGGCTTTCGCCAAGGCCTTGGCGAGCCGGCCGGAGATGCGTCTGGTGATTATCGGCGAGGGCTCGAATCGTACAGCGCTCGAGGCCCGCATCAACCAGCTGGGCCTGCAGGACAGGGTTTCGCTGCCTGGACATCTGAAGCATGCGGCAATGCTTTACAAGGCATTCGACTGGGTGGCCATCCCGTCGCTGGACGAGGGCCTGGGGTTGATCCTGCAGGAAGCCGTGATGTCCGGTGTGCCGGTATTGACCAGCGATTTGCCAGTGTTCCGTGAGCAGTTGGCTGAAACCGGGCGTTATGCGCCGGTGAATGATATCGACGCCTGGCAGGAGGCCATTTTTCAGGCCCTCGGCCTGCCCGTCCAGAGCATCGCGGCGGATCAGTATGCTGCTCTGGCCCCCGACCTGGCCTGGCAACGCTTCAGCCAGGCCGCTACCTCCCTGCTGTCATGCCGAAAGTAGGGCCTGTTCCAGCGCTTGTATCGGAAAGCTCCCGTTCAGCTTCTCCCGGGCAATATAACGGGCGAAGTGTTGCAGGTTGCGTTTGACCAGATGGCGCGGCAATGGTCCGCGGAAAAAACGCATGTCGGCCACATCGATCAGGCCGAAGCGGTTATCTGGGGTGATGACGATGTTGCCCAGGTGCAGCGAGCGAAAGTAGATCCCCGAGTTGTGCAGGCTGCGAATCAGCTCGACCAGGGCCGGCAAGGTCTGTTGCCAGTCGAAGCCTTCCTTGCTGGCGACCTGACGCAGGGTTTCGCCTGGCAGCGGTCGGTAGAGCACCGCGGTCATGCCGGGTTGTTCCAGGCGGTAGAAGTCCAGAACCTGCAGCGTGGGAACGCCGAGTTGTTCCAGGCGCGCGGCGTTGTCGATGAAGCGCCTCGAATAGGGCCGAAACAGGGCGGATGAAAAAAGACGCTTGCGCCGAAACAGTTTCAGAATATTCCCATCCTGCAACAGGTAGACTTTCGGGCCGTAACTGTCGGCCTCCAGAATTCTGGCGCCTTCAATCATCTGATTCAAAGTGGCTTGGGGAAGCCGGGAGCATTGCATCGTAGGAAGCCTTGTCGAAGTGGCGGGCACAGTGGCGGGCAATGATGCCGAAAAGTTGCTGTTTTAACCATGCCGGGTTGGCTGGTGAATCATTTAGGAGCGAGTAGATGCAGGCCACACGTTGGGCGCAAGTATGGATGACAATCGGGTTGCTATGGTTTTTGCTGGCCATCGCACTGGCGCCCACCAACAAGCTCTACCAACAGGGGCTGGTGGCCTTTTTGTGGTTGCCGGCGATGATTCTGGCCTGGCCCGCGCGTCAACGCCTGGTTGAATGGTGGCATGCCCAACGCTGGCTTGGCCTGGCGTTGCTGGGGTTGGCGGTATGGGGGCTGGTCAGCCTGCTATGGACGCAGGCGGCGGACCCATCGCGTGAGGCCAAGCGCCTGCTGTACATCGTAGTGTTCCTGCTGTTCTTCCCGGTTTTCGCCAGTGCCCGGACTGAGCGGGTGATTCGCGTCATGCAGTGGGGCGGACTGGGGCTGGCGGTGACGGCGCTGATGGCCATCATCCAGTTCTACTGGATCAACGGAAATGTCTGGTGGGCACGCCTTGTGGGATTGGGTGAGCTGGCGCATCCGATCCTGGGTGGTTATGTCATCGGCCTGGCCGCCATCTGGCTGCTGCACTGGGTGCCGCGTACTCGCGCCCTTCAAACGGTGTGGCTGGTGGCGTTGGCGGTGCTCGGTGGGTTTGTCGTGCTCTGCCAGAGCCGCGGTGCTGCCCTGGCCCTGTTCCTGACCGTGCTGGCGATGCCGATCTGGTGCCGTGACCGACTCAGCCGAATTTTCGCGGCGGCAGCATTGTTGCTGGCAATGTCGGCGTTCTGGTTTCTCGAGCCTTTGGTCCTGGCGCGTGGCGTTTCCTTTCGCCCGCAGATCCTGATGGCCAGCCTGCAGATGATCGCCGAACATCCATGGACAGGCCTCGGCCTGGGTTCAGGCTATAGCGTGCATGCCGAAGGGCAGGCTTTCGATCATGCCCATAACCTGTTCAGCCACATTGCCATCGAACTGGGGATCCCCGGGCTCTTGCTCTGGGTCGTGGCCTGGTTTGCAGCGCTGCGCGAAGCCTGGCGCGCCCGTGAAACGCTCTATGGCCGGGGCGTCATCGGCATCTGGCTGTTCTCCTTCCTGGCCATGCAGTTCGATGCCGCCAGCCTGACCGGAACCCCTCGCGCCGAATGGTTCATCAGTTGGCTGCCGATCGGTCTGGCTACTGTTTTGGTCTGGGCGCGGGGCAGTCACACAGGCTGTGATAAAATCCCGCGTTCCTCCTAAACAGTGAGCTCGACGATGAGTGACGCACCGCGTAAAGCGGAACAGGACTCCAGCCTGAAAATCTATTTTCGGCTGTTGGGGTATGTAAAACCCTACATTGGCATTTTCCTGCTGAGTATCGTGGGCTTCGTGATATTTGCCTCCACCCAGCCGATGCTGGCGGGCATTCTCAAATATTTCGTCGACGGCTTGAGCAATCCCGAAGCGGTGCTCTTCCCCAACGTTCCCTATCTGCGCGACTTGCAGCTATTGATGGCGGTACCGCTGCTGATCATCCTGATCGCGGCCTGGCAGGGGCTCGGCTCCTTCCTCGGCAACTACTACCTGGCGAAGGTTTCCCTGGGGCTGGTGCATGACCTGCGGGTCGAACTGTTCAACAAGCTGCTGGTGCTGCCGAACCGCTACTTCGACACCCACAACTCCGGGCATCTGATTTCCCGCATCACCTTCAACGTCACCATGGTCACCGGTGCCGCCACCGACGCCATCAAGGTAGTGATTCGTGAAGGCCTGACGGTGGTGTTCCTGTTCGTCTACCTGTTGTGGATGAACTGGAAGCTGACCCTGGTGATGCTGGCGATCCTGCCGTTGATTGCGGTCATGGTCGGCAGCACCAGCAAGAAATTCCGCAAGCAGAGCAAGAAGATCCAGGTGGCGATGGGCGATGTGACCCACGTGGCCTCCGAGACCATTCAAGGCTATCGCGTGGTGCGCAGCTTCGGTGGCGAAAGCTACGAGCAGCAGCGTTTCGTCGACGCCAGCCAGAGCAACACCGACAAGCAGCTGCGCATGACCAAGACTGGTGCGGTCTACACGCCGATGCTGCAGTTGGTGATCTACTCCGCCATGGCGGTGCTGATGTTCCTGGTGCTGTTCCTGCGTGGCGATGCCACCGCGGGCGACCTGGTGGCCTACATCACCGCGGCGGGCCTGCTGCCCAAGCCGATTCGCCAGCTCTCGGAAGTCAGTTCGACCATCCAGAAAGGCGTGGCGGGCGCGGAAAGCATCTTCGAACAGCTGGACGTCGAGCCTGAGGTCGATCGGGGCCAGGTCGAGCGTGAGCGCATCGAGGGTCGCCTGGACGTGCGCAACCTGAGCTTCACCTATCCGGGCACCGACCGTGAAGTGCTGAAGGACATCAGTTTCTCCGCGGCTCCCGGGCAGATGATCGCGCTGGTCGGCCGCTCCGGCAGCGGCAAGTCGACCCTGGCCAGCCTGATTCCACGCTTCTATCACCATGAGACGGGGCAGATTCTCCTCGATGACGTGGAGATCGAGGATTACCGTCTGCGCAACCTGCGCCGGCATGTGGCCCAGGTGACCCAGCATGTGACCCTGTTCAACGACAGCGTGGCCGCCAACATTGCTTATGGCGATCTGGCCGGGGCGCCGCGGGAAGATATCGAGAAGGCGGCGGCGGATGCCTATGCCATGGATTTCATTTCGCAGCTGCCCGAAGGCCTGGACACCCAGGTCGGCGAGAACGGCGTGCTGCTCTCCGGCGGTCAGCGCCAGCGCCTGGCGATTGCCCGGGCCCTGTTGAAAAATGCGCCGTTGCTGATTCTCGACGAAGCCACCTCGGCCCTGGATACCGAGTCCGAGCGGCATATCCAGGCGGCCCTGGACAAGGTGATGAAGGGGCGCACCACCCTGGTGATCGCACACCGCCTGTCGACCATCGAGAAGGCCGACCTGATTCTGGTCATGGACCAGGGGCGGATCGTCGAGCGCGGCACCCATGTCGACCTGCTGGCGCAGAACGGCTACTACTCGCGCCTGCATGCCATGGGCCTGGACGAGCCTGCGTCCGAAGGCATTGCCTGACCGAGCTTCAGGGTGGGCACTGCCCATCCTGGAACGACCCCGGCGTGCAATGCGCCGGCCGGTCTTTGTATCCCGCCCCTTACAGTCTTGACCAAGCCTAAATAATTCCGCGTCTCGTGCTTGTTATGGTTCCAGCCTCAATCGTCGACTGAATCGAGGGGGCCAACCCCGTCGCGCGGGTACTGGAATGCTGCAACGTTATCTGTGGAAGTTATTGCCCAAGTCGCAACGGGCCTTCTTGCTTGGGCGCCTGTCTGTGGTGGACCGGCAGGTGGTGAACAAGGTCATGTCCGCCAACGTCCGTTTTCCGGAGCCGTTCCGTCAGCACGGTTGTGTGTTCATCCATGTGCCCAAGTGCGCGGGCAGCAGCCTGTGTTCGGCATTGTTCGATGGCTGGACGCCAGGCCACCTGCCTCTGTACTGGTACGAGCAACAGTTTCCCCAGCAGTTCGCCGGCAGCTTCAAGTTCGCCGTGGTCCGCGATCCCCTGGAACGAGCCTATTCGGCCTATGCCTTCCTGCGTGGCAACGAACTCAGTCGCCGCGACCAGGCCGCCCAGCGGCTGGTCAGCCACTATCGTGATTTCGACGATTTTGTCGGCCGCTGGCTGCACCCGGAAAATATCCACAAACAGCTGCATTTCGCTCCGCAGACCGACTTCCTGGTGGATTCCATGGGGCGCCTGGACATGGACTTCATCGGTTATCAGGAGCACCTGCAGCGCGACTATCAGTTGCTCAGCGAGCACCTGGGGGTGAGCAAATCCCTGCCGTACCTCAATGAATCGCGGCAACGGCACCAGAAGCCTGCCCGGGACTTCTGTTCGGTGCGTACCCGGCGGCTGGTGCGTCGGGCGTACCAGCGCGACTACGAGATGCTCGGCTATGAATGACCCCCTGCCGGCGCATTGCCCGCGACCGGATATCCACCCCTGCAGCCTGTCCCTGACCGCGGTCGAGCGGGCGGCGCTCAAGCAGCAGCGTCCGTGTTGCATCTGGCTGACCGGTTTGTCCGGCGCTGGCAAGTCGACTCTGGCCAATCTGCTGGAGTTGCGGTTGAACGGGCAGGGCCTGCATACCTTTGTCCTTGATGGCGATAACGTGCGCGGCGGCCTGTGTCGTGACCTGGGCATGGGCGCCGAGGCGCGCAAGGAGAACATCCGGCGCCTGGCCGAGGTGGCGAGGTTGATGGTGGAGGCGGGGTTGATCGTGATCGTTTCGGCAATTTCACCGTTTCGCGCGGAGCGCGCCGCTGCCCGGGCCTTGTTCGCAGAGGGGGATTTTCTCGAGGTGTACGTGAGTACATCGTTCGCTGCCTGTGCCCGACGCGACCCCAAGGGCCTGTATCAGGCGGCAAGCGCAGGGCGTATCCGGGACTTCACCGGGCTCGACAGCCCCTACGAAGCGCCGCTTTATCCCGACTGCGAGATCGATACCGAAACGGTCGGGCTGGCCTGTGCGACAGACCGGCTCATGGCGCTTTTGCTCAATAAATGAACAGTTTGGCGCGATCGCGAATACTCGTGCAGCGGTAGAACTAGGCAGCGTTCACCCTGTGTTAATATCGCGCCCCTGTTCATTTTGTATGTGGGTTGCTCCATGAAGTTGTCCATGCCGCGATTCGATCAAGCCCCTGTCTTGGTGGTCGGCGATGTCATGCTCGACCGTTACTGGCATGGTGGTACCTCACGGATTTCCCCTGAGGCGCCGGTACCGGTGGTCAAGGTCGAGCAAATCGAGGACCGCCCGGGCGGTGCCGCGAACGTTGCCTTGAACATTGCCGCGCTCGGCGCACCGGCCTCGCTGGTCGGCGTCACCGGTGACGACGAGGCTGCCGACAGTCTCTCCAACAGTCTTGAAGGGGCGGGCGTCCGCGCCTTGTTCCAGCGCATTGCCCATCAGCCGACCATCGTCAAGCTGCGGGTCATGAGTCGGCACCAGCAATTGCTGCGTATCGATTTCGAAGAACCTTTCGCCACCGACGCCCTGGCGTTGGGCGCTGAAGTCGACCAGTTGCTGGACGGCATCAAGGTGCTGGTGTTGTCCGACTATGGCAAGGGTGCCCTGAAGAACCATCAGGCGCTGATCCAGGCCGCGCGTGCCCGTGGCATCCCGGTATTGGCGGACCCGAAAGGCAAGGACTTTTCGATTTACCGCGGCGCCAGCCTGATCACCCCGAACCTCAGCGAGTTCGAAACCATAGTCGGCGGTTGCGTCGACGAGCACGACCTGGTCAGCAAAGGCGCGAAGCTGATGCACGACCTGGAGCTGGGTGCCTTGCTGGTGACCCGAGGCGAGCACGGCATGACCCTGCTGCGTCCCGATCACCCGGCGCTGCACCTGCCAGCCCGGGCCCGTGAAGTGTTCGATGTGACCGGTGCCGGCGATACGGTGATTTCCACCCTGGCGGCGGCAATCGCGGCGGGCGAAGAGCTGCCGCACGCGGTGGCCCTGGCCAACCTGGCTGCCGGCATCGTGGTCGGCAAGCTGGGTACCGCGGCCATCAGCGCACCGGAACTGCGTCGCGCGATCCAGCGTGAAGAAGGTTCCGAGCGTGGTGTGCTGAGCCTCGACCAGCTGCTGCTGGCGATCGACGATGCGCGTGCGCACAAAGAGAAGATCGTCTTCACCAACGGCTGCTTCGATATCCTCCATGCCGGGCATGTGACCTACCTCGAACAGGCGCGGGCCCAAGGCGATCGCCTGATCGTGGCGATCAACGACGATGCCTCGGTCAGCCGCCTGAAAGGCCCTGGCCGTCCGATCAACAGCGTCGACCGGCGCATGGCGGTACTGGCCGGCCTGGGCGCGGTGGATTGGGTCATCAGCTTTCCCGAGGGCACGCCGGAAAACCTGCTGGCCCAGGTCAAGCCGGATGTGCTGGTCAAAGGCGGGGATTACTCGGTCGACCAGGTGGTCGGCGCCGATATCGTCAAGGCTTATGGCGGCACGGTGAAGGTGCTGGGGCTGGTGGAGAACAGTTCCACCACGGCCATAGTCGAGAAGATCCGCAAGACCGAATAAGGCTTGCTACCAAGCCGCCGACTCCTGCGAAAGTTGGAGTGGGCGGATTGGCAATCAACGTTGCCGGCTGGCCTTGGCCGGGACGATCTTGCGCAATATCTGCCGTGCCTTG
Organism: Pseudomonas sp. RW409; assembly: GCF_003184125.1. Lineage (NCBI taxonomy): Bacteria > Pseudomonadati > Pseudomonadota > Gammaproteobacteria > Pseudomonadales > Pseudomonadaceae > Pseudomonas > Pseudomonas sp. RW409. The sequence continues at coordinate 664,752 of NZ_QHHP01000004.1, read as the reverse complement.
CCGGTAAGGCGCTGGAGCTTGGAGTCCTTCTCCGGCGCGCTCAATCCCTGCTGCTTCAGCCAGTCTTTCCAGCGAATCCGCTCGTCACGCACCAGCCAGCCCTGCTGCTGGGCGAAGCTTTCGGCCAGGTACAGGCCGCGGGTACTCGCCGGGTGCAACTGATCCTTCTTCAACGTATAGAGCTCGGCGCACGGCTGCCCGTCCTTGAGCGGCATCAGGTACAGGTCCGGGCGCTTGCGATCCAGGCGCGCCACCAGTTGATCGCCCTCCAGGCGTTCGTCGACATGGAACAGGCTCAGGGACTTGGCTTCTTTCGGCACGTCCAGGCGCAGGTCATAAATCAGCTGCAGCGACGCGGTGGGCAGATGCACATAAGCTCGCGGCCGTTCCAGCAGATGCAGGTTGGCGCAACGTACCGGGCGTGCCGCGCCCGACAGCGGCGTCAGGCGAAAGGGCAGGGCTTCGCGATAATGCAGGGCCGCCGAGTAGGGCGCTGGTAGCCAGGTATCGTTGAAGCGTCCGCTGAGCCAGCCTTCCGGGGTTTCCAGCAGGCATTCCTCGGCGATTTCCTGGATGGCGGTATGCAGCGGCAGATTCAGTTCATGGGCCGGGACGTAGCCGGAAATCAGCTTGAGCACCACATCGCCGCGGTCCTGTCGGCGCTGGCGGACCAGCACCCAATAGTCGCGGTTCTGCCAATGCAGGGTCAGGCGGACCGAGACGCCGAGGTTGGCCAGCTCCAGGGCGAAGCGTTCGGCGTCGGCCACCGTGACCGGACGCCGCCGCTGCAGGGTCTGCGCAAAGTTTAGCGGCATGCCGACGCTCTGGTAGCTGAGGCCTTCGGGCGTCGCTTCGACGAACAGCGGCAGGGTCTTGAAGTTGCTGGGGTTCTTTCTTATGAGCGTACGCGGCATGTCGGCTCCTTCTTGCGTCGGGGTCGGCCGCGTGGGCGGCATCAGTTTTTGCGCAACACCTGCGCGACAGTGGCGACATTATGGGCCAGGTGCAGCGGATTGATGGTCCCGACAATAGCACTGGCGACGCCCGGTTGATCGAACAGCAGTTCGAAGCTGGCGCGAACCGGGTCGACCCCCGGGCTCAGGCACACATGGCCACTGGCTAGGGCTTTTTTCACCAGAATGCCCTTGCCGTGGGCGGCGGCGTAATCGATGACGGCTCTCTCGTTCTGTTCGTTCAGATTGTAGGTGACCATGGCGCAGTCGCCTTGTTCCAGGGCCTTGAGGCCCCCTTCGACGGTTTTCCCGGAGAAGCCGAAGCCACGGATCTTGCCTTCCTGCTTGAGCTCGGCCAGCGTCTGATACGCCTCGCACTGCTCGAGGATGTGCAGATCATTGCCGTCGGAATGCACCAGCACCAGGTCGATGAAGTCGGTTTCCAGACGCTGCAGGCTGCGCTCCACCGACAGGCGGGTATGCGCGGCACTGAAGTCGTGGCGCGACAGGCCGTTTTCGAACTCTTCGCCGACCTTGCTGACAATCACCCAGTCCTGGCGTTGCCCGCGCAACAGCGGGCCCAGGCGTTCTTCGCTACGGCCATAGGCTGGCGCGGTATCGATCAGGTTGATGCCCAGGTCGCGGGTCAGATTGAGCAGCATGCGGGCTTCGCTGTCATCCGGAATCTGGAAGCCGCTGGGGTATTTCACCCCTTGGTCGCGCCCGAGTTTCACGGTGCCCAGGCCCAGTGGGGAGACCAGCAGCCCGGTGTTGCCGAAGGGGCGATGCAGGTCGTGCAGGGTCGCTTGGCTCATGGCAGCAGTTGCTCCCAGGCCGGTTGGGCGATGGCGGGTTTCGGCAGCTCCGGCAACGGGGTTGCGGGGCCTGGCTTGATGCCGTCGCGCTCGAGGGCGGCGAACACCCGGTCGGCGAAATCCGGGGCCAGGGCCAGCTTGGTCGGCCAGCCGACCAGCAGGCGGTCCTGCTCGGCGAGGAAGGCGTTGTCCGGGCGAGTCAGGCCCGATTGTGCGGGTTCGGCCCGATCCACTCGCAGGGTGGCCCATTGCGCCTGGCTGAGGTCGACCCATGGCAACAGGTTGCCAAGTTCTTTCTGGGCAGCGGCAATCTGCGCCGCGGGCTCGCGCGCAACGCCTTCGGCTTCGGCGATATCGCCGCCGAGGTACCAGACCCATTGGCCGTCGGCCGCCGGGTGGGTGGTCACGGTGATGCGCGGTTTTGGCCCGCCGCCCAGGCAGTGGGCGTACAGCGGTTTCAGGCTCGGGCCTTTGACGATCACCATGTGCAGCGGCCGGCGTTGCATGGCCGGCTGGCTCAGGCCGAGGCTGCTCAGCAGTTCGGCATTGCCGGCACCGGCGCTGAGGACGATGCGTTGCGCGCGGATTTCCCGGTCATCGACCCGCAGGCCCAGCAATTGCCCGTTCTCCAACACCGGTTCGATCTTCTGCCCGGCCAGCAGGCTATCGCCGCCCAGTTCGGCCAGGCGCCCGATCAGGCTCGGCACGTCCACCACCAGCTCGGCCAGGCGATAGACCTTGCCCTTGAAACGACGGTCCTGCAGGGCCGGCGGCAACTGGTCGCCCTTGACCTGATCGACGCGGCCACGCACCGCCTTGCTGGCGAAAAAGCTGGTGAGGTTGCCGGCCAGGGTGCCGGGGGACCACAGATAGTGGGCTTCGGACAGCAGGCGCACGCCGGACAGGTCCAGCTCGCCGTTGCCGGCCAGGGCCTCGCGCCAGCGGCGCGGCATGTCGGCGATGGCTTCCGAGGCGCCGGTCAGGGCGCCGTGCAGGGCATATTTGGCGCCGCCGTGAATGATTCCCTGAGACTTGACGCTTTGTCCGCCGCCGAGGCTGGCGCTCTCCACCAGCACAGTGGAAAAGCCCTGGCGACGCAGGCGGGCGTTCAGCCAGAGGCCGGCGACTCCGGCGCCGACAATCAGCACGTCGGTGGAAATAACGGATGGCATGCAGCGACCTCGGAGAACAAATCGAAGGCGCAAGTTTCAAGCCTCAAGCTTCAAGCTGCAAGCGTGACGCTCTCTTGCCGCTTGAAGCTTGCCGCTTGCCGCTGCTTTTTTAATGCCCGGCAGTCTTCGAAAACAGCTGGATCACCACCACGCCCAGGACGATCAGGGCCATGCCGAGCATCGCCGGGATATCCAGTTTCTGCCCGTAGAGAAACAGCGCAGCCACGCTGACCATGACAATGCCCATGCCGGCCCAGACTGCGTAAGCCACGCCCACCGGCACGGTGCGCACCACCAGGGTCAGCATCCAGAAGGCCACGCCGTAACCGACGATGATCAGCAGCAGCGGCAGGGGAGTGCTCAGGCCTTTGACCGCTTTCATCGAAACAGTGGCGATCACTTCGGCGCAGATGGCGATGGCCAGGTAGGTGTAAGCGTTCATGGGAGAGTCCTCGTGTTTGGGCTTGCTTGATGAGGTCGGCATTCTAGAGATTGTGCAGATGGGGTAAAGTCATTACCTATCTGTTTTGAAGATGGGTTGGCTCATGAATGTGCAGTGGAATCTGGAGCAGATGCGGCTGTTCGTCAGCGTCGCCGAGCAGCGTTCGTTTTCCGCGGTGGCCCGTGACCAACACAAGGCGCAATCGGCGGTCAGCAGCGCGATTGCGCTGCTCGAGGCCGATCTCGGCGTGCTCTTGTTCGAGCGCAGCAGCGGTCGCCAGCCCAAACTCACCGAGGCGGGGCGTGCCTTGCTCGCGGAGGCGCGGGAAGTGCTGCGCCAGTGCGAACGCTTGAACGGACGGGCGCTGGCGTTGATGCGGGGTGAGGAGGCGCGCTTGCGGCTGGCGCTGGACGAGGCGATGCCTTTCCAGCCGGTGCTCGATAGCCTTGAGGCGTTGTCCGAGCGCTTTCCCAGTCTTGAGGTCCAGCTGGCCAGCAGCGCCCAGGGTGACGTGGCGCGCAAACTGCTGGAGCGTCGGGCCGACCTCGGTTTGCTGTTCCACCATGAACAGATGTCCGAGGCCCTCGAACGGCGGGCCCTGGGCAGCGTCGAGATGGTCACGGTGTGCGCGGTCGGGCATCCGCTGGCCGGCGAGAAACAGGTGGATCGTCAGCAACTGGGGCGTCATCGGCAGTTGCTGATTTCCCCGCAGTTGAGCACTTACCCCAGTGGCGAGCAGCTCAGCCCGCAAGTCTGGCGCGCCGACAGCTTCTATGCGATGGCCGAATTGCTGATGCGCGGCCTGGGCTGGGCCTGGCTGCCAAGGCATGTGGTGCAGTACCCGGCCTATCAGAACCAGATGGTCGAGTTGGCCAGCGAGTGGACCCCGCCGGCGCTGGTGGTGGAACTGGTCTGGCGCCGCGATGAACCCCTGGGGCCGGCGGCGCATTGGCTGGCGGAGCGTTTTGCCGTGCACTTGCGGGCGATTGGCTGAAAAAGCCGATAAACTCCGCCGCCATGAATAGAACTCTCTACACCGCGCTGTTTTACCTGGGGCTGCCATTGGTGGCGATTCGTCTGTGGCTGCGGGCGCGCAAGGCGCCGGCTTATGCCAGGCGGGTTGGCGAACGTTTTTCCTGGGGGCTGCCGGCGATGCAGCCGGGCGGGATCTGGGTGCACGCGGTGTCGGTGGGCGAAAGCATTGCCGCCGCGCCGATGATCCGTGCCTTGCTGGCGCGTTATCCACAGCTGCCGATCACGGTCACCTGCATGACCCCCACCGGTTCGGAGCGTATCCAGGCGCTGTTCGCCAACGAGCCACGCATCCAGCACTGCTACCTGCCTTACGACCTGCCTTGCGCCGCCGCGCGTTTTCTCGATCGGGTCCGGCCGAAGCTGGCGGTGATCATGGAAACCGAGCTGTGGCCCAATCACATTCACCAGTGCGCCAAGCGCGGGATTCCCGTGGCGCTGGCCAACGGGCGGTTGTCGGAGCGTTCGGCCCGAGGTTATGGCCGATTCAACAAACTGACCGCGCCGATGCTCGCGCAAATGAGCCTGTTCGCGGTGCAGACCGAAGCCGAGGCCGAGCGTTTTCGCCAGCTGGGGGCGCGGCCGGAAACAGTCGAGGTGACGGGTTCGATCAAATTCGACCTGAGCATCGACCCGCAACTGCTGGAGCGCGCCAGCGAGCTGCGCCAGCAATGGCAAGCCAGCGAACGCCCGGTGTGGATCGCCGCCAGTACCCATGAAGGCGAAGACGCCGTGGTGCTGGATGCCCATCGCCAACTGCTGGCCAGCCACCCGGATGCCTTGCTGATCCTGGTGCCGCGTCATCCGGAGCGGTTCAATTCGGTGTTCGAGCTATGCCGGCAGCAGGGCTTCGCGACTATTCGCCGCTCCAGCGCCGAGCCGGTCAGCGCCAGAACCTCGGTGCTGCTGGGCGACACCATGGGCGAGCTGCTGTTTCTTTATGCCCTGGCGGACAGCGCCTTTGTCGGCGGCAGCCTGGTGCCCAATGGCGGCCACAACCTGCTGGAGCCGGCGGCCCTGGCCAAGCCGGTGCTGAGCGGGCCGCACCTGTTCAACTTCCTGGAGATCGCGACAATGCTGCGCGAGGCGGGCGCCCTGCAGGAAGTGGACGATGCCCATGGCCTGGCGGTGGCGGTGCAGCGCCTGTTCGAGTTGCCCCGGGATGCGCAGAAGATGGCCGATGCCGGGCTGCGGGTGATGCGCAGCAATCAGGGCGCCCTGCAGCGTCTGCTCGACGGGTTGGGCCGTTTGCTGTAGCCGCTGCCGCAGGCTGCGATCCTGTCCGAAGGACAGGCAAAAAGGCCACCGCGATTCAGTTGAATGGCGGTGGCCTTTTTTACGACCGTTCCGGTCGATCGCAGCCTGCGGCAGTGGCTACAAATTACTGGCTCGGCCGGGCCTTGAGCTGTTCCGCCGCGGCCTTGGCCAGGTCCGGCGGCAGGAAGTCGCGGTCCGGGTTGTAGTCGGCTTTCAGGTAGCGCGACAGGTCCTGCAGGTCGCCCGGGTTGAGGGTGCCGGCGGCTTGCTTGAGGCGCAGGTTGTCGAGGATGTAGTCGTAGCGGCTGTTGTTGTAGTTGCGCACCGAGGTGTACAGCTGGCGCTGGGCATCGAGCACGTCGACGATATTGCGCGTACCGACCTGATAACCGATTTCCGTGGCTTCCACGGCGCTCTGGTTGGAGATGATCGACTGGCGCCGGGCCTGGACCTGCTCGACATCGGTGTTCACCGCGCGGTGCAGGTTGCGGGTGTTCTCCACCACCTGGCGGCGCAGGGCCTCACGGCGCTGTTCGCTCTGGTTCAGGCGCGAGTAGGACTCGCGGACCTGGGAGCTGGTCAGGCCGCCGCTGTAGATCGGAATGCTCAGTTGCAGGCCGATGCTGCGTTGTTCGACGTCACTGCCGTAACGCTGGCCCAGTGGGGCCGGGTTGCTGAAGCCGAGGGCGTCGTTGTCGCCTTTCTTGTACTGCGCCACCGCGTCGAGGGTCGGGGCGTGGCCGGCCTTGCGCTGCTTGAGGGTTTCCTCGGCGGCGCTGACCGCGTAGTTGCTGGCCAGCAGGTTGAGGTTCTGCTTGGCCGCGGTATCGACCCAGGCCTTGGCGTCATTCGGGGTCGGCGCCAGCACCGGTAGGCTGTGGACGATGCCCTGGATCGAGTTGTACTGACGGTTGGTCAGGGTGATCAGGGCTTCGAACGCGTCATCCACCTGGCGCTGGGCGAGGATCCGGTTGGCCCGCGCGGTGTCGTAGCTGGCCTGGGATTGCAGGACGTCGGTCTTGTCCGACAGGCCGACGTCGAAACGCTCGTTGGACTGGTCCAACTGACGCTTGAAGGCGGCTTCCTCGGCCTTGGTCGAGGCCAGGTTGTCCTGGGCGCGCAGCACCGAGAAATAACTCTCAGCGCTTTGCAGGATCAGGTTCTGTTCGGTGGCCGAGAGCTCCAGCGCGGCTTGCTCGTTGACGTCCTTGGCCGCTTGCAGCTGGAACCAGCGGTCGGCGCGGAAAATCGGCTGGGCCAGGGTCGCCTGATACACGGTGCCGCTGCGGGTGGCGGTCATCGAGGGTTCGTCGAACTTGGTCCGGGTGTTGTTCAGGTCGGCACCGGCCGAGAGGTTGGGCAGCAAACCGGCGCGAGCCTGTGGCACCACTTCCTTGCGTGCGTCGTAATCGGCGCGGGCGGCGGCGAGGTCGGCGTTGTTGTCCACGGCTTCCTGGTAGACGCTGACCAGATCGGTTTTCGTGGTCAAGGGCGCTTCTGCTGCCCAGGCCATTCCATTGGACGCACAAGACACGGCGATGGCCAGTGAGAGTTTGCGCAGCATTCGGCGATCCCTAGAGTTGATATTACGAGGATAATTCTGGCGCCAAGGCTAAGTCTCGGCCTGTGCAGCGTCAAGGTTCGACGCAACCCAGCGAGTGTAGATGCGCCTGCGAAGGGCAACAATCCTGCATTTACGCCATTCATCACGCTGTTTGCCGTGGTGTTGGCGTTCTGTGCCGGCTTTGTCTAGACTGGCCGGGTTCTTGTCGGGGTGCCTTGCTATGAGGCTGAGATCGGATAATCCGGATCCCGTTGAACCTGATCAGGTTAGCGCCTGCGTAGGGAACAAGATTTCTCGTCACCCGGCGAGTCCTCTTGTGCTTCGTCCGGGATGTTGTTCGACAATCGAACACCCCTCGAGCACCAAGCACTGCACCAGCTGGTTTTCGCCCCTGGCTCCAGCTATGGCTGCGTCCGTTCGTTACAGGTTCGCTCCGACAAAAATCCACTGCCTGGATGCTGTCTGGAGAGCCTGTGATGACTACAAAATTAAAAAACGCTACGCACCTGAGTGAATCGGCCAAGGTCGATGAGCAGTCGGTTCAGCCCTTTACCCGCTCGCAAAAAATCTATGTCCAGGGTTCGCGCCCGGACATCCGCGTGCCGATGCGCGAGATCAGCCTCGACGTGACCCCGACCGACTTCGGCGGCGAGATCAACGCGCCCGTCACCGTCTATGACACCTCCGGCCCCTACACCGACCCCAACGTGGTGATCGACGTGCGCAAAGGCCTGGGCGATGTGCGCTCGGCCTGGATCGACGACCGTGGCGACACCGAGCGCCTGCCCGGCCTGAGCTCCAACTTCGGCCAGCAGCGCCTCGCCGATCCCGAGCTGACCAAGCTGCGCTTCGCCCACGTCAACAACCCGCGTCGGGCCAAGGCCGGGGCCAACGTCAGCCAGATGCACTATGCGCGCAAGGGCATCATCACCGCCGAGATGGAATACGTCGCCATCCGCGAAAACATGAAGCTGCAAGAGGCTCGCGCCGCGGGTCTGCTCGATCAGCAGCACGCCGGCCACAGCTTCGGCGCCAGCATCCCGAAAGAAATCACCCCCGAGTTCGTCCGTGAGGAAATCGCCCGCGGTCGCGCGATCATTCCGGCCAACATCAACCACGTCGAACTGGAACCGATGATCATCGGCCGCAACTTCCTGGTGAAGATCAACGGCAACATCGGCAACAGCGCCCTGGGTTCGTCCATCGAAGAAGAAGTGGCGAAGCTGACCTGGGGCATCCGCTGGGGTTCGGACACCGTCATGGACCTGTCCACGGGCAAGCACATCCACGAAACCCGCGAGTGGATCATCCGCAACTCGCCGGTGCCGATCGGTACCGTGCCGATCTACCAGGCGCTGGAGAAGGTCAACGGCGTGGCCGAAGACCTGACCTGGGAGCTGTTCCGCGACACCCTGATCGAGCAGGCGGAGCAGGGCGTCGACTACTTCACCATCCACGCCGGTGTGCTGCTGCGTTATGTGCCGCTGACCGCCAAGCGCGTGACCGGCATCGTCTCCCGCGGCGGTTCGATCATGGCCAAGTGGTGTCTGGCGCACCACAAGGAAAACTTCCTCTACACCCACTTCGACGAAATCTGCGAAATCATGAAGGCCTACGACGTCAGCTTCTCGCTGGGCGACGGCCTGCGTCCGGGCTCGATCGCCGACGCCAACGACGAAGCGCAGTTCGGCGAACTGGAGACCCTCGGCGAGCTGACCAAGATCGCCTGGAAGCATGACGTGCAGTGCATGATCGAAGGCCCGGGCCACGTGCCGATGCAGCTGATCAAGGAGAACATGGACAAGCAGCTGGAATGCTGCGACGAGGCGCCGTTCTACACCCTCGGCCCGCTGACCACCGACATCGCGCCGGGCTACGACCACATCACCTCCGGTATCGGTGCGGCGATGATCGGCTGGTTCGGCTGCGCCATGCTCTGCTACGTGACGCCGAAGGAGCACCTGGGCCTGCCGAACAAGGATGACGTGAAGACCGGGATCATCACCTACAAGATCGCCGCGCATGCCGCCGACCTTGCCAAGGGTCACCCGGGCGCGCAGATCCGTGACAACGCACTGTCCAAGGCGCGCTTCGAGTTCCGCTGGGAAGACCAGTTCAACCTCGGCCTCGACCCGGACACCGCACGCGCCTACCACGACGAGACCCTGCCCAAGGATTCGGCCAAGGTCGCGCACTTCTGCTCCATGTGCGGGCCGAAGTTCTGCTCGATGAAGATCACCCAGGAGGTCCGCGAGTACGCGGCCAACCAGCGCATCGAGGCGGTGGACGTGGAGGTCGCCAAGGGCCTGGCGGAGCAGGCCGAGCGCTTCAAGCAGGAAGGTAGCCAGTTGTACAAGAAGGTTTAAGCGACAAGTTGCAAGCTTCAAGCTGTAAGTTAAAGGCACAGCGGTCCTGCTTTTTCTTGCAGCTTGAGGCTTGCAGCTAGCGCCCCTTTCCCTCCCCCCGAGATAACCGTCTTGAACACTTATTCACCAGACACTGCGGTCCCCGCCGACAGGCGTGTATTCGGCGCGCGCGATCTGTTTTCCCTGTGGTTTTCCCTCGGCATCGGCCTGATGGTGTTGCAGACCGGCGCGCTGCTCGCGCCTGGCCTGGGCCTGTCCGGTGCCTTGCTGGCGATTTTTCTCGGCACGGCGGTCGGCGTCTTGCTGCTCGCGGCGGTCGGGGTGATCGGCAGCGATACCGGCCTGTCGTCCATGGCGGCGCTCAAGCTCAGCCTCGGCACTCGCGGCGCGAGCCTGCCGGCGTTGCTCAACCTGCTGCAACTGGTGGGCTGGGGTTCGTTCGAGATCATCGTCATGCGCGATGCCGCCAGCTTGTTGGGTACTCGTGCGTTCAGCGAAGGCAGCCTGCTGGCCAGCCCTTTGCTCTGGACTCTGTTTTTCGGCGCGCTGGCGACCGTGCTCGCGGTCAGCGGGCCGCTGACTTTCGTGCGCAAGGTCCTGCGCAAATGGGGCATCTGGCTGCTGTTGGCGGCCTGCCTGTGGCTGACCTGGAACCTGTTCGCCAAGGCCGACCTTGCCGCGCTCTGGGCCCAGGCCGGCGACGGCTCCATGCCGCTCGGCGTGGGGTTCGATATCGCGATCGCCATGCCGTTGTCGTGGCTGCCGCTGATCGCCGACTACTCAAGGTTCGGCAAGCGTGCGCGCAATGTGTTTGGCGGTACGGCGCTGGGGTTCTTTATCGGCAACCTGTGGCTGATGAGCCTGGGCGTGGCCTACACCCTGGCCTTTGCGCCGAGCGGCGAAGTCAATGCGCTGCTGCTGGCTTTGGCCGGCGCTGGCCTGGGGATTCCGCTGTTGCTGATCCTGCTGGACGAGTCGGAAAATGCCTTTGCCGATATCCATTCGGCCGCGGTCTCCAGCGGCATTCTGCTGCGCCTGAAAGTCGAGCACCTGGCCCTGGCCATTGGTGTGCTCTGCACCCTGATCGCCTGCCTGGCGCCGTTGGCCCAGTATCAGAACTTCCTGCTGCTGATCGGCTCGGTGTTCGCGCCGCTGTTCGGCGTGGTGCTGGTGGATCACTTCATCCTGCGCAAGCGCAGTGCCCAGGTGTCGTCGGTAGGTTTGCGCTGGCCGGCGTTGCTGGCCTGGCTGGGTGGGGTCAGCACCTACCACCTGCTGGCCAACCTCTATCCGGACGTTGGCGCAACCCTGCCGTCACTGGTGCTGGCAGGGCTGCTGCAAGGGCTGCTGGGGCGGGCCTTCAGCTACGGCCAGGAAACAGCTCGGGCTTGAGAATGCCGTTCAGGCGGTTGTAAGGGATCTTCAGTTCGATGTGGCCCAGCGCGTAAGGCGCGATCACCGACACGTTGTACTTGAGGATCACGCCGCCGTAGGTCAGCGCCACGTTCGGGGTTTTCTGGAACGGCCAGCTCTTGATGAACTCTGGCTCCTGGTCCAGCTTGGTGCTGATCAGCCAGCTGTTGTGGGCCACCTGGGCGGCCTTCCAGAACGCGGCTTCCTGGCCCGGGCGCAGCATGTCGGACAGGGTCAGTTCCTTGTGCAGCTCGCGCGAGTAGTTGATGAAGCCGCGGCCGGGCGTGCCGTGGGCGCCGCCGGTGTCCAGGTAGCTGGCCAGTTCGATGATCACCAGGCCGTCATGCTGTTCGCGTACCTTGGCTTGCAGGTACATGCTGTTGCGGCTGTCGGCCTCGCGCAGGAATTTCTCCCGATAGGCGCTCAGTGTTGCTGGCACGGCCTGGTCCGCAGTGGTGCGGGTCATCTGCAGCAGGCGCTTTTCAATCAGCGCATCCAGCTGCGGCTCGTCGGCGAAGTGCACGGTGTCGATGTTCACCAGCGGGCAATCCTGATTGCTGCAGCCGGGCTTGATCTGTTCCGACTTGTCGCTGGTGCTTTGCAGGGGCTTTTGATAGCTGGGTTGAAACAGGCTTTGGCAGGCGCCCAGGGTCAGGGCCAGGCAAGCCACGGAGGCGATTTTAAGAAGCGACATGTGCGTCCTTGATAAACCAGAGGTAGGCAAAAGTTACCGGCTTCGACTGCCTGCGGGGCAATCAGTTCGCCACTAAGCTCAATAGAGGCAATTAGATTAGGTTTGCCCCCTTGCCGTCTATCCCGCTGATGGCAAAGGGGCTGCATCATCGGTCACCGGCGCGTTAGGATGGCGCGATGTCGAGGGGGAGCCTCGGATCTGACCGCAGGAAACGAGGATTGCTATGACGGACTTTGCCAACACCACGCCGACCACTGTCGATATCGTTCGGCGCGAGAAATGCTTCCAGGGTTTTTATCAGCTCGACCGTGTGCACCTGCGCCACGAGCTGTTTGCCGGTGGCATGGGGCGCGAGATCAGTCGTGAAATCTTTGTGCGTCACGATGCTGTCTGCGTCCTGCCGTACGATCCGCAACGCGATGAAGTGGTCTTGGTCGAGCAGTTTCGCGTCGGCGCCATGGGGAAAACCGCGACCCCCTGGTTGATCGAACTGGTCGCCGGTCTGATCGACAAGGACGAGCAGCCGGAAGAAGTTGCTCACCGCGAAGCGCAGGAGGAAGCTGGACTGACATTCTCCGCGCTGTGGCCGATGACCCAGTATTTCCCGTCGCCGGGGGGCAGTACCGAGTTCGTGCATCTGTACCTGGGGCGTTGCGACAGCAGCGGTGCCGGTGGCCTGCACGGGCTGGTGGAAGAGGCGGAGGATATCCGCGTGTCGGTCTGGGCTTTCGAAGACGCACTGCAGGCGGTAAGGGATGGGCGGATTTCCAACGCGGCGAGCATTATTGCCTTGCAATGGCTGGCTTTGAACCGCGTTGAAGTGAGGGGGTTATGGTCGTAAACAAAGTGCGCGATCGCTACCGGGTCGATCTCGTGGGGCTGCAAGCGTCCTGCGAGGCCAACTATGCCCGGCTGATGCGCCTGTTGCCCGACATGCGCAACCAGCCGGTGGCGCGGCGGATCGCGGTGACCCAGGGCGACCAGATGCTCGGCGTGCTGGCGCTGGAGGTGCTGCTGGCCTGTCCTTACACCACCACCTTGCAGGTGCGCCAGGAACACAGCCTGCCCTGGCTGCCGGTGCCACAGCTGGAAGTGCAGGTCTACCACGACGCGCGCATGGCCGAGGTCATCAGTGCCGAGCACGCCCGGCGCTTTCGTGGCATCTATCCGTATCCGAACGCCTTCATGCACCAGCCGGACGAGAAGGCCCAGCTCAATGTGTTTCTCGGCGAATGGCTGAGCCACTGCCTGGCTTGCGGTCATGAGTTCGAGGCCGTGCGGTAGATGTGAACTGCGTCCGGTTCGCCGGTTTCCTCTTTTGAATTTCCCCCAGCATAATTGCCCCCATTCCTCACTTCCCGTGACACGCCCTGGGAGGCCGCCTTGCCGAGCGTATCCACTCTGACCACCGACGATCCCGTGTTGCTGGTGCAGTTGTCCGACAGCCATCTGTTCGCCGAAGCGGACGGCACGCTGCTGGGCATGAATACCCGCGACAGCCTGCAGCGGGTGATCGAACTGGTGCTGGAGCAGCAACCGCGGATCGACCTGATGCTGGCCACGGGCGACCTGTCCCAGGACGGTACGCTGGAGTCCTATCAGCTGTTTCGTGACATGACCCGGCAGATTCCGGCGCCGGCGCGCTGGATTCCCGGCAACCACGACGAGCCGCAACTCATGGCGCAGGCGGCGACCGAGAGTTCGTTGCTGGCGCCGGTGGTGGACATCGGCAACTGGCGGATCACCCTGCTCGACTCGGCCGTACCGGGTTCGGTACCGGGTTACCTGCAGGACGAACAGTTGCAGTTGCTCGCCAGCGCCCTGAGCGAAGCCCCCGAGCGTCATCACCTGGTGTGCCTGCACCATCACCCGGTCTCCATCGGTTGTGCCTGGATGGAGCCCATCGGGCTGCGCAATCCGCACGCGCTGTTCGCCGTGCTGGAGCGTTTTCCGCAGGCGCGCGCGGTGCTCTGGGGCCATGTGCATCAGGAAATCGACCGTCAGCAGGGATCGCTACGCCTGCTGGCATCGCCCTCGACCTGCATTCAGTTCGAGCCGGGCAGCGAGGATTTCAAGGTCGGCGAAACCGCGCCGGGCTATCGCTGGCTGCGCCTGCTGCCCGATGGGCGCCTGGAAACCGGTGTCGAGCGGGTCACCGGCTTCGATTTCCAGGTTGATTATGGTAGCGACGGCTACTGATTCCGCCCCGGAGCCGCCGTCCGAGGCGGCAGGACAAAGGGATACACCTGAACACAAGTCAAGCGGCGATACACCCTGTAAACTGCGCCTTTTTGCACGATGCAAAGGGAGTGCGCATGTCCGGTTCGATCCTGTATATCCACGGCTTCAACAGCGCGCCGGCGTCGAAGAAAGCCAGCCAGCTGATCGCTGTCATGGAGGCGATCGGCCACGGTGAACAGCTGCGCGTGCCAGCCCTGCATCATCATCCGCGCGAGGCCATTGGCCAGTTGGAGCAGGCGATTGCCGAACTCGGACGGCCGCTGCTGGTCGGCAGCTCTCTCGGCGGCTACTATGCGACTCACCTTGCCGAGCGCCACGGCCTGAAAGCCCTGCTGATCAACCCCGCGGTCAGTCCGCACCGGATGTTCGACGGCTTTCTGGGCACGCAGACCAACCTCTATACCGGGGAAACCTGGGAACTGACCCACGACCACGTGACGGCCCTGGCCGAGCTGGAAGTGCCGGCGCCCCAGGACCCGCAGCGGTTCCAGGTCTGGCTGCAGACAGGTGACGAGACGCTGGACTATCGCAGCGCCCAGCTGTATTACCGAGCCTGTGCCTTGCGCATCCAGGCCGGCGGCGACCATAGTTTCCAGGGTTTTGCCGGACAATTGCCGGCGTTGTTGAATTTTGCCGGCATCGGCCCGGATCAGTACCAGGCGATCGATTTCACCTCGCTGTGAAACCTCGCTTCTATTTCATTGAACGACTAACGACGAGACCCCATGGCCACTCCCAGCGCTAGCTCTTATAACGCAGACGCCATCGAAGTCCTCTCGGGCCTCGACCCGGTGCGCAAACGCCCGGGCATGTACACCGATACCACCCGGCCGAACCACCTCGCCCAGGAAGTCATCGACAACAGCGTCGACGAAGCCCTGGCGGGGCACGCGAAGTCGATCCAGGTCATCCTGCATGCCGACCACTCCCTGGAAGTGTCCGATGACGGACGCGGCATGCCGGTGGACATTCACCCGGAAGAGGGTGTGTCCGGCGTCGAGCTGATCCTCACCAAGCTCCATGCGGGCGGCAAGTTTTCCAACAAGAACTACCAGTTCTCCGGCGGTCTGCACGGGGTGGGTATTTCCGTGGTCAACGCCCTGTCGACCCAGGTGCGGGTGCGGGTCAAGCGTGACGGTAACGAATACCAGATGACCTTCGCCGACGGCTTCAAGGCCACCGAGCTGGAAGTGGTCGGCAGCGTCGGCAAGCGCAATACCGGGACCAGCGTGTACTTCGCTCCGGATCCGAAATACTTCGATTCGCCGAAGTTCTCCGTCAGCCGCCTCAAGCATGTGCTCAAGGCTAAGGCCGTGTTGTGCCCAGGGCTGCTGGTCAGCTTCGAAGACAAAGGCACCGGCGAGAAGGTCGAGTGGCATTACGAAGACGGCCTGCGCTCCTACCTGGTGGACGCGGTCAGCGAATTCGAACGCCTGCCGGCCGAACCTTTCTGCGGCAGCCTGTCGGGTAACAAGGAAGCGGTGGACTGGGCCCTGCTGTGGTTGCCGGAAGGCGGCGACAGTGTGCAGGAAAGCTATGTCAACCTGATCCCGACCGCCCAGGGCGGTACTCACGTCAACGGTTTGCGCCAGGGCCTGCTGGACGCCATGCGCGAGTTCTGCGAATTCCGCAACCTGCTGCCGCGCGGCCTGAAGCTGGCGCCGGAAGATGTCTGGGAACGCATCGCCTTCGTGCTGTCGATGAAGATGCAGGACGCGCAGTTCTCCGGCCAGACCAAGGAGCGCCTGTCATCCCGCGAGGCGGCCGCCTTCGTTTCGGGTGTGGTCAAGGACGCATTCAGCCTGTGGCTCAATGCCAACCCTGAGCTGGGCATGCAACTGGCGGAGCTGGCCATCAGCAACGCCGGCCGTCGCCTCAAGGCCAGCAAGAAGGTCGAGCGCAAGCGCATCACCCAGGGCCCGGCGCTGCCTGGCAAGCTGGCGGACTGCGCCGGCCAGGACCCGATGCGTTCCGAGCTGTTCCTGGTGGAAGGTGATTCCGCCGGTGGTTCGGCCAAGCAGGCGCGGGACAAGGAGTTCCAGGCGATCCTGCCGCTGCGCGGCAAGATCCTCAACACCTGGGAAGTCGACGGCAGCGAAGTCCTGGCCAGCCAGGAAGTGCACAACATCGCCGTGGCCATCGGGGTCGACCCGGGCGCCGAGGACATGAGCCAGCTGCGCTACGGCAAGATCTGCATCCTCGCCGACGCCGACTCCGACGGCTTGCACATCGCGACACTGCTCTGCGCGCTGTTCGTCCAGCATTTCCGTCCGCTGGTGGATGCCGGCCACGTCTACGTGGCGATGCCGCCGCTGTACCGCATCGACCTGGGCAAGGAAATCTACTACGCCCTCGACGAAGCCGAGCGCGATGGCATCCTCGATCGCCTGGTGGCCGAGAAGAAGCGTGGCAAGCCGCAAGTCACCCGATTCAAGGGCCTGGGTGAAATGAACCCACCGCAACTGCGCGAAACCACCATGGACCCGAACACCCGGCGCCTGGTGCAATTGACCCTCGGTGAGGACTTCGCCGCGACTTCGGAAATGATGGACATGCTGCTGGCGAAGAAACGCGCCGGCGATCGCAAGAGCTGGCTGGAGTCCAAGGGCAACCTGGCCGAGGTTCTGGCCTGATGCGCAGAGGCTTTGCCCTGGCGTTACTGCTATTGGCAACCTCGGCAATGGCCGACCCCTTGCCCGAGTTGAGGCTGCTGGCCGAGCATCCGGTGGACGGTATGCGTGGCGGCAACCTGTCGGGGCTGGCGTTGTGCGGCAAGGAGCTGTGGACGGTCTCCGACCGCGACGATGACCAGATCTATCGGCTCGATACCAGCGATCGAGTCTGGCAGGCCGAGACCGTGCGCATCGACATACCGCCGGTGCCGGACAGCGGTTTGCCCTGGGGCTTGAGTTCGCGCACCTGGGTCGCTTCGTTCGTGCGCGGCGGCGACCTGGATTTCGAGGGCATCACCTGCGACAGCGCCGGCAACAAGTATGTGGTCAGCGAATCCCACGCGGCGGTATTGCAGCTGGCGCCGACGGGGTCGGCCGCCTGGCTGAAGATTTCACCGATCATGGTGCGCGAGGCGCGGGCCAGCGGTATGTTGCTGCACTTCAATGCCCTGTTCGAGGGCCTGGCGGTCAACCCGGCCGGCGACAAGATCTGGCTGGCTGCCGAGCGCGAGCGCCGCGGGCTGCTGTTGATCAAGCGCCAGCAGAGTGTCTGGGACTGCGATGGCGGCTGTGTGCTGCTCAGCGAGGCCGGGCTGGAAATGCAGCCGCCGCAGATGCCCAAGGCCAAGGCGGTGTCCCGGGATTTCGCCGACCTGTCGCTGTTCGAGGGCAAGTTGTTCACCCTCGAGCGCAATGCGTTTCAGGTCTGTCGTCGTGATGCGTCGACGGCCAAGGTCGAGCGTTGCTGGTCGTTTGCCGCCGAGGCGTTGCAGGAAAACCGGCGTTATCCACAGGACTATGGCCTGACCGAGGCGCTGGTGGTGGATGCCGATGGCGCCTGGATCGGTGTGGATAACAACACCGGTGCCCGTGCCGACGGTGAAAAACGCCCGATCATCTGGCGCTTCGCCGCGCCCGAGGGCGGTTGGAGTGCCAAGCCGTGAGCCTGCAGCCACCGGGTAAACGTGCCGGGCGCGTGCTGCTGGTGCTGGCCTGGGGCGCCGGGCTGTTCCTGGCGACACGGTTTTTCGGCGAGTGGGAACAGCATCAGGAGAACCCCAATGCTGTCGTCACTTCGCAACAACATGAGGGTTACATCGAAGTGAAACTGGTCGGCAACGGCCAGGGGCATTTCGTCGCCAGCGGCCAGATCAACGGCCAGCCGGTGAATTTCATGCTCGATACCGGAGCGACCGATGTGTCGATCCCGTCCGGGCTGGCCGAGCGTCTTGGCCTGGAGAAGGGCGCACCGGTGACCCTGAGTACCGCCAACGGTCGTAGCGAGGGTTATCGAACCCGCCTCGACCGCCTGCAACTGGGCGATATCGTCCTGCGGGATGTCCGTGCGCTGGTCGCGCCGGGCCTGGGCGACGAGCAGGTATTGCTGGGCATGAGCGCTTTGAAAAAACTTGAATTTACCCAGCGCGGCGGCACCTTGCTGCTGCGCCAGACAACGAACTGATGAGGCCCGCATGAGCGACTCCCTGGATCTCAGCCTGGATGGCGTAGAACGCCGATCGCTGGCTGACTTCACCGAAAATGCCTACCTCAACTACTCCATGTACGTGATCATGGACCGTGCTTTGCCGCATATCGGCGACGGCCTGAAACCGGTACAGCGGCGTATTGTCTACGCCATGAGTGAGCTGGGGCTGGATGCCGATTCCAAGCACAAGAAGTCCGCCCGTACGGTCGGTGACGTGCTGGGTAAGTTCCACCCCCACGGCGACTCGGCCTGCTACGAAGCCATGGTGCTGATGGCGCAGCCTTTCAGCTACCGCTACACGCTGGTGGACGGCCAGGGTAACTGGGGTGCGCCGGACGATCCCAAGTCCTTCGCCGCCATGCGTTACACCGAAGCGCGTCTGTCGCGTTACTCCGAAGTCCTGCTCAGCGAGCTGGGCCAGGGCACCGCGGACTGGGGGCCGAACTTCGACGGCACCCTGCAGGAACCCCTGGTATTGCCGGCACGTTTGCCGAATATCCTGCTCAATGGCACCACTGGCATCGCCGTGGGCATGGCCACTGACGTGCCGCCGCACAACTTGCGCGAAGTCGCCACGGCCTGCGTGCGCCTGCTGGACGAGCCCAAGGCCACGGTCGAACAGCTCTGCGAGCATATTCAGGGCCCGGACTACCCGACCGAAGCGGAAATCATCACGCCACGCGCGGACCTGCTGAAAATCTACGAAACCGGTCGCGGTTCGGTGCGCATGCGTGCCGTCTATCGCATCGAGGATGGCGACATCATCGTCACCGCGCTGCCGCACCAGGTGTCCGGCGCCAAGGTGCTGGAACAGATCGCCGCGCAGATGCAGGCCAAGAAGCTGCCGATGGTCGCCGACCTGCGTGACGAGTCGGACCATGAGCACCCGTGCCGGATCGTGATCATTCCGCGCTCCAACCGGGTCGATCCCGACGAGCTGATGCAGCACCTGTTTGCGACCACCGAGCTGGAATCCAGCTACCGGGTCAACGTCAACATCATCGGCCTGGACGGCAAGCCGCAGTTGAAGAACCTGCGCGCCCTGCTGGTGGAATGGCTGGAGTTTCGCGTACTGACGGTGCGCCGCCGCCTGCAGTTCCGCCTGGACAAGGTCGAGCGCCGCCTGCACCTGTTGGACGGTTTGCTGATCGCCTACCTCAACCTGGATGAAGTGATCCACATCATTCGTACCGAGGATCAGCCGCGGGCCAAGCTGATCGAGCGTTTCGCCCTGAGTGAAGTGCAGGCTGACTACATCCTCGATACCCGCCTGCGTCAGTTGGCGCGTCTGGAAGAGATGAAGCTGCGCGCCGAGCAGGACGAACTGCTCAAGGAGCAGGCCAAGCTGCAAGCCTTGCTCAACAGTGAAGCCAAGCTGAAGAAGCTGGTGCGCACCGAATTGCTGCAGGACGCTGAAACCTACGGCGACGATCGTCGTTCGCCGATCGTTGAGCGTGCCGAGGCCAAGGCCTTGTCGGAAAACGAGCTGATGCCGACCGAGCCGGTCACCATCGTTCTGTCGGAAAAAGGTTGGGTACGTTGCGCCAAAGGGCATGATATCGACGCCACGGGCCTGTCCTACAAGGCCGGTGACGGCTTCAAGACCTCGGCCATCGGGCGCTCCAACCAGTTCGCGGTGTTTATCGACTCCACTGGGCGCAGTTATTCGGTGGCGGCACATACGCTGCCATCGGCCCGTGGCCAGGGTGAGCCGCTGACCGGACGCCTGACGCCGCCGCCTGGCGCCAGTTTCGAATGCGTGCTGCTGCCGGACGACGAGGCGCTGTACGTGATCGCATCCGACGCGGGTTACGGCTTCGTGGTCAAGGGCGAGGATCTGCAAGCCAAGAACAAGGCCGGCAAGGCACTGTTGAGCCTGCCGAACAACGCCAAGGTGCTGTTGCCTCGGCCGGTGAGCGATCGTGAGCAGAACTGGCTGGCTTCGGTGACCACCGAAGGGCGTTTGCTGGTGTTCAAGATCAGCGACCTGCCGCAACTGGGCAAAGGCAAGGGCAACAAGATCATCGGGATTCCGGGTGAGCGGGTGGCCAGCCGCGAGGAGTACGTGACCGATATCGCGGTGCTGCCGGAAGGCGCGACACTGGTGCTGCAGGCCGGAAAACGTACCCTGTCGCTCAAGGCCGATGACCTCGAGCACTACAAGGGCGAACGCGGTCGCCGGGGTAACAAACTGCCACGAGGCTTCCAGCGAGTGGATGCGTTGTTGGTAGAAACTCTCAATTGATGCGGCTTAGAGCGTCCGATCTGCGATTTAACCGGTAGAACGGCGCTACAACACTGGAGTCATGGCGCATATTCACGGATGATATGCGCTTTCAAGCGCCGGCGTGGCTGAGCGTTATTCAGGGTTATTTTGAGTATTTACACTGTGGCTAGCCTTGTGGCCGCCACCTGGATGGGATGATGACTGCTCTGCGCCTTCCTCTTGTTTTCTTGCTCGCTGGCGTTCTTGGCCTGGCGGGTTGCAGCGTACACCAGCCGGTGTCGCTGTATCAGCTGGACAGCGGAAGTCCGGCTCAGCCGGCACAAAGTGCCGGCATGGCTGTATTGCTGGGGCCGGTACTGGTTGCCGACTACCTGCAACGTGAAACCTTGCTGCAACGCCAGAACGACGGCAGCCTGCAGGCTTCGACTGACGGTCGCTGGGCGGGCAGCCTGTCTTCCGATATCGATCAGTTGCTGTTGCGCCAGGTCGCCGGCCAGCTGGATAGCCAGCGCGTCGTACTGGCGCCGGCGAGTACCGGTTTCACTCCGGATGTGCAGGTATTGTTGTCGATCACTCGTCTGGATTCGGGCGCGTCGCAACCGGCGGTTCTCGATGCGCAATGGCGCCTGATCGATCGCCGTGGGCAGGTGCGCGACAACCGTATCGTTCATCTGCAGGAGCAACATGCCGGTACCACCGCGTCCCAGGTCCAGGCCCAGGGTGTACTGCTGCAACGCCTGGCCGAGCAGCTGTCGGGGGCTCTCAAGCCGCTGGCCAACCAGCCGACGGTAGCCGAGGTGCCACGCAAGGCGGCGCCTGCGCCGGCGGCAAAACCGGCCGAGCAGGAGAAGCAGCCGAAGATTCCGATGGCCACTCCAATCCGCACGGATATGGAAGTGTTCCGCTTCTGAGTGTTGCGGTTACAGGACAAAGCCCGCTGATCAGCGGGCTTTGTCGTTTCTGGAGAGTTGTCCGGTGGCTTGGGCGCTCTGCGGTGTTCTGCAGATTGCTATCGCCTACCGAAGCAGATAGGTGCGAGGCTTGCCCGCGATGGCGTCAGCCCGATCAACACCCAACAAAAAGCCCGCATCGCTGCGGGCTTTTTTGTTGAGCGGCTGGCTTACAGCTTGGCCCGGCTCTCGTGCATCCGCGCCAGTTGCCGCTCCAGCATCGATGGGTAGGGCTCCATCAGGCGCTCGACGCAGCAGGCGCCTTCCGGGCTGGCGATCGGACGAATGCGCGCACGCTGACGAATCAGCGCGTCATCGTTGATCTTGCGCTCGACCAGCAGCAGGTTGCGGCTGTGCTGGGACAGCGCCAGGGCATCCTGGGCGGTCTCGGTCAGCAGCAGGTCGATCTGGCTCAGGCCGAACAGCTCGTCGCCCAGGGTCAGGCCCAGTTGCAGTTGCAGGGTGATACCGCTGTCGGCCACTTCGATTTGCAGGGCGTGGCCCAGGGCGCGCAGCAGTTCGCCGCAGCAGATGGCGTTGGTCAGGTAGTCGTCGCCGCTGTCTTCGCTGTGGAACAGCATCAGCGTGCTGCCGTCGTTCAGGGTGTGCAGTTCGCTCTGGTACAGCGAGGCAGCCTGGTCGAGGCAGTCGCGGTAACGTTCCAGCAATTCCGTCAGGCGGGCGCGGGGCAGGCGGCGCAGTTGCTCCTGGGCGCCCAGTTGCACGGCCAGTACCGCGCTGTGCTGCGGTTGTGCCGGTACCATGGGTTTCACGATCGGTTTGGCAGCGGTCGCGGTGGACGAGCTGTCGCGAAGATCGGCGAACGGGTCTTCGTCGTCGGCCAGATCTTCTTCGGCGCTGACCACGTGCCGTGGTGCGGGCTTGAGGCCGGCCACCGGAGCGCTTTCGTCGAAGCTCGGGTCACGCAGGTTGCGCACCTCGAAGGTCGGTTCCGCGTCTTCGCTGTCGTCGTAGTCGGTATCGTCGATCTCGGTTTCCGGTTCGGGCTCCGGCTCGACCTTCTCCGGCGCGAAGCTGGCATGCAGCTGGCGCGCCAGGTCGCCGATCTCGTCCTGGCGCTGGGTGGCCGGGGTATGCGCGTCGATATCCCGCAGCCAGACCCGCAGTTGCATCAGCGGCGTGGAGATGTGCCGCCCCAGGCGCAAGCTCAAGGCCAGGGCCAAAGCCAGCAGGATGGCGCTGAGAATGCCCATGCTCTGCAGGCTGATGGTCATCGGCTGCTGGAATTGTTCCATGTCCAGGCTGATGCGCAGGTTGCCCGCGGTCACGTCCTGGAAGGTGATCTTGGTTTGGTAGACGCCTTCGGTTTCACCCAGCAGGCTGCTTTTCGGGCGCTGACCGGCTTCGGCGAGGATGCGGTTGTCCACGCTGTAGATCGCCGCGTGGGCCACGAGCGGGTTCTTGGTCAGGTTGTTCAGCAGCACGTTGAGGCTGAGGATGTCGTTGGACACCAACAGTTCGGTGGCCGAGGTCGCGGTCTGGGTGGTCAGGCTCTGACCCAGGGCGTCGGCTTGTTCGTGCATGGCCTGCTTGAATTGCAGCCCCATCACGCAGGCATAGATCACCAGGGCCAGGGCGACCAGGATCACGTTATGGCTGGCAATGCGCAATGCAATCGGTACACGGCGATGACGCAGTGCACGGAAGATCAGCAGGAAGAAGTTATCGGTTTTAACTGGCGTGGGCCGGTTCACTGAGCTCGGCTCTTTTGTCCGTGAAGTTGAGGCGCAGTATAGCGACAGGCCCTAGACCGGCAAAGCGCTGGCTGTGCCCGATGGTCACTGAAAGTGGGTAGAATGCGGTTTTTTTCCACCTGCGGGGGTGCGCCTTGCGCGAAATCGTCCTGATAAACATCACTGGTGAGGACCGTCCGGGCCTCACTGCGGCCATTACCGGCGTTCTGGCCCAGGGTGGTGTGAACATTCTCGACATCGGTCAGGCGGTGATTCACGACACTCTGTCGTTCGGCATCCTGGTTGAAATTCCGGACAACGAGCAGAGCTCGTCGGTGCTCAAGGACATTCTGTTCACCGCCTATGAGCTGGACCAGCAGGTCCGTTTCACGCCGGTTTCCGAAGAGGATTACCAGCAGTGGGTCGGCGGCCAGGGCAAGAAGCGCCATATCGTTACCTTGCTGACCCGCAAGGTCACCGCCGAGCAGTTGCAGCGCGTCAGTTCGATCACCGCCAAGTACGGCTTGAATATCGACCATATCGATCGCCTCTCCGGGCGCATGCCGCTGGACACCCCGGCCGACAAGGGCAAGGGTTGCATCGAGTTCTCCGTGCGTGGCGAAGCAGCCGATCCGCAAGCGTTGCGCGCCGAGTTCCTGAGCGTCGCACAGGAACTGAACGTCGATATCGCCTTCCAGGAAGACTCGCTGTTCCGTCGTAACCGCCGCCTGGCGGTGTTCGACATGGACTCGACGCTGATCGAGGCGGAAGTCATCGACGAGCTGGCCAAGGCGGCCGGCGTGGGTGACCGGGTGGCGGAAATCACCGAGCGGGCCATGGCCGGCGAGCTGGATTTCCGGGCCAGCTTCAAGGAACGCCTGGCCTTGCTCCAGGGCCTGGACATCAAGGTGCTGGACTCCATCGGCGCATCGCTGCGCCTGACCGAAGGCGCCGAGACCCTGTTCGCCGAACTCAAGCGCCTGGGCTACAAGACCGCGATCCTCTCGGGTGGCTTCACTTACTTCGCCAAGCAATTGCAGGCCAAGCTGGGGATCGACTACGTATTCGCCAACGAGCTGGAAGTGGTCGACGGCAAGGTGACCGGTGTCGCGGTCGAGCCGATTGTCGATGCCCAGCGCAAGGCCGATCTGCTGCGTGAGCTGGCCGCCAAGGAAGGGTTGCGCCTGGAGCAGACCATCGCGGTCGGCGACGGCGCCAACGATCTGCCGATGCTGGCGATCGCCGGCCTGGGCGTGGCCTTCCGCGCCAAGCCGCTGGTCAAGCAGTCGGCCAAGCAGGCGATCTCCACCCTGGGCCTTGATGGCGTGCTTTATCTGCTGGGCTTTCGCGATCGCGACGGCCAGCTCTGAGCCGAATCCAAGGCAAAAAAAAGGTTCTTCACGGAATACCGGGAAAGACGCTCTTGATCTTCATGAAAAAGAATTCGCTATCCCGGTAACCGTACGCCATTCGTTTGATGACCTTTATGCGATTGTTTATTCCTTCCAGCTGACCGGTGTGCATCGGCCAGCGAACGCGGCTGACGATGCCCCGCCAGTAACTCTTTAGCCGTTTGGCGAACTGGATCAGTGCCGGTATTTCGCTTTCATGAGCATGGCGCAACCATTGCTTCCAGGCCGATCTCCAGCTCCAAGCGGTATTCGGCGTCCAGAGCGTTTTGAGTTCAGCCTTCATCAAGTAGACCGTCATCAACGCTTGGTTGGCCGCCAGTAAATCCTGCAAGTGAACCTGTTGTTCCGGCGTTTTCAGATTCTGTGGATTGCGTAGCAGTAGCCATCGCGCTTGCTTGATGACCTTACGAGCAGGCTTGTCGTGGCGTAGTCGATTAGCCTCGTCAACGCGGACCCGATCAATCAC
Source organism: Pseudomonas sp. RW409 (assembly GCF_003184125.1). Lineage (NCBI taxonomy): Bacteria > Pseudomonadati > Pseudomonadota > Gammaproteobacteria > Pseudomonadales > Pseudomonadaceae > Pseudomonas > Pseudomonas sp. RW409. The sequence goes on along the minus strand of NZ_QHHP01000004.1, from coordinate 639,896 downwards.
CTCTCGGCCATATTTGGCCACCACATGGAAGAGGTCGTAGACCACGCGCGCTTTGGGGCAGTGCCGGCGAACCTCCAGGTCAAAAGCGGTGTTCATGTCCATCGCCACCGCTTCGATTCGGGCGCAACCCTCTGGTCCCAACTCTTCGAAGAACGGCCTGACCGCCGCACGGCTGCGGCCTTCGCCGATCCACAGCACTCGTCGTGTATCCGCATCCAGCACCACACTGGCGTAACGATGGCCCTTGAACAGAGCGAACTCGTCCATCACCAGACGCCGTGGTTGCGCCTTCGGCAGATCGCTCAATGCCGTTTGCAAGGCGCGACGCTCTAGCAGCCGAACGGTGTCCCAATGCAACCCAAACAGTTGAGCCACGTGTAACGTGGGAAGGCGTTCGCAGGCTTGAATCACCGCATCGGCCAAGCGGCGCGTCATACGGGCATAGCGATCCAGCCAACTGACAGTCTCCATGCGTTTGCCGCAGTCACGACAGCCAACACGTCTGAGCAAAACGCTGAGGCGCACTGCACGGCCGAGAATGGGCAAATCACGAACGACTCGCTCGCAATACTCGTGAGTGGTTGAACAGGGCTTTTGGCATCCACCACAGGAAGGGAGTCGGGTGGTGTGGGGCGTCAGATCGATCTGTAGGGCATCGCCATCAGGCTTGATCGTGACGACAGAAAAGCCCTCCCAAAAAGGAAGGAAAGTATTAATATCGTGCATAAGAACGCCGGTTTTTTAGATGTGTTTGCTCGCACGAACATCATCAATCAAATCGGCGTTCTTGTTTCTGTGTTTCCCGGAATTCCGTGAAGAACCAAAATAAAGCGTCAGGCAGGCCCTGCTCAATGAACCCGAATTACGCGGGTCCATCTGTGCCCCAAGGCCAATCCAATTCCAGATTTCTTCTCGGACTCCTGCACAGCGCGCAGCAGTGTAATGCAGCCAACCTGGATTGTTGCCCCAACAGCTCACTTCTATCCTCGCCTCCTTTACGAACATTCCAAGGAGATCGAGCATGGTCACCCGCATACAGCTTCACCAAGTCGGCGCCCCCCAGGTCCTGCAGTTCGAGCAGGTGCCAGCCCAGGCACCCGGTGCCGGCGAGGTCTGGCTGGAGCAGACGGCCATCGGCGTCAACCCGCTGGACCTCAGCCAACGCAGCGGCGCCGTGCCGGTTGCCCTGCCCTGCGGGCTCGGGCTGGAAGGCGCGGGGCTGGTCAAGGCGATCGGTCCCGGGGTCACCCAGGTCCAGGTGGGCGACCGCGTCGCCTATGCCACCGGGCCCCTCGGCGCCTATGCCAGCGCCCGCCTGTACCCGGCCGAGCGCCTGGTCAAGCTGCCGCCGCTGCTGGCCTCGGACGCCGCCGCGGCGCTGCTGTTCAAGGGCATCACCGCCCAGTACCTGCTCAAGTCCACCTACCCCGTCGGGCCTGGCAGCCGGGTGCTGATCTATGGCGCCGCCGGTGCCCTGGGGCAGTTGATGGTGCCCTGGGCCAAGCATCTGGGGGCCAGCGTCATCGGCGTCGTATCCAAGGCGCAAAGTGTCGAGCGGGCCCGGGCGGGCGGCTGCGACGAAGTGCTGGTGTTCGATACCGCGACCCTCGCCCAACAGGTCGTCGAGGCCACTCAAGGGCACAAGGTCGATGTGGTGTACGACCCGATCGGCCGGATGTCCTTCGAAGCCTCCCTCGACAGCCTGCGCCCGCGCGGCCTACTGGTGTCCTTCGGCGCGGCGTCGGGTGCTCCGGACGCGGTGCAGGTCGGCACGCTCAACGCCAAGGGCTCGCTGTTCCTCACCCGCCCGTCCCTCGCCGCCCACACCGCCAGCGCCAGCGAGTACCAGGCACGCGCCGCCGATGTGCTGGACGCCTTCGCCGCGGGTATCATCCAGCCGCGGATCTGGCAGCGTTATCCCCTGGCCGAGGTGGCCCAGGCCCACGCCGATCTGCACGACGGACGCGCGCAAGGAGCCATCGTATTGATACCTTGAAGCCGTTTCCTTCCCTTCTGGCCGCATAGCGAGGTATCCCGGCACATGGATCTGTTCGACAGTCGACAGGCCGATGAACTCGCCACCCTGATGGCGCTCTTCGAGCATGGTTCTTTCGCCGCCGCCGGCCGCGCCTTGCAGCGCCACCCTTCGGTGCTGTCCAAGCGCCTGGCGGCCCTGGAAAGCCGCCTGGGCATTCGCCTGGTGCAGCGCACCACCCGGCAATTGCGCTTCACCGACGAAGGCGCGCGCCTGGTCGAACGCCTGCGGCAGGCGGCGAGCCTGATCAGCGAAGCCGAACACGAAGCTTCCCAGGGCGCTGCGCAGATCCGTGGGCGCCTGCGCCTGGCCCTGCCGGCCGCCATGGGCCGGCGCTGGCTCAGCCCGATCCTCGCCCAGTTCGCCCTGGCCCATCCCGGGGTGGTGCTGGAGACCGAGTATTCGGACCGCTTCGTCGACATTGTCGGTGAGGGTTTCGACGCGGCGATCCGCATCGGCGAGCTGGCCGACAGCCAACTGGTGGCCCGCAAGCTTTGTGCGCACCGGCGCATCCTCTGTGCCGCGCCCGCCTATCTGCAACGCCATGGCGAACCGCAGGTGCCTGCCGACCTTGCCAGCCACAACTGCCTGGGCTTTACCGGCCTGCGCTCCTACCCCGACTGGCGCCTGACCCGCCAGGGCCGGCAGGAAACCGTGCGCATCCACGGCACCCTGCACAGCAATGACAACGAGGCGCTGTTGTCCGCGGCCCGGGCCGGGGTCGGCATCCTCGCCGGCGGCGACTGGCTGATGCACCAGGACCTGGCGTCGGGGCATCTGGTCCGGGTGCTGCCGCAGTGGCAGCTGGACAGCGACTCGGGAATCTACCTGCTGCGCCCCTCCGCGCGCTTCAGCAGCGCCACCACCCAGGCCTTCAAGCAGTGGATCGAGGCGTTTTTTGCCCAGGGCGCGCCGTGGGAAACGCCGGCCAGGGACGAGGCGTAGCAGCGTTCACAGCGAAGCGACGATGAACTCCCGCAGCCATTGGTGGGCCGGGTCGCGGTGGCAGCGCTCGTGCCAGAGCATGGCCATTTCATAACCCGGGACTTCCAGCGGCGGCTCGACCACCTTCAGCGCCGGGTTGTCGCGCACCAGGCGCGACGGCAGCATCGCCACCAGGTCGGTGCTCGCCAGCACGGAGAGGACAAACAGGAAGTGCGGCACCGACAGCACCACCCGGCGCGTCAGGCCCACCTCCCCCAGCGCGCTGTCGGTGACGCCATGAAAACCCCCGCCATCGGGCGACACCACAACGTGCTCCAGCTTGCCGAACTGCGCCAGGCTCGGGCGTCGTTGCAGCCGTGGATGGCCCGCGCGGCCCACCAGCACATACCGCTCGCTGAACAGCACCCGGCGGCGCAGCCCGGGGGGTGAGTCCTCGCTGGTGTGCAGGGCCAGGTCGATGCTGCCCTGCTCGGCCTGCCGGACCAGGCGTCCGGGCTCCAGTTCGAGCACCGCCAGCCGGGTGCCGGGGGCCGCCGCGCGCAAGCCGGCCAGCGCCGGGAGGATCACCGTCGACTCGCCGTAGTCGGACGCCGACACGCTCCAGGTATTGGCCGCCGCGCCCGGGTCGAACGGGCTGGCCGGCGACACCGCCAGCTCCAGTGCTTCCAGCGCCCGGCGCAACGGCTCGCGCAATTCGTCGGCCCTGGCGGTGGGCCGCATGCCCCGCGGGCCCGGCAGCAACAACGGGTCGCCGAAGATCTCCCGCAGCTTGGCCAAATGCACGCTGACCGAAGGTTGCGACAGGTTCAGGCGTTGCGCCGCGCGGGTCACGTTGTGCTCCGCCAGCAGCACATCCAGGGTCAGCAGCAGGTTGATGTCCAAGCGCCTCAAATTATTCACGACAATACCTGGGATATTGGATATTCATTTCCAATATACCTGGCGACGATCGATCCTGCTGTCTCCCGACATTGGAGACCCTGTGATGAATGTACTGCTGGTGTATGCCCACCCCGAACCCCGCTCCTTGAACGGCTCGCTCAAGGACTTCACGATCAAGCGCCTGCAGGCCGCCGGCCACGCGGTCCAGGTCTCGGACCTGTATGCGATGAACTGGAAGGCGCCGCTGGATGCCGACGACAGCCTGGGCCGGCCGGACAACAGCCGCTTCGATCCGTCCCTGGACTCCAAGCGCGCGTTCGAAGAAGGCCGGCAATCGGCGGACATCGCCCGCGAGCAGGAAAAACTGCTCTGGGCCGACACCGTGCTGCTGCAATTTCCCCTGTGGTGGTTCTCCATGCCGGCGATTCTCAAGGGCTGGGTGGAACGGGTCTACGCCTACGGTTTCGCCTATGGCGTGGGCGAGCATTCGGACGCGCGCTGGGGCGATCGCTACGGCGAAGGCACCCTGGCCGGCAAGCGGGCGATGCTGATCGTCAGCGCCGGCGGCTGGGAATCCCACTATGGCCCGCGGGGCATCAACGGGCCGATGGACGACCTGCTGTTCCCGATCCACCACGGCATCCTTTATTACCCCGGCTTCGACGTGCTGCCGCCGTTCGTGGTCTACCGCACCGGGCGCATCGACGAGGCGCGCTTCGCAAGGATCTGTGAAGAACTTGGACAACGTCTCGACCAACTGCAACAGACCGCGCCCATCGCCTTCCGCCCACAGAACGCCGGCGCCTACCGGATCCCCGAACTCACCCTGCACCCGGAGATCGCCGCCGACCGCCAGGGTTTTGCGGCCCATCTGGTGTAGACCTTGGGCTCACTGCTCAGCCAGCCGCGTACTGGCTGGCTGTAGAAATGCAGGCGCCGGCATTCACCTACGACTGCTGGCGCGTCCAGGCATCCTGCTGGTCCTGCTTGACGATGTCGACGAAGTGCGCCGGCAGCAGGTTGCGGAACGGCCCGCCGTCGCCCTCCACCACCTCGACCATCTTCGCCACCATTTCCTCGGGGTCGTATTGCTCGAAGGGGAACTTCAGCCCGGAGTGATCGGTGAAGTGCTTCTGCGGGTCGTACCAGCTTTTCCAGGTCTCCATCATCCGGTCGTTGAAACCGGTGGAATAGGGCCCGGGGTTGATGGTCGCGACCTGGATGCCGAACTCCGCCAGCTCCATGTGCAGGGCCTCGGCGATGGACTCCAGGGCGTGCTTGGAGGCGCAGTAGGCACCGGTGAAGGGCCCGGTGAGCAGGCCGGCGATCGACGAGACGAAGACGATCTTGCCCTTGCGCCGCTCGACCATCTGCCGCACGAAGCCCTGGGTCAGCTCCAGGTTGGCGAACACGTTGGTCTCGAACTGGGAGCGCAGGATATCCACCGGGATTTCCGCAATGGCGCCGGTCTCGGCATCGCCGGCGTTGTTCAACAGCACATCGATGTCCCATTGCCAGGCATGGGCCCGGTCGCGGGCCGAGGTGATGTCGAGTTTCTCCACCCGCAGTTTGAGGTCCAGGCTGTCGGCGAGTTCGCGCAGTTCGGTGACCTGCGGGGTGATCTGCACCCCGGCGATCACTTCATGGCCGTTGGCCGCCAGGCGCAGCGCCACCGCGCGACCAAAGCCCGAACCGGCGCCGGTGACCAGAATACGTTTTTTGCTCATTGTGGTTTCTCCAGGAAAATGTCGCAGGCCAGGGCTCAGAGGCAAGCCCGGGCGATGATTTCGTCTTCAACCGCGGTGCCGCCGGAGACGCCGATGGCGCCCAGGCAATGCCCCGCCTGATCGACGATGGGCAGGCCGCCGGCAAAGCTGGTCAAGCCGCCGTTGCTCTGCTCGATCGACCACAACGACTGCCCCGGCCCGGACAAGGCGCCGAGTTCGGCGCTGGCGGTACGGAACAGCGCCGAAGTCCGGGCCTTGCGCTGGGCCAGGTCGATCGCCCCCGGCACGGCGTCGTCCATGCGCACGAACGCCAGCAGGTTGCTGCCCGAATCGACGATGGCGATGCACACCGACAGCTGCATCTGCATGGCTTTGGCGATGCCCTTGTCGAGCATCTGCCGGGCGGGTTTGAGGGTGACGGGCCAGTGCATGGCAGGACTCCTTTGCGGTTGAAAAGAGTCTATGAAGCTCGTAGCTTTAAGAGAATCCGCATTCTCCCTACAAGACTATTAAGTATTTCTAACAATGAGCCGACGCGATCCACTGGCCGGGCTGCACCTCTTCATGGCGGTGGTCGAGACCGGCAACTTCACCCGCGCCGCCGCCGTGCTGGGCGTGACCCCGGCGGCCGTGAGCCTGGCCATCACCCAGCTGGAAAGCGAACTGCAGACCAGGCTGTTCCACCGCACCACCCGCGGCGTCAGCCTGACGGAAAGCGGCCAGCGTTTTCACGAAGGCAGCGAAGCCGGCTACCGCAGCCTGCTGCAGGCCCGGGACGAGTTGGGGGAAACCCAGGGCGAGCCGTCGGGGCATCTGCGCATCAGTGCCTTGCACATGGCCAAGCACCTGATCGTCGCCCCGCTGCTCGAGGACTTCTTCCAGCGCTACCCCAGGGTCACCCTGGAAATACGCTACGAAGATCAACTGGTGGACATCGTCAAGGAGCAGCTCGACGCCGGCATCCGCCTGGCCGACGCCCTGCACCCGGGCATGCACGCGGTGCAGATCACCCCGCCGCTGCAATGCGCCCTGGTGGCCAGCCCGCGGTACCTGGCGCACCACCCGGCGCCGCGCAGCATCAACGAGCTGCACCAGCATTCCTGTGTCCGTTTTCGTTTTCCCAGCAGCGGGCAGATGCACAAATGGCAGCTGCACGACGGCCAGCACGAGGTGAAGCTGGATGTGCCCGGGCGCTTCATCAGCACCGACACCCAGGCGGTGATCGAAGCCGCCCGCGCCGGCGTCGGCATTGCCCATGTGTTCATTCGCGAACGGATCGCCGCCGACCTCGCCAGCGGCCGGTTGGTGGAAGTCCTGCCCGGCACCTGCCAGCCGCTGCCGGCCATGTGGCTGTACTACGCCAACCGCCGGCACGTCCCGCCCAAGCTGCGCGCCCTGATCGAGGTGTTGCGGGACTGGAAGCAGTCGCTCGGGCGCGACAGCCGGTAAAACGGCCCCGAGGTAAGGACTAGGCCCGCGCCCGGACGCTCGGCACCAGCAGCCGCACCAGGGAATCGGCAGTCGTGCGCAAACGTTCCGGCTCCTGGTAGATGCGTTCCATCACCGCCAGCCCGCGGGTGAAGGTGACCATGACCTGCGCCACTTCATCCGGCGCCAGGGCCAGGTCGCCCTGGATCGGCTCGGCCGACAACGCGGTGCTGATGGTCAGTTGCAGGGCGTCCAACAGGTCGCGCAAGCGTTGCTGGATGCGTGGGCCGATGGTGTCGGCGTCGGTGGCCGTCTTGGTGGTCAGGCAACCTTTGGCTGGCGTGCCGCTGGTCATGTTGCTGATCGCCACCTGGAAAAACTGCCGCAGCGCGGTCTCAGCGTCCGCGGCCTCGAGGGCCTTGGCGGCGTTGCCCAAAAAGCGCGTGGCGTAGGCTTCGAACGCCAGCAGGAACAACGCCTCCTTACCGCCGTAGGCGTGGTACAGCGAGCCGCGCTGGACCTCGGCCGCCTCGGCCAGGTCGGCCATGGAGGTGGACTGCCAGCCCTTGCGCCAGAACACATCAAGGACCGCCGACAACACCTTTTCTTCGTCAAACTGCCTGACACCCGCCATAAAAATCACTGCTCACATAATTGTTGACAACCTTGTCAAAGATACCAACACTGCGATCTTTGACACACCTGTCAATCATACCCGATAGGTGCTGTGCGGTAAGCATGCTTGATGTACTGGTCCACGACTTCCGCTGCGCGCCACGCAAGGAAGTCGGCTTCACCTGCGCAGCCACGCCCGCTAACAGCGGGCGTGGGCGCGAGCGGTTTTCTCTTTTTACGTCAGGAAAAAGGAGTCTACGAAATGGTTTCGAACAGTCGTATCCAGTATGGCTACATCAATGTCATCGAGCCCGCCGAGCACAAGGGCGAGCTCACCCGCGACAAGGTCGAGCGCTTCACCGAGGGCTTCACCAAACCCGCCCTGCTACGCAAACTCGCACCCATCGGCGAGGAGTTCGCGCAACGGTCGTTCTTCGACCAGGTCGGCTCAGGGAAAAACCTGCAATGGCGGGTCAAGTCCGGCGACCAGCCGGTGTCGATGCGCGACGAGAACGGCGCCTCGGACTACAACTACGTCACCGGCCGCGTCGGCACCGGGCAGGAATTCCTCGACGACATCTTCACCCATAACCTCGACGTCTACTCGCACCTGGGCACGATTTCCTCGAGCTACAACGACCCCTACGAGTGGGGCAAGGACGCCTTCAACCTGGTCAAGCAGCACGTCTTCAGCAAACCCTGGTTCAGCATCGACGCCTGGAAAGTCACCGGCCACATGTTCCTCGGCTACAGCACCCAGGAATACGGCGAGCCGGCCCGCGGCGCGGTGGGCAGCGACTGGCACATTTTCCCCACCCTCAACATCTTCGTGATGATCGCCGGCACCAAGAAGTGGAGCACCCGCCCACCGCAGCTGGGCGACCAGTTCCGCGACTACGACCTGATGTTCGAAACCAGCAGCGGCCGCGAAGCGCCAGGCGGCGACTACGAGGCCGACACCGTCTATGTCGAGCCGGGCGACGTGCTGATCAACCCGCCCTTCGAATGGCACAAGGTGCTCAATGCCCGCGGCCTGAGCATCGGCGCGGCGTTCCGGGTGATCGACATCGACTACCTGGACAAGCTGGAGAACCGCCGCAACCTGGACCTCTCCAAGGTTGCCCATGACAACGGCAGCTTCGCCGAGACCGAGGAGCTGGCGCACTTCCTCACCAGCCTCAACTACGCCTCGCGCCACATCAACCGGGCGCAGATGCTGCTCAACGACCTCGAGTACGCCTACCTGCGCAAGCGCGGCAACGCCGGCTCGGTGAAGATCGGCCACCGCTAGCCCCCAGGCGCCGCAGCGAGGACCCGCTCATGACGCTCACCGTCAGTCCCGAACAGCGTTGGGCCGGCATTCTGTGCGGCCTCGCCGCGGCCTTGATCTGGGGCGCGTTCCCGGTGGTCACCCGGCTGGGGCTGACCCGCACGCCGCTGGATGCCTACGACATCACCTGCATCCGCTACGGCGTTTCCGGGCTGATCCTGCTGCCGTACCTGCTCCGCCATGGCCGCCGGGGCCTGAGCTGGACAAGCATCGGCCTGATGGTCGTCGGCATCGGCGCGCCGTACATGCTGGTGGTGGCCCAGGGGCTGGCCCTGGCCCCGGTGGAACTGTTCGCGGTGGTGACCCCCGGCAGCATGATCCTGTTGTCGATCCTGATCAGCGCACGGCTGTTCGGCACCCGCCTCGGCGCCCGGGCGAACGCCGGCACCGCGCTGATCATCGGCGGCGTGCTGCTGGCCGGCTGGCACAGTTTCGCCGGGGCCCAGGCCTCGCCCTACGCCTACCTGATGTTCCTGCTCGGCGGCCTGCTGTGGGCGATCTACACCCTGGTGTCGAAATGGTCCGGCAGCGACGCGCTGCACGCCACGGCGATCGTCTCGGTGTGCTCGATGGCCCTGTACCTGCCGGTCTACCTGGCCAGCCGCGGGCTGCGGATCCTCCAGGCGCCGCTCTGGGATATCGGCATCCAGGTGGTCTACCAGGGCCTGCTGGTGTCGACGGTGGCGTTGTTCTTCTACAGCCGCTCGGTCCAGCTGCTCGGCGCTTCACTCGGCTCCACCTTCGCCGCGCTGGTGCCGGGCACGGCCATGGTGCTGGCCGCCCTGTTGCTCGGTGAGCGCGCCAACAGCACTGCCATCGCCGGCTTGCTGGTGGTGACCGCCGGCATGCTCCTGACCCTGCTGCCGCAACGCCCGCGCCCGCTGCCGGGCGCCATCGGCCAGCCGACACCCAGGCCACCAGGGCCCACGCCATGAGCGACCTGCATGAGCGGAGCGCAACCACAGTCCATAGCGAAGGAAAACCAAGCATGAGCAGCGCATCCCTGACCCTCTACGAACTGGCCGGCGCCGACCCGGAGCTGCGCTTCAGCCCGCACTGCTGGAAAACCCGCATGGCCCTGGCCCACAAAGGCCTGGAAAGCCAGCGCATCGCCTGGCGCTTCAGCGACAAGGCGCGCATCGCCTTTTCCCGGCAGGGCGCGGTCCCGGTGCTGGTGGACGGCGACCAGAACATCAGCGACTCCTGGCGCATCGCCCTGCACCTGGAGCAGCGTTACCCCGAGCGCCCGTCCCTGTTCGGCGGTCGCGACGCCATCGCGCTGGCGGGCTTCGTCAACCGTTGGGCCGACAGCATGCTGCTGCCCGCCGTGGCCCGGGTGATCCTGCTGGATGTCTACGAACAACTGGCCGACGAGGACCGGGAGTATTTCCGCAGCTCCCGGGAAGCGCATTTCGGCACCTCGCTGGAACAGCTGGTAGCCCCGCAAGCCAGGCACCTGGAGCAGTTGCGCCAGGTCCTGACCCCGCTTCGCCAGACCCTCAAGGGCCAACCCTTCCTGGCCGGCGAGGCCCCGGCCTATGCCGACTATTGTGTGTTCGGCATGTTCATGTGGGCGCGCTGCACCAGTGGCGAAGAACTGCTGGCGCCCAACGACGCCCTGCATGCCTGGCGCGAACGCCTGCTGGACGCCTTTGGCGGGCTGGCGCGCGCCGCGACCCTGGCCACCCCTCTCGAGACTGGAGCACGCCATGTCCAATGATCCCGCCCTGCACGACTTCGCCGTCCGTTCCTCGGACAAGATCCGCTATGCCGACACCGACCGCCAGGGCCATGTGAACAACGCGGTGTTTGCCACCTTCCTGGAAACCGGGCGGGTGGAGATCATCTACGACCCGCATGCGCCGCTCGCCGAACCCGGCAGCGAATTTGTCATCGCGCGCCTGGAGCTCGACCTGCGCGCCGAACTGCGCTGGCCCGGCACGGTGCAGATCGGCACCCGGGTCGCCACCCTCGGTAAAAGCTCGATGACCCTGGAGCAGGCGCTGTTCCAGGACGGACGCTGCGCGGCCCTGGCCACCACCGTGATCGTGCAGATCGATGCCCAGAGCCGGCGCTCGAAACCCTTTGGCGAAGAGGCACGGCGCCGCTTGAGCGCCCTGACCACGACCGCGGACTCGTTCGCGGTGAAATAGGCGGAGGACGCCATGTCGACGCTACAGCAACTGTTCTCGGCCCTGCCGTTTTTCCAGCTGGCGGTGATCATCGTCGCCAGCCAGCTGTGTGGCGCGCTGCTGGCCCGCTGGGGGCAGTCGCGGGTGATCGGCGAAATCTGCGTGGGCATCCTGCTCGGCCCCTGCCTGCTGCTGGCCCTCGGTGCGCAGTGGCATGCGGCGGTCTTTCCGGCGGCCATCCGCCTGGGCATCGAGACCCTGGGCAATATCGGCCTGGTCCTGCTGATGTTCCAGATCGGCCTGCGTTTCGACAACAGTCACTTGAGCAACCAGAAGATCGGTTTCAGCGCCCTCTCGGTGGCCGCCGGCGGGGTGATCCTGGCCTTCGCCCTCGGGGCCATGGTCGGGCTGCTCTCCCACGGCGCCCTGGCGCCCGCCCAGCCCCGGCTCGGCTACGTGCTGTTCTGTGGCATCGCGCTGTCGATCACCGCCCTGCCGGTGCTGGTGCGAATCATCAGCGACCTGGGGCTGGAGCACTCGCTGGCCGGGACGGTGGGCATCGCGGCCGCCGCCATCACCGACATCATTGGCTGGGTGCTGCTGACCCTCATCGTCGCCCTGTCCAGTAGCGACAGCTCGCTGTTCGGAGTGTTGCGCCAACTGACCTTCATCACCCTGTTCCTGGTCCTCGCCCGCTGGGGCCTGCGCCCGCTGCTGCACGCCCTGACACGGCTGCTCGCGACCCGCGGCGCGGCCCCCGCCGCCGACATGAGCATGGCGCTGATGCTGGCGACAGCCCTGCTGTTCGGCTGGATCACCACCCTGATCGGCCTGCACAGCGCCCTGGGCGGGCTGATCGCCGGCTGGCTGCTGCGCGAGCAGCGCCAGCACTGGCACCGCCATATGGAAGGCTTCGTCAACATCGGGCTGGTGCCCTTCTACTTCGCCGCCACCGGACTGAAGATGGACCTCGGCGCCCTGGCACCGCTCGACAGCTGGCTGTGGCTGCTGGCCTTCTTCGCCGCCGCGGTGCTGGGCAAAACCGCCGGCTGCTACCTCGCCGGACGCCTGGCCGGCCTGTCCGTGGAGGTCTCGCGCAGCGTCGCGGTGTTGATGAACACCCGTGGCCTGATCGAGATCATCGTGCTCTCCGTGGGCCTGGACATGGGGCTGATCTCCCAGAGCGCGTTCTTCCTGTTGCTGATGGTGGCCATCGCCACCACCCTGATGACCACCCCGCTGCTCCGGCGCCTGGCCAGGACCGAGGTCCTTCCATCCGCCCTGGTGAAAGGCGGGCTGCAGACTTCCGATCGGTAACCATCGAGCGACCGGGAAGGCCGGAAAAACCCGGGAGCTACACTCGCAGGTTGTGCCTTGCCCGCGCCCGAAAGCCTGGCCCGGCAATGGATATCCCTCGCCAACCACAGGAGGTGCGGCGGCCATGGTCTTCACCGAAATCGACTACGAAACCCAGGGACCGATCAGGATCATCCGCTTCAACCGGCCGCAGAAACGCAATTGCATCGGCCCCACCACCCACCTGGAACTGATCGAGGCCTGGAGCCGTTTTCGCGACGATCCGCACGCCCTCGTGGCCATCATCACCGGCGCCGGCGACCAGGCCTTCTGTGCCGGCGGCGACCTCAAGGCGGCGCTCGATCTGGTGCCCACCACCGCGGACGAGATCGCCGCGCACAACCGCGGCGAGCGCCCCGGGATCATCGGTCCGAGCCGCTGGACGGATATCTACAAACCGGTGATCGCCGCGGTGAACGGCGTGGCCTACGCCGGCGGCCTGGAGTGGGCCTGCTTCGCCGATATGCGCATCGCCGAGGAACACGCCACCTTCGGCGTGACCTGCCGCCGCTGGAACATCGGCCTGGGCGATGGCGGCACCCAGCGCCTGCCACGCATCGTCGGCATGGGCCGGGCGCTGGAGTTGATCCTCACCGGCAAGGTCATCTGCGCCAGCGAGGCGCTGGCTATCGGTCTGGTCAACGAGGTCGTCGCCAAGGGCCGCTCGCTGGAGCGCGCGCTGGAACTGGCGCACCTGCTCTGCACCCTGCCCCAGCCCGCCATGCGCTCGGACAAGGAAGCACTCATCCGCGGCTACGGCCAGCCCCTGGCCGAGGGCCTGCGCATCGAAGCCGAGTGCTTCAACCGCTCCATCCATCAGCCGGAAACCCAGGAAGGACTGCGCCGCTTTCGCGAACGCGACCACCCGGACCTGCGCGGCGACGTGCCGCCCCAGACACCGGGGTTGACCAGGGATTGAGGGCTACGGCGTTACCGCTGTAGTTCACGCACCGGCTTCAAACAGCGCAAACCAATACGGCTTCACAGGTTCAACCAAGAACAGCGTTGTGACGCTGTAGGGGCAATCCCTTGACCAGGGATTCTGGGAAAAACCGCGCTCCCGGCTCAGGACCGCCCCTCGTCCAGCGCCTTGTCCGACACGATCGGCGGCTCGATGCCCCAGTCGCCGTGCAGGTACCAGTCGTCGCCGAGCATCTCGGCGGGGTGCATGGTGCGGTCCGAGCCATTGCCGCAGGCCAGGGCATTGGCCGCGCAGTAGCGGTCGCAACCCCAGCAGATGCGTTCGGGGTGCTTGGGGCTGATGGGAAAATTCTTGGCCATGGCGTTCCCCGGATACGGGTGGGAGTGGCTCCCAGGCTACGACGCCCGCGGGGAAATGCCCTTGATCGGGGTCAAGAATGACAGGCCCGGGGCGCCCGCCTCTGCACCCCGGGCTGCCTGCTACGCCGTGACCGCCGGCGCGTAGCGCACCGCCAGCTTGCGCAAGGCGACGTAGAACACCGGGGTCAGGAACAGGCCGAACAGGGTCACCCCGAGCATGCCGGAGAACACCGCGACCCCGGTGGCGCGGCGAATCTCGCTGCCCGCGCCGCTGCCGATCAGCAGCGGTACGGAACCGGCGATAAACGCCACCGAGGTCATGACGATCGGCCGCAGGCGCAGGCGGCAGGCCTCCAGCGCCGCCTCGATGATGCCCTTGCCCTGGAGCTCCAGCTCCCGGGCGAACTCGACGATCAGGATCGCGTTCTTGCAGGCCAGGCCCATCAGCACCACCAGCCCCACCTGGACGAAGACGTTGTTGTCGCCACCGCTGAGCCACACCCCCGACAAGGCCGCGAGCATGCACACCGGCACGATCAGGATCACCGCCAGGGGCAGCGTCCAGCTCTCGTACAGGGCCGCGAGGACCAGGAACACCAGCATCACCGCCAGCGGGAACACCACCGCCGCGGCGTGGCTTTGGGTGACCTGCTGGTAGCTCAGGTCGGTCCATTCCAGGGTGATGCCGCGGGGCAATACCCGGGCGGCGATTTCTTCCAGCTTGGCGATCACCTGGCCCGACGACAGCTGCTTGGGATCGGAGTCGCCGATCAGGTCGGCGGCCGGGTAGCCGTTGTAGCGCACCACCGGATCGGGGCCGTAGCTGGGCGTCACGGTGATCATCGCGCCGAGCGGCACCATCTCGCCCCGGTCGTTGCGCACCCGCAGGTTGGCGATGTCCTCGGCGGTCTGCCGGTAGGAACTGTCGGCCTGGGCCATGACCCGGTAGACCCGGCCGAACAGGTTGAAGTCATTGACGTAGACCGAGCCCAGGTAGGTCTGCAAGGTATTGAACACATCGCTCAACGACACCCCTTGCGCCTTGACCTTGACCCGGTCCACCTGCACCTCCAGCTGCGGGATGTTGGCCTGGTAGGAGCTGACCGGGTAAGTCATGCCCGGGGTCTGCGCCACCGCGGCCTGGAAGGCGCTCAAGGCATTCTGCAAGGCGCCGTAGCCGAGGCCGGCGCGGTCTTCGAGGTACAGCGAATAGCCCGAACCGTTGCCCAGCCCCTGGATCGGCGGCGGCAACAGCGCATAGGCAAACCCTTCGTGGACCTGGGACAGCTTGGCGTTGAGTTCGGCACTGATCTCCACCGCGCCGCGCTGACGCTGGTCGAACGGCTTGAGGATCACGTAGGCGGCCATGACATTCGGCGTGTTGACCGATTGCAAGGCATTCAGGCCGCTGAAGGCCGGCACGGTATCCACCCCCTCCACCGAGAGTGCCTTCTCGATCAGCTCGCTGGTCACCGCATCGGTGCGGGCCAGCGACGCGCCTTCCGGCAGCTTGGCGCCGGCGAACAGGTAGAGCTTGTCCTGGGTCGGGATAAAACCGCCCGGCACCAGGTTGAACAGCCAGGCCGTGCCGACCAGCAGCAAGGCGTAGAGGAAGAACACCGAGCCGCGCCGCCCCAGGGAGTAGGACACCAGGCCGTGATAACCGTCGGAGCGGCGTTTGAACATCCGGTTGAAGGCGCGGAAAAAGCCCCCGAAGACCTTCTGGATGCCGCGCTCCAGCCAGTCCTGCGGCGCGCCGTGGGGCCTGAACAGCTTGGCCGCCAGGGCCGGCGACAGGGTCAGGGAGTTGATCGCCGAGATCACCGTGGAAATCGCGATGGTCACCGCGAACTGCTTGTAGAACTGGCCGGTGACGCCGGAGAGAAAGGCCATGGGAATGAACACCGCGCAGAGCACCAGGGCGATGGCGATGATCGGCCCGGACACTTCCTTCATCGCCCGGTGCGCCGCCTCCCGCGGGTCATAGCCCTTCTCGATGAAACGCTCGACGTTCTCCACCACCACAATCGCATCGTCGACCACGATGCCGATGGCCAGCACCAGGCCGAACAGGGTCAGGGTGTTGATCGAATAGCCCAGCAAATACAGCCAGGCGAAGGTGCCGATCACCGACACCGGCACCGCGATCAGCGGGATGATCGAGGCGCGCCAGGTCTGCAGGAACAGGATCACCACCAGCACCACCAGCACCACCGCCTCCATCAGGGTGTGCTGCACCGCGCTGATGGATTCGCGGACGAACACCGTCGGGTCCCACACCGCCTTGTAGGCCACGCCTTCGGGGAAACGCTGGGACAACTCGTCGAGCTTGCCGTAGACCGCCTCGGCGACCTGCAAGGCGTTGGCCCCCGGCGAGAGGAAAATCCCCACCGTTGCCTGGTTACGGTCATCCAGGCGCGCGCGCAGGGTGTAGTCGCCCGCGCCGAGTTCGACCCGGGCCACGTCCGACAGCTTCACCAACTGCCCGTCCGCCCCGCTCTTGAGGACGATATCGGCAAACTCCTGCTCGCTGCGCAGACGCCCGCGCACGCTGATCGACACCAGGAAATCGGCGCCTTGCGGCGAAGGCTCGGCGCCCAACTGGCCGGCCGAGACCTGCACGTTCTGCTCGCGGATCGCATTGACCACGTCGGCCGCGGTGAGGCCGCGGGCGGACAGGCTGTTGGGGTCCATCCAGATGCGCATCGCGTAGTCGCCGGAACCGTAGACCCCGACATCGCCGATCCCGGACAGCCGCGACAGCTCGTCCTTGACGTGCAGGGTCAGGTAGTTGCGCAGGTACAGCGAGTCGTAGCTGTTGTCCGGGGACAGCAGGCTGACGTACATCAGCGGCGTCGGCGATTGTTTCTGGGTGGTCACGCCATACTGCCGCACCTCCTCCGGCAGCCGCAACAGCGCCTGGCTCACGCGGTTCTGCACGCGCACCGCGGCGGTGTCCGGATCGACACCGGGGACGAAGGTGATGCTCACCGCCAGGCTGCCGTTGGAGCCGGCGACCGACTTCATGTACATGATCCCTTCGACGCCGTTGATCGCCTCTTCCAGGGGCACGGCGACCGACTCGGCGATCTCCTTGGGGTTCGCCCCCGGGTAGGTGGCGCGCACCACCACGCTGGTCGGCACCACCTCGGGGTATTCCCCCGACGGCAGCACCGGGATGGCGATCAGGCCGAGGGCGAAAATGATGATCGACAGGACGATGGCGAAGATCGGTCGGTCGATGAAGAACTTGGAAAAATCCATGGCCGCTCTCCCTTATTTCGCCACTGGCGTCTGGGGCGCGGCGGTCGAGGCCTGCTGCGTCGGCGCGGCGATTTCCTTGGGCTCCACCGCCATGCCCGGGTAAAAGATCTTCTGCGCCCCGTTCAGCACCACCCGGTCGCCGGCCGCCAGCCCGGCGCTGATCACCCGCAGGCCATCCAGCTGGCGGCCGAGGGTGACGTCCTTGCGCAGGGCCTGGTTTTGCGGGCCGATGACGTACACGTATTTGCGGTCCTGGTCGGTTTGCACCGCACGGTCGTCGATCAGCACGGCGCGGGTCTCGCTGCCGCCTTCAAGGCGCACCCGGGCGAACAGGCCCGCGGTCAGCCGGCGCTCGGGGTTGGGCAGCACCGCGCGCACGCGGATGGTGCCGGTGGCCGGGTCGACCTGGTTATCCAGGAAGTCCACGGTGCCGGTCAGGGGGAAGGTCCCGACATCGTTGGCAAGACCCACCCGCACGGTATTGCTCACCCCCGGGCGCTGGCCCTTGCCCAGCAGCTCGGTGTAGCGCAGCAGGCTCTGCTCGTCGGCGTCGAAATAGACGTACATCGGGTCCTGGGAAACGATGCTGGTCAATATGCTCTGGTCGGCCTGGGCCAGGTTGCCGAGGGTCAGCATGGCCCGCCCGACGCGCCCGGAAAACGGTGCGCGGACCTGGGTGAAGTCGAGGTTGAGCTGGGCCGTGGCCACCTCGGCGACGGCCGCGTTGACATCCGCCACGCCCTGGGCCAGGGAGGCGCTGCGAATGTCGCCCTCCTCCCGCGACAGCGCCGACTGCTTGACCAGCGCCTGGCCGCGGCGGTCCTGCTCGGTGGCCAGGCGCACCGTGGCGCGAGCCCGGGCCAGCCGGGCCTGGGCACTGGCCAGCGCCTCGCGGTACGGGCGCGGGTCGATGACGAACAGGGTCTGGCCCTTTTCCACCTCGTCGCCCTCGCGGAACGCCACCCGGTCGACATAACCGCTGACCCGCGGCCGCAGGTCGACGGCATCGATCGCGCTGATGCGGCCATTGAACAGGTCCCACTCACGCACCGCCTGCACGCTCACGGTCGTCACCTCGACCACCGGCGCCGCGGCGGCGACCGGCTCGGTCTTCTCGTTACAACCGCCCAGCGCCAACAGGAGGCACAGCGCTCCGAGTCGATGGGTTGAAGAACTGCTTCGACCGAGCACCCGGCGAATTCGATTCATGAAAGTGGACTCCGCTGTCACTGCACTGTTGATTTATAGGCAGGCGGAATATAAAAGTTAAAGCTAACTTTAAGTAAAGCCCCTTCGGAGGCCCCATGAACAAATCAAGCGAGCCGCTGCTGACCATCACCGAAGTCGCCCGGCGCAGCGGCGTCATGGCCTCGGCGCTGCGTTTCTACGAGTCCCGCGGGCTGCTCCACTCGCTCCGCGTCGGCAGCGGCCACCGCCGCTACCCGCGCTCGGTCCTCAGGCGGATCGCCTACATCGTGTTCGCCCAGCGCATCGGTTTCTCCCTCGACGAAATCATCCAGCAACTGACCGGCCTGCCCATCAACACGGCACCGGCGGGCGCGGACTGGCGACGCCTGACCGCCACCTGGAAAACCCGGGTGCAGCAACGCATCGCCGAACTGGAACGGCTGAACATGAACCTGGAGGAATGCATAGGCTGCGGCTGCATGTCGCTGGAACACTGCGGGCTCAACAACCCCGAGGACATCTACTCGCGCAACGGCTGCGGCGCCCGGCGCTGGCTGGGGGACCAGAAGATTGTTATCGCCGCTGGGCAGGAGGCGGATTGATCCGGACGATGGCTGACCCGTGTCTTGTGATCGGCGTCAGCCAATCGCATCAATATTCAGATCGAAGGCAGCACCCGGGACGTGGCCGCCCACCAAGGCGGCAATCGCACGATCATTGCTGTCGGCATCCGGCGGTGCCATCGCGAATTGTTCAGGCGTGCGATTGAAGGGGTGCGCTAACCAGCGTTCCAAGCTCATTACCAGTACCTCGGGCTGGTTGGCGATCAAGCCGTAGACCTTCGCCTCAGTGACAGGGTCTTTGCTTAATTCCAGCAGACGAAGCCGGGTCTCCCGTACCTTGGCGATTTCGTCTTGTAGCTGGGATGCCTTGAACGTTCCCGCTGGGGTGGAATTGGAGATCTCCTTCATCATTTGCCTGGTGATTTCCTCCAGGGCCTTGTCTACCTCGAAAAGCTCTGTACCCGTCACCGAGGCGCGTTTCTGCTTCAGCGCCTCTTGCCAGCGACGTAAGGAAGCCCAGCAGTGGGGGATGTAGCTGGCCACCATTTTGTGATCGGCGTTGTCCAGTATTTGGCGTATCAGTCCACCACGATCGGGTAAACCGCCTTCCGCCTTCAGCGCTTTGGCACATACCGCCCCTGCATGCTCGGTGACGGTTTCACAACCCGGCGTCCAGAGGATCGCAGACCGGTCACCGCCCTTTAGCGAGAGCGGCATGAAGTGGCGTAGCTCGCCGTGGTGCGTATAAGGCTCGCCGGTCATGTTCACCGGGCTCAAGGCCAACACCGCCAATCCTGCGGGGACGTTGACGAATGTAAGAATGGCACCCAGGCCAGTCATGCCCCAGGAGGTCTTCATCCAGGGAGCCGGGACACTCGGCACCGGGTCGTTCTGGTTGACCATGCGGTAGTGCATCAAAGTCGAGGCGTTGTCCACAAAGGTCTTGTCGCCTGCGCGTGGGCTGCCGTAGGTGTAGAGCAGGATGTCCGCTGCATAGCGTTCCTCACGCCGCAGCATCTCCGCGACCAGCAAGGCCACGGCACCGCCCAGGCTGTGACCGGTAATCACCAGCTTTTGCCCGCTGTAGAATTTATCCAGGTAAGTTGCGACGAAGGTCCGAACGGCCTTTGCAGAACCATAGAAGCCGTTATGTACCTTGCCCACGCCCTCCTCGAAAGGTACCTGTGCAGCGTCTATATCACGCAGCATGTCAGCCCCCCCGGCGGTCCCCCGTATCGCCAGCAAAACCAGCTCATCGTTATGGGTGATAAACACCTGAGAGTCGGTACCACCCTGCTTGCCCGCATCATCAAAAAAGTGGAGCTTGGCGGGATGCTCCTGCTCCGTCCCCAAATCAGGACTGTTCACCTCTGGGTACAGTTCAGGGTCGAAAGGGATGACTTCCAGACGCTTGGAATACGCCACGTCTGCATATAGGGGGTAGTAGGTTTCCTTGGGTGCCTGGCTCGCTTCGACCCGCCAAAGCTCATCGAACCTGGCCAGCCCATCGCCAAACCAGTTACCGACGCTGGGCTGAGTCGGGAAACTCACGCTATCGCTCACCACCGGCTGTGTGTCAGGGACTTGGCCAAACGGGCTGTAGCTCAGGGTCGCCATCAATGCCAGTTGGTACAGATTGAGCGAGCAGAACTCCTTGTCCGTGGAGAATAAGGGGCTCAACGCCCGCAGCGGACGAACCTCCAGCACATGATGCTTGTTCGGCAACAGCGCGATGCCTCGAGTCCGGGGAGATTTAGAACCCTCCGATTCCGGCTGGCGCATCAACGAGTGCACATGGTGCTGGGGTGGAAAGTTTCGGGGTGCCAGGGGCGGTAGGTGGGCACGATGCCCCACCAGTTCGCTCACCTCAACCTGACAGAAGAAGTCGGCCTGCTCTTGCGCGGGGTTGGACTGAGTACGGGCGCCGCTTGGGTTCAAAAAGCGGGTCTTTTCGGCACGAACTTGCAGTTCGGTGATAGGGAGCGGGTAGTGCGGCCTCTCTTTTAAAAACGTATAGCTCTTCTCATTCCCTTGATAGGCCTGATCCAACTCAAGCACCACCGGCCCGCAATAGTGTCGATTGACCTTTCCAGATCCGGTTTCATCTAGGACGCCCAGGTAGGTAGCGCCCTCATAATCGGTGACCTCATAGGCCAAGCCAGCATAGGGTTTGCCATCTCCCCGTTCATCCACCAACTGAAAACTGGTCGAGTGAGTCTGCTCAGGGCAAGCATGCATGCGAGTATCGAAGAAAGGCAGTTCCCATTCCTCCATTGGCTTAAGGCTCATGGGGTCACCTCCTTGGCTTCAGTACATCCCGGATAAATGCTGCAACTACGGCCATCCGGCATTCTGAAGGTGCTGAAATCCTTGTAGTTGCCG
This sequence comes from Pseudomonas sp. RW409, assembly GCF_003184125.1. Classification (NCBI taxonomy): domain Bacteria; kingdom Pseudomonadati; phylum Pseudomonadota; class Gammaproteobacteria; order Pseudomonadales; family Pseudomonadaceae; genus Pseudomonas; species Pseudomonas sp. RW409. The sequence continues at coordinate 618,768 of NZ_QHHP01000004.1, read as the reverse complement.
TAGCAAAACGCGTATTGGTCAGCAAAATCATCACCCATGCAGCGCTTCCAACCACCCGGCACCTTGACCCAGGTGTCACCGATAGCCGGCCTTTCCTCAGCGGCCAGCTTGATCTTCAGCCTCACGGTCTTACCCGGTAGTTGATCCAGGGTGTAAGCCGCGAAAGGTCGGTTCTTCAGTAGCTCGCCGGACGTATCCATCTTTTTGCAATCGAGGATCTTGGTGATATAGCGATTAGGACCAATCGTGCGAAACAGCCATTGGCACTGGCCAGAGAATTCACTTTCCCCAACGGCGTTGAATGTGCCTTTGGCCGCTTCGGGCAGTTCTTCGCGCACCGTAATCCTGGCGGTATCGACACCAACCGTGCTCCAGCTCTTGCCGTACACCGCTTTGATATCCAGCTCGACGCGGTCTACCACCAACGGGCAACCATTGCGGGTTCGGCGTATCTCGATTTGCGCGTCCGGCTTGTATTCGGTCCGCCACTCAGGGTTGAACTGCGGCGCCAGGTTGTCTGCCCTGGCCACCGTGCAGGTCTGTCCTTTGGCAGGCACATAGAACACCGCTGCGACATAGGCAAAATCCGGTGGCAAGTCGGCTGTAAAGGTAAAGCTGTTGGGCTTGGCGACGCAGCCTTGCATCAGTGCCAGCCCGCTGCAGAGCATCAGGTTTTGAATGGTGCGTTTCATACGACGGCGTCTCCTTGCCAGAACTGTGCTTCCTGATAAACGCGCGCAAAGTGCGCCATCGGTGTTTCGTTGTCCTGGGGTAACCAGAAACTGGGCAGGACATGGCCTGGAGCCTGCAAACATTGCACGAGCAGAAACCTGACCTGATCAGGCGCCTGCCAGCCCCATGCGCGGGCCAACTCTAACTGAGCCTGCAACCAGGCATCCGCACTCTGTTGCTCGGCCAGCTTGGCCAGCCGCTCTATCTGTTCAACCATCAGGTAGCGCCGGGCGTTGTCGATCTGAATGCCTGCCGCCGTGTCCGGGGCCGAGGGGATAGCAAGCCACGCCGGGTCGGGCGGTACCGAGTACTCGCCCGGTGCGGGATTGTAGGCGGCAGCCCATTGTCCATCCTGCCAGTAACACACGCTGGCTATCGGCCCGAGGAATTCGCTGCGTTGTTCAGGGCGCAGGTGTGCCAAGGCTCGCCCCAGGACGCGATTATCATGAAAACGATAGAGGGCCTGATTCGGCCGCTCGCCCGTCACCAGGCGAGCGCGCCAATGCTGGGTCAACAGATCCAGATCGCCGCTTGCACTGCTGGCCAGCCACCCCCAGTGCCGCTCAGGCGACTTGAGCAGTGCCTGGATGATCGGATGATCAAGGGTATCGAGTTGAAACAGGTATGGCGCCACCGCCGCCAGCGAGCTGGCGGGCGTACCGATATACAGATTGCGGTACTGGTCGTTGTCCCACTCGTTGAGCAGCGCATTGCGCTCCTCCAGTTGACCAACGGAGTCCAGTATCAGGTAGAGGCGCTGGCCGAGCTCACCCTGGACGCGCATCCATTGTTCGGGCGTACTCATGCAACTTCTCCAATAGCGCACTGCCCGTCGCGGCAGGCTTCGCAGAGTGGGCAGAAGTCCGCAGCACGCTGCTTGGCGGCAGCAACGAGCGCCAACGAATTGGCAACGATGGTCTGCGGCTCCTCGGCCAGTGCCTGTAGGGCCTGCTGTGGCGCAATGCCTGCCACAGGCGCTCCGCCCAGGACGATAGGCACGCTGCTGAAGATCCCCCCAGGGGTAATGACAATGTGCTGCCCACCCGCTTTAAGCGTCAGGCTTGTGCTCGCATCAACCACCACATCAGTGGCAGTGACGCGGGCCTGTGGCCCCGCCTGCACGACCCAGGTTCCGCCTACGGTGATGCTGCCATTGCCCGAGATGGAGAGCAGCTCATTGCCACCGATCTGGGTGTTCCGCACGCCTTGGGTAGTGTGCAGTTCGTCACCCTTGACCAGGCTGGAGCTGTTGCTGTCCACCTGATCAAAGCGATCATTGCCGATCAGGCTGTGGCTGTTCCGGGTGATCTGCTCGCGCCGGTCGTTGCCGATCGTGGTGTCGCTGTCGTTGAGGATCAGTTGCTCGAGATCACGTTGCGCGCGCAGGTAGACTTTTTCCTGTCCGGCACGGTCCTCGATCGACAGTTCGTTGTAGCCGCCACTGTCTGGCGTGCTGCGACTGCGCAATACGGTTCTGCTTTTGTTCGCCGGCAGAGGGTACGGCACGGGTGTGCTCTTGTTGGCCACAACGCCGGTAATCAACGGACTGTCAGGGTTGCCTTCGAGGAAGCTCACCACCACTTCCATTCCAATCCGCGGAACGGTCACCGCGCCGAAGTTTTCCCCCGCCCAGCTTGACGCTACCCGTAGCCAACAGCTGCTCTTGTCGCTACCCAGCTCCAGGCGGTCCCAGTGCAGCTCGACCTTCACCCGACCAAACTCATCGCAGAATATTTCCTCGCCGGCCGGGCCGGTGACCCGGGCGGTCTGGCAGCCCAGCAGTGGCCTGCGTGTCAGCAGCGGAGGACGGAAAAACACGTCCCACGGAATCGCGGTGAAGCTGTTGCGGTAACCCTGGGTGAAGCCGTCTTCGGGTCGAATATCACGGGTGACGGATTCTTCCAGCGACTGCGGTTGTCGGCCGCAATGCGTGACGCTCAACAGCAACCACAGGTCATTGCAGCGCTTGCGCGGGTGTCCGGTCAGGCTGAAGAAGTGCCCGCTACGCAGCATCGGCTGATCGCTTTGGCCTTCAGCCAACTGATAGTCGACGCGGTGCCGCTCCAGGGCCTGCCTGGCCAACACCTTGCCGCGCTCCAGCGTGGTGATAGGTGCGGGGTAGCGATAGTCCTCGAGCGCCGGCTGAAACTCCGCGGTGAACTGGTTTTCGAGCAGCAGGCTGGGTCGTTTCAGATCGTAGTCGCGACGCGTTACGGTGCTGGTACGGGTACTGAAGCGCTGAGAGAACCGATTGACCACCGGATGGTCCGCTACCGTGCCCGTATCCTGTTGGTACGGCACATCCCCCAACAGGGGGAAAAAAGTCTGGTCATCGCTGAACACCAGCAGATGGCCCTCGGCCGAATGCTGATGGTGCCAGGCGATGCCGTCCTCGGCGCACAAGCGCTGGACGAACTCGAAATCGCTTTCCCCGTACTGGGTGCAGTATTCGCGCTCCGGACTGGTACTGACATTGAAGGTATAGGCGTCGGGCTGGATGCCATGGCCACCCAGCACCTGGGCGACAACTTGCGGCACCGTCAAGTGCTGGAAGATCCGCTGGTTGAAGCTGAACTGCAGGTAGTGCAATACCGGCACCAGGGTCAGGTGATAGCGCGTCAGGCGCTTGCCCACCTCTCCCACATACAGATCTTCGATCTGCCCATGAAGGCCTTCGCCATTGAGACCAAACCGGAGAAAGGCCGGCTGATTGAGCAGGCTCTCCAGGTCGAAGTCAGGGTTCTCGCTGACCAGTTCAACGCGGATCCCATAAAGGGTGCTGAGGGCTTCGGTGCCGTCGAAAGCCAGCACCCTGAAGTCATGGCGAACAGAGGGGATCGAGAGCGTGAAATGCGCAGTATGGGCAGGCGCAAACATGTTGCTTTTCCTCAAGCTGAACAGCAGTGCCCCTGGCAAGTCTTTGGAAAGACTGCTGGGTTTTTGTTGCAGCGAAGCTAGCAATTTGCGCTGGGGGGTGTATGTGGGAGGTTTCTGAAATCCGGTCGGGCAAAGCAGATTTGCTCGTACCGCACGGTGGGGCCAACTGAGGGGTACGGAGGCATCGAACACCGACCGCGATGTTGAGCAACCTTGATGCCCGGAGGGCGCCAAGGTTAATGCAACAGTCGAATCGACATCGGTTCTGGACGGCTAGCCACGCGCCCTGCCCTACCCCCTCAACACAAACACCGGAAACATCTCGCGCAGGTGCTGCCACAGGTCGGGCACCAGCACCTGTTGCGGCGTGCAGGGCAATTGCGGGTCGAGCATGCGCGCGGTGCGCACCATCTGCACGGCGAAGCGCTTGACCCCCAGGGCTTGCAGGCGCTGGCCGAGCAGCAGCAGGCGCGCCGGCTGCAACAGGTGCCAGTGCACGGTGGTGCGGCATTCGTAGTCGACGCCGCTGTCCAGCAGCAGCTCCAGGCTGCGCCAGTTGGCCTTGCCGCTGCCCGGGACGCCGGTGAGCATCGGCGCGTCTTCGGCCAGGGCCTTGACGTCGAAGCCGACCCAGTCGGCGCCGGCCACCGCCCGGGCAAAGGCCGCCGGCTTGATGCCAGCGCTGTGCAGGCCGATGCGAAAACCCATGGCGCGCACTTCCTCCATCGCCCCCGGCAAACCGTCCTGCAGGGTCGGCTCGCCGCCACTGAACACCACCGCGTCCAGCAGGTCCTGGCGGCGTTGCAGGAAGCTCAGGACCCGGCACCAGTCCAGCTCCTCGCTGCCGCGCGGCGGGATCAGTTGCGGGTTGTGGCAGTAGCGGCAACGCCAGGCGCAGCCCTGGCAGAACAGCACGCAGGCGAGCAGGCCCGGGTAGTCGAGAGTGGTCAGGGGCACCATGCCCCCGACCCGCATCTTTCGGCTCATTGGCGCCCTGCCGCGGTCGCCTGTTCGGTGAAGTGCACGCGCTCGCGGTGCTCGGACTGTTTACCCGGGTTGAACGCCGAGACCGGACGGTGATAACCCATCACCCGGGTCCAGACTTCGCAGCGCTGGCGTTGCGCCTGGGGCAGTGTGTGCTGTGGGTTCATGGTGGAACTCCTTGCGGTTGGGGGAAGACAGGTCAGTGCACAGCGCCCGAGGCCTGGGCCTGCAGCAGGGCTTCGTCGCACTTGGGGCAGAACTCGTGTTCGCCGTCGAGGTAGCCATGCACCGGGCAGATGGAAAAGGTCGGGGTCACCGTCAGGTACGGCAGGCGGAAGCGTCCCAGGGCCTTGCGCACCAGCTGCTTGCAAGCCGCGGTCGAGGAAATCCGCTCGGCCATGTACAGGTGCAGCACGGTGCCGCCGGTGTATTTGCATTGCAGTTCGTCCTGCAGCTCCAGGGCCTCGAACGGATCGTCGGTGTGGCCCACCGGCAACTGCGAGGAGTTGGTGTAGTACGGCGCCTCGCGGCTGCCGGCCTGGAGAATGCCGGGGTAACGCTTGAGGTCTTCCTTGGCGAAGCGATAGGTGGTGCCTTCGGCCGGGGTCGCCTCGAGGTTGTAGAGGTGGCCGGTTTCTTCCTGGAAGCGCACCAGGGTCGCACGCACATGGTCCAGCAGCCTGAGGGCGAACTGGCGGCCCTGCTCGGTGTGCATGCCCTGCTCGTCGCCGCTGAAATTGCGCAGCATTTCGTGCAGGCCGTTGAGGCCGATGGTCGAGAAGTGATTGCGCAGCGTGCCCAGGTAACGCTGGGTGTAGGGATACAGGCCGGCGTCCATATGGTGCTGGATCACCTTGCGCTTGACCTCCAGGCTCTCCATCGCCAGCTCCATCAGCGCGTCCAGGCGTTGCAGCAGGCCGCTGGTATTGCCCTTGAACACATGGCCCAGGCGCGCGCAGTTGATCGTCACCACGCCCAGGGAACCGGTCTGCTCCGCCGAGCCGAACAGCCCGCCGCCGCGCTTGAGCAGCTCGCGCACGTCCAGTTGCAAGCGGCAGCACATGGAGCGCACCTGGTTGGGCTGCATGTCCGAATTGAGGAAGTTCTGGAAATACGGCAACCCGTAGCGGGCGGTCATCTCGAACAGGCGGTCGGCGTTCTCGCTGTCCCAGGGAAAGTCATGGGTGATGTTGTAGGTCGGGATCGGAAAGGTGAACACCCGGCCCTTGGCGTCGCCGGCCTGCATCACTTCGATATAGGCGCGGTTGAGCAGGTCCATTTCCGTTTGCAGCTCGCCGTAGGCAAAGGGCATTTCCTCGCCGCCGATCACCGGGACCTGCTCGCGCAGATCTTCCGGGCAGACCCAGTCGAAGGTCAGGTTGGTAAAGGGCGTCTGGGTGCCCCAGCGCGACGGCACGTTGAGGTTGTAGATGAACTCCTGGATCGCCTGGCGCACCTGCGGGTAGCTCAGGCGGTCCTTGCGCACATAAGGCGCCAGATAGGTGTCGAAGGAACTGAAGGCCTGGGCCCCGGCCCATTCGTTCTGCAAGGTGCCGAGGAAATTCACCATCTGCCCCAGGGCGCTGCTCAGGTGCCGGGGCGGCCCGGCCTCGACCCGCCCCGGCACGCCATTGAGGCCTTCATGCAACAGCGTGCGCAGCGACCAGCCGGCACAGTAGCCGGCGAGCATGTCGAGGTCGTGGATATGCAGGTCCGCCTCGCGGTGGGCGCGGCCGATCTCCTGGCTGTAGACCTCGTCCAGCCAGTAGTTGGCGGTGACCTTGCCGGACACGTTGAGCACCAGCCCGCCCAGGGAATACCCCTGGTTGGCGTTGGCCTGCACCCGCCAGTCCTCGCGGTCGAGGTATTCGTTCATCGAGGCCGCCACCTCGACCAGGGTCTTGCGGTCGCGACGCAGGCGCCCATGCTGTTCGCGGTAGACGATGTAGGCGCGCATGGCGAGGAAGAACCCGGCGTCCATCAGTACCCGCTCGACCCGGTCCTGGATCTGCTCCACATGCAACCGCGCATGCCCCTCAAGGTGGGCCAGCACCGCCTTGAGCAAACCCTCGGCCTCGACGTCGGCGTACTCGCCGCTGGCTTTGCCGGCGGCGATCAACGCCTGGCGGATCTTGTCCGCATCGAAGGCAACCAGGCTGCCATCGCGTTTGTGCAGGCGGTTGTTGCCCACCCTGATCAGCGTGCTGTGCATTTGACCTCCGCATACTACATATAGATGTTTTTGATTCTTAAAACACAAGATGCAGTGAGGTTACGGAGTGTGGGTTGGGTTGCCATTGATCGTGATCAAGTTTTTTGGTTCGTGCGCATATCCATTTTTTTGGTAACGGCGACTTAGGGTTCCGCCCTTACGGCCATCCCTTTCAAGGTCTTGGGTAAAATCCGCTGAAATTCAGTCAGGAAGACCCGAACGATGTGGGCCGATGTACTAGCGCGATTCGAGAAAAAAGCACCTGCCAGCGTGATGGCCAAACTTGCCTTGGAGCAAGCCATTGCGCCGGAGTGGGTCGATCAGGTTTTCGAAGAACACCGGCAACGGCAGTACTCCCGCGAATTGCTGTTCTCAACCATCGTTAAGCTCATGTCCCTTGTTTCATTGGGCTTGAAGCCGTCATTACATGCCGCGGCCAAGCAGCTGGAGGATCTTCCGGTTAGCCTGGCGGCCCTTTACGACAAGGTCAGCCGTACCGAACCGGCTCTGTTGCGCGCCTTGGTCACAGGTTGCGCGCAGCGCCTGACTCCGACGATCAAGGAGTTGGGGGGCTCAGCCATGCTGCCCGATTGGCAGGTTCGGGTGGTAGACGGCAGCCACCTGGCGTCCACCGAAAAGCGCCTTGGAGCACTACGGCACGAGCGCGGAGCGGCTCGTCCCGGATTCTCGGTCGTGGTCTACGATCCCGACCTGGATCAGGTCATTGACCTGCAACCCTGCGAAGACGCCTACGCAAGCGAGCGAGTCTGCGTGTTGCCGCTACTGTCCGATGCCAAGACGAACCAGGTTTGGATCGCTGATCGGCTCTACTGCACGCTTCCTGTAATGGAGGCCTGTGAACAAGTGAAAACGTCATTTGTCATTCGCCAGCAGGCCAAGCACCCGCGCCTGATTCAAGAGGGCGAGTGGCAAGCATCTTTGCCTGTTGCAACAGGTACGGTGCGTGAACAAAGCATTGAGGTAAGAGGGGGGCATCAGTGGCGACGCATCGAGTTGACGCTCCATTCACCAAACGACTCAGGTGACCGCAGTTTGATGTTCTGGAGCAACCTGCCCGAGAGCATCAGCGCACCGCAGATCGCGGACTTCTATCGCCGTCGTTGGAGTATTGAAGGGATGTTCCAGCGACTGGAAGCCATTCTGGAAAGTGAAATTGAATCCCTCGGCAGTCCACGAGCTGCCTTGCTTGGATTCACCACTGCCGTGCTGGCGTACAACGTACTGGCCTTGCTCAAGCGCAGCGTCGAACACGCTCATCGAGAGACTCAGCCTGAGGGCTGGGAGGCTTCGATCTATCACTTGGCGATCCAGGTCAGAGCTGGATATGAGGGCATGCAGATCGCTCTGCCCGTCGAATATCTACCGATCGTCTCAATGGAAAAACTGGCCCAGCGCTTGTTGGAATTAGCCAAGAACATTCAACCCAAGCAAGTCGCCAAAAGCCAACGAGGCCCCAAGGTACCCAAGCCCAGGACATGGGTTCAAGGGACGGCGGTACATGCCCACGTTTCAACAGACAGGGTCATCAAGGCTGCCAAAACGAAAAGACCTTGAAAGGGATGGCCGTAAGGGCGGAACCATAAGCAGCCGTTACCGCAGAAACGGATATGTACACCGTCCAACATCCCCGGCGAGGCCAGAACCGCAATCGCGGGCAAGCCTCGCTCCTACAGAAGCCCGCGCTACTCGATCCGCCAGATCCGCACCGTGGCGCTCTTCAACTCCAAGGACCACTCCTCTTCCGACAAACGAAGCCGCCGCAGCACCTCCCCCATCTCCGTCTCAGCCACGTAGTCCTTGGCAATCACCAGAATGAGAAACTTGTTCCGAGCCATCTCCATCCGTTGCAGCCGACGCAGATCCGCAAACACCGACCAGACCAAAGACTCACCCCGGTCAACCTGCGGAAACCAGAGTCGCCCATCCCCATCCTCTCGAAGAACGGATCGGGTCTCGCCCATCCCCTTGCCCATCAGGCACTTGGCAAAAGACACATCCCCCAGGCATTTCACCTCGGCCGCCATGTCGAGATCTTCCGTGTACAAGTCGACTTTCGTGCGTCCACCGGCCTTACCGCTGGTCCAGATATCCGGATAACCATGCTGCCAGGCATACAGGCTGAGCTCCGCCTGAATCCAGTGCTCCCGGCAATCGCTCAGTTGCAGGACTTGCCCCAGGCGCTCGCTGATCGCATCAAAAGCCCCGAGAAAAACCTCCGGCCATACAGGTGTCGTATTCATCTTTGGATTCCGTTCCTGGGGTTGTTGGGGAGCACTTTTCAGGCCCCCCGTAAATTTTCCTACCTCTCGCAGATCGGCCGGCACCCCACAGTCTTGAGTTACCGTGTACACCGCCCAACATTCCCTGCGAGGCCACCACCGTCATCGCGGGCAAGCCTCGCTCCTACAAGACCAGCGTTGCACCCGGGATCATAGGCATTTACCTTTACCCTCAAAAAGCGCGCCCACCGCCAGGAACCCCACCATGCAGCCCCTTGGTTACACCTCGGTCCCACCGCTGCTCAAATACCTGCGCCACGCCGAACACCTCGGCCTGCCCACCGCCCCCGCGCTGCACGCCGCGGGCCTTGCCGCCGAACAACTGAACGACAACAGCCTTCGCCTGCCCGTCGAGGCCCACGAACGCCTGCTGGGGTATTTCTGCCAACACTCCGGCGACCCGCTGTTCGGCCTCAACGCCGCCCGCTATGTGCTGCCCAATTCCTGGAGCGTGCTCGGCTACATCACCATGAACTGCGCCACACTGGGCGAAGCCATGAGCCGGATCATGCCGTTCGAAAAACTGGTGGGCGACATGGGGGTGAGTCGCATCGAGATGATCGAGGACCAGGTCCGCCTGATCTGGAACTGCCGCCTGCCGACCTCCGACACCCGCCGCCAGCTGGTGGAAAACGTGCTCGCCTCCTGGCTGCTCTACGCCCGCTGGATCGCCGACACCCAGCTCTCACCGAGCGCCGTGTGGTTCGAACACCCGCTGCCGGTCGGCACCACGCTGGAACAATACGAAGCGTTTTTTGCTTGCCCGGTGCTGTTCGAACAGAGCTGCTCGGCCTTGCTGGCGCCGCTGAGTTACCTGCAACTGCCGTTGCGCCAGGCCGATGCCCAACTGCTGCGAACCCTGGAAGAACACGCCATGAGCCTGATGGCGTCGCTGGAGGAAGCACCGTTGGCGCTGCAGGTGAAAAACGCCCTGCGCCAGTTGCTCAAGGAAGGTTTGCCGCGCAAGGAACAGGTGGCCGATCTGCTGGCGATGTCGCCGCGCACCCTGCAGCGCCAACTGCAACAGGCCGGCACCTCCTACCAGCAGATCCTCGACGACCTGCGCCAGGAACTGGCCGAGCATTACCTGCTGCACAGCGACCTGCCGATCCAGGACATTTCCTATTACCTGGGCTTTACCGAACCACGCTCGTTTCACCGCACGTTCAAGGGCCGGACCGGGATGACGCCGGGGGAATTTCGGCAGCACCAACGAACACGCTCATCCCTGTAGCCGCTGCCGAGCGCAGCGAGGCTGCGACAGGACCGAAGGTCCTCCAGCGACTTCAGGATCCCTGCGCCCCCTGCGGGGTCGATCGCAGCCTCGCTGCGC
>NZ_QHHP01000004.1:598645-608320 GCF_003184125.1 Pseudomonas sp. RW409 | reverse complement strand
GATATGGGACAATGCGCGCCACTTTGAGCCATACCCGAACCGATTTCGCCCATGACCGCCCCCCGCCCTCCCAAAGCTCCGCGCAAAAAGCCTCAACCTCCTGCCCCGGCCAAGGCCGTCGCGCCACGGGAAAAGGCCAGCCTGCACCCGCGCAATCGCCATCAAGGCCGCTATGACTTTCCACAGCTGATCAAGAGCACTCCGGAGCTGGGGGCTTTCGTGATCATCAATCCCTACGGCAAGGAGAGCATCGACTTCGCCAACCCGGCGGCGGTGCGGGTGTTCAACCGGGCATTGCTCAAGGCGTTCTACGGCATCGCCCATTGGGACATTCCGGCCGACTTCCTCTGCCCTCCGGTACCCGGTCGCGCCGATTACGTGCACTTTCTCGCCGACCTGCTGGCCGCGCATAACGAAGGCGTAATTCCCCGCGGCGCGGCGGTGCGGGTGCTGGACATCGGGGTCGGTGCCAACTGCATCTACCCGCTGATCGGCCACGCCGATTACCGCTGGCAGTTCCTCGGTTCCGACATCGACACCACCGCCCTCGCCGCCGCCAAGGCAATCGTCCAGGCCAACGGCCTGAACAAGGCCATCGGCCTGCGCCAGCAAGCCAACCGCAAGCAGATCCTGCTGGGGCTGCTGGAAAGCGACGAACGCTTCGACCTGACCCTGTGCAATCCGCCGTTCCATGCCTCCCTGGAGGAAGCCACGCGCGGCAGCCAACGCAAATGGCGAGCCCTGGGCAAGGCCGATCCCAAGCGCAAGCTTCCGGTGCTGAACTTTGGCGGCCAGGCCGCGGAATTGTGGTGCGAAGGTGGCGAAGCGCGCTTCGTGACCCAGTTGATCGGCGAAAGCGCCCAGGTGGCGCAACAGGTGTTGTGGTTCAGCACCCTGGTGTCGAAAGCCTCGAACCTGCCAGCGATTCAGGCCGCGCTGAAAAAGGCCGGGGCGCTGGAGAGCCAGGTGGTGGAGATGTCACAGGGTCAGAAACAGAGCCGCTTCGTCGCCTGGACCTTCAAGGACAAGGCACAGCAACAGGCCTGGCGCCAGGAGCGTTGGGTTCGGAAGGGATAGTACGAGGGGGAAAACGGCGATTTACCTTGCGTAAATCGTTGCGGCCTTAAAGCCTGAAAACCGTGCCCGGAAGTGTTCCGAGGCACGGTCTTACTGCAGTCTTACTTGTTGATCGAGTCGGTCAGGCCTTTAGCCACAACCAGCTTGATAACTTTCTTGGCAGCGATTTCGATGGCAGCGCCAGTCGATGGGTTACGGCCAGTACGGGCAGGACGCTCGGTCACTTTCAGTTTGCCGATACCTGGCAGAGTGATTTCGCCGCCATTTTCCAATTGATCAGCAACGATCTGGGCCAGTTGGTCCAGAGCGTTACGCGCGGTGGTTTTCGGCGCGTCGATAGCTTCAGCGATATCAGCGATCAGTTGGTCTTTAGTAATAGCCATTGTGGTGTTCCTTCCCTATCAAATTCATTTGGATTGCAGAGTGCAGTGTCAGCCATCGAGCCAGATCTTGTGGATCTGGCACCCCGGTCACAACCACGAAAGATCGGGGTTATAGATACCGAAATCAGGGTTTGGTTCGACCTGACAAATGCTGAATGCACGCTTAACGCCGAGACATCGCGTAAGACGGGGCAAAACTAGCACAGAGACGGGGAAATATCCGCCTCTACCTAGCCATTTGGTCAGCTTTATTGCTCTAAATCCGTAAAAAAATGCATAAGCTTGACCCAAGCCGCCTTCCACACCCTTCAAACAGCGCCAAAACCAGCGGGTGCGGTACACTGGGCACTTTTTCGGGGAGCTACGCCCTCTCCCGCCAACCAGCCGAGAAGCCCATGCCGATCCGCCATTGCATCGTCCACCTGATCGACAAAAAACCCGACGGCACACCCGCAGTTCTGCACGCCCGCGATTCCGAACTGGCTGAATCCGCGGCCATCGAGAACATGCTCGCCGATCTCAACGAAAGCTATAACGCCAAACAGGGCAAAGCCTGGGGCCTGTTCCACCCGGAGTCCGGCGCGTTTCCCTTCAGCGGCTGGCTGAAGGAATACCTCGATGGCGGCCAGGACTTCACCGCCTTCAGCCGCGTCGCGGTCGAGCACCTGCAAAAGCTGATGGAAGAATCCAACCTGTCGGTCGGCGGCCACGTGCTGTTCGCCCACTACCAGCAAGGCATGACCGACTACCTGGCCATCGCCCTGCTGCACCACAGCGAAGGCGTGGCGGTGACCGACGAGCTGGACGTGACCCCGTCTCGCCACCTGGACCTGGGCCAGTTGCACCTGGCCGCGCGGATCAACGTCTCCGAGTGGCAGAACAACAAGCAGTCGAAACAGTACATCTCGTTCATCAAGGGCAAGAACGGCAAGAAAGTCTCGGAGTACTTCCGCGACTTCATCGGCTGCCAGGAAGGCGTCGACGGCCCGGGCGAGACCCGCACCCTGCTCAAGGCGTTCAGCGACTTCGTCGAAAGCGAAGACCTGCCGGAAGAATCCGCCCGGGAAAAGACCAAGGCCCTGGTGGACTACGCCAGCAGCCAGGCCAAGCTCGGCGAACCCGTGGGCCTGGAAGAGCTCTCGGAGCTGATCGACGAGGACCGCCCCAAGGCGTTCTACGATCACATCCGCAACAAGGACTACGGCCTGTCGCCGGAGATCCCGGCGGACAAGCGCACCCTCAACCAGTTCCGCCGCTTCACCGGCCGCGCCGAAGGCTTGTCCATCAGCTTCGAGGCGCACTTGCTGGGCTCGAAGATCGAGTATGACGAAGAAGCCGGGACCCTGATCATCAAGGGCCTGCCGACCCAACTGACCGATCAGCTCAAGCGCCGCAACTGATGCTGCAGGGCGTGCTGAAGAAGTTCCTGCTGATCCTGCTGGTGGTCGTGGCGTACCAGAATTGGGGCAAGCTCGAGCGCCTGTTCAACCCTTCGCAGGTTGCCTCGGAGCAGGTCCGGGCCAATGCCCGGGTGGTGCTCTACGCCACCGACTGGTGCGGCTACTGCAAGGCCACCCGGCGCTTTCTCGATCAGAAGGGCATTGCCTTTCGCGAGTTCGATATCGAGAAGGATGCCGAGGCGCGCAAGGCCTATGAAGCCCTGGGTGGACGAGGAATTCCGATCCTCGATGTGAACGGCACGCTGATCCGCACCTACGACCCGGACCAGATCATGGCGGCGTTGCAGCGCTAAAACCTTCATCACGGGCCAGCTCACTTCTACAGCGAGCTGGCCCGCGATAAATTCTCAGCCTTACAGCGCCTCGATGCGGAACCCGAAACGCGGGAAGTGCACATGCACCAACCCGCCGCGCGGGTCTTCGCGACGCAGGATCAACTCCTCGCGCCCGGCAAACAGCAACGCCCCCTCCACCGGATCGACGCCATAGTCGGTCGCCGCAATCCGCACCCGCTGGCCGGCGTGGAAACCGTTCGGATCGATGAAGACTTCATCCGGCAAGGCTGCCGGGGTAGCCCTGCGCGCCGCTTCCAGCGCCTCCTCGGAGGTCATTGCACTCGAAGCGCCATGACCGAAACCCAGTACCCGGGCCAGCCATGCCGCCACCGCCGGATAGGCGTCCACCAGCGGTGCGGTCACCGGCGTCCCCTTGAGGAACCACAGGGGATGGGCCATGGCGAAGTCGGCAATCGACGGATCGCCGAACAGGAAGTCGCCCTCCTCGCGCTGCAACTGCTGCTCCAGGCGCGCCATCAGCGTCGGCCATTGATGCTTGGCCAACTCCAGCGGCACTCGGATGGAACTGCCGCCGCTGAACAGCCCGGCGCGGTCGGCCATGAAGGCCTTGACCGCTTCCGGCGGCAAATGGCCGAAACGCACGGCCGCCGACTCCGGCTGGAACACCAGGCTCACCGTATGCTGGAACACCACCGAATCGGCCCAGGCCGCGAAGGTCGCGCTGACCATTTCCCGGCCTTCAGGAAACAGTGCCGGCGAGGCCTTTTCCTGCTCCAGCCGCCGGGCGATCAGCGCCGTGTCGCAATAAATGTCGGCGCCGACCTGCAGCACCGGGGTCTTGCGGTAACCACCGGTGAGCGCGGTGAGATCGGGTTTGGGCATCACCGGTGAGATCTTCACCGAGCGCCAGGACAAGCCCTTGAAGCCGAGCAACAGCCGGGCTTTTTCCGCGAAAGGCGAGGTCGGGTAATGATGCAGAATCAACTCTGACATGCTGGGGTTCCACTGGATAAGTAGGAAGAGCCAGCTTAGCGTGCAAAGACCGGACAGCCTATATAACCTGTCTGATCACCATCCATCACCGACACTGATCGGGCACCGCGCCTCACCAGACCAGCCGCCTGAGCATGATAGGGAATCCAGCCTTTGGCCATTAAGAACATGAAACCCGTACTGGTGTACTACACCCGTTTTCTCTTTTTCTGCGTTAATAAGTTTCCGAGGCTTTTCACCCGCACATTCAGAAATCACTTCAGTCCATATTTGGGCAACCTGTTTTTTCAAGTTCCAGATACGGTCTCTTACCAAAGCGCTGGTATTCTTGATGGAAATGGCCGGTGGAGTTCAATAAATGTCATCTGCCCCATCACGCCTACCGAGTTGACATCCCTTATCGAATGGATTCAAAAAAAAGAATTCCTGCATGATAAAAACGATCCTGAGACTTCAACTCCCCATACTGAAGCGCCAGACTTCCCAATCAAATACTCCACCTATATTCCATTCAACGACACCTATCGCTTTCATGCAGACCGAATATCGGTAAGACCTGATGCGTTCAGGGACTGTACTATAACGCTCATCCAGCTGACTAACAGCGTCAATTATTTATCTTTCGATTTCTCCTTCACGCCCGAATCTAAAAAAAGACTATGTAAAGTAGACATTCTCGACCGAGTAGAGTACTTCCAATTCAGAACAATAAATCCCTTTTCAAAAAACTTTCGTATTAGTCGCTCAATAGACTATATACATGAGCATTTGATCGAAGGGATCGGTGTTCTCGTAGATGACGCCCATCAAATCGTCGAGAAACTACTCACTCCCCTGGGCATCAAGACAGGCGCACGAACCAAGATCACCACGGGCCAACTCAAGAGTGGAATAGATGTTCACTACATTGACTCCTACGACATTACCAACGAGCAAGATCACTATGCCCTGATCAGCTCATCAGGAGTTGGCTGCAGTTACTACAAAGACACCACAAGCGACGCCAGTTACATCTATGATCTCTGGTCCAACAAATTAAAAATAAACGCTTTTTTGGTCGACAACATAGATGACACTTACAACCTAACAGACCACTTAAGCTCCCACCTGTATCTTTCACTCACAAGGGAGATTGAACACAAATACGCTCAGTGTCGAGATGCAGTAAATCCTGTCCTTTCAACCATTACCCATAACACTTCAGAAAGTCTAGGTTCTTTACTACAAGCAAGTATAGAAATTGGGCGCATCGAGGAAAAAATAGAGGCTATAACTCGACTCGCCGAACAGTACTATTATCGGGCTTTCCGAACCGAAGCAGAAAATGAACTGCAAAGCCTGACTGAGAAAGTCGAGTTACTGAAAAAACGCATCGCGCAACGAAAGTCGCTCAGCAACGATCAGGTGCAATTTGAAAACCTGAAGTTCAATCGTTTCTACTCTTGGATAGTCGGCGGCCTGGCTCTTCTTCAAGTGGCCCTGGCGGCGATCACCATAGATTGGAGCCAAGCACTACAAAGTAACAACCCGGTTCTAAACAATCTGAAAGCCCTGCTGCGCTGGCTTCAGGGTTGAGCCCCCCCGACTCTGACAGGATCAGGTAGCCAGATCCCAACTGGCCACCAGGCATTCCTTGGCGCTTTTCCGGAGTTTCTTGATCAGCCGTTCCTGGCGCAGGGCTTCGCTCTTGTCGCGGCAGGCTTCGGTGTAGACCAGCGCGACGGCGGGGCTGGAGAGGAAGAAGCGTGCGCCCTTGCCGCTCTGGTGCTTGGCGAAACGCTTGACCGGGTCGTCGCTGATGCCGCAGTACAAGGCGCCGTTGGCGGCACGCACCAGGTAGACAAACCAGGGTTTGCTCACCACGGGTACAGATTCTGCGTCGTTGGCGGGGGATTGGCTGGGGCGGGTCACGGTGATCGCGGCATGTGGATAACAAGCCGCGATCTTACCAGAGGCAACGATTCAGCGGCCGGCCTGGAAGGCTTTCAGGCCTTTGCGGGCCTGGGCGCGCACGGCGTTTTTCAGCAGCGGGGTCCAGCCGAGGATCAGGCCCTTGGTGCCCAGGGCCTGGCGGGCCCAGCGCCACATATTGAAATGATCGTGGTGCTCGCAGATCTTGCCGTCACGGAACACGAAACGCGCCTGGATATCGTTGACCACGGTATTGCCGGTCTGGCTGAACAGGTAGGTCGCCACCCAGTGGGCTTCGCCGCTGCGCTCATCGGCGCGCACCTTGTCGAAGGTCAGGGAGAAGTCCTTGGCCCGGGTGGTGAGCATGCGCCACATGTCCCCGGCATCGCGGCCGCGCAGTTCGCCGAACGCCGGATCACTGAACAGCACATCCTCGGTGTAGCAGGCGGCCATGGCCTCGGCATCCAGGCGCTGGAAGGCGCTATAGAACTCAGTGATCAAGGCGCGGTGGGCGTCACTCATGAAACAGGCTCCGACTCAGGGAAAGATGCCTGCACGATAGTCTGCAAACCCGGGAAACACTATCGGCATTCGCCGCGCAAATACCGACAGTGGGACGGATCAGATTTTTTCGCTTTCGACCTGCACGTAGAGCGCACGCCCGGCGCCCAGGCCAGCCACTATGGCCCCCAGGCCGATCACCGCGAAAATCCAGCCCAGGGCGGTCCAGCCACCGGTCCAGTCATGCACCAGGCCGACCGCGAACGGGCCCATGGAGGCCAGGGTGTAGCCGATGCCCTGGGCCATGCTCGACAGGTTGGCCGCCACATGGGCGTCCTTCGAACGCAGGACGATCAGGGTCAGCGCCAGGCTGAAGGTCCCGCCCTGCCCCACGCCCAGCAGGATCGCCCAGCCCCACAGGCCGTCGATAGGGGCATACAGGCAGCCGAACAGGCCGCCGAGGGTGAGCAGCATCACCACCACGATCGCCAGGCGCTGGTCCTTGCCCCGCGTCGCCAGCCAGGGCGCGGCCAGCGAACTGGCGAGCTGGACGATCACCGAGCCGGACAGCACCAGCCCCGCCTGGGTCGGGCTCAGGCCACGGCCGATCAGGATCGACGGCAGCCAGCCAAACACGATGTAGGCCAGCGAGGATTGCAGGCCCATGTACAGCGTCACTTGCCAGGCCAGCGGATCGCGCAGCAAACCGCGCACCCGATAGGCCACATGGTGCGCGCCTTGCCGCTTGCCGACCTGGGGCAGCCAGAACAGCGCCGCCGCCAGCGCCGGCAATGCCCAGAAGCCGAGGCCCAGCGCCCAGCTGTTATCAAAGTGCTGGCTCAAGGGCACGGTCGCCCCCGCGGCCATCGCCGCGCCCAGGCACAGGGCCATGGTGTAGACCCCGGTCATGGTGCCGGCGTGTTTGGCGAAGTCGCGCTTGACGATCCCCGGCAGCAACACCCCGATCACACCGATGCTGGCGCCACCGAGGATGCTGCCGGCGAACAGCCCGACGTCCCCCAGGGAGCTGCGCAGGATAATCCCGCACGCCAGCGTCAGCAGAATGCCGAGCACCACCCGCTCGGCACCAAAGCGCCGCGCCAGCACCGGGGCCAGCGGGGCGAACAGGCCCAGGCACAGCACCGGCAAGGTAGTCAGCAGGCCGGCCTGGGCCGCCGACAGCCCGAGGCTACGCGACACCTCGCTGAGCAGCGGCGCCATGCTCGACAGCGCCGGGCGCAGGTTCAGCGCCACCAGGATCAGCCCCAGCAGCAACAGCCACGGGCGACGCGGCGCCGGGTGGCTCTGCTGGACCTCGGCATCGTCGGCCTCGGCGTCGATCAGCAGCTCTTCGAGCTCGGCCTCGCGTCGAGGGACAGCAATAGGTGGCGGGTTATTGGCCTGGTGGCTGGACATGGTGCTCTCGGTCTCAAGGTTCATTGATCAGCTGCCGGGAAATGGCCTTGGCCCGCTCCGGGTCGCGCTGCTCGACGGCGTCCAGCAGCGCGATGTGCAGATCGAACACGGCCTGGCGCCGGGGATGGATGTTCAGCGTCTGGCGCAGTTGCGCGCCGACCACGCTGGAGAAATAGCGGTACAGCTCGCTGAGGGTGGGGTTATGCGCGGCGTCCACCAGGCGCCCGTGAAACACCAGGTCGCAGGCGATGTAGCTCTCCAGATCGCCGTGATAGTGATCGCCGCTGAGGGCCAGGGCTTCGCGCAATTCCAGCAGATCCTGGTCGGTACGTCGCAAGGCCGCCAGGCCGATGGCCTCCGTCTCGATGATCTGCCGGGTTTCGCGCGCCTGCTCCAGGGAGCACTGGGACAGGGCCTTGAGGGTGTCCAGCGGATCGACCACCGCGCGCAGGTAACTGCCGTCGCCCTGGCGAATCTCCACCAGGCCGGAAAACGCCAGGACCCGCATGGCCTCGCGCACAGTGTTACGACTGATGCCCAGTTCCGCCGCCAGCTCCGGCTCGGTCGGCAGGCGCTGGCCGATGCTCCATGCACCGTCATTGATGCGCTGGCGCAGCTGTTCCAGGGCCTGATCGACCAGGGAGCGTTTAATCAAAGGAGAAATTTCTGTCATATGCAGTCGCCTTTTCATCCAATCATCGGATGAATTTTTTTGGCATATTAGTCAGCTTCGCGTGGGTGAACAACAAAGCCGATGCACGCAGGTAGCAAGCGGAAAGGAAATCCGATTGCTAAAAAAACCCTTTAAGGGTAATTTCATCTCGACTCCAGGTGTCTTATGGAAAAGCACACACCTCATTACGACCTGTCGGTGATCAAGGCGGATGTCGCCCGGCTAGGGGCAGTCGCCTTTACCCGCACCGCCCTGGTCAGCGGCCGGCACCTCGGCCTGACCTGCCGGGACATGCAGCAGGTGATTGCCGGGCTGCAGGGGAAAATGCTCTACAGGTCGATGACCAGCTATCTCGATCATCGAATCTGGCAGGACGTGTATTACACCCACATCGATTCCGTGGAGCTGTACATCAAAGTCACTTACCGCCCCGGCGGCGGTCCCCCTGTGATCTCCTTCAAGGAGAAACACCCATGAAACAAAGACAATGCGTCAGCTGCGGTGCCCCGGCCGGCATGCAGCCGTTCAACAATCGCAGCGAGCTGATCGATTACAAGCACCTGCTGCGGCAGGTCGACGGCCTGGATGGCTGGGAATGCCAGGCCTGCGGCGAAATCGAATTCGACCCGGCCAGCGCCGAACGCTACGCCAGCGCCGGCGACCAGTTGCTGGAGGACGGCCGGCAGTTCATGGCCAGCGAGATGAAGCGCATCCGCCGCAAGCTGCACCTTTCGCAGAAGGATGCGGTGAGGCTGCTCTCCGGCGGTGGGCATAACGCCTTCTCCCGCTACGAGCGCGGCGAGGTCGCCCCACCCCAGCCGCTGTTCATGCTGATGCGCCTGCTCGATCGTCATCCCGAACTGATGGCCGAGGTGCATGCCCTCAGCGCGCAGCAGGCCCCAGCGACGACCGACGACCAGCCGCAGCAGCCGCGCCTCGCCACCTCATGAACACCGGGCAAAAAT
>NZ_QHHP01000004.1:588674-598635 GCF_003184125.1 Pseudomonas sp. RW409 | reverse complement strand
AGGCTGGTCCTGACGGTGGCTTCGAACTGATCAGCAAAACGCCACAAGGCAGCGGTACGATCCAGGCTGTGGCGATTGATGCGGCGGGCAACGTCAGTGTGCCAGCCACTGTCGAGTATGTTGCTAACCCGGAGATTGACACCACAGCACCGAATCCTCCAACGGACTTGGCGGTAACGGTCGAAAAAGATGGTCGCGCCACACTAAAAGGTAAGGCTGAGCCTAACTCTACCGTCACGGTTACATTCACCGACGGGGCTACCGACACCGTCCAGGCAGATACTCGTGGTGACTTCACGCTGACCAGTGCTGTAGCACAGAACAACACGGGAGACATTAGTGCTACGGCCAAAGATGGGGCTGGTAACGAAAGCCTTCCCGCAACCATTACATATTCCCCGGGTCCTGTGCCTGATGCACCGGTTTTTTCCAGTGTCACTACCGATGAGGCTACAGGGTTGGTGACCATCGCCGGAGCTGCTCAGGCCAATCTGAAAGTGCAACTAACGTTCCCTGACAAAACCGTCAAGGAGATGGTTGTCGGTTCGGATGGTCAATTCAGCTTTACCAGTGACGCTCCACAAGAAGCTGCACAATTCAGTGCAGTGGCCATTCAGGAAAGTGGTCAGTCAAGTACAGCAACTTTTGGAATTTACGAAGGTAATCCGAATACAGTCTACTCCTTGACTGTCGATGGTTACATTGACGATGTCTCTGGGAAGGAGGTGATAAAGCCTATTGACACTCCAACCAATGATCGTACTCCAACTCTATACGGCACCTCCCAAGGGCTAGGGAAAAATGATCGGGTCGTTGTCTTCGAAGACGGCAAGGAAATTGCTGTGGGTGTAGTTTCTTCGGGGGGGAGGTGGAGTGCTCAGCTTCCTCTTGCGACCGAAGATGGTGTACACAACTATACGATTCAAGTTCTCAATGCTCTGAACAAAGGCAAAGCAACGACTTCTGCCAGTTTGACGATTGATACCATTGCGCCAATAGCTCCAACGATCGAGAAGATTATGGTGACGGCTCAGGGGGGGGCAGAACAGTCTATACCGTTAACGAACCAGAAAATCACAGATGCTCACCCCCAGCTGTCTGGCAAGGCGGAGGCCGGTTCAACGGTCATCCTTTACCATATCAACACCGATGGTCGTGAGGCCCAGCTTGGAGAGACCGTCGCATTAGCGAACGGCACCTGGACGTTTTCTCGGTCGAGTAACTTCCTAGTCAATCGTAAGCACGAACTATTTGTGAAGGCTCAGGACAAGGCCTCTAACCTCAGCGCTGAATCGAACAAAGTGGATGTCGAGGTTTTCAGCGTAACAGAAAAACCTGCGAACGTTCCGGTCAGTAATATTTGGTCGGTGGATGGTGCGGGCGATGTTGATGGAGATGGCTTTGATGACATCGCGAGCGGTAGTTACACTAAAGGGTGGACAGAAGGGTGGACAGAATCCGCCGTCAGG
Organism: Pseudomonas sp. RW409; assembly: GCF_003184125.1. Taxonomy (NCBI): domain Bacteria; kingdom Pseudomonadati; phylum Pseudomonadota; class Gammaproteobacteria; order Pseudomonadales; family Pseudomonadaceae; genus Pseudomonas; species Pseudomonas sp. RW409. Next base: position 597,166 of record NZ_QHHP01000004.1, on the reverse strand, counting down.
GGGGTTTTGAAAGGCAGCGAGGATATCCAAGCTACAGGACCAAAATTCTACAATCAAAAAGATACAATGTACACCTATCACCAGGCTGGTGTGGGTGATACCAATGGTGATGGTTTCAATGATATCGTCGCCATGTACGCAGGCACGGGCGGCGAAAGCAATGGTGGCGCCCGCCTGTATTTGGGGGGAGGCAAGCTCTCTGAAACTGGCTGGAGTCCTATTGAAAAGATAGGGAGCGTTCGCTTCGTAGCCTCTGCCGGGGATCTTGATGGCGATGGCTTGATGGATACGGTGTGGGGGGGGGTGGGTGCACGTGGCCAAGAGCAGACGTCCAGTGTCCGATTTGGTTCTGCGCAGGGAACTGCAATTGTTGAAAGAAACTTCAATTTTGGTACTCCGGACAAAGTTGGAGGCCAAAAGTCGTCTTCTTGGAGTGGAGCGCAATATGTAACTTCTGCCGGTGATTTTAACGGTGATGGCATAGGGGACATCGTTACATCACGCGGTATTATTTTTGGTAAGGACACCAGAGAAAATATTAGCAAATTTTCGAATGTGAGCTGGAAAACCGGTAAGGGGTCATTGGCTGTTGATCAAGTTCAGGCGGTTAGTGGTATTGGGGATGCCAATGGTGATGGGTATGCTGATGTAGCTGTGCATGACGGAAAAAATGTATTTGTGATTTTTGGTGGGCCGCAGGCAAGTAACTCGGAAAGCTCTATTCGGCTTGAAGCTGAATGGTTGCAAGCGAACAACCGTGGTTTCGCATTGGACACATCTTGGATGAGTACTCAGCCGACACGTTTTGGTGATATTCGTGGGGTCGGGGATGTCAATGGCGATGGCTTGGCAGATTTTGTCTACACCACTTATGGCAATAAACTTAATGGAGGAGCCGACAGGCAGGGAGATGCAGAGCAGGGGGGGAAAGGAAATTATTCCAATTCGTATGTTATTTTTGGAAAAGCCGATACGGGCACTATTAATGTAAAGGACATATCCAAGAGTATCTCCAAGCAGGGGATCATGATACCGCGTGATCAGGCTGATGGCGCTTCGGTAGCCGGTCGTATTGATCTCAATGGCGATGGACTCGCGGATATTTACGTAGGGTCGTATTCCGGCAACGGCAAGTTGTACATGGGTGGTATATCCCTTGGGGCGGAACCATCGGTTACAGTTATCAATGGCGCAGCTCGCGGTGACGAGCATAGTAACTTCATAGTGGGTAGTGCTGGCAGCGACACCATTTATGGTAAAGGCGGTGCTGACGTTATTTATTCTGGTGCGGGTGACGATACTATTGTTTTAAACCAGGACAACCTCAAGCATCTGGGGGCAGGTTTTAACGCTTTAGCCGGGCTCAACGGCCGTCTAGCTCGCGTCGATGGTGGTCACGGGGTCGACAAGCTGGCTTTTGAAAGTGATGTTACATCGGTAGACCTGACCACAATTTCGAATGCCGGATTGGGTATGATCAAGGCGGGCGTCGGACTATCACGTATCGCCAACATTGAACGAATCGATCTATCGGGTACTACCAAGGGCAAGCTGACGTTGGAGCTAAGGGATGTGATGGACATGAATGCTGGGCTAAGTGTTTTCAATAAAGGAAACTTTAGTAGCGGTCTGGCGGATAAAGATATCAAGCGTCACCAGATAGTTATCGACGGCACGTCGGAAAATACGGTGGAGGTAAAAAATAGTGGCGAGTGGGTCGCCGCTAAAGCCATGACCGTTCACTCTAATGGACATGCTTACGACGTTTATAACAGTGTTGGAGATCATAAAGGCCAACTGTTGATCGATCAGGTGGTTAACGTCTCCTGGGCTTAATTCAATATAAGAGGTATTAGCTAACTAAACCCGCACCCTGGCAATTAATATTTGTCAGGGCGCGGTGTTTTTCTAGAAAAATTGTATGGGATTGTTTGTCTGTGATGATACTGAGTGCGTATGGGGTACGCTATGACGTAAATGACTTAAGGTGTCGGTCTCTACCTGAGTAATAAATTTGACTTCTATCAAGTCAGTTTTAGTTGGGACTGTGGCCAAACCTAGCGGTGGCTTTATCCTCCGAAATATCTGTTCCTCCCCCGTCCGATTCGAATGTGCTTTCCGACAAGGCTTATGTTCTCCCCCGAAGCAGTTCGTGTGATTTGTGGGAAATTTCCTACGCGTCGCTAGGAACCTTCCTTTGGCGCCGCTCTCGCGCTGCTCCTATCATCCTTCGCGTCCCGATCGTCAGTGCATACAGCGCTGGTGTTGACCTTGTTCATTTCAAGGTATGCCCAAAAAGTAGAGGCCGCTGTCTGCTCTTGTTGATTCACGTCAATCACGCGATTCAAGAGCAAGTGCTTCAAGCAAATGTGCTGACACGTAATTGAATTTCGCTGGGGTCAAGTTTCGAAACTCATCAGGTTTCGGCACTCTTGCGCGCCGGCAACACAGGAGCCTGATAGTGGCTGTTGATAATGAAGTGCCAAAAAACGATTTAGTGAGTCAGATAGCAGAGTGCACCTCGGAGCAGGTGGACTCTTTGCTGACGGCCGTGCAGTCGCTGTGTGAAATCTACAACAAAGAGGTTAGCGAGCAGGTGCTCTACTCCGGACTGCCCCGGGGCAATCGTCTGTCACCTATGCTTGCGGTCCGCATGCTTGAGCAAGTCGGCATCAAGAGCGGCTGGGTGCAACGTGCGCTGCCGGACCTCTCCGATTACCTGTTTCCGGCTGTTCTGGCGCGAAAGGATGGTAGTTATTGCGTGGTGTTGAAGCGTATTGCACAACTGGGCAAGGTGTCCTACGACGTCATTCTTCCTGAACATCAGGGGCAGGTCAGGCTCAGCGAAGCACAGGTACAGGATCAATGTTTGGGGTATTGGCTGTTGACCAGCGTCGTGCCGAAACTGGATGCCCGCGGTGACAACGACCTGTTATCCCTGGATCAGCGCAAGGCACACTGGTTGTTTGCCGTGCTGTGGCGTTACCGGTTTTATTTTTACAGTGCGGCACTCGCGGCGTTATTGGCCAATATCCTGACCCTGGCCACCACCTTCTTCACGATGAACGTGTACGACCGTGTCGTGCCGACGCATGCGTATGTCTCTTTGTGGTCGATGGCTATTGGTGTGTTGATTGCGATCAGCTTTGAGTTTGCATCGCGGCAGATACGCGCTTACTTACTGGACGTGGCGGGGAAGAAGGCTGACCTGATTATTGGTGCGCGGCTGTTTCGCCAGGTCATGGCGCTACGCTTGGAAAGCAAACCGAGTTCATCGGGTGCCTTTGCCAACCAGTTTCGTGAATATGAAGCGGTACGGGACTTTGTCACTTCGGCGACACTGGCGACCTTGTCGGACCTGCCATTCTGCCTGCTGTTCCTGGGCATCATTTACCTGATTGGCGGCCCCTTGGCCATTGTGCCGCTATTGGCTGTGCCGGTCATCTTGCTGGTCAGCGTTGCCTGCCAGTGGCCGTTATCGCGTTACATTCAGGAAAACACACGGGAAATCTCGCTGCGCCAAGGGCTGTTGATCGAAACCCTTGAAGGTCTGGAAGCCTTGAAAGCTTCGCGTGGCGAAGGCGTCATGCAAAAGCGCTGGGATGATTTCAGTGCGCTGGCTACCACGTCGGCGATGAAGAGCCGCTTCCTGTCGAGCCTGATCACTAACTTTGTCATGTTCGTACAGCAGATGACCACGATATTGATCGTGCTCTGGGGCGTGTACCTTATTCATGCCGGTCAATTGACCCTGGGCGCCATGATTGGCGTGGTGATCCTCACCGGGCGCTCGCTGCAGCCGCTGGGCGCGGTGGTTGGTCTCGCGGTGCGTTTTCAACAGGCCAAGGCAGGCATGAAGTCGCTGAATAGCCTAATGGCCCTGCCCCTGGAGCGTGATTCTGCCAGTGTATTTCTTTCGGCGCCGCGTTTTGATGGGAACCTCAGTCTGCAGCAGGTCAGTTATTCCTATCCGGTGCCGGGAGCGATTACCGTACCCAAGGCATTGGACAAGATCAATTTGAGCATCAATGCCGGTGAGCGAGTGGTCATCCTCGGCAATATCGGCAGCGGCAAATCGACGTTGCTCAAATTGATGGCCAGGCTCTATCGCCAAAGTGAAGGCCGGCTGGCCATTGACGGTGTGGACGCCTCGCAAGTGGATCCGGCGGACTGGCGGGCGGCCGTTGGTTATGTGGGCCAGGACTGCCAGCTGTTTTACGGCTCTTTACGGGACAATGTGATGATTGGTAACCCTGGCGCCAGCACTCAGCAGTTCCTGAGAGTTGCCCGCATGACCGGTCTGGATCGCATGGCTGCGCGCCACCCCCGTGGTTTTGAAATGCCGGTGGGAGAGATGGGCCACAACCTTTCAGGCGGCCAGCGTCAACTGATCGCGCTGGCCCGTTGCCTGATGCTGGAGCCGAAAATCCTCCTGCTGGATGAACCCACCAGCGCGATGGATGGCTTGAGCGAGGCACAGTTCATCCGTCAACTGGGTGAGCTGAGCCAGTCGCACACGCTGGTCATTGTCACTCACCGTATGTCGATGCTAAGTCTGGCCGAGCGCCTGATTGTTTTGGAGGACGGTTGTGTCGCTGCGGACGGCCCGAAGGCTCAGGTCATCGCCGCGCTCAATGCCAACAGTCAGTCTTCCGAGATGTCACCAACGGAGTCTCGCCAATGAGCCGTCGGTGTCCCCTCTTTTCAACTTTATTCCAGGTAATCGACTCATGTCGTTGAAGAGTCTCAAGGGTTTGTTCGGTGCGAGTTCAGTCGTGTCCGTTAACAAGCGCAGTTATGCCGTGCGCGCCGAAGATGTATCGTTCATGCGCGACTTGCAAGGTGCGCTGATCGAACAGAAAACACCGGCCAGTGTGTTAGTGCTGTGGCTGATGACCGCCTCGGTGATGGTGGGTTTGTTGTGGGCTCATTTTGCTCGTGTGGAAGAAGTGACCCAGGGCGAAGGTCGAGTGATTCCGGCCAGTCGTGAACAGATCATCCAGAGCCTCGAAGGGGGGATCATGAAGGAGCTGTTCGTCAAGGAGGGACAGGTGGTGGAGCAGGGACAGGAGTTGCTGAAAATCGATCCCACCAGAGTGGGAGCCAATTACCGTGAGGCGCTGTCCAGGGTACAGGGTTTGAAGGGGGCGATTGCTCGCCTGCGTGCCGAGGCTTATGACACACCCCTTATGTTTCCAGAGGAGATAAAAGGGAGCGCCTCTATCGTGCGTGATGAGACTCAGGCTTACAACGCACGTCAGAAAACTTTGCAGGAGAGTGTCAAGGCCTTGCGCCGCAGTCTGGAACTGGCTGAAGGCGAGGTCCGGTTGTCGGCGCCGATGGCGCATCAGGGGCTCGTGTCGGAGGTAGAGATCATGCGCCTGCGTAGACAGGCTAACGAGTTTAACTTGCAGATTACCGATCGCCTCAACCGTTTCCGCTCAGAGGCCAATAACGAGTTGACGCGATCGGAGAGTGAACTGGCGCAAGCACTGGAGGTGCTCAAGGGGCGTGAAGACGTGATGAATCGCACCTCCATTACTGCCCCGGTGCGCGGCACGGTAAACAATATTCGGGTTACTACCCGTGGTGGTGTCATCCAGCAAGGGGCTGAGATCATGACCTTGATTCCGCTGGAAGATCGACTACTTGTGGAGGTCAAGATCAAACCTGCCGATGTGGCGTTCATTTACCCTGGTTTGGAGGCGACAGTAAAGATCACGGCTTACGACTATTCGATTTATGGCGGTCTTAGTGGCAAGGTCGAGCACATTAGCTCGGACACCTTGTTCGATGAAGAAAAGGCCCGCACGGGGCGAGAAAACCCCACCTACTACAAAGTCTATGTACGTACTGATCGTGCTTCGCTGGACGCTCACGGACGCTCCTTTCCAATCATCCCCGGCATGATTGCCAGTGTGGATATCAAGACCGGGGAGAAGACGGTTTTAGCATATTTGCTGAAACCGGTATTAAAGGCACGAGAAGCGTTTCGGGAAAGATGAAGTGAAGAATCCAATAGTGAAATTTGGCAAGGCCACGGCTTTCTCGACAGTGTTGATTGGCCTTTACGCCTGTGGCGGGCACGTTGCCTTGGCTGCGGATAGCGAAGCAAACCCTGGCAGCTTGAATCAACGGCAGATGGCTGATCTGGCCGAGAGATTTTCCGGTTCGCAGAAGAATACTGCTGTGGATACACAGGCCCCTGTGGTACCGACACAGTCTGGCAAGTCGTTGAGCCCTGCTATGGCTTCTCAGGTAGGCAAGCCTGAAAACGTATCGACCGAGCCCGTGCTGCCGGGCCCATCGCTACGGACCCTGATTCAGAACGGCGAACGACCGGCCAGCAATGAACTGCGCTCGCTGTTACGGGGTTTTGTCGGCAAGGCACTGCAACACAGCCCAGAGGTTCGTGTGGCCAACGCCAATGAATCGGCCGCAGGTTACGAGATCGATGAGGTCAAGGGGCGTCGTTGGCCGCAAGTTCGGTTGGGCATGAACTCGGCGTTGACGAAGGAAGAGCGTCGTTCCGGACGCAGTGCTTCGGGTGAAACCACTGGCACCGTCAATGTCACAACCAATGTCTGGGACTGGGGCAAGAATGCCAGTGAAATACGCACGGCCCAAGCGGCGCAAGGTTCGGCAGAGCAGACCGGCCTGATTGAGCGGGAGCAGGTGGCGTTTGATACGAGTTCTGAACTGATTAATCTAATGCGCTATGAGCAAAGTATGGTGGTGGCTGAGGACTATGTTCAGCAAATGAACAGTCGGGTCGACATGCTCTTGAAGATTATCCAGAGCGACAAGGGTAGGACGAGTGAACTAGTACAGGCTCGCGCGAAACTGTTGTCCGCCCTGGCCAGCCGCAAGCAGATAGAGAACCAGCAGCAACTGACCCGGATCAAACTCCATCGGCTATTGGGGGAGGAAGTTCTGGGGATTCCTGAGCGATTTGCAACAGACAATAGTCTTATGGTTCAGACATCTGCGGCACTGGCCGCTTTGGATAAGCATCCTCTGCTGCTGCGCCTCAAAGCGCAGGCCGAGATAGAAGATGGTCGTGCCGGAGCTCTCAGGGCACAAGGGTTGCCGGGGTTGAACCTGGTCGCGCGTAAAGAGCAGGGCGGGTTGTACGGTTCTAACGCAAACTCTAACCGCAGCAATGATTGGTATGTCGGTTTTGACGTGCAGTGGCAAGCGTTCAGCGGGGGATCCAACAAAGCAGCTAGAGGAGCTGCCAACGCCCGTAAAAGTGCGGCCATGGAGCAGTATGAGAAGGTGGGTCAGGACCTTCGACAGGAGATAAAACGACTAGCACAAAGCCGTGCGACCTCCGCGCAATTGGCGCAGGAGTATCAGAGACTGTCGGTGGAAACCGATCAGGTACGGAAAATGTTTTATGAGCAATGGTACAGTCTTGGCAAACGCACGTTACTTGATGTGCTCGTGGCCGAAAGTGATCATTTCAATAGCCAGTTGCAGGCTATCAACAACACCTATGACAGCATGATTGCTGACTTGAGTATTCTGTCGAGTTCGGCGTTGTTACTAGGATATCTGTCTCTATGAACCCCTGTATGCATTAGATTCTGCCTCCCCCCCTCCGATCGACGGTCGATTAGCGTTTTTGCAATCAAGGCATCTTTGGTCAAGTGTTCAGTGATATTTCTGGCTTGCGTAATAGTATGTTTGTGATTTTAATTTTTATAAAAGTACCTAGGTTACTGCAGAAACTGATGTCAGCTTTGTTGAGCGTTCAGTGTTGATGAGAGTTATATTGATTTTTCCTCCAGTTGTAATGGTATGTCTTGCGCTAAGATGCTCTGGAGGTGTCTTGGGAAATTTCCTACGCTCTCCTGGGAAATTTCTTCGGGTTAAAATCGTGGCCAGCCTGCAAAATCACGACCTGAACTTCGGATCGGTTAATCGGGCGTAAAAGGTTCTGCTGATTCAGAAGGGTTATAGATGTTTGAATATTGTTGGTGGAGATTTAAATGAAACGCAATATTGTTTATGCATCGATGTTGTGCGTGTTTTGTACAGCTGTTCACGCTAACGAGCCTGTTGAGGCTCTTATCCTTTATTCGACCGAAAAAGGTCAGGGTGCAATTTGGGCAGAAAAGCAATCAGCTTATTTTAAAGAGTTTGACGCGGTGCTGATCAACGCTGGGAAGAAGAGTGTAGATCTGAGCAAGGTTTGCTACAAATTGTATGATGCTAGCGGCAACTCCTACAAACTGGATACTGTAGACGGAAAAATTACGGCGGGGAGCCTGGATCCGGGGGAGTCTGTCGAGGGTTTTTATCAGTTTACATCTGCAAGTGAGGATGTTTATAAGGCTAACCTTGTCAAGGTTCTCGGCGATTGTAAGTGACGGCGTAGTTTGTCGGTGATAATGCTGCATCATTTGTGACAGGTCAATTTTTGGCTGCTTTATGCCCTGCGAGTGCTTTAACTTTGCGGAGGTGACATGCTTTGCAGAGGGGTCGTA
>NZ_QHHP01000004.1:492735-588664 GCF_003184125.1 Pseudomonas sp. RW409 | reverse complement strand
CCCCACCGCCCCCGCGCAGTGCACCACCGCATCGACATCGCGGCACAGGTCGCGCACCAGGTCGGCATCGCTCAAGTCACCCTGGACGAACTCGGCTCCACGCCGCACCAGATGCTCCACACCTTCGGCCCGACGCCCGTTGACCCGTACATCCAGGCCCTGCTCAAGGGCAAAACGCGCGAAGCGTCCACCAATGAAGCCGCTTGCGCCGGTGACCAGAATTTTCATGACTTGCTCCGATTGCTTTCGTGTTTCATGCCTGTCGCACTATGTATTGCTTAACGCTATTGCCTGATGCCTTGACGCCTGGTGTCACGCCAACGGCACCAGCCATTGCGCCGAAGAACGTGCCAGGTGCTCGGTGAGCAGGCCCAGCAGTTGGCCACCATTGCGCCAATGATGCCAGTACAGCGGCACATCGATCGGCTTATCTGGCAAAAGCTCCACCAACACACCCCGCGCCAACTGGTCGCGCACCTGCAGTTCGGGCACCAGCCCCCAGCCCAGGCCGGCTTCGGTCAGGCGGATGAAGCCCTCGGACGAGGGACACAGATGATGCTCGAACCCGCCATCGACCCCCAGCGCCGCCAGGTAGCGGTGCTGCAGAAAATCGTCCGGGCCGAACACCAGGGCCGGCGTCCGGGCCAGGCGCTCGGCTTGCACACCCTGCGGAAAATGCCGCGCCAGGAACGCCGGGCTGGCCAGGGCGCGGTAGCGCATGGCCCCCAGCAGCACGCTGCGGGCGCCCGCCACCGGCCGCTCGCTGGCACAGACACAGGCCGCCACTTCCCCGGCCCGCATGCGCTTGAGGCCGACGGTCTGGTCTTCGACGATCAGGTCCAGAAGCAAGTGCTGCTCGGCACAGAAGTCACCCACCGCCTCAGCCCACCAGGTGGCCAGGCTGTCGGCGTTGAGGGCGATGCGCAGACGCTCCGGCAAGCCTTCCTCGTCCAGGGCCGGCACCTGGCTCTGCAGATCGCGTTCGAGCAGGCGTACCTGCTGCACATGGTTGAGCAGGCGCCGGCCGATTTCCGTCGGCGCCGGCGGCGTGACCCGCACCAGCACCGGCTGGCCGATCCGCGCCTCGAGCAGCTTGATGCGCTGGGAAATGGCCGACTGCGACAACCCCAGCACCTGCGCGGCACGCTCGAATCCGGCCTGTTCGATCACCGCGGCCAGGGCGGACAGCAATTTATAGTCGAACATCAGTTTTCCTAATGAGCGATCAGTAATATTGGTTTTTCTTATACAGCCTGCAACCGGAGAATAGCCAGCATGCTTTCTCGTTCAAGGACCTTTTTCATGGCTGGCGAAACCTCCCTCGATACCCTGCTGCGCAGCATGAGCCCGCAGCTCAACCCCGGTGACTACGTGTTCTGCTCCATCGCCGATCGCGCGCTGCTCGAGGGCACCGACGTACTGGGCAGCTTTCGCGAGCAGGAAGGGCTCACGGTGATCCTCGAGCGCCAGCAAGCCGAACGCCTGGGGTTGGGTTTCGACTACGTCGCGGCCTGGATCACCCTGAACGTGCATTCGGCCCTGGAAGCCGTCGGCCTGACCGCCGCGTTCGCCAGCGCCCTGGGCAAGGCCGGGATCAGCTGCAACGTGATCGCCGGCTACTACCACGATCATCTGTTTGTCGGTAAGGCCGATGCCGAGCGCGCCATGCACGTACTGCGGCAACTGGCGGCGGGCGAGGAGTAAACGACATGTGGCAGAGCTACGTTAACGGGCTGCTGGTAGCGGCCGGGCTGATCATGGCGATCGGCAGCCAGAATGCTTTTGTCCTGGCCCAGAGCCTGCGCCGTGAACACCACCTGCCGGTGGCCGTGCTGTGCGTGACTTGCGATGCGTTGCTGGTGGCGGCCGGGGTATTCGGCCTGGCCACGGTGCTGGCGCAGAGCCCGACGCTGCTGGCGGTTGCCCGCTGGGGCGGCGCCGCGTTCCTGATCTGGTACGGCAGCCAGGCCCTGCGTCGCGCCTGCTCCAAACAGAGCCTGCAGCAGGGCGAGAACCAGACCGTCCGCTCGCTGCGCGCGGTGCTGCTCAGCGCGTTGGCGGTGACCCTGCTCAACCCCCATGTGTACCTGGACACGGTGCTGCTGATCGGCTCGCTGGGCGCGCAACAGACCGAACCCGGCGCCTATGTGGTCGGCGCGGCCAGCGCTTCGCTGCTGTGGTTTTTCACCCTCGCCCTCGGCGCCGCGTGGCTGGCTCCATGGCTGGCACGGCCGAGCACCTGGCGCATTCTCGACCTGCTGGTGGCAGTGATGATGTTCAGTGTCGCGATTCAACTCCTCAGCGCCGCATGATTTATTCCAAAAGGCTCTGGAACCTCTATCCCACACAGTTGTTGCGTGGTTATGCCGCACCCCCGGTGCTATGATCCGAACCCTGCGCCGCAAAGAGTACAAACTCCCCGGCGCTTGTCTGGCCGCCCGTGATCGGCCTTGCGCCCACCGCAACTGACCTGATTAGGAGAATCACCATGGCTTTCGAATTGCCGCCGCTGCCTTACGCACACGATGCCCTGCAGCCGCACATTTCCAAGGAAACTCTGGAATACCACCACGACAAGCACCACAACACCTATGTCGTGAACCTGAACAACCTGGTGCCAGGCACCGAGTTCGAAGGCAAAACCCTGGAAGAGATCGTCAAGTCTTCCTCGGGCGGTATCTTCAACAACGCCGCTCAGGTCTGGAACCACACTTTCTACTGGAACTGCCTGGCGCCAAACGCTGGCGGTCAACCAACCGGCGCACTGGCCGAGGCCATCAACGCGGCTTTCGGTTCGTTCGACAAGTTCAAGGAAGAATTCACCAAGACTTCCGTCGGCACCTTCGGTTCCGGTTGGGGCTGGCTGGTGAAAAAGGCTGACGGTTCCCTGGCCCTGGCCAGCACCATCGGCGCCGGCAACCCGCTGACCAGCGGCGACACCCCGCTGCTGACCTGCGACGTCTGGGAACACGCTTACTACATCGACTACCGCAACCTGCGTCCCAAGTACGTCGAAGCGTTCTGGAACCTGGTCAACTGGAAATTCGTGGCCGAGCAGTTCGAAGGCAAGACCTTCGTCGCCTAAGCCCGTTTGCAGTCAAAAAAACCCGGCATTGCCGGGTTTTTTCGTTTTACCGGCAAGCGGCCGGCTTGCCGCGCCAGCCCGGCGCGCTAACATCCGCTCAGGTAAAAAATCGCCGCCGTCCCTCAAGTTGCAAGGCTTGGCTACCGACATATAACCGATAAGCGCGGATAGGCTGGCTCCCGGCATTCCAGCCAAGCCTACAGGTGAAATATCCTGGGCCTGATTGTCCCTTTGACTGCCATCACGGGATTGCCAATACTCATGGCAACTTGACGCTACACGCACGGAACAAGGAATAACCCTTTGAAGCTGGAACTCAAAAACAGCTTGTCGGTGAAGTTGCTCCGGGTTGTGCTGCTGTCGGCACTGATAGTGGGCGTAGTTCTGAGCTGCGCACAAATCGTCTTCGATGCTTACAAGACTCGGCAGGCGGTCGCTAATGATGCCCAGCGCATTCTCGACATGTTTCGCGACCCCTCGACCCAGGCCGTTTACAGCCTGGACCGCGAAATGGGCATGCAAGTCATCGAAGGCCTGTTCCAGGACGATGCCGTGCGCATGGCCTCCATTGGCCATCCCAACGAAACCATGCTCGCGGAAAAAACCCGTGAGTTGCAGACATCTCCCAGCCGCTGGCTGACCGACCTGATCCTCGGCAAGGAGCGCACCTTCACCACCCAACTGGTGGGTCGTGGCCCCTACAGCGAATACTACGGCGACCTGAGCATTACCCTCGACACGGCCACCTACGGCCAGGGCTTCATCGTCAGTTCGGTGATCATTTTCATTTCCGGCGTATTGCGTGCCCTGGCCATGGGCCTGGTGCTGTATCTGGTTTACCACTGGCTGCTGACCAAGCCGCTGTCGCGGATCATCGAGCACCTGACCACCATCAATCCGGACCGCCCCAGCGAGCATCAGATTCCCTTACTCAAGGGCCACGAGCGAAACGAGCTGGGGATCTGGATCAATACCGCCAACCAGTTGCTGGCGTCGATCGAGCGCAACACGCACCTGCGCCATGAAGCGGAAAACAGCCTGCTGCGCATGGCCCAGTACGACTTCCTCACCGGCCTGCCCAACCGCCAGCAGTTGCAGCAGCAACTGGACAAGATCCTGATCGATGCCGGCCGCCTGCAACGCCGGGTCGCGGTGCTCTGTGTCGGCCTCGACGACTTCAAGGGCATCAACGAACAGTTCAGCTACCAGACCGGCGACCAGTTGCTGCTGGCCCTGGCCGATCGCCTGCGGGCCCACAGCGGTCGCCTGGGCGCCCTCGCCCGCCTCGGCGGCGACCAGTTCGCCCTGGTCCAGGCCGACATCGAACAACCCTACGAAGCCGCCGAACTGGCGCAGAGCATTCTCGACGACCTGGAAGCGCCGTTCGCCCTCGACCATCAGGAAATCCGCCTGCGCGCCACCATCGGCATCACCCTGTTCCCGGAAGACGGCGACAGCACCGAAAAGCTGCTGCAGAAAGCCGAACAGACCATGACCCTGGCCAAGAGCCGGTCGCGCAACCGTTATCAGTTCTACATCGCCAGTGTCGACAGCGAGATGCGCCGGCGCCGCGAGCTGGAGAAGGACCTGCGCGAAGCCCTGACCCGCCAGCAGTTCCACCTGGTCTACCAGCCGCAGATCAGCTACCGCGATCATCGGGTGGTCGGGGTCGAGGCGCTGCTGCGCTGGCAGCATCCGGAACACGGCTTCGTCCCGCCGGACCTGTTCATCCCCCTGGCCGAGCAGAACGGCACCATCATCGCCATCGGCGAATGGGTGCTGGACCAGGCCTGCCGCCAGTTGCGCGAATGGCATGACCTGGGCTTCAGCGACCTGCGCATGGCGGTCAACCTGTCCACCGTGCAACTGCACCACGCCGAGCTGCCGCGGGTGGTCAACAACCTGCTGCAGATCTACCGCCTGCCACCGCGCAGCCTGGAGCTGGAAGTCACCGAAACCGGCCTGATGGAAGACATCAGCACCGCCGCCCAGCACCTGCTGAGCCTGCGCCGCTCAGGGGCGCTGATCGCCATCGACGACTTCGGCACCGGCTACTCGTCCCTGAGCTACCTCAAGAGCCTGCCGCTGGACAAGATCAAGATCGACAAGAGCTTCGTCCAGGACCTGCTGGATGACGACGACGATGCGACCATCGTGCGGGCGATCATCCAGCTGGGCAAAAGCCTGGGCATGCAGGTGATCGCCGAGGGCGTGGAAACCGCCGAGCAGGAGGCCTACATCATCTCCGAAGGCTGCCACGAAGGTCAGGGTTATCACTACAGCAAACCCCTGCCGGCACGGGAGCTGAGCGCCTACCTGAAACAGGCCCAGCGCAGTAACGCGGCCATCCTCTGAAAGCCCGATTGCGCGCCTAAGCCTGATCCAGCGCAATCGCTTCCTGAATAGGAAATATTTACAACCACAACCCTTTACACATAATGCAAATCTTTCGCATTATGTCGCAGTTTTGCGCGCCCCTCGCGCCAGTCCACCCCTCTCTCGAAGCAGGATGTTCGCCATGATTCGTATGCCTCTGGCTACCGCCAGTCTGTTGGCCATCGCTATTTCCCTCGCCGGTTGCGGCGAAGGCAAAGACAAGGCTGCCGCGCCGCAAGCCGCTGCTCCAGCCGCCAGCACCGCAGCCCCGGCCACCGCTCCTGCGGCCGGCAAGGTCGATGAAGCGGCGGCCAAGGCGGTTGTCGCGCATTACGCCGACATGGTCTTCGCCGTATACAGCGATGCCGAATCCACCGCGAAGACCCTGCAGACCGCAATCGACGCCTTCCTCGCCAAACCCAACGCCGACACCCTGAAAGCCGCCAAGGCTGCCTGGGTCGCCGCTCGCGTGCCTTACCTGCAGAGCGAAGTGTTCCGCTTCGGCAACACCATCGTCGACGACTGGGAAGGTCAGGTGAACTCCTGGCCGCTGGACGAAGGCCTGATCGACTACGTCGACAAGTCCTACGAGCACGCACTGGGTAACCCGGGCGCCACCGCCAACATCATCGCCAACACCGAAGTCCAGGTCGGCGAAGACAAGGTCGACGTGAAAGACATCACCCCGGAAAAACTCGCCAGCCTCAACGAGCTGGGCGGTTCCGAGGCCAACGTCGCCACCGGCTACCACGCCATCGAATTCCTGCTCTGGGGCCAGGACCTGAACGGCACCGGCCCTGGCGCCGGCAACCGCCCGGCTTCCGACTACCTGGAAGGCGCCGGCGCCACCGGTGGCCACAACGACCGTCGCCGTGCCTACCTGAAAGCCGTGACCCAATTGCTGGTCAACGACCTGGAGGAAATGGTCGGCAACTGGAAACCGAACGTGGCCGACAACTACCGCGCCACCCTGGAAGCGGAACCTGCTGAAAGCGGCCTGCGCAAAATGCTGTTCGGCATGGGCAGCCTGTCCCTGGGCGAACTGGCGGGCGAGCGCATGAAGGTGTCCCTGGAAGCCAACTCCCCTGAAGACGAGCAGGACTGCTTCAGCGACAACACCCACAACTCGCACTTCTACGATGCCAAGGGCATTCGCAACGTGTACCTGGGCGAGTACACCCGCGTCGACGGTACCAAGCTGACCGGCGCCAGCCTGTCGTCGCTGGTAGCGAAAATCGACCCGGCCGCCGATACCACGCTGAAAGCCGACCTGGCCGCCACCGAAGCCAAGATCCAGGTCATGGTCGATCACGCCAACAAGGGTGAGCACTACGACCAGCTGATCGCCGCCGGCAACGACGCGGGCAACCAGATCGTGCGTGACGCCATCGCCGCGCTGGTCAAGCAGACCGGTTCGATCGAACAGGCTGCGGGCAAGCTGGGCATCAGCGACCTGAACCCGGACAACGCCGATCACGAGTTCTGATCAGCGTTGCGGGAATGAAAAGGCGACCTTCGGGTCGCCTTTTTTTGTGCCTGGCCTGTAGCCGCTGCCGCAGGCTGCGATAAGGCCGCAGGCCTTCAGCGATCTTGAAACCCTGCGCCCCCTTCGGTGGCGAGCGCAGCCTTCGGCAGCGGCTACAAGCGGGTGCTCCGCGCTTGCCTCAGGTCAAGCGGAACGATAATTCCTCTTATTCAAACTCCCCTGCCCTGTTAGACTTTGCGCCCTTGTTTTGCTCGTCCTGCAGGATATCCGATGCCCCGATCGCTGCTTCGCTGGTCTGCGCTGTTCATGGCCTTGAGCCTGAGCGCCTGCGATGACGCCCCGCGTTTTACCCAGGCCGAGCCGGGCGAAGCGCGTTCCGGCGGTGAAGCGACCGTGCGCAAGAGCGACCAGAACGCCTTTTCCATGCCGTCGGCCAACCTGTCGCCGACCCGGCGCCTGGACTTCAGCGTCGGCAACAGTTTCTTTCGCAGCCCCTGGGTGATCGCCCCCTCGACCACCACCGCCCGCGACGGCCTGGGCCCGCTGTTCAATACCAACGGTTGCCAGAACTGCCATATCAAGGACGGCCGCGGCCACCCGCCGACGCCCGACTCGGACAACGCGGTGTCGATGCTGGTGCGCCTGTCGATCCCCAATGAGCCGGCCTACGCCAAGATCATCGAGCAGCTGGGCATAGTGCCCGAGCCGGTGTACGGCGGGCAGTTCCAGGACATGGCGGTGCCTGGTGTCGCCCCGGAAGGCAAGGTGCGGGTCGAGTACGAACCGCTGACCCTGCGTTTCAAGGACGGCAGCGAAGTCGAACTGCGCAAGCCGAAGCTGCAGATCACCCAGCTCGGCTATGGCCCGATGCATCCCGACACCCGTTTCTCGGCGCGCGTGGCCCCACCGATGATCGGCCTGGGCCTGCTCGAAGCCATCCCCGAGGCGGCGATCCTGGCCAATGCCCAAGCGCAGGCCAAGGCTGGCAACGGCATCGCCGGCCGGCCGAACCGGGTCTGGGACGACGCCCAGCAAAAGACCGTACTCGGGCGTTTTGGCTGGAAAGCCGGACAACCCAACCTCAATCAACAAAATGTTCACGCGTTCTCTGGTGATATGGGCCTGACCACCCGCCTGAGACCCTTCGATGACTGCACCGACGCCCAGACCGCCTGCAAGCAAGCCCCCAATGGCAACGGGCCGGATGGCGAACCGGAAGTCAGCGACAACATCCTGCGCCTGGTGCTGTTCTACAGCCGCAACCTCGGGGTGCCGGCGCGCCGCGATGTTGGCTCGCCACAAGTCCTGGCCGGCAAGAACCTGTTCTACCAGGCCGGCTGCCAGTCCTGTCATACCCCCCAATTCACCACCGCCGTCGATGCCGCGGAACCCGAGCTGGCCAATCAAGTGATCCGCCCCTACAGCGACCTGCTGCTGCACGACATGGGCGAAGGCCTGGCCGACAATCGCAGCGAATTCCAGGCCGGCGGCCGCGACTGGCGCACGCCGCCGCTGTGGGGGATCGGCCTGACGCAAACGGTCAGTGGCCACACCCAGTTCCTGCATGACGGCCGCGCCCGCAACCTGCTCGAAGCCGTGCTCTGGCATGGCGGCGAAGCCCGGGCGGCGCAGCAACAGGTTTTATCCTTCAATGCCGAGCAGCGCGCTGCGTTGCTGGCATTCCTGAATTCTCTTTAACGCCTTCCTACAAGAACCGGGAGCCCGAACATGTTCCGTCCCAAGCTGTTGTTCACCAGCCTTGCCGCGCTCGCCCTGGGCGCCTGCTCGCCGCAGGACCCACAAGCCGTGACCTCGGCGGCCATCGCCAAGCAGGTGATCCTGCCGACCTACAGCCGTTGGGTCGAAGCCGACCGCCAGCTGGCGATCAGCGCCCTGGCCTTCTGTGAGGGCAAGCAAAGCCTGGACACCGCCCGTGCCGACTTCCTGCACGCGCAGAAAGCCTGGGCCGAACTGCAACCCTTGCTGATCGGCCCGCTGGCCGAGGGCAACCGCTCCTGGCAGGTGCAGTTCTGGCCGGACAAGAAGAACCTGGTCGGCCGTCAGGTCGAACAGCTGGTCACCGCCACGCCGCAGATCGACGCCGCCGCCCTGGCCAAATCCAGTGTCGTGGTACAGGGCCTCTCGGCCTACGAGTACATCCTGTTCGACGCCAAGATCGACATGGCCGACAGCGCGCAGAAAGCCCGCTACTGCCCACTGCTGAGCGCCATTGGCGAACGCCAGAAACAGCTCGCCGAAGAGATCCTGTCGCGCTGGAACACCAGCGACGGCATGCTCGCGCAACTGAGCAAGTTCCCCAACCAGCGCTACGCCGACTCCCATGAGGCCATCGCCGATCTGCTGCGGGTCCAGGTCACCGCGCTGGACACCCTGAAGAAGAAGCTCGGCACGCCGATGGGCCGTCAGAGCAAGGGCATTCCGCAGCCGTTCCAGGCCGACGCCTGGCGCAGCCAGTCGTCCATGCAGAGCCTGGAAGCCAGCCTCGCCGCGGCCCAGACCGTCTGGGCCGGGGTCGACAACAAGGGACTGCGCGGCCTGTTGCCGGCCGAGCAGAAGCCGTTGGCGGACAAGATCGACGCCGCCTACGCCGCCTCGCTGAAGCTGTTCGCCAGCACCCAGCGCTCGCTGACCGAGCTGCTGGCCGACGACGCCGGCCGCCAGCAACTGAACGATATCTACGACAGCCTCAACGTCGTCCACCGCCTGCACGAAGGCGAACTGGCCAAGGCGCTGGGCATCCAACTGGGCTTCAACGCCAACGACGGTGACTGATCATGCTGCGACGTCAGGCTCTGGCACTCGGCAGCCTGCTGCTGAGCGCCGTCACGCTGGGTGGCTGGACGCTGTTCAAGCACAAGGACCAGGGCCCGCTGCTGCTCTCGGCGCGGGATGACGGCGACGGCAAGCACTACGCCGTCGGCTATCGCCTGGATGGCCAGCCAGTGTTCGCCACCCAGGTCGGTCAACGCTGTCATGACATCATCAACCACCCGACGCTGCCGATCGCCCTGTTCGTCGCCCGCCGTCCGGGCACCGAAAGCTACCTGATCGACCTGCGTGACGGCGCCTTGCTGCAAACCCTGGCCTCGCAACCCAACCGGCATTTCTATGGCCACGCGGTGATCCACAAGAGCGGCGACTGGCTGTACGCCACCGAGAACGACACAAGCGATCCGGGTCGCGGCCTGCTCGGGGTGTACCGGTTCGAGGGCGAACGCCTGGTGCACAGCGGCGAGATCCCGACCCACGGCATCGGCCCGCACCAGGTGTCGTGGATGCCGGACGGCGAAACCCTGGTGGTGGCCAACGGCGGGATTCGCACCGAAGCGGAAAGCCGCGTCGAGATGAACCTCAACGCCATGGAACCGAGCCTGGTGCTGATGCAGCGCGACGGCAACCTGCTGAGCAAGGAAACCCTGGCCCAGCAGATGAACAGCGTGCGCCACATGGGCATCGCCGGCGACGGCACCATAGTCACCGGCCAGCAGTTCATGGGCGATGCCCATGAGTCCTCGCAGTTGCTGGCGATCAAGCGTCCGGGGCAGCCGTTCCAGGCCTTCCCGGTGGCCGAGCACCAGTTGCAGGCGATGGGGCATTACACCGCCAGCGTCGCGGTGCACAGCGAACTGCGCCTGGTGGCCCTCACCGCTCCGCGCGGCAATCGCTTTTTCATCTGGGACCTGGACAGCGCCGAAGTGCGCCTGGACGCGCCCTTGCCGGACTGTGCCGGAGTCGGTGCGGTGGCCGATGGTTTTGTCGTGACCTCGGGCCAGGGGCGTTGCCGCTTCTACGACTGCCGCCAGAAACAACTGGTGGCAAAGCCCCTGGATTTGCCGGCAGGGCTCTGGGACAACCATTTGCACCTGGTCTAGTTTTCACCGCCACGCAGGATTGGAAAACAGGACTCCGGATGACCGGATTGTCATCTGGAAGCCCCCGGAAAGTCGGAGTAATGTCTCCGGCAATCAGCTTGGTTTTCCCAGCTTCGTTTTCCAAGGAACCGGAATATGCTGCGTCGCCGCATGTTTATCATGTTGGGTGTCGTCCTGCTGATCGTGCTGTTGCTGGCAGGCTACAAGGCCTTCTCCATCTATCAGCAGGTCAAGCTCTTCTCGGTGCCCAAGCCGCCGATCAGCGTGGCCGTGGCCACGGCTCGCGAACAACCGTGGCAAACCCGCCTGCCCACGGTCGGCACCCTCAAGGCCCTGCAAGGGGTTAACCTCAGCCTGGAAGTGGCCGGGACCGTCAAGGAACTGCAATTCGAATCCGGGCAGAAGGTCACGGCCGGCCAGCCCTTGCTGCAACTCGACAGCGACGTGGAAAGCGCCCTGCTGGAAACCGCCAAGGCCGACCTGGGCCTGTCCCAGCTTGATTATGGCCGCGGCAGCCAGCTGGTGGGCAGCCAGGCGATTTCCCGCGGCGAATACGATCGATTGTCGGCGGTGCTGCAAAAGAACAAGGCCACGGTCAATCAGCTCAAGGCGGCGCTGGCGAAAAAACGCCTGATCGCGCCCTTCAGCGGCACCATCGGCATTCGCCATGTGGACGTCGGCGACTACCTGGCCAGCGGCACGGTGATCGCCACCCTGCAGGACCTCAGCAGCCTGTACGTGGACTTCTTCGTCCCGGAACAGGCAGTGCCGAAAATCGCCCTGGGCCAGTCGGTCAGCGTGATGGTCGCCGCCTACCCGGCGGAACAGTTCACCGCCACCATCAGCGCCATCAACCCCAAGGTCGAAGACACCACGCGCAACGTGCAGGTGCGCGCCACCCTGGCCAACCCCGACGGCAAGCTGCTGCCGGGCATGTTCACCAACCTGCAGGTGCTGCTGCCCGATCCGCAGCCCCGGGTGGTGGTACCGGAAAGCGCCATCACCTACACCCTGTACGGTAACTCGCTGTACGTGGTGGCCGAGAAAAAGGCCGCCGATGGCAGCCCCGAGAAAGACGACAAGGGCCAGCCGGTGCTGATCGCCGAGCGGCGTTTCATCGAAACCGGCGAACGGCGCAACGGCCTGGTGCTGATCAACAAGGGCGTGAGCAACGGCGAACAGGTGGTAAGCGGCGGGCAGATCAAGCTGGACCATGGCGCGCACATCGCCATCACCCCGGACAAGATGCTGCCCACCGAACAGAGCGGCCAGCCACGCACGAACTGATCAAGGAATCCTCATGGCTTTTACAGATCCGTTCATCCGTCGTCCGGTGCTGGCCACCGTGGTCAGCCTGCTGATCGTGCTGCTGGGTTTCCAGGCCTGGAGCAAACTGCCGCTGCGCCAGTACCCACAGATGGAGAACGCCCTGATCACGGTCACCACCGCCTACCCCGGGGCCAACGCCGAGACCATCCAGGGCTATATCACCCAGCCGATGCAGCAGAGCCTGGCCAGTGCCGAGGGCATCGACTACATGACCTCGGTGAGTCGCCAGAACTTCTCGGTGATCTCGGTCTACGCCCGTATCGGCGCCAACAGCGACCGCCTGTTCACCGAGCTGCTGGCCAAGGCCAACGAGGTGAAAAACAAGCTGCCCCAGGACGCCGAGGACCCGGTGCTGAGCAAGGAAGCCGCCGACGCCTCGGCGCTGATGTACATCAGCTTCTTCAGCCAGGAGCTGAACAACCCGCAGATCACCGACTACCTGTCGCGGGTGATCCAGCCGAAGCTGGCGACCCTGCCGGGCATGGCCGAGGCCGAGATCCTCGGCAACCAGGTGTTCGCCATGCGTTTGTGGCTGGACCCGGTCAAGCTCGCCGGCTACGGCCTGAGCGCCAGCGACGTGACCAGCGCAGTGCGCCGCTACAACTTTTTGTCCGCGGCCGGCGAGGTCAAGGGCGAGTACGTGGTCACCAGCATCAACGCCAGCACCGAGCTGAAATCCGCCGAAGCCTTCGCCGCCATTCCCCTGCGGACCGAGGGCGACAGCCGGGTACTGCTCAGCGACGTGGCACGGGTCGAGATGGGCGCGGAGAACTACAACGCGATCAGCTCCTTTGGCGGCATCCCTTCGGTCTACATCGGCATCAAGGCGACCCCCAATGCCAACCCGCTGGACGTGATCAAGGAAGTGCGCAAGATCATGCCGGAGCTGGAGGCCCAGCTGCCGCCCAACCTCAAGTTGGAGATCGCCTACGACGCCACGCTGTTCATCCAGGCCTCGATCAACGAGGTGGTGAAGACCCTGTTCGAAGCCGTGCTGATCGTGATCGTGGTGGTGTTCCTGTTCCTCGGCGCGCTGCGTTCGGTGGTGATCCCGGTGGTGACCATTCCGCTGTCGATGATCGGCGTGATGTTCTTCATGCAGTTGATGGGCTACTCGATCAACCTGCTGACCCTGCTGGCGATGGTGCTGGCCATCGGCCTGGTGGTGGACGACGCCATCGTGGTGGTGGAAAACATCCACCGCCATATCGAGGAAGGCAAGACGCCACTGGACGCGGCCCTCGAAGGCGCCCGGGAAATCGCCATGCCGGTGGTGTCGATGACCATCACCCTGGCCGCGGTCTACGCCCCCATCGGCTTCCTGCAGGGGCTCACCGGGGCGCTGTTCAAGGAGTTCGCCCTGACCCTGGCCGGCGCGGTGGTGATTTCCGGCATCGTCGCCCTGACCCTGTCGCCGATGATGTGCGCCCTGCTGCTGCGCCACGACGAAAACCCCAGCGGCCTGGCCCACCGTCTCGACCTGATTTTCGAAAGCCTCAAGCGCCGCTACCAGAGCCTGCTGCATGGCACCCTCAACACCCGGCCGGTGGTGCTGGTGTTCGCCCTGATCGTGCTGTGCCTGATCCCGGTCCTGCTCATGTTCACCAAATCGGAACTGGCCCCGGACGAGGACCAGGGCATCATTTTCATGATGGCCACCGCGCCCCAGCCGGCCAACCTGGATTACCTCAACGCCTATACCGACGAGTTCCTGGAGATCTTCAAGACGTTCCCCGAGTACTACTCCTCGTTCCAGATCAACGGCTTCAACGGCGTGCAATCGGGTATCGGCGGTTTCCTGCTCAAGCCCTGGAACGAGCGCGACC
This sequence comes from Pseudomonas sp. RW409, assembly GCF_003184125.1. Classification (NCBI taxonomy): domain Bacteria; kingdom Pseudomonadati; phylum Pseudomonadota; class Gammaproteobacteria; order Pseudomonadales; family Pseudomonadaceae; genus Pseudomonas; species Pseudomonas sp. RW409. Next base: position 574,669 of record NZ_QHHP01000004.1, on the reverse strand, counting down.
GCACGCAGATGCAGATCCTGCCCGAGGTCCAGGCCAGGCTCGCGGGCATTGCCGGGCTGCAGGTCTTCGGTTTCAACCTGCCGTCCCTGCCGGGCACCGGCGAAGGGCTGCCGTTCGCCTTCATCATCAACAGCCCCAACGATTACGAGTCGTTGCTGGAACTGTCCGACCGAGTGAAGAAGCGCGCCATGGAGTCGGGAAAGTTCGCCTTCGTCGATATCGACCTGGCCTTCGACAAGCCGGAAGTGGTGGTCGACATCGACCGCGCCAAGGCGGCGCAGATGGGCGTGTCGATGCTGGACCTGGGCGGGACCCTGGCCACCTTGCTCGGCGAGGCGGAAATCAACCGCTTCACCATCGAGGGACGCAGCTACAAGGTCATCGCCCAGGTCGAACGGCCTTATCGCGACAACCCCGAATGGCTGAACAACTACTACGTGAAAAACGCCAAGGGCGAGGCGCTGCCGCTGTCGACCCTGATCAGCGTCCATGATCGGGCCCGGCCACGGCAGCTCAACCAGTTCCAGCAACTCAACGCCGCCACCATTTCCGGGTTCCCGGTCGTGAGCATGGGTGAAGCGATCGATACCGTGCGCCAGATCGCCGAGGAAGAAGCCCCGCCGGGCTACGCCTTCGACTATGCCGGGGCCTCGCGACAGTTCGTCCAGGAAGGCAGCGCGCTGTGGGTGACCTTTGGCCTGGCGCTGGCGATCATTTTCCTGGTGCTGGCGGCGCAGTTCGAGAGCTTCCGCGATCCGGTGGTGATCCTGGTAACGGTGCCGCTGTCGATCTGCGGGGCCTTGATCCCACTGTTTCTCGGCTGGTCGAGCATGAACATCTATACCCAGGTCGGGCTGGTGACCCTGATCGGCCTGATCAGCAAGCACGGGATCCTGATCGTCGAGTTCGCCAACCAGCTGCGCAAGGACCAGGGACTGACGCCGCGCGAGGCCGTGGAAGCCGCCGCGGCCATTCGCCTGCGGCCGGTATTGATGACCACCGCGGCGATGGTCTTCGGCATGGTGCCGCTGATCCTGGCCACCGGTGCCGGCGCGGTCAGCCGGTTCGACATCGGCACGGTGATCGCCACGGGGATGTCGATCGGCACCCTGTTCACCCTGTTCGTGCTGCCCTGCATCTACACCCTGCTGGCCAGACCGGACAAGTGAAGGACACAGGCAATAAAAAAGGCCTCGCGATGCGAGGCCTTTTTATCGGGCTTGATGGTCTTCAACTTTGCGGCCTCATTCCCTGAGTCAGGCCGAACATGAACAACAAAAGATCACGATCGGGTTGGGCTGCCTGGGTCGTCTTGACGACCCGTGGCAACGGGCAATGCGCATCACCCTGCGCCGTGCTGAGAACTTCCATGCGTGGCTGCTCCCAGGCAGCCACAGCCAAGGATGCAACTGCCAAGGCTCCTACTAAAAACAAACCTCGTGCAATTTCGAGCTTCATCACTATAAGCCTTTGATAGCGCTGCCAAACGCCGTCCTATAAAAATAGTTGAGTTTGTCCCAGTCCGTGGTACTCCACGACGAGTGGCGACGTAATTGTTTCATGTCATGGGCGGCAGCCCGTTTAGCGGTCAGGCGCTGGCGGCATTTCTCGAAATCCAGCAGTGCGATATCCACCTTCGCCGCTTCGCCCTCGCCCATGACCCGCACGAACACATGCTTGCTATACAGGCAGCCATGCTGCCAGCGGCCCCGGTGCATGCGCGCCAGCGTGGCCGCCAGCTCCTTGAGCACACGCTCGTGCAGGGCCTCGCCGTGGCGCTCGCGTTCGCCAGCGGCGTACCAATGGTCGATTTCCACGAAGCCGTCCAGCGCCTCGGTCACCAGCAAGGCACGCCACTGGCCCTGGGAATCACGTTGCGCACCGCAGAACACCAGGTGCGGCACCTCCACATTGAGCTGGCTCAGGCCCTTGAGCGCATCCTGCTCGCGCAGCACCGTAGGACGGCCGAAGGGGTGCAACCAGCTGCGATAGATATGGCCGACCTGGCGCTTGGCATACAGCACACGCCCGTCAGTGCCCGGAATACGTTGGACGCCACTTTCCCCGCCTCGACGTTGATTGGGCTCTTCGACCCACTCCCCCTGCTGATTCCAGAAGTAGTCGAAACGGTCCGCAGCAGCGACTTCCATTCCCGGTGCACATTCAACGGCCATCCTGTTACCTCTTGCGTAATACGTAGACTCGCCACATGGCGTAGAGCGGAAAAAAGTCCAGATGATCCTGAACGCGAAACCCGGCCTGCTTGAATTCTTCTTCAACCGTGGCAGCCGGTAACACAAAACGGTTCTGGTAACCTTCCTGCCCGGATTCCTCCTTGCGCCGGACTTCCATGCGCTTGCGCTTCCAGGCCTTGAAGTTGCCATCGACCCACAGTGAAACGATCACGCTATCCCGGGTAACCCGCTGGAACTCCCGGAGCAGAGCCAGGCGATGGGACGACTCGCCGATGTGATGCAGCAGGCGCATGCAGAAAATGCTGTCGACGGCGTTGTCCGGCAAGTCGATGTCAAAGGCAGAGGTCTGCAAGGGTTGTACCCGTTTCACCACCTCGGCCGGTTGCGCCACCGTGGCGATCCTCAACATCGCCGCGGAGTTGTCCGCCCCGATGATCACGCGATTGGGTTTCTCCGCCAGCAACGGCCAGAAACGCCCGGCCCCACAGGGCAGGTCAAGCACCAGGCCCGGCTCTCCAGCCATGGCCAGCGCCGCACGCGCCAACTGCTCGTCACGCTTGTGGGACATTCGGCGCGCTACGCCATCCTGATGTTTGAGCAGGTACTCCTGAGCGTGTTGTTCGTCGTACTTCTCGGAAAATTCCAGCTTGATCGGGGTCGCCATCACACAGTCTCCTGAATCTGATGGCCCCCACCTTAGGCAGCGGCTTGTCAGCGTCAGGTCATGTCTTTGTGAAAACTTCGTCCGGTCCAGAGTGGAAATATTTCAGGGTTTTACAGGCTCTCACGGGTGGCCTGGGGCCATCAACCAGGAAATTTCCCGACCTGACGGCCCACGCTGAAGCCATAGAGACCCGTCATGCCGTGCGGCGGTTCAACTCGACATGAAACCGGCAACCGTTGGGCTCCATGGTGCTGAGGCTGACGCTCCAGCCCTGGTCCTCGCAGATCCGCTGCACCAGCGACAAGCCCAGGCCCAGGCCCTCGCCGCGCTTCTCGTTGCCGCGCACGAAGGGCTCGAACATCGCCTCGCGTTTCTCCTCGGGAATGCCGACACCGCTGTCCTCGACCACAAAACCGCGGGGTTCCAGGCTCAAGCGAATGAAGCCCTGCTCGGTGTAGTGCAAGGCATTGCGCAGCAGGTTGCCCATCACCGCGTGCAGGAAGGTGGCGTTATAGCGGGTGTCCAGCGGTTGGCCGGCGTCGAAGATCAGCTCGAGGCCCTTTTGCCGGATCGGTCCGCCCCACAGGCCTACCAGGTCCTCGGCCACCTGGCTCAAGGTCGCCTGGGGCGACATACCGCCGTCTTCGCGCTGGGCGCGGGCCAGCATCAGGAAGGTCTGCACCAGCTCGCGCATCTCGCCGCATGCCCGGGCGATGCGCTCGACCTGGGCCCGGCCGCGCTGGTCGATCGCCGGGTTTTCCAGCAACAGCTCGCAGGAGCTGGCCAGTACCATCAGCGGCGTACGCAGTTCGTGACTGACATCGCTGGTGAACAGGCGCTCGCGGTTCAGGGCCTGGCGCAGGCGCCCCAGGGTGGCGTCGAAGGCCACCGCCAACTCCCCGACTTCGTCGGCCGCGTAGTCCGGTGCCAACGGCGGCGCCAGCCCCAGCAACTGGTCGCGATGCCGCACCTGGCGCGCCAGTCTCACCACCGGCGCCATGACCCGGCGCGCCAGTACCCAGCCAAGGAACACCGCCAAGGCCAGGCTCAGTACGAAGCCCACCAGCACCACCGCGAAGAGCACCCGTTCGCGCTCTTCGAAATCGCTCTGATCCTGCAGCAGCACGTAGCGCCGACCGTCGACCACTTCGACCATGGCGTGGTACGACAGCTGTTCGCGGAACACCTCATGAAAGCCCGGATCCAGATGTCGCAGATCCTTGGGCAGCTCGAAGTCGCCGCGCCCGCCGCTGAAGTAAAACAGCTGGTCCGGCTCGGGACGGTGGCTCCAGTCGGAAACGTTGTCCATCAACAGCAGACGCTGAAGGTCGCCCCCCAGGCCCGCGGAAATCAGCTTCTCTTCCACCAGGTGCACCGTCGCCACGATACCCAGGGCGAAGGCTCCAGCGACCAGCGCACTCATCAGCGCAAAGGCGATGATGATCCGCTGGGAAAGGCTTTGCTTAAACTCCATCACGACCCTCGGCCAGGCGGTAACCGACACCGTGCACGGTATGCAGCAACGGTTTGCCGAACGGCTTGTCGATCACCTGGCGCAATTGGTGGACGTGGCTGCGCAGGCTGTCGCTGTCCGGGCAGTCGTCGCCCCACAGCGCTTCTTCGAGAATTTCCCGGCGCAGCACATGCGGGCTCTTCTGCATCAGCACCGCCAGCAACTTCAGGCCCACCGGGTTGAGCTTGAGCAGGCGCCCTTCGCGGGTGACTTCCAGGGTGTCGAGGTCATAACTCAGGTCTCCGACCTGCAGGGCCCGGCGCCCGCCGCCCTGGGTGCGGCGCATGACTGCCTCGACCCGCGCGGCCAGCTCGGACAAGGCGAAGGGCTTGACCAGGTAATCGTCGGCCCCGGACTTGAAGCCTTGCAGGCGATCGTCCAGTTGGTCGCGGGCAGTGAGCATGATCACCGGCGTATCGCGGCGGGCATCCTCGCGCAGGCGCTTGCACAGGGTGTAGCCATCGATCCCCGGCAGCATGATGTCGAGCACGATCAGGTCGTAATGTTCGGTGGCGGCCAGGTGCAGGCCCGACAGACCGTCCTGGGCGCAGTCCACGGTGTAGCCTTTAAGCCCCAGGTAGTCGGCCAGGTTGGCCAGAATATCGCGGTTGTCTTCAACCAGTAGAATTCGCATGGGCACTCTCTCCGCACACAGTTACGGCCGTCTTGGCTCGCGCAGCTTAAGGCCAAGCGTGGCTGACGGCTAGGGTTGTTCAATCTCCCGCGGCGAACGCCGCCGCAGGGTTCCAGGGCCTTGACGAGTTTTTCACCCAGGGTTCACACGCTGACGACAAGGGCGGCTCCAGACTCCGCGGGAACCCGCGACCGCAACGCTTCCCTCGAAGGACTTTCCATGGCTCCGACCCTCGCCCGCCCCGCCTCCAGAGCGCTGAACTGGTGGATCTGCCTGGGCGTTCCCGCCCTGGCTGCCGTCAGCTTGCTGCTGCTTGAACTGACCTCCCTGGACATGGACCTGGCCCATTACTTTTATGACCCCGCCGCTGGCGGTTTCATCGGCGGCCACAGTTATTTCCTGGAAAATATCCTGCATGACCGGGCCAAGCAGGCGGTCATCGTCTTTTCGGTGCTGGCCATCGTCGGCTTCATCGGCGCCTTCTTCGTCCCGCGTCTCAAGCCGTTCAAGCGCGAACTGGGTTGCCTGGTGCTGTCCCTGGGCCTGGCCACCGCGTTCGTCACCCCGGTCAAGGCGGTCACCGCCGTGCAGTGCCCGTGGAGCCTGAAGGAGTTCGGCGGCAAGGAAACCTACAGCGAACTGCTCAGCCCCCGGCCAGCGACCGACAAGCCCGGTCGCTGCTGGCCAGGCGGCCATGCCGCCACCGGTTTCACCCTGTTCGCGCTGTTTTTTGTCCTGCGTGACCGCCGCCCGCGCCTGGCGCGCAAGGCGCTGGTGTTCGCCTTTGCCCTCGGTACGGTGTTCTCGGTCGGGCGCATGCTGCAGGGTGCGCACTTCTTCTCCCACAACGTCTGGACCGCGATCTTCTGCTGGCTGATCTGCCTGGGGGCGTACTACTTCATTCTCTATCGACCGGCGGGCAAGGCTGAGCCTGTGCTGGAGACGGAAGCGGTCAAGGCTTGAGGTCTTTTCGCGAGCAAGCTCGCTTCTACAGAACCATGCACTCTTTGTAGGAGCGAGCTTGCTCGCGATAACAAGCGCACCGGCAGCAAAATATCCCGCCCATAAAAAAGCCCCGCCGGCTTTCGCCGGCGGGGCTTTTTCGTACGGGGTAAGGCTGGCTTACATCATGCCGCCCATGCCACCCATGCCGCCCATGTCTGGCATGCCGCCAGCTGCAGGCTTGTCTTCAGCGATTTCAGCAACAGCCGCTTCGGTGGTCAGGATCAGACCGCCGATGGAGGATGCCGCTTGCAGCGCCGAACGGGTCACCTTGGTTGGGTCCAGGATGCCCATTTCGATCATGTCGCCGTATTCGCTGGTAGCAGCGTTGTAACCGTAGTTACCCGAACCCTGCTTGACCTTGTCGACCACTACGCTTGGCTCGTCGCCGGAGTTGGCAACGATCTGGCGCAGAGGCGCTTCGACAGCGCGACGCAGAACAGCGATACCCACGTCCTGGTCAGCGTTGTCGCCTTTCAGGCCGCTGATCGATTGCAGAGCACGGATCAGGGCTACGCCACCGCCAGGCACCACGCCTTCTTCAACGGCTGCACGGGTAGCGTGCAGGGCGTCTTCAACGCGGGCTTTCTTCTCTTTCATTTCAACTTCGGAACCGGCGCCAACCTTGATCACCGCAACGCCGCCGGACAGCTTGGCCAGACGCTCTTGCAGTTTTTCACGGTCGTAGTCGGACGAAGTGTCGGCCACTTGTTGACGGATCTGGGTCACACGAGCCTGGATATCCGCTTCAACGCCAGCACCGTCGATGATGGTGGTGTTTTCTTTGGACAGGATCACGCGCTTGGCGTTACCCAGGTGCTCCAGGGTGGTGCTTTCCAGGCTCAGGCCGATCTCTTCGGAGATAACGGTACCGCCGGTCAGGACGGCGATGTCCTGCAGCATGGCCTTGCGACGGTCGCCGAAGCCTGGTGCCTTGACGGCAGCGACTTTGACGATGCCACGCATGTTGTTCACAACCAGAGTCGCCAGGGCTTCGCCTTCAACGTCTTCAGCCACGATCAGCAGTGGGCGGCCGGCTTTGGCAACGGCTTCCAGCACTGGCAGCATTTCGCGGATGTTGGAGATCTTCTTGTCCACCAGCAGGATCAGCGGGCCGTCCAGCTCGGCGACCATGGTGTCCGGCTTGTTGATGAAGTAAGGGGACAGGTAGCCACGGTCGAACTGCATGCCTTCAACGACAGACAGTTCGTTTTCCAGGCCCGAGCCTTCTTCAACGGTGATCACGCCTTCTTTACCGACTTTTTCCATGGCTTCGGCAATGATGTCGCCGATGGAGTTGTCGGAGTTGGCGGAGATGGTGCCGACCTGAGCGATCGCCTTGGAATCGGCGCATGGCTTGGACAGACCTTTGAGCTCTTTGACGATGGCGATGGTCGCCTTGTCGATGCCGCGCTTCAGGTCCATCGGGTTCATGCCGGCAGCGACGGCTTTCAGGCCTTCGTTGACGATCGACTGAGCCAGTACGGTAGCGGTGGTGGTACCGTCGCCGGCGTCATCGTTGGCACGGGAAGCAACGTCTTTTACCAGCTGCGCGCCCATGTTTTCGAAGCGATCTTTCAGCTCGATTTCCTTGGCGACGGAAACGCCATCCTTGGTGATGGTCGGAGCGCCGAAGCTCTTCTCGATGATCACGTTACGGCCTTTCGGGCCCAGGGTCGCTTTTACCGCGTCAGCCAGGACGTTAACGCCGGTGAGCATTTTCTTGCGGGCGGAGTCGCCGAATTTAACTTCTTTAGCAGCCATGATCGATATTCCTTAAATACTTTGTAGTAACGGGAAAATGAGCGGGTAATCAGCCTTCGATAACGGCGAGAATTTCGTTCTCAGCCATTACCAGCAGGTCTTCGCCGTCTACTTTCACAGTGTTGCTGCCGGAGTAAGGGCCGAACACAACCTTGTCACCCACTTTCACGGCCAGCGCACGTACTTCACCGTTGTCGAGGATACGACCGGTACCTACAGCGACGATTTCGCCACGGTTAGGTTTTTCAGCGGCCGAACCTGGCAGAACGATACCGCCAGCGGTTTTCGATTCTTCTTCGCTGCGACGGATGACGACGCGGTCATGCAGAGGACGAAGCTTCATTGTCGATCTCTCCTAATTATGGTTTTCAGCGGCCGGTGTCGTTACCGGCGGGTTAACAAATCCGGCGTGGCCGGTTGCGGCTCGACGAGCGAGACGCGGAAGTCTGTCTGGTGTTGCCACCAGAAACCTTGCGGTGACCGATACATGTGGGCGCATATGCTTATTACAAGGGCTGCCCAGTGAAATTTTTTAGATTTTCAGTCGGGCAAAACGAACACGGCACCCGAAGGTGCCGTGTCGATCATTGAGAGACTCAGGAATCGCGGTGCTCGAACTCGCCTTCGATCACATTCGGCTCGCGGCCCAGAGGGCGCTGCGGCGCGGGTCCGCCACGGGCGGCCTGCATATTGTCGGCAAAGGCACGCTGACGAATGGCCTGTTCTTCGGCACGCTGGCGCATCTTGTTGGCCAGCAGGCGACGGGTGATCGGCAACAGCATGAACAGGCCGAATACGTCACTGATGAAGCCAGGCAGGATCAACAGGCCGCCCGCCAGGGCCAGCATCAGGCCTTCGAGCATGGTCTGGGCCGGCAGCTCGCCGCGGTTCAGGCTTTCACGGGCACGCAATGCCGTGGCCAGCCCCGCGACGCGCAGGACCAGCACACCCAGCATCGAGCCCAGGATGATCAGCAGCAACGCCGGGAAAAACCCGATCGCACCGCTGACTTTGACGAATACGAACAGCTCTAGCACCGGGAACAGCAGAAAGAGCAACAGAAAAGGGCGCATCAAATGGTTTCCTCTACGGAAGAATGCCTTCCAGTAGACCCTAGATGACGTCGGCAATTCGTGAATTCAAGCCTCGGCCCCGGCATTTTTCGGCCATTGCTCGGCGTGAGCCAGAAAAACCAAGGCCTCGCGCACTTGTGTCGGCGTATTACAAGGGTTGGGGAATGGCAGCCAGTACAACCCCTGGCCGATCCGCAGGTGCATGCCTTCGGTATCGATGCCGGCCAGTTGTGCCGCAGCGGTTTTCGGCAACCCGGCCAGGTCGACGTAATGGGCAATCGCCTTGGCGTGATCGCTGTTCATGTGTTCGACCATGCTCAGCTCGGCCTTGCCGGCAAATGGGTTGGCCAGCGTTACCTGGTCGATCCAGTGGATCGCGCCAAAGCCGCCGATGTAGCGGTGACGCACCGGCTTGAGCAGCCAGAAATCGAAATCGTGGGCCTTGTGATAGTTCTGCGACTCCGGGAAATACCGGTAGTAGCGTTCGGCGGCCGCCTCGATCGCCGCGGCGTCCTCGAGCTTTTCGGCTTCGGCCAGATAAGTCAGGCGTCCCACCGCCTGGACGTCCTCGGCGTCGCGCTCGCCCACCAGCAGCGAACACTTGGGATCCTTCTGCAGGTTATGGGTGTGCTGGGCAATGCGGCTGATCAGGATCAGTGGCCGCCCCTGCTCGTCCAGGCAATAAGGAACCACCGAGCCAAAGGGAAAACCCGGCATGGCCTTGGAGTGCGTCGACAGCACGCCACGGTATTCCTTGAGCAGTAATTCTCGTGCATGCTTTGCAGCTTCAACGCTCAATTTATGACTCCTTATATAGAATCCGTCTAAAACGGACGGGCGTCTGGAGCAAAGTTCCAGCGACGCCATCGGGGCAATTCTCAATCTGCAGCAGGCCATGCCCGACGCACAAGAGAGGCGCCTTAAAGGACACCACTCCAGTTCTGCTTTCGGAGCATGCGAATGCAACTCAATGACAAAGTAATCATTATCACCGGCGGTTGCCAGGGTCTGGGCCGCTCCATGGCGGAGTATTTCGCCAGCAAAGGCGCCAGGCTGGCGCTGGTCGACCTGAACCAGGAAAAGCTCGACCAAGCCGTTGCCGCCTGCCAGGCCGCGGGAGTCGAGGCCCGCGCCTACCTGTGCAACGTCGCCAATGAAGAGCAGGTGGAACACATGGTCGCCCAGGTCGCCGCAGACTTCGGCGCCATTCACGGCCTGATCAATAACGCCGGCATCCTGCGCGACGGCCTGCTGCTCAAGGTCAAGGACGGCGAGATGACCAAGATGAGCCTGGCCCAGTGGCAGTCGGTGATCGACGTCAACCTTACCGGCGTGTTCCTCTGCACCCGCGAAGTCGCGGCGAAGATGATCGAGCTGAAAACCAGCGGCGCGATCATCAATATTTCCTCGATCTCCCGTGCCGGCAATATCGGCCAGACCAACTACTCCGCCGCCAAGGCCGGGGTCGCCGCGGCGACCGTGACCTGGGCCAAGGAGCTGGCGCGCTACGGCATTCGCGTGGCCGGCATCGCACCGGGCTTCATCGAAACCGAAATGACCCTGGGCATGAAACCCGAAGCCCTGGAGAAAATGACCTCCGGCATCCCGCTCAAGCGCATGGGCAAGCCGGAAGAAATCGCTCACTCGGCGGCCTATATCTTCGAGAACGACTACTACACCGGTCGGATCCTCGAGCTGGACGGCGGCCTGCGGGTCTGAACCCCGCCTATGAAACACCCATAAAAAAGCCCGGTGCACTGCACCGGGCTTTTTTGTTGGCCCAACCGGCTCAGTCATCGCTGACGGTAATGTTCGGCATTGCCGGCGCCGCGGCTTCCTGCAGCACGATACGCGCGCCGACATGGCGGGCCAGTTCCTGGTAGACCATGGCGATCTGGCTTTCCGGCTCGGCGATCACGGTCGGCTTGCCACCATCGGCCTGCTCGCGAATCAGCATCGACAGCGGGAGCGAGGCCAGCAGTTCGACGCCGTACTGGGTCGCCAGCTTCTCGCCACCGCCTTCGCCAAACAGGTGCTCGGCGTGGCCGCAGTTGGAGCAGATGTGCACCGCCATGTTTTCCACCACGCCCAGCACCGGGATGTTGACCTTGCGGAACATCTCCACGCCCTTGCGCGCGTCCAGCAGCGCCAGGTCCTGCGGGGTAGTAACAATGACCGCGCCGGCCACCGGGACTTTCTGTGCCAGGGTCAGCTGGATATCGCCGGTGCCCGGCGGCATGTCGATCACCAGGTAGTCCAGGTCGCCCCAGGCGGTCTGGGTCACCAGTTGCAGCAGGGCGCCGGAGACCATCGGCCCGCGCCAGACCATCGGCGTGTTGTCATCGGTCAGGAAGGCCATGGACATGACCTCGACCCCGTGGGACTTGATCGGCACGAACCACTTCTGGTCCTTGACCTGCGGCCGGGTACCCTCGGCGATGCCGAACATGATGCCCTGGCTCGGGCCATAGATGTCGGCATCGAGGATCCCTACCTTGGCGCCTTCGCGGGCCAACGCCAGAGCCAGGTTGGCCGCGGTGGTGGACTTGCCCACGCCGCCCTTGCCGGACGCCACCGCCACCACGTTCTTGACGTTGGCCAGGCCCGGAACCTGCGCCTGGGCCTTGTGCGCGGCAATCACGCTGGTGACATTGACGCGAGCGACGACCACGCCGTCCATGTTCTCGATGGCCAGCTTCAGCAACTGGGCCCAGCCGCTCTTGAACAGACCGGCGGCATAACCAATCTCCAGTTCGACACGCACCTCGTCGCCCTGGATGTCGATGGAACGGACACAACCGGCGCTGACCGGGTCCTGGTTCAGGTAGGGGTCGGTGTATTGGCGAAGAACGGCTTCCACCGCTGCGCGATTGACGGCGCTCATGGGCAACTCCGATAACAAGACGGGAAAATCAGGCGGCTATCCTACCTGTTCCGTGGCGCGGGCGGGATGCCAAAGCATCATATAGCACGTCCGCTGATGGCTAGGACGGCCGTGGAAAACCGGGCTCACGGGGTGAAATATATTTCTCGGCGCTTTATAGTGGCCGACCTCCGTTTCATCAAGTAGCCGAGCCCCATGTCCGAGCCACGCAAGATCCTCGTCACCAGCGCCCTGCCCTATGCCAATGGTTCGATCCACCTCGGCCATATGCTGGAATATATCCAGACCGATATGTGGGTGCGCTTCCAGAAGCACCGCGGCAACCAATGTATCTATGTCTGCGCCGACGACGCTCACGGCTCGGCCATCATGCTGCGCGCGGAAAAGGAAGGCATCACCCCGGAACAACTGATCGCCAACGTCCAGGCTGAACACAGCGCCGACTTTGCCGACTTCCTGGTGGACTTCGACAACTTCCACTCGACCCACGCCGAAGAAAACCGTGAGTTGTCGAGCCAGATCTACCTGAAGCTGCGCGACGCCGGGCACATCGCCACGCGCTCGATCACTCAGTATTTCGACCCGGAAAAACAAATGTTCCTGGCCGACCGCTTCATCAAGGGCACCTGCCCGAAATGCGGCACCGAGGACCAGTACGGCGACAACTGCGAAAAATGCGGCGCCACCTACGCGCCGACCGACCTGAAGGATCCGAAGTCGGCGATTTCCGGCGCCACCCCGGTGCTCAAGGATTCCCAGCACTTCTTCTTCAAGCTGCCGGACTTCCAGCAGATGCTGCAGGAGTGGACCCGCAGCGGCACCCTGCAGGACGCCGTGGCGAACAAGATCGCCGAATGGCTGGATGTCGGCCTACAGCAGTGGGACATCTCCCGCGACGCGCCGTATTTCGGCTTCGAGATCCCGGACGAGCCGGGCAAGTACTTCTACGTCTGGCTGGACGCGCCGATCGGCTACATGGCCAGCTTCAAGAACCTGTGCAACCGCACGCCGGAGCTGGACTTCGACGCGTTCTGGGGCAAGGACTCGACGGCCGAGCTGTACCACTTCATCGGCAAGGACATCGTCAACTTCCACGCGCTGTTCTGGCCAGCCATGCTCGAAGGTGCCGGCTACCGCAAGCCGACCGGCATCAACGTGCACGGCTACCTGACCGTCAACGGCCAGAAGATGTCCAAGTCCCGCGGCACCTTCATCAAGGCTCGGACCTACCTCGACCACCTGTCGCCGGAATACCTGCGCTACTACTACGCGGCCAAGCTGGGCCGTGGCGTCGACGACCTGGACCTGAACCTCGAAGACTTCGTGCAGAAGGTCAACTCCGACCTGGTGGGCAAGGTGGTGAACATCGCCAGCCGTTGCGCCGGCTTCATCCACAAAGGCAACGCCGGTGTGCTGGTGGACCAGAACGCCGCGCCGGAGCTGACCGACGCCTTCCTCGCAGCCGCGCCAAGCATCGCCGACGCCTACGAGGCCCGCGACTTCGCCCGCGCCATGCGTGAAACCATGGCCCTGGCCGACCGCGCCAACGCCTGGATCGCCGACAAGGCGCCATGGTCGTTGAACAAGCAGGAAGGCAAGCAGGACGAGGTCCAGGCCATCTGTGCCACCGGCGTCAATCTGTTCCGCCAGCTGGTGATCTTCCTCAAGCCGGTGCTGCCGCTGCTGGCCGCCGACGCCGAGGCGTTCCTCAACGTCGCCCCGCTGACCTGGAACGACCACCAGAGCCTGCTGAGCAACCATCAGTTGAACGAATTCAAGCCGCTGATGACGCGGATCGACCCAGTGAAAGTACAAGCCATGACCGACGCCTCGAAAGAAGACCTGACCGCCAGCCAGACCGATACCGGTGAAACCAAGCCTGCGGGCAACGGCGAGCTGGCCAAGGATCCGCTGTCGCCGGAAATCGACTTCGACACTTTCGCCGCCGTCGACCTGCGCGTGGCCCTGATCGTCAAGGCCGAGCACGTGGAAGGCGCCGACAAGCTGCTGCGCCTGACCCTGGATATCGGTGACGAGCAACGCAATGTGTTCTCCGGCATCAAGAGCGCCTACCCGGATCCGTCCAAGCTCGACGGGCGCCTGACCATGATGATCGCCAACCTCAAGCCACGGAAAATGAAATTCGGCATTTCCGAAGGCATGGTGATGGCGGCCGGCCCTGGCGGCGAAGAGATCTACCTGCTGAGCCCGGACAGCGGCGCCAAGCCGGGTCAGCGGATCAAGTAAATCCGCCCGCGGGATCGATCCCCCCGTCGCGCCGCTGCGTGGCGGGGGGATTTTCATATCTGGATGGGCCTGCGCCCTTGCCGGATAATTGCCTAGTCTTCAGGTATCCGCCCGCCCTCACCGGCCACGAACATGACCGAGATTGTCCTCACGCTCATCAGCGCTGCCCTGATCAACAACTTCGTGTTGCAGTGGCCGCTGGGCGTCGATCCGCTATTGCAGGCCAGTGCCGAGCCGCAGGTGGCACGGCGGCGGATCCATGCCCTGGGGATCGCCACCAGTTGCCTGATGCTGCTCTGCAGCCTGCTGGGCTATGGGCTCTATCAGGTGCTGCTGGTGCCGCTGGGCCTGACCGCGCTGCAACTGTTCGTGTTCCTGCCGCTAGGCGTGCTGCTGATCGCCCCGCTGCTCAAGCTGCTGACCCGGATGCTGCCCGGGCTGCCGTTCGACGGCCTCTGGCCGCTGCTGCTGGGCAATGCCGGCGTGCTCGGCGCGTTGCTGCTGGCGGTCCAGGCCAATCGGGGAATCGGTCATAGCCTCGCCCTGGGCCTGGGCGCGGGCCTCGGTTTCTGGCTGGTGCTGAGCCTGTTCAGCGACCTGCGCCAGCGCATTCTCAACAACGATGTGCCCCTGCCCTTTCGCGGTCTGCCGATCGACCTGATCAGCGCCGGCCTGATGGCCGTGGCATTTCTCGGTTTCAACGGACTGCTCAACCCATGAGTCTGATTCAACGCATCGACGCCCTGCTGCCGCAGACCCAATGCGGCAAGTGCGGCCATCCCGGATGCAAGCCCTACGCCGAAGGCATCGCCAACGGCGAGGCGATCAACAAGTGCCCGCCCGGTGGCGACGAAACCATCGCCGGCCTGGCCAGGTTGCTGAATGTCCCGGTCGTGGAACTGGACATCAGCCGCGGCCCGGCGCCGGCCCAGGTGGCCTTTATCCGCGAAGCCGAATGCATCGGCTGCACCAAGTGCATCCAGGCCTGCCCGGTGGATGCCATAGTCGGCGCGGCCAAGCAGATGCACACGGTGCTGATCGACGAATGCACCGGCTGCGATCTCTGTGTGGCACCGTGCCCGGTGGACTGCATCGAGATGCACCCGCTGCCGCTGAATGATGTATTGCCGATCGTCGGTGGCCTGGCCACCAGCCTCGAAGAACTGCGCGCCCGGACCGCCAAACGCGATCACGCGCGCCAGCGCTTCGAGCGCCGCAATGCCCGGCTGCAACGCGAAGAACAGCACAAGCAGGCCGAACGTGCCGCCCGCGCGCAACGTGCCGCGCAGCCCAGCGAAACCACCCTCAACCCGGTGCAGGCGGCTATCGAGCGGGTACGCGCGCAAAAGGCGGCGGCCGCCGATGCCGCAGTGAAAAAAGCCAAGATCGATCTGGCGATGAGCCGGGCCCAGCTGAACAAATCGCTGAAAGCCTTCGGCCATCCGCCGACCTTCGAGCAACAGTCGCAACTGATCGTCCTGCAGCGCCAGTTCGAGGCCGCCGAGCAAGCCCTCGCCCAACTCGAAAGCGCTGCCGAAAGCACTGTTGAAACCGTAGCGTCGTCGCCCCCCGCCAAAGACGCCGAACTCAAGCGCGCAAAAATCCAGCTGGCGATGCGCCGCGCCGAACTGAAAAAGGCCCAGGACAACCAGGCGCCTGCCGAACAGCTGGCCAGCCTGGAGCAGGCACTGAAAGACGCAGAACAGGCCTTGCACGCGGCCGAAGAAGCCAGCGGAAAACCGGCCCCCAATCTGGTACGGGTCGAGAAGCGCCCGATCGACGCCCGCCTGCGGCAACTGAAAACCGAACTGGCTTACGCTCGAGCAGAAGTCAGCAAACTGGAACGCCACGGCGACACCCCGCCGCCACTATTGGCCAAGGCCCGCGAGCGGCTGGCCGAAGCCGAGCGCCAGGTACAAGCCCATGACGCCCCTTGAGCAACCGGACGAACGCCTGCAACAAGCCATGAAGCGTGTGCTGGTGGCGACCCTGCCGGGGCTGCTGGCGCTGTTCTGGCTGTTTGGCTGGGGAATTCTGATCAACCTGCTGCTGGCCTGTGCCACCGCCCTTGCCGTCGAAGCCGCGGTACTCCGATTGCGCCAGTGGCCGTTGCGCCCCTTTCTTGGCGACGGTAGCGCCCTGGTCAGTGCCACCCTGCTGGCCCTGGCCTTGCCGCCGTACTGCCCGTGGTGGCTGACGGTCAGTGCGACGGCCTGCGCCCTGCTGTTCGGCAAGCACCTGTATGGCGGCGTCGGCAAGAATCCGTTCAACCCGGCGATGCTCGGTTATGCCCTGGTACTCGTCTCTTTCCCGCAGCAGATGACTCATTGGCCGGCCTCCCATGGCCTGGACCTGCTGGGCGGCCTGCAGCAGGTCTTCGGCATAGCCTCCGACAGCAGCGCACCCGATGCCTGGGCCCAGGCCACGGCACTCGACAGCCTGCGCATCAACAAGAGCCTGACCATCGACGAACTGTTCGCCGGCAACGCCGCCTTCGGCCATTTCGGCGGCAAGGGCGTGGAATGGGTCAACCTGGCCTTTCTCGCCGGTGGCGCCTTTTTACTGCAGCAACGGGTGTTCAGCTGGCACGCACCGGCCGGCATGCTCGGCAGCCTGTTCGTCATCAGCCTGCTGTGCTGGAACGGCTCCGGATCGGACTCCCACGGCTCGCCGTTCTTCCACCTGCTGACCGGCGCGACCATGCTGGGCGCCTTTTTCATCGTCACCGAGCCAGTCTCCGGGCCCAAGAGCGCAAAGGCACGCCTGTTGTTCGGGGTCGGGGTCGGGCTGCTGACCTACCTGATCCGGACCTGGGGCGGTTACCCGGACGGCGTTGCCTTCGCGGTACTGCTGATGAACCTCGCCGTCCCTGCCCTGGAGCGCCTGGCTGCTCCGCCTCCCGAGCCTTCCCTGCCATGAACCGCGCGATGAGTCTGGGGGTGCTGGCATTGCTGGCGGCTGTCGGTGCCGCCGGCACTTTCTTCGTCCATCAGGCCACCGCCCCCCGCATCGAACGCGAACAACGCGCCATCCAGGCACGCAACCTGCTGGATATCCTGCCCGCCGACAGCTACGACAATCAGCCGCTGGATCAGCCCCTGGCCGTCGATAACATCCCACTCAGCCACAGCACCCTGATCGGCGGTTATCGCGCCACTCGCAACAGCCAGCCCAGCGCCGTGCTGCTGCGCAGCCAGGTCAGCGGTTATGGCGGCCCGATCGAGTTGCTGATCGGTATCGCCGCCAACGGCAAACTGCTGGGCAGCAAGGCCCTCAGGCACTCGGAAACGCCCGGGCTGGGCGCGCGTATCGCCGAACGCCCGAATGCCTGGCTGCAGGGTTTTATCGGCAAATCCGTGGGCGATCCGGGCGATGCCGGCTGGGCGCTGAAAAAGGACAATGGCCAATTCGACCAGATGGCCGGAGCCACCATCACCTCACGGGCGGTGGTCGAGGGGATTCACGATAGCCTGCGTTACTTCGACGAGCATCGCGAACAACTGCTGGGAAGTCCCGCCCATGAATAAATCCTCGACCCTGCAGAACGCCCTGATGCTGGCGCCGCTGATCGGTGCCAGCGACTCCCTGGTCAAGGCCCTGGGCCTGGCCCTGGTGTTTCTCTGCGTGAGCGGCGTGTTCGGCCTGTGCATGAATGCCCTGCGCCCACGCCTGGCTGGTCAGGGCGGCCTGGGCGCCAGTATCCTGCTCAGCACCACCCTCACCAGTTGTGCCATGCTGGCCGCGCAGGCCTGGGCATTCGAACTGCAACAACAGTTGGCCCTTTACCTGGGCCTGATTGCCGTGCAATGCGTCGTGCTGGAGTACCAGGATTTTTTCCAGCGCCCCGTGCGCGTGCGTTTTGCCGGCCTGTTCTGCCTGCTGCTGGTTATCCTGGGCGCGCTGCGCGAAGCCTTCGGCAGTGGCACCCTCGGCAATCATCTGCAATGGCTGCTGGGGATGAACGACGTCGACTGGCCAGGCTGGGTTCTGTCCGCCCAGGGCGGCCTGCACCTGCTTACACTCGCACCTGGCGGTTTTATCCTGCTGGGGCTGCTGCTGGCCGCCCGGCAGGCCTGGGCTGCTGCGACCTCACACCGATCGCCTTCAAGGAAATGACTCACCCATGAATGCCGCAAAACGCCTGGAAATTTTCCGCAGGCTGCACGAAGACAATCCGGAACCGAAAACCGAACTGGCCTATTCGTCGCCCTTCGAGCTGCTGATTGCTGTGATCCTCTCGGCCCAGTCCACCGATGTCGGTGTCAACAAGGCGACGGCCAAGCTCTTCCCCGTGGCCAATACGCCGGCCGCCATCTATGCCCTTGGCGTCGAAGGCCTGTCCGAGTACATCAAGACCATCGGCCTGTACAACAGCAAGGCCAAAAACGTGATCGAGACCTGCCGCCTGCTGGTGGAACGGCACAACAGCGAAGTCCCGCAGACCCGGGAGGAGCTCGAAGCCCTGCCAGGCGTCGGCAGGAAGACCGCCAACGTGGTACTCAATACCGCCTTTCGCCAACTGACCATGGCCGTCGATACGCACATCTTCCGGGTCAGC
This sequence comes from Pseudomonas sp. RW409, assembly GCF_003184125.1. NCBI lineage: Bacteria > Pseudomonadati > Pseudomonadota > Gammaproteobacteria > Pseudomonadales > Pseudomonadaceae > Pseudomonas > Pseudomonas sp. RW409. Next base: position 556,135 of record NZ_QHHP01000004.1, on the reverse strand, counting down.
AACCGCACAGGGCTGGCCCCCGGGAAGAATGTCGTGGAAGTCGAGAAAAAGCTGATGAAGTTCGTGCCCAAGGAGTATCTCCTCGACTCCCATCACTGGCTGATCCTCCATGGCCGCTACGTGTGCCTGGCCCGTAAGCCACGCTGTGGAAGCTGCCGGATCGAGGACCTGTGCGAATACAAGCACAAGACCTCTGACGATTGAGCAATCATTGATTTTGATGATAGGTCGATTGAAAAAATCTTTTTTACCAGTCCCGAGAATATCGATATAAGGAGCGCCAATGGCAGTCTTAGCCTGGAGTTAACCTTATGAGTACTGGTAAAGAACAACTGGACGTAGAAGACGATTTCACCCCTGTTGAAACAGAAGATGCGGAGCCTGTGGTAGAGGTGGCCAAGACCAACTTGAGCAAACGCCGGACCATCGACAACCTTCTGGAAGAGCGGCGCTTGCAAAAGCAACTGGCCGATTACGACTTTGATCTTTAGTAACAAAAAGCCTCCTTTTACGGAGGCTTTTTTGTTACACCAGCTAACACTCCAAATCGGTTTCTCAAACCAGGCCATGCGCGGCTGATGGATCCAAGATCGTCGACAGACCGGCAAGCCCACAACGCAATGAAGGCTCGCATGCCTTGTTGCAGCCCTCAACCTTCATACCAGCTGATGGCGCTTGGCAAACTCGATCAGGTCCACCAGCGAGCGGGCGTTGAGTTTCCCCAACAGCCGCCTTTTGTAGGTGCTCACCGTTTTGCTGCTCAGGCACAGGCCCTCGGCAATCTCCTTGTTGGTCTGCCCTCCGGCAAGCTGCTTCAGGACCATCAGCTCCCGCCCGGACAGGCTGGACAACATCCCCTCCTCGCTGGCGATACCCAGGCTCGAGCGCAGGGTATGCAAGGCTTCGTTGGGAAAATAACTGTAGCCAGCCAGGACTGCCCTGACGGCGCTGATCAATTCAGTGATGTCCTGCTGCTTGCACACATAACCGGCCGCGCCGGCCTGCATGCAACGCATGGAGAACGGGCCAGGTACTTGCAGGCTCAATACCAGCACTTTGGTCGACATGGCTTTTGACGAAAGTCTGGCGATAACTTCCAGGCCATCGAGTTTGGGAATACCAATATCAAGAATAAGGATGTCTGGAACATGTTCATAAGACAGTTTCAGGGCATCCATGCCATTGTCCGCCTCGGCAACTACTTCAAAACCGTGCCGCTCCATCAGCATGCGCACAGCCAGCCGAGTAACGGGATGATCATCTACGATCAAAACTTTCTTCATGGGTAAGTCCAGAGTCCGCTATTGGTTTTTCAAGCAAACACCATAACCCAGTCATTTGGCCCGTGGCATGGCCACGCCCCGAGCCAGCATCTCCCCGAGAAGTTCCTTACAAACAATACGGATTTGCCCTACAAGGAAAAATTGAACGTCGCCCGCTATATATAACCACTCCTGACTTTCCTACACTTCGTATTGAAAAGAACAGACTGAAAGATAGTCGAGCCCCATTGAAACAATGGCCAGTGGAAACTTTAGTCATGGTCTTCGGACACCCGCCTGATCGATTAAATCATCAGGCATAAAAAAGCCCCGCTCATGGCGGGGCTTTTTTAAAACGGCTCAAAAAGTATCAGAACAGAGTCCGACCCTTGTTGGCCGCAATACGCATGCGCAGGGCATTGAGCTTGATGAAGCCAGCCGCATCCGCCTGGTTGTAGGCGCCGCCGTCTTCTTCGAAGGTCGCGATGTTGGCATCGAACAGCGACTCATCGGACTTGCGACCGGTGACGATCACATTGCCCTTGTACAGCTTCAGGCGAACCACGCCGTTCACATGAACCTGGGAAGCGTCGATCATCTGTTGCAGCATCAGACGCTCAGGACTCCACCAGTAGCCGGTGTAGATCAGGCTGGCGTACTTGGGCATCAGCTCGTCTTTCAGGTGAGCCACTTCGCGATCCAGGGTGATCGACTCGATCGCCCGGTGAGCGCGCAGCATGATGGTGCCGCCAGGGGTTTCGTAGCAGCCGCGGGACTTCATGCCGACATAGCGGTTTTCCACGATGTCCAGACGACCAATGCCGTTTTCGCCGCCGATGCGGTTCAGGGTCGCCAGCACGGTGGCCGGGGTCATCTCGACGCCGTCGATCGCCACGATGTCGCCGTTGCGGTAGGTCAGCTCGATGTAGGTTGGGGTGTTAGGAGCCTTCTCCGGGGAGACGGTCCAGCGCCACATGTCTTCTTCGTGCTCGGTCCAGGTGTCTTCCAGCACGCCGCCTTCATAGGAGATGTGCAGCAGGTTGGCATCCATCGAGTACGGGGACTTCTTCTTGCCGTGACGCTCGATCGGGATCGCGTGCTTCTCGGCATAGTCCATCAGCTTCTCGCGGGACAGCAGGTCCCACTCACGCCAAGGAGCGATCACTTTCACCCCTGGTTTCAAGGCGTAGGCGCCCAGTTCGAAACGAACCTGGTCGTTGCCCTTGCCGGTAGCGCCGTGGGAAATGGCGTCGGCGCCGGTTTCGTTGGCGATCTCGATCAGGCGCTTGGCGATCAACGGACGAGCGATGGAGGTACCCAGCAGGTACTCACCTTCGTAAACGGTGTTGGCGCGGAACATCGGGAAAACGAAATCGCGGACGAACTCTTCGCGCAGATCGTCGATGTAGATCTCTTTCACGCCCATGGCTTGCGCCTTGGCACGTGCAGGTTCGACCTCTTCGCCCTGACCCAGGTCAGCGGTGAACGTCACCACTTCACAGTTATAAGTATCCTGCAGCCACTTGAGGATCACCGAAGTGTCCAGGCCGCCGGAATACGCCAGAACGACCTTGTTTACGTCCGCCATGCCATCACTCCACGGGGTTCTACGGAAAGCCATCAAGTCTACCGATCAACGCGGATAATTTACAGAGGCGCGACAGCTTATGACGACGAAGCGACAGATTATGTCGAGTGCGCGACGACGACAGCCGTTTCAAGAAGTCGCCGCGGCGTTGGCGGGAGCAGCAGCCTGGGGTGCCGGTTTTTCCGCGACCGGGACGCGTTGCAGCTGTACGTTGACCCGACGGTTCTTCGCCCGGTTCGCCGCGTTGGTGTTGGGTGCCAATGGATAGCGTTCGCCGTGGAAACGCATCTCGATCTGCGATTCGGGAATGCCGTTGGCCTTGAAGAACTCCATCACCGCCAGCGCCCGGCGGCGCGACAGGTCACGGTTGGTCAAGCGGTTGCCGCTGTTGTCCGAGTGGCCGTCGAGCTGGATGTGATTGACCGTCGGATCGGCCTTGAGGAATTCCAGCATCACCTGCAACTTGGCCTTGGCCTTGGCATCCAGATCGATGCCGCCCCCAGGGAAGCCGACCTCGGATTGCCTGACCTGGTCGAAGTTCTGCGGCAGCAACTTGGCGACACAACGTTGGTAGTCGCCATACGCCTTGCTGAACTTGACCGGCAACAAGCGCACCTCGGACACCCCACCCTCGCGGGAGTAATGGCGAACCACCGGGCTGCGCCCATCCATCAATCCACCGATCAGTCGCCCGGCCTGCAGTTGCGAGCTGTTGAACAAGACATCGCCGCTGCCGAGCCGCACCGAACCCAGGTTGATGTCGCCGCGCCCCGGCTGCCACGGCGCGGCCGCTGCGAGTAGCGTCGCCGAACCGCCAGCGAGCATCGGGTTGTAGGCCTTGAGGCGGAAGGTCGCCTGCTCGCCGGCGCGACGCACGAACTCCCCGGAACCGAAATCGGTGATCGGCTGGCTCAGACGGCACTCGAATTTATCGCCTTCGACCGTCCACTCAATGCTCTCCAGACGGGTCTGGAAAGTCAGCGCCATCGCGGGAAGACTGGCGAACACACTGAGCAAGGCTAGATAACGCTGGCGCACGGGAGGCTCCACTGACTTGTACATCACGAAAATCGAAATGCCTGTTTACGGCATACCTTCGGGATATCGGAAGCTTCACGCAAAACTTGATAGCGAGTGCCTGGAAGAGTCTTTTCCGGTAGCATTCACTGGAGTTTGACCCGCCTGGAATCCCCAATGTCCGACCGCCTGACCCTGCTGCGTCCCGACGACTGGCATATTCATCTTCGCGATGGTGCCGTGTTGACCAATACTGTCGCGGATGTCGCGCGCACCTTTGGCCGCGCCATCATCATGCCTAACCTGGTACCTCCGGTGCGCAACGCCGCTGAAGCCGACGCCTATCGCCAGCGCATTCTCGCTGCGCGGCCGGCCGGCAGCCGCTTCGAGCCGCTGATGGTGCTCTACCTTACCGATCGCACCCAGCCCGAAGAAATTCGCGCGGCCAAGGCCAGTGGTTTCGTCCATGCCGCCAAGCTCTACCCGGCTGGCGCGACCACCAACTCGGACTCGGGCGTCACCAGCATCGACAAGATTTTCCCGGCGCTGGAGGCCATGGCCGAAGTCGGCCTACCGCTGCTGATCCACGGTGAAGTCACCCGCAGTGAGGTCGACGTGTTCGACCGCGAGAAGCTGTTCATCGACGAGCACATGCGCCGCGTCGTCGAGCGCTTCCCGACGCTCAAGGTGGTGTTCGAACACATCACCACCCGTGACGCCGTGCAGTTCGTCAACGAGGCCTCGGCCAACGTCGGCGCGACCATCACCGCCCATCACCTGCTGTACAACCGCAACCACATGCTGGTTGGCGGGATTCGCCCGCACTTCTATTGCCTGCCGATTCTCAAGCGCAACGTGCACCAGGAAGCGCTGCTCGACGCCGCCACCAGCGGCAGCCAGAAGTTCTTCCTCGGCACCGATTCCGCGCCCCACGCCCAGCACGCCAAAGAAGCGGCCTGCGGCTGTGCCGGCTGCTACACCGCCTATGCCGCGATCGAGCTGTACGCCGAGGCCTTCGAACAGCGCAATGCGCTGGACAAGCTGGAAGCCTTCGCCAGCCTCAACGGCCCGCGCTTCTACGGCCTGCCGGCCAACACCGATCGCATCACCCTGGTTCGTGAAGAATGGACCGCCCCTGCCAGCCTGCCGTTCGGCGAGCTGACCGTCATCCCGCTGCGCGCCGGTGAAAAACTGCGCTGGCGCCTGCTGGAGGAACACGCGTGAGTGAAGACCATTTCGACGACGAGCAGGACGGTCACAACGGTGGTGGCTCGCGTCATCCAATGGCGGCACGCTTTCGCGGTTACCTGCCGGTAGTCGTCGACGTTGAAACCGGTGGTTTCAACTCGGCCACCGACGCCTTGCTGGAAATTGCCGCGACCATCATCGGCATGGACGAAAAAGGCTTCGTGTTCCCCGAGCACACCCTGTTTTTCCGCGTAGAGCCTTTCGAAGGCGCCAACATCGAAGCCGCGGCGCTGGAGTTCACCGGGATCAAGCTCGACCATCCGCTGCGTATGGCCGTCAGTGAAGAAACCGCGCTGAACGATATCTTCCGCAGCGTGCGCAAGGCGCTGAAGGCCAACGGTTGCAAACGCGCGATCCTGGTCGGGCACAACAGCAGCTTCGACCTGGGCTTCCTCAACGCGGCTGTCGCGCGCCTGGACATGAAGCGCAACCCGTTTCATCCGTTCTCCAGCTTCGACACCGCGACGCTTGCCGGCCTGGCTTATGGCCAAACCGTGCTGGCCAAGGCGTGCCAGGCAGCCGACATCGACTTCGACGGCCGCGAGGCGCATTCCGCCCGCTACGACACCGAGAAGACTGCCGATCTGTTCTGCGGCATCGTCAATCGCTGGAAGGAAATGGGCGGCTGGGAAGACTTCAACGACTGATACCGTCGCTGATCGACCGCGCATAAAAAAACCGGCCCTGAGGCCGGTTTTTTTATGCGTGAAGCGCGGCTTACAGCTTGCCGGCGTTCTCGCTCAGGTAAGCGGCAACGCCTTCTGGCGAAGCGGTCATACCCTTGTCGCCCTTCTTCCAGTTGGCTGGGCAGACTTCGCCGTGCTCTTCGTGGAACTGCAGAGCGTCGACCAGACGGATCAGCTCTTCCATGTTACGGCCCAGCGGCAGGTCGTTGACGATCTGCGAACGAACGACGCCTTTGTCGTCGATCAGGAACGCGCCACGGAAAGCCACGCCGCCTTCGGACTCAACGTCGTAGGCCTTGGCGATGTCGTGCTTCATGTCAGCAGCCATGATGTACTGAACCTGACCGATGCCGCCGGCATTGATCGGGGTGTTGCGCCAGGCGTTGTGGGTGAAGTGCGAGTCGATCGAAACAGCGATCACTTCAACGTTGCGTGCCTTGAAGTCAGCCATGCGGTGGTCCAGAGCGATCAGCTCGGACGGGCAGACGAAGGTGAAGTCCAGCGGGTAGAAGAACACCAGGCCGTATTTGCCTTTGATGGCCGAGGACAGGGTGAAGCTGTCGACGATTTCGCCATTGCCGAGAACGGCGGGAACGGTGAAGTCAGGGGCTTGTTTGCCTACGAGTACGCTCATTGGATATCTCCTGGTGTGATCGAATGAAGAATGGGACCCAGTCTAGTGTGCCGCCGTCAAGCGACAACCCTGTGACTCGATCCCGCTTCGTAAGGACCGCACATCATACACCGCGTTTTTGAGCTGTCCTTAGTGGTTTTTCCATCCCCCGGGTTCAGGCAGCAAAAAAGCCGCCCTGCTGGATAGCTCATCGGCCGTGGTAGAAAAAACCGTTCGTCTGCCAGTCACGCATCTGGCAAAAAGCTCCAGGAAACCACTTTGACAATCATTCTCGTTAACATTAAGATCCGTCGCATTGAGCCATAACCAGCGACGGTTCTCACCTTATGTATGTCTGCCTCTGCACTGGCGTCACCGACGGACAAATCCGCGATGCAATCTACGACGGTTGCTGCAGCTATCGTGAAGTACGCCAAGCAACAGGCGTTGCCGGTCAATGTGGCAAATGCGCCTGCCTCGCCAAGCAGGTGGTACGTGAAACCCTGACCGAACTGCAAAGCAGCCAGCCAGCGATTCCTTACCCAGTAGAATTTAATGTTGCGTAATTAACGCCATTTAAAAGAGCCGGACTTCATGTCCGGCTTTTTTATGCCTGTAATTCAATCGCTTAGCGTCATAACGCGGAACACAAACATTCTTATTCCGATTAATTTTCATATATTATTCAATAACTTAGGTTTGACACTAATCATCGTGCGGCTCAGACTCTGCCTTATATACCGCTAATTACAGGGCAGGACCCCATCATGAAAGGCGACATCACAGTCATCCAGCATCTCAACAAGATCCTTGCCAATGAACTGGTCGCGATCAATCAGTACTTCCTGCATGCGCGCATGTATGAAGACTGGGGCCTGAACAAGCTGGGCAAGCACGAATACCACGAGTCCATCGACGAGATGAAGCATGCGGACAAGCTGATCAAGCGCATCCTCTTCCTCGAAGGCCTGCCGAACGTCCAGGACCTGGGCAAACTGCACATCGGCGAACACACCAAGGAAATGCTCGAATGCGACCTGCGCATCGAGCGCACCGGCCACGCCGACCTGAAAGCCGCCATCGCCCATTGCGAATCGGTCGGCGACTTCGGTAGCCGCGAACTGCTGGAAGACATCCTGGAATCGGAAGAAGAACATATCGACTGGCTGGAAACCCAACTGGGCCTGATCGATAAAGTCGGCCTGGAAAACTACCTGCAATCGCAGATGGGCGACGAGTAACTTCTCTCAAGGTTCAGCCCATAAAAAAGCCCCGCCTCTCTCACGAGGGCGGGGCTTTTTATTGCGTGGACAAATCCACACAACTTGCAGGAGCGAACGTGTCGCTCCTGCAAGGGACAAATCAGGCTTCGGTCTTGGCGGCAGCTTTTTCAGCGGCAGCCTTGATCAGGGTCTGCAACTCACCATTGGCGAACATCTCAGCCATGATGTCGCTGCCGCCGACCAGTTCGCCGGCCACCCACAGTTGCGGGAAAGTAGGCCAGTTGGCGTATTTAGGCAGGTTGGCGCGGATTTCCGGGTTCTGCAGGATGTCCACGTAAGCGAACTTCTCACCACAACCCATCACGGCCTGAGCGGCTTTCGCGGAGAAGCCACACTGCGGGGCATTCGGCGAGCCTTTCATGTAAAGCAGAATGGTGTTGTTGGCAATCTGCTCTTTAATAGTTTCGATGATATCCATGGAGCACCTCGGCTGAACTTTCCGACTCTGTTGTCGACACGGTGGCGCATTGTAACGGAAAGCCGAGCGCCATGCTCGGCCTCTCCGACAGACTCCTCAGGCCGCCTCCACCGTCACCGGCACGCCATTGAGCGCCGCATTGCCCGATAGCTCGTCCAGCTGACGCTCATCGGTCAGGTCATTGGCACTCGACCCCGGTTGCGCCATCGCGATGCTCATCTGTACGCCCGGCCGACCGTGCCCCCAGCCATGGGGCAGGCTGACCACCCCGGGCATCATCTCGCTGCTGGCCAGGACTTCCACCTCGATCGCCCCGACCCGCGAACTGACCCGCACACGCTGCCCGTCAGCCAGCCCCCTCCGGGCCAGATCATCGGGATTCATCAGCAACTGGTGCCGAGGCTTGCCCTTCACCAACCGATGGTAGTTGTGCATCCACGAATTATTGCTGCGCACATGGCGCCGGCCGATCATCACCAACTCATCGGCCGTCGGCGCCTGCAACGCGGCAAAGCGCTTGAGGTCTGCCATGATCGCCGCGGGAGCGGCCTGCACCCGGCGGCTCTCGGTTTTCAGGCGCGCCGCCAGGTTGGGCTTGAGCGGCCCCAGGTCGATTCCGTGGGGATGATTGGCCAGCGTCGCCAGCGACAGATTGAACTCGGACGTCTCGCCGTACCGTCCCGCTCGCAGCCCTCTATCGATCATCTGCGCCGGCGGCACGGTCGGCTTGAGCTCCTTGCCGGTCCGCGCGGCGAAGGCCCTGGCCAGGCCAACGAAGATTTCCCAGTCATGCAATGCCCCTTCCGGCTTGGGCAGGATCGCCTGGTTGAAGCGGCTGACATTGCGCACCGCGAACATATTGAACGTGGTGTCGTAGTGATCGTTCTCCAGGGCCGAAGTCGATGGCAGGATCAAGTCCGCGTAACGGGTGGTTTCGTTGATATACAGGTCGATGCTGACCATGAACTCCAGGCCATCCAGCGCTTGCTCCAGCTGCCGTCCGTTGGGGGTGGAGAGCACCGGATTGCCCGCCACCGTGATCAGCGCCCGCACCTGCCCCTCCCCTTTGGTCAGTATCTCCTCGGCCAGGGCCGAGACCGGCAACTCGCCGCCGTATTCAGGGCGTCCGGAAACCCGGCTTTGCCAGGCATTGAAGTGCCCACCCGAAGTCGCCGCCACCAGATCCACCGCCGGCTCGGTGCACAGGGCGCCGCCGACCCGGTCCAGGTTGCCGGTCACCAGGTTGAGCAGTTGCACCAGCCAATGACAGAGGGTGCCGAACGACTGGGTGGACACGCCCATCCGGCCATAACACACCGCCCTGTCCGCTGCGGCGAAGTCGCGCGCCAACTGGCGGATCTGCTGCGCCGGCACCGAACACAAAGGGCTCATGGCTTCGGCACTGAAACGGGAAATGGCCTCACGCACCTCGGCCAGGCCATCCACCGGCAGATGGCTGTCACGCGTCAGCCCTTCCGCGAAGATCGTCTGCAGCATGCCGAACAGCAGCGCCACATCCCCGCCAGGACGGACAAACACATGCTGGTCGGCCATGGCTGCCGTCTCGCTACGCCGCGGGTCGACCACCACCACTTTGCCGCCACGCGCCTGGATCGCCTTCAGGCGCTTCTCCACATCCGGCACGGTCATGATGCTGCCGTTGGACGCCAGCGGATTGCCGCCCAGGATCAGCATGAAGTCGGTGTTATCGATATCCGGGATCGGCAGTAACAGCCCGTGGCCGTACATCAGGTAACTGCTCAAGTGCTGCGGTAATTGGTCCACCGAGGTGGCGGAAAAGCGGTTCTGGGTTTTCAGCAGGCCGAGGAAATAGTTGCTGTGGGTCATCAACCCATAGTTGTGCACGCTGGGATTGCCCTGATAGACCGCCACCGCATTATTGCCGTGCCGCTCCTGGATCGCCGCCAGGCGCTCGGCCACCAGGTTGAAGGCCTCCTTCCACTCGATCGCCTGCCAATCGCTGCCGACCCTGCGCATGGGCTGACGCAGTCGATCCGGGTCGTTCTGGATGTCCTGCAGCGCCACTGCCTTGGGGCAGATATGGCCGCGGCTGAAACTGTCCTGGGCATCGCCCTTGATCGAGGTGATCTGCGGGCCGGCGCCGTCGACTTCGGTGGTTTCGATGGTCAAGCCGCAGATGGCTTCACACAGGTGGCAGGCACGGTGATGGAGAGTCTTGGTCATGGCCAGTCTCTATTTTATTCGGGGCGGCCAGCGTCAGGCCGCGGGAACAAAACTATGGTGCCAGACCGACATCAGCGCCAGGGACGTTCATCTTGTGAATCGGCAAGCATCAAGCCAGCCGATGGTTCAGTTGGAGGGCAGCCTCGGAGGGTCGTCCTGCCGGGCGATCGGCAGCATGCCGTCCAACGGTGCTTCGCTGCCCTGCCCGCTGAATTCGGCGAGCAATCGCCAGTGCTCATCGAGATGGCTGCTGATGGTCATCATGCGATCGATCATCTGTCGCGCGGCGTTGCGCGTCGTGCTGTCTTCGCTGCGCAGCAACTCGAAGGACATCGAGGTGATCGATGCCGTCAGGTCGGTCAGGGTTCGCGTCGTCAACCCCAACAGTGTCTTCAGTTGCTGTTCTTTCGAGTCCATTCCAAGCACTTCCCTGTTGCCGGTGCGCATTTATAACCCCAGCCCTTCACCTTAGGAAATATTTCTGGCCGATATCCCCTGCCGCGAGCCGTTCCATTTCCCGCCACGCTCAAAGTACCCAGGAGCCGAGCAGAGAAAAAACCAACCCGCGCCAGCCAGATGCCTGATAGCGGCATGGGCCACGCGTCGCGTTGCAAAGCGGTCGAGACGCAGTGTACAAATGCTGCTGCAGGCCTATGCAAAGTGGATCGACTCCACATCCGACTGGGCCCATCTGAACACGCTGGAAAACGTCACGAATGGCCCGTTTTTTTGACCCTGGCCACTCGCTGCACGTGGTGAAAGTCTTAGAAACCAAGCCTGCTATTGGTAAGACGCGACATTTAATTATAAGATCGCGCCTTCCCCTATTTCGTCGCCCCGTGCGGCTTTCGCCGCAGGTCTCGCCCGTTTCTCGATAAAACAAGGCTTTGAGTATCTGCGGTCTGTTGCAAAAAGGTAGTTAATGATGAGCGCAAGGCACTTTCTCTCCCTGATGGATTGCACGCCCGAAGAGCTGGTCAGCGTGATTCGTCGAGGCATCGAGCTGAAGGACCTGCGTAATCGCGGCGTACTCTTCGAGCCTCTGAAAAATCGCGTTCTCGGGATGATTTTCGAGAAGTCGTCTACCCGCACCCGCCTGTCCTTCGAAGCCGGCATGATCCAGCTCGGCGGCCAGGCAATCTTCCTGTCCCCGCGCGACACCCAGCTGGGTCGCGGCGAGCCGATCAGCGACTGCGCCATCGTCATGTCGCGCATGCTCGACGCGGTGATGATCCGTACCTTTGCCCACCGCACCCTGACCGAGTTTGCGGCCAACTCCCGCGTACCGGTGATCAACGGCCTGTCCGACGACCTGCACCCGTGCCAGTTGCTGGCCGACATGCAAACCTTCCTCGAACACCGCGGCTCGATCCAGGGCAAGACCGTGGCCTGGATCGGCGACGGCAACAACATGTGCAACAGCTATATAGAAGCGGCGATCCAGTTCGACTTCCAACTGCGCATCGCCTGCCCCGAAGGCTATGACCCCAACCCTGAATTCGTCGCCCGCGCCGGCGACCGGGTGAGCATCGTGCGCGATCCGAAAGACGCGGTGATCGGCGCCCATCTGGTAAGCACCGACGTCTGGACCTCCATGGGGCAGGAAGAAGAAACCGCCGAACGCCTCAAGCTGTTCGCACCGTTCCAGGTCAATCGCGCGCTGCTCGACCTGGCCGCCGCAGACGTGCTGTTCATGCACTGCCTGCCTGCCCACCGTGGCGAAGAAATCAGCCTCGACCTGCTGGACGATCCGCGTTCCGTGGCATGGGACCAGGCAGAAAACCGTCTCCACGCACAAAAGGCCCTGCTCGAGTTTCTGGTCGAGCCGGCGTACCACCACGCATGAGCCAGCCATTACTGCTTAACCTGCGCAATCTCGCCTGCGGCTACCAGGACCAACGGGTCGTGCAGAACCTCAACCTGCACCTCAACGCCGGCGATATCGGTTGCCTGCTCGGCTCCTCCGGCTGCGGCAAGACCACCACCCTGCGCGCGATTGCCGGTTTCGAGCCGGTGCACGAAGGTGAAATCCAGCTGGCCGGCGAAACCATCTCCAGCGCCGGCTTCACCCTGGCGCCGGAGCGCCGCCGGATAGGCATGGTGTTCCAGGACTACGCCCTGTTCCCGCACCTGAGCGTGGCGGACAACATTGCCTTCGGCATCCGCAAGCACCCGCAGAAGAACCGGGTGGTCGAGGAGCTGCTGGAACTGGTCAACCTGAAGAACCTCGGCAAGCGCTTCCCCCATGAGCTGTCCGGCGGCCAGCAACAACGCGTCGCACTGGCCCGGGCGCTGGCGCCGGAACCGCAGTTGCTGCTGCTCGACGAGCCCTTCTCCAACCTCGATGGCGAACTGCGGCGCAAGCTCAGCCACGAAGTGCGCGACATCCTCAAGGCGCGGGGCACCAGTGCGATCCTGGTGACCCACGACCAGGAAGAAGCCTTCGCCGTCAGCGATCACGTCGGGGTGTTCAAGGAAGGCCGCCTGGAGCAATGGGACACGCCGTACAACCTCTATCACGAACCGCTGACGCCGTTCGTGGCGAGCTTTATCGGCCAGGGTTATTTCATCCGTGGCCAGCTGGACAGCCCGGAATCGGTGCAGACCGAACTCGGCGTACTGCGCGGCAACCGTGCCTACACCTGGCCACCCGGCGGCGCGGTGGATGTGCTGCTACGCCCAGACGATATCGTTTATGCACCGGACAGCGCCCTCAAGGCGCGGATCGTCGGCAAGAGCTTCCAGGGCGCCTCGACCCTGTACCGCCTGCAACTGCCGACCGGCAGCCAGCTCGAGTCGATCTTCCCAAGCCACGCCGATCACCAGGTCGGTGCTGATGTGGGAATCCGCGTGGCCGCCGAACACCTGGTGCTGTTCCAGGCCTCCGGCAGCACCGCGGCGCAGCTGCCACAGTCTGAATCGGGCGTTCGTCGCTACAGCGGCGCCCACTGACAATCCCGCAGGAGCCGGTTCGCCGACTCCTGTGTCGTTATGCCCCTCAACGCTTCCCTTCCCGACCAACACTGAAACCTCAGGCTGCACGCCGAGTCAGTCGCGACCGATATCGGCGAATGTCGCCTGGGTGTGCTCGGCCAGCACGGCGGCCGCGAGTTCGACCTCAAGCCCGCGCCGGCCGGCGCTGACGAAGATGCTGGCAAAGGGTTGTGCACTGTTGTCGATAAAGGTGCGCAGGCGCTTTTTCTGCCCCAGCGGGCTGATCCCGCCCAGCAGGTAACCGGTGGCGCGCTGCGCGGCAGCCGGGTCGGCCATCTCGGTTTTTTTCACCCCGGCGGCGTGTGCCAGGGCCTTGAGATCGAGGCTTCCGACGACCGGCACCACGGCCACCAGCAATTCGCCCTTTTCACTACTGGCCAACAGCGTCTTGAACACCTGCGCCGGATCGAGGCTGAGCTTTTCCGCCGCCTCCAGACCATAGGAGGCCGCCTTCGGGTCGTGTTCATAACTGTGCACCCGATGTTCGGCGCGAACTTTTTTCAGCAGATCCAGTGCAGGGGTCATGGCAACTCCATAGGCAGGGAAAAGAACAGAAACAGTGCCGGCGATTCTAGGATATCCGCCAGCAAAAGGCTCTATTCCAAGGCCCATCCCCTAACCCAGGCAACCGCCGGCACCAGGCTGGCCGCGCCTTTTGCACAAAACCCGCGCGCTTCCCGCAAGATCATTCACACAACTGATAGTTATAAAATGACCAATGGTTCACTTTCGACCTTTGACAGTAATGTTTCTTGTCTATATTTTTTCGTTTGCGAATATCATGTTGTAGATCCAGCAGCCGTAACCAGCAGTAAGCCGCGCCCAGGATGGGGATCCTGCCGACGGTGAAAATCGCGCTCAGCGCTTCACGCCAGCGCCAGACAACAACAAAAACCGAGGTTTTCCATGACAACTGCGTTACAACAACCGTCGCTCTCCGGCCAGTGCATGGCCGAATTCCTGGGTACAGCCTTGTTGATCTTCTTCGGCACCGGTTGCGTCGCCGCGCTCAAGGTCGCGGGTGCCAGCTTTGGCCTGTGGGAAATCAGCATCATCTGGGGGATCGGCGTGAGCATGGCGATCTACCTCACCGCCGGCGTTTCCGGCGCGCACCTCAACCCCGCGGTCAGCATCGCCCTGTGCATCTTTGCCGACTTCGAAAAGCGCAAACTGCCGTTCTACATCTTCTCCCAGATCGCCGGCGCCTTCTGCGCGGCGCTGCTGGTCTACACGCTGTACAGCAACCTGTTCTTCGATTACGAACAAGCCCACCAGATGGTTCGCGGCTCCCAGGCCAGCCTCGAGCTGGCGTCGGTATTCTCCACCTATCCCAACCCGGCGCTGTCCACCGCCCAGGCGTTCCTGGTCGAAGTGGTGATTACCGCGATCCTGATGGGCGTGATCATGTCCCTGACCGACGACAACAACGGCTTGCCGCGTGGCCCGATGGCGCCGCTGCTGATCGGCCTGCTGATTGCCGTGATCGGCAGCGCCATGGGTCCGCTGACCGGTTTCGCGATGAACCCGGCGCGGGATTTTGGCCCTAAACTGATGACATTCTTCATGGGTTGGGGCGAGGTTTCCTTCACCGGCGGCCGCGATATTCCGTACTTCCTGGTACCGATCTTCGCGCCGATTATCGGTGCCTGCCTCGGCGCCGTGGCTTACCGCGGGTTGATTGCCCGTCACCTGCCAACCGTCGCCCCTGCTCCAACGGATGCCGAAAAAGCCATTGACGGCAAAGTAAGAACTTCTTGAAACCGGTGGCGCAAGGTCCTGCCCAACCCCGACCTGCGCCTCTTGCCCACTTCCTTATTTTTGTCCAAGGCAATCGACATGACCGACATTCAGAATAAGAACTACATCATTGCCCTCGATCAGGGTACGACCAGCTCCCGCGCGATCATTTTCGATCGCGACGCCAACGTCGTGTGCACCGCCCAACGCGAATTCGTCCAGCATTACCCGCAAGCCGGCTGGGTCGAACACGACCCGATGGAAATCTTCGCCACCCAGAGCGCAGTGATGGTCGAGGCCCTGGCGCAAGCCGGCCTGCACCATGACCAGGTAGCCGCCATCGGCATCACCAACCAGCGCGAAACCACCGTGGTCTGGGACAAGACCACCGGCCGGCCGATCTACAACGCCATCGTCTGGCAGTGCCGTCGCAGTACCGAGATCTGCCAGCAGCTCAAGCGTGACGGCCTGGAAGAGTACATCCGCGATACCACCGGCCTGGTCACCGACCCGTATTTCTCCGGCACCAAGCTGAAGTGGATCCTCGACAACGTCGAAGGCAGCCGCGAACGCGCGCGCAACGGTGAACTGCTGTTCGGCACCGTCGACAGTTGGCTGATCTGGAAATTCACCGGCGGCAAGACCCACGTCACCGACTACACCAACGCCTCGCGCACCATGCTCTTCAACATCCACACCCTGGAGTGGGATGCGAAGATGCTGGAAGTGCTGGATATCCCGCGGGAAATGCTGCCGGAAGTGAAGTCGTCCTCGGAAATCTACGGCCGTACCAAAAGCGGCATCGCCATCGGCGGGATCGCCGGCGACCAGCAGGCCGCGCTGTTCGGCCAGATGTGCGTCGAGCCGGGCCAGGCGAAGAACACCTATGGCACTGGCTGCTTCCTGCTGATGAATACCGGCGACAAGGCGGTCAAGTCCAAGCACGGCATGCTCACCACCATCGCCTGCGGCCCCCGCGGCGAAGTGGCTTACGCCCTGGAAGGCGCGGTGTTCAACGGCGGCTCCACCGTGCAGTGGCTGCGCGACGAGCTGAAGATCATCAACGATGCCCACGACACCGAATACTTCGCCAGCAAGGTCAAGGACAGCAACGGCGTGTACCTGGTCCCGGCCTTCACCGGCCTGGGTGCTCCGTACTGGGACCCCTACGCCCGTGGCGCGCTGTTCGGCCTGACCCGCGGCGTGCGTGTGGACCACATCATCCGCGCCGCGCTGGAGTCGATCGCCTACCAGACCCGCGACGTCCTCGACGCCATGCAGCAGGACTCCGGCGAACGCCTCAAGGCCCTGCGCGTGGATGGTGGCGCAGTGGCCAACAACTTCCTCATGCAGTTCCAGGCCGACATCCTCGGCACCCAGGTCGAGCGCCCGCAAATGCGCGAAACCACGGCCCTGGGCGCGGCCTACCTGGCTGGCCTGGCCTGCGGTTTCTGGAGCAGCCTGGAAGAGTTGCGCGGCAAGGCGGTGATCGAACGCGAGTTCGAACCACAGCTGGCCGAAACCGAGAAGGAAAAGCTCTACGCCGGCTGGAAAAAAGCCGTCAGCCGTACCCGCGACTGGGAACCGCACGAAGGCGCTGAATAAGCCAAGTCGCGGATTCGTATCGGGTTGTAACTGGTCGGGAGCGGATTCCTGCGGCATCATGGGCAAATTTTGCACGGCAGCCCAAAGGAAGCCCCATGAATCTGCCTCCCCGTCAGCAGCAAATCCTCGAGCTGGTCCGCGAACGCGGCTATGTCAGCATCGAGGAAATGGCCCAGCTGTTCGTCGTTACACCGCAAACCATCCGCCGCGATATCAACCAGTTGGCGGAAGTGAACCTGTTGCGTCGCTACCATGGCGGCGCAGCCTACGACTCCAGTGTCGAAAACACCGCCTACGCCATGCGCGCCGATCAGATGCGCGATGAGAAACAACGCATCGGCGAAGCCATCGCCGCGCAGATCCCCGATCACGCCTCGCTGTTCATCAACATCGGTACCACCACCGAATCCATTGCCCGGGCGCTGCTCAATCACAACCATCTGAAGATCATCACCAACAACCTGCACGTGGCTTCCATGCTCAGCGCCAAGGACGATTTCGACGTGCTGCTGACCGGTGGCAATGTGCGTCGCGATGGCGGCGTGGTCGGCCAGGCCAGCGTCGATTTCATCAACCAGTTCAAGGTCGATTTCGCCCTGGTCGGCATCAGCGGTATCGACGAAGACGGCAGCCTGCTGGACTTCGACTACCAGGAAGTACGGGTGTCCCAGGCGATCATCGCCAATGCCCGCCAGGTGATCCTGGCCGCCGACTCCAGCAAGTTCGGGCGCAATGCCATGATCCGCCTCGGCCCCATCAGCCTGATCGATTGCCTGGTCACCGACCAGCAGCCGGTTCCGGCGCTGACCCAATTGCTGCAGCAACACAAGATTCGCCTGGAAGTCGTCTGACCCCTCTCCCGTAGCCGCTGCCGAGCCCTGGCGAGGCTGCGATCGGGGCGCAGCCCCGTAAAACCAGGCGACGCGATATGTCTGAGCGATGGTGTCGTCCGGTTTGGCGCCCGCTGCGTCGGAGTGCCGCCCAGATCGAGCGCAACCTCGTTGGTGCTCGACCGCGGCTACACCTGCCGGAACCTATTCCCTGTAGCCGCTGCCTCGTCGGGGCTCGGCAGCGACTACATATCGCGCTCCCCGGCCTCACCCGCCTTGCGTCCGACAATGTTCGTAAATTTTCCTTTGCCCGCCTTTCGATGAGTTTTTTCAATCGAAGTCCACTGGCTGTCGACGTGTTTCTGCGCTAGTATTTTCGCAAATGAACATTAATGTTCGATTTCAAATATCAGAAGAACACGAGGCCAGCCGATGCCCACTTCCACCTTGCCCGCGCCCCCTCTCGCCGAGATTTATGACATTGCCGTGATCGGCGGTGGAATCAATGGCGTCGGTATCGCCGCCGATGCCGCCGGGCGTGGCTTGTCCGTGTTCCTTTGCGAAAAAGACGACCTCGCCAGCCATACCTCCTCGGCCAGCAGCAAGCTGATCCACGGCGGCCTGCGCTACCTCGAACATTATGAATTCCGTCTGGTGCGCGAAGCCCTGGCCGAACGCGAAGTGCTGCTGGCCAAGGCCCCGCATATCGTCAAGCCGATGCGTTTCGTCCTGCCGCACCGCCCGCACCTGCGTCCGGCCTGGATGATCCGTGCCGGCCTGTTCCTTTATGACCACCTGGGCAAGCGGGAAAAACTCGCCGGTTCCAAGAGCCTCAAGTTCGGCCCCGACAGCCCGTTGAAAGCCGAGATCACCAAAGGCTTCGAATACTCCGACTGCTGGGTAGACGACGCGCGCCTGGTGGTATTGAACGCCATGGCCGCCCGCGAAAAAGGCGCCCACGTGCACACCCAGACCCGTTGCATCAGCGCCCGCCGCGGCAAGGGCATGTGGCACCTGCACCTGGAGCGCGCCGACGGCAGCCTGTTCTCGATTCAAGCCAAGGCCCTGGTGAACGCCGCCGGCCCATGGGTCGCCAAGTTCATCAAGGACGACCTGAAACTGGATTCGCCGTACGGCATCCGCCTGATCCAGGGCAGCCACCTGATCGTGCCGAAGCTGTACGAAGGCGAACATGCGCACATCCTGCAGAATGAAGACCAGCGCATCGTCTTCACCATTCCGTACCTGAACCATTTCACCCTGATCGGCACCACCGACCGCGAGTACACCGGCGATCCGGCGAAAGTGGCGATTACCGAAGGCGAAACCGACTACATCCTGAAAGTGGTCAACGCCCACTTCAAGAAGCAGCTGAGCCGCCAGGACATCGTGCACACCTACTCCGGCGTGCGCCCGCTGTGCAACGACGAGTCCGACAACCCGTCGGCCGTGACCCGCGACTACACCCTGGCGCTGTCCGGCAATGCCGACGAAGCGCCACTGCTGTCGGTGTTCGGCGGCAAGCTGACCACCTACCGCAAGCTGGCCGAATCGGCCATGGCCCAGCTGACGCCGTTCTTCAAGCACATCAAGCCGAGCTGGACCGCCCACTCGACCCTGCCCGGCGGCGAAGACATGACCACGCCGCAGGCGCTGGCCGAAGCAATTCGCCAGAAGTTCGACTGGGTGCCCAGCGAAATCGCCCGCCGCTGGGCCACCAGCTACGGCAGCCGCACCTGGCGCCTGCTGGAAGGCGTGCACAGCCTGAACGACCTGGGCGAACACCTGGGCGGCGGCCTGTACACCCGTGAAGTCGATTACCTGTGCAGCGAAGAATGGGCGGTCAATGCCCAGGACATCCTCTGGCGCCGCAGCAAGCTGGGCCTGTTCACGACACCGGCCGAGCAGGAAAAACTGCAGCACTACCTGCAGAAGGTCGAGCAGAACCGGGCAAAGATCGAAGCCGCCTGATCGCCCCTTCTATAAAGAAGCCCCCGCGCCGCACGGCCCGGGGGCTTTTTCATGGCCACCGCTTTATGTAGGAGCGAGCTTGCTCGCGATGACTGCGTGACATTCGACATAGGTGTCGACAGTCGGATCGCTATCGCGAGCAAGCTCGCTCCTACAGGGGGTAGGCCCGGCTTTGCTGGACATTCGGTTTTCCGAACGCGACTTTCGGGTCGATTCGGATAACCGGATAAAGACCGCCGACAATATTCGCCATAAATATTTAATAGCCTTTCAAATCAAGGCCTTGATACGGATCAGCTGGCCTGGCACGACTCATGCTCTACACTCTCCGACGAATGCCTGATGCGCCAACACACATCAGGAGCCGTCAAGGCATTCGCTGTATAAGAGAGCCGTCGAACTGGCTTCATAAAAAAAACAAATGTCGAGGAAATATTGATGCGCATCGTTCCCCATCTGTTGGGCGCAGCCATTGCTGCTGCTCTGATTAGCACTCCAGTGGTCGCCGCCGAACTCACCGGCACGCTGAAGAAAATCAAAGACTCCGGCACCATCACCCTCGGACATCGCGACGCTTCCATTCCGTTCTCCTACATCGCGGATGCATCCGGCGTTCCAGTCGGCTACTCCCACGACATCCAGCTGAAAATCGTCGAAGCCCTGAAAAAAGACCTCGACATGCCGGATCTCAAGGTCAAATACAACCTGGTTACCTCGCAGACCCGTATCCCGCTGGTGCAGAACGGCACCGTGGACGTCGAGTGCGGTTCCACCACCAACAACGTCGAGCGCCAGCAGCAGGTCGACTTCTCCGTCGGCATCTTCGAGATCGGCACCCGCCTGCTGTCCAAGAAAGATTCGCCTTACAAGGACTTCCCGGACCTCAAAGGCAAGAACGTCGTGACCACCGCCGGCACCACGTCCGAGCGCATCCTCAAGGCGATGAACGCCGACAAACAGATGGGCATGAACGTGATTTCCGCCAAGGACCACGGCGAGTCCTTCAACATGCTCGAAGGCGGCCGCGCCGTCGCCTTCATGATGGACGACGCGCTGCTGGCCGGTGAAATGGCCAAGGCCCGCAAACCGACCGACTGGGCCGTGACCGGTACCGCGCAATCCTACGAAATCTACGGCTGCATGGTCCGCAAGGGCGACGCACCGTTCAAGAAGGCCGTGGACGACGCCATCATCGCGACCTACAAGTCGGGCGAGATCAACAAGATCTACGACAAATGGTTCCAGTCGCCGATTCCACCAAAAGGCCTGAACCTGATGTTCCCGATGAGCGACGAGCTCAAGGCCCTGATCGCCAACCCGACCGACAAAGCGGCTGACGATAAAAAGTCCTGATTCCTGACTAACCTTGTCTCCTGAAAGGGCCCGGCCCTTTCAGGAGCCTGTCACTACCTGCTGGCTTTTTTTGGAAACACTCGAACCGGTGGTTGTCGAGCCGATCGCGTGTGCCTGGGCGTCATCCAGGCGGGAACGGATTTCCCCAAGCGGGTGCTTGTACATCGATCGATCAGAGGGGAGACCCTAATGAATTACAACTGGGACTGGGGCGTGTTCTTCAAGTCCACCGGCGTGGGCAGCGAGACCTATCTCGACTGGTTCATCGCGGGCCTGGGCTGGACCATCGCCATTGCCGTGGTGGCCTGGATCGTCGCGCTGCTGCTGGGCTCGATCCTGGGCGTCATGCGGACCGTGCCGAACCGCCTGGTGTCGGGCATCGCCACCGTCTACGTGGAGATCTTCCGTAACGTACCGCTGCTGGTTCAGCTGTTCATCTGGTACTTCCTGGTACCGGACCTGCTGCCGCAAAACCTGCAGGACTGGTACAAGCAGGACCTCAACCCGACCACCTCGGCCTACCTGAGCGTCGTCGTGTGCCTGGGCCTGTTCACCGCCGCCCGCGTCTGCGAACAGGTGCGCACCGGCATCCAGGCGCTGCCACGCGGCCAGGAATCCGCGGCCCGCGCCATGGGCTTTTCGCTGCCGCAGATCTACTGGAACGTGCTGCTGCCCCAGGCCTACCGGATCATCATTCCGCCGCTTACCTCGGAATTCCTCAACGTCTTCAAGAACTCCTCCGTGGCCTCGCTGATCGGCCTGATGGAGTTGCTGGCGCAGACCAAGCAGACCGCCGAGTTCTCGGCCAACCTGTTTGAAGCCTTCACCCTGGCCACGCTGATCTACTTCACCCTGAACATGAGCCTGATGCTGCTGATGCGCATGGTCGAGAAGAAAGTCGCAGTGCCCGGCCTGATCTCCGTGGGGGGCAAATAATGGAATTCGATTTCACTGGCGTCGTCCCGGCCATTCCCGGCCTGTGGAACGGCATGCTGATGACCCTCAAGCTGATGGCCCTGGGCGTCGTCGGCGGGATCATCCTCGGCACCATCCTGGCGTTGATGCGCTTGTCCCACAGCAAGCTGCTGTCGAACATCGCCGGCGTCTACGTCAACTACTTCCGCTCCATCCCGCTGCTGCTGGTGATCACCTGGTTCTACCTGGCGGTGCCCTTCGTGCTGCGCTGGATCACCGGCGAAGACACCCCGATCGGTGCGTTCGGCTCGTGCATCGTGGCCTTCATGATGTTCGAAGCGGCGTACTTCTGCGAAATCGTCCGCGCCGGCGTGCAGTCGATTCCCAAGGGCCAGATGGGCGCTGCCCAGGCATTGGGCATGAGCTATGGCCAGATGATGCGCCTGATCATCCTGCCCCAGGCGTTCCGCAAGATGACCCCGCTGCTGCTGCAGCAGAGCATCATCCTGTTCCAGGACACCTCGCTGGTATACACCGTGGGCCTGGTGGACTTCCTCAATGCTTCGCGCTCCAGCGGCGACATCATCGGCCGCTCCAATGAGTTCCTGATCGTTGCCGGTCTGGTGTACTTCACAATCAGCTTTGCCGCCTCGGTGCTGGTCAAGCGTCTGCAAAAAAGGTTTGCCGTATGATCTCTATCAAGAACATCAACAAGTGGTATGGGGACTTCCAGGTGCTGACCGATTGCAGCACCGAGGTCAAGAAAGGCGAAGTGATCGTGGTGTGCGGACCGTCCGGCTCCGGCAAATCCACCCTGATCAAATGCGTCAACGCCCTGGAGCCGTTCCAGAAAGGTGACATCGTGGTCGACGGCACGTCCATCGCCGACCCGAAGACCAACCTGCCGAAACTGCGCTCTCGCGTGGGCATGGTGTTCCAGCACTTCGAGCTGTTCCCGCACCTGACCATCACCGAGAACCTGACCATCGCGCAGATCAAGGTGCTGGGCCGCAGCAAGGAAGAAGCCACCAAGAAAGGTCTGCAACTGTTGGAGCGCGTCGGCTTGTCCGCCCACGCCCACAAGCACCCGGGCCAGTTGTCCGGTGGCCAGCAGCAGCGCGTGGCGATCGCCCGCGCGCTGGCGATGGACCCGATTGTCATGCTGTTCGACGAACCGACTTCCGCGCTCGACCCGGAAATGGTCAACGAAGTGCTGGACGTGATGGTGCAGCTGGCTCACGAAGGCATGACCATGATGTGCGTGACCCACGAAATGGGCTTCGCCCGCAAGGTCGCGGACCGGGTGATCTTCATGGACGCCGGCAAAATCATCGAAGACTGCCCGAAAGAGGAATTCTTCGGCGACATCAACGCCCGCTCCGAGCGTGCGCAGCATTTCCTCGAGAAAATCCTGCAGCACTAAAAACCATGCAATCCCTGTAGCCGCTGCCGCAGGCTGCGATAAGGCCGAAGGCTTTCAGCGATCTCAAGATCGGACGCCCACCTTGTGGGCGATCGCAGCCTTCGGCAGCGGCTACAGCTCGCAATACCACGGGGACGTCACCATGGACGGACAACTGGTACACCCGGGACCACTGTGATGAAATGCGACCCCACTCTCTATCGCGCCGCGCCGCCATCACTCGCCGTGAAACCCCGTCTGATCCGTCACCTGTTCCTGCCGCCCCTGGTCATCCTGCTGATGATCGGCCTGGGCTACGTCGGCTTCTGGGTCAGCGAGCACTACGGCATCCGCAGCCTCAGCGAGAACGGCGAACGCCAGCTGGAACTGCACGCCCGCGCAGTCGAAAGCGAGATCAGCAAATACACCTACCTGCCCAGCCTGCTGGAACTCGAATCCAGCGTTTCGCTGCTGCTCAACGAGCCGACGCCGGAACACCGGCAGACCGTCAACAATTACCTCGAAGGCCTGAACCGGCGCAGCCGCAGCCGGGCCATTTATGTGATGGACACCACCGGCCGCGTGCTGGCCACCAGCAACTGGCGCGACGTCGACAGCTACCTGGGTGAAGACCTGTCGTTCCGGGCCTATTTCCAGAATGCCGTGCGCGGCCAGCCCGGGCGCTTCTACGGCATCGGCAGTACCAACGGCGAACCCGGCTACTACCTGGCCCACGGCCTGGAAGAACAGGGCAAGATCATCGGCGTGGCGGTGGTCAAGGTGCGCCTGGAGGCCCTGGAAGAGCGCTGGCAACGCGCCCGCCTGGAAGGCTTCGTCAGCGACGAGAACGGCATCATCATCCTCTCCAGCGATCCGGCCCGGCGCCTGCGGTCGGTACGCCCGCTGAGCGACGACACCAAGGAGCGTCTGGCGCGCAGCCTGCAATATTACTGGTTCACCCTCAACGAACTGGAGCCGCTTGCCCGCGAGCGCCTGGCCGAAGGCGTGGAGAAGCTGACCTTCCCGGCCAACACCGAGCTGGTGTCCGACGACAAGGAAATCAGCTACCTGTCCCAGACCCGGCCCCTGAGCGATACGCCCTGGAACTTCACCCTGCTGACCCCGCTCAAGGACCTGCGCCGCGAAGCCATCAACCAGGGCATCCTGGTGGCCGTGGCCTTCGCCCTGGTGGCTTTCCTGCTGATCGCCTGGAACGAGCGGCGCAAGGTCATCGCCACCCGCCTCGCCGCCCGCGAAGCCCTGCAGGAAGCCAACAACCAGCTGGAGCGGCGGATCGCCGAACGCACCAGCGACCTGCGCGCCAGCAACGAACGGCTCAAGGGCCAGATCCGCGAGCGCCGCCAGGCCGAGGAAACCCTGCGCCGCGCCCAGGACGAACTGGTCCAGGCCGGCAAGCTCGCCGCCATCGGCCAGATGTCCACCAGCATCGCCCATGAACTGAACCAGCCGCTGGCCGCCCTGCGCACCCTGTCCGGCAATACCGTGCGTTTCCTCGAGCGCGGCGCCCTGGACACCGCCAGCACCAACCTCAAGACCATCAACGAACTGATCGACCGCATGGGCCGCATCACCGCCAGCCTGCGTTCCTTTGCCCGCCGCGGCGAAGACCAGGGCGAAGCCAGCCTCGGCAAGGCCGTGGACGCTGCCCTGCAACTGCTCAACGCACGCCTGGAAAACCTGCCGCTGCAATTGCACCGCGACTTCAGCGAGGTCCAGGTCAAGATCGACCAGACCCGCCTGGAGCAGATCCTGGTCAACCTGATCGGCAACGCCCTGGACGCCATGCAGGCGCAGCCGCGGCCGGAGCTGTGGCTGGAAGGCGAAAGCGTCGAGGGCAAATACCGCCTGCGGGTGCGCGACAATGGCCACGGCATCGACGCCGAGGCGCGCAAGCATCTGTTCGAACCCTTCTTCACCACCAAACCCGGCGAACAGGGCCTGGGCCTCGGCCTGACCCTGTCCGCCAGCCTGGCCGCCGCCACGGGTGGCAACCTGGGCGTCGAGCACCCGGCCGACGGCGGCACCGCCTTCGTCCTCAGCCTGCCCCTGGTCAGCCCTACACAAGCCGAGCCGCTATGAACAACGACCTTACCGTCCTGATCGTCGAAGACGACCCCCATGTCCTGCTCGGCTGCCAGCAGGCCCTGGCCCTGGAAGACATTCCCTGCGTCGGCGTCGGCAGCGCCGAAGAAGCCCTGGAGCGGGTCGGCGACAACTTCGCCGGGATCGTCATCAGCGATATCCGCCTGCCGGGCATCGACGGCCTGGAACTGCTGACCCGCCTCAAGGCCCGCGACCGCAGCCTGCCGGTGGTGCTGATCACCGGTCACGGCGATATCTCCATGGCCGTCGGCGCGATGCAGAAAGGCGCCTATGACTTCATGGAAAAGCCCTTCTCCCCCGAACGCCTGGTGGAGGTCGCCCGGCGCGCCCTGGAGCAGCGCGGGCTGGCCCGGGAAGTGTCGTCGCTGCGCCGCCAGCTGGCCGAGCGCGACTCCCTCGAAGGACGGATCATCGGTCGCTCGCCGGCCATGCAGCACCTGCGGGAACTGATCGCCAACGTCGCCGACACTTCGGCCAACGTGCTGATCGAAGGCGAGACCGGCACCGGCAAGGAACTGGTCGCCCGTTGCCTGCATGATTTCAGCCGCCGCCATACCCACCAGTTCGTCGCCCTCAACTGCGGCGGCCTGCCGGAAAACCTGTTCGAAAGCGAGATTTTCGGCCACGAGGCCAACGCCTTCACCGGCGCCGGCAAGCGGCGCATCGGCAAGATCGAGCACGCCCACGAAGGCACGCTGTTCCTCGACGAAGTGGAAAGCATGCCGATGAACCTGCAGATCAAACTGCTGCGGGTGTTGCAGGAGCGCACCCTGGAGCGCCTCGGTTCGAACCAGAGCGTGGCGGTGGATTGCCGGGTGATCGCGGCGACCAAGTCCGACCTCGACGAGCTGGGGCGCGCGAATCAGTTCCGCAGCGACCTGTATTACCGCCTGAACGTGGTGACCCTGGAGCTGCCGCCGCTGCGCGAACGGCGCGAGGACATCCTGCAGTTGTTCGAGCACTTCCTGCAGCAATCGTCCCTGCGTTTCGACCGCGCCGCGCCGGAGCTGGACAACCAGACCCTGTCGAACCTGATGAGCCACGACTGGCCGGGCAACGTGCGCGAGCTGCGCAACGTCGCCGAACGTTTTGCCCTGGGCCTGCCGGCGTTCAAGAAGTCCAGCGGCAACGCTGCGCAAGGCCTGGGCTTTGCCGAAGCGGTCGAGGCCTTCGAGCGCAACCTGCTCAACGACGCCCTGCAGCGCAGCGGCGGCAACCTGACCCAGGCCAGCCAGGAACTGGGCATGGCCAAGACCACGCTGTTCGACAAGGTCAAGAAATACGGCCTGAGCCACTAACCGACATCTGCGAGAAGTACCGTGGATTTATTGCTGAAAGCCTGCCTGGGCGCCGCCGTGGTGGTGATCCTCGCCGCCCTGGCCAAGACCAGGAACTACTACATCGCCGGCCTGGTGCCGCTGTTCCCGACCTTCGCCCTGATCGCCCACTACATCGTCGGCAAGGGCCGTTCCATCGACGACCTGAAGACCACCATCGTCTTCGGCATGTGGTCGATCATTCCCTACTTCGTGTACCTGGCGACCCTCTACGTAATGGTCGACCGCCTGCGCCTGGAAGCCTCCCTGGCGGTGGCCGCGGTGGCCTGGCTGATGGCCGCCACCGTGCTGGTCAGCGTCTGGGTCCGCGTCCACGCCTGAAGCCTGCGGTGCCCATGCGTTTTTTTCGCGAGCAAGCTCGCTCCTACAGGTGACGCTGGGTCCATGTAGGAGCGAGCTTGCTCGCGATGACGTCCGACCTGCCTCGCCGAGGTGCTGGCCCGTCCCTTGCATTTACCCTGTAAAGCCCGCTCTGCCTGCGTTTGCGACCTGTGACGCCGGCTTTTTCGAGGGGCGCTGCCATGGGTAAATCCTGCTTTGAACATTCTCGATCTCGACCACAGCCTGACCGCCCAGGAGCCTGTCCAGCGCCGGCTGCGCAGCGGCCAGGCACGACGCCTGGACCTGCTGGACCTGGGCCCGAAACTGCGGCTCTGGTCCACCGAACGCACCTACCGCCACTTCACCGAGCGCCTGCGGCAAAGGCCCGCGCACAGTGGGCCGCAGCCGGAAATCTTCTTTGTCGGCTCCGGTGACTACCACCACCTGACCCCGGCCTTCCTGGCCGACCTGCAACAGCCGGTCAGCCTGATCCACTTCGACAACCACCCCGACTGGGTGCGCTTCGCGCCGCGCCGGCACTGCGGTTCCTGGGTCAACCGGGCCCTGCAGCTGCCGCATATCCAGCGCATCGTCACCCTCGGGCCGTGCAGCGACGACCTGCACAACCCGCAGCTGCGCGGCGGCAACCTCAAGGCGCTGCGACGCGGCAAGTTGCAGCTGTTTCCCTGGCAGCACGCGCCCTCCAAGGTCTGGGGCCGGGTCGGCGACGGCGCCGGGCACCAGCAGCAGGAAAACCACCTGCACTGGCGCAACCTGGCCGGGCTCGACTGGCCTGCCTTCCTCGAGCAGATGATCGACAGCCTGCCGACCCAGGCGATCTGGATCACCATCGACAAGGACGTACTGGCCAGCGCCGACGCCGCGACCAACTGGGACCAGGGCGGCATGCGCCTGAGCCACCTGCTGCAAGCCCTGCGCAGCCTGGCGGCGCGCAAGCGCATCCTCGGTATCGACGTCTGTGGCGAGTTCGCCGCGCCGGCCTTCAGCAACGCCTTCAAGCGCTGGGAAGCGCGCTCCGACCAGCCGCCGGCCGAACGCTGGAGCGAGGCCGACCTGCTGCGCAATGCGACCACCAACGAAGCCCTGATGGCGCTGTTCGAGGAGCTGTTCCCGTGACCCTGACCGTTATCTTGCTGGTGGCTTTTTCCATCGTCCTCGACGTGATCGGCCAGCTCTGTTTCAAGCTCGGCCTGGACCGCCTGCCGGAGCTGGAAGGCGGTTTTCGCCTGAACGCCTTCTGGGGCCAGGTGTTCAACGCACCACTGTTGTGGTGCGGCATCGGCGCCTATGTGATCGAGTTTTTCGTCTGGCTCGAAGCCTTGTCCCGGGCGCCGCTGAGCCTGCTGTTCCCGGCCGCGGCCCTGGCCTATTGCGGCGTGGTCCTGGCCGGCAAGCTGATCCTCGGTGAGAACGTCAGCCGCCGGCGCTGGCTGGGCACCCTGGTCATCACCCTCGGCGTGATGCTGGTGTGCGTCGCCAGCACCTGAGCCCCCTTCAACGCTTCACAAGGAAAGACGGTATGACTGCACAGACTCACGGCTGGCTCCACGGGCGCCTCGGCACCCTGGTGCTCTGGGCCCTGCTGATCGGCTTCGAAAGCGCCGGCCAGATCGCTACCAAGGTCGGTGGCGATCAGCTGGGCCAGATGGATTTCAACCTGCAATGGCTGGCCGCGGTGGCGGTCAACCCGGGAGTGCTGCTGGCGATCGCCTGCTACATCGGCGCCTTCTTCGTGTGGATGCTGATCCTGCGGCGCAGCAGCCTGTCCCTGGCCTTCCCCCTGAGTTCGCTGGTGTTCGTGGTGGTGTTGCTCGGCTCCTGGCTGGGCCTGGGCGAGCAGATCAGCCTGCTGCACTGGGTCGGGGTGCTGGTGATCATCGGCGGGATCGCCCTGCTGGCCGAGGGCGAGGAAGCCTGAAGGGCTTTTGTAGCCGCTGCCGAAGGCTGCGATAAGGCCGGAGGCCTTCAGCGATCTCAAGATCCTGCGCCCGCTTCGCGGTCGATCGCAGCCTCGCAGGCTCGGCAGCGGCTACAGGTGCGCGGGTGTCAGGGCTTCGGGTGTTTCAGCAGAAAGCCCAGGCCATGGGCCAGCGGGATCACCTTCACCCCCGCCGCCCGCTGCTGTTCGCGGATCTCGCGGTGGAAGGCCTTGACCCGGGTCCAGTGCATCTTCGGCCGGTAGTGGTGTTCGGCGTGGTAGCCGTTGTTCATCCAGATCAGGTTGTAGAGCCGGCTGTAGGAACTCACGCCCCAGGCGATCGGCAGGTCCGGGTTGCCGCCCAGGTGCTCGTAGTAGCCGTTGAGCGAAGACAGCGACTGTCCCAGGTACCAGAACGGCAGCAGCACCAGCAGCGCATGCCAGTCGTATAGCGCCAGCGCCACATAGACCAGCACCGTCATGCCGATTTCCACCTTGACCCAACGCGCGTCCGCCGGGCGCTTGCGCTGCATTTCCTGGTAGATGGCCTTGGGGTCGTCGCGGAAAAAACTCAGGAAGGTGTAAGCCCAGACATTGTCTGGCTGGCCATTGCGGCCATGCAGGTAGATCGACAGCGGGTCGACCGTGGTGCCGTCCGCCCCGGGCCGATCCGAGTTGCCACGGTGATGGCGGTTATGGATATCGCGGTACAGGGTCTGGGAAAAACCGATGGTCACCGACAGCAGCAGGTCGAAGGCGCGGTTCAGCCAGGGCAGGCTGAAATAGGCGTTGTGGATCTGGTTGTGGGAGATGCTGTTGATGCTCCACGACAGGCTGACCGCATACAGCAGCGCCGCCGGCAGGATCACCCACCAGGACAGACTGTGAAAGGCCAGCACCAGCCAGAGCACGAAGGAAAAATGCGCCAGGGCCATCAGGATCGGGACGATGTCCCACAGCGAATGGGCGA
Source organism: Pseudomonas sp. RW409 (assembly GCF_003184125.1). Taxonomy (NCBI): domain Bacteria; kingdom Pseudomonadati; phylum Pseudomonadota; class Gammaproteobacteria; order Pseudomonadales; family Pseudomonadaceae; genus Pseudomonas; species Pseudomonas sp. RW409. The sequence continues at coordinate 526,317 of NZ_QHHP01000004.1, read as the reverse complement.
GCAGGCGATAAGCGGGACGAGCCATGAAGAACTTCCTGAAAAGTGGGTTCATGGCTGCCAGTGCAAAGGGTGGACCAATTCCTCCACTGCAGGAGCGAAGCTTGCTCGCGATGAATGCTGACGCGGTGCTTCAGGCACTGCGCAGCGCCTGGATCGCGGGCAAGCCTCGCTCCTACAGAAACAGCGCATGCCGGCAGAGGTATTCCGCCGCGCTTTTGTAGGAGCGAAGCTTGCTCGCGATGAATGCTGACGCGGTGTTTCAGACACCCCGCAGCGCCTGGATCGCGGGCAAGCCTCGCTCCTACAGAAACAGCGCATGCCGGCAGAGGTATTCCGCCGCGCTTTTGTAGGAGCGAAGCTTGCTCGCGATGAACGATAACGCGGTGCTTCAGGCACTACGCGGCGCCTGGATCGTGGGCAAGCCTCGCTCCTACAGAAACAGCGCATGCCGGCAGAGGTATTCCGCCCCGTTTTTGTAGGAGCGAGGCTTGCCCGCGATGACGACCTGGAGCACGCCCCGCAAGCCCGGCGATAAGGCCTTGGCGGGCCTCAGAACTGGTAGCTGAGGGCGGTCTGGACCTGGCCCTGATTCACTTCGCCGCGCTCGCGCACCAGGGTGCTGTCGGCCGCCGAACCCGTCAGGTGAATCCAGCTGGCGCTGGTCATCCACGACCAGTTGCCGCCCAGGGGCACCTGCAGGTTCTGGGTCAGGGTCAGGTTCTGCAAACCGCCGCCGGCGCTGTAGCGGCCGATGCCCGTGGCCTGGGCCTCGGCGTCGCTGATGCCAAAGAAGGTCTGGGTCTGCCGGGCGTCGGCGAAATGCGCGGTGAGGTTGTTGCTGCCAATGATCCCCAAGCCCAGGGGATAACCGATTTCACCGCCGACCTTGCCCAGCAGGCCACCCTGGCCCTCGCCCGCAGCCACCGCGCTGCCGAGGGAGGCGAACAGGCGCCAGAAGTCGTCCGGCGCGTACTGGATGTAGCCGCCGACATCGGCCATGTTCGGCACGTCCCGCAGGCCGCGCAGCGAGCCGTTGGCGTTACGTCCCGGCAAATAGTTGATATAGGGCCCGGCGCTGAAACCATTGCCCTTGAAGGCATCCCAGGTCAGGCCGTCGTCGGTGTCGAGGCTGACATCGCCCCACTCCAGATCGACATAGGGCAAGGGCACGGTGTCATGCCGGCTGCCGCTGGGGTCATGGGGTTGGTAGCCGATGCCCAGGCCCAGCGAACCGCCCAATCCATCCTGGCCCCCGTCCTCGGCGAAAGCCCCGCAGGCAGCCCCTAGCGACAGCAGGACGGCAAGCAGGGCGGAGCGTGTGAAGCTGAACATGGCGCGGGTTTCCTGGAGTGAAGATGCGCGCATCAATCACCACCCCGCCCCCTCCCTGCAAGCACTGATGTTGTTTGTAGCGAGCTACAAAATTTGTAGCTCCAGCCACCCCACCAAACGCCTTTTCCCCGCGCAGAGCCCGGCCCGCCTGGGCCGAAGGCAGTTGGCACAGTCCCTGCTCCAGTGCCTGGCATGCGCAAAGTGCGCTCCTCTCCAACAGGTAACTGCAGATGATGCACTGGCATATCGTGTGTGACTTCGACGGGACCATCACCCGCACCGACGTGATCGACAACGTCCTCCAACGCTTCGCCGACCCGAGCTGGGAAGACATCGAGCAACAATGGCTGGACGGCCATATCGGCTCCCGGGAATGCCTCAGCCGCCAACTGGCGCTGGTCAAGGCCTCGCCCGCCGAACTGCTGGCCTGTTTCGACAGCGTCGAGATCGATCCCGACTTTCCCGACTTCGTCGATCACGTGATCGGCCTGGGCGCGTCCCTGGAAGTGGTCAGCGACGGCATCGAGCAAGGCATCGCGCGGATCCTCGCGCGCCACTACGTGAGCCTGCTGCCGATCCTCGCCAACCGTCTGCGCCAGGTCGACCAGAACAGCTGGCGCATCGACTTCCCGCACGCCAGCGACGCCTGCCGCGCCGCATCCGGCAACTGCAAATGCAAATCCACGCCCAAGGGCAAGCGGGTGCTGGTGATCGGCGACGGCCAGTCCGACATGTGCGTGGCCGCCAGCGCCGACTTCGTCTTCGCCAAGGGCCGCCTGGCCGAGTACTGCCAACGCAACGCCATCCCCCACGCGACCTTCGATTCCTTCGCCGAACTGCCGGCACTGCTGGCCCTGTTGCCCAACGAAGCGGCCAATGCCGGCGCCTTCGCCCTCGACAACACCACCGAACATTGCGTCCCCACTCAGGAACTCTTCCATCATGTCTGACATTCGTATCGCAACCGCAGAAGACCAGGTGCTTCTGGAAAAAGAAGCCAAGTACTGCTCCTACGGCGACACCGTCCACTACATCGAGCCGCCACGGATTTTCAGCCGCTGCGAAGGTTCCTACGTCTGGGACACCAGCGACCAGGCCTACCTCGACCTGCAGATGTGGTACTCGGCGGTGAACTTCGGTTATGCCAACCCGCGCCTGAACAATGCCCTCAAGCAACAGATCGACACCCTGCCGCAGATCGCCAGCCAGTACCTGCACAAGGGCAAGATCGAGCTCTCGGAAATGATCGCGGTGGATGCCAAGAAGAAGTTCGGCCTCGACGGCCGCGTGCACTTCAACGTCGGCGGCTCGCAGTCCATCGAGGACTCGCTGAAAGTCGTGCGCAACGCCACCAATGGCAAGAGCCTGATGTTTGCTTTCGAGGGCGGCTACCACGGTCGTACCCTCGGCGCTTCGTCGATCACCTCCAGCTACCGCTACCGTCGCCGCTACGGCCACTTCGGCGAGCGCGCCAACTTCATTCCCTTCCCCTACCACTTCCGCGGCCCCAAGGGCATGACCAAGGAAGAGTACGGCAGCCACTGCGTGCAGCAGTTCGCCCGGCTGTTCGAGACTGAATACAACGGCGTGTGGGACCCGAAAGTCGGCCAGAGCGAATACGCCGCCTTCTACGTCGAGCCGATCCAGGGCACCGGCGGCTACGTGATCCCGCCGATGAACTTCTACAGCGAGCTCAAGCATGTGCTCGACCAGCACGGCATCCTGATGGTGGTCGACGAGATCCAGATGGGCTTCTACCGCACCGGCAAGCTGTGGTCGATCGAGCACTTCGACGTCAAGCCGGACGTGATCGTCTTCGGCAAGGCCCTGACCAACGGCCTCAACCCCCTGGGCGGCATCTGGGCCCGCGAAGAGCTGATCAACCCCAAGGTGTTCCCGCCGGGTTCGACCCACTCCACCTTCGCCTCCAACCCGCTGGGCACCGCGGTGGGCCTGGAAATGTTCAAGATGACCAGCGAGATCGACTACGGCGCGATGGTCATGGAGAAGGGCAAGTACTTCCTGGCCGGCCTGCAAGACTTGCAAAAACGCTACCCGATCATCGGCGACGTCGACGGCCTGGGCCTGGCGCTGCGCTGCGAGATCTGCACCAGCGACGGCTTCACCCCGGACAAGGCGACCCTGGACTACATGGTCGAGGAAGGCATGAAGGGCGACATCGAGATCAATGGCCAGCGCCTGGGGCTGATTCTCGATGTCGGCGGCTACTACAAGAACGTCATCACCCTGGCCCCCTCGCTGGAAATCAGCTACGCGGAGATCGACCTCGGCATCGCCCTGCTCGACCGTCTGCTGGACCGGGCCATGAAACGATGACAGCACAGATCGATCCGGGCGCCGGCATCGACCTGGGCCAGGGCGACGCCGGCTTCATCCTCGGCAATGGCGAGGTCGCGGTGTTGTTGATCCACGGCCTCACCGGCACCCCGACGGAACTGCGTCGGGTGGCCGTCGGCCTGGCCCAGGCCGGGTGCACGGTGTACGTGCCGACCCTGGCCGGGCATTGCGGCAACAACGCCGACCTGCAGGCCACCGGCTGGCAGGACTGGTACGAGGGCGTGCGCCGGACCTTCGTCGGCATCCGTCAGCGTCACCGGCAGGTGTTCGTCGGCGGCCTGTCGATGGGCGCCGTCATGTCCATGTACCTGGCCTCGGAACACCCGGGGCAGGTCAGCGGCCTGCTGATGTATTCGACCACCCTCAAGTACGACGGCTGGAGCATCAACAAGCTGGCGTTCCTCACCCCGCTGCTGATGAAGATTCCGTTCGGCGTGCACATCTGCAGCTTCGAGGAGAAGCCGCCGTACGGCATCAAGAACAAGCGCCTGCGGGCGGTGGTCGAGCGGCAGATGAAGGCCGGCGAAAGCAGCAGTGCCGGCCTGCTGACCATGGAAGGGGTGACTGTGCGCGAGCTGCACCGGATGAACGCGGTGGTGAAAAAACGCATGCCGTCGATCACCACCCCGGCGCTGGTGCTGCACTCCATCGAGGACGACATCACCAGCCGCTGGAACGCCGACTATGTCGAGCGCAAGCTCGGCGGCCCGGTGGTCAAGGTGCTGCTCGACAACTGCTACCACATGATCACCGTCGACCTGCAGTACCGCCGGGTGGTGGAGTTGAGCGCGGACTTCATCGAACGCCAGGCGGGCCCGCGGCCCGCGGTGTACGAAGACCAGCGCCAGTTCGCCTGATTCAAGGACCGCACGTGATCACCAGCCAAGTCTTTTCGAGCATCCAGGCCATCGACCGCAGCGCCTGGAACGATTGTTTTCCCGGTGCCCTGGAGAATTGGGACTATTACCTGGCAGTACAGGACGCCGGCATCGAGGACTTCACCTGGCGCTACCTGGCGGTGTTCGAAGACGAGAAGCTGGTGGCCGCCGCCCCGGCCTTCATCACCCACTATCGCCTGGATACCACCGTCTCGGGCCCGGCCAAGCGCCTGAGCGAACGCCTGCAACGCTGGTGGCCGGGGCTGCTGCAACTGCCGCTGTACGCCATCGGTTCGCCGGTGGCCGAACAGTGCCACGCCGGCACCGCCAGCCATATCCCCGCGGTGCGCCGCCAGGCCCTGCTCGGGCAACTGCTTCACCTGGCCCGGCGCGACGCCGACGCCCAGGGCATCGGCCTGCTGGCGGTCAAGGATGCCGCCAGCCAGGACCGGCAATGGGCCGCCAGCTGCCAGGCATTCGGCCTGCAAGCCATGCCCAGCCTGCCCAGCGCCCTGCTGCCGGTGCCCTTCGGCTCGCAGGATGCCTACCTCGGCACCCTGGGCAAATCCACGCGCAAGGACCTGCGCCGCAAGTTGCGTGCGCCCGGGCCGCGGATCGAATGGCGACGCAACATCGACGACGTCCTGCCCCAGGTCATGCGCCTGTATGAAGCCACCCTGCGGCGCAGCGACCTGCAATTCGAACGCTTACCCGCGCCCTACTTCACCGGTATCCTCCAGCACTTGGGAGAGCGTGCCGCCTGCGTGCTGTACTGGGTCGACCAACAACTGGTGGCCTTCAACCTGGTGCTGCTGGACGAGCACCGGTTGATCGACAAATTCTTCGCCCACGACCTGGAGATCAGCCGTGAGCACAACCTGTATTTGCGCAGTTGGATGGCCAATGTCGACTACTGTATCCAGCACCGGATCGCGCTCTACGAATGCGGCCAGGCCGGTTATGCCAGCAAGTTGCGCCTGGGTTGTAGCTTCACCGGCAACAGCCTGTTCTTCCAGCATCGCAACCCGCTGCTCGACACCCTGCTCAAAGGGCTGAAATATGTTCTCCGGCCGGATCGCACCGACCCCGCCATGGCCGCTGCACTAAGCGAAAGTTCATGACCAGAAAAGACCGCCGCACCCCTCGCCCTTTCGCCATCTCCCGCTGGAGCCTGCAGCGCAAGCTGGTGCTGGCGTTCTGGATGGTCAGCGTGATCCCCACGATGATCGCCGCCGAGCTGGCGGCCACCACCCTGTCGCAGATCTTCGACAGCAACGTGCGCATCTGGCTGCAGGAATCGACCAAGATCGTCGAGGACGAAATCACCGAGACCCTGCGCGACAACGCGCGCATCGCCCAGCTGTTCCTGCGTTATGCCAGGCCGCCCACCGACCGCAACGCAGCCAAGCACGACAAGCTCACCGCCGACATCGCCGACTCCATGGGCATTGATGTAGTGGCATTGATCCGCAAGCGCGACCACCAGGTGGTGTTCAGCACCGCCGCCGACGATATCGTCGGACAGATCAGCCTGGCCCATAACGCCGTGCTACAGACCCTGCAGGTCGGCGGCGTGGCCACCGGCGCGGTGGTCTCGACCTTCCAGACCACCCTCGACGGCATCGACTACCAGCTGCTGATCGCCACCTACCTGGACGCCAGCTTCCTCACCAGCGTGGCCGACGTGCACTCCCTCGACCTGCGCCTGTACCTGGCCAAGGCCAACGACTTCGCCGAGATCTTCGCCACCCAGCGTTTCGAGGACCACCCGACCCAGGTGCCGGAAAAGATCGAGAACATCCTGCGCGACACCCGCCAGCCCACGGAGCAGTTCACCAGCCGCTACAGCGGGCTGTACCGGCCGATCTTCAACGACAGCGGCGAACTGGTGGGGGTGATTTTCAGCGGCCTGCTGCGCCACAGCAGCCTGGTGGGGCTGGTCAACCAGAGCAACCTGTTCATCCTGATCTTCCTGCTCAGCTCGGCGGCGTCGCTGGCCGTCGGCTGGCTGGTGTCGAAACGACTGACCATGCCCCTGCGCGGCTTGTCCAAGGGGGTCCAGGCGGTGATCGCCGGTGACTACCGGCAACGGGTGCCGGTGATTGGCGGCGACGAGCTGGCGGAGTTGAGCAGCACCTTCAACCACATGAGCGAACGCCTGGGCGAACTGCAGCACCTGGAAGCCCAGTTGCGCCGTCGCGACCGCCTGCACGCCCTGGGCGAAGTGGCCATGGGCCTGGCCCACGAGATCCGCAACCCCCTGGGCATCATCAAGACCGCCACCCAACTGCTGCACCGCCGTGCGGATCTGCCCGAAGGCGACAAGCGTCACCTGGAATACGTGATCAGCGAAGTCAGCCGGATCAACGACCTGATCACCGACTTCCTCGACTTCGCCAAGCCCAGCGCGCCGATCCGCTCGACCCTGCTGGCGCGGCCGCTGGTGGAGGAGCTGATCGGCTTCTGCGAGCCGGAACTGGCCAGCCACAAGATCGACGCGCAGATCGACGACCAGGCGCCGGGCGCGACCCTCTACGCCGACGCGCGCCAGCTCAAGCAGGCCTGCCTGAACCTGATCCTCAACGCCATCGACGCCATGCCCGCGGGCGGGCGCCTGACCCTGGGCATCGCCCAGGACGCCGAGCACACCATCCTGCGGGTCACCGACACCGGCCAGGGCATCGAGCCGGACATGCTCGAACGCATCTTCACCCCCTTCGTCACCACCAAGGCCTCGGGCACCGGGCTGGGCCTGGCCAAGGTGTTCTCGATCATGGAAAACCATGACGGGCACATCGAATGCAGCAGCGAAATAGATGCCGGCGCCACCTTCAGCCTGTACATTCCGGCCAAGGGTGAGGATGACGAAGAGGATGATGAAAATGAGCAAAAGGCCCAGCCATGACGCATAACCTGCTGGTGGTCGACGACGAGCCCAAACTCTGCGACCTGCTGTCCTCGGCGCTGAGCCAGGACGGCATCCAGGTGTTCACCGCCGGCAATGGCCTGCACGCGCTCAAGGTGCTGGAACAGGAAGAGATCGACCTGGTGATCAGCGACTGGCGCATGCCCGGCATGGACGGCCCGCAGCTGCTGGCCGAGGTCAAGCAGCGCTACCCGCAGATCCCGGTGATCGTCATGACCGCCTACAGCACGGTGAAAAACGCCGTGCAGTCGATGCGCAACGGCGCCTACGACTACATCGCCAAGCCCTTCGACATCGACGAGCTGGACATCACCGTCAGCAAGGCCCTGCAGTTTCGCGACATCCTCAAGGACAACCAGCGCATGCGCGCCGAGCTCGACGAGCACCGGCAGATCGACAGCCTGGTGGGCGACAGCCCGACCTTCCGCCGGGTCCTGCAAGCGGTGGACTCGGTGCGCGAAAGCAACGCCACCATCCTGCTGACCGGCGAAAGCGGCACCGGCAAGGAGATGGTCGCCCGGGCCATCCACCAGCACGGCAACCGAGCCAACAAACCCTTTGTCGCGGTCAACTGCGCGGCGATCCCCGAAGGCCTGCTGGAAAGCGAAATGTTCGGCCATCGCAAGGGCGCCTTCACCGGCGCCGTGGCGGACCGGGTCGGGCGCTTTCAGCAGGCGGACAAGGGCACGCTGTTTCTCGATGAGGTCGGCGACATGCCGCTGGCCCTGCAGGCGAAGATCCTGCGCGCCTTGCAGGAACGGGTGATCGAACCGGTGGGCGACCCGCGCGAGCGCAAGGTCGATGTGCGGGTGATTGCCGCCACCAACAAGAACCTGCTGGAGGCGGTGGCCAACAAGGAGTTTCGCGAAGACCTGTATTACCGCCTCAATGTCTTCCCGATCCCGCTGCCCGCCCTGCGCGAGCGGGTCGAGGACATCGCGCCCCTGGCCCGGCACTTCGCCCACACCCTGGGCGCCACCGCCGGCAAACGCATCACCGGTTTCAGCCCGCAGGCCTTGCAGGCCATGGCCAACTACGCCTGGCCGGGGAATATCCGCGAACTGCAGAACTGCGTCGAACGCGCGACCATCGTCGCTGCGGGCGCGGTGATCGAGGAAAGCGACCTGCCGGGTTATCTGTTCAGCTCACCACCGCTGAACGCGGGGGCCAGCGCCCTGCCCGGCGACAGCCTCAGCGTGCCCAGCGACCTGGACGCGGCCCTGGCCGAAGTGGAGAAGGCCTACATCCTCGCCGCCCTGCAACAGAGCAACGGCGTGCAGGCCGCCGCCGCGCAGTTGATCGGCATTTCCGAACGCAGCTTCTGGTACCGCCTGAAAAAACTCGGGATCCAGGTCGACAAGATCGTCCGCTGATACCCCCCGTCACCTAGAACCAAGGCCACCACGGACCTGTAGGAGCGAGGCTTGCCCGCGATAGCGGTACCTCAGACACACCACATTGCCCCAATCGCCGGCAAGCCTGGCTCCTACAGAAGCCAAGGCCACCACGGACTTGTAGGAGCGAGGCTTGCCCGCGATAGCGGTGCATCAGACACACCGCATTGCCCCAATCGCCGACAAGCCTGGCTCCTACAGAAGCCAAGGCCACCACGGACCTGTAGGAGCGAGGCTTACCCGCGATAGCGGTGCATCAGACACACCGCATAGCCCCAATCGCCGGCAAGCCTGGCTCCTACGCAAGCCTAGGTCAGAGCAGGTTCGGCGCGGGCAGCGGATCGATCTGCGCCCAGTGCGAGGTGTCTTCGCGATGGCTTTGCAGGTAGGGCAGCACCGCCGCCAGCAACGGCGCCTTGAAGGCTTCCTGGAAACGATGGGCCAGGCCCGGGATCAGCTTCAATTGGCTGCCCTGGATATGCGCGGCCAAGTGTACGCCGTGCATCACCGGCAGCAGCGGATCGGCGGTGCCATGCACCACCAGGGTCGGCACGCGCAGCTGGTTGAGCAGGGCCACCCGGCTCGGTTCGGCGAGGATCGCCATGATCTGGCGCTTCACCCCTTCCGGGTTGAAGGCACGGTCATAGGCTTCCGCCGCCTGGTGCAGCAGCGCTTGCCGATCGTCGGTGACCTGCGGGCTGCCAAGGGCGGCCAGCAGGTCGGCCTGCTGCTCCAGCGCCACCTCACGGTTCGGCGCGCCGCGCCGCGACAACAGCTGCACCAGCGCCGCGTTGGGCGCCGGCAGGCCTTCGGCGCCGGAGCTGGTCATGATCAGGGTCAGGCTCTCGACCCGTTGCGGCGCCATGGCCGCCAGGTGCTGGGCGATCATCCCACCCATGCTCGCACCCAGGACATGGAACTGCTCGACCTGCAGGGCATTCATCAGGCCCAGGGCGTCGTCGGCCATGTCGGTCAGGCTGTAGGGCGCGGCCACCGGCAGGCCGAGCTTGTAGCGCAGCACCTCGAACGTCAGGTTGGCGTTGGCCGGCGCCTGGCGCCAGGTGGACAGGCCGACGTCGCGGTTGTCGTAACGGATCACCCGGAACCCCTGCTGGCACAGGGCAACGACCACTTCGTCCGGCCAGTGGATCAACTGCCCGCCCAGGCCCATCACCAGCAGCAGCGCAGGATCGGAGGCACGGCCGATGCTCTGGTAGGCCAGGCTCACCAGCTCCAGTTCGACCCTCTGGGTCGGTACGTTGACATCACAGCGAGACGCCGCCTGAGACGGCAGGCCGAGCAGCAGCGCGGCCAGGAAAACAGTCGTTGAAAAAAATCTTGCCCACATGAAGAAACACCGAAACGCAGAAGCCCAGTAGAGCGCGAGTCTGATGAACTTTGATCGAGCGCGCTGCCACAGTTACGTGACAGTTTGATGAAGATTGCCCAGCGGTCATAAAACCCTGTAGCCGCTGCCGCAGGCTGCGATCGGCCCGAAGGGACGCAGCGATCTTGAACCCGCTGAAGGCCTTCGGCCTTATCGCAGCCCGCGGCAGCGGCTACAAAAGCCCGCAGCATCGTGCCCCGGCCCACTGTAGGAGCGAAGCTTGCTCGCGATGGTCATGAACGATGACGCGGTGTTCCTGAAGCAGCGCGGCGCCTGTGGGCTCATCGCGCGCAAGCTGCGCTCCTACAAGGATTGGCGTTGGCTGGGATCAGGCCTGTTGGTTACGCAACTGACGGGCGGCGGCGACCATGTTGACCAGGGCGGCTTCGGTTTCCGGCCAGGCGCGGGTCTTCAGGCCGCAGTCGGGGTTGACCCACAAACGTTCGGCGGGGATGCGCCGGGCCGCCTTGCTCATCAGCTTGACCATCTCGGCGGTGTCCGGCACCCGCGGCGAGTGAATGTCATACACCCCCGGGCCGATGTCGTTCGGGTAGTCGAAGGCCTCGAACGCCTCCAGCAGCTCCATGTCCGAACGCGACGTCTCGATGGTGATCACGTCGGCATCCATGGCCGCGATGGCCTGGATCACGTCGTTGAACTCGCTGTAGCACATGTGGGTGTGGATCTGGGTGTCGTCGCGCACCCCAGAGGCGGTCAGGCGGAAGGCTTCCACCGCCCAGTCCAGGTACGGCTGCCAGTCCGCCCGGCGCAGCGGCAGGCCCTCGCGGAATGCCGCTTCGTCGATCTGCACGATCTTGATCCCGGCCTTCTCCAGGTCCACCACCTCATCGCGCAGGGCCAGCGCCAGTTGCCGGGCCTGCACCTCGCGGGACACGTCCTCGCGGGGGAAGGACCACATCAGCATGGTCACCGGTCCGGTGAGCATGCCCTTCATCACCTTGTCGGTCAGGCTCTGGGCGTAGCTGATCCAGTCCACCGTCATGGCCTGCGGGCGGCTCAGGTCGCCGTAGATCACCGCCGGTTTCACGCAGCGCGAACCGTAGCTCTGGACCCAGCCGAAGCGGGTGAACAGGTAGCCGTCCAGTTGCTCGGCGAAGTACTCGACCATGTCGTTGCGCTCGGCCTCGCCATGCACCAGCACGTCCAGCCCCAGGCGTTCCTGGACCTGCACCGCGTGGCGGATTTCGCAGCGCATGGCGTCGGTGTAATCGTTGTTCGACAGCTTGCCCTGCTTGAATGCCTGGCGCGCCAGGCGGATCGACGCGGTCTGCGGGAACGAACCGATGGTGGTGGTCGGGAACACCGGCAGCTTCAAGCGGGCGTGCTGCTGGGCAATGCGTTGGGCAAAGGGCGAGTGACGCTGGCTGTCGGCGGCGCTGACCGCCTTGAGCCGCGCCTGGACCTCGGCCTTGTGGATGCGCGGCGACTGCGCGCGGCTGGCCTGCACCTGGCGGCTTGCGGCCAGGGCCGCCTGCACCGCCGGGGCCTGGGGATCGTTCAGGGCGTCACGCAGCACCGAGATTTCGCCGCATTTCTGCACGGCGAAGGCCAGCCAGCTTTTCAGCTCGGCATCCAGCTGGTCTTCCCGGGCCAGGTCCACCGGGCTGTGCAGCAGCGAGCAGGAACTGCTGACCCACAGGTTGTCGCCAAAACGCTCCTGCGCCGCTTGCAGCTGCTGCAGCGCCTGCTCCAGCTCGCAACGCCAGACGTTGCGGCCGTTGACCAGGCCCACGGAAAGAATCTTGTAGGTCGGCAGGCGATCGAGCACCTGGGTCAGTTGCTCCGGTGCCCGCACGGCGTCGATGTGCAGGCCGTCCACCGGCAGGCCGACGGCCAGCCCGAGGTTGTCCTGCAGGCCGCTGAAATAGGTGGCCACCAGCTTTTTCAGCGGCGAGTACTGGAGGATGTGGTAGGCCCGCTCGAAGGCGCCCTTCCATGCCTGCGGCAGGTCGAGGGTCAGGATCGGTTCGTCGATCTGCACCCACTCCACGCCCTGGGCCTTGAGGCGGTTGAGGATTTCACCGTAGACCGGCAGCAGGCGCTCCAGCAGCTCGAGCTTGTCGAAGTCGTTGCCCTTGGCCTTGCCCAGCCACAGGTAGGTCAGCGGACCGATGATCACCGGCTTGACCCGATGGCCCAGGGCGTGGGCTTCGTCGACCTCGTCGAACAGCTGCTCCCAGCTCAGCTTGAACGACTGGTCGGCGCTGAATTCCGGGACCAGGTAGTGGTAGTTGGTGTCGAACCACTTGGTCAGTTCCTGGGCGTACTGGGTCTTGGCCTGATCGCCGCCACAGCAGCCAGCCGAGGCACCGCGGGCCATGGCGAACAGGGTGTCGAGGGTCGGCCGGCCCTGGGCGTCCTTGCTGCTGTCGAAGCGCTCGGGAACCACGCCGAAGGCCAGCGAGTGAGTCAGCACCTGGTCGTACCAGGCGAAGTCGCCCACCGGCAGCAGGTCGATGCCGGCGTCCTTTTGCAGCTGCCAGTGCCTGGCTCGCAGCTGGCGTCCGACGTCTTGCAGCGCCTGCCGGTCGAGGTCGCCCTTCCAGTAGGCTTCGAGGGCTTTTTTCAGTTCGCGGTCGGCGCCGATGCGCGGAAAACCAAGGGTGTGGGCCAAGGCCATGGGTGGGTTCCTCCCGGTAAAAGATGGCGCTATTGTCGACAGCCAAGCCAACATGAGACAAACTCAACCTTTTCGTGTTGATCACAAAATTTACTCATGGAGACCCTGGTGCTCGAAATCCGTCACCTGAAGACCCTGCACGCCCTGCGCGAAGCCGACAGCCTGGTCGAAGCCGCCGAACGCCTGCACCTGACCCAGTCCGCCCTGTCCCACCAGTTCAAGGAACTGGAAGAGCGCATGGGCATGCCGCTGTTCGTGCGCAAGACCAAGCCGGTGCGCTTCACCAGCGCCGGCCTGCGCCTGCTGCAACTGGCGGACGCCACCCTGCCGTTGCTGCGCGCAGCCGAGCGGGACATTTCCCGCCTGGCCGGCGGCACCGCGGGCCGCCTGCACATGGCCATCGAATGCCACAGCTGCTTCCAGTGGCTGATGCCGACCATCGACCAGTTCCGCGATGCCTGGCCGGAAGTCGAGCTGGACCTGGCCTCGGGTTTCTCCTTCGCCCCGCTGCCGGCCCTGGCCCGCGGCGACCTGGACCTGGTGGTGACCTCCGACCCGGTGGAACTGGCGGGCATCACCTACGTGCCGCTGTTCACCTACGAAGCCATGCTGGCAGTGGCCAACCAGCACCGCCTGGCCAGCAAGCCCTACATCGTTCCGGAAGACCTGCTCAGCGAAACCCTGATCACCTACCCGGTGGAGCGCGACCGCCTGGATATCTTCACCCGCTTCCTGGAACCGGCCGACATCGAGCCGGCCCAGGTCCGTACCTCGGAACTGACGGTGATGATGATGCAGCTGGTGGCCAGCGGCCGTGGTGTGTGCGGCATGCCTCACTGGGCGCTGCATGAATACAGCTCACGGGGTTATGTGAAGGCCAAGCGCCTGGGGGAAAAAGGCCTGTTCGCCACGCTGTACGCGGCGATCCGTGCCGACATGCTGGATGCGCCCTATATGCGCGACTTCCTGCTGACCGCCAAGGACACTTCGTTCTCGACCCTGGACGGGGTCAGCGCGGTACGTTGAAAAGCCGCATCAGCCTGGAGGAACGGGGGGAATTCAGAGAGGGGAGACGACTTCACGCCACAGGTGGAGTTTGTCGAAGTACTCGACGCCCACCCGCACCGCCAGCGGCTCCAGGCCGAACTGGACGAAACCGCAGCGCTGGTACAGCGCCAGCGCGGCCTCGTTGCCAGCGGTGACGGTCAGTTGCACCAGCCGCACCCCGGGGCGTTGGCGTGCCTCCCGCAGCAGCGCCTGGACCAGCCGGTAGCCCAGGCCGCCGTGGCGATAAGGCTGCGCCACATACAGGCCGAACAGCGTGGCCTTGTGTCGGGCTTTCTCCCGGACCTCGAACGCCAGCCCGACGATGCCCACCAGCTCGCCACCCTCGAAGGCCCCCAGCAACAGGTCCAGCGGACTGCTCAGCCGCGACTCCCACCAACTCAGGGGCATCGCCGCGCGTTCGGCGACGCTGGAGGTAAAAGCCTGCGGATGCCGTTCATAGGCTTCGAGCATCAGCGCGCGGTAGGCGGCGGCGTGACTGGCATCGAGGTGCTGGATGGACATGGTTGGTCGAGGCCCCGGGCTCGCGGGTGAATGAAAGGATCAGGCCGTCTGGCGTTGTTCCAGCAGCAGACGCACCGCCAGCCCGGCCAGCACGAAGCCCATGAAATAACGCTGGGTCGCCAGCCACAGCGGGTTGTGCACGAACCAGGCGGCGATTCCCGAAGCGAACAGCGCGATCAGCAGGTTGACGCTGAAGCTCACACTGATCTGGGTCAGGCCGAGGATGATGCTCTGGGTGAACACCGAACCGTGTTCCGGGCTGATGAACTGGGGAAAGACCGACAGGTAGAACACCGCGATCTTCGGGTTCAGGGCGCTGGTGAGAAAACCCATCAGGATCAGCTTGCGCGACGAGTCCGGCGGCAGCTGCTGCGCCTCGAACGGCGAACGCGCGCCCGGCTTCAGGGCCTGCCAGGCCAGCCACATCAGGTACAGGGCGCCGACCCACTTGAGCACCTCATAGGCCACCGGCACCGCCATGAAGACCGCGGTCAGGCCGACCGCCGCGGCGAACAGGTGAACGAAGAAACCGGCCACCACGCCGACCAGCGAGGTCACGCCTGCCCGGCGGCCCTGGCAGATCGAACGGGAGATCAGGTAGATCATGTTGGGGCCGGGGGTCAGCACCATCAGCAAGGCTGCGGCGATGAAGATCAACATGTCGTGAAGGGGAATCATGATGGGCAATCCTTTGTCCTTGAAAAATCAGGCCGAGGCCAGTTGCGAGGCGCGATAGAACGGCAAGATCAGGTCGCGTGTCAATGGGGCCAGGGTGAGCTCGTCGCCAGCCTCCGGATCGATCCAGCGGACCTCCTCGATTTCCGCCGCGGGCCGAACCTCGTCGGTGTCCAGTTCGAGACGAAACAATTCGGCCTCGACCACAAAACCCGGCTCGTTGGCCGCCGGTGCGCAAAAACGTCCCAGGTAACGGGCGTCGGCCGGGGCGATACGCAGCCCGAGTTCCTCTTCCAGTTCACGGGCCAGGGCCTGGGCCGGCAACTCGCTCGGCTCGATCTTGCCGCCTGGCTGCATGAAGGCCTGGGTGCCGCGCTTGCGCACCAGCAGGGTACGGCCGTCGGGGCCGATCAACAGGGCCGCGGCGATACGGATAAGGGGGGATGTGGCGCTTGAAAGAGTCATGAAAAACCTGGATCGGTTACGCGAGGCGGCAAGGATCCCATGACTGGCGAGTCGTCGTCACGACACAGTCGGCCGCTGTTTTTTCCATACACCCGGCGCCTCGGGCGGCGGGACGAAGCGCTGGCCACCCAGGCCTTCCATGGACGGGCCGGAATAAAGAGGGAAATGGAAAAGTGGAACCGCCCGCTCCTGCAGCGATGCAGGAACGAGCGGGTACGCGGCAAGGGCCGGGGCCCTCAAGCGTTGCCGGTCTTGCCGGACGAACCGAACGATGCGAAACGCTTGTTGAAGCCGGCGATCCGCCCTTCGGACTGGGTCTTGCGCTGCTGGCCGGTGTAGACCGGATGCGAGGCGCTGGAGACGTCGAGGGCGACATAGGGGTAAGTGTTGCCATCGCTGTGGCGCTGGGTGCGGTCGGTGTCCACGGTGGAACCGATCAGGAAGTACACGTCGGCGGCGGTGTCATGGAACAGCACGGTGCGGTAGGCAGGATGGATATTGGCTTTCATGGGAGTCTCCAGGGGATAGCTAAGGCCGAATTGCGTTATACAGTAACATTATTCAATCATGGAAACGAGAACCAGTTGCAATAAGGAAAGCTGTCAATCGTCTATCGCCCTCGGCAACGCCCGGCTCCAGGCGCTCACGCTTGCCCAAAGCGCTCAACGAACAGCCACGCGGGTGTTCGCCGAATGCCGGGGCAACTGGCGCAATCACCTGGAAGATTCGCTGCAACGCCTCAAGAGCATGCAATTGACCGCCCGCGAACTGGAGAGGTCGGGCACTTGATGCTCAGCGGTTGCTCCGGCAAGGAGATCGCTCGTAAGCTGCAAACCTCTGCCGAAACCGTGAAAGTCCATAAGAAACACATCTACGACAAGCTGGGCATCAAGTCCCGGTCCGAGCTGTTTTGGATTTTTCTCCAGGCGCAGAATGCCTGACGCCTGAAGCTGCCATGTGCGCACAGCTGCTGCGCCACGGCCGTTCTCTACAACAACAAGATCGTTGGCCACACAAGAAGAATGAGTACCCAAAAACGAAATCTATAGAGTCCGAACCAAGGAAACCGTATGAGCCTGTCCCTCCTGAGCCGCTACGCCTTCTTTGCTGCCTGCGTGATTTTCACCCTCGCCAGCTTGCCCTTTCTCGAACATGACTGGCTCTGGCCATTCACCCTGGTCACCTTCCTGCTCAGCCTGCTGGGCATTTTCGACCTGCTGCAAAGCCCCCACGCGGTGCGCCGCAACTACCCGATCCTGGGCAATATCCGCTATCTGGTGGAAGGTATCCGCCCGGAAATCCGCCAGTACCTGCTGGAGTCCGACAGCGACGCCCTGCCCTTCTCCCGGGCCCAGCGCTCGCTGGTCTATTCGCGGGCCAAGAACGAAAGCGCCGACAAGCCGTTCGGTACCCTGATCGACGTCTACCAGTCGGGTTTCGAATTCATCGGCCACTCCATGCGCCCGGCTCCCCTGAGCGACCCGAGCACCTTCCGCGTCACGGTCGGCGGCCCGCAGTGCAAGCAACCCTACTCGGCATCGGTGTTCAACATCTCGGCCATGAGCTTCGGCTCCCTCAGCGCCAACGCCATCCGCGCCCTCAACCAGGGCGCCAAGCTCGGCAACTTCGCCCATGACACCGGCGAAGGCAGCATCAGCCCCTATCACCGGGAAAACGGTGGCGACCTGACCTGGGAGCTGGGCAGCGGCTATTTCGGTTGCCGTACCAGCGACGGCCGTTTCGACCCGGAGCGTTTTGCCCAGCAGGCGCAGAACCCGCAGGTGCGGATGATCGAAATCAAGATGAGCCAGGGCGCCAAGCCCGGCCACGGCGGCATCCTGCCCAAGCACAAGGTGACCCAGGAAATCGCCGACACTCGTGGCATCCGCATGGGCGAGGACTGCATCTCGCCATCGAGCCACAGCGCCTTTTCCACGCCGATCGAGATGATGCATTTCATCCAGCAGCTACGTGAGCTGTCCGGCGGCAAGCCCGTTGGCTTCAAGTTCTGCCTCGGCCACCCGTGGGAGTTCATGGGCATCGCCAAGGCCATGCTGGAAACCGGCATCCTCCCCGACTTCATCGTGGTCGACGGCAAGGAAGGCGGCACCGGCGCGGCACCGGTGGAATTCACCGACCACATCGGCGCGCCGATGCGCGAAGGCCTGCTGTTCGTGCACAACACCCTGGTGGGTTTGAACCTGCGCGACAAGATCAAGCTCGGCGCCAGCGGCAAGATCGTCAGCGCCTTCGATATCGCCAGCGTGCTGGCCATCGGCGCCGACTGGGCCAACTCGGCGCGCGGCTTCATGTTCGCCATCGGCTGCATCCAGTCGCAAAGCTGCCACACCAACAAATGCCCGACCGGCGTCGCCACCCAGGACAACCTGCGCCAGCGCGCGCTGGTGGTGCCGGACAAGGCGCAACGGGTGTTCAGTTTCCACCGCAACACCCTCAAGGCCCTGGCCGAAATGCTTGCCGCCGCGGGCTTGAATCACCCGTCGCAACTGGAAGCCAGGCACCTGGTGCGACGCATGTCGGCCACCGAGATCAAGCTGTTCTCGCAGCTGCATGTGTTCCTCAAGCCCGGCGAACTGCTCACCGGCGCGGTCACGGGCGAGTTCTATTCGCGCATGTGGCAGCTGGCGCGCGCCGACAGCTTCGAGCCCAACAGCGAAGCCGCGGCCTGACCAGTCACCCTCGACGCCCCGCCCGCGCGGCGGGGCGTTATTCATCGATAGGCAAAGGACGCAAACCCGTGCTCAAAGTCATCGCCGAAGACTTCATCAAACCCGAACACCTCGACACCGTGCGCCCCTGGTACGCCGAACTGCTGGAGAAAACCCGCCAGGAACCGGACTGCATCGCCTACGACCTGTTCGTCGACCAGCAAGACCCGGGGCACTTCATCTTTATCGAGCAATGGCCAGACCGCGCGGCGCTCAAGGCCCATTGCCAGACCGAGCACTTCACTCGCCTGGTGCCGCAGATCAATGCGTTCCAGGCCAGGGAATGCCGTGTGCTGCTGATGGACGAGTTCTGAAAAAACGCCCCCATGATGCTTGACCGGACCACCGAAAGCAGACCGCAGCACCCCTGACTTTTGGGAGTTCCACATGCCATTGCTGTCATTCGATTCGCTGTCCAGCCAGTTGCCCACCAGTTGGAAGTCCTCCGTGGTGGGCCAGGTCGGGCCGGCGCGCATCAAGGTGCTGCGCATGGACCAACAGGCCCACGCCGAAGAAAGCCACGACTACAACGAAGCCCTGCTGGTGACCCATGGCTGCCTGCGCCTGGGCATTGCCGGCAGTGAGGTGAGGGTGAACGCAGGCCAGATGTACCTGGTCGAAGCCGGGCTGCCTCATGCGGTGCTGCCCGGCAGCCACGGCACCCTGGTGATTATCGATATCTAGCCTGACTGGCGCTCACCAATGCAGCGTCTTGATCGGCGCCGGTTCCTTCATGACGATAAAACCGTAGTCCCCCAGCAGGTAGATCCGGTAATAGCGGCTGTCCACCAGCGGTGGATAGCCCTGGTAACCGGCCAGGGTCGCATTGCGCCGCTCCCTTTCCGCGACCACGTTGGCAATGCCCACCTTGGGCAGGTTCTCCGCCAGCATGAAGAAGTCGATATTCAGCAGGTAGTGCAGCACCGGCATCTGCTTGAACGAGCCCGCGGCCGCCAGCAGCCAGTGATCGGAATAGGTCACCGACATATAGATGCGCTTGGCCTCGCGCAACTGTGGGTGGCTGGTGATGTCGCGCTCAAGGCTCGACAGCGCGCTGGCCGCCAGGGTTTTCTGCACTGTCAGCACCCGGCCATAGGCGAACGACAGCGACAACATCGCCAGCAGCGGCACCATCAGCAGCAGCGGCAAGCGCTCATGGAGCGCCGCCAACGCCAGGTGGCCCAGATAGAACAGCAACACCAACAGCAGCGCGAAGCCCATCAAGGTCCGGGCGCCTTCATTGAAGTCGCGGAAAAACAGCGCGATCCCCGACACCAGCACAATCACCAGCGGCAATGCCAGCAGGCAGACCAGCGCCATCACGACCTTTTTCAGGCCGCTGTCCGGCCGCTTGAACAGGTTCATCCCCAGCCGCACGCAACCGGCAAGGGCACACAGCGCCAGCGCGGCGAACACCCAGGCGAACCCGCCGTGAAACAGCAGCACGACTTTTTCCAGCACCCTGCCAATGTTGACCTGCAATTGCAGCAAGGGCTGCGCCGACCAGTTCAACAGCAAGGTGCGGGTCTGATCCATGAAGGGGTAGGCGGTGACGCAATAGATCATCCAGCCCAGGGCCGCCTGGGCGATCTTCCAGCCGATCATTTCCCACCAGCGCGGCCAGGCAGTCTTGTCATTGGCGCCGCGGATCACCTCCAGGCAGCACAGGCCCAGGAACACGTTGATGCTGATCTGATACAGCCCGATGGCCAGCGCGACCAGCAAGGCCGGCACCAGCCATTGCAGCACGCGGTACGGGTTGCGATAGGTGATGGCGAAGATCACCGCCACCAGGCTCAAGGCCATGGCCGGGCCGTCGTACTGATACGACAGGTTCTGCAGAAAGAACGGGTTGTACCAGAGCGGCAACAGCACCATGCAGCAGGCCGCCGTCGGTTGCGGGTAGTAATGGAAAGTCAGGCGGGTCAGTGCCGAGGCCATGGCGAGCGTGGCGATCAGCAGCGGCAAGGGAAAGATGTTCGGCGCAGCGCCGCTGAAGGTCAGGGCGTTGTAGAACAGTTCGGTAAACAGCCGCCCCTGCTCCGTCCAGGCGGTGCCGGCCGACAGCGAACGCCAGTTGTCATCGATATAGGGAAAGTCGGCGAGGATCAGCGGCAGCACATACAACATGGTGGCGAACAGAAAAAACAGCCAGACCTGGCGGCGTCCGAGTTCCCCGCTGAGCAAACTGCCCATTCTGTCCATGCTAGAGCCCCAGGCGGTCTTTGCCGCCGATGACGTCCTTGATCACGTAGCGCGGCCGATGCTTGGCCTCGATATAGATACGGCCGACGTACTCGCCGAGAATGCCGATGCCGATCAACTGCACGCCGCCGAGAAACAGAATGGCGGTCATCAACGAAGGGTAGCCGGGCACGCTGTTGCCGAAGAAGATCTTGTCCAGGACCATGTACACCGCGTAGAGCACGGCGAAAATCGAGATGCCGCCACCGACGTAGGTCCACAATCGCAACGGCACGGTGCTGAACGAGGTGATGCCTTCCAGCGCCAGGTTCCACAGCTTCCAGCCATTGAACTTGCTGTTGCCCGCCACCCGCCCGGCGCGCTCGTACTCCACCACCACCGTGGTGAAGCCGGCCCACGACAGCACGCCCTTCATGAACAGCTGGTGCTCGGGCAGGGTGCGGATCACATCGACCACCTTGCGATCCATCAGCCGGAAGTCGCCGACGTTTTCCTCGATCCGGGTGTAGGCGATCCGGTTCAGCAGGTGGTAGAACAGCGCCGCGCTGCAGCGCCTCAGGTAACTGTCGGCGGCGCGCCCGCGGCGTTTGGCGAGCACCACATCGGCGCCCTTCTGCCACTCCTCGATCAGCCGCGGGATAACGCTGATCGGGTCCTGCAGGTCGACGTCCATGGGAATCACTGCATCGCCAGTGGCGTGTTCCAGCCCGGCGAACAACGCCGGCTCCTTGCCGAAATTGCGCGAGAAGTTGATCAGCAGCACCTGCTCGTCCACCTGCGCCAGGGCCTTGACCTCCTCGGCTGTGCGGTCGGAACTGCCGTCGTTGATAAACACGATCTCGACTTCGCCCTGCTCGAAGCGCAACTCGCGACGCACCGCCTGGTAAAACAGGCCGATGGCCTGCTCTTCATTGAAGACCGGAACGATCAGCGAGATCTTCATGGCTCACACTCGCGGAACACCAGGTACTTGGCGAACAGAAACCCCGCCACCAGGCTCAGGGCGGAAAACACCAGCACCGTCAGCAAGCCGGGCAGCCGCCACACATCCCCGGCATGCCCGACACCCAGGCTCAGCGCGCCCATGCCGCCCAGGAACAGCAGATAGCCGCCGATCGACCTCCTGGCGGCGAAGGTGAAACGCGCATTCATATAGAAAGAAAACGACGCCGCGACGCAAAAGGCCGCCAGGTTGCTGAGCGCCTGGCTGAGGCCCGCCACCAGGCTCAGCAAGAAGAACACCAGCCAGTGGATAAAGGTGTTGGCGATGCCGATCACCGTGTATCTGGAGATTCCCTTCCATAAGAGTCTCATGGGTGACTCTCCCGCGTTGAATATCGCTCAACTTGTATGGCAGGTTTTTCTGCCCATCGATTGGCGAAATCGCTGATCCAGCGCTCTTTCAGACGTGCGGCATCCAAGCCGGCCGGCATGGGCCGTTGTCGTGCAAGCCGCCTCCCTGGCCTCTCCTCGCCTGGCTGCTTGCCCGCAACAAATTGCATCAATGCATAATTTAATTTGCACAAATGCATATTGCGGCTAAGGTTACCCCTGAGCCCGACCGGAGCAGGCCATCGAGGATGGCGAACCCCGCAGGCCGGTCACGGGCCTCAGAAAACCGCTTCATCGCAATACGCAACAACGACACAAGCTGGACGCTTGTTTTCACTCATGGAGGATGAAAATGTTAACCCTTGAAGACACACCCTTTACCCGCACAGGTCCTGCACAAGCACTGCCACAGTGCCTGGTCGGCACCCTGCTCGATGCCGGACTGAGCGAAGTCGACGACAGCGCGGAACACGCCGCCCTGGCCGCCAGCCTCAACTTCAGCATTCAGCAGCAAACTCAGACCAACTGGTGCTGGGCCGCGCTGTCGGCCTCGGTCGGCAACTATTACCGCACCGGTTCCTGGACTCAATGCGGGGTCGCCAACGCGCAACTGGGGCGCAATACCTGCTGCAACCAGCCGGGGCCGTGCAACGTGTACGGCTACCTGGACTCGGCCCTGCAAACCACCCGCAGCTTTGGTGGCATGAGCCAGGGTTCGATCCAACTGTCGGCCATCGACAACCAGATCAACATGGGACGCCCCGTCGGCCTGCGCTGTGCCTGGTTTGGCGGCGGCGCGCACTTCCTGGCGATCTATGGCACCAACGGCAGCTACCTGCTGATTGCGGATTCCATCTACGGTTATTCGACCCGCGCCCTGAACACCTTCCCCCGTTCGTACAACGGCGGCGGCAACTGGACCACCACCTACTTCACTCGGAAAAACTAAGGAGGGCAGCATGCAACTGACTTATCCCAAGGCACCTGCCAACGGCGCTCAGGTACTGCGCCCGGCTCTCCAGGCCGCCCTGCAGAGCAAAGGTTTCGGCGTCAACCGCCAGTTCGCCCAGGCCACCGCCAGTAAAGTGAGCCTGTCCGAGCCCTACCGCGGCTACTCGCTGAGCCTGGAAGACCTGGCCCAAGGCAAAGGCCTGCAACAGGCGACGCTGGGGGACTGGCATTACCTGGTGTTCAGCGACGGGGTGTCGATTGCCGACGCCCAACTGGCCGAGATCGCTGGCCAGGTCGAGTTCTCGTCCCTGAACCACGGCGCCCTGGCGTCGGCCACGGTCAACGCGCTGAACCTGGCGGAACAGGCGCCGCACCTCAAAGGCCGGACCTTCGAGCTGCGGGTGTTGTTTGTCTCGGCGCTGCAGGTGGTGGCGATCTGGCTGCACGCCAGCGACGAAGACGTGCTGATCCCGATCGAGCCGACGCCCAAGCACCTGGCGAGCACCAAGCTGTACAGCGAGGCCGCGCTGCTGGCCTTGCTGGCGCCCGCCGCCCAGCGAGCGAAAGCGGCGTTCGATGCGGACACCACCGGGCTGTTGGGGAGCTGACCGCGCACCGGCGATCGGGCTGCGGTGAACGGAGGGTCACAACACTAAAACCTGGAACCGCAGCAATATCGCCCGCATAAAAAAGCCCCGGTCAATGACCGGGGCTTTTTGTGTTATCGCCTGATGGGGTTACGACGCCGAACGCACCGCACCCTGCTGGGCATTGTTCGGTTGCAGCTTGAACAGGTAGAACAGCACCGTCAGCAGCACCAGGAACGCCGGGCCCACATACAGCGCCACGCGGGTGTCCGGGAAGTAGGCCATCAGCCCCACCACCAGCACCAGGAACGCCAGGGCCAGGTAGGAACTGATCGGGTACAGCCACATGCGGTATTTCAGCCCGGCACGTTCCGAGGCGCTCAGGCCTTTGCGGAACTTGAGCTGGGCCAGGAGGATCATCACCCAGGTCCAGATCGCGCCGAAGGTGGCGATGGAGGTCACCCAGACGAACACCTTCTCCGGCACCAGGTAGTTGAGCAGCACACCCAGCAGCAAGGCGAAGATCGACAGCAGCAACGCGCGACGCGGTACGCCGTTGTTCGAGGTCTTGGCGAAACCGGCCGGGGCCTGGCCATTCTGCGCCAGGCTGTAGAGCATGCGCCCGGTGCTGAAGATGCCGCCGTTGCAGGACGACAGCGCGGCGGTGATCACCACGAAGTTGATGATACCGGCGGCGGTCTTGATGCCCAGGCGCTCGAAGGTCATCACGAACGGGCTGCCCTGGGTGCCGATTTCGTTCCAGGGGTAGATCGACAGGATCACGAACAGCGCGCCCACATAGAACAGCAGGATGCGCCAGAACACCGAGCCGATGGCGTTGGGAATGGTCTTCTGCGGGTTCTTCGCTTCACCGGCGGTGAGGCCGATCATCTCTACGCCCAGGTAGGCGAACATCACCATCTGCAGCGACATCAGCACACCGGTCACGCCGTTGGGCATGAAACCGCCGTGGGTCCACAGGTTGGAAATGCCCAGCGCCACGCCGTCATTGCCGAAACCGAAGGCGATGATGCCGATGCCACCGATGACCATGGCGATGATGGTGACGATCTTGATCAGGGCGAACCAGAACTCGAACTCACCGAAGGCCTTGACCGCGATCAGGTTGATCGAGCCCATGCTCACCAGGGCCGCCAGGGCCCAGATCCAGCGCGGCACATCGGGGAACCAGATGCCCATGTACACCGCCACCGCGGTGATTTCCGCGACGCAGGTCACCAGCCACAGGAACCAGTAGTTCCAGCCGGTGAGGAAGCCCGCCAGCGGGCCCAGGTAATCTTGCGCGTAACGGCTGAAGGAACCCGCGACCGGGTTATGCACGGCCATCTCGCCGAGGGCGCGCATGATCACCAGAATCGCCAGGCCGCCGAGGATGTAGGACAGCATGATGGCCGGACCGGCCATTTCAATGGCCTTGGCCGAACCGAGGAACAGGCCGACACCGATACAGGCGCCGAGCGCCATCAAGCGAATATGCCGTTCGCCGAGTTCGCGTTTCAGCGGGCCGCCTTGAGCGGTCTCGCCTTGGGGCAGGTGGTTGCCAACTGGCATAGGGTACAACCTCATCTTGTTATTGGATGTGAGCCACCGAGTCTGTAAGGCGCGGACGGATAACCCGTACCTGCCAGATCGGATCGACCTTGTGGGCCGACACGTCTTGTAGGACAAATCCTGCAAGATCAGTGGGGCGTGCAGTATAAAAAGCTGACGGCAGGCTTTTTCACTCTATAAACAGCTAAATTCAGAGAGAAATCTCGGTATCTTCGGGTTTTGCGGAGTGGCATTACCTGGATTTTTTGCCGTTTGTCATTTTTGAACGGCGCCGAGTATTGCACAGCCATGGTGCAGCGTCATGCCCCTACCTAGGACCTATTTACCGGTCGTGATGGCTCTATCTCAGGCTTCTTTCGCCTCGCCCCCCCTGTAGGAGCGAGCTTGCTCGCGATGGTCGTCAACGATGACGCGGTGTATCCGAAGCATCGCGGCGCCCTCGGGTTTATCGCGAGCAAGCTCGCTCCTACAGGGGGAGGTGAATGCTTTCAGGTCGATCACAAATTTTTCACCATTGCCCACCACCGTCTAAGCTTCAGACAAGTCCGATCAATTTGCGTGAATGGATCAGTCGACTATGGGTGCTTTGCGACAGACCGATTCGAGTAAAAATGTAGTGCCAACTGATCGCGTGGAAGAAGCGCCTATCCCTGAAAAGTCCCATTCCAGCCGGCTTTGGTGGCGGCTGTTCTGGCTATTGCTGCTGATGGCGCTGGTCGCCCTCGGCTTTGCCGCGTCCAAGGAAATGCGCACCTCGAAACTGCAGGCGCGCGAACTCAGCAAGTTCGCCGCGGACCTGAACTACGCCATGGCGCCCGGGCCCAGCGATGCCATCGTCTACCCCGGCGCCGGCCCCTTCGACAAACGCCTGGGCTACAGCGCCCTGGATGATTTCCTCGCGCGCCTGCTCAAGCGCGGTTACGTGGTGGAGGCCCAGACCCGCTTCTCCCCCGCCTTGATGAACTACAGCGAAAACGGCTTCTTCGTACCCTATACCGAGAAGATTCAGGCCGGGCTGTCGATCACCGATTGCCGCGCGGCGCCGCTCTATCAATTCAAGTACCCGCAACAGCTCTACTCGAACTTTGCCGCCATCCCGCCGGTGATGGTGCGCAGCCTGTTGTTCATCGAGAACCGCGAATTGCTCGACCCCGAGCAGCCCCTGGCCAACCCGGCGGTGGACTGGCCGCGCTTCGGCAAGGCTGCCTGGTCACAGGTGGCCAAGCTCCTGCACCTGCCCGGGCAGACGGCGGGCGGCAGCACCCTGGCGACCCAACTGGAAAAGTACCGGCACTCGCCGGACGGCCTGACCGTGTCCGGCGCGGAAAAGATCCGGCAGATGATTTCCGCCAGCGTGCGCGCCTACCAGGGCGGCCAGCAGACCCTCGAGGCGCGGCGACGCATCATCCGCGACTACCTCAACAGCGTGCCGCTGTCGGCGGTGCCCGGCCACGGTGAAGTGCACGGCATGGCCGAAGGGCTGCGGGTTTGGTATGGCGCCGACTTCACCCAGGTCAACGAGCAGCTGGCGAGCACCGCCAGCGATCCGCAGAGCCTGGCGCAACGTGGACTGGCCCTGCGCCAGGTGCTGTCGTTGATGATCGCCCAGCGCCGGCCTTCGCATTACCTGTCCAAGGGCCGCCGGGAACTGGCCGAACTCACCGACAGCCATATCCGCCTGCTGACCCAGAACGGTGTGATCGATACGCCGCTGTCGGCCGCCGCCCTGGCCAGCAAGGCCACCTTCCGCGACTGGGTACAGGAACCGACGATCCAGCCGATCGAGACCAACAAGGGCATCAGCGTCGCCCGCAGCCGCCTGGCCGGCCTGCTCAACCGGCCGCTGTACGACCTCGACCGCCTCGATCTGTCGGCCACCAGTACCCTGCAAAGCGACCTGCAACGCCAGGCCACCGAGTACCTCAAGCACCTGGCCGACCCGGTGTTCGCCGGCGAGATCGGCCTGCTCGGCGAACGCCTGCTGACGCCGACCAGCACCACCCAGGTGCGCTACAGCTTCACCCTGCTCGAACTGACGCCGGACGGTTCGCGGGTGCGGGTCCAGACCGATAGCACCGACCAGCCCTTCGACATCAACGAAGGCAGCAAGCTGGAGCTGGGCTCCACGGCCAAGCTGCGGGTCCTGACCACCTACCTGCAAATCATTGCCGAACTGTACGAGCAGTACGGCGCCGAAACCCCGGCGGTGCTGAAGAAAGTCGAGATCGCCGAACAGGATCGCCTGAGCCGCTGGGCCGTGGACTACCTGATCCAGAACAACGATCGCAGCCTGCCGAAAATGCTCGAGGCGGCCCTGGACCGCAAATATTCGGCCAGCCCCGGCGAGAGCTTTTTCACCGGCGGCGGGCTGCACACCTTTCATAACTTTCGCAAGGAAGACAACGGCCGCATGCCGACCCTGCGCGACGCCCTGCGCGAGTCCATCAACCTGCCCTTCATCCGCCTGATGCGCGACCTGGTGCGCTACAGCACCTACGCCGGCCCGAGCAACAGCGCCAACCTGCTCAAGGATGACGGCGACCCGCGGCGCCAGGAATACCTGGCCAAGTTCGCCGACCGCGAAGGCACTTCCTTCCTCCTGCGGTTCTGGAAGAAGTACCGCAACAAGGACACCCAGGCGCGGCTGGACACCTTCCTCGACAGCATGCACCCGACGCCGATCCGCCTGGCCGCCGTGCACCGCTACCTGCTGCCGGAAGCCAGCCAGGAGAGTTTCAACAGTTTCATTCGCTCGCACCTCAAGGGCGCCAAGCTCACGGAAAAACTCACCGACGAACGCCTGGACAAGCTCTATTACAGCTACGGCCCCGGTTCCTACGACCTGCCCGACCAGGGCTATATCGCCAAGGTGCACCCGCTGGACCTGTGGCTGCTCGGCTACCTGCTGAACAACCCCGACGCCAAGTTCAGCGAGATCGTCAAAGCCAGCGAATTCGAGCGCCAGGAGGTCTACAGCTGGCTGTTCAAGAGCCGGCACAAGAGCGCGCGCGACAGCCGCATCCGCACCATGCTGGAGATCGAGGCGTTCCTCGACATTCACCAGCGCTGGCAGAAAGTCGGCTATCCCTTCGACCATCTGGTGCCCTCGCTGGCGACCGCCATCGGCAGCTCCGGCGACCGCCCCGCGGCGCTGGCCGAACTGGTCGGCACCATCCTCAACGACGGCGTGCGCATGCCGACCCTGCGCATCGACAGCCTGCATTTCGCCGCCGATACGCCTTATGAAACCAAGCTGGTCAACGACCCGGCCGAGGGCAAGCGGGTGATGCCTTCGCAAGTGGCCACCGCGCTGCGCGGCGCCTTGTCGCAAGTGGTGGATGCCGGTACCGCCAAGCGCCTCTCCGGCAGCTTCAAGCTGGCCGACGGCACCCCGCTGGCCATGGGCGGCAAGACCGGCACCGGCGACAACCGCATCGAGGCCGTCGGTTCCGGCGGACGGATTCTCAGTTCGAAATCCATCAACCGCACCGCCACCTTCGTGTTCTATATCGGCGAACACCACTTCGGCACCCTGACCGCCTATGTACCGGGCGCCTCGGCCCAAGGCTTCAAATTCACCTCGGCCCTGCCGGTCCAGGTGCTCAAGGGCATGGCGCCGATCCTCACGCCGTACCTGCAACCGGGCAGCAACACCCAATGCCTGGGCAGCCTGGCGCAACGCTGAATCCTCCCGCCGTCCAATAACCGCTGCCTGTAGCCGCTCTCCGCAGGAGGCGTGCTCTTGAGGCCCTCAAAAGGTCCTCCGGACCTTATCGCAGCCTTCGGCAGCGGCTACAAGAATGCTTCTCAACTCCATTCTCCGACAAACGGCAGGTCTGGCTGCCACGGAAGTACTTGCGCGGCATTTAAGATATATCTTAAGTTATGTCTTAACCAAACAGGAGAAAGAGAAAATGAGAGAACACCACCATCCCCACCGCGAGTACGGCGACGGCCACGACGGTTTCGAGAAACGCCCCGGGCGCGAACGCGGCGGCCGCGGCCCGCGGGTCTTCGCCCCCGGCGACCTGAAGCTGCTGTTGCTGGCGCTGATCGCCGAACAGCCGTGCCACGGCTATGACCTGATCCGCCAGATCGAAGGCATGTTCGATGGCGCCTACAGCCCCAGCCCGGGCGTGATCTACCCGACCCTGACCTTCCTCGAAGAAAGCGAACTGATCAGCGGCGATGCCGAAGGCGGGAAAAAACGCTACAGCGTGACCGAGGCCGGCCGTCTGTCATTACAGGACCAGGCGATTGCCCTGGACGGCGTGCGCATGCGCATCGACGTCAGCAAACGCTCGCTGCGCGGCCATGATCGCCCGGCGGAAATCCACGAGGCGGTGCATAACCTGCGCCACGCCCTGCAGATGCACCACGGCCGCTGGAACCCGCAAGAAATCGTGCGGGTCCGCGACCTGCTGAACAACACCGCCCGCGCCATCGTCGACGGCCCGGCCACCCCTTCTACCCAGGAGTCAGCTGAATGAGCGCAGACAATTCGCCAACGATTCATCGGGTCAGCCACGAGATCAAACGCCGCCGCCTGGAAGTGCTGCGGGTGGTCGACCTGACCCCGCGCATGCGCCGCATCACCCTGGGCGGGCCGGAACTCGCGGGCTTCATCAGCCTGGGCAGCGACGATCATGTGAAGCTGCTGTTCCCGCAGAACGCCGAACAGCAGGCCGCCCTGGAAACCCTGGTACTGGGCCCGGGCAAGGACAACGGCGTGATGCCGGCCATGCGCGACTACACGCCACGGCGCTACGACCTGGATATCGGCGAGCTGGATATCGATTTTGTCCTGCACGGCGACGGCCCCGCCTCGACCTGGGCCGAACAGGCCAAGCCCGGCCAGTTCCTGCATATCGGCGGGCCCCGCGGCTCGATGATCGTGCCGGACATCTTCGACAGCTACCTGCTGATCGGCGATGAAACCGCGTTGCCGGCCATTGCCCGGCGCCTGGAAGAACTGCCGGCCGGGCGCCGGGTACTGGCGGTGATCGAGGTCCAGGACGCCGCCGAGCGGCAGGTGCTGCAGAGCGCAGCGCAGGTCGAGGTGATCTGGGTCGAGCGCGACGGCGGCCAGCAGGACCTGCTCAGCACCGTGCGCGGGCTACAGATGCCGAGCGGCAAGCTGTACGCCTGGGTCGCCACGGAAAGCAAAGTCTCGCGGCAGATTCGCCGGGTGCTGCTGGACGAGCACCGACTCGACGACGCGTTCGTGAAGGCCGCCGGTTACTGGCGCCTGGACAGTAGCGAAGAAGAATAAACAGCGGCTTTGCCGCCTATCGCGGGCAATCGAGCGTCGACCGGCCGCTCCTACACGATTGCGCTTGTCTGTAGGAGCGAGGCTTGCCCGCGATGACCCCCTTCCAGTCACCGCATACTCAAGCCCGGCGACGCCCCAACCAACGATCCAGCCCGACAATCCCCAGCGCCACCAGCACAAACCCCGCCAGAATCCCCAACGCATTCACGAACGCCTGCGCGTAGCCCAGCTTGTCCACGTCGACAAAAGGATAGGGATATAGCCCCAGCACATGCCCGCGCAGCAGGACATAAGCGAAATACAGCAGCGGGTAGAGCATCCACCCGGCGACATGCCGCAACCCCAGGCGGCCCTTGGGTACGCAGCACCACCAGTAGACGAGAAACAGCAGCGGCATCACGTCGTGCAGCAACTCGTCCGCCACCAACTGCCAACCCTGGGGATGCCACAGATGACGCAGCAACAGGCTGTACGCCAGCCCCACCAGCAGAATGCTGACCGCGATACCGCTGCTGACCCAGGGTTGCAGGAAAAACCGCTGCCCCCGTGAGCTACGCAGGTTCAGGGCACAGGTCAGCACCACCGCCACCAGGGTGTTGGTGAGCACGGTGAAGAAACTGAAAAAGTTGATCAGCCCGCCCAGCAGGCTGGCATCCACCGTCCAGCGCAAATGGAGGATCAGGTACAGCTGGATCGTCAGCCCCGCCCAGCCGAGCAATGCAGCCAGCGCGGTGAACAGCCGTTTGCCGCCTGAAGGAAAAACCGGCTCGACAGCCATCGAAGGTCCTTAGAGCGGGCGTTTGGTGCGCTGCAATTTCACGTACAGCTGCTCGACTTTCTCCCGCGCCCAGGGCGTCTTGCGCAAGAAGGTCAGGCTCGACTTGATGCTCGGGTCGCTCTTGAAGCAGCGGATATCGATGCGCTCGGCCAACCCCTGCCATTCGTAATGTTCCACCAGCGCCTTGAGGATCTGTTCCAGGGTGACGCCGTGCAGCGGGTCGTTGTTCGTTGCAGTCATGCCGGGCCTTTGAGCAAGAGAAAAAAGGAAGTCGCGCACCTTAGCCGAGGGTTCGATCCGGTGGAAGGGCGAACACTCATCAACTGTAGTCGCTGCCGCAGGCTGCGATAGCGCCGAAGGCGCTCATGCACCTGAGATCGCCGCGAGCGCTCCGCTCGATCGCAGCCTGCGGCAGCGGCTACATCGGAACGAATGCCCCCTCTCCTGGAAAAGTTCCTTCCTTTTCGCGCCAAGAGAGATGTTATATTGTATCAATACAAAACAACCCCCTGATCCAGACACCTCGCCGTGTCACGCCTGTTCTCTTTTGACTCAAAGCACACAGCCCCGCGCTTGCCAAGGAATGACCGATGTCCCTCTCTGCCCACCGCCCTTCTCGCTCTCTACTCTGGCGCCTGACGCCGCTGTCCGCCGCCTTGCTGCTCGCTTCCCAGGCCCACGCCCTAGAGCTGCAACCGCAGGTCATCACCGCCAACCCGCTGGGCAGCCAGCAAACGGCGGCGCCGAGCACGGTGCTGGAAGGCGACGACCTGACCCTGCAACAGCAAGGCAGCCTCGGCGAAACCCTGAATAGACAGCCGGGCGTGTCCTCGTCCTACTTCGGCCCGGGCGCCAGCCGGCCGATCATTCGCGGCCTGGATGGCGATCGCATTCGCCTGTTGCGCAACGGCGTCGGCGCCCTGGATGCGTCGTCGCTGTCCTACGACCACGCGGTGCCGCTGGACCCGGTCAACGTCGACCGTATCGAGATCGTCCGTGGCCCGGCTGCCCTGCTGTATGGCGGCAGCGCCATCGGCGGCGTGGTCAACACCTTCGACAACCGCATCCCCACCGAAGCCATCGAAGGCATCCACGGTGCCGGTGAATTGCGCTACGGCGGTGCCGACACCACCCGCAGCAGCGCGGGCAAACTGGAAGCCGGCAACGGCACCTTCGCCCTGCACCTGGACGCCAACTCGCGGCAGTTCAACGACCTGAAAATCCCCGGCTACGCCCGCAGCCGCCACGCCCCGCCGAGTGAAGACGGCAACGGCAAGAAAGGTCGCCTGGGCAACAGCGACGGTCGTCAGGACGGCGGCGCCATCGGCGGTTCCTACACCTGGGACGACGGTTACGCCGGGCTGTCCTACAGCAACTACGACTCCAACTACGGCTCGCCCGCCGAAGAGGACGTGCGCATCCGCATGAAGCAGGACCACTATGCCTTCGCCTCGGAACTGCGCAACCTCGACGGCCCTTTCAGCTCGCTGAAATTCGATGCCGGCTACACCGATTACGAGCACCGCGAAATCGAAGGCGGCGAGACTGGCACAATCTTCAAGAACAAGGGTTACGAAGCCCGTGTCGAAGCCCGTCACCAGCCCCTCGGCCCGCTCAATGGGGTGATTGGCACCCAGGTCAGCCGCAGCGAGTTTTCCGCGCTCGGCGAAGAGGCCTTCGTGCCCCAGACCGACACCGACAGCGCCGCACTGTTCATCCTCGAAGAGCTGCAGGCCACCGAACGCCTGAAACTCAGCCTCGGCGGACGCCTGGAACACACCCGCGTCGACCCGGACAGCAAAGGCAACGAGCGCTTCAGCCAGGCCGACAGCTCCAACAGCTTCACCGCCGGCAGCCTGTCGTCCGGCGCGGTCTATACCCTGACGCCGATCTGGTCCGTGGCCGCCACCCTGGGCTACACCGAACGCGCCCCGACCTTCTACGAGCTGTATGCCAACGGTGCCCACGTGGCCACCGGCACCTATGAAGTCGGCGACGCCAACCTGTCGAAGGAAAAAGCCGTGTCCAGCGACCTGGCCCTGCGTTTCGACAACGGCACCCACAAAGGCAGCGTCGGGGTGTTCTACAGCCACTTCTCCAACTACATCGGGCTGCTCGGTAGCGGCCGCACCCTCAACGATGAAGGCGAGGAAGACGCCGGCGGCATGCCGGAATACACCTACTCCGGGGTCCGCGCACGGTTTGCCGGTATCGAAGCGCAGGATCACTGGAAGCTCGGCGAAAGCGCCTACGGCAAGTTCGCCCTGGAACTGTCCGGCGACTACACCCGCGCCAAGAACCTGGACAACGGCGAAGCCCTGCCGCGCATCGCCCCGCTGCGCCTGAACAGCGGCCTGTTGTGGGAACTGGACCGCTGGCAGGCGCGCATCGATGTCGAACACGCCGCCAGCCAGCGTCGCGTGCCGGACAACGAAAGCGGCACCGACGGCTACACCACCCTGGGCGCCAGCGCCGGTTACCACTTCGACATCGGCAGCAGCCAGTGGCTGGCCTTCGTCAAGGGCGAGAAC
>NZ_QHHP01000004.1:452960-492725 GCF_003184125.1 Pseudomonas sp. RW409 | reverse complement strand
AGCTGGTTATCGGTGGTCATGACCAACGCACCGCTGCCAATTTCGGCTGAGCCGGCATGGGCGATAAAGGTGCTGTTGACGCTTTGAGTGCTGCTACCCACGGTGGCGGTGACCACGCTGGTGCCGGCGGTGGTGCTGGTCAACGTCATCGACACTTTGCCGTCTGCACTTGTCGTGGCAGTACCTGGGATCGTCGCACCATTGGTCGCGGTGAATTTCACCTCGGCATTAGGCACCGGGTTGCCATTGGCATCGGTCACCGTCACTTGCACGCTGTTGGTGTCAGTGTTGTTGGCATTGGCACCGTCAGCCAGAACAATCAGGCTGCCCGCGGCGATTTCAGCCGTACCGGCATCCGCCACAAACGTGGTGTCCACAGTGCGCTCGCTGCCGTTGATGCTGGCTTTCACTGTATTACTACCCGGCACGGTACTGCTCAGCGTTGTACTGGCCACACCCAAGGCATCAGTGAGCACTGATTTGCTGCCTACCGTCGCGCTGCCCGCCTCAACTGTAAATGTCACTTCCTGACCGGACACCGGATTGTTGAGGGCGTCAGTCACAGTGGCTTGCACCGTAATCGGTGTGGTGCCATCTGCCGGTGCATTATTGTTTGCTACGCTCAGTGCGGCAATGAACTGGTACGCCGAAAAGCTCATAGGTACATCAAAGCTACTCGCCGCCGCGCCACTGCCGTAGCTGACGTGCAGGGCCATGTCCCCCGCCTGGACATTCGTCACCTGGACCGAGACTTTGCCCTGCGCGTTGGTTGTTTCGTTGAGTGTGACGTCGCCCGCACTGCGTGCGGGCGCGTTTTTACGCGCATTGGCTCGCGAACTGACGGAGGTCAGCATCGCTCCTGCCGATGCACTGAAGGTTACGGCCTCGCCTTGCAGCGGCGCACCGCTACCATCCTGCATCGTGATGGTGACTTGATTGGTCTCAGTGCCATTGGCCGCAGCACCATTATTGTCCACCACGTGCGACACGCTCACACCACTGACGCTGGTGACGATCGAGGTGCTGATACGGGCCGTGCTATTGCCATTCACATCCCTGGCGATCGCGCTGACCAGATAGGAGTTGACCGCAGGTGGGTAAGTAAAATTCAGGGCCAGCTTGTTGGTCGGATCAGGCGTCGCCGAACCGCCAGCGGCTACCAGGGCCGAGGTATCCCACTCGATGGCGGCCAATGGGTACTTACTGGTCAAACTGGCGACCAACGTATCGGCACTGCTCCCGACACCGGTTTTGGTCGGCAAGCTCATGTTCAACAGCACTTGTTTTTTGTAATCCAGAACGATGTTGTTATTACGTTCCACCAAATCCAGGCGACTGCCCGCCACCGAGCGCATTGCCGCCACGGCTGATGGGTCAACCTGTTTGGACAGTGGCTCGCCGAAACGATAAGTAAATCCCAGTTTAACCTGGGTATCACTCTGCCCGCCGGACCCAGACTTATGATCAATACCCCAGGTCATCAGAGGGAACGGCGTATGTTCTAAACCGACAGTCACTGCCTGAGGGTCGCTCTGGCGATTATTTTTGCCAAATAGCCCCACGTCTTTACCGTAGTACTTCTCGTACATCAACTTGCCCCCCAACTGAGGGTAAGACGGCAGATAAGCCTGGGCGCGAATATCAAAGCCATTGGCCGGACGCTCATCGTAATCGGCAAAGTCTCGCGATTGACGCCAATTGGACAGGCGCATGTAAGAGTTGGCGGCCAGTTTCAGGTTGTCATGAAAGGCTTCTGCACCGACGCCCAATCGACGATTATGGTTCGTCACATCCACATCGTAAAAAGCGTTCAGGCCCAGCAGCCACTTCTCCGTCATGTGATGACGCACACCCGCGCCAAAGTTCAGCGTATTGCGGCTGTCCTGGTTGCGCCCGCCCACTTGGGAGAACAACAG
Source organism: Pseudomonas sp. RW409 (assembly GCF_003184125.1). Classification (NCBI taxonomy): domain Bacteria; kingdom Pseudomonadati; phylum Pseudomonadota; class Gammaproteobacteria; order Pseudomonadales; family Pseudomonadaceae; genus Pseudomonas; species Pseudomonas sp. RW409. The sequence continues at coordinate 490,809 of NZ_QHHP01000004.1, read as the reverse complement.
CGTCTGCTTGGTATCCGCAAGGGGCACCAGGATATCCACGGCACTGCCGTACAGATTGCCCTTGTCATCCACATTGATTTGCGCACGAGCGGTACCAAACTGGTTTAACCAGGCCTGCGCCTCCTGATTCATCGCGCCCACCGCGGCCCCTTTGGCCATCGATGCTGCGTCACGGCCCGCGTTGTCCGAGGCGACAATCCCGCCCAACTGCTTGACGACGCCGACATAGGCTCCCTCAGCCTTTTCAGGGTCGGGCATTGATTTAACCGCGACCTGCGCTGGACCCGCTGGCACCACTAGCTCATCGCCAACCGTTAACTCAGAGAACGGCTTATTAAAGGTAGGGAGTGCGTTGAGCTTTTTCAGCTCAGTCAGCGTCAAGCCGTATTTTTTGGCAATCGACGACACCGACTCGCCCGCTTTTAAGGTGTAGAGCTGCGTCCCGGAAAAAGCCCCAACGCTTGCACCCTCCGAATTCAACAGCGGCGCCGCTACCGCGCTGCCCACACCAAACAACTGCAAGCTGAGGCAAAGTAACGCCGTACGCCGAAAGGAAGACTCGCCGTGCTGAAAGAAGTTGGAGGTATCAGAAGCGGAGGGATCGCAGGGTGTTTGCGTTGTTCTCTTGCTTGGAATCATATTAGCGCTCACAGAGCCTCCCCTCCCATACGGAAGTTAATCGAAGGCTATATCAGTTAAATTTTGCTCGGACTTACGCGCGTTCGCAGCCAAGGATTGATTGTGCTGGCAGCGTGCCGGGTGACAGAGTCAACAATCAAAAAGCCGTATCTATTGCAAGCCGGCATACGCACGACAAAAGCGTCCCCGCTTGAGGTTAAAACATAAAGCGGAACACTGATGGGTAGATACGGAAATCCGCATTTTCTGTGCCAGACGCCATCCCGAGTCGTATTAAACGCTGCGAGTAGCAAGAACAACTTTGTTGTCACGCAGTGTATACGTAGTTACGCCACGTACTTGAGCGGTTACCACATGCGCAGTCGATAGAAGACTATCAAGCCTTGCTACCGCGGAACCGCTCGCCAGAGCTGCCACGGTAAACATAAAGCCCATTTCAATCAGCTGGCTGGTTTTCATTTATTTATCTCTATATATCCGTGCATTGCTACCTTCAATAAAGAAGCAGAATATTTTAGCGTGAACCCTTGCATTCCACGGAAGAGATTAAACCCTACATCACCAGCTCGAAAAATCAGGACTTTCCCATCAATGCATCAGATAAATCCTACAACCCATAGACATACTTCCTACAGGCCAGCGTGGCCAACTCCCATGAATTAAAACCGAGAGCAATTCTCGGCAGCACCCAAAAAACGTGAGCGTGCAGTGTGCTGCAAAAGAACAATTTTAGTGGTCGAAGGCCGTTACGAGCAGATCGAGCTACGGAACCAGTCGTGTACTCGAGACCACGAGCTTCGCCAGCCTCTGGAGGATCTTAAAAGCGGAGCAGCCGCTCAGGGACAGGAACTGGAACGCAGCCTTCAGTTGCCCAGTGATATTCCAGGCGTCCAGGCCAAGGGCACTCTGCCCCCAAGTCGGAGTCGCCAGCTCGGATGCCTACTACCACGTAACCAAAAGTTCAGAGGGCCTGGAAAGCCTGGGTATCCATGGCCACTGACATCGCGTCTACGTCCACTATGACCGATGGTCGCGCAAGGGGGGAGGACTGGTTGAAACTGATGACCTCACTTGCCAGGGATGCTGACTTAGAGCATCTGATGGTGAATGGCAGCATTGTCCGCATTCACCAGCATGGCGCTGCAAAAAAACAGCACAGGCTTTCGAGGCCACAGACAAGTCCCGAGGCGGTTTTTGCATCAGGATTCACGCAACAGTGGATGCCCTGGATAACCCGCTGCGCTGTTAACGCGGGGCAGGCTTCGGAATATGAACAAGCCACAGCACCGTTTGAGGGCTTCACATCCAAGGCCCTCCTGACCGACAAAGGTTACGACTCTGAAGCCTTCGTCGGTGCGATCCAGAGCATGGGAGCTCAGGCAGGATACGGAAGACGGCTTAATGGAGTCCTTCGAACTTGAAGGCGGGCATCACCTTGAATTCACTCGATACCTCTCCAGAAAACGTATTGGATTGATCCACTCCCAGGTCTAACTTTTTTGTGCTACCGGTACTACTGGAAAAATCTATTTTCTTCAAATCAACCCAGAACGTATTAGGTGTTAGCGCAGACTCAAAAAAGTACAGTTTCCGCTTGTGGTCAACGACTGAACGCCAATGGGTGGATGAGGTATTGGGCTCGCCTGGCGTCGAGATGCCATAAGGTACGGAAACATTTCTGATAACGCTGAATACGCTGGCCAGCGCCACTTGTGGGTTTTCGGACTTGGGAATTGCATTGACGTAAAACGATGCTCTTGCAAAGCGGTCAGCCGCGCGATTAGACCCAGGTAACATGACCGTCCCACCAATAGCTTTCCAGTATGAGTTTAGCGCCAGTTGTTCGTTGAATGTCGGAGAGTTGGTCATCACCTGGAAAGTTCTATCATGGTGAATGACTTGTTTGCCTTTAATGTATTCGATAATGGCGCTGTCCCCTGATGCATCGGATATAGACAGGTGGAGGGTCGCCAAACGACTGTCCCCAGGCACCATAGAAGTGACCAGGGTAAACGGCTCATTCTTCAGAGCATCAACAGCTTCAGCCACGGTACCGTAATTATCCAGAACGTATTGAGCCCACGCGGCAATAGTCAAGCCAGGCTTAGATATTCTGATTCAGCCAACCACAGCAGGTTGGCAGCCAACCCTGCTTCATTGACACCGTCAGTCGTTGCAATGTCATAGCCCGAGGCTACGACACTGCCATACTTCGATACCCACTTGATCGAATTTTGCCCTACTTCTCCGCTGCGCCGCATACCATTAGGGAAAACCCACAAGTTTGTCGCCACATCGGTCTTCCAATCCATTGATCGAGCAGTAATAACATCTTGATTGTCACCCAGGTAGACTAACCGAGTGCAGGCGTGCACGACAGGGAGAGACAACATGAATCCAGTCAGCATCAACGCGAGGATTTTCGTGATGGCTCTCTGCTTTGGTTTACGCACCTTCATTCCTGTGATCCTTCGAATGATTATTAGAAACGCATGGACAGCCCCAGTACTGAGCCTCGTTGGGTAACGTCGTATTTAAACTTATTACCAGTGAAATCGGTGATGCGATAGTTTTGGGACAACACCCGGTAACCGGCACGTAAAATAGTCGGGTGTTCAAAGAGGTATATCCGATAGCCCAGACAACCTTGAGCATTGAACGTTTCCTTAGAGGCCGTATCAAATCCACCGACGTCCGCTTCGCCGGAGAGAGTCCAACGGCCCGTCAGGTCGGATTGCATCCGTAAGCCAATGAATGGATCAGTCCAGTTTGTTTCTTTCTTGGTACTGAAGCCAACGGAGTTGACATCCAGCTTTGCCGAAAGCTTTGTCCAGCGCGCACCAACCGTGGGTTTGACGCGCTAGCTACAAGGCTCACCGAAAATCGTAGTACCTCCCAGCGCCTGCTCATAAACACAGTAATACATGCCAGCGGCAATGGTGCTCTGGGTGATAGACAGTCCTACTCTCTGACCAAGTACTCTCTCAGACTAGCTCGTATTTAGATAGACGCCATCGATATAGAAGCCGAGGGTGCGATTGGTGGCTTCCAGATTGCCCATGAAGACAGAGTTCAGGTTATTAAAAACCTCTGAGAACGGCACATCGACTTTTGTATCCACTCCCGCTAGCGAGGCCTGGCCTTTCATTGACGGAGCCCAGACAAAGGGGCTAGCCACTACCATTCAATCAGAGCCAGTATCGACCGGCTTACATGGGCCATCGGCAAGAAATTCCACAGGAATGTGGCGGCTAATACACATCTGAAAATCTGTTCTCTTACAGGCTTCAGCATCATTCTTTACATTATCCATGTTAAGAATTTCTAGCGTTTAAATCTCCCTAGCATCGCAAAATGATCTCATGCGCTTATATTTCAACCGAAAATAGTTATCCGTCTTTGTGACGAAACGTAATCGGTGGGTATACGCCCGGGCATCCCGTCTTGCTCGGTTAGACCGGTTGCCATTTATGTGGTGGCCTGCTCAAATCACGTATCAGAGCGTTCTACTTCGATCACCAGACCTGTGCGTCAAGGTCAATGGGTATCCACAAGCTGGTTCAGCAGTATTTGGAAGCGCCCAAGTAAAGGCTTCAAACCAGACACCGATGAAACGCCCCCCCCTTGCGCCAAAGCAATCTCTACCTCACGACTGGCTGCTATCAGGCTGGGTATTCTGGCAACAGACAGAACTCCGCGAATGCGATGCAGCAGACGTATGATTTCGCCGATATCTTTACGCTCCATGGCCGCGTGAATGGCATCGAGATCTTCTGCCATGGAACTGACAAACAGTGTACGGATCCGCTCCGGTAACGCCAGAAGGTCTTCCCCATCGCCTTGTGGACAGGGTTTGTTCCGAGACTCTACCCTGATCATCCTGACAGTTTTTTCGTCTGTCACTTTCCTCAGGCAGGTATAAAGAGCATGCAGAGTGATGGGCTTCGTCAGCCAAGCGTTCATTCCCGCCGCGATGCAGCGATCACCCTCTTCCCGTAACGCATTTGCGGACACAGCGACAATCGGCAGCGCACCATTGTTCAGCCTTAATCGCTCAGCGAATTCGTAGCCGTCCATTACCGGCATGTTCACATCCGTCAACACCACATCGAACTCGGCATGTTCCAGGCATTCCAGAGCCTCCAGCCCGTTACCGACCAGCGTAACCGAACAGCCAAGCTGTTCCAGCTGTTCGGTGAGCAGTGCCTGATTGACCGGATGATCTTCCGCCAGCAATACCCTCAAACCGAGAGCCCCCTCGGGGCGCTCCGAATCCGAGGCGGTGGTCAATGCCACCGGCCAACCCAGCGCCAGCATCACGGCATAGATCACACCCAGGCGGCTATGCACATTGACCCGCCATCGGTGCTCGCTCAGCAGTGGTTGAACACTGGCATCATGCCCGGCCACGATCCGGGGGCCCTGCCAATCCACCTCAGGCAATGACTCTGGCAATAACTCCAGCAGCAACGCTGTCCGGTCTGGCGGCTCTTGTGTCTGTTTGTCCCACGGGACGACGTTGCCCATCGACATCTCAAGCCACTGGCAAATATCGTTGGTGAGTTCGGCTGCCGGAGAACGGACATGGATTTTTGCGCTCCCGACCTGGATGATCTCTGGAAGCCGAACACTGCTTTCCAATTCCTGCAGTTCCACTTCAAAACTGAAACTGCTACCCAAACCCGGCGCACTGACCACTTCCAGGGTCCCGTGCATCATCTGGCTGAGTTGGGAACAAATGGACAAGCCCAATCCGGCACCGCTCGAGGTATGCTGTTGGTTATTGGCCTGATAGAACGGTTCGAACAGATTGACTTGCTGCTCGCTCGAAATACCCACGCCCGTATCGACGATCTGCCACTGCAGCCGTACGCGCCCTTCTTCGCGCCCAAGCACGTTCAAGTAAAGCGTTACCCTGCCAGCCTTGGTGAACTTGATGGCGTTGCTCAGTAGGTTGTTGATGATCTGGCGAACCCGTATGCCGTCGCCCAGAACCCCCCCTGGCAGGTCCGTATCGACGCAGCTGTACAAGAGCAGTCCCTTGCCATCGGCGATAGCCGAATAGTTGCGCACCGCTTCCTCCACCACATCCAGCGGAGCAAAGTGCCCAGTATCCAGCGACATTTCTCCGGCTTCGATCTTCGAGATATCAAGGATGTCGCTGGTCAGTTGCAGCAGAATGTTGGAGGCCCCCTTGATCGTTCGTAGGTAGCCATGCTGTTGCTGACTAAGGTGCGTCAGCCCCAGCAACTCCAGGGTCCCGACGACACCGTACAAAGGCGTTCTGATTTCATGGCTCATGATGGCCAGAAAGCGGCTTTTTTTTTCATTTTCAGCATTCGCTCTGCTTCGGGAAACCAGCAGCTCGGATTCAGCCTCTTTATGGGCTGTTATATCAATGAACGCACACAGCGATGCGGGTTCTCCTTGATAGGTCGTTGGTGCAAACCGCGCATGTAAACAGAGCGAACCGATAACGGCGCAGGCTTCGCCATTAACCGGATTACCCTCCTCGAACATGTGCCAGTCGTGCGTCAGCTGCACCAGATCGTCCTGCTCGCCGAGCCATTGCAAAGCTAAAGAGTTTTGCATGACCAGCTGCCGACCACTTTCCTTGATCACGCACAGTGCTACAGGTGTTGCCTGGATGATGCCCTGACTGAACTCATCACGACTGAGCAGAGAACCGTAATATTGATCGGTAGGGCTGGAGATGTTTCTCCGTTGCCACCACAACAACAACCAGCCTAATCCCAGACAGATGATGAGCAATAGCGCCACATTGAATAGCTGCCATTTGGCATCCTGGAAAAGTCGCTGATAGCCAATGTGATAAATGACATGCCAGCTGTTCTCGGTTCCGGAACTGCGCTTGATCAACACCCCCTTCCAAGTTAGATAGATACCGTCTTCATAGTCAGAGTTCGAGCTGCCAGAACCCAGCAAGACCACTCCATTTGGAGAGATCAGATCCAGCGAATCGAAAACCGGTGCCTGCCGCGATGGGGTGTGATCATAGATGTTGTTCAATTCAAAAAGCGTGGCGGCAACAATTCGGGGAGACCCGCGGTTCATACCCCAGGATTGATCGGGCTCCTTATCCGAAACGTAAGCGAGCACTTCCTGACTATGACTTCCCAGAAACGCTTCACCCGGACGCCAATACACTCGATGGGCGTTGGGATCCGGTGGATTTTCATGCACGGCATGACTGACCCTTTCAATAACACTTAGCAGGCTGTTACGGGCCGTTTCGCCGCGTCCGGCCCGGCGCTCGATGGCAGGGATAGCCATTCCAAGCTTACTGTCAAGGTCCAGCAAGAACATCTGTGGCGCGGGATAAATTGAGTCGCTCCAGAACCCATGGTGAAAGTTCGACAACATCATGCCCAATGCCAACTTCCGAGACGTGGCCAGGTGATCGGCATTTTCAGGCACGGCATCGGGCAGCACCAAAGAAAACGCTGACGCGCGCGCTCCCCCGGCCACGTCATAAAGCGTCAGATGACTGGACTCTTCTTTAGTGATAGTTGACGTCATCGTCTCGACATCCGACTGGTAAGGCGCGGGGGTCGATCGGATGACTTGCAGCAGAAAAAGCTCGTGCTCGTGGATCGCGCCGATCAATCTGAAATAACTGTAGTTAGCCTTGATTCGTTGCGTTGACAGCACCTTGTAGATGGCCCAATAACTGGCACCAAAAAAGAAAATCGTCAGAAGAAATGAAGACAGCAAAATAAAGTTAAAGCGCAGCGAAGACCTGGACAGTTTGCGCAGATTGGAACGAATGGATTTCATGGACAGCCTAATTCAAATTATCAGCTACACCCTGTCGACGACTGAGTAACCGGGCCCGCGCCGCGCGGCTGCCTGCCGCCAAGCCGCGTGCTGTGTAAGAAGATTAACGGATTCTGCAATAAATCCTAAGTGCCCAGTAGGATAAATCCTAGTACCTTCATAGAAAGCGCTGATCGTCACTAAGGCGCGTTTCCTTCAAGGTAGGTCCATCGCTTACTTCCGGTTGACCCGTCATGCAGCCCATCAGCTTTCTTATACTCGACGCACAGCACTGCGAAAGGCAGCGTATCGTCGCGCTTCTACAACCGCTCGAACCGGGGCCAGTACATCAAGCCTCGACAGGCCAAGAAGCACTCGAAGGACTTCATCGCTGTGGCGGGGTCGATATCGCGATCTGTAATCTACGCGCGGCCGGCAGGGATGGCTTGACCTTCCTGCGCGAGGTCAGCAAAACCCACCTGGCCCGAGCCATTTTGACCACTGGTCAAATGGACGCCTCATTGTGCAGCGCGGCCCAAGCCATGATCACTTGCCTTGACATGCAAGTGCTCGGGGACCTGGGGCAAACCAGCGATGTCGAGCAGATAAAGATTGCTCTCGATGCTTTTCGTGCTGGCAGCGACAAGCCCGTGACACCTGAGTTGAATGCTCCGCCTTCCATTGCGGATATTCAGCGGGCATTCGATGACGATGAATTCGAGCCCTACTATCAACCCAAAATCATGCTCAATGGCGGCGAGCTTAAAGGCGCGGAAGTCCTGGCGCGCTGGAACCATCCGAGGTTGGGGATCCTGTCACCCGGCTACTTTCTGCCGACCCTCGAAGCCCATCACCTCATTGACAAGCTGCTCGTTCGGCTGCTGGAAAAGGGGCTGATGCTACAGAAAACCATGTCGCTATTCCTCCCGCCCGTTGAGTTAGCGTTCAATGTGCACGCCACGCAACTGGGCTCTACAACCTTTGTCGATCAGGTTGAAAAAGCCTTGAGTGAACTCAGGCTACCTGCCCACGGATTACTCTTCGAGATCACCGAAACAGGTTTGGTCAATTCTACGGCCAATAGTCTGGAAAACCTGATACGTCTGCGATTGATGGGATGTGGCCTGGCGATGGACGACTTCGGCAGTGGTTATTCATCATTGCAACGACTATGTGACCTTCCTTTCAGTCAACTCAAATTGGACGGTTCCTTTGTGCGCGAACTTGAGTCACGCCCTGATCACCGCGCCGTCATCGAAAGCGCGGTCAGGCTGGCCGACTCCCTGGGTCTTTCACTTGTGGTGGAAGGCGTGGAGACGTCGGAACAACAAGAGCAATTGCGCAGGATGGGCTGTTCCATTGGTCAAGGTTATGGCTTGGCACGACCGATGTCAGGGACGCATTTTTTCCAGTATTGCCTGGACGCTAAACGCAGCAAGCGCGATTAGCAGTTTAGGGCCTGAACACCTCTCCCTGAAATCGCCCGCCGCGTATCTCACCTGAAACCCATCAGGCCAGGCTCACTCGGCCTTTAATCAGCCATTTGCAACGGTGTGCTCGTTACCTTGAGACCACGTTTTTTATCCATGGACAGCGTCGTGCCAACACGCTGTGAAGATCCTCATGACAGCAAGCCCTCAAGGATGGTGACGAGCTCTTGACCTTATCTGGTAACTTCCATGTTCAAACCCCGCTCATTGATCCGCCCTTGCGCAATGCTGGGCGCCCTGTTCCTGATGCTGCCAATCATTTCTGCCTGGGGCGCGACCAAGACATCTGAGCACCTCCAATTGTTGAGCCAGCTCTCATCAGAACATCGGGACATACAACTTTCCGAGCAGGACTGGGCCTGGCTGAGGCACAAGCGCAAGCTAACGCTTGGCGTCTCTCTGCCAAGTTTCCCGCCGCTGGATATCGTATATGGCGACGGTAATTATGAAGGCATCAGCGCCAACATGGTTGCCTTGCTCAGCCAGCAATTGGGCATCGAAATCAGTGTTCTCAATCTGACGGATCGGGCCGAGGCGCTCGAGGCGCTCCAATCCGGAAAAATCGACCTGCTCAGTGGCGCCAACAACTTTGAACTTGACACCCACCCCGTAAGGTTGAGTCGCCCGTACGCGGAAGACTCTCCGGCTATTTTCCGTCGCCAGGGGGACATTCGCTCGCTTCCCAAAAACCTGAGCGGAGCGACGATCGCCATGGCCGAAGATTATCGGTCACCCAAGGACGTGCAGAACCTGTTTCCGCAAGCACAGCTTGTGCAATTCAAGTCACAGACCGAGGTCATGGCTGCGCTGGCCTTTTAGCAGGTCGATGTTTATCTGGGAGATTCGATTTCGGCCTTTTACATGATCAACCAGAGTTTTTTCAATTATGTGAAGTTCGATCGACCAGTGGAAATGAACTCCAATGGTTTCAGCTTCGCCGTGAAGCAGGACAGTACACGTCTGCTGCAGAGATCCTGAATAACGGCATCGATGCGCTGGGCCAGGTAAAACGCTCCTATATCATCAAACGCTGGGCAGGCAGTGGCTTTGTCTTGTCCGGGGACAAAGTGACCTTGAGCGCCCAGGAACAGCAATGGATAGCGCAGCATCCGGTGGTCCGCATGATCGTCAACGATGACCTGGCACCCGCCGCCTTTTTTGACGCCAACGGCAACTTCAACGGCATTGTCGCTGATTTGTTCGACATCATTTCGTTACGTACCGGATTGCAGTTCGAGGTTCAGCGCACGGGCAGTCTCAACAATCTTCAACAGGCCCTGAACGCTGGAGAGGCCGGCCTGGCGATGTTGATTCCCACGCCGGAAAGGGAAACCTTTCTGCGCTTCACCCCCTCCTTTGCGACCAGTTCATTTGCCGTGGTCAACGCCAGGGCGAACAAAACATTCAACGGACTTCAGAGCCTGCAAGGCAAGCGCCTGGCCATCGCCAAGGGCAGTCCGTCATAGCACAGATCCGCAGCGAGCATCCCGGCATCCACCTTGTCACGCCGGCAACCATACTGGACTCATTCGGTATGGTGGCCGAAGGCAAGGCAGATGCGGTCATGATGCCCCTCTCCTCCGCGCGCTATTACACCAGTCGACTCTACGACAATACCCTGCAGATCGCAGGGATCACGAGCGGTAACGAGGCCACCCACAACTTTGCCATGCGCCGTAGCGATACTGAATTGCAGTCGATCCTGAACAAGGCAATTCTGAGTATCTCGCCCGATGACATGAACTCGATCACCAACCGCTGGCGCGCCAATACCGCAATGAGTGGCCAGACCTGGCGAGACTACCGTCAGGTGATTGAAATCATCGCAGTGGCGATGACGGTGGTAGCGATCATTCTGTTCAAGGTTTTGCTCCTGCGTCGGGAGATCAAAAAACGTATAGAGACCGAACAGGCACTGAATGATCAATTGCAGTTTCTGCAAACACTCAGCGACGCCATGCCGCAACCGATTTACGTGCGTGATCGGGAGGGACGTATGCTTTCCTGCACGCGCAGCTATGAGCAAGCCCTGGGCCTTTCCTTGAACGACATACTAGGAAAAACCGCCCTGGAAATGCCCTTCGACTGCTTCGGAACTGTCTCGGACTTCCATCGCAACTACCTGCTCGCCATCGAAAGCGGAGATCCGATCCAGCAACGCCGCGAGATTATTCTGGGTGACAGAACCCTCTGGATCGACCACTGGATCCAGCCATTCCGCGAGTCTGGCGGCACAATCAAGGGCGTTATCTGTGGCTGGCTTGACACGACAGAACAGCACTCGTTGATTGAAGAACTGCAAGCCGCAAAAGCTCAGGCCGATGATGCCTCTCGCGCCAAAACCAACTTCCTGGCCACGATGAGTCATGAGATCCGTACCCCGATAAGTGCCGTCATAGGAACCCTCGAGTTAGCGTTGAAGCGCGCGGACCAAGGCGTACTCGATCGTGCAGGTATCGAAATTGCCCATAAGGCTGCGAATAGCCTGCTGGAGCTGATTGGGGACATACTCGATATCGTGCGTATCGAGTCCGGCCGCCTTAGCCTTGCGCCCAAGCGCAGCTATCCGCGGGAACTGGTGGAGTCGGTATTCCGGATTTTCGATGGACTGGCTCGGCACAAAGACCTGGAGCTGATTCTGGACATGGACCCTAACATCAATGGCGATGTGCTCATCGATCCGCTGCGATTCAAGCAAGTGCTGTCCAATCTGGTCAGCAACGCCATCAAGTTCACCCACGAAGGTTTCGTAAAAATCACCGTGGGCGGCGAGCTGGTTGAACCGTTCAGCCTTGCGCTTACGCTGCTGGTTGAGGACAGCGGAATCGGAATCTCGCCGGAAGACCAGCGTCGCCTGTTCCGTCCATTTGTACAGGTGAATCAGGACCCGGCGAACGCACGAGGCGGCACCGGGCTGGGACTGGTCATCAGCCGTTCGCTGTGCGAAATGATGGGCGGCACACTGCACATGATCAGTGCGCCAGGCAACGGCACCCGGATCAAGGTGAGCCTCATGCTGACACGACTCGACGCGCTACCACCACTTGAGCCCCCACCCCGGTCGATAAATGTGCCACCGCGTCATGGCCGGATGCAAATACTGGTCGTCGATGACCATGTCATGAACCGCCAGTTGCTCCTTCAACAACTCCAGTTCCTTGGCTATGAGGCTACTGGTGCCGAGAACGGCGAGGTGGCCCTCATGGCGCAATCTTCACTGCGATCTGTTCATCACCGACTGCCATATGCCGGTCATGACAGGGGCCGAACTGACCATGGCGGTGCGCAAGGAAGAACCGCTGTTGGGCCTCACTCCGGCAGTGATCCTGGGTTTGACTGCCGATGCCCGGCAAGTGGACATCGAGCGCTACCTCTCGGTCGGCATGGATGACTGCCTGATCAAACCGACCAGCCTGGATGAACTGGAGACGCGCCTGTCCTCGCTCACGCTCGGCCGCGGGCCAACGCAAGAACACGACGTTGCCGAACCTCAACGGCCAGCAAAAACCGAAGACGATCAGTATCGCATCGGTATCGACACCTTAAGTCGAATGGCCGGAGGTAATGCTTCACTGGTGCAGGATCTGGTGCGCGAATTACTGAGGAGCAACCGACAGGATCTGGGGACGCTCCGTCTGCTTTTGCAAAAGCGAGACATCCGGGCATTTTGCGAGTTGTCGCATCGGATAAGGGGGGCCGCTAGCGTCGTAAAGACCAAACATTTGATCGACTATTGCCGGGAAATAGAAGAGGCCTGCTCCAGCGACCTATCGGTGCTTGGGGATAAAGCTGCCCTGGTAGAACAGGCCATGCTCGAACTGGAGCGCGGACTCAGCCTGATGGACAGAGGGATTGCTGATGACCGGCGCCCCATTTTTCCAGCAGACCGAGCAAGGTCCTGCTGTCCACCGGTGGATTGACGACATCGAGCAGCGCAATTCCCTCGTCTATACCCCAGGCCAACAATCGATGACGGGACGCGGGCTGGGTATGAGTCAGCACAATGATCTGCCGGGCCAACCTTCGTTCAGCCAGGCGTGGTAACACATCGCTCAGACACTTCTCGACGCCAAAATGATCGTACAGCAGCAGATCATAGCGATCATCTGATGGGGGACGTTGCATAAGGGTTGCCCAGGTAGAGCACGGCATTACGTTGTAAATCCCAAGGGCATTCAGCGAATGCCCAGTACTGCAACAACAATCCCGGGGATTGGCTATACAAGATGAATTTTGGATGGGTAGTTTCGTTTATCGACATCAGGCCGAGCCAGGGATAAGGAGAGACCTGATGCTATCCAAATGCTGCCAGACCGAATGTCAGCAGATTATTCGTATCCCTAAGGATTTATCGAAAACTAACTCAGAATTATCTGACCAGCTGCCGATCGGGAAAGTGGAGTCGAACCTGGCTACGATCACGCAACGTCGTTGCGCTTGGCCAACTCAACCAGGGCCACGAGGTTCGGTGCGTTGAGTTTTCTCTGCAAGCGAACTTTATAAGTGCTCACGGTCTTGTGGCTGATGATCAGGGTCTCTGCAATTTCCTGGTTGCCAAGCCCTTGGGCAAGCAGCTTCAACACGGTTATTTCACGGTCGGAAAGCTGCGCAATGAGGGTGCTTTCCTGGTTGGCCGCCTGGACATTTTCCCGCAGCATGAAAAGGGTGTCCGCAGGGAAATAGGAGTACCCCGACAGCACGGCCTTGACCGCCCCCACCAGCTCATCCAGGTTATCGTCCTTGCAGATGAATCCAGCCGCTCCTGCCTGCAGGCAGCGCATGGCGAAATTACGCGAGTCACCCGAAGTCAGGATCAGGACTTTCACCGCCAGACCGATGGATTTGAGGCAGGAAATCACCGCGAAGCCATCCATGTTGGGAATGCTGAGATCAAGGATGATCAGGTCGGGCAGAAGCTTGCGCACGGTCTCCAACGCATCCGAGCCATTATCCACTTCGGCCATGATCGTATGGCCTTCTTTCTCCAGCATCATCCTGACCGCCAAACGGATCAGGGGATGATCATCAACGATAACGATGCTACCCATGTGCAGCTTTCCCTAAAAAATCGATGCCTGTTGTCTGCAAATGCCGAAGGCGCAGTCCGAAACTCCGGTACTTCAAGCGCAGAGAGTTCTGCCCTTCACTCCCGCGGCCACACAAGACTAGGGCCCGACGAATCGTCGCTCAGAAAAATAAGCTGAGTACGTAAAGTCGCCAAGTTTAATTGGACGGCAGATTAACTTCTGCACTTGATTTCTGGAGAGCTGGAAAAGCTTACCCAAATAGCCACCTGGCAAAAAGTACACGTTTCCAAATGCCCATCCAGACAAAACGAACCCCTTCATCAGATTTATCCTACATCCACCTGCCCAATCCAAAATACTAGCGACGCAGGCTCGTCCCCCCAGGCCAAGCTAGCTCCTCCCGCTGCTCCTAAGCCAAAGAGTGAGCCGTAGGACTCAGTCAGTCGCAGTTAATCTGAGCTGAAAATCGCGCTGATTGCGAACACGGGCGTTTTCGATTGCAAGCCATTATAGCTAGGGAGTCTGCTGTCGATTGATGATGGGTAGCGGGCGGGATAGAAATTGCTCATCCAATCCCCGGCTGTAAGCGTTGTAGGCTCACCGCACGAACTGTTCGAGTAACTGGTCATTTTCCATTCGAAGGCGCTGATTTTCCCCCTCCAAGCGCGATACGATCGGCAGCCACTTGCAGTTCAGGGCTAGAAGCTTTCTTCAATGCAGGTGAAGCCGTGAGCACTTGCTTGCGCAGGGCGAATGCGTGCCGGATACGCTCATGCTTATGCAAAGCTTGTCGCGTATAGGTACTCCTCAAATGCCGAGAGACTGCTACGATTAACAAGTCCCAGGTCAATCTCCCGGAGCATCCGTCCAGGATTGATACGACCTGTTCAATTGCTGATGGGGTGAGATTTCTTGAGCGGCTCATGCTGTATCCCCGTCGGAAGCCAGGACCTGGCGCACATTTGGTCTTTCAAGGTTTAGCTCTACCTCACTGGAGCTCTGCAGAACCTGGATAGCGCCCACAAACTGCTACAGCTTCGATGCAGGTAAGACGCCACTAGGTCTGATCACTGCGCCAATCGGAACGGACGGGTCGTCCAAGATCGCGCACAAATCGTTCAGCCGCTTCAACGTCAGCGTCTGATGCTCCACCCAACGATTAGCGCCAAACTGCTCTTCACCGAGCGCTGTCAATGCCTGTTGCAAAAGTGATTCCGTTTCTTAATGGTGTTGCCGTATGGCGCATTCTCGAACATGATCCCCTTTTATACAAAAATGCTCATCACAATTCGAACAGTCTCGATGTAGCTGGCAAGGCAGCATTGAAAAATCATGCGCGCAATACCCTAGATCAGTAGTGTGGGCAGTCAAAATCTTCAATTCAGCAAATTGATCACGCGTAATCAAACTACTTGGGGGAAGACTTGCAACGTGACCTGCTGATTTCTCCGGGTTGCCTAACGCCTCCCTGGCCAGAGCGAGAATGTCTCGATCAGATTGATGATCGTAGCATCTGTTATGTGTAATCTTCGCCCGACCGCTCCACTTAGCAACATCAAGCTGTGAAAGCCCTCCCATCTGAGCCACCGTGTTCAAGTAGTCCCGCTTCACGTTGACCGGCGCTTGGCTCTGCGCTTCACGCCGGTGTCGCAGTAAGTCCCAAACACGGCGGTAGCCATAGCTGGGTAACTCGCTGACCTCAGTGCGAATCTCATTGACCAACGCGGTATCGTCCAGCACTCGACGACGCCGCTCGATCTGAGCAGCAGGGCTAAGTCGAACCGTCAATTGCGAGCACACTACACCGAGACTTTCACTGATCAGCTTCACTGGTCGCCCCCGGCGACAAGGTTGAGTGCGCAATCCATTTTCGCGACCGAGAAATCTCCACGGTCTCCTGAAGAATCTCGACCTGCATGATTTTCTTGCCGAGCATGCGCTGTAGCTCACGGATCTGCTTAAGCGCATCGGCTAGTTCGGAAGCGGGCACACAATCCTGGAGCACTATTTCATTCCTACTCCGTGAGCAGCCACGCATGCCACGACTGTCTGCTTCCGACTGTGGCCTCAACCGGTGGGTGCCGATGGAAATCGGTCAAAAGCGGCCATAGCGGTCAAGCCCGAGATGTAGGTATAAGCGACACTTCCCGGTAGCTACGAATTAGCTCGTCAAACAGCCCGATATCGACCCGGGTACGGGCGATCAATTGAGCGCCCGCAACAGCGGTGTAAATCGCGCGGGCACGGCGTTCACAGCTCTCTGTGCTACCTTGTCCGGCGTCCACCAGCATCTGCGTCAGCCATGTGACATTGATATCCGCAAACGCTTTGACCTCATGCATGACTTCTTCGGGCAAGTCTTCATATTCCGCCGCCATGAAACTCGATAGACACAGCCTGTTACCGTCTTCGAGCGACGCGCGAAAAATCGATGGATAGATTTCCAGGCACCGAACCGGGTCGGGGTTGGACTCGCGTATCCCCTTCAGAACGCTGGCTGTGTCCCGCCAGTAGCGCTGTGCAACAGCGGCGCCAAGCTCGGCCTTGCTGGCGAAGTGGTAATAAATACTGGCGTTCTTGATCCCCACCGCTTCACCGATGCTGCGAAAGTTTATGCCGTTGTATCCGTGCCGCTGCGCTGCCGTTTTCGCAGCAGCCATGATGGCTTCTCGGGCGTTTGCACTCACATTGGATTCCTTCACTGGTCAAGCCTATGCCGTGAATACTAACTCCTACCTAATGTACCTGCCAACTGGAAGGTAGGGATTGACGTGCCAATGGAATAGGCACAACCTTTACCTACCAACTGACAGGCAGGGAGAAATATCATGACGATTTCAATGCCGCAATTCGACATATCCACTCTTCCCGTAATGAAAATTCACGATTGGTTCGATGGCCCCTACCCTGCTCGCGTCCGTATCGCGCTGGCAGAAAAAGGCCTGCTTTCACGAGTTGAATTCATATCGGTCAATCTCTGGACAGGCCAGCACAAGACGCCAGATTTCCTGGCGATCAATTATTCCGGGACGCTTCCGGTACTGGAGTTGCATGACGGCACCCTCATCGCTGAATGCACAGCCATTACCCAGTACCTGGACGCATTGGACGGCAACCCCACCCTGACGGGCCAGACGCCTCTGGAGAAAGGCCTCATCCACATGATGACTAAGCGTGCTGAAATCGAGTTCCTGGATGCGGTCAGCGTGTATTTTCATCACGCCACTGCAGGCCTTGGGCCGCAGGTCGAGCTTTATCAAAATCCCGAATGGGGCTTCCGTATGCGCGACAAGGCGGTGCGAGGCATGCGCTATTTCGACAGTCTTCTGGAACACCGACCGTTCGTTGCTGGGGACGCATTTTCAATGGGTGATATCGCGGTGCTGGGCGGCATGATCTTCGCGGCGCTGGTCAAACTTCCAGTGCCTGATGAATGCACTGCGTTGCAGGCATGGCATGCAAGAATGCAGGAAAGACCCAGCCTGCGGGAATGGCGCGCGATGGTTGAGCGAGGCGCACCGCAAACTAAAGAAAACATACACCTGCCGTCTTGACCCGGATGGTAGATGTAGTTGATGGCGTGAAACGGTTCGGGGAGAGGCTATCTGTCCAAAAATGATCGGCCGGTTTGGGTTGTTCTCTGCCGCTCATGGCCACGAAGCGTGATGGTCAAATCCGATGTAAATGACTGGTCAGGTCGAATGCAAATGGGTGGGCAAGTCTGTGCAATTACTCACCCCGATCAAGGGACCACCTCACCCTCGCCGACATGAACGTCCAGCCCCTTGATGGCCTGAATGGCGCCATAGGAAACCTTGAGATCGTTTACCTGAAGGATATTTTTCATGCTTAAGCCACCGTCTCAGTGCCCCAATAGGCCTCGATCACCCAAGGGTCTTTTTGTACCTGCGCAGGCAGGCCATCAGCGATTTTTTTGCCATAGCTCGGGCGCTTGCAACCGAACCACTGCTGGTCGCCCTGGATGAGCCTGCGGCCGGTATGAATGCCTCGGAAACTGAAGGCTTGCGTCAGTTGATGTGCAAGATGAAGGGCGATGGCAAGACGGTCCTGCTGATTGAGCATGACGTGAAGTTGGTCATGGGCTTACGCGATCCCGTTACGGTTCTGGACTATCTCCAGTCGACGCTGATCACCGTAGGAAAGGGGGTTGCCAACTCGCCAGCGAAGCGGCCAATGCCGACATAGTCGAGCCAGTAGCGTGCCAGCGTGCCAGCGTGCCGCCTAAGGCCAGGTTCTGTTTGACAGCCCGAGCGTCATTAAGCCTTCTTACGATACGCCATCGAGTCGTCGATCCGCTTGAGGATGTAGTCTCCCGCTGCCACCGGCGGATACAGGCTCAGCGCCGGGGCGACCCCCAGATCACAAGGATCGACCGTCGCGCCATAGGTCGGGTCATAGAACGTTGCTATGGAGTAACGCTCATGGCCCGAGGTGTTGATCACCCGATGTAGCGTTGAACGAAAACGATCGTTGGACCAGTGCGCCAACAGGTCACCGACGTTCACCACTAGGCTGCCGAGAATCGGCGTGGCGTCGATCCAGCGATTGGAGCCCAGTTCGCGGACCTGCAAGCCGCCGCTGTTGTCCTGATACAGCAATGTGATGCAGCCGTAATCAGTGTGCGGCGCCACCCCGAATTGGTCGGCTTCGGCCTGGGGCGGCTGCGGTGGGTAATACACCATCTGGGTGCGCTGCAACGGCTTGGTGTATTTGTCGGTGAAAAAATCTTCGTCAATGCCCAGCCCTATCGCCACCACCCGCAGCAGGTCGGCCCCGGCCTTGGCAACCTCCTGATAATAGTCAGCCAATGCTTCACGCAACGACGGCATGAATTCTGGCCACTGGTTCGGCCCGCGCAACGCTTCACCGGCAATCACGCAGGGATCAGCTTCGGCCAGTTCGAGCCCGATGCTGAAAAATTCTTTGTGATCGGGTTTGGTGGCCTCATACATGGTCGCCCCGCCCAACGCGTGCCAACCACGATGCCGCTTGTTGACGGCCACCTGGCGCTTGACCTCGGCCGGGTAAGCGAAGAACTCCCTGGCGGCGGCCATCGCTTTATCGATCACCGGCTGCGGCACCCCGTGATTGATGATGTAGAAGAAGCCGATGTCGCAGCAGGCAGTGCGAATGGCGTCGGAGGCTCGACGAATACTCGCCTTGTTACCTTCGCGGACACCGGACATATCGATCAGAGGCAGACGAATAGTAGAAGACATGCTCACTCCTGGGGTCGTGATACGGGGTGGTCGTTCAGGGACATGACGCCATAGCGAACATCCTGTATATACAGCTTAAAGCATTTACTGTGCCGCTCCCCTCTCCCGCACCACTAATCGCCGTACACCAACGCGTCTGCTCGTTGTTCAACAACCCTGACCTGGCTTAATGCCCGGCATTGATTGGTTTCCCTGCGCCCCAACAGTGTGCGCCGAGCGCGTATTTGGTGCGGCTTTCGGTTACACGCCAAAGATCACCGGACCAAAGGTCTCTTTAAAACCTGCGCAGCTTGCGCCTGAAATGCGCATCTCTGACGGAAACGGTAATTTTGGCCCGTGTATTGCTATCCCTGTATATACAGGATGATATGGCTACCTATTCCATCCACCACTGCCCCAGGACATTGCAATGCACACACCTCTGCTGCTCAAACCCGGCCAACTCACTCTCGATCAATTGCGCGTCATCTATCAGAAGCAACGGGCGATTGAACTGGACCCGGCTGCTCGCGAAACCGTGGATGCCAGCGCCCGAACCGTGAACCAGATCATTGCCAACGAACGTACGGTGTATGGCATCAATACCGGTTTCGGCCTGTTAGCCAGAACGTCGATCCCGACCGAGTCCCTGACCAAGTTGCAGTGCAACCTGTTGCTTTCGCACTGCACCGGCACCGGTCCATTGCTCGATGACGCTAGTGTTGGCCTGATCATGGCGTTGAAGGTCGGGTCCCTGGCCCGGGGTTTTTCCGGCATTCGCTGGGAAGTGATTCAAGCATTGGTTCAGCTGTATGAGGCCAAGGTCTATCCGTGCATTCCTTCCCAAGGCTCGGTTGGCGCCTCGGGTGACTTGGCCCCGTTGGCGCATATGTCAGCGGTGCTCATTGGTGTGGGTCGTGTCCGTCATAACGGGCGTGAGATGGACGCCGTCGAAGGCCTGGCGATTGCCGGTCTGGAACCGATGGTGTTGGGACCGAAGGAAGGCCTGGCGCTGATCAATGGCACCCAGGTATCCACTGCACTGGCACTGCGCGGGCTGTTTGCCGCCGAGAAACTGTTCACCGCCGCCGTGATTGCCGGCAGCCTGTGCGTGGAAGCCTTGAAAGGCTCCGATGTTCCCTTCGATCCGCGCATCCAGGCCGTGCGCGGTCAACCGGGACAAATCGATGTGGCCCAGTACTACCGTGAACTGCTGGCTAACAGCGAGATACGTCAATCCCATATCGATTGCACTCGGGTTCAAGACCCCTACTCGCTGCGCTGCCAGCCTCAAGTCATGGGGGCTTGCCTTGACCATTTGCGCTTTGCCGCCGGGGTGTTCTTGCGTGAATCCAACGCGGTTTCGGATAACCCACTGGTGTTCAGTGCTGACGGTGATGTGCTGTCGGGCGGCAACTTTCACGCCGAACCCGTGGCGATGGCCGCGGACGTTCTGGCCCTGGCGATATCCGAAATTGGCGCATTGTCCGAACGGCGGATCGCCCAATTGGTTGACCCGGCGCTCTCCGGCCTACCGGCCTTTCTGGTGCGCGAAGGCGGCCTGAACTCGGGCTTCATGATTGCTCAGGTGAGCGCCGCCGCGCTCGCGTCGGAAAACAAAACCCTGGCCCACCCGGCATCGGTGGACAGCTTGCCGACCTCGGCCAACCAGGAAGACCACGTATCGATGGCAACCTTTGCGGCCCGCCGCCTACTGGACATGGCCAGTAACAGCAGCGCCGTGGTGGCCATCGAACTGCTCGGAGCGGCTCAGGGCGTGGACCTGCATGCCCCGCTCAAGACCTCGAAAAAGCTCGGCGAGGTCCTGGCAATGATTCGCAGCGAGGTCGCGCATTACGACGAAGACCGTTACTTCGCCCCCGATATCGCCACCGCCAGGGCCTGGGTGGAATTTGCCGCGTTCGAGCGCTGGCTGCCCGCCGCACGCCTGTACGCCTGATAGCAATCGAATCGGCGCAGCCTCACTGCGCCGCCATACTCACATTAGGGGATCGCCATGCGTCGCTATTATTCAGGGTTGGATGTTCACCGGACACAGAGCATTGCCGAGCTGGCGGTCATGGCTCGTCGGCGCTTGCCGCATTTCGCCTGGGAATACCTGGAGGGTGGCGCCGAAGAAGAATGGACGTTGCGGCGTAACCGCCAGGCCTTCGCAGACCTCGCGCTGCTGCCTCGCACATTGGTGCCCTGCTCGGCCACGCAAACCCGGTGCTCGCTGTTGGGGCGAGACCTGCCGCTGCCGATGGCGATTGGTCCCACCGGCTACAACGCGATGCTGTACCGCGACGCCGATATTCAATTGGCCCGGGCCGCAACGGCGCGTGGCCTGCCCTTCACCTTGAGTACCGTGTCCACCAGTTCCCTTGAACAATTGGTGGCAGCAGTGCCGGAGGTCAATCTCTGGTTTCAGCTGTATTGCCTGCGTGATCCTTCCGTCCGAGAAGACTTGTTGCAACGCGCCCACGCGGTTGGTTGCAAAACCCTTCTATTGACCAGCGATGCGGTGCTGTTGGGCAACCGCGAATGGGACCGGCGCAATTTTGTCCGGCCCCGGCAACTAAGCCTGCGCAACAAGCTCGACGTACTGCGTCATCCGCGCTGGATGGCCCAGGCGCTTTGGCCACATGGTCTGCCGAACCTAGGCAACATCGAACGCTATCTGCCGACCGAACAACGCACCATCGAAGGCGCCGCGCAGTTTATCGGTAGCCAGATGGACAGCGGGCTCGACTGGGATGCCCTGGCCCGATTACGTGAACGTTGGCCCCATCGATTGCTGCTCAAGGGCGTGCTGCACCCGGCGGATGCCGAGAAAGCCGTAGCCCTCGGGCTCGATGGTTTGGTGGTGAGCAACCATGGTGGCCGGCAACTGGACGGAGTTCCCGCCAGCCTCGACTGCCTGCCAGCGGTTGCCGCCGTGGCCAAAGGCAAACTGGCTCTGTTGCTCGACAGCGGTGTCCGTCGCGGCACTGACATTCTCAAAGCCTGCGCACTCGGAGCCGATGCGGTGCTGCTAGGGCGATCTACGCTTTATGGAGTCGCCATCGGCGGACAGGCAGGCGCAGGCCACGCCCTCGACCTGCTGGCGCAAGAACTGCGCCTGGCCTTGTCCTTACTTGGCACTCCTGACCTGAAACAACTCGACTGTCGTGCCCTAATCACGACCTCCTCCTCGTTCCCCGACCGTGAGTTGAGCTGATGAACGATCTACAACACACCCTCGAACAGTTGTGTCAGGCACTCGGTGACGACGCGGTAATCACTGGCGCCGATATCAGTCAACGTCACTACAGCGACTGGACCGGCCACGCCCCGGCCTGCCCCGCGGCGCTGCTGTTACCGCGCACCACGGCCCAGGTCGCCAGCGCCCTGCGCATCTGCAATGTCGCCGGGCAAGCGGTGGTTCCCCAAGGGGGCATGACCGGGTTGGCCGGTGGTGCGGTGCCTCGGGCCAGCAACATCGCGCTGTCCCTGGAACGCCTGCGTGGCATCGAAGAGATCGACCCGGCGGCAGCCACCATCAGCGTGTGGGCCGGCACCACGCTGGAAGAGATCCAGCAAGCCGCGCTCAACGCCGGTTTCGTTTTCCCGCTGGATCTGGGGGCACGCGGCTCGTGCCAGATCGGCGGCAACATCGCCACCAATGCCGGCGGCAACGCGGTGATTCGCTATGGCATGACCCGTGACCTGGTGCTCGGGCTGGAAGTGGTCCTGGCCGATGGCCGGGTGCTCGATTTGCGCAACAAGATGATCAAGAACAACTGCGGTTATGACCTGAAACAGTGCTTCATCGGCAGTGAAGGCACCTTGGGCATCGTTACCCGCGCGGTGTTGAAACTCGCGCCGCAACCCGGGCCGACCAACACCCTGCTCTGCGCCCTGCCCAACTACGCCAGCGCCGTCAGCCTGCTGCGGCGGATTCAGCGCAGCGTCGGCACGCCGCAAGCCTATGAATTGATGTGGCAGGACTTCTTTCGACTCGGGGTGAGCTGGCTGGAAAACGCGACAGCGCCGCTATCGATGGACTACCCGCTGTATGTGCTGCTTGAGTCTGCCGGTTCGCAGGAACAGCTCGAAGCGTCGCTGGAAGAAGCGTTTGGCGCCGGCGAGGTACTCGATGCGGTACTCGCCAGCTCCCAGAGCCAGGCTCGGGGGCTCTGGAAAATCCGTGAAGCCACTGGTGAGTTTCCGACCCGCATGATCCCGTTGAATTTCGACGTCAGCCTGCCGATCGGCCTGATCGGCGACTTCGTCGAACGCTGTCGCGCAAGATTGGACGAGCGCTGGCCGGGCAATCACAGCGTCTATTTCGGACACATCGGTGACAGCAACCTGCACCTGACCGTTGACTGCGTGTCGTTGCCGCAGCCAGCGCCGATTCTCGACATCGAAGATCTGGTTTACAGCGCCGTCGGTGAATTGGGCGGCTCGGTCTCTGCCGAGCATGGCATCGGCCTGCTCAAGTGCGAGTTTCTTCATCACTCGGTCGGCCCCGAAGCCCTCGCCGTGATGCGCCAACTCAAGGATTGCTTCGACCCCAACGGCATTCTCAATCCGGGAAAAATCCTCGGCTGAGGGCCTGTATATACCGGAGTGGCACGTTAACTGCTGTTGTCCTTCTGAATCACCGCAGGACTCACACCCAACCTCGCCGTATCCCCTGAAGGAGTGACACCATGCAACTCGATTCTCTTTTCAGTAAACGATTCAACGTCATGTGCCTCGCTATGACCCTGACTGTCGCGTCCCTGGCTGCACACGCCGATCAACTGGCGGAGGTAAAAAAAACCGGTGAACTGGTGGTGGGTACCGAGCTGCAATTTGCGCCTTTCGATTTCACCGATAACGGTAAACAGAAAGGCCTGAACGCCGAGTTGTTCGATCAGTTGGGCAAGGAGTTGGGGGTCAAGGTGAAGTTCATCGACCTGCCATGGCCAAGCGTATTACCAGGGCTTGAAGCGAAGAAATTCGACATGGTTGCCGGTCCCATCATCGTGACCCAGGCCCGTAAAGAGCGTTATCACTTCATGCTGCCTATCGCCGAAGCCACCGTAGCCTTGATGGTCGGCGCCAGCGACACCACCATCACCAAACCACAAGACATTGCCGGCAAGGCCGTAGGTGCGGGTAAAGGCTCGGCGCAACTCGAAGAACTCA
This sequence comes from Pseudomonas sp. RW409, assembly GCF_003184125.1. NCBI lineage: Bacteria > Pseudomonadati > Pseudomonadota > Gammaproteobacteria > Pseudomonadales > Pseudomonadaceae > Pseudomonas > Pseudomonas sp. RW409. The sequence goes on along the minus strand of NZ_QHHP01000004.1, from coordinate 466,479 downwards.
AGACCTTCACCGCCACCCTTCCGGAGAAAGTCACGATCCGCGAATACGTCGACAACAACCAAGCCTACGCCGACCTCGCGGCCAAGCGCATCGTTGCCGTTGCCAACTCGCTGCCTAACATCTCCTACGTCGCCGCTGAGCGCAGCAAAGCCTTCAAGGTGATCCTGCCGCCGTTCGGCAAGAAATCCTACTTCGCCTACCTTGGCCGCAAGGATGACGACGCCAAAAGCCTGATCGCGGCCCTTGATAGCGCCCTGCTGAAAATGCACGAGGACGGTCGCCTTGCCGCGCTGCAAAAGAAATGGCTGGGTGCCGAGATGGATGTACCAAAAGCCGACTTCACCCCGACCTGGTAAATCCGCCTGCCCTTGGAGCTCCTGATCGCCGGCCGACCCTGGCCGGCGGTCAACTGAGCTGGAGTCGCCACGATGTTCGATTTGCCTTTATTTTTGCAGAACCTGCCGCTGCTGCTGACCAGCCTGCTGGTGACCCTTGAGGTCTCCACCGCGGCCCTGGTGATCGGATTTTTCATCGGCATCATCGTCGCCAGCCTGCGCCTATCGCCGGTGCCGCTGTTCCGGCGCCTGGGTGGCGGCTATATCTTTGTGTTCCGCGGCATTCCGCTGCTGGTGCAATTACTGTTCGTCTATTACTTCCTGCCTCGCGTCGGCTTGCCGAACGTGTCGCCTCTGACCGCCGCCATCATCAGCCTGTCGTTGTGTGCCGGGGCCTACATCGCCGAGATCCTGCGCGGTGGCTTCCTCGCCATACCCGATGGTCAGTTGGAGGCCGCCGGGCTGCTTGGCATGAGCACCGGGCAAATGCTGATCCGTATTCGCGTGCCGCAAGCCGTGCGCCTGACGTTGCCAGCGCTGGTCAACGAAATGATCTTGCTGATCAAGGCGTCTTCGCTGGTGTCGGTGGTCGGCCTCGCTGACCTGACCCGCACCGCGCAGAACCTGGCGGCCAGCGATTACCTGTTTGTTCAGAACTACCTGATGCTCGCCGGCTTCTATTGCCTGATCAACATTCCCCTGGCGTTCTGCGGCGGTCTGCTGGAGCGACGCATGAAGGAGCAACGCTCATGATCTTCGATCACCGGATCATCACCGAACACCTCGATGACATCGCCCAAGGCTTTGCGGTCACCCTCGGCACCTGGTCCGCCGGCGTCGTGCTCGGTTTGTTCCTCGGCTTGCTGATTGCCGTGGCTCAGCTGTTTGGCAACAACCTGATCCGGGCGCCGCTGCGGGTGTTCATCGAAGTGATCCGCAGCACGCCGTTTCTGGTCCAGCTGTTCCTGGTGTACTACGGCGGGCCGTCCTTCGGCCTCAGCCTGGAGCCGATTCCGGCCGGGGTTCTGGGGTTGGGTATTTATGGCAGTGTCTACTTTGCGGAGATCTTCCGCACCGGCTTCGAGTCGGTGGCCCGCGGTCAACTGGAAGCCGCCGACTGTCTGGGGATTACACGCTGGCAATGCATCCTGCGCATTCAGTTGCCGCAGATGCTGGTGATCATCCTGCCGGCGCTGGTCAATCTAGTGACGATTTTGTGCAAGGAAACTGCGGTCCTGTCGATCATCACCATCCCGGAACTGACGATGGTCATGACCGGTATCGGCTCGCAAACCTTCGCTTTCGTCGAAACCCTGCTGGTGCTGTGTATCGGCTACTTGCTACTGGTCGAACTCTGTTCGCGCCTGGGCATGTACCTGGAAACAAAGGTCGGGGGCTTTATGAGCAGACAACCGCAATGAATGACCTACAACACCACTTGAAACCCATTGCCCCGAAACAAGGTGACCCCATGAAGACTCCCGAGCAACTCCCCGGCGACCAGCAACCTATGCTGCGCCTGCACAATGTCGGCAAGAGCTTCGGCACCCTGCGTGTACTCAAAGGCATCGATCTACAGGTCCGACACTCCGAAGTGGTATGCCTGATCGGGCCTTCCGGTTCGGGCAAAAGCACCCTGCTGCGCAGCATGGCGTTCCTCGAAGAGTATGACGAAGGGGAAATCTATGTCGAAGGCCAGTTGCTCGGCTTTGTGCCGGATAACGGCAAGGGTCGCAAACGCGCGCCGCAAGCGCAGATCAATCAGGTTCGGCGTAATGTCGGCATGGTTTTCCAGCAATTCAACCTGTGGCCGCACATGACGGCGCTGGGCAATGTCAGCGAAGCCCTGCTGCGGGTGCGCAAGTTATCGACGACCGAAGCCCGTCAGCGGGCCATGGCGATGCTCGACAAAGTCGGTCTGGCGCACAAGGCCGATGTCTATCCGATCCAGCTCTCCGGTGGTCAGCAACAGCGCGTGGCCATCGCTCGGGCATTGGCGATGGAGCCGCACATCATGTTGTTCGATGAGCCGACCTCGGCGCTCGACCCGGAACTGGTGGGCGAAGTCTTGCAGGTCATGAAGACCTTGGCCAAAGAAGGCATGACCATGGTGGTGGTCACTCATGAGATGGGCTTCGCCGCGCAGGTCGCTGATTCGGTTGTGTTCCTCGACCAGGGCCAAGTGGTCACCCAGGATACGCCGCAGCAGATATTCCACAACTCCGAACACCAGCGCCTGCAGCAATTTCTGCAGAACTATCTGGATCGCAATGCCTTCTGGCAGGACAACAAAGAGGTTTCTCTGGTATGAACGCTGCTGAACTGCAACTCCTTGCACGCCCCCAAGTGCGCGATCTCGCCAGCTACAACGCCGGCCTCAGCTCCGAAGCCGTACGCCAGTGTTTCGGCCTGACCCGCGTGGCCAAGCTGGGCAGCAACGAAAACCCCTTGGGTCCGGCGCCTGCGGTGGCAGCCGCCATGGTCAAAGCCTGTTCCAGCATCGCCCTCTACCCGGATGCCAGTTGCCTGGAATTACGCGCGGCGCTGTCGGCAAAGCTCGGCGTACCGGGCAATCACCTGGTGTTCGGCAATGGTTCGGAAGATTTGCTAAGTATTATCAGCCGCGTGTTTCTGGACCACGGCGATGAAGTGGTCACGGTAGTGCCGTCGTTCGGTCTGCACTTCATTTACCCCCTCGCCGCCGGAGCCCTGGTGTCAGGGGTGCCGATGACGGATGAGGGTCGCTTCGACGTGCCAGCGATGATTGCGGCGCTGACGCCGAAGACCCGGCTGTTGATGTTCTCCTGCCCCTCAAACCCGGTTGGCTGCACCCTCGACGCCGACGAGTTGCAACAGTTATTGGCAGCGCTGCCGGCGCAATGTTTGCTGGTATTCGACGAGGCCTATTACGAATACGCCGATTTCGAGGCGGATTACCCCGATTGCCTCGGATTGATTCAGGCCAGTGGCAAGCCGTTCATCCTGCTGCGGACTTTCTCCAAGGCGTATTCCCTGGCCGGGTTGCGCATCGGCTATGGCATCGTCAGCGATCCTTTGCTGGCCGACCTGATCGACCGTCTACGCACCCCGTTCAACATCAATCGCGTGGCCCAGGCCGCGGCCATTGCAGCACTGGCGGACGAAGAGCATTTGCAGGTCACCCTCGCCCATGTCGCCCACGAGCGGCAGCACATGGTGATTGCCCTGCAAAACATGGGATTGAGCCCGGCGCCATCGATGGCCAACTTCCTGTACTTCAGCACGCCCTATCCGGCCGAAACCATCAATCAGGCCTTGCTGCGCAAGGGCGTCATCCTCAAACCCTGGCGTGAAGACGGGTATACACAGTACTTGCGTGTGTCCATCGGTAGCTGTGAGGATAACGACCTTTTTCTCAAAGCCCTGGCAAGTGTTCTTGCCGCTCAAAAAGGCGTGGACTGACCCATGATCAAAAATGCACCGCAAGCCCTCTATCAGCGTGCGAAGGACTTTGTGCAAGACAAGCTGCGCAGCGGTGAATGGAAGCCCGGAGACCTGATCCCGTCGGAAAATCGCCTGGTGCAAGAGCTGGGCATTTCGCGCATGACCGTCAATCGGGCCTTGCGCGAGCTGACCGAGGAAGGCCATTTGGTGCGGATCTCCGGCGTCGGGACGTTCGTCGCTGAAAGCAAACCGCAATCGAACCTGCTGCGCATCACCAATATCGCTGACGAAATCATCGCGCGCGGGCACAGCTACAGCTGCCGTGTGCTGCACCTGGGTCGCGAAGCGGCCTCGATGCCGGTGGCCGCCGCCCTGGCGCTGCCCACGGGTTCGTCGGTTTTTCACCTGATTTGCGTGCACAGCGAAGAAGGCGTGCCGGTGCAGTTCGAGGATCGCTACGTCAATCCCGAACTGGTGCCGAACTTCCTGCAGCAAGAATTTGGTGAGCAACTACAACCGGCGCGGTATCTGTTGCAGGTCATCCGGCCTGATGAGATGGAACATATCGTCGAAGCAGGCCACCCCGGCAGCGACGAAAGCAAGCACATGCAGATCGACGCCAATGAACCCTGCCTGGTCCTAGTACGTCGCACTTGGAGCCAGAACAAAATCGTCACCTACGTTCGGCTAACTCACCCCTCGTCGCGCTATCGCCTCGGCAGTCGTCTGCCGATGAATGGTGCTCACCGCGACAGCTGAGTCTCAGCCACGATTACTGATAACGTGATCGGTAAAGGATCGCTTTCGACCGACGCTAGGTTTGTCTGCGTTGGTTCTTTTTTTTGGGGGGCAGCACTCCGAAGCCTGTCTATACAGCAAAGCAAATCGCATTCTGATGCGCAGGCGCTCCCTCTTTCGCAGTTCCTTTCCTCGGGCACCCTGTCCAACTCATGCCCTCCTACGGATCTTCGGGTGCACTCCATGCACATTTTAGAGGCGCCTAGGGATAACCAACGATGTAATTCCAGCTCCGGCGACGTCTCAAGCCCCTTGCAGCAGAGAGAGTCTTGAGCAATCGAGCGATGAGAAAGCAAAAATAGGCACGCTACCTGCATACCTGTATATACCAGTCAGTACGGCTCGACCGAGCGCGCTTCTATGCCCCGTCCGATCGGTAATGAATGGACGAGATTGACCTGCTGCACGGTCAGTCGAGCAGAACCTATCCTCTCAAACAAGCGAGAAACGTCATGAGTGAGCGATTCAAGAACGGCATGCGAAATCTTCTGGGAGCCTGCGCTTTGATGGCGGCCGGTGTAGCAGTGGCTGCTCAACCAAGCGCCGGTATGAAAGCCGAACCCGGCACGTTCAAAATCGGAGTAGAACCTTGGCTCGGGTATGGCCAACTGCATGTCGCCGCAGCCCACGACCTGTACCGCAAACAGGGTCTGGAAACCGTCAGCATCGTGAACTTCAGTGAGGACAAAGACATCAACGCCGCCCTTGCCAGCGGGCAGATCGATGCGGCCACCATCGCTACCCATACCGCCATGGGCATGGTTGCGGCCGGTCTTCCAGTGAAAATCGTACTGATGCTCGATCAGAGCATGACCGCCGACGCGATCATTGCCGCGCCAGAGATCAAATCGCTCAAAGAGCTCAAGGGCAAGCAGGTTGCGTTCGAGGAAGGCACTACCAGCGACATTCTGCTGCATAGCGCACTAGCTTCGGCTGGCATGCTCTGGAGCGACATCCAGCCAGTCCCTATGCCGGCAAGTACTGCTGGTGCAGCGCTGATCGCCGGCAAAGTACCGGTTGCGGTGACGTATGAACCTTACCTGAGTGCCGCCAAACAGCAGAATGCCAAAGTCAATGTGCTCTACAGCGGCAAAGACGACCCAGGCATTATCAGTGATGTGCTGGTGGTACGTGACTCGGTGCTAGAAGAGCGGCCCGGACAAGTGCTGGCGATGATCAAAGCCTGGGACGCAGCGCTTAGTCATTACCAGAACAATACTCAGGCCGACCGCGCAGTGATTGCTCAAGCCGTCGGCTCGACCGCCACAGATCTGGCCAGCGCCTTCGACGGTGTGCACTTCTACAGCCTTGCCGATAACCAGGCACAACTCACTCAAGGTTTCAGTCATGAGACCTTTGCACACATCTTGAAGTCAGCCACTGCTGCCGGCTTGATACAGCAGCCGGTTGACGCAACCAAAACAATCGATGCGCGGTTCGTCGAAGCCCTCAAGTAACCGCGCCAAGGTGTGATCCCCAACGCGAACGTCATCGCACATCGGCAGCCGACCGTCATCGCCGGCGTCCAGTGCATTACCCACCAGCGGCAGTCGAATGCTGCTGGTCAATTGAAAGCGGTACGGAGTTTCAATGGGTTACGTGGATACAGCAAAACACGATAGGCCTACCCCCCCGACCATCGTGTCGCGCCGCAAGCGCGGGAACCTGTTCGTAATTGGTCGCCAGCCAGGGCGAGCCGGCTATATCGCCATCGCCGCTAGCGTGTTCCTTTTGCTGGCCTGCTCCTGGTGGCTGGCCAGTGGACTGGGGTTGGTATCGCCGATCTTCCTGCCAACCCCTGAAGCAGTTGGCTTACGTCTGAGCAAGCTGGCCGCCGATGGCACCTTATGGGCAGATTTGAAGGTCAGTCTCTATCGGATCGCTGTCGCCTTTCTGGTCTCCTCACTGATGTCAATCGTGATTGGAGTTCTGGCCGGTTGTTACGGTTTCTGGAAGGCCTCGTTCGAACCTCTGGTGGACTTCGTCCGCTACATGCCGGTGGTGGCCTTTGTGCCGCTGAGCATTCTCTGGAGCGGTACCGGCGACTTCCAAAAATTCCTGATCATCTGGCTGGGCACCTTCTTCCAACAAGTGTTGATGGTGATGGATGCCGTCAAACGGGTCCCAGCAGATTTCATCGGCCTGGGCCGAACACTGGGCATGGCGGACCGTCGCATTCTCTTGAAGATTGTCCTGCCGAGCGCCTTTCCGGGCATCTGGGACGCCCTGCGTATCAGCCTTGGCTGGGCATGGACCTGGTTAGTGCTGGCTGAACTGGTGGCATCCACTTCAGGCCTAGGTTATCGCATCACCGTGTCACAGCGCTTCTTCCAGACCGACACGATCATCGGCTACATCCTGCTGCTCGGGGTTCTCGGGCTGGTCACCGATCAAGCCATGCGCGCCGCCGAGAAAATCCTCTTTCGCTACAACCGGAGGCGCCCATGAGCACCCTGCAGATCAATGGGTTGACCAAGAGTTTCTACAGCGCCAAGCAATCTAGACTGGTGCTCAAGGGAATCAACCTGACCCTGGCCGACAACGAATTCGTGTCCATCGTCGGCACCTCCGGCTGCGGCAAAAGCACCCTGCTCTCCATCGCCGCCGGACTGGAGGACTATGACGATGGTTCGGTCTGCGTCGACGGCGTTGCGATCAGCGGCGCCGGCATGGATCGCGGCGTGGTGTTTCAGTCCTACACCCTACTGCCCTGGCTGACCGCTCGAGAAAACGTCGAGTTCGCCCTCAAGGCCGCCGGATACAGCGCCAGTGATTGCCGCGCGCTTGCCGATGAGCACCTGACGCAGGTCAATCTGAACCACGCGGCTCAGGCTTACCCGAACGAGCTTTCGGGGGGTATGAAGCAGCGAGTGGCGATTGCCCGCGCCTTATCCTACCGACCGAAAATCCTCTTGATGGACGAACCTTTCGGTGCATTGGACGCCATGACCCGCCGGCAAATGCAGGAGCTGCTGACCCAGGTCTGGGAAACCCATCGCCTCACGGTCATGTTCGTCACCCATGACGTAGAGGAAGCCGTTTACCTTTCCGACCGCATCGTCGTGATGGGCCCCGGCACTGTCAAAAGCACCTACGAAGTCTCGCTGCCCCGCCCGCGTCACGAAGACATGAGCACCAGCCCCGATTTCATCTCTTTGCAACGACAAGTGCTGCGCTCGATTCGTGAAGACACTGTTGAATCTGCATGACCTTCTCAGTCCGCCACCTCCGCGTGGCCTTGCACCTACGAGGAACCCCCATGAAACAACCAACTTTCCATGACCTCAGCGCGTCCAGTGAGTTGCCCCCCGAGCTGTTTCAACGCACCGAAGCCGACCTTGCGTTCTTCATCGAAAAGGTCAAGCCGATCATCGAGGCCGTGCGACGCGAAGGCGATGCCGCCTTGCAACGGTTTGCCAAGGAGTTCGACAAAGTCAGCGCTGAGCAGATGGTGATCCGCGCCGAAGAGAGTGAGTTCGAAGCGGCCTTCACCCGCATGGACCCAAAGGTGATCGAGTCAATCAAATATGCCGCCGAAAACATCCGTGCGTTCCACGAAGCGCAGAAGCCTGAAGAGATGTGGCTCAAGGAAATGCAGCCGGGTGCATTCGCCGGCGATCGGCACGTGGCCATTGATTCGGTCGCATGTTACGTGCCACGCGGTAAGGGGTCGTTTCCCAGCGTCTTGTTGATGACGGCGATACCCGCAGTGGTCGCTGGCGTACCGCGGCCGGTGGTAATCACCCCACCCGGTCCGGATGGCAAGGTAGACGATGCGACCCTGGTGGCGGCACGTCTGGTTGGTATCCGAGAAGTCTACAAATGCGGTGGCGCTCAGGGTGTTGCAGCCGTGGCCTATGGCACCGAAAGTGTGCCCAAGTGCCTGAAGATTGTTGGCCCCGGCAGCCCTTGGGTAGTGGCTGCCAAGCGGCAATTGTCCGGTTTGATCGACCCCGGCGTGCCTGCCGGCCCGAGCGAAAGCCTGATCCTCGCAGATGAAACCGCCAATGGCGAACTGGCCGCACTGGATTTGATCATTGAGTCCGAACACGGCCCTGATTCATCGGCCTACCTGGTCACTCATAGCCGTACAGTCGCTGAAGCGGCCATGGCTGCACTACCTGGGCTTTGGGCCAGGCTAGAGCCGAAACGTGCCGAGTTCTCGCAAAGCGTTCTATGTGGCGAGCACGGCGGGATCGTCCTGACCAAAGATTTCGCCACGTCGATCGAATTCGTCAACCAATACGCCCCCGAGCACTTGGAGATTCTTGCCGAAGAGCCCATGGCAGTACTGGGCCGGATTCGCAACGCCGGGGAGATTCTGCTGGGTAACTACACCCCCGTGACCCTAGGCAACTTCGTCCTTGGCCCGAACGCGGTATTGCCAACCAACGGTGCGGCGAAAACCGCCGGGCCGCTCTCAGTGTTCGACTACATGAAACGTATCTCAGTTGGCTATGTGACTCACGCCGGCTACCAGCCGCTGGCCGACAAGGCTCATGGCTTTGCCATCTACGAAGGCTTCAGTGCACATGCGTTGGCGGTGTCGCCGTTGCGCCTTGAAATCCTCAAGGCTCGCTCCTGAGTTGCGGGTGCCCAGTGACTGAAGGCACGCCCTTCCACACCTGAGGCTTTCAAGGAGCATATATGCGAGCGATAAGGTTTTACGGCAAGGGCGACTTGCGTTTCGAGGAGGTCGCCGAGCCGGCGCCCCCTCCGGCGGGCTTTGTGCGTTTGGCGGTGCGTGCAGCGGGGATCTGCGGCTCCGATCTTCACAACTACCAGACCGGTCAGTGGATTTCGCAACTGCCAGTCACCCCGGGCCATGAGTTCTGCGCCGAGATTATTGCTCTGGGTCAGGACGTAGAGGGTTTTGCCCTCGGCGAACGGGTGGTAGTGGATTCTCGGGCCATCTGCGGCGAGTGCGATCACTGCCTGGATGGCGCAGGCAACCTGTGCCGGCAATTGGGTTTCGTCGGCGAGGTCTGCGATGGCGGTTTTGCCGAACAAAGTGTTCAGCCAGCTCATCGCCTGCTGAAGGTGCCGGCCGGTGTATCCGACGAAATTGCCGCTCTGGCTGAGCCGCTGGGGGTAGCCCTGCGAGTGGTCAACCGGTTGGCGGCCGCCCCCGGCGAACCGGTGCTAATCGCCGGAGGCGGAACCATCGGCGGGCTCGCAGCATTATTGTTGCGCGAACTAGGCGAGCATCCGGTACTGCTGGTCGAGCGCAATGTGGCTCGAGCAGACCTGTTGCGTGAAGTGGTGGGGGTGCAACCGGTAGCCTTTAATGCTGAGCAAGTCCGCAAGGCCTGTGACGGTCGCGAACCGCGCTGGTGCATCGAAGCAACCGGCTCGCCAGTGGTCCTTGAGCAGTTGATCGCCAATGTGGCATCTGGCGGGCGTATCGCGCTGGTCGGGCTGTTTCATGGCGCCGCGAACCTGAATATCAATCAATTGGTCGAGCGCGAAATCGATCTGCTGGGCTGCAGCGTCTTTCGCGACGAACAACATCAGGCCCTCGAACTGCTGCCTCGCCTGTCTGCGAAGTTACAGGCCTTGATCAGCGAACCGATCTCACTGGAACAGGGGCTTGGCGCCTACCGCGACCTTCCATGCGGTAACGCTGGAGCCTTGAAAACCATTATCAAACCCTGAGGATTGGGTCATGAGCAACCTGATGCGAGGTTTTTCCCTGAATGGGCAAGTGGCGTTGGTCACAGGCGCGTCGCGAGGCATAGGGCGGACGCTCGCCATCGCATTGGCCGAAGCAGGAGCCAGGGTGGTGCTGGCCGCTCGCGACCAGGCAGCCATGCTTGAGGTGGCTGCGACCATTGAAGCCGCTGGCGGAACGTGTTCGACGCTGTACCTGGATGTCACCGATGCACAGTCTCGCACTGCCGCATTCGAGCAATTACTGCAGCGCGAAGGCCGAATCGACATTCTGCTCAACAATGCCGGAGTCGAGCAGATCAAACCAGCCCTGGAGTTGGACGAGGTGACCTGGGACCGGATCGTCGACACCAACCTCAAGGGTAGCTTTTTCTGTGCGCAGAATGCAGCGAAAGCGATGATGGTGCGTGGCGGTTGCATCCTCAACCTGTGCTCGCTGACCAGCGAAGTCGGCGTGCCGGGTGCCACCGCCTATGGTGCTTCCAAATCCGGGCTACTTGGCATGACCCGGGCCCTGTCTGCCGAATGGGCTGCGTCCGGCATTCGTGTCAACGCCATCGGCCCTGGCTATTTCCATACCGATTTAACCGATGAGTTCTATCAGGATGCCGGCTGGCGCGAGCAGATGCAGGCAAAGATCCCGCTCGGGCGCTTCGGTGAACTGCGCGACCTGGCCGGCGCCGCAGTGTTCCTCTGTTCGTCCGCGGCCAGCTACATCACCGGGCAAGTGCTGTATGTCGACGGTGGCTACCTGGCGAGTATCTGAACCCAGAGACAGTCAACACCTGCACGCGTCCTTGCCCCCCCCTCTCATCATTGCCCCCACTTTTCAATGAGGAACACCTTCATGCCCCCTACTCCCGAACCACTCGCCGCACAGGCCCGGACACTCGCCCGTCAGGGCGATTGGGCTGGAGCGCGCGCCAAGCTCATGCAACTGGTCGATGAGGTGATCGGAGTCACCGCGACAGATCTGATCATCAATCGAGATCAGTACAGCCTCAACTCTCTCAACGGGCGCGTCACCCTAAGCGATGCGCGTCAGCTGTTCTTCAAGTACCACAATGAAGAAGGCGAGGATAAAACCATTGAGGAGTACTACAACGCCGAACTGCTACGCGATACGGGTTATCGAGTTGACGTGCCCCTGTTTGCATGCGGCGAACCGGGCCGGCAGATCCTGTTCTACACCTTGCGCGACAACCTGCGTCTAGCCGACGTCTGTCGTGACATCGAGGAGCGCCAGGCCTGGAATGAAATGTCTCAGGTCGTCGAGGCCCAGCGCCAATACGATCACGATGGACTGGCCGGCGTACTGCGCACTCTGGGGCCAGGAGATGCGGACGCGGTCTGCCGGGAACCGATACATCAGCTGTTTCATCACCGCCTGGTATCGGCCAATAATGTTCCCGGTTTTGGCGGTCGTGTCGAGCGCGCCTACGTCGGTAAAACCTTTGTTTTCCCAGGCACTGTGGTCGAGTGGGATCAACTCAAGGATCTGCGCTGGACGATCAATGGCGTAACTTATGCGTCTTCGCTCGGCGAGTTGTTTGCCGAGAGCGGCCAGCGTTTAGCCCCGCAGCGGCTGGCCGATCATGGTGTGGTCACTGCCCACGGCGACGCGCATAACGCCAATATCTGGTACGAGAAAGTCAGCGGCCAGGCTCCGCGTCTGGTGAGTTTCGACCCTGCCTTCGCCGGTCGCCAGATCCCGGCGCTGCTGGCAGAAATCAAGGCGACGTTCCACAACATCTTTGCTCATCCGGTGTGGCTCTACGAGCCAACGCGGGTCGCCAGTCAGTTTCACGTAACGGCCAGCATCAAGGGCGAACAACTGATCGTCGAGCACAACTGGCAGCTGACGCCGTTGCGCAGCACGTTCCTGGAGAGCAAAAGCCGTCATTACTGGCAACCGCTGTTGGCCGCGCTACGTGACAGGCATTGGCTACCGACGGATTGGGAGCGGGTCATGCGTCTGGCGCTGTTCTGTTGCCCGACCCTGGTGCTCGACCTGCGAGCCGACGGGGGCAGCGGCCATACAGCGCACAGTTCGGCGCTGGGTTTGGCACTGGCGATGATCGCAGGCAGTGAGCCGGTCGAAGGCGAAGATATCTTCAGCCGTTTCTTCAGCGGATTGCAGCCGCACTGATACGGCACGCAGGCCAGGCAGAACACCTCAGTACTACCTGGCGCTGCGCCTGACCTCCAAACAGTAGTGCTAACCTTTCTTCCGCCGTATTGCCCATGAACACCTCGGGCAGCAACATTAAAAAATCTACTTCGCTCTTGATATCGGAAGATCGTAAGCGTTCGCGCTGATTGGCCAGCTGAGCGTTCACGAGCTGGTTGATTGGCTGTGCAAGGTGGTTGAAGTTACCCACCGCCCAGCGTCCCAGACGCCAGACTCCTGATATTGAGCGGCTTCGGCTGCGCAGTCGCATCAATGAACTGTTCACACAAGTCGCAGTGTTGCGGACAGCCGCAGCATCTTGTCGATGATGCGTGAAGACGGTGAGCCACTGGGCCGGTTCAAGGCACGTAGCTTAATGCGCGAACTTGAGCTTGTGAGCAAATAACCAGGCTCTCATGCGTACAAACGAGCAACGGCCGAACGGCTGGATATCCCGAATACGTTGAATCGGTCGTGTCCGAGGTTAGTTGACCACTACACTGTCGGCGCTACTACCGCAGTTATGCTACTGCACAAGACGTTGGGAGGTAGCTGGCCTGTGCTCTTCGTACTCTCAGTCTGAATGCCCTATCTGATAAACGCTGTCACCACAGCGTACACGGACGCTGTTATTTGCGATGAGATAGACTCCAAGATCCGTGTGCCCATAGAGCCGACGTAGCGCCGACGGAAGGCCAATGTCTCGTGTCGCTGTTCGCGGATTAACGTTAGTGGCGGCGCATCGCGCATTCCTCCGGTCTACCTGAAATACAGCATCACCAATGGCAAGTGCTCCCCCCACCCAATCGAACTCCCGCCAGGCCGGGACACCGTCGATGTAGAAGTTAGAGCGAAAGCGCAAAGGATCGAGATACTGTCCAATATCGCGGCTAACCTGACGCACGGTTTCCAGATTAACCAATGAGATCACATTGTCCGGTTTATCCATGAAGTGAATCGGTGATGGCACGCGCGCACTGACCAGCCGTGGCGGTGACTTATCTTCTGGCGAACCCAGCAGACCGTAAACAAACATCTCAAACAACCGCTTTCCGCTCTCAGAAAGGAGGTTAGCTTCCAGCACATCTGAACTATTGTAGCGAACCGTCAGCAGACCTGACTG
>NZ_QHHP01000004.1:380734-452950 GCF_003184125.1 Pseudomonas sp. RW409 | reverse complement strand
TCCTGACCCGCCGCGAATATGCGCGCAAGCCCGCCACCCCGCCAGCGGATGTCGACACGCCAAGCACTGCAGCGCCCGCCCCCTCCTCCAGCCCGCGCGCACCTCACCCGGCCCAGGCCAGCACGCCGGACAAGACCAGCGTCTTCGCCCATCCGGTGGAGTGTTTTGTGTCGAATATCGACGACAAGGAGTTGCTCAAGCGCATGCCGCTGAAGATCGGCGAGCACACGGCGCCCTATGCCTCATTCTTCAAAAAGATCGAATACCTGCTGGACAACAAGGGGTTGATCTACTGGGGCAAGATCAAGGAGATCAAGGACTACACCCAGAGCTTTCGCATCGACTTCGAACAGAAGGTCTGGTTCAAGCAGGCCGACGAGGGGAAAAAGAAGCCCTACTCGGTCAACGTCTACCTGAGCAAAAAACTGATCGAGAACTACCGCAAGCGCAAAGCCTTCCTCGAAGAGATCAAGCACGCCATCGACAGCGAACAAGAGCTGTATTGCTTCTTTTATGGCGTGACCCCGGAGTTGAAACAGGTGCCGAGCAAGAAGCATCCCGAACAGACGTTCGGGGTATTCAGCGCCAACATCGAGAACCTCGACCACTTCATCATTCGTGAAGCACCGGGGTTGGCAACGGGCTAGCCCTTAGCTGACCAGCATGCCGAGCATCACCAGCACCAGCAGGCCGATATACACCCGCGCATGCAACCGATCGGGAATGCGCCCGATCCACGGCGTGGCCAGGCGGATGCCCAGCAATGAACCGAGGGTCAACACGGCAAAGGCCAGCAGATCGACATAGCCGATAAACCAGGGCCCCAGATCGAAACGGCTGAAGCCGGCCAGGGCCATATAGGTGAGAGTCCCGGCCAGGGCCACCGGAACGCTCAGCGGGTTGGCCATGGACGTGGCCTGGGTCATGCTCAGGCCACAGCGACGCAGCAGGGGCACGGTCATCACGCTGCCGCCGACACCCAGGAAGGTAGCAATGGCCCCGATGCCCAGGCCGCCGGTGTATTCCAGTCGCCCCAGGCGGCGCGGCGCACGGGTGTCGCCCTGTTCGAGAAAGCCACGACGCATCAGGCAATCGGCAATGGTCAGCGCCAGGTAGGCGATAAAGGCGTAACGCATCACCTCACCACTGACCGCCATCGCCAGGACCGCTCCCGCTATCGCGCCCAGCCCGATATAACCACCCAGCGGCCACAGGTAATGCCGAATCAGGTTGCCGGCGCGGCTGTGTTTGCCGGTGGCCATCAACGCATTGACGATCATCACGCAGGTCGAGGTGGCGACCGCTATATGCATGGCCGACTGGGCAATGGCATCGTCAGCATCGTGGCTGCCCAGCAGCAGGCGATACAGCAGCGGCACCACCACAAAACCACCGCCGAAACCGAACAGCACCGCGCTGATCCCGGTCATGCAGCCGAACAGCCCCAGCCATAGATAAAACATCGAAGATCCTCCGTTGACAGAAGACCTCGACGATAGCGCGCCAGGACTTGGCCGGCTTTAGCAAGTCAGCCAATACTGTTCGCATTTACGCCAACCCGCGGACGCCTGACGCCATGCGTGATACTTCGATCGACCGGCTGGATCACACCCCACGCGCCGTGGTGGCGATCGGTACCGATTACCCCCACGGCCACCTGTTGCCGAGCCATAGCCATCGTCGTGCGCAGCTGTTGTATGGCGCCACCGGGGTGATGCAGGTCAGCACCACGAACGGCCGCTGGGTGGTGCCGCCACAGCGCGCGGTATGGATTCCACCCCAGGTGGCTCATGAGGTGCTGATGCTCGGGGTCAGTACCCGCAGCCTGTACATCGAACCGGCGGCAATGCCGGCCTTGGGTGATGAGTGCCAGGTGATCAGCGTGTCGCCGCTGATGCGCCAGTTGCTGATGGAGGCGGTGGATCTGCCGCTGGTGTATGACGAGAACGGACGCGACGGTGTGCTGATCAGCCTGCTGCTGCATGAACTGAGCCGCACCACCCGCCTGCCCCTGCATATTCCCCTGCCCGAAACGCCGCGCCTGCTCACCCTGTGCCAGGCCTTCCTGCAACAGCCCAATGCCCACCAGTCCCCCGAGCAATGGGCGCAGCAGCTGCATATCAGCCTGCGCACCTTCAACCGCCTGTTCCGCGAGCAGACCGGCATGAGTTTCGTCCAGTGGCGCCAGCGCGCCTGCGTGGTCAGGGCCTTGACCCGACTGGCCGCGGGCGAGGCGGTGACGCGAATCGCCCTCGATTTCGGCTATGACAGCCCCGCCGCCTTTTCCACTATGTTCCGCCGGGTAGCGGGGCAACCACCCAGTGCCTACCTGGAAACCGGGGCATAGCGCCGGGACAAGCCTTGTCACGAAGACGTTGGGGCGATCGGCAAAATGAGTTTGATCCAGGCGCAAAACAACTGTACAAATAAACAGTACTTTATCAACTCATCTTCACCCGCTTCCGGAGAAAACCCATGGCCTCACTCGCGATGAAAGTCACCCTGGAACGTATCGCCCTTTTCCAGTTCACCCCAGAACACTGCATTCAAGCCCGCGCCATGCTGGGTTGGAACCAGGAACATCTGTCACGGGAGTCCGGCGTCTCGGTCGCCGCCATTCGCCGCTACGAGGCGGGCGGCGATTTGCTCGACGTGACCCGGCTGGCACTGGCTTTTCGCCTGGAAGCAGAAGGCCTGGTGTTCTTCCCCGGCTTCGCCCCGGGACGTGGCATGAATATCAAGGGCGCCACACCCAACCCGATGGAACGGCCCGACTACGCCATGATCGAGTGATCCAGGGCGCTCAGTACCTCTTCCTGTAATGCCTGCACCGAACGGTGAGTGGCATCGAGGCGGATTACCGGGCAGCTCAGCCCGGTGATCCAGCTCTCATGCCGGCGCAGGCTGCGCGTGCCTTGGCCCCCCGTGTCGTAGCCGGCCGCCCAGGCAAGAAAGGTCTGAGTAGCGAGATGGCGTGCACCGCCCTCATGGATCTGCTCGCCATAACGCTGAAACTCGCGCACGCGCAAACGCTGCAGGCGGATCTCGGGGTCCAGGCGGAGGAAAATGGCATGGGTAAAGGCCGGAATCAGCGGGTCGCCCCAGCCGCACAGGGAGCCGGACAGCACCCAGCTGTCCAACCCGGCCACCTGCTGCTGTAACAGCTGGATGCGCTCGTCCCGGGGACGACGCAGGCTGAAAGGCTGTTCGCTGGGGCGCCAGAAGAAGTTATCGGAGTCGAAGTGCGCGATAGCCAAACGCTGGGCCAGCGCCTGGCCCAAGGTCGTGGTGCCGGAACCGGACGCGCCAAACAGATGAAGCCGATAAGCCATCACCAGGTCCGTCGAGGGTATTGGGGGAGTTCTCTAGATACTCCCCAGGCCCAGACACGGCAACCTGGCGATGGCCGGGCCCAGGGAGTAGCCGATGAAGGGTCTACAGGTCGCTCGCCATTACCTGCTCGGCCACAGGGTCGACCTCCATCCACCATGCGTGCCCTCGCTGCGGGTGCGCCAGGTTGAAGGCCTCGCCCATCTGCGGCGTGGCAATGGCGATGCTGCGTTCCCAGGCCAGCGAGAGGATGCGGTCGAACGGTTCGTACCAGGCATGCATCGACAGGTCGAACGTGCCGTTGTGGATGGGTAACAACCAGCGCCCCTTGAGGTCGATGTGCGCCTGCAAGGTCTGCTCAGGTTGCATGTGCACGCCCGGCCATTCGACGTTGTAGGCGCCGGTTTCCATCAGGGTCAGGTCGAAAGGACCATAACGTTCGCCGATCCGCTTGAAGCCGTCGAAGTAACCGCTGTCACCGCTGAAGAAGATCCGGGTGTCGCCATCGATCATCACCCAGGACGCCCACAGCGTGTTGTTGCCGTCGAACAGGCCGCGCCCGGAGAAATGCTGCGAAGGCGTGGCGATAAAACGAATGCCATCGACTTCCGTGCCTTCCCACCAATCCAGCTGGCGTACCTTGTCGGCCGGTACGCCCCACTTCACCAGGGTATCGCCCACGCCCAGGGGCGTGAGGAAATAGCGGGTCTTGTCCGCCAGCTTGAGCACGGTCTGGTGGTCCAGGTGATCGTAGTGGTCATGGGACAGGATCACCGCTTCGATCGGCGGCAATTCGGCCAGGCTGATAGGCGGCTGGTGGAAACGCTTGGGGCCGGCCCATTGCACCGGCGATGCGCGTTCGGCGAACACCGGATCGGTGATCCAGAACTTGTCGTGCAGCTTCAATAACACCGTCGAATGCCCCAGGCGGTAGACACTCTGGTTCGGCGCCGCCAGCAGCTGTTCGTGGGTCAATGGCTGCACCGGGATGGCCCCGACCGGACGGGTGTTACGCGGCTTGTGGAACAACATGCGCCAGAAAATACCCAGCGTCTTGCCCAGCCCGGCACGCCGGACCGGCGCATGATTACGGAACGCACCTTGTTCCTGCAGGGACGTTTCGGGGCGTGAGGCGCTGTCTGCACGGGAAGAGAGAGTGGCCATGAATCAGTGACTCCAAGGAACCCGACAAGGCTCCGGTGATTCTCTGCGGAACGACAAAGGCCAATGCACGCAAGCGTCAGCCGACCATCATTTTTTCTGTCATGAACTACACTGCACAGTGTAGTTTTTCTAGATTGCAACAAACCCGGGACTAAGTAAACTGCCCCGGATAACTGCCAACGACCGCCATCGAACCCAACTTATGACAGCTCCAAAGCGCCTGACCGACCTCAAACGCGAAGCCATCATCCAGGCGGCGATTACCGAATTCCACGCCAGCGGGTTCGATATCACCAGCATGGACAAGATCGCGGCAACGGCCGGAGTGTCCAAGCGCACGGTGTACAACCACTTCCCCAGCAAGGAGGAGTTGTTCACCGAGATCATGCATAAGTTATGGGCGAGCATCAGGGCGCAAGCGGACATTCTTTACCACCCCGGATTAACCCTGCGTGAACAGTTGCGGGAATTGCTGATGGCCAAGCTGCAACTGCTGGCCGATGACAACTTCCTCAACCTGGCGCGGGTTGCGATTGCCGCTACCCTGCATTCCCCCGAGCGCGCCCAGTACATGGTGGCGCGCATGGGCGAGCGTGAAGAAAGCCTGATGGTGTGGATTCGCTCGGCCCGGGCGGATGGCCGGCTCAAGCCCCTGGACCCGGACTTCGCCGCCCAGCAGCTCCACGGCATGCTCAAGGCGTTTGCCTTCTGGCCGCAGATCACCATGAACCAGCCCCCCCTCAAGGAAGACGAACGACAGCACGTCGTCGAGTCCACGCTGGACATGTTCCTGGCCTGCTATCAAGCCTGACGCCCTTCCCGCCGGTTGCTCCAGCCCGCGGCTCTGCCGGCTGCCTCGACTCGCACCAAGCGCTCTGCAATGGGCGTTCGCGTACGCTCGTTCCACTAAATGGCCTGCAAGGACACTGATTATTCTTCTTGGAATAAATGACAATGTTCGCCGCCTTGCCCAATGAAGGGTGACGGCCAATAAAAACACCACAAGGTGTTTCAAACCCGGGCTGACGCGGAAATTTATGGATAACCAACAAGGCAAAGGGCTGTCATTTGCCAAACGTATTTACCTGCCAAGGATCGTCGGGCTGGGGATTGGCAGCCTCAGCGTATTCGCCGGCTTGTACCCGGTACCGCAACCGACCTGGGTTTGGCTGTTCCTGTTGTTCAACGGTTTTATCTGGCCACACCTGGCGTACCTGATCTCAAGCCGCGCGACCTTTCCCTACCAGGCCGAACGCCGCAACGTGTTGTGCGACTCGCTCTTCGGTGGTTTCTGGGCGGCGGCGATGCAGTTCAATCCGCTGCCCACGGTGACCATTCTGGCCATGATGGCGATGAACAACGTCGCAGCCGGTGGCCTGCGCCTGTTCATCCATGGCTCCGTGGCCCAACTGAGCGGTGTCGTGCTTTCGTGGTGGTTGCTCGGTCCTGCCTTCACCGGACATGCCACCCAGTTGCAGATATACGCCTGCCTGCCGATGCTGACTCTCTATCCGATGGCAGTAGGCATGGTCTGCTACCGACTGGCGATCAAGCTCTCCGAGCACAAACGCACCCTCAGCGCGCTGAGCCGCACCGACAGCCTGACCGGCCTGCTCAACCACGGCGCCTGGAAAGACCTGCTGCACCTCAAGTTCACCAAGTGCCAGCAACAACGCTGCCACGGCACCATTGCCTTGATCGACATCGATCATTTCAAACACATCAATGACAGCTACGGCCATATCCTCGGCGACGCCGTGCTGCATCAGTTGAGCCGGGACCTCAAGCTCAACCTGCGCCAGGACGACCTGGCCGGACGCTATGGCGGCGATGAGTTCTGCGTGATCCTGCCGGAGACCTCGATCCAGCAGGCCCGCGAAGTGTTGGAGCGGCTGCGGGAAGTCTTCGGCAACTATCGCCATCCGGGCGTACCACAACTCAGGGTCAGCCTGAGCATCGGCCTGGCCGCCTGGCACCCGGGGTTGCGCGATGCCGCAATGTGGCTCATGGAGGCCGACAAAGCCCTGTATGCCGCGAAAAACACCGGGCGCAACAAAGTCGCCGCCGCCAGTCCGGTAACCGACACCCTTCTTGCCGTGCCGACCGGCCCCTGAAAAGTTATACAAAAATGTAAAAAACCAACATTTTGTACAACTTTCACGAACACCACTCCGAGCCAAGCCGGCATAATGCCGCTATGCGGTTATCCCAAAAAAGCCGAGCCAGCCATTCTCGGCCGTGCAACATAACTTCCCTAAATTAACTCGCAGGCCCAGCGTCTCTCCTCAGACGTTGGGCAAGGGTACGCTCCGGACAGGGTCGTGCCCTTCCAAGGGTTATCTGCCAGTCATGGAATGCTGGCATTGAGCAGACAAGGCCGAGGCCCCGGGGCTATCGGCATGCAGGCGCAGACAACAGGGACTGACTCCAGGTTTTTCCCACTGAGCACCAGCCATCATGCTATTCAACCGCCATAACAAAACCATCGACGCCTTGCACCACACCATCGCCCAGCAAGCCAGCCTGCTCGAGGCCATCGACCGCTCGATGGCGGTGATCGAGTTCGACCTGGAAGGCACGGTCCTGAGGGCCAACGACAACTTCCTCAAGACCATGGGCTATCGCGCAGAGCAGGTCATCGGCCAGCCCCATCGCCAGTTCTGCAACGCCGAATTCACCCGCGGCACTCAATACCGCGAACTCTGGACCCGCCTGAAAAACGGCCAGTTCGAATCGGGGACCTTCGAGCGCGTCAATGCCAAAGGCCAGCCGGTCTGGCTGGAAGCCAGCTACAACCCGATCAGGGATAGCGACGGCAAGGTCTTCAAGGTGGTCAAGTACGCCCTCGATGTCACCGAGAAGATCCAGCAGGAAAGCGAGTCCAGGGGCAAGCTGCACGCCATCGACCGCGCCATGGCGGTGATCGAGTTCAACCTCGACGGCAGCGTCATCACGGCCAACCAGAACTTCCTCGATCGCCTCGGCTACAGCCTTGCCGAACTCAAGGGCAAGCATCACCGGATCTTCTGCAAACCCGAGCTGGCCAACAGCAACGCCTACCAGGACTTCTGGCGGCGCCTCAACCAGGGCGAGTTCTTCAGCGGGCAGTTCGAGCGCGTCGACAAACGTGGGCAATCGGTATGGCTGGAGGCCAACTACAACCCGGTGTACGACGCCGCTGGCCGCCTGTGCAAAGTGGTGAAGTTCGCTTCCGACGTGACCGCGATGGTAGAGAAACACGCCCAGGACGCCCAGAGCGCGACCCAGGCCTACCACATCTCGGTGGAAACCCGGCAAGTCGCCGAACAGGGCACCGCGGTGATCCAGCAGGCAGCCAGCGAGATGCGCCAGATCGCCGCCAACATCGAAGACTCCTCGACCCTGATCGCCAAGCTCGGCGAGCGTTCCGAGCAGATCACCGCCATCGTCAACACCATCCGCGCGATCGCCGAGCAGACCAACCTGCTGGCGCTCAATGCGGCGATCGAAGCCGCGCGCGCCGGCGACCAGGGCCGCGGCTTTGCCGTGGTCGCCGACGAAGTCCGGCAACTGGCCGCCCGCACCAGCGGCTCGACCGCGGAAATCTCGGGGATGATCGACATGATCCAGCACGAAACCCAGCAGGCCATCAAAAGCATGGACGGCACCCGGGACCGGGCTGCCAAGGGTGTGGGCCTGGCGGATCAGGCCGGCACGGTGATCCTGCAGATTCGTGACGGAGCCAGCGAGGCGGTGCAGGCCGTGAGCATGTTCGCCAACGAACGCGCCACGCTCTAAACCGGCGTTTATCAATCAACGGTGTCGACGCCAGGGAAGGCGTCGGGCAACGGGCTATAGTGACCGCCAGTCCCATCGCCCCGAGCCCGCCATGAACCCGACCCCATCCGAAACAGCCTCAGCCGCCCCTGTCGACCATCTGCGCTTTCACCGCCCGCATGCTCATCTGGCCCCGACCTTCGGCACCGACAGCTTTGCCCTGAAGGCCGAAGCCTTCGCCCGCTTTTTCGGCACCCCGACCTTCCTCGGCGCGCAAACCCTGATCGTGCTGATCTGGGTCGGGCTCAACCTGAGCGGCGTGACGCACTTCGACGTCTACCCGTTCATCCTCCTCAACCTGGCCTTCAGCCTGCAATCGGCCTATGCCGCACCGCTGATCCTGCTGGCCCAAACCCGCCAGGCCGCGCGCGACAAAGCCCAGACCGATGCCGATGCCCAGCACCGCGAAGCCATCGCTATCGCCAACAGCGAACGCCAGGCGCAAGCCGCGCAACACACCGCGCAACTGCTCGAACTGCTGGAGCAGAACACCCGCCTGACCGAGATGACCAAACAGCTGACCGAACGCATCGAAAGCCTGACCTCGGAAATGCACCAGCACGTCCTGCACAAGGCCCCGCCCCAGGCATGACTCACTGCGGCGCGCGCAGGCGCTGGCTCAATTCGTCGAACAGCGTCACCACCGCACGCAGCGCCCGGCAGTCGGCCCGGGTCAGCAGCCAGAGCGCGGTGTTGCAGCCCGGCAGTGGATCGCTCAAGGGTTGCAGGACGCAGGTGTCATCGAGCAGGAAATCCGGCAGCACCGCCACGCCCAGTCCGGCCTTCACCAGTTCGCTGACCGCCAGCATGCTGTTGCAGCGATAGCCCGGCACCACGCCGGGCAACGCCTGCCGACGCCAGGCCACCGTGGCGTGGTCCGGGAGGAAATCGTCCGGGGCGATCCAGGTCAGCCCGGCCAGATCCTCCGTCGCCCCGACCGACTGCCGATAGCTCGGACTGGCACAGACCCGATAAGACACCGCCCGCAGCTGCCGGCCTACCAAGTGCTCGGGTGGTGTGCGCGTCAGGCGCAGGGCCAGGTCGGCGTCGCGCCGACTGAGGTTGGCAAAATCATTCGAGGTGCTGAGCTCCAGGGCCAGTGCCGGGTAACGCGGCATGAATTGCGCCAGCGCCGGCAACAGCAGGCCCTGCAATACCGAATCGGTACAGGTCAGGCGCACCGTGCCGCTGACCACCGCGCCGCCCTGCTCTACCCCGACCTGTGCCGCGTCCAGTGCCTGTTCCGCGCGTTCGGCCTGCTCGGCCAGGGTGCGGGCCAGGCCGGTGGGCAGGTAGCCGGCGCGGCTCTTGTCGAACAGCTGCTGGCCCAGCGCGGCTTCGAGACGACGCACCGCACGGAACACCGTGGACACATCGACTTTCAACAACGCCGCCGCGCGGGCCAGGGAGCCACCGCGCACCAGGGCGAGGATCAACGACAGGTCGGGGTAGTCGAGCCGATAGTGCGTAGCTGCATTGATCACTTGGATAAACGCCAATATTGAATGCGTGAACGCCAATCTATAGTGACGGCCAACCACCCACAAGCGTTGGCCATACCGGGAGAAGTCCATGCCGCATATCGCACGTCCGCCCATCCTGCACATCGCCCTGGTAGGCGACTACGACCCTCAGGTCATCGCGCACCAGGCCATTCCCCGGGCGCTGGAAATGGCCGCCGAGGAAACCGGCCTCAAGGTGCACTATCGCTGGATGGCCACCGACAGCCTGACCTGCGACGAGCCGTTGCAAGCGTTCGACGGCATCTGGTGTGTGCCCGCCAGCCCCTACCGCTCGATGGACGGTGCCTTGCGGGCGATCCGTTTTGCCCGCGAACAGCAGCGGCCCTTCCTCGGCACCTGCGGCGGTTTTCAGCATGCGGTGCTGGAGTACGCGCGTAACGTGCTGGGTTGGGCCGATGCCGAGCACGGCGAAACCCATCCCGAGGCCGAGCGCGCCGTGCTCACGCCATTGACCTGCGCCTTGGTGGAAGCCACCGACAGCATTCATCTGTGTGAAGGCAGTCGCATCGCCGAAGCCTATGGCGAGCGCCAGATCAGCGAGGGTTATCGCTGTCGCTACGGGGTCAACCCGCAGTTCGCCGCGCAATTGCTCGAGCACAACCTGCGCCCCAGCGGCTACGACTCGGCCGGCGACCTGCGGGCGGTGGAACTGCGCGACCATCGGTTTTTCATCGCCACCCTGTTCCAGCCGGAACGGGCGGCGCTCAAAGGCGTCGTGCCGCCCCTGGCCAGCGCCCTGCTCGCCGCTTGCCTGGAGCGCCACCCATGATCGCCCGCACACCCGAGGCGCCCTATTACGCGGTGATTTTCAGCGCCCAACGCCGCGAGCCGGACCCGGCCTACGAACAGGCCGCCGAACGCATGGTCGAGCTGGCGCAACAGCAGCCGGGATTTCTCGGCATGGAGTTCGCGCGTAACGAGGATGGCTTCGGCATCACCGTCTCCTATTGGCGGGACCAGGCTTCGATCCTTGCCTGGAAGCAACACGCCGAGCATTGCATCGCCCGTGAACGCGGGCGCAGCGACTGGTACGCGGCCTGTCATACCCGGGTGTGCAAGGTCGAACGCGCCTATCTGTTCGAACGCTGAGACCTCTCCCCCGCCAAGCGTGACGCCTGGACTATTGCGCCGCCGGCAGCCGATTGCGCACCGCCGAAATCTCCGGCAGGTCGGTGCGGCGCATGTACACGCGCAAGGGTTCGCTGATGTTGATGCGCTCGTCGATGTTCTGCTCCAGCAGCAACTGGATCAGCTCGCGCTTGAGCACCATGACCTGGCCCTCGGCGGTGGCCCAGACGAATTCGCTGGCGGGGGTGATGGCGTCGTCGGCGACGTCCATGCCGAAGGAGTCTTCGCTGAAGCGCACGATATGCTGGCCGCTCTTGCGGTTGAAACCGACAAAACCCTTGAGCTGGTCGGCGGCCTGGCAGATGAGTTCGGATGTGATGCGCATGGTAAACCTCACTGAGTGTCCCGCAGGACAGGTGATCGATGGTTTACACGCAGGGCAAGAGTGGACTTGTTCCAGGGCTTCCCTCTGACGGGGAAACTTCAGGGCGCAAGCGTACTGCAAAGCACCCCACAAAAGCGTCGGGAAATTTGCCGCAGGTGCAGATTTATGTCGGTTTCGCGATAGCACAACGGCCATTCAATTGTTAAAAGGTAGTCCTTTGAAAACCGCCCTCCACGAAAGGACCTCGACCATGCCTGCCACCTTCACCAAAAGCGCCCTGATGCTGAGCCTGATGCTTGGCCTGGGCCAGGCACAGGCCGCCAGCCCAAGCCCCACCGCACTGGCTGTCAGCCAAGGCATTCCACACCCGGCAGTGATCGCTCACCGGGGCGCGTCCTTCGATGCACCGGAGTCCACCGCCGCGGCCTACAAGCTGGCCCGCGACCTGGGTGCCGACTACCTGGAAATGGACCTGCAACGCAGCAAGGACGGCGTGCTGTTCGCCCTGCATGACAACAACCTGCAACGCACCACCGACGTCGCCAGCAAGTTTCCCGAGCGCAAGGACAGCCCGGCCAACGCCTTCACCATGGCCGAACTGAAAACCCTCGACGCCGGCAGCTGGTTCAACCAGGCCTATCCCGACCGCGCCCGTGCGAGCTACGTCGGCCTGAAGATCCTGACCCTCGACGAAATCATCGACATCGCCCAGAGCAACCCGCATCACAAGCCCGGCCTGTACATCGAGACCAAGGAGCCCCAGCAGTTCCCCGGCATCGAGCACGACCTCAAGGAAAAACTCCAGGACCGCGGCTGGCTCAGCCCGGCTGGCTCCAAGCTGGCGAAAAGCGACCTGGCGGTAGGCCAGGGCAAAGGCAAGGTGGTGTTGCAGACCTTCGAGAAGAGCAGCCTGGAACTGCTGCAGAAAGAAATGCCCAAGGTGCCGAAGATCCTCCTGCTGTGGATCGGTGAAGGCGGCATGCAGCCCAAGTCCGACGTGACCTTCGCCAACAGCGGCGAGAAGGACAAGGCGGCCTACTACGCCAAGCAGGAACCCAAGGACAAGGCCGAGTTCGAGCAGTGGGTCAGCTACGCCAAGGCCCAGGGCGCCATCGGCACCGGCCCGTCGGCGGCACTGACCAATGGCGGCGACCAGAGCTACTTCGACCTGGTGCAACCCTGGATGAACCAGTTCACCCACGACCAGGGCCTGCTGGTGCACGTCTACACCATCGATGAGCCGGTGGACTTCAAGAAGGTCCTGGACTCCGGTGTCGACGGCATCTTCACCAACCGCGCCTCGGAGCTGCTCAAGTACGTCAAGCGTCCGGCCAGCGGCAGCGTGAGCCAGCTGCTCGAGGCCAACGGCTACTGAGCCGGTCGCCGTGCGCACGCCCGAGTGGACAGGCCAGCTGTGGCTCGGGCGTGACTACGGACTGATCCAGGGCGAGCTGGGGCGCACCGCGCCCCACGCCCACTACGCCCATCAACTTATCCTCGCCCCCGCTGCGCCAGTCACCGTCAGCCTCGACGGCCAGCCCTGCACCGCCCGCCACGTGTTCATCCCGGCCATGCAACGGCATGCCATCCTCGACGCGCCCGGGACCCTGTTCACCCTCTACGCCGAACCGCTGACGATTGACGCCCAGGCCCTGCAACACAGCCTGCTGGGTGTCGAGCTGACGCTGCCGGCGCTGGCCGAGGCGCTACAGCGTTGCCCGCGCCGAGTCTTGCAGGACCGGCGGATCGAAAAGGCCCTGGCCGCCCTCGACCGACAATTGGCCGGCAAGGTCTCGGCCAGCGCCCTGGCGGCCCATGCGCACCTGTCCCTGAGCCAGCTCGAACGGCTGTTCAGCGGCCAGCTCGGCTTGCCGGTGCGGCGCCTGGTGCTGTGGCGGCGCCTACGCCTGGCGATGGGCCTGGTACTGGCGGGCCAGGCCATCACCGAGGCGGCCCATGGCGCCGGCTTTGCCGATTCCGCGCACTTCTCCCGCACCCTGAAAACCCTGTTCGGCGTCACCGCGCGCCAGGCCCTGCAACACATCGAGCTGCGCCTGCTGGACTGACTCAACGCCGCAGCGGCAAGGGCACCGGCGGTTCCTCATGGACGGCTTGCCTGCTGAAGGGGGCGAGCAATTGTTGCCAATACGCCTGCGGATAATCCGGCTGGCTACCGATGCCCAGGTCGCCTTGGCGCATCGGGTAGGTCGAAGAGTAAAACGCCGTGCCCAGCAGCCAGTCCCAGACATTCAAGAACAGGCCGAAATTCACATTGCCGGCGGTGCCGTACTTCATGTGGTGAAAGCGGTGCATCGGCGCCCAGGCGAACACCCAGCCCAGGGGACCGGGGCGCATGTCGACATTGGAGTGCTGCAACAGCAGCTGGATGGCGATGGCGAATGCGAGCAACTGCGCCACCGGCAAGGGGACTCCCAAAAACAGCAGTGGCAACAGCCCGGCGCTGGCTTCCAGCAACTGATGCAGCGGGTGTTTCATCAAGCCATTGAAGCCATACAAGCGCTGCACGCTGTGATGCACCGCGTGCAGGCGCCACAGCCAGGACAGCCGGTGGCTGAAGTAATGCGCCAGGGTCAGGCCGCAGTCGGCGATGACAATCGCCAGCGCCAGCTGCGCCCACAGCGACCAGCCGCGCGGCCACAGCCCATCGAACGCCAGCAGGCTCACCAACCCCGGCAACAGCAGCAACCCCAGGGCGTTCAGGCTTTCATTGACCAGTGCGTGCAACACGTCGCGCAGGCGATCCTGCTGCGGGCGGTTCCAGTCCACCTCATAGGGCAACCACCACTCCGCCAGGAAGGACACCCCGAGCGCCCCGGCGAACACCAACAGCAACCAGCCCGGAGCGAGCCCCGGCGTGCCGATCACCCACACGCCAGCGCCGATGAAGCCGGCAAAGAACGCCGGACCGTACAAGCCTTTGATCATTGTTTTCATCACTGCCTCTCCTGTTCGAGAGCACAGCTTGAAATACCCGAGGGGCACTGGAATTGAACAAACGGCGCAAAGCTTGCGCTGAATTAAGGGTGAATTAAGTTGTGCCGGCTAATCTGAACCCACTCAAAACGAATCACCCCAAGGAAAGACACTATGAAAACGTTGACTGCCCTGTTCGCCGCGACCGCCCTGACCCTGACCGCTGGCCTGGCCCAGGCCGACGTGCGCCCGGACCTGATCCCGGGCCTGCTCAAGGCCGGCACCATCATGGACCTGGAAAAACTCAACCAGGCGGCACTGGCCGAACACCCTGGCACCACCGCCGCCAGCATCACCGACACCGAACTGGAACAGACCGCGGCCGGTGCCTACGTCTACCAGGTGGAACTGCGTGACGCCAAGGGCGTCGAGTGGGACGTCGATCTGGATGCCAAGACCGGCAAGGTCCTGAGCAACAAGCAAGACAAGTAATGCTTCAATACAAAAAAGCCGCGTGCCCGAAAGGCCACGCGGCTTTTTTATTCACCGACGCATCAGGCACTCAGGCGTGCCGTCACCTCGTTCAACTGCCCCGACAGCTCGTGCAGGTTCTGGCTGGCGCGTTCGGTGCGTTGCACGTTATCCAGGTTGGTGCTGGCGATCGAGGTGATCTCGGTCAGGTTGCGCGAGATGTCCTCGGCCACCGAAGTCTGCTCCTCCGCCGCCGTGGCGATCTGCCGGTTCATGTCGCGGATCGCCTCGACCGCCTCGGTAATCCGCTCCAGCATGGCGCCGGCCTGGGTCACCTGCTCGACGCTGGCATCGCTGCGCGCCTGGCCACTCTCGATCGCATGGGCGGCGTCCAGCGCGCCGGTCTGCACGCTCTGGATGATCTGGTTGATCTCGATGATCGATGCCGCGGTGCGCTGCGCCAGGCTGCGTACCTCGTCGGCGACCACGGCGAAACCACGTCCGGCCTCGCCGGCCCGCGCCGCCTCGATGGCGGCGTTGAGTGCCAGCAGGTTGGTCTGTTCGGCAATGCCGCGGATCACTTCCAGGACCTTGCCGATACGCCCGCTGTCGGCTTCCAGGCGGCGGATCACCTCGGCGGTGTTGGCGATTTCACCGCGCATCAGGGTGATGGTGTGGATGGTGCCCTGCATCACCTGCTCGCCCTGCTGGGCCGACTGGTCGGCGTCATCGGCGGCCCGCGCCGCATCCGCCGCATGGCGTGCCACTTCCTGGGCGGTGGCGGACATTTCGTTCATCGCCGTGGCAACCTGGTCGGTGCGGTTGAACTGATCGTTGGTGCCCTGGGACATCAGGGTGGCAATGGCATTCAGCTCGCCGCTGGCGCTGTCCAGGTCGGACCCGCTGCGCTGCAGGCGGCTGAAGGTTTCGGCGAGGAAATCACGCAAGGTGTTGGCGGCCACCGCCAGCTTGCCCAACTCGTCCTGGCGGCTGCTGGCCACGCGCTCGGCAATCCGCCCACGGCTGAGTTGCGCCACGTAGTCGATCAACTGGCGGATCGGTTCCACCAGGCTGCGGTTGACCAGCCACAGGCTCAGCAGGCCGATCAGCAAACCCGAGGCCAGCATCACCAGCAGGCCGATCCACACCGTGCGCTGGGCGCCGGCGCTGATGTCCCGCGACTGTTCGCTGCCCTGCTTGCGCAGCTCGCTCACCAGTTCGCTCATCTGCTCGCTGGCGGCGCGGTCCACGCCCTTGACCGCGGCGTCGCCGGCGGCCGGATCGGCACCGGCGGCGACAAAGGCATCGCGACCTTTCTGGTACGCCGTGCCCAACACCCGGTGCTCTTCACGCAAGCGCTCGATCCGGCCCTTGAGCGCCGCATCGATGCCCGGCTCCGCCGCCAACTGGCCAAGAATGCCCTGCACATCGCGCTGGCGATCCTCGAACTGCTGCCAGTATTTGCTCAGCTCGGCGCTCTGCTTGCCACGCAGCAACACGTTTTTCCATTCCTGCACCTGGACCTTGAATTGCAGGTTGGCTTCATCGAGCAACTGCGAGGTGCGCAGCGGCCCCTCGATCAACTCGCGATAACCTTGCACGCCATTGGACAGGAAGTGAAAACACGCCAGCGCGATCAACAGCATCGCCAGCAGGCTGCCGCTCAACAAAGCCAGGACTTGCGCTCTCAGGGATTTTTGCAAGGACATCGAATGAGATCTCTCAACAGGGATAGAGCACGCCCGAGGCGGGCATGGGTAGCGTGCGAACATCCCTGTCAGGCGAACCAGGGCAAGCCGGTCGCGCAGTCGTCGTATGCGTGATCGGCCTGAAAGAGGCATTCTTGAGGACCTCCGACAGCCGGTTATAGGTGCTGAATGTTGCACTTCAAACCGTCACAAAATGGTCATGCGGCCTTGCGATGATCGGGCCCAAGTGAACCTGTAAACCGCCTACAGGTGCCTTCCCTCCTGCGAGCCTCCATGAACCACAGCATCGACCATGCCCATCGCGATTCGGATCTGTTCGGCCTGCTCTACGGCTTCGCGTTTCGACCCGGCGAGCGGGGTCGCGAACTGGATTCGGCCAAGGCCCTGCAAGCCTTGCAACAGCCGGACGATGGCGAGGAATTTGTCTGGCTGCACCTGAACCTGGCGCATGCCGCCTGCGAACGCTGGATGCAGACCCACCTGGCGCTGCCGGAAGAATTCTTCGAGGCCTTGCACGAAGGTTCGCGCTCGACCCGCATCGAGCATGTGGATTCGGCCCTGCTGGCGGTGGTCAACGACGTGGTGTTCAACTTCGGCAGCATGGTTTCCTCGGACATCTCCACCCTGTGGGTCTGCGTGCGCAGCCGGTTGATCGTCAGCGCGCGCCTGCAACCCCTGCATTCGGTGGACAAGCTGCGCTCCTCGGTCAAGGCCGGCGAACGTTTCCGCTCGCCCCTGGAACTGCTGGTGCACCTGCTGCGCGACCAGGGTGAAGTGCTGACCCAGATCGTGCGCAAGACCAGCCTCAACGTCGACCAGATCGAAGACCAGTTGCTGGCCGCGCGGATCTCCACCAACCGCGCGGAACTGGGGGCCATGCGCCGGGTGCTGGTGCGCCTGCAACGCCTGCTGGCGCTGGAGCCGGGCTCGCTGCTGCGGCTGCTCAACCGGCCGCCGCCATGGTTGCAGAAGGAGGACGTCAAGGAGCTGCGCAAATCCACCGAGGAGTTCGCCCTGATCATCAACGACCTCACCGCCCTCGGCGAGCGGATCAAGCTGTTGCAGGAAGAGATCGCCGCCAATATCAACGAACAGACCAACCGCACCCTGTTCACCCTGACCGTGGTCACGGTGCTGGCGCTGCCGATCAACATCATTGCCGGCTTCTTCGGCATGAACGTCGGCGGCATCCCCTTCTCCGGGGATCCGGAAGGTTTCTGGATCCTCGTCGCGCTGGTCGCCACCTTCACCGTCATCGCCGGCCGCTGGGCGTTTCGCAAGCGCCAGGATATGTAGGCCCCATTCTCTGTAGCCGCTGCCGCAGGCTGCGCAAGGTCCGCAGGACCTCCGGCGATTTCAAGGCCGCCACGGCCGGCCCAGACCGATCGCAGCCTGCGGCAGCAGCTACCGACGCCATCGCGGGCAAGTCGGATCGCCGCCCGCTCGCTCCTACAGAAAAGGGCGCGGCTTCTTGACCAGTGGTTAAAGGATTCACCCAAACACTGACCTGAGGCAGTCTCTCTGTAATATTTGGCAACGATCATGGGCGACACTCCTTTCTCCCACAGGATTGTCCGGCAATGGCCACCCCTTCACTGACCGCCGCCTCCCCTTCCCCCGTCCTCGAAGCCAGACCGCCGCTGGATAAAAAAGCCAGCCCCTTCACCCTCGTGGTGTTCTTCGCGATCCTCGCCATGGGCCTGTTGTTCACCGCCTACAGCCTGATGCACGACATGCACGAGCTGGGCACCACAGTCACCACCTGGACCCCGTTCCTGCTGCTCGGCGTGGCACTGCTGATCGCCCTGGGCTTCGAGTTCGTCAACGGTTTCCACGACACCGCCAACGCCGTGGCCACGGTGATCTACACCCACTCGCTGCCGCCGCATTTCGCGGTGGTCTGGTCGGGTTTCTTCAACTTCCTCGGCGTGCTGCTGTCCAGCGGCGCGGTGGCCTTCGGCATCATCGCCCTGCTGCCGGTGGAGCTGATCCTGCAGGTCGGCTCGTCGGCCGGCTTCGCGATGATCTTCGCCCTGCTGATCGCCGCCATCCTGTGGAACCTCGGCACCTGGTGGCTGGGCCTGCCGGCCTCGTCGTCCCACACCCTGATCGGCTCGATCATCGGCGTCGGCGTGGCCAACGCCCTGATGCACGGCCGCGACGGCACCAGCGGCGTGGACTGGAGCCAGGCCACCAAGGTCGGCTATGCCCTGTTGTTCTCGCCGCTGATCGGCTTCGCCTTCGCCGCCCTGCTGCTCCTGGCCCTGCGCCTGTTCGTGAAGAACCGCGCGTTGTACAAGGCGCCCAAGGGCAACACCCCGCCGCCGTGGTGGATTCGCGGCATGCTGATCGTCACCTGCACCGGCGTGTCCTTCGCCCACGGCTCCAACGACGGCCAGAAAGGCATGGGCCTGATCATGCTGATCCTGGTCGGCACCCTGCCCATGGCCTACGCGCTGAACCGCACCATGCCGGCCGACCAGGCCCTGCAATTCGCCGCCGTGGCGCAAGTCACCCAGCAAGCCCTGGTGAAAAGCGCCCCGCAACCGGCCCCCACCGACCCGCGCGCGGTGCTTTCCGACTATGTGCGCAGCAAGGAAGCCACGCCGCAGCTGGTCCCGGCCCTGGCCGCCCTGACCGGCCATATCGGTGACGAAGTGAAGGGCTACGGCTCCCTGGCCAAGGTGCCGGCCGAAGCCATGGGCAACGTGCGCAACGACATGTACCTGAGCAGCGAAACCATCCGCCTGATGGACAAGAACCAGGTCGGCGATTTCGACGCCGACACCCAGGGCAAGCTGCAACTGTTCAAGCAGCAGATCGACAACGCCACGCGCTTCATTCCGCTGTGGGTGAAGATCGCCGTGGCCATCGCCCTCGGCCTGGGCACCATGGTCGGCTGGAAACGCATCGTGGTCACCGTCGGCGAGAAGATCGGCAAGACCCACCTGACCTACGCCCAGGGCGCTTCGGCGGAAACCGTGGCAATGCTGACCATCGGCGCCGCCGACATGTTCGGCCTGCCGGTGTCCACCACCCACGTGCTGTCTTCAGGTGTGGCCGGGACCATGGTCGCCAACGGCGCCGGCCTGCAGATGCAGACCATCCGCAACCTGCTGATGGCCTGGGTGCTGACCCTGCCGGCGGCGATCCTGCTGTCCGGCAGCCTGTACTGGCTGTTCACCCAATTGTTCTGAACACTACCTCTCCTGGTAGGAGCGGCCGGTCGACGCTCGATTGCCCGCGATAGCGTCAGTGGTCACTACACCGTTCAAGGATTCGAAGCGGGTGGTGTCTGTCGCAGCCTTATCGCGGGCAAGCCTCGCTCCTACAGATCGGATCTCAGCTGATGGCAGGCAATCTGCCGCGGCTGCGGCTGGACAGGCCCACTTGCAAGACAAACGCCAGCACCCCGGTCAGCGGTGCGGAAAAACTCGCCAGCCCACCGCCGGCCCACATCAGCAACAGACCCAGGGCGGTCCCGCCGAACCAGGCGCCCAGCCCCGCGCCGTTGAACGCTGCGACACGCTCGATGGCCGCCACCTCGGTGCGCCCGGACAGGATCTGCGCCAGCGCCACACCAACCCAGGCGACAACGAAGATGCCCTGGTAGGCCAGCGCCTTGAGCAGATAGGCGAACACGTCCGCCAGCATCAGCACATAGACGATCACCCCCACCGCCAGCGCCCACACCATGTATGAACCACGCACGCCGAAGCGGCCGAAGAACGCCTGCATGTTCAGGGTCGCCAGGTAGTAATTGGCGGTGTTGATGCGGGTTTGCGTGGCCCAGACGAACAACAGCCCCCACAACCCCATGAGTTGCAGGATCGCCATCACCACCGAGACTTCGTTGAGCGCGCCTTCGTGGGGAATGCTGCTGACCAGGTAGATGCCCGCCGCGCCGTTGAGCAGGAAAGTCACCGCGTAGAACGGCATGCCGAAGTTCCAGCGCCCGTGGTAGCCGGCGTCTTCAGGCTTGCCGAAGCGCGCGTAGTCGAAGGTGAACAGCATCAGGATCCACACCCCCATGTACGCCACGAAACAGTCCCACCAGGCAAAGGCACCGGGGCTGGCCGGGCCGAAATCCAGCCACTGCGGCTGGTAGCCATAACGCGCGATCGACAGCCCCACCGCCACCAGCAGCCCGCCCAGGTACACCGGCAGCAGCACCCCGTTGAGCTTGTCCAGCCAGTGCTGCACGCTGCCCAGAACCAGCGGCACGCTGTACAGCACCACCAGCAGGACGGCCAGCGGATACACCAGCTGCGGATACAGGTGATTGAGCGCCACGGCGATCACCGAACCTTCGAACACCGCGTAGTAGATCGCCGTGGAGAAGAAGATCAGTGTCGCCAGGCAGGCCCCGCTGCTGCCGAACAGCAGCCGGGAAAACAGCGCCACCGACAACCCGCTGCGCATGGCAAAACGGCTGAGCACGCTGTTGACCAGGCCATAGCAGAGCACCGACAGCAGCATGCCGATCAGCGCATTGCGGGTGCCGTGGGCCAACGCCAGGGACGCACCGACCACGATGTAGAACATGGCGCTGCACACGGCCCACCAGGCCATGGTCAGCGACAGCTTGCCCATGCGCGCATCCGCGGCGACAGGGAGATTGGCCGGGTCCTGCCCGGTTTGATTCGCTTGCGATAAAGCAGCCATATGCGTGAACTCCAGGACCAGTCAAGGGTTGAAGCGCGGGCAGCCGCCACCGCACCGAAGCGCGGTGGCGACCAACCTTTTGGCATTTACCCGCGCCAGGCGGCGGGCAGAATCAGGAAGGGAACAGCTTGCTCAGACAGGCGAGCTTTTTCTTGTAGGAGCGCCGGGCCTCCAGCGCTTCTTCCAGGGTCACCGCGACGAAACGGGCCTTCTGGTTGGGTTGCATCTGCCCGATCAGGTCGAGGTCGGCGCTGATCACCGTGCCGATCATGGCGTAGCCGCCACCGGACACAGCATCGCGGTGCAGCACTATGGGTTCGAGCCCGGCGGGCACCTGGATCGAACCTATGGGGTAACAGCTGTCGACGATGTTCGACGGATCGGAACCGGCGCCGAACGGCTGCTCCCGTGGCTGGAAGCCCAAGGCGCTGCCGCCCTTGAAGCGATAGCCGATGCGGTCGGCTTCCGAACCCACGGTCCAGGGCTCGGCAAAGAAGCTGGCCTTGGCCGCGCCGGTCAGGCGCTCGTAGTACAGACCGGGCACCACCCGCAGGCTGATCTCGCCGCCCAGCGCCTGGCGCAGGGCCATGGGCAGGCTGGCTCCCGGCCGGCTCTTCGCGCTGTCGATACCCACCGGCAACTCGTCCCCCGCCACCAGCCGCCGCCCCTGGAAACCACCGAGGCCGCCCAGGGCATAGGTCGAGCGACTGCCCAACACCAGCGGCACATCGATGCCACCGGCGACCGCCAGGTAGGCCCGGGCGCCAGCCTTGGGAAAATCGAAGCGCAGCACTTGCCCGGCCTTGACCGCAAAGGCGGTGTCCAGGTGCATGTCCACGCCATCGACCCTGGGTGTCATGTGGGCGCCACAGACCGCCACCAACGCATCGCGGGTGAATACCAGTTCCGGGCCGAGCAATGTGCACTCCAGCCCCGCCGCGCCAGCCGGGTTGCCCACCAGCTGGTTGGCCGCGCTCAGGGCGTACTGGTCCAGGGCCCCGGACGGCGGAATGCCCAGGTGGTAGTAACCTTCGCGGCCCAGGTCCTGCACCGAGGTAGCCAGGCCGGGTTTGATGACCTTGATCATGCCAGCACCTCCTGCAACGACTTGGGATAACCGACCGGGTCGGCGAGGAACGCATCCAGGGAGAACTCCACCGGACGGATGCGCAGGTCGAACCGCCCGGCCTCGACCTCGGCCACCGCCCGATCATAGGCCTCGCGGTCCATGGGCTTGAACTGCACGATGTCGCCCGGACGGAAGAACACCATGTGTTCCTTGAGGTACGCCAGGTTCTGCCGAGGGTCGTAGATCGGCGCCGGGGTGACGCCGAACATCTGGTAGCCGCCGGCGCCGCGCACCGAGTAGATGCAGCCGAAACAGCCACCGTGGCCGAGGGTCAGCTTTGGCGTGTCGGTGCGCGGCCGCAGGTACTTGGGCACCTGCAACTGGCGCTCGCGCTCGACCATCTGGAACATGAACGGCAGGCCGGCGACGAAACCCACCATCGACACGAACCAGGGCGCGCCACTGTGGGCAGCGATAAACGCCTCGACGTCCACCAGGCCATTGATCCGCGCCGCGTACTCCAGGTCGGTGGCGCTCGGGTCCTGGTGCCGGTCGCGAAAACGCATCAGGGTTTCATGGGTCCAGGGGTCGTTGTACAGCACCGGGATCTCGATGATCCGGGTGTGCAGGGTGCGCTCGGCCACCGCCTCGGCCTCGGCCCCTTGCACGGCTTCGAGCAGTGCGTGGGGGGCAATGCGGTCGGGGTCGAAACGGATCTGGAACGAGGCGTTGGCCAGGCACACATCGAGTACGCCATCGAGCTCCAGCCGCTCCACGGCGCGGGTCACCGCCATGCCCTTGAAGAAGGCTTCCAGGGACATGCTGTCGCTGACCTCGGCGAACAGGTGCTCGTCAGCGCCGAAGCTGTAGCGGATCGCGGTGTTCATGCGGCACCTCCCATACGGCGTGCGGCCAGCCAGGTTTCCAGGGTGCCGGTGTGGAAGTCGGCGTGGTGCAGCCAGGGCTCGGCGAGCAGTTCCCGATGCAGGCCCAGGGTGCTGGCCATGCCAGTCAATGTGCAGTGTTCCAGGGCGATGCGCGCCCGGGCCAGGGCCTCGCCACGGTCGCGACCATGGACGATCAGCTTGGCCAGCAGCGAGTCATAGTACGGCGGCACGCGGTAGCCCGGGTACAAATGACTGTCGACCCGTACACCCGACTCCTGCGGCCAGATCAACTCTTGCACCACGCCGGGGCTGGGGAAGAAGTCCCGGGCCGGGTCTTCGGCGTTGATGCGCATCTGCAAGGCCGCGCCATTGAGGCGGATATCGCTTTGCCGCAACCCCAGCGGTTCGCCGCCGGCAATGCGCAACTGGGCCTGGACCAGGTCGATGCCGGTCACCAGCTCGCTGACCGGATGCTCGACCTGGATCCGCGTGTTCATCTCGATGAAAAAGAACTCGCCGCTGGCCTCGTCATACAGGTATTCCAGGGTACCCGCGCCCCTGTAACCGAGAGCTTCGCTGAGGCGCACGGCGCTGGCGCACAGGGTTTCCCGCTGCAGGTTGTTGAGGACCGGCGATGGCGCTTCCTCGAAGATTTTCTGCCGCCGCCGTTGCAGCGAACACTCACGCTCGAACAGGTGCACCGCGTGCTTGCCATCACCCAGCACCTGCACTTCGATATGCCGGGCCTTGCCGATAAAACGCTCCAGGTACAGCGCGCCATTGCCGAAGGCGGTCTGCGCCTCGCGCTGGGCACGGGGGAATTCTTCCGCCAGTTGGCTGGCGTTTTCCGCCAGGCGAATACCTCGTCCACCGCCACCGGCCGAGGCCTTGATCAGCAGCGGAAACCCCACGGCCTCGGCGGCTTGCAGGGCCATGTCGAGTTCGAACAGTTCCCCGGGCGAACCCGGCACCACCGGCACCCCGGCGGCCTGGGCAGTGCGCCGGGCTTCGGCCTTGTCGCCCATGCGGCGAATGGTGTCCGGGCTGGGCCCGACGAAGATCGCCCCCGTCGCTTCCACAGCTGCGGCGAACTCGGCGTTCTCCGAGAGAAACCCGTAGCCGGGGTGCACCGCATTGGCGCCGCTGGCCTGCAAGGCACCCAGCAACGCCTGCACGTTCAGGTAGCTCTGGTCGGCGCGGGCGGGGCCCAGCACCTGCACCTCATCGGCCAGGCGCGCAGCCATGGAGTCGACGTCCGCTTCGCTGCACGCAGCCACGGTGGGGATACCCAGGGCCTTGGCCGCGCGAATGATGCGCACGGCGATTTCGCCACGGTTGGCCACCAGCAGTTTGCTGATGGCTTGAGTACTGATGGTTCGAGTCATGGGCCTGCCCTCACTGGTCATCAAGCGTGGCAACGACCTGACCCGGTTCCACCGGATCACCGTCCTCTATCGCGAAGGCCGTGAGGCGACCAGCCGTCCCGGCGGTCAGTTCGGAAAACTGCTTCATGACTTCGATCAGGCCAATCACGGTGTCGGCGTCGACGCGCTCGCCAACCTCGACGAAGGGCGCCGACTCGGGCGTGGCCTTGCGATAGAAGGTGCCCGGCAAGGGGGTGATAACGGAATGTTCGGCCATGTCTGTTCCTCTTGGAATAGTTGTAGAAAGGCAGGCAAAAAATCTTCGGCGAACCCCGGCGTCTTCGCGCCTGGTGTTATGGATGAGGATCGCGGATGGACTCAACGCGGCGCACGCACCTCGATCCCGGCCTGGTCCAGGGCGGCGCGGGTGGCCTCCACCAGGCACAGGGCGCCAGGGGTGTCGCTGTGCAGGCAGATGGAGTCGAACTCGATCTCCAGGTCCTCGCCCTCCACGGTGCGCACCAGGCCTTGCTGGCAAGCGCGCACCACACGGGCGGCGACTGTGGCCGGATCAAGGGCGCGCACGTTGCGGGTGAAGACGATGGAGCCGCTGAGGTCGTATTCGCGGTCGGCGTAGAACTCGCGGACCACTGGCTGGCCCAGCTCCCTGGCCACCCGCCAAATCACCGAACCGGGCATGCAATACAGCAGCAGCCCGGGCTCCAGGACTTGCAGGTGTTCAACCAACAAGCGGGCGGCTTCTTCATCCCGCGCCAGGTGCATGTAGAGCGCGCCATGGGGCTTGATGTGTTGCAGCGCCACGCCCTGGACCCGCGCCAGTTCGCGCAGGGCGCCGAGCTGATAGAGCATGTCGTCCACCAGTTCCTGGGCCGGGGCATTGATGTGCCGGCGGCCGAACCCCACCAGGTCGCGGAACCCCGGATGGGCACCGATGGCCACGCCCAGACGCTTGGCCTGCTCGACGGTACGCCGCATGGTGCCGGGGTCGCCGGCATGAAAGCCGGTGGCGATATTGGCCGAGCTGATGAAGCCCATCAGCTCGTTGTCGACGCCATCGCCGATGGTCCAGGGGCCAAAGCTCTCGCCCATGTCCGAATTGAAATCCACTGCCTGCATCGCTGTTGCTCCAACTGCTCGTGACTTCGTGCAGTGGAAATTACGGCCGCCCTTGACCCCTTGGGAAGATCTATTATCAGATACGGCATCTTCTGAAAAACAGATACCGACACTCATGTAGGAACGAGGCTTGCCCGCGATGGCGTCAGTAATCACACCACCGGTTCAGGAGTCTGGTCCGGTGGCGTTTGTCATGATCTCATCGCGGGCAAGCCTCGCTCCTACAGAAGCCTTGAGGAATTCGTGATGTCCCTCACCCTGCGCCAGGTCCGCTACTTCGTCGCCACCGCCGAGATTGGGCAGATTTCCCAGGCGGCGATCCACCTGAACATCTCCCAGTCGGCGGTGACCACGGCAATCAAGGAACTGGAAGCCATGCTCGGCGTGCAGCTGTTCCTGCGTTCGGCCCAGGGCATGAACCTGACCGACGCCGGACGGCATTTTCTCAACCGCGCCTATGTGATCCTGCGCAGTGTCGACGATGCGCTGAACAGCCCGCTGCCAGACTACCGCGCCAGCGGCGTGCTGCACCTGGCGGCCAGCTACACGGTGATCGGCTACTTCCTGCCGCACCACCTGCAACGCCTGGAACACTGGCATCCGGACGTGACCATCGAGGTCCACGAACAGGAACGCCAGGCCATCGAACAGGGCCTGCTGGAAGGCCGCTTCGACATGGCCGTGGTGCTGACCGCCAACCTCACCCACCCGGACATCGTCTCCGAAACCCTATTCAACTCCGAACGCCGCCTGTGGCTGCCCAGCCATCACCCACTGTGCGAGCGCGCCACCGTCAGCCTCGCCGACGTGGCGCAGGAACCCTACATCCTGCTGACCGTCGACGAAGCCGAACAGAGCGCCATGCGCTATTGGGAAAACGCCCGGCAGAAACCCCGGGTGCGGGTGCGCACCAGTTCGGTGGAGGCGGTGCGCAGCATGGTGGCCAACGGCAGCGGCGTGGCGATCCTCTCGGACCTGGTGCACCGCCCCTGGTCGCTGGAAGGCAAACGCATCGAAACCCTGAGCGTGAGCGACCCGGTGACACCCATGAGCGTCGGCCTGGCCTGGCATCGCGAACGGGCGTTCACCCCGGCGATGCAGGCGTTTCGCGACTACTTCCACGACGCCTTCCTTGCGCCGCAGCAGCTGTCGGCACGGCGTTAAGCCGCGCCAAAACGCCAGGAGCGAGCGGGATCGCGATGAGGTACGCGGTACATTCGATCGACCGCGTTACGTGCATCGCGAGCCCGCTCGCTCCTACAGGGGATGGGTGTCAGGAACAGCGCGTGGCCGGGTTCTGCGCCCAGCGTTTGGCGGTGCCGGCAATGCGTTTGGCCAGTTCGTCGATGGCCCGCTGATGGGCCTGGACCAGGCTCGACAGCTCGACGCTGGCCGGCTGGCTGATGCGGCTGCTGCAGGTCAGGCTGCGACGCTCGACGCCGTCACCGCGCAGGCGCAGGTTCCACACCACGTCGATCAGCGCATAACGCCCCGGCACCGATTCGAAGCGGCGCACATCGGTCTGCAGCGACAGGATTGGCTGCCCCGCCGACTTGGGCAGGCCTTCCAGGTTGCGTGTGCCCAGTTGCTGCTCCATCTGGCTGGCCAGGGCATCGTGGAACTCGTCCACCAGCGGCGCGCTCCAGCGCGCGGTTTCCAGGATCGCCAGGGTACCGCCGTCCTGGCGTACCACGACTTGCGGCTGGTCGACCTGCATCGGAATGCGCACCCCGGCCATCTCGAACTGCAGGGCCGGCGCCGCGACGCCAGCGGGCGCCGGCTCGGGCGCCGGCGGCATCAGGGTGTAGTAGTGGGTCGGCGCCGAGCTGCAGGCCGCCAGGCCCAGGGACGCGATCAGCAACGCGAGAGTTTTTTTCATGGCTGGACTTCCGATTCAGGCTCACGAGAAGACGAGGTCGAGGATTTGTAGGCGTCCGGCTGATTGTCCTTGAGCCGCCCGCGGATCAGTGCTTCGGGATGCCGGCTGAGGAAATCGGTGAGCACCCGTACCGAACGGGCGGTGCGCTGCACTTCGTCCATCGCCTGGCCCAGTTGCAGGCGCTGCGGCGAGTCCTCGGCGAAGCTGTCGTTGGCCGTGGTCAGGGTTTTCTTGGTCTGTTCCAGGGTGTTGCGCATTTCTGGCAGCACCTTGCCGTTGACGTTCTCCAGGGTCTTCTGCATCTCGGTCAGGCTGCCATTGAGGTTGTTGGCGATGGCATCGATCGGCAATTTGCTGATCTTCTCCACCACTCGCTGCAACTGCTCCTGCAGCTTGTCGAGCCCGCCCGGTACGGTAGGGATCTCCAACGGCCGCGCGGTCGGATCGAAAGCCACCGGCTTGGCGTTGGGGATGAAGTCCATGGAAATGAGCAGTTGCCCGGTCAGCAGGTTGCCGCTGCGCGCCTGGGCCCGCAGGCCATGCTGGACAAAGGTACTGATCAGGTAGCCGGCGCGGCTTTCGTCGGCACCGCTGAGCTTCTCCAGTTGCTGATGGACCTTGCCCAGCCGCGCCGGGTAGATCACCACGCCGACCAGGGTCGAGAAACTCTTTTTCTGCTCGTCGTAATCCAGGTCCATCGACACCACCCGGCCGATGTTCACCCCGAGGAACTCCACCGGCGCATTGAGCGCCAGCCCGCGCAGGGTCTGGTCGAAACGCATGCGCATGTAATACGGGTCGCCATCGGGCGGCGCCAGTGCGGTGTCCGGGTCGGCGAACAGCTGGTAGCTGGCGTTTTCCTCGGCCGGCTTGGCGTTGGGGCTGTACTTGGGTTCGACGAAGGCAATGCCGCCGGCGAGGATCGACGAGATGGATTCGGTGTTGACCTTCAGGCCGTTGGCGCCCAGGGTCACGTCCACGCCGCTGGCGTTCCAGAAGCGTGAGTCGGTGGTGACGAACTGGTCGTTGGGCGCGTTGACGAAGATCCGCACGTCCACGCCCTTGCCGTTTTCCGACAGTTTGTAGGAAATCACCTGGCCCACTTCGATGCGCCGGTAATAGACCGGCGAACCGACGTCCAGCGAACCCAGGTCATCGGTGCGCAGGGTAAAGCGCTTGCCCTTTTGCCCGTAGGTCACCGGTGGTGGCGTTTCCAGGCCGACGAAGCTTTTCTTGCGCTTCTCTTCCCGGCCGGCGTCGGCGCCGATAAAGGCCCCCGACAGCAGGGTGTCGACCCCGGATACACCGCCGGCGCCAATGCGCGGACGCACCACCCAGAACATCGAGTCGGCGGCGGTGAAGGACTCCGCCGACTGGTCCAGCTCGACCTTGGCGATCACCTTGCTGCGGTTCTTGCTCAGGGCGATGGAGGTGACCTTGCCGATCACCACGTTCTTGTATTTGACCTGGGTCTTGTTGGCTTCCAGGCCTTCGGCGGTCTGGAAGCTGATGGAGATCTCGGGCCCGGCCGACAGCGACTTGTGCACCAGCATCGACAGGCCGACCAGGGCCGCGACTATGGGCACGATCCACACCAGCGAAACATTGAACCGGCGCGTCCTGACCGCGGGGGTGCCCGGCCTCGCTGGCGCGCTTGAAGCGTTGGAACCTGGATGATCAGACATCTTCAACCTCTACATCCCAGATGAGCCGGGGATCGAAACTCATGGCCGCGAACATCGTCAGGACCACGACCAAACCAAAGAACAGGATGCCCATGCGTGGCTCGATCGAGCTCAGGGCGTGGAATTGCACCAGCGCCGCCACCAGGGCGACCACCAGCACATCGAGCATCGACCAGTAGCCGATCACCTCGATAAAACGGTACAGCTTGGCGCGCTCGCGCATCGCCCAGTGGCTGCGGCGCTGACAGGTGATCAGCAGCATCCCCAGGACGAAGAACTTGATGCACGGCACCACCACGCTGGCGATGAAGATCAGCAGGGCAATGTCCCAGGAGCCGTGCTGCCAGAACTCCAGCACGCCACTGAGAATAGTGTTTTCGCTGCCGCTGCCGAAGATCTGGGTATACATCACCGGCAGCACATTGGCCGGGATGTAGAAAATCAGGCTGGCCACCAGGAAGGCCCAGGTGCGGCTCAGGCTGTTGGGTTTGCGCGCATGCACCACGGCCTCGCAGCGCGGGCAGTAGTGAACGTCCTGCGGGCAGGTCTGGCCGCAGGTGTGGCACAGCATCAGGCCCAGGTCGCGGGCGTAGGGAGGCTGGCTCATCAGTAGCGGCCCTCCAGGTCGGTCCAGAGGCGGCGGATGCCCTTGCCGGAGATCAGGATGATCAGCACCGTCAGCATCGCCAGCGACCACAACCCCAGGCCCGGGTGCACGTCGAGCATGCCGGCCAGCTTGACGATGGCCACCAGGATGCCCAGCAGGCACACCTCCAGCATGCTCCACGGCCGCAGGTGCTCCAGGGCACGCATGCAGGCCTTGAAGCCCGGCGCCGCGCGCCCGATGTTGGCGAACCCCAGCACCCAGCAGAGCAAGGCGATCTGCAGGCCGGGCGCAAGGATGATGGCCAGGCCGGTGACGGCGGCGATCAGGCTGATGCGGCCCTGGGCCAGGGCTTCGACCGACTGCCAGAGGGTGGCTTCGTTGCTCAGGCCTTCGAGGCTGATGCCGATCACCGGGAAGGCGTTGGCAAACACGAACAGCAGCGCTGCGGTGATCGACAGGGCCAGCAACTGCTGCACGTTCAGATGTTGGGCGCGCTCCAGCACCGCCCCGCAGCGCGAGCACTGGGAGGTCTGGCCTTTTGCAAGCGGCACGGATTCGTACAGCGAATCGCAATGCTCGCAGATGATCCAGTTGGGAGAGAGTGTCATGGTCTTCGAGTCAGGTGGGACAGCGGAGGGCGCTGATCCATGGCGCGTATTCTCTGCAAAAGTAGAGGATGGTGTCTAGTTTTACCTGAGGACTGCAAACGCTCTGGTGCGCCATAATGTATGCTCCTTGCCGCCTCTCAGACCATGAACGATTCAAAAATGCTCCCGGCCAAAAACCCGCGCTCGCCGAAACAGACTCGTGGCCATGAACGGGTCACGGCGATTCTCGACGCCTGCGCCCACCTGCTGGTCAGCCAGGGAGTGGCCAGCCTGACCATGCATGGCATCGCGCGCGAAGCCGGCACCTCCATCGGTTCGCTGTACCACTTCTTCAGCGACAAGCAGAGCGTGCTCGACGCCCTGGGCCAGCGCCATATCGACGCCATCGACCAGATCACCGCCAACCTCCTGGCCATCGACCCGGCCACCTGGGTCGAGTTGAACAGCCAGGAGGTGATCGACCGGATGATCATGCCGATCATGGAATACCTCGAGACCCACCCCGACCTGCTGCAGATGATCAGCCCCACCTTCGCCCCCGGCCAGCTCCAGGCCCCGGACGTTCATGCGCGGATCCAGGAAACCTACGACCGCATGCTCGCCCTGCGCCTGCCCACCGCCAGCGCCACGGAACGCGACGCCTACGTGACGGCCATGCGCGGATTGCCCATCGGCCTGTTCCAGGTTGCTCTGGAGAATAGTCAGCTCAAGAGCATTCTGCTGCTGCAGGAAGTGCCCAGGGCGATGAAGGCCTACCTCGAGGCCATCGAACGGCACCACGCCGCCCGCTGACCCCTGCTGTTTTCAACTGGCGCGATCGAGCGGGCGACGCAGCATCAACCGCTCCCGCACCAGGTCGTAACCCCAGTGATAGACATAGGTGTACGGCAGGAAGAACAGCAGCACGCCGAGGTCGAGAATCAGCGCCTGCATCAGGCTGACCTGCAGCCACCAGGCAATCAGCGGCACGCTCACCGCCACCAGGCCACCCTCGAACAGCAGCGCATGGGCGACCCGGTTCCAGCCG
Source organism: Pseudomonas sp. RW409 (assembly GCF_003184125.1). Classification (NCBI taxonomy): domain Bacteria; kingdom Pseudomonadati; phylum Pseudomonadota; class Gammaproteobacteria; order Pseudomonadales; family Pseudomonadaceae; genus Pseudomonas; species Pseudomonas sp. RW409. The sequence continues at coordinate 421,622 of NZ_QHHP01000004.1, read as the reverse complement.
CTGGGTGCCAGGGCCAGGCGCTTGAGCAGGCGGTCGAACAGGCCATTGAAGACCACGTTCCAGGCCAGGGCGATCAGGCCGATGGCGATGGTCGCCACGCCCATGTCGACAAACGGCTTGTCCATGATCCAGGCCAGCAGCGGCGTACACAGCGCGAACGCCAGCAACTCGAAGCCCACGGCCTGGAAAACGCGTTCGGTCAAGGATTTGGTGCTGCTCATGATCCGGCTCCCGCCAGTGAATGTGGTTGCCATGATCACCTCCCTTCCCGATACTTCATAATCAGTAACCATCGATCAAGGCGATAGTTTATGGCCTCACACGAAGTACTGCTGGCCTTTGTCCAGGCGGCCACCCAAGGCTCGTTTTCCGCCGCCGCGCGCAAGCTCGGCAAGAGCCAGTCGACCATCAGCGCGGCGGTGGCGAGCCTGGAGATCGACCTCGACCTGCAACTGTTCGACCGCAGCAGCCGCAAGCCCACCCTCACCCCGCAAGGCCGCGTCATGCTGCAACGGGCCGAAGACATCCTGGCCGCCACCAGCCGCCTGGAAATGGCCGCCAGCCAGCTGGCCCAGGGCGTGGAAGCCAAGCTCACGGTGGCCCTGTCCGACACCTATCAGTCGGATCGTTTCGAAACCTCGCTGAGCGCCTTCGAACAGCGCTACCCGGACCTGGAACTGGAATGCCTGATCGCCGAATGCGACGACCTGATTGAGCTGGTCCAGCGCGGCCGGGCGCAGATCGCCTTCGCCGAAATGCAGCCCGACTACCCGGCGGACCTGGACCATGCGACGGTGGACGAGCGCACGGAAATCGCCCTGTTCGTGTCGCGCAATCACCCCTTGGCGGCGCTGAAACATATCGACCAGGCCCGGCTGCAACAGCACCGCGAACTGCGCCTGGCGACCATCGTCAACCCCTACGACAGCCGGGCCAAGGGCCGGGTATGGTCGGCGCCGAGCTACCTGATGCTGCTGGAAATGGCCCAGGGCGGTTTTGGCTGGGCGCCCCTGCCGCGCTGGCTGGTGGAGCGTTTCGGCGCCGACAGCCTGGTGGAAATCGATGCCCGTGGCTGGCCGCGTAACGTGGCGGTCGATGCCCTGTGGTCGCGCCTGCACCCACCTGGCCCGGCGGGCGGCTGGTTGCTGGGGCGGATGCTGGAATAGTCGCGACGATCGGCCGGAACGGCTGCGGCGTATTCGAAATCGCCGAAGGCCTTCGGCCTTATCGCAGCCTGCGGCAGCGGCTACAGGGTTCGCCAGGATTCAACTCAGAGGGTTTTCAGTGCTTCGAGTCTGTTCTCGATAAAGCGCCGTTCCGGTTCCTGGCGGGTCAGTTCCAGGGCCCGCAGATAGGCTTGCCGCGCCGGCTCCACCCGCCCCAACTGCCGGCAGAACTCGGCCCGCGCCGAATGGGCCAGGTGGTAATCCTGCAATTCGCCCCGGGCCAGGATCGCCTCGACCCGCTCCAGGCCGGCCAGCGGCCCGTCCCGCTGAGCGATGGCGGCCGCGCGGTTCAATTCGATCACTGGCGAGGGCATGGCACGCAACAACACGTCATACAGGCCAATGATCTGCTGCCAGTCGGTTTCCCCAGCCGTCGCCGCCTCGACATGCACCGCCGCGATTGCCGCTTGCAGGCAGTACGGGCCGAAACGCCGGGTGCCCAGGGCGTGCTCCACCAGGGCACAGCCCTCGGCGATCAGTTCGCGGTCCCACAGCGAGCGGTCCTGTTCGTCCAGCAGCACCAGCTCCCCGGTGGCCGAGGTCCGTGCCCGGCGCCGCGACTCATGCAGCAGCATCAAGGCCAGCAAGCCCATCACTTCCGGTTCCGGCAGCAGTTCCAGCAACAAGCGCCCGAGGCGGATTGCCTCGTGGGTCAGGTCCTCGCGGGTCAACTCGGCGCCCATCGATGCCGAATAGCCTTCGTTGAACACCAGGTAAATCACCCGCAACACGCTGTCCAGGCGCTCGGGCAGCTCACCCAGGGACGGCACCTGATAAGGGATGTGCGCATCGCGGATCTTGGCCTTGGCGCGCACGATGCGCTGGGCGATGGTGGCCGGCGTCGAGAGAAAGGCGCGGGCGATTTCCTCGGTGGTCAGGTCGCAGATTTCCCGCAGAGTCAGCGGCACCTGGGCGTCCGCCGCCAGCGCCGGGTGGCAGCAGGTGAAGATCAGGCGCAAGCGGTCGTCTTCCAGGTCCTCCTCGCTCCAGTCAGCCTGCTCCAGCTCTTCGAGCTGGCTGACCAGCGTCGCCTGGGACGCGGCGAACCGCGCCCGCCGGCGCAAACCGTCGATGGCCTTGAAACGCCCGGCCGACACCAGCCAGGCCCGCGGATTGTCCGGCACGCCGTCGCGCTGCCAGCGCTCGACCGCGACGAAGAACGCCTCGTGCAAGGCTTCTTCGGCGAGGTCGAAATCCCCCAGCAGGCGGATCAGGGTCGCCAGGATCCGCCGCGACTCGTTGCGATAGACCGTCTCTACCAGCGTCTTGACGCTGTCTTGCGCGGCCGCCGGCATCAGTCCGGCATGCCTCGGGTCACCAGGCTTTCCAGGCGATCCAGGCTCTGCCCCCAGCCCTCGTGGAAACCCATGGCTTCATGGGCCTGCCGGTCCTCTTCGCTCCAGTGCATGGCGCGGGCGGTGTAGAGGGTCTTGCCATCCAGGTCGTCGAAGGTCACCTCGGCGCTCATGAAGGCCTTGCCCGAAGGAATCCAGCCCGGCAGGAAGGCGTCGGTGAACACCAGCCGCCGCGGCGCATCTATCTCCAGGAACACGCCCATGGTCGGGTACTCATTGCCGTCCGGGGCGCGCATCAGGGTGCGAAACTGGCCGCCGACCCACAGGTCCATTTCACACTCGGGGGTGGTCATGCCGTGGGGCCCCCACCATTGCACCAGCAACTGCGGTTCGGTCCAGGCGCGGAACAGCTTGCCGGGCGGCGCATCGATCAGGCGACTGATGGACAGCTCATATTGGGCGGGCGCAGGGCCCAGGCTGCGGTCGGTCATTGCGAAACTCCTGCTTATGATTGTTTTCAGGGCTCGTTTTCCAAGGTGGCGATCAGGGATTCAACTCGCGCACCGGGCGCACCTCGACGCTGCCGACCCGGGCCGCCGGGATGTTGCCGGCGACCTGGATGGCTTCGTTGAGGTCCTTGGCATCGATCAGGTAGAACCCGGCCAACTGTTCCTTGGTTTCGGCGAACGGGCCGTCGGTGATCGACAACCGGCCGCCGCGCATGCGCACCGTGGTCGCGGTCTGCACCGACTCCAGGGCCTCGGCGGCGAGCATCCGGCCGCTGCCCTGCACCGACTCGGCGTAGGCCATGCACTCGGCGTCCTTCGGGCTCTCCGGCAGGCTGTGCAACAGCTGTTCGTCGCTGTAGACCAGGCATAGGTATTTCATGGGGCTCTCCTCGATCGAGCTGATCAACTATGGCTGCAGTTTCAGGTTTTGGCGAAAAACCCGACGATCAGGGTTGCAGGTCGAACAGCACGGTGCCGCTCATCATGTCGAAGGGTGCCGACCAGTGTTCGTGGACCACTTTCCACTGCCCACCAATACGCTGGTAACCCGCGGTCACGCGCATCCAGCAGGCCTTGGTCTCGCCCTTGTCGTCGGTGCCGCCACAGTGGGCCAGCCAGTGGGCGAAGGCGATGTCGTTGGCGCCGACTATGTGCAGTTGCTCGAAGTCGAAGATGCCAGGGCCGGGGCAGACTTCCATGCAGGCCTTCCAGTGCGCGCGGTAGGCTTCCTTGCCCTTGAATTGCAACGCGGTCACCGCGTCGAACGAGGTGATGTCGTCGGCGTAGTAGCTGACGATGCGGTCGATGTCCTTGACCATCACGGCCTGGCGCCAGGCGTCGATCAGGCTGCGGATTTCGCTTTCGGTGGTTTGGGCGTTCATGGCAGTTCTCCTTGCGATTGAGTGACACGGGCTCAAGGTGGCCGCCGCAGGGCGACCGTTAAATCGTGAAGACACCCTTAGTCGTCTGGCCGCCCGGCAAATCGACAAGGCCAGGAAAAAAAACCGGGACCCCGGGCAAAATCGCTAGAATCGCCACTCCCGCAGCCCACCCTCAGTGCCCGGATATGGATAGCCCAACGACCACCCGACTCGTGCCCTACGAACAGCTCGACGCCACGCAATTGCAGCAGCTCGACGCGCTCGAGGTGCACCCGCAGCAGAAGAGTTATTCCGGCGATATCTACACCGCGCTGCATACCCTGCTCAAGGCGCCGGAGCCCGGGATCAAGGGCTTCGCCCTATTGGCCGACGAAGTTCCGGTGGCGTTCCTGCTGCTCAAGCGCCCGCCGTTCCTGCCCCATTGGGCCGACCCCGACACCGCCACCCTGCATGCCTTGCAGGTCGATCACCGGGTCCAGGGCCAGGGCTATGGCCGCGCCTGCCTGCAAGCCCTGCCCGCCGCCGCTCGCCAGGCCTGGCCGGAGATCAAGGGGCTGATGCTGTCGGTGGACGCGGACAACGCAGCGGCCTTCAACCTCTACCTGAAGCAAGGCTGGGTCGACAGCGGCGAGGCCTACCGGGGCCGCATCGGCTACGAACGCCGCCTGGCCCTGATTTTCTGACGTTACCCAGGAGAAGCATGATGCTGACCACCCTCGAGCAACTGGAAGCGATCTACGGCCAACCCCTCGAACGGGCCGTGCGCAAGGAAATCCCCTTCCTCAACCCGGACTACCAGGCCATGGTGCACGCCTCGCCGCTGGTGATCCTGAGCACCAGCGGCCCCGACGGCATGGACGGCTCGCCCCGCGGCGATGTCCCGGGTTTCGTGCGGATCATCGACGAGCGCACCCTGGCCCTGCCCGACCGCCCGGGCAACAACCGCATCGACAGCCTGCGCAATATCGTCAGCGACCCGCGGGTGGCCCTGCTGTTCATCATCCCGGGCATCGGCGAGACCCTGCGGGTCAACGGCCGGGCGCGGATCTCGGCCGAGCCGGCGCTACTGGACAGCTTCGCGGTGAATGGCAAACCGGCGCGCACGGTGATCCTGGTGGACGTCGAGGCGGCCTACTTCCATTGTTCCAAGGCCATCGTGCGTTCCGACCTGTGGAACCCCGAGCACTACCTGGAACGCTCGGCCCTGCCCTCGGCCGGCGCCATCCTCAAGCGCCTCTGCGACGGCCAGTTCGACGCCGACCGCTACGACCGGGAAATGCCGGAGCGGGTGCGCAACAGCCTGTATTGAGGGGTTCTTGTAGGAGCGAAGCTTGCTCGCGATGAAGGTTAACGCGGTACATCAGCCAGACCGCGGCGTCCCTATCGCGGGCAAGCCTCGCTCCTACAGGGGGGTGTCGTGGAATGGCAGGCAGAAAAAAGGGCTGCATCGCTGCAGCCCTTGGGCATTTGTATTGATCACAGCTGCAAGCAGTAGTCGATCAACTGCTTTTCAACGCTCTGTCGTTGGCCGAGCACCAGCGCTACCACAACCAGGTTTTCTGCCGGATAGATTTCATACAGAACCCGCTGGCCCATGGGCAGAAACTCATGGAAATGCGTCACCCCCAGGGAGGCCGCTTGCTGGCAAACAGCATAAGTATGGGCCTGCTCACTCAGGGTCGAGATGATTTGCATAACCAACTGGTCAACGAATTGCCCAGCCTTGCGGGCGCCGCACTGCTGAATCAGGTACTGCTCCAGGGCAATCACACCGTGTTCGGCCGCAGTGGCGAACTCAACCCTGCAGGTTTTCTGCATCTTCGTCTTCTTGTTGCGCTTGACGGCGCTGGGCCAGGCGCTCCAGCAGCGTATCGCCGCTGATCAGCTTGCCTTGCTCTTTGTCGCGCCCGGCGAACGAAAGCAGCTTGATCAAGGCTATCGCCTCATCTCGGCGCTTACGCTCTTCGTAGGACTCGATCACATAAGCCGGAACCCCGTTCTGCGTGACCAGCATGGGCTCGGAGAGGTCGAGATCAGCAGCGTTCTTTTTGACAAAACTGATGGTTTTAATGCGCATGGTTTATCTCCTGCGCTTTGCGCAGCGGTGAATCCAGCGCAGAAGCTGGTCTGAATTTAGACTACAAAAGAACCAGCAGCAAATGACATGTGTTACCGAGGAAGATTCAGCACCATCTCATGCCAGGCCATGCCGCCATGGTCCGACGCCGAGGCCTTGAGGTAGACGAAGCCAAAACGCTCGTACAGCGGCACATGCCGTTCCTTGCACATCAGGTTGATGCTCGCCTTGCCCAGGCCGCGCATGCGCTCGATAAAGGCCTCCAGCAAACGCCGGGAAACACCCTGGCCCTGATAGTCCGGATGCACCACCACCGACATGATCACCACATGGGGCCCGGCCGGGTCGTGGCCGATCAGCTCCTTGAAGGCCTCGTCGGCCATCTCGACCTCGAAGGCCGCGCCGGAATTGATGAAGCCGGCCACCACGCCCTCCACTTCGGCGACGATGAAACCCTCGGGCCAGGTGGCGATGCGGGTGGCGATCTTCTCCCGGGTGGCGGCTTCGTCGCCTTCGTAGGCCAGGGTTTCGATGGCGAAGCAGCGGTCCAGGTCAGCGGCGGCGACCTGACGGATCAACAGGCTGGATAAGGTCATGGGGAACAGATCGGCTATGGGAAATGCCGCCGATCATAAAGTAATAAGGCTTGCATATCGAACGGCGGCAAGCCCGTAAAACCTGCATATAGTCGCTGTCATCCGCACGCCGACCGGGTTATTTATCAGGGCTCAATCAATCCCATCCTGGTCGAGTACGGAAGTCGCCATGAGCAATGTTCAGATCGGTTTGCTGGTGCTGTTCGGCATCAGTGCGTTCGGTTTTGTCACCCTGTCCATCGACCTGTGGCGCGCCCGCCGGCCGGGCAAGGGTAAATGACCGGGCCCGTCGCAGGCCCGGTCCGTGGCTCACTGTTCCTTGAGCGGTAGCCAGATTTCCAGCACGCCCTGGCCGGTGTCGGGGTTGAAGTCGGCGCTGTAGCGTTCGAATTCCGGCGCATCGGCGGCTTCGCGCCCGGACTGCGGCAGCCAGGTTTTCCAGATGTACTGGAAGGTCTGCGACAGGCTCGCCAGCGGCCCCTGGTGCTCGAACACCGCGTAGTGCTGCGGCGGCACCTCGACCCAGCGGTACAGCTCGGGCAGGTCGTCGAGCTTGCTGATCTCGACCCCGGCGATGTATTCGAAGCCGCCCTTGCCGTCGGGGTTGCAGCAGAGGCCGTAGGTCACCTCCCCCACCTGGCCGGGGATCTTGCCGAGATGGGGAATGAAGCGTTCCCAGAGTTCAGGAATGCGCTGCGTCGTCTCGGGAGTGAAACGCCCGCCAAGACCGGCGATCAGCAGAAAGCGCCCCTTCTCGAAACGCGGCACCGGCCCGCTGACTTGTTTTTGCTCATCCATGATGCGACTCCTGCCTGAAAAATGGGTTCGGCAGGGAGTATAGAGGCCAAACCCGAATCGCCTGCATCAGAGCGCGGGAAGTTCCGCGACCGCCGCGCCGACAATGAACTCCTGGTAACCGGACAGGATCACGTAGACCGCGAAATAGCAGAAGATCGCCGCAGATGCCAGGTAGGAGTAACGCAACAACTTGTCCCCCAGCAGCTTGCCGCCCTGGGTCGCGGCAAAGCACAGGCCCACGACCCAGGCCAGCCCGGCGCAGAAGAAACCGCTGAGGAACAGCCCGGAGCTGAGCAGGTCGCCGCCACCGGAACGGGCAATCAGGGTCCCGCCCACCGCGGCGAACCAGAGGATCGCGCTGGGGGACGACATGGCCAGGAAAATACCGCGGAAAAACTCCTTGCGCGGCGAACCGTTGTCGACCTCGCCGGTCTCGGCCAACACCGCGCTGTGGTGGATCGCCGAATAGATCATCTTCGCCGCGAAATACACCAGCAGCGCCGACCCGCCGATCCACAACACCCAGCGCACCGCCTCGTACTGCAGCAGCACGGTCATGCCGGCCAGCGCCAGCACCGCGTAGACCAGGTCACCGACACAGGTGCCCAGGCCCAGGCAGAAACCCTGGAAGTAGCCACGCTGCATGGCCAGGGTAATCATCGCGATATTGGCCACGCCTATGTCCAGGCACAGCGAAAGGCTCAGCAGAAAGCCGCTGGTAAACTCCATCATTCATCCTGTTCGATGCGGTTGTTCGAGTGGGGGTATTTAACGCGGGCGGGCCCGGCAAACACAATGCGCAGGCTGCGAATCCCGCCACGACGATGCAAATCCCTGTCCAGGCAGCGCCGCTGCCGGCGAAAAAATAGTTGTCGCCCCCCTCTGGACAGCCTGGCGCCACAGCCCTTATCGTCTGCCCCCAGGCCACCGCAGTGGCCGACGTCGCTCGGACGGTTCCGGGCGCTCACGTACTCGAGGCAACAATGGCCGAACAAGGTTCGCCGCGCCGCTTTGCGCGCATAGATCGACTCCCCCCCTACGTATTCAATATCACTGCCGAGCTGAAGATGGCTGCGCGTCGGCGCGGCGAAGACATCATCGACTTGAGCATGGGTAACCCCGACGGTGCGACTCCTCCGCACATTGTCGAGAAACTGGTCACCGTCGCCCAGCGCGAAGACACCCACGGCTACTCCACCTCCAAAGGTATCCCGCGTCTGCGCCGGGCCATTTCGCGCTGGTACAAGGATCGCTACGAGGTCGATATCGACCCGGAAAGCGAAGCCATCGTCACCATCGGTTCCAAGGAAGGCCTGGCGCACCTGATGCTCGCCACCCTGGACCAGGGCGACACCGTGCTGGTGCCCAACCCGAGCTACCCGATCCATATCTACGGCGCGGTGATCGCCGGCGCCCAGGTGCGTTCGGTGCCGCTGGTGCCGGGCGTGGATTTCTTCGACGAGCTGGAACGGGCCATCCGCGGCTCGATCCCGAAACCGAAGATGATGATCCTCGGCTTCCCCTCCAACCCTACCGCGCAGTGCGTCGAGCTGGACTTCTTCGAACGGGTGATCGCCCTGGCCAAGCAGTACGACGTGCTGGTGATCCACGACCTGGCCTACGCCGACATCGTCTACGACGGCTGGAAAGCCCCGTCGATCATGCAGGTGCCGGGCGCCAAGGACATCGCGGTGGAGTTCTTCACCCTGTCCAAGAGCTACAACATGGCCGGCTGGCGCATCGGCTTCATGGTCGGTAACCCGGAGCTGGTCAGCGCCCTGGCGCGGATCAAGAGCTACCACGACTACGGCACCTTCACCCCGCTGCAGGTGGCGGCCATCGCTGCGCTGGAAGGCGACCAGCAGTGCGTGAAAGACATCGCCGAGCAGTACCGCCAGCGCCGCAATGTGCTGGTCAAGGGCCTGCACGAGCTGGGCTGGATGGTCGAGAATCCCAAGGCTTCGATGTACGTCTGGGCAAAGATTCCCGAGGCCTACGCGCACCTGGGCTCGCTGGAGTTCGCCAAGAAGCTGCTGGCCGAGGCCAAGGTCTGCGTCTCGCCAGGGGTGGGTTTCGGCGAGTACGGCGACGACCATGTGCGTTTCGCCCTGATCGAAAACCAGGACCGCATCCGCCAGGCCGTGCGTGGTATCCGCGGCATGTTCCGCGCCGATGGCCTGGTGCAGAAAGGCTGATACCCACCGACAAACAAGCAGGCACAAAAAAACCGCATCGCTGCGGTTTTTTTGTGCCTGTCTGCCGACCCTGTAGCCGCTGCCGCAGGCTGCGATAAGGACCGAAGGGCCTTCCGGCCATACCGGCCGATCGCAGCCTTCGGCAGCGGCTACAGGGCTCGGCTTACACCACCAGCGACAGCAGCAGGATAAAGATCAGGCCGACCACCGAGAGGATGGTTTCCATCGCGGTCCAGGTCTTGAAGGTTTCCGCCACGGTCATGTTGAAGTACTGCTTCACCAGCCAGAAACCGGCGTCGTTGACGTGGGACAGGATCAGCGAACCGGCACCGGTGGCCAGCACCAGCAGCTCACGGTTGACCCCGGGGATCATGCCGACCACCGGTACCACGATGCCCGCGCCAGTGATGGTCGCCACGGTTGCCGAACCGGTGGCGATGCGAATCACCGCCGCCACCAGCCACGCCAGGAGGATCGGCGAGATCTGTGCGTTGACCGCCATATGGCCGATCACGTCACCCACGCCGCTGGTCACCAGCATCTGCTTGAAGCCACCGCCGGCACCGATGATCAGGATGATCGCCGCGGTCGGCGCCAGGCTGGCGTCGAGCAACTTGAGAATCTGCTTGGAGCCGATGCCCTGGCGCGAACCGAAGGTGTAGAGCGACAGCAGCAAAGCCAGCAGCAGCGCGCTGATCGGGTGACCGATCATGTCCATCCAGATGCGGAAGAAATGCCCGTCCGGGAAGGCCACGTCGGCGAAGGTCTTGAGCAGCATCAGGAACACCGGCAGCAGCACGGTCAGCAGGGTCACGCTGAAGCTCGGCAGGTTGGCCGAGGTGTTTTCGCGTGCCAGCTGGTCCACCAGTTCCTGGGACGGATGACCCGGGATGTGCTTGGCGATGAAGGTGCCGTAGATCGGACCGGCGATGATCGCGGTCGGCAGGGCAACGATCAGGCCGTAGAGAATGGTCTTGCCGATGTCGGCGCCGAACACGCCGATGGCCAGCAGCGGGCCCGGATGCGGCGGCACCAGGCCGTGCACCGCGGACAGGCCGGCCAGCAGCGGGATGCCGATCTTGATGATCGACACGCCGGTGCGCCGGGCGACGATGAACACCAGCGGGATCAGCAGCACGAAGCCGATCTCGAAGAACAGCGGGATGCCCACCAGGAAGGCGGCGAACATCATCGCCCACTGCACCCGCTCCTTGCCGAACGAGCGGATCAGGGTCTGGGCGATCTGATCCGCGCCACCGGATTCGGCCATCATTTTGCCGAGCATGGTGCCCAGCGCGAGGATGATCCCGACGAAACCGAGTACACCACCGAAGCCGTCCTGGAACGCCTTGATGATCTTGTCCACCGGCATGCCCGAAGTCAGGCCGAGGAAACCCGCGGCGATGGTCAGGGCGATGAAGGGATGCAGCTTGAATCGGGTGATCAGCACGATCAGCCCGATAATGGTGACCACTGCGTCTACCAGCAGATAGGTCTCTTGGGACATGCCAAACATGGGGTTGCCTCCGGTTTGTTGTTTTTATTCAAGCGTTAAAAACGTGAGCCGAGTGGGATAGCGCTATCTGTGTGAACCGAAGCTTATCGGGATGAATCCAGCCCGTGCTCCAGCCACCAGCCATGGGCCTGTTCGGCCAGCCGGTCAACGCTGTGGATGGTGGCGTCCAATGCCAGGGTCAGGGGTTCGCCCACGGGAGATTCGAGGGTAGCGAACTGACTGTCGATCAGGGTCGAAGGCATGAAATGCCCCGGACGGTGGGCCACGCGATCGGCGGCCACCTGTGGTGTCAATTGCAGGAAAACGAAGCCCAGGCCGGGCGTGGCGCTGCGCAGGCGGTCGCGGTACTTGCGCTTGAGCGCCGAGCAGGTCAGCACCGGACGCTGTCCGGCGGCCAGGGCACGACGCAACTCGTCGCACAGGCTGTCGAGCCAGCCGGCACGGTCGTCGTCGTTCAGGGGAATACCGGCACTCATCTTGGCGATATTGGCGGCAGGGTGGAACGTATCGCCTTCAATGGCCGTGGCGCCGCTGCGCTGGCACAGCGCTTCACTGACGCTGGACTTGCCGCAGCCGGCAACGCCCATGATGACCAGGGCGGTGATGGGTTGACTCATGTAACACCTCAGCGCGCAGACAGCGCTACCTTCGCTCTTGAAAATGCTAGTGCAAAAATAGTTTCTGCCGACGCCTTCTTGTCATTTTTGTGGGTTGCCGCGTATATAGGCCGCGAAACCAAAGAGTGCGGGTCAGGCCGACCGCGCTCACGCATTGCAGCTGTTTCGAGACAGCGCTACCTTAGTGACTTGAATTTTGTTTGGCAAGCCGTCTGATGACCTCCTCCAAGAACGATAAAAATACCCGCACCACGGGGCGCCCTACCCTCAACGAAGTCGCGCGCCTGGCCGGCGTCAGCCCGATCACCGCCTCGCGAGCGCTGCGCGGCATCGACACGGTGGCCACCGAACTGGTGGAAAAGGTGCGCAAGGCCGCCAGCGAACTCAACTACGTGGTCAACCCCGCCGCGCGCGCCCTGGCCTCGGCCCAGAGCCATTCGGTGGTGGTGCTGGTGCCGTCGCTGTCCAACCTGCTGTTCATCGACACCCTGGAAGCCATTCATCAGGTTCTGCGGCCCAAGGGCTTCGAAGTGCTGATCGGCAACTTCCACTATTCCCCCGACGAAGAAGAAAACCTGCTGCGCAACTACATGGCCTACCAGCCACGAGGTTTGCTGCTGACCGGCTTCGACCGGACCGAAAGTGCCCGACGGATGGTCGAAACCAGCAACGTCCCCTGCGTCTACATGATGGACCTCAACCCCGAGGCCGGCCTGAACTGCGTGGGCTTCTCCCAGCACAACGCCGGGGAAACCGCCGCCGAGCACCTGATCTCCCGCGGCCGCAAGCGCCTGGCCTACATCGGCGCCCAGCTCGACCAGCGCACCCTGATGCGCGGCGAAGGTTTCCGCCGTGGCCTGGAGAAAGCCGGCCTGTACGACCCGAAACTGGAAGTCCTCACCCCGCGCCCGTCGTCGGTGGGCCTGGGTGGTGAACTCTTCCTGCAACTGCTGCACAGCCACCCGGACGTCGACGCAATCTTCTTCGGCAACGACGACCTGGCCCACGGCGCCCTGCTGGAAGCCATGCGCTGCGGCATCAGGATCCCCGAGCAAGTGGCGGTGATGGGCTTCAACGACCTGCCCGCCTCCGCGCACATGGTGCCGCGCCTGAGCAGCATCAGCACCCCGCGCGAAGCCATCGGCCGCCGCGCCGCGGAGCAGCTGCTGACCCTGATGGCCGGTAACAGCGTGGCCAAGCCGGTGGTGGACATGGGCTTCGAATTGAAGGTGCGCGAGAGCACCTGAGCCGCGTTCAGGAACGCAGGCTCAGGGCGCTGAGCAGCACACCGAAGCCCACCAGCAGAACGCCGAACAGCTGGTCGATACGCCGCTTGTAAGCCATGAGCCGGGCCCGGATGCCCGGCGTCGAGAAGAACAGCGCCACCGCCACGAACCACAGCACATGGGCCAGGACAATGATCGCGCCATAGCCGATCCGCACACCCGGCGCGGTCCCCGGCTGCATCACCTGCATGAACAGGCTGACCACAAAAATCATGGTCTTGGGGTTCAGCGCATTGGTCAAAAAGCCGGTGCGCAGCGCCGTCCATGCCGAAACCCGCGGCGTATCCATCGCCACCTCCTCCTCGACTGCGCGAGTACGCAGCATCCGGATACCGAGATAAACCAGGTACAGCGCCCCGGCGATCTTTAACGCGCCGAACAACAGCAGCGACTCCTTGACCAGCAGGCCGACGCCAAACAGCGTGTAGCCGATATGCAGCATCACCCCGAGCCCGATCCCCAGTGCCGTGAACACCCCATGCCGACGCGACAGCACCAGGCTGTTGCGCGTGACCATGGCAAAATCCGGCCCCGGGCTCAGCACCGCCAGCACAGTGATGGTGATTACCACTAACAGTTCAGTCATTTTCAAACGCCTTCGCTATAGAATCCGGCCCATACTTTATGAGCACGAACCCTCACAGAGCGAACGATGAAAACTGACATTTTCGGTGATAAAAAATCACAGACAATCAATCGCCGCCTGCCGCCCCTGAGCGCCCTGCGCTGTTTCGAGGCCGCCGCTCGCCTGGAGAGCTTCACCCGCGCCGGCGAAGCCCTGCACCTGACCCACGGCGCCATCAGCCGTGCCGTGCGCGCCCTGGAAGAAGACCTCGGCACGCGGTTGTTCGAGCGTCGCAGCCACCGGGTATTTCTCACCGAGGCCGGCCGCGAATTGCTGCACAGCGTGGAGCATGCCTTCGACCTGATCGACGCCGCCGCACGCAAACTGCGAACGCCGGACAAGGCCGCGACCCTGGTGCTGTCCTGCGAACCGACCCTGCTGATGCGCTGGCTGATTCCCCGGATCCCGGCATTCTTCGCCGCTCATCCGGATATCCCCCTGCAACTGGTGGCCGGCGGCGGGCCCTTCGCTTTTGCTCAAGGCATCGACCTGGCAATCCGCCGCAACGACTTTCCCTGGCCGCCGCACACCCATGCGCAGTGGCTGTTCGATGAAGCCATCGGCCCGGTATGCCGCCCGGAACAGGCCGCCCACTGGGCACGCAATGCAGCAGGCACGGCCCAGTTATCGAGCACTGCGCCGCGCCTGCACAGTGCGACCCGGGCGCAGGCCTGGGAGCAATGGTTGACCCTCAAGGGAATGGAACAGGCGCCGGGCAAGGAGCAGGTCTTCGAGCATTTCTACTTCAGCCTGCAAGCAGCAGTCGCCGGGTTGGGACTGGCGATCGCGCCCTGGCAACTGGTGCGCGACGACCTGGAGTCGGGCCTGCTGGTCGCGCCTTTCGGCTTTATCGCCGACGGCAGCGCTTACTACCTGTTGTCACCCGAGACGATCGAACCCAACTCAGCCGTCGCCCGCTTGCTCGAATGGCTGCGCCACCAGGCGCTGCCGGGCAGCGAGCCGCACGACGCCACCCGCCCAGGCACATGAGCGGAAGCTCCTACAGCCTCATCTCTGCATGAGCCTCCGAGGTCAGTGCCGGATCCTGCCCACCCAACAACTGCACAAACGCCTGAGCAGCCTTTTGCAGGGGCTGGTTCTTCAGCCAGACCGCGTGTACCGGCAGCAGCAGGCCGTTGTCGATGTTCTTGAAGGTCAGGCGCTTGAGCCTTCCGGCCTCGAGCAAGGGGGCGATCACCGACTGCGGGAAGTTGCCCCAGCCGATACCGGACTCGACCATATCCAGGGCCATGGCCAGGCTGTCGGTGCGCCAGTAGGACTCGGCGATCAGCGGCCGGGTGTCGCGGATCGGCAGGTCGCGGCTGGCGACCACCACCTGGCGGACGTTGACCAGCTCTTCCAGATAGAGGGTGGCGTCCGGCGCCTCGGGTAACGGATGGCGCGCGGAAATGCAGGCGATCATCCGTTCGCTGCCGACGTACTGGAAATACTCCAGCACGTTCAGGCTGAGCCCGGCGAAAGCCACGCCGACCGCGATCCGGCCAGTGTGCAGCAGCTGCAACACATCGTCCTGGGGCGCACTCAGCACCTCGATGTCGAGCAACGGATGGCGCTCGGCGATCAGCTTGATCGCCGCCAGCACCCGGGACTTGTCGATGTCCTCGACCACGCCGATGGACAGCCGGCTTTCCAACCCCAGGGACAGCTCCACCGCATGCACCTGCAAGTGCTTGAGCTGCTCGGCGATCAGCCGCGCGTGGGGCGCCAGGGCGTTGGCCATGGCGGTGGGCACCGGCTCGCGATGGCTGCGATCGAACAAGGGATAACCCAGCTCCGCCTCGAGGTTGGCGATACCCATGCTCACCGCCGACGGCACCTTGCCCAGGGCCCGCGCCGCCGCGGAAAACGAACCGCGCTCGAGCACGGCGAGAAACAACTGGATGCTGTCGCTGGAGAAATTCATGGGGACGCCTGTCTAGGATGCCGATCTATCAGAAAACCTGAAAGCTTCTGACTTTTTCTGTCAGGCATATTGAAGCTATCTTGCGCCGCATTCGCCAGCCATTCCTGTAAAAGGAGCGGCCCGGGCCAACGAACGCGGAGGAAAAAGCATGCAAGGCATCAAGCGCAAACTGGTTTACGTGTCACTGTTCGAGGTGTTCGGCATGACTTTCTCGGCCCTGGGCCTGGCCTTGCTGTCCGGCACCTCGCCGAGCAGCACCGGTCCGCTGGCGGTGGTGATCACCAGCATCGCGGTGACCTGGAACTTCATCTACACCAGCCTGTTCGAGCGCTGGGAAAGCCGCCAGGTCTCGCGGACCCGCACGGTCAAGCGGCGGATCGCCCACGCCGTGGGTTTCCAGCTGACGTTGATCCTGTTCCTGATTCCGTTGATCGCCTGGTGGATGCACATCAGCCTGGTGCAGGCCTTCCTGCTGGACCTGGCGCTGATCCTGTTCATTCCTTGCTACACCTTCGTCTTCAACTGGCTGTTCGACCGGGTCTTCGGCCTGCCGGCGTCGGCGCTGCCGGACCCGGCCTGAGCATCCCGGCGCAAATCGGCATCGCCGAGAGTCGGCGACGCTGTTAGATTTCCAGGGCCCTCCACCCGCCAAGGAAAGCTCCCATGGGAACCCTGAGAATTCTCGGTAAAGCCTCGTCGATCAACGTCAGAAAAGTGCTGTGGACCTGCGAGGAATTGGGTCTGCCCTACGAACGCGAGGATTGGGGCAGCGGCTTCCAGTCGACCCACACGCCGGAGTTTCTCAAGCTCAACCCCAACGCCCAGGTGCCGGTGCTGATCGATGACGCCGGCGCGCTCTGGGAATCCAACAGCATCTGCCGTTACCTGACCAGCAAGGTCGCCGGGCAACGACTGCTACCCGGCGAGCCCCGGGCCCGGGCGCTGGTGGAGCAATGGATGGACTGGCAGGCCACGGAACTCAACCCCGCGTGGAGTTACGCCTTCGTCGCCCTGGTCCGGCAGAACCCGGACTTTCAGGACCCGCAGCGGATCGCCGCCGGCCTTCGCGGCTGGAACGCCAAGATGGCCATGCTCGAACAGCAACTGGCGAGCACCGGGGCCTATGTGCTCGGCGAGCAGTTCAGCCTGGCCGATATCGTCCTCGGGCTGTCGGTGCATCGCTGGATGATGACGCCCATGGAGCGCCCCGACTTCCCCGCCGTCGCCGCCTACTACCAACGCCTCAGCGAGCGTCCGGCCTTCCTGCTGCATGGACGCAATGGCATTCCCTGAATCGTCTTTTTCTTCTGTAGGAGCGAGGCTTGCCCGCGATAAGGCCGTCCCAGACACCACCCAACTCGATCCCTGAACCGGTGTTGCGATTACGGGCGCTTTCGCGGGCAAGCCTCGCTCCTACAGACGCTGGATGCCGCTTCGGTTGATGCAGCGGCATAAACCAGCAAAATGTAACGAAATACGACAATAAATCAGCGCATGGCCCATCTTCCGGGCCGGCATTCACAATCATTGATTTCCGTTAGCCAGCTAAGATTCCTCTTCATCGAAACCTGGAATCCCGCCCATGTCGTCCCTCATCCCCACTGTCGCTACCGACGGCCTCGACCCGCTCCGCGCCGCCGATATCTCCGCCCGCATCGATCGCCTGCCCGCCGTCGCCACGGTCTGGCGCCTGGTGGCGCTGCTGTCCATTGGCGGTTTCTTCGAGCTGTATGACCTGTTCCAGACTGCCTATATCAGCCCCGGCCTGATCCGCGACGGGATCTTCGCCACCGGCAGCCAGGGCGTGTTCGGTTTCTCCGACCAGGCGGCCTTCGCCTCGGCGACCTTTCTCGGCCTGTTCCTCGGCGCCAGCCTGCTGAGCCCGATCGCCGACCGCTTCGGGCGCCGGGCGATCTTCACCTTCGCCCTGATCTGGTACACCGTGGCCACGGTGCTGATGGGCGTGCAGACCTCGGCCCTGGGGGTCATCGGCATGCGCTTTCTGGTGGGCATCGGCCTGGGTATCGAGCTGGTGACCATCGACGCCTACCTCTCTGAACTGGTGCCCAAGCACATGCGCAGTTCGGCCTTCGCCTTTGCCTTTTTCGTGCAGTTTCTTTCGGTGCCGGCGGTGGCGCTGATGTCCTGGTGGCTGGTGCCGCAAGACCCGTTCGGCATCGCCGGCTGGCGCTGGGTGGTGCTGGCCAGCGCGGTGTTCGCGCTGTTTATCTGGTGGTTGCGTTCACGCCTGCCGGAGTCGCCGCGCTGGCTGGCCCAGCATGGGCGCTTCGCCGAGGCCGAGCGGATCATGGACGGCATCGAGGCACGCTGCGCCAAGGACCATGGCAAGCCGCTGGACACCCCGCAGCCCGAGGCCCTCGGCGTCCAGGGTTCGGGGCGCTTCGCCGATATCTGGCAACCGCCCTATCGGCGCCGGGCGCTGATGCTGATCGTGTTCCATGTGTTCCAGGCCATCGGCTTCTTCGGTTTCGGCAACTGGCTGCCGGCGCTGCTCTCGGGCCAGGGCGTAAGCGTCACCCACAGCCTGATGTACGCCTTCATCATCACCCTCGCCTATCCACTGGGGCCGCTGCTGTTCGTCAAGTTCGCCAACCGCTTCGAGAACAAGTGGCAGATCGTCGGCTCGGCCCTTGGCGCCATGACCTTCGGCACCCTGTTCGCCTGGCAGAGCACGGCCCTGGGGCTGATCGTCTGCGGGGTGATGATCACCTTCTGCAACGCCTGGCTGAGCTTCAGTTACCACTCCTATCAAAGCGAGTTGTTCCCCACCAATATCCGCGCCCGGGCGGTAGGTTTCTGCTATTCGTTCAGCCGCCTGTCGACGGTGTTCAGCAGCCTGTTGATCGGCTTTTTCCTAGACCGCTTCGGCACGCCCGGGGTCCTGACGTTCATCGTCAGCAGCATGCTGATCGTGATGTTCACCATCGGCCGTTTCGGCCCGCGTACCCGCAACCTGGCCCTGGAGAATATCGCCCACCGTTGACCGGTCGCCGCTGGCCGCAAGCGGCAAGGCTTGTCCGCCGCGTGCCGCCAGCCTTGCCGGGCAACCGGCGCAGAGCCCCAATGCAGAGCCCTGTTCCAGGGCCCTGCAGAGCGCTCCAGCACGGCGGCATGCAACTTGCTGCTCAGCCTGCGATAGCCCTTACACACAGGTACCCAATCATGTTGGTCAGTGCCCAGAAAACCTCGGCGATCCAGCCCACCCAGCGGTCCGACATGGACCCGAGCACCGCGGCCGCCAGCGCGCTGTACAGCGGTTTGATGCAGAACGTGCAGAACGCGGCAAGCTTCCAGACATCCCAGGCCGTGCAGCAGGCCAGCAACACGGTCAACGACAATGTCGCGGCGGCCTTCGCCAAGACCCGCGTGCTGCTCCAGGCCACCCCGCCGACCGCCAGCACCGCGCAGGCCAATAGCGCGACCCAGAGCTCGGCCCTGGACGAGTTCAAGGACTACATGAGCAAGTCCCCTGAGCAGCGTATGCGCGACCGCATCCTCGAGGAGATGGGCATTACCGAGGAAGACCTGAAAAACATGCCGCCGGAGAAACAGCAGGCGGTGGCTCAGGAAATTGCCCAGCGGGTCCAGGACAAGCTGAAGCTGGCGCAAGTCGAGAAGGACGCCAGCGGCGTCGATAAGCAAGTCACCGACAAGTTCCTCGCGGCGCTTTAAAAGCAGTCAGTCGAAACAGGGTTCCCCATGGGAACCCTTTTTCATGGGTCGGCTTGAGCGGCTGCGCTCAGCCCTGGGCCAGCATGTCGAGCAAGGCCCGCAGCGCCGGCGACGGCTCGCTGCCCTCGGCCAGCACCAGGGCAAAGGTGCGCGGGATCGGCACGTCCAACGGCAGTACGCACAACCCGTGGCGTTGCTCCGGCAAGGTCATCTGCGGCACCAGCGTCACCCCCACCTGCTCGCGAACCAGGGTAAAGGCGCTGCTCCACTCCCGCACCTCGACCCGCACATCCGCCAGCTCCAGGCCGGCATCCGCCGCCAGGCTGCGGGCATTCACCGAACAGCCGCCGGTGGCCAGTACGAAGGGTTGGCCCACCAGTTCCTGCAAGGTCACCCCCTGCTCCTGAGCGCGGCGCGCCAGGGCATGCCCAGCCGGCAGCACCGCCACCCAGGCATCGCGCCCCAGCAGGCCGACGCTGCGCTCGGGCGCAGGATTGAGCAGCACCCCGACATCGATCAATCGCGCTTCGAGCAAGGCCTCGACCTCGTCGTCGCTGACCTCCAGCGCCACCACCTGGATACCCGGATACAACTGCTTGAAGCGCCGCAGCAGCGGCGGCAGGAAAGTCGCCAGCACCATGGGGAAACTCGCCAGGCGAATGGTGCCGCGCTGGATGTCCCGGCAGGCGTCCGCGGTGTCGCGGATGTTCTGCAACGCCGCGAGCATCAGCCGCGCCTGTTCGACCACCTGCTCACCGACGGCGGTGGGCAGGGTCTGGCGGTTCTCCCGGGTGAACAGCTGCACGCCCAGGTTGTCTTCGAGCAGCGCCAGGGCCTGGCTGGCGCCGGACTGGGTCATGCCGACCCGCTCGGCGGCACGGGTGATGTTGCCGGTATCCGCCACGGCCACCAGCATCCGCCAGTGCATCAGGTTCATCATGGCAGTAGCTGTCCTTATGGGATTTTTCTGAAAGATTAATTTTACTGAGAACAGCGCGGACTATGACACTGATCTCCCCCCTTTGGAGAGCCCTCGATGAACCTGTATTTCTCGCCCAACGCCTGCTCGCTGGCCCCGCATATCGTGCTGCGCGAACTGGCCCTGCCGTTCAACCTGGTGCGGGTCGACAACCGCAACAAGACCACGGCCGACGGCGCCGACTTCCTGGCGATCAATCCCAAGGGGTATGTGGCGGCGCTGGAACTGGAGGACGGCCAGGTGCTGACCGAAGGACCGGCGATCCTGCAATACCTGGCCGACCTCAAGCCGCAAGCAGGCCTGGCGCCGGCCAACGGCAGCTGGCAACGGGTACGGCTGCAGGAGATGCTCAACTTCGTCTCCAGCGAGATCCATGGCAGCCTCGGCTGGCTGTTCAACCCCGAGTTTCCCGAAGCGACCCAGGCGCTGATCCGGCAAAAACTGTTCAAGCGCCTGGCGTTGCTGGACCGCACGCTGCAGCAGCACAGCTACCTGCTGGGCGAAGCCTTCGGCATCGCCGAC
The DNA here is from genome assembly GCF_003184125.1 of Pseudomonas sp. RW409. Classification (NCBI taxonomy): domain Bacteria; kingdom Pseudomonadati; phylum Pseudomonadota; class Gammaproteobacteria; order Pseudomonadales; family Pseudomonadaceae; genus Pseudomonas; species Pseudomonas sp. RW409. The sequence continues at coordinate 400,883 of NZ_QHHP01000004.1, read as the reverse complement.
GCCTACCTGTTCACCGTGCTGCGCTGGACCGCCGGCTTTGCCATCGACCTGGAACAGTGGCCGGCGCTGGCCCGCTTCCAGGCACGCATCGCCCAGCGCGAAGCGGTGCAAGCGGCGCTGGCGGCCGAAGCGGCGTAAGGATCGAAGCAGAGATGCCGCAGCAACCTCTGCCTTATCCCGCTCGCAGCAATCCCGATAGGATCGCGACGAGTAAAAACAGGATGGTCCTGGCAAATCTTGATGCTCCCGGTGCAGGTTGAGAGGCAACAGCCAGGTGGGCCATTCGGTGCGGGCGGTGAAGGTCTGGCGCAGGGTGTCGATTTGTTCGCGATGCAGCGGATCGAAGTAATGGGCCATGGCGCTACTCAGGACAGGGGCTGGCCGAAGGGCGAACCTTCGGCGTCTTGCTGTTCTGTGCAACGAGAAGGGGAAACTTGCAGATCGATGGGTTATTTACTTAGAAGCAAAAAACAGGAAGCCCGCGGGGCGGGCTTCCTGGGAGGGTCAATGACCGAAAATATTGTGTTCGGTCTTCTTGGCTTTCTTGTCCGCACGCTTTTCATCGGCGGTCCGGCTGGGTTTTTTCTTCGCCGTCTTTTTGGCATTCATACCTTTGGACATGATGCACACTCCACTCGCAGGGGATCGTTCATCAGGTATACACCTATCCCGAGCGCTCCGTACTTTTATAATCCACCGCCCCGGCCCACCTGCGAAATCCCATGCCCGACACCGAATACCTGCTGCTTGCCGACACCCTGCGACCGCTGCTGAACAAGTTCTATCGCGCCCACAATTCGCCGATGCGCGCCGCCGGCGAAGGGCAATCCTGGGTGGCGAAACGCGGAGCGATCATTGCCGGGCTGAGCCTCACGCCCATAGCTCAGGGCCACTGGCTGACCGGGCTGTTCGTCGACCCGGCCCATCGCGGCCAGGGCATTGCCGCAATGCTGGTCGAACGGGCACGCGCGCAGCTGCCGGGGCCGCTGTGGCTGTTCTGTCACCCGGACCTGCAAGCCCTGTACGAACGTATGGGCTTTGCCACGGCCCCCGCCCTGCCTCAGGCCCTGGCGGATCGCCTGGAGCGTTATCGCAGGAGCAAGAGCCTGATCGCCATGGGCATAGATCCTTTGGTTAGGTCGACCAGCGATAATGTGTGATCGCGGGCCCGGGAGCGCGTGCTAGCCTCGGCGGCAAACCGGCCTCCATCAGGATGATCCATGAAACCGACGCTTCTGGCTGTCTCCCTCAGTGCCCTGCTGCTACCCGTATTGACCCATGCCGCCGACGCCGCGGTCTCGCCCCAGCAATACGCCAAGGTCCTGGCCGGCGACTGGCGAGCGCCGCAGAACAGTGCCCGCGACCGTTATCGCCATCCGCAGCAGACCCTGCAGTTCTTCGGCCTCAAGGCCGACCAGAAGCTGATCGAGATCACTCCCGGTGGCGGCTGGTACAGCGAGCTCCTCGCGCCACTGCTCAAGGACCACGGGCAGTACATCGCCGCCCTCCAGGCCCCGTCCAGCGGCGAGTATTTCCAGAAATCTGCGGACAGCCTGAAGCAGAAATTCAGCGCCGACCCGGCCCGCTATGCCAAGGCCCGGTTCGTCGAGTTCGACCCCAAGGCGCCGGTGCTCGGCCCGGCCGGTTCGGCTGACGCCGTGCTGACCTTTCGCAACGTACATAACTGGGTGCTGGCCGACACCGCGCCGGCGATGTTCCAGGCGTACTTCAAGGTGCTGAAACCGGGGGGCGTGCTGGGCGTGGTGGACCATCGCGCCAAGGACGGCGCCTCCCTGGAAGACATCAAGCACAGCGGCTACCTGACCACCGCCTACGTGGTGAAACTGGCGACCGACGCCGGGTTTGCGCTGGAGGGGCAAAGCGAGATCAACGCCAACCCGCAAGACACCAAGGACTACGCCCAAGGCGTCTGGACCCTGCCGCCAGCGCTCAAGCTGGGGGACGAGGACAAGGCCAAGTACCTGGCGATCGGCGAGTCGGACCGGATGACGCTGCGCTTCGTCAAGCCGGCGAAATAACCGCGCGGATCGCAGACTGCGGGCAGGCTGCGATCCTTATCCTTCAATCGTCGGCGTGGGGATCGAGGTCGGGGAACATCACCTCGGTAAAACCGAACTTGCTGAAGTCGCTGATCCGCGACGGGTACAGGCGGCCGATCAGGTGATCGCATTCATGCTGCACCACCCGCGCATGGAAACCCGAGGCGATCCGCACGATCGGCTCGCCCTTGGGGTCGACGCCTTCGTAGCGAATGTGCTGATAGCGCTCGACCGCGCCCCGCAGCCCCGGCACCGACAGGCAGCCTTCCCAGCCCTCTTCCAGCACCGGGCTCAAGGGCGTGATCAGCGGGTTGATCAGGATGGTCTGCGGCACGGCCTCGGCTTGCGGGTAACGCTCGCTGTGCTCGAAACCGAAGATCACCAGTTGCAGGTCGACGCCGATCTGCGGCGCGGCCAGGCCGACCCCGCCGACGCTTTCCATGGTCTGGAACATGTCATCGATCAGTTGCCACAACTCGGGGCTGTCGAACATCTCGGGCGGCACCGGTGGCGCGATGCGCAGCAGGCGCTCGTCGCCCATTTTGAGGATTTCACGGATCATGATCAGACTTCGTCAGTGGTCGGCTTGAGCGAGTGGTCCCGGCCCAGTCCCGATACGTGTTGTTTGGGTTCGTCGTGCTCGCCGGGAACCCTTTCTCCAGGGTTCTTGCCGTCGGACGACATGTGCTCGATCGCCGCATTCATCTCGGCCCCCAGCAACAGCACCGCCGAGGAAATATAGAAGTACAGCAGCAGGACGATGATCGCCCCGATACTGCCATACATGGCGTTGTAGTTGGCAAAGGTCTTCACGTAGAACGCGAAGCCCAACGAGGCGATGATCCACACCACCACCGCCAGCACCGAGCCTGGAGTGATGAAGCGGAACTCCTGCTTCACGTCGGGCATCACGTAGTAGATCAGCGCCACGGCGACCATCATCAGGATCACGATCACCGGCCAGCGCAGGATGGTCCAGACGGTGACGATGAAATCTTCCAGGCCGACCTGCGCGGCGATCCAGCCCATCACCTGCGGCCCGAGCACCATCAGGGCCGCGGCCGCCAGGAGCATGCCGGCGATGCCGATGGTGTAGAAAATCGACAGCGGAAAACGTTTCCACAACGGGCGCTTCTCGACCACGTCATAAGCGGCGTTCATCGCGCTCATCATCAGCCGCACGCCGGCCGAGGCGGTATACAGGGCAATCACGATACCCACCGACAGCAGGCCGCCCTTGGACTGCTGCAACTGGTCGATCACCGGGTTGACCTGCTCCAGCGCCTGGGGCGGCAACACCAGTTCCGATTGCAGGCGCAACCAGGAGAAGAAGTCCGGCAGGTGCAGGAAACCGATCAAGGCGATCAGGAACAGAATGAAGGGGAACAACGAAAACAGCATCTGATAGGCCAGTGCCGAAGCATAGGTCGACATTTCATCGTCGATGAACTCAGTGACCGTGCGCACCAGCACACGATGCAGGGGCAGGCCTTTCAAATTCGGCAAGAACATAGCGTCTCCTTTCGCCGCAAGCATTCAGGGTCGGTGGCGACTCAGGGGCCGTTTTGTACAACAAACTAGCCTAGTTTGGCGATTTTGAACCGTTTCGTCTCATTTGGTGCCATGGCCGATGTAAAAACGGCCATCCGCGGATGGCCGTCATGGTGCAGTGCGAGCCGGTGAATCAGGCCTTGTCGATGGTCTTTTTCAGCGCATCCTTGGCCTTGCCGAGGGCTTGCTGCGCTTCACCTTTCTTTTCCTGAATCTTGCCTTCGGTTTCCAACCGATCGTTATCGGTCGCTTTGCCGACACCTTGCTTGATATTGCCAACGGCCTCGTTGGCCAGGCCTTTTGCCTTGTCCGCTGTGCTGCCCATGGTATTTCTCCGTAGAACAATCGAGGGTTTGGGGTCCTGCCCTGAGGTTGACCCGAGGCCGTCGCGCGGAGTTTCAATTATTTTCAGCGGGGTATTTCATCGCCTTATTTGCCCGCTGCACGCAGGTTGCGCTTTATGTTTGGCGACCAACCCACGAGAATGCGCAACGTATTCAGGCGCTGCGCTGAAGATCCAATCCCGTAGGAATGTTATGAAACTCGATAAAAAGCTGGCCATCGCCCGCCGGAACCAGGAACTGGGCGGTGCGGTGCTGGGCGTCAACAACTGCCACTTCGCGGAACTGAGCCGCAGCCGGAATATCTGGTGGTTCGATCTGCCGGTCAGCCGCCTGGCCATCGGGCAGTACGAATGGGTCCACCTGCTGCTGTACACCCCGAACACCGACCAGTTGCTGCACCTGAAGGTGCCGACGGTGTTCCTGCGGGAAAAGCTCGAAGGCCTGGTGGTCCGCAACGCCGGCAAGCGCAAGGCGGCCCTGAGCCTGGAGCTGAGCGCCGACAAGGACTCCTTCCTCAAGGACGTACGCCCCGCCGGCACCGGCGTGAACTTCGCGCAGTTCCAGCAGTGATCCACCTGTAGCCGCTGCCGCGGGCTGCGCAAGGTCCGCAGGACCTCCCGCGCCGGCAAAAACGACGCCCTCTGCGAGGTCGATCGCAGCCTTCGGCAGCGGCTACACAAGCGCCCAACAAAAAGCCCCGCGAATGCGGGGCTTTTTGTTTGCCTGGCGTTTTACTTCTTCACGCCCAGCTTCTTCAGCTCTTCGTCGCGCAGTTCGCGACGCAGGATCTTGCCGACGTTGGTGGTCGGCAGCGCATCGCGGAACTCGACGGCCTTGGGCACCTTGTAGCCGGTGACGTTGGCGCGCATGTGCTCCATCACCTGTTCCTTGGTCAGGGTCACGCCCGGCTTGGCGACGATGAAGATCTTGATCGACTCGCCCGACTTCTCGTCCGGCACGCCGATCGCCGCGCACTGCAACACGCCCGGCAGGGCCGTCAGCACGTCTTCCAGTTCGTTCGGATACACGTTGAAGCCGGAGACCAGGATCATGTCTTTCTTGCGATCGACAATGCGGATATAGCCATCGGGCTGGATCAACGCGATATCGCCGGTCTTCAGCCAGCCGTCGCTCATCACTTCATCGGTAGCGTCCTGGCGCTGCCAGTAGCCCTTCATCACCTGCGGGCCCTTGACGCACAGCTCGCCGACTTCGCCCAGGGGCAGCTCGTTGCCGGCATCGTCGACGATCCGGCACAGGGTCGACGGCACCGGGATGCCGATGGTGCCGATCTGGATATTCTGGCCCGGGTTGACGGTGGCCACCGGACTTGTCTCGGTCATGCCGTAACCTTCGCAGATCGGGCAACCGGTCACCTCCTTCCACCGCTCGGCCGCCGCCAGTTGCAGCGCCATGCCGCCGGACAGGGTGACTTTCAGCGCCGAGAAATCCAGCTTGCGGAAGGCTTCGTTGTTGCACAGGGCGACGAACAGGGTGTTGAGGCCGACGAAGCCGCTGAACTTCCACTTCGACAGTTCCTTGACCATCGCCGGCAGGTCGCGCGGGTTGCTGATCAGGATGTTGTGGTTGCCGCTCAGCATCATCGCCATGCAATGAAAGGTGAAGGCATAGATGTGGTACAGCGGCAGCGGGGTGATCAGGATCTCGCAACCCTCATTGAGGTTGGAGGCCATCAGCGCCCGGCATTGCAGCATGTTCGCCACCAGGTTGCGGTGGGTCAGCATCGCGCCCTTGGCCACGCCGGTGGTGCCGCCGGTGTATTGCAGCACGGCCACATCGCTGCTGGCCGGGTTGGCGTCCTTGACCGGCTGGCCATGGCCCTGGCTCAGCACGTCGTTGAACTTGACGGCCTTGGGCAGGTGATAGGCCGGCACCATCTTCTTCACGTACTTGATGACGCTGTTGATCAGCAGGCGCTTGAGCGGTGGCAGCAGGTCCGCCACTTCGGTGACGATCACATGCTTGACGCTGGTCTTGGGCACCACGGCTTCGGCCAGGTGCGCCATGTTGGCCAGGCACACCAGGGCCTTGGCGCCGGAGTCGTTGAACTGGTGTTCCATTTCCCGCGCGGTGTACAGCGGGTTGGTGTTGACCACGATCAGGCCGGCGCGGATGGCGCCGAATACTGCGACCGGGTACTGCAGCACGTTGGGCAGTTGCACGGCGATTCGATCGCCGGGTTGCAAATCGGTATGCTGTTGCAGGTACGCGGCAAAAGCACCGGACAGTTCGTACAGCTCACCGTAGGTGAGTGTCTTGCCGAGGTTGCTAAAGGCCGGTTTGTCGGCAAAACGTTGGCAGGACTGCTTCAACACCGCCTGAATATTCGGATACTCGTCTGGATTGATATCGGCAGCAATCCCAGCTGGGTACTTATCCTTCCAAAAGTCTTGGATCATGGAAGCCCACTCCTCAGCAACGCGAATTCGTCAGCGCACTTGATGCGATTATTATTTGTGTGTGTTTTTTATTGATGTCTATTGTTGGTGAGTCTGGCTGTCTACATAGGCCGAGAAGTCACAAAGCGCGCCGAGAGTAGCAGCTTTGCCAAAGGCCGCCTAGAGCCAAAATCGGCCTAAACAGTCACTTTAGTGACTCAAGAATATTAAATAGTCATTTTTAGAGTAAAAATTCTATACAACCATGCAGGGCTCTGGAACGGGCTTTTGCGCCCCCCAAAAAGCATCGCGAGCAAGCTTCGCTCCTACAGAAACCCTGGGTTCCGGTAAAAGCGAGGCTTGCTCGCGACGGTCGCGCCCTGGCGCGGGACTGTTACATCCGGTGAAACATCAGGCGATGTCGCGCAGCTCCCGACGCAGGATCTTGCCTACCGGCGTCATCGGCAACGACTCACGCAACACGATGTGCTTCGGCACCTTGTAGCCAGTGAAGTTTTCCTTGCAGTAGGCCTTCAGCTCTTCGAGGCTGACCCCCGACTCGCGGGCCACCACGAACAGCTTCACCGCCTCCCCCGAACGCTCGTCCGGCACACCGATCACCGCACAGTTGGCGACTTTCGGATGGGCCATCACCACGTCCTCGATTTCGTTGGGGTACACGTTGAAACCCGAGACGATGATCATGTCCTTCTTGCGATCGACGATGCGCACGAAGCCATCCGGATCGATCACTGCGATATCGCCGGACTTGAACCAGCCCTCGGCATCCAGCACCTCCTCGGTGGCTTCCGGCTTCTGCCAGTAGCCCTTCATGATCTGCGGCCCCTTGATGCACAGCTCGCCGCGCTCACCCAGCGGCTGCTCGACGCCCTGGTCATCAATGACCTTGAGGGTCGTGCCCGGCACCGGCAGTCCCACCGTGCCCAGGCGCGACTGGTCGCCGTAAGGGTTGGTGCAGGCCACGGGCGAGGTTTCGGTCAGGCCGTAGCCTTCGGTGATGCGGCAGCCGGTCAACTGTGCCCAGCGCTCGGCGGTGGCCTTGACCAGCGCCGTGCCCCCGGAGTTGGTGAGCTTGAGATTGGAGAAGTCGAGGGTCTTGAACTCGGGATGATCCATCAGCGCCATGAACAGCGTGTTCAGCCCCAGCAGCGCCGAGAAGCGCCACTTTTTCAGCTCCTTGATGAAACCGCCGATGTCCCGCGGGTTGGTGATCAGCACGTTGTGGTTGCCGGTGACCATCATGCACATGCAGTTCGCGGTGAAGGCATAGATGTGGTACAGCGGCAGCGGCGCGATCATCACCTCCTGGCCCTCGCGCAGCAGCGGGTGGCCGTCCGGCCCCAGTTGCCCGAGGCAGGCACGGGCCTGCTGCATGTTGGCCACCAGGTTGCCGTGGGTCAGCATCGCGCCCTTGGCCAGCCCCGTGGTGCCGCCGGTGTATTGCAGCACGGCGACGTCGTCCAGGCGGGCGTTCAAAGGCTTGATCGGCTGGCCACGGCCCAGGCGCAACGCGCTCTTGAAGGAAACGGCCTGGGGCAAGCGATAGGCCGGCACCATCTTCTTGACCTTGTCGACCAGGGTATTGACCAGCCAGCCCTTGGCGGACGGCATCAGGTCGCCCATCTTCGCCTCGATCAGGAACTGGATGTCGGTCTCGGGCAGCACCTCCTCGACCTTCTGCCCGAACAGGTTCATGTACACCAGGGCCCGCGCCCCGGAATCCTTGAACTGGTGGCGCATTTCCCGGGTGGTGTACAGCGGGTTGGTGTTGACCACGATCAGCCCGGCGCGCAGGGCGCCGAACACGGCGATCGGGTAATGCAGGACGTTGGGCATCTGCACCGCGATGCGATCGCCCGGCACCAGGTCGGTGCTGCTCTGCAGATAACCGGCAAAGGCCGCGCTGTAGCGCTCCAGCTCGGCGTAGGTCAGGGTCACGCCCATGTTGCTGAAGGCCGGGCGGTCGGCGAATTTCTTGCAGGAACGCTCGAACACCTCGATCACCGACTTATAGGCACCCAGGTCGATATCGACGGGCACTCCGGCCGGGCGTTTGTCATTCCAGAAATCAGGCTGCATTGTTCTTGTCCTCTTTACCTGAGCTGTCCGGACCGCTTCTCTGACGCTACGAAAGGCGGGGCTCTGCGGACGTTAGCAGCTATGGCGAATAGGGCAAATACGGGCGGCGGCGTCATTGACAACGTGAATCTTGCCGCCATGGCGCGCGCAGATCGGACGGGGCCGCGACGATGAGCTATACAATGCAACGACCCCGTGCAAAGGAATCGCCATGATCCACCACTCTTTCTGGCTGACCGCGAGCGACCACAGCCAGCTCTACGTGAACCAGTGGCTCCCGGCGGCCCCGCTCAAGGCCGTGATCCTGCTGGCCCACGGCATGGCCGAACACAGCGGGCGCTACGCCAGGCTGGCTGAGGCGCTGTGCAATGAAGGCTACGGCGTCTATGCGCTGGACCTGCGCGGCCATGGCAAGACCGCCGAGCACGGGGTACTCGGGCACTTCGCCGACGATGACGGCTGGTGCAAGGTGGTCGGCGACCTGGCCAGCCTCAACCAGCACATCGGCCAGCAGCACCCGGGAACCCCGATCGTGCTGCTGGGCCACAGCATGGGCAGCTACATCGCCCAGGCCTACCTGCTGCACCACAGCGCCAGCCTGTACGGGGCCATCCTCAGCGGCTCGAATTTCCAGCCGGTGGCGCTGTACCGCGCCGCCCGCCAGATCGCCCGCTTCGAACGCTGGCGCCAGGGCGCCCTGGGCCGCAGCGCGTTGATCGAATGGCTGTCCTTCGGCTCGTTCAACAAAGCCTTCAAGCCCAACCGCACGGCCTTCGACTGGCTCAGCCGCGACCCCGACGAAGTCGACAAATACGCCCAGGACCCGCTCTGCGGCTTTCGCTGCAGCAATCAGCTGTGGATCGACCTGCTGGGCGGCCTGCAGCAAATCAGCAAGGCCTCCAACCTGGCCCAGATCGATCCGGGCCTGCCATTGCTGATACTGGGCGGAGAATGTGATCCGGTGAGCAATGGCATACGTCTGAAGGATCTGGCCGGTGCTTTGCGCGAGGCCGGCAGCCAGTGCCTGCAGCTCAATATCTACCCGCAGGCGCGGCACGAACTATTCAATGAAAGCAACCGCGACGAAGTGACGGCCGATGTACTGGCCTGGCTCGACCAGGCCCTGCAGCATCGCCGACCGCCGAAGACTGAATGACCCTGTTTCCAATCAATACGCCAATCAACGCTCAGCACAGGACTTGAGAGAGATGACCCAAGTTACCAACACCCCGTACGAAGCCCTCGAAGTCGGCCAGACCGCCAGCTACAGCAAGCACGTGGAAGAGCGTGACATCCAACTGTTCGCCGCCATGTCCGGCGACCACAACCCGGTGCACCTGGACGCCGAATTCGCTGCCGCCAGCATGTTCAAGGAGCGTATCGCCCACGGCATGTTCAGCGGTGCGCTGATCAGCGCCGCGGTGGCCTGCGAGCTGCCTGGGCCGGGCACCATCTATATCGGCCAGAAGATGAGCTTCCAGAAGCCGGTGAAGATCGGCGACACCCTGACCGTGCGCCTGGAGATCCTCGAAAAACTGCCGAAGTTCCGTGTGCGTATCGCCACCCGTGTGTTCAACCAGCGCGATGAGCTGGTGGTGGACGGCGAAGCCGAAATCCTCGCCCCGCGCAAACAACAGACCGTTACCCTGCCGACCTTGCCGGCCATCAATATCGGCTAAGCCGCCCTGTAGCCGCTGGCGCAGCCTGCGATCGATTGCGTAGCAATCGCAAAATCAGCCACTGCGTTTCCCGGGCAGATCCGGGACTCGAGGCTTGCGATTGCTACGTCGGAGTGCCGCCCAAACCGATCGCAGCCTCGCAGGCTCGGCAGCGGCTACAGGCGGGATTAGCGACTCCCCTCCTCCACCTGCACGCTCGCCGTCATCCCGGCGCTCAGGTTGACGCCTTCGGGCACCTTGTCGAGCCTGATGCGCACCGGAATCCGCTGCGCCAGGCGCACCCAGTTGAACGTCGGCTCCACCTCGGCCAGCAATTGCCCGTCCGGCGTGGCGTTGCGGTCGGTGATGCCGCGGCTGATGCTTTCCACATGCCCCTGCAAGGCTTCCCCTGCGCTCATCAGCCACACCTTGACCGGGTCGCCGACCTTGATCCGCGGCAGTTTGGTTTCCTCGAAATAGGCCTGCACGTAGAAGGTCGAATCGTCGATCAGCGCCATCACCGATTGCCCGGCATTCACATAGTTGCCTTCGGCCAGGCGCAGGTTGGTGATGTGCCCGCTGCGCGGCGCGCGGACCTGGCTGCGCGCCAGGTTGAGTTCGGCGACCTTGGCGTCGGCCTGGGCCTGGCGCAGCTCGCCACGGGCCACCCCGGCATTGATCTGCGCGTTTTCCCGCAGTTCGGCGCTGATCGCCTGCGGGCCGAGGCTGGCCCGGCGGCTGGCTTCGCGCTCTTTCAGGTTGAGTTGCTGCTGGCGGGTCTGCACCACTGCCTGGGCCTTTTCCAGCGCCGCCTCGAAGCGATCGCGGTCGATGCTCAGCAACAGGTCGCCGGCCTTCACCGCCTGGTTGTCATGAGCCTTGAGCTCACGCACCCAGCCCGAGACGTCGGGGGCGACTATCACCACGTCGGCGCGAATCCGCGCATCCCGGGTCCAGGGCGTGAGCATGTAGTACTGCCACAGGTGAAAGCCGGCAAACAGCGCCGCCGCCACCAGGCACAGGGTAAAAGCGATACGTACGGAAGCACGCATGAACAACTCCTTATAAAGGTCCGAGTACGACAGTGACCAACGTCAGGACACAGACGTACAAGGCCACATCGAACAGTGCTTCGTGCCAGATCCAGCGTCCCAGCGGCGTTGCGCGCAACAGCATGCGCAACGCCCCGGTCAACACCAGTGCCAGCACCACATAAATCAGAAACGGGCTGAGCAATACTCCGCCCAGCGACCACTCACGCAGCCCCATGGTTTTCCTCCTGCTGCCGGCACCAGGTGCGCCAGCTCTTCTGCAACTGCACCACCGCGCCCTGGGCCAGCTTCAATGCATCGCTGGGCGGTTGGCTGTCCAGGGCCTCGAGCAAGGCGGTGCTGGCGTCGGCCAGCGCGTCGCCACGACCGGCGCCCGGCCCGCGCTCCAGCACTTGCTCCAGATACTCGAAATAACGTCGCTGCGAAGCATCCGCGGGCACCTGGGCCACCGCCAGGCTCAAGCGCAGGTGCATCAGTTCGTCGCCGATATCCAGGCCCAGCAGGCCATCGTCCCAGCGGCTGCGCGCCTGCTCCGGCAATTCCGGGTAATGCCGCGCCAGTTGCAGCAGGCGATCGGCCATGCGCCCGCCGAACCAGCTTTCCGCGCCGCGCAGGTTGCGCCGGGTCAGGCGCACCAGATCCTGCAGGGTCGCCGCCAACAGGCGCCGCCCATGCCAGGCCGGGTCGCGCAGGATCAGCAGCTGAAACGCCAGCACCGCGGCGCCCACGCCGAGCACCATCGCCTGGGCGCTGTTGAAGAAGTTCGCGACGTCGAACGTCATCTGGTTCTGCGGCGAAATCAGCACCACGAAGTGCAGGCAGAACGAGGTGGCCGTGGCGCCGATCTGGGGTTTGGCCATGCCCAGCGCGCCGAAAAACAGCGGCACGCCCATGGCCATCGCCAGCAAGGCAAAACTGCTCCACTGCGGCAGCAGGATCTGCCCGACCACGAAGGCCACCGGGATCGCCAGGAAGATGCCGCGCATGAAACTCATGCCGATCTGCGCACCGTTTTCCCGACTGGCGAACAGGCCGCACACCACACAGGTCAGCAGCATCGCCCCCGAGGCCGCCGGCCAGGCGGTGGCCAGCCAGAAGCAGGCCACAGTGAGGAAGGCCAGGGCACTGCGCGCGCCAAACAACAGCGCCAGCGACAGATCGCGATGGGGGCTCAGGGTCGCCGGCTGCTCGACCGGCGCCGTGCCCTCCTCCACCGCCTGCAGCGCCGCGCCGGCGGCCAGGGCGGTATCCAGCAACAGGGTGAAGCGGGCCAGGCAATAGCTTTGCGCCGAGCTGATGGCCGCGTCGTGGGAAGCGTCCAGCAACTGCGGCCGCAACGCCTGCAAGGTCGGCTTGTCCATGGCCGCCAGGGCCTGCTGCACCTGTTCCATCCAGGGTGCCAGCTGGTCCGCCTCGGCCTGGTCCAATTGTTTCCATTGCCGGCGCACCGAACGGGAGATCCGCAGCAGCATCAGCAGCTTCTGGCTCAAGGCGCTGATCGCCCGCGCCCGTTGCCGGCCCAGCGGGCCTTCGAACCAGGCATGTTCGCGCTGCGAGTCCACGGCGACAATGCGCCCGAGGATTTCCAGCAGCCCCTTGCGCGCCTGGGCATCACCGGCCAGGGTCGCCCGCGCCGCTTGCATGCCGCTTTGCCAGGCGCTGCGCGCCTGGGCGGTCAACTGCCGCTCGACCCGCATCGGCCAGAGCAAGGCACTGCTGGCGGTGGCGCAGATAATGCCCAGGGAAATTTCCGTACAACGCGCCACGGCCTGGTCGAATATCGACAACGGGTGGGAGATCGCCGGCAAGGCGATGATCGCCACGGTGTAGCCGGCCAGCACGAACGAATAGGACCAGGCGCTGCGCAACAGGGTCGAACTGGCGGTGCACAGCCCCAGCCACAGCGCCAGGGCCAGCAGGAACAGCCAGGGCGTCTGGGCGAACAGCCCCATGAACAGCACCGACATGCAGGTGCCCACCAACGTCCCCACCAGCCGTGCCATGCCCTTTTGCAGGACCATCCCGGACAGCGGCTGGGCGACGATGATCGCCGTCATCAGCGCCCAGGACGGCTGCTGCAGCCCCCAGCGCATGGCCAGCCACAGCGCCAGGCCGGCGCCGAGCACGGTCTTGATCGCGAACTGCACGGCCGGGAGATTGGGGGCGAACAGCGCCTGCAAAGTGATACGCACGGAAAGAACCCTGGGAAGGACAAAACAACGATAGATGTACTGAAGCGAGAAATGACACCCGCAAATTATTAGCTAGCTAACTATCAGTCGTCCAGTATTAATTTTCAGGCATAAAAAAACGCCAGACAGGCTGGCGTTTTTGACAGGTTTGACCCGTTATGAACGGGCACGGGCCTGGTTGCGCAGGGCTTTGACCTGATCGTGGTTGCGCTGTACGCCATGGTACTGACGCTCCACCAGGTCGCGGATGCCGACCAGGTTGTGTTTGCTGATTTTCTCCAGCGCGTTTTTGTAGGCTTTCAGCGCATGGTCTTCACCGCGCTCGGCCTCGTTGAGCACCGCTTCTTCATCCTTGCCGGTCACCAGGGACTTGAGGTCGACCCAACGGCGGTGCAGGTCGCCACTGATGCTGGTGGAGGTTTCCGGATCGCCGCCCAACGAACGTACGCTGGCCTGCAATTCGGCCGCGGCGGTGGCGCAATCGGCGGAGCGCTTGACGAACAGCGCTTTCAACTCAGGATGCTTGATGTCTTCTGCGCAGGTCTTGAACCCCTCCTGACCGTCCTTACTGGTTTCGATCAGGTCGTTGAGGATCGAAATCGCTTCTTTGTTGATGCCAGTCATTTTCCATTCCTTCCAGGTTGAGGGAGTTGTGATAGGTGTTGCACCCTGCGTGCCAGCCCTGGAATGAAAATTTTTCCATTACTTTTCAAAAAGTTAAGTTTTTTACCGCTTTCTGTATCCGCGTTATTTGCATGATCTGTCATTTGGCCTGCATGCAGAATGCCTGTATTTTCCAAGGTGTTCGTCACCTCTACAGACAGCCGCCATGAATCCCGAAAAACTTGAACTTCTGGTCACCCGCGAAATGCCCTACGGCAAGTACAAGGGCCGCATCCTCGCCGACCTGCCCGGCCCCTACCTGAACTGGTTCGCCCGCGAAGGTTTTCCCCACGGCGAGCTGGGCGGCCTGTTGGCATTGATGCAAGAAATCGATCACAACGGTCTTTCCGATCTACTGGACCCGCTGCGCGCCAAACACGGCAAACCCAAACCCCGTCATTAAGAAGCCCGCCATGCCCAGCAATGCCCAACTCGCCCGCGACGAAGATTACTGGCTGACCATTGCCCAGCGCTATGACGTCGAACCCGGGCCGATCAACCTGGAAAACGGCTATTTCGGGCGCATGAGCCGCGCCGTGGTCGAGGAATACCAGCGCCAGATCGACTTCGTGAACCGCAGCAACTCGGTGCATGTGCGCCAGCATTTCGAACAGATCGGCAATTTGCAGATTCGACAGCAATTGGCCGAACTGCTCGGCGTCGACCGCCTGGCCATCGCCCTCACCCGCAGTGCTTCAGAGGCATTGCAGTCGCTGATCCGCAACTACAACCGCCTGCAGCCGGGCGACCAGGTGCTGTTCAGCGACCTGGAATACGACAGCGTCAAGGGCGCCATGCGCTGGCTGGCGCGCCATCGCGGGGTCGAGGTCATCGAAATCGAGCATGCCCACCCGGCGAGTTTCGACAGCCTGCTGGCCAGCTACCGCGAGGCCTTCGAGCGCTACCCAAGGCTGAAGCTGATGGCCCTGACCCACGTCACCCACCGCACCGGGCTGGTGCTGCCAGTCCAGGCCATTGCCCTGGAGGCCCGCGAACGGGGAATCGACGTCATCCTCGACGGCGCCCACGCCCTGGCCCAGGTCGATTTCCAGCTCAGCGAACTCGGCGTGGCGTTCGCCGGCTACAACCTGCAGAAATGGATTGGCGCACCGCTGAGCCTGGGGTTTGTCTACATCGACCCGCAACGCCTGGCCGATATCGACCCGGACATGGGCGAGCAACGTTATGCCCTGGACGATATCCGCTCACGGGCGCCTTATGGCACGCCGAACATCCCGGCCTGGCTGACCTTGCCCCGGGTGTTCGAGGAACACCGCAGCATGGGCGGCTCGGCCCTCAAGGGCGCGCGCCTGAATTACCTGCGCGACCTGTGGGTGAGCCAGGTGCGCGAGCTGCCCGGGATTGAAGTCATGACCCCGGACGATCCACGGCTGTATTGCGGCATCACCTCGT
The DNA here is from genome assembly GCF_003184125.1 of Pseudomonas sp. RW409. Taxonomy (NCBI): domain Bacteria; kingdom Pseudomonadati; phylum Pseudomonadota; class Gammaproteobacteria; order Pseudomonadales; family Pseudomonadaceae; genus Pseudomonas; species Pseudomonas sp. RW409. The sequence goes on along the minus strand of NZ_QHHP01000004.1, from coordinate 385,451 downwards.
TTCGCTTCACCCGCCAGCCGGACCAGCAGGCGATGGCCGAACGGCTGCTTCAGGAATACAACCTGTTCACCGTGGCGCGCAGCGGTTCGCGTTGCGGGCCCTGTATCCGCGTGACTCCGGGCTTTACCACGCCAGCCTCGGATATCCAGCTGCTGGTCGAGGCATTGACTGAACTGGCGGCCCAGTAACCTGTAGCCGCTGCCGCAGGCTGCGACAGGTCCGAAGGACCTTCTGCGATCCTGAGAACGCTACGGCCTTTCGGCCGATCGCAGCCTGCGGCAGCGGCTACAGACAGTGGCGACCATTCAGATCGCGTTGTCCGCCCCGGCGTCATCGCGCGCAAGCTGCGCTCCTACAGAAGACCCGGCAATAGCCAGGCAACTTTTCTCCAGGCAAAAAAAAACGGTGCACCGACCAAGCGCACCGTAAAGCCGTAGAACACACCAACGAATCTTTGAAAAAAGCAGGAAACCTGTCAGTCCAGCAGCGCCAGGGCCTCGGCCGTGCACTCCTGGATCCGCGCCCAGTCGCCGTTCTTGATCCACTCGGGATCGAGCATCCAGCTACCGCCGACGCACATCACGTTCTTCAACGCCATGTAGCTCTTGATATTGGCCGGGCCGACACCGCCGGTCGGGCAGAACTTCACCTCGCCGAACGGGCCGCCCAGGGCCTTGATCGCGGCCACGCCGCCACTGACTTCCGCCGGGAACAGCTTGAAGCGGCGATAGCCCAGGCTGTAACCCTCCATGATCCCGGAGGCATTGCTGATCCCCGGCAACAGCGGGATCGGGCTGGCGACGCTGGCTTCCAGCAGGTCACGGGTAATGCCCGGGGTGACGATGAACTGCGAACCGGCGGCTTCGGCGGCGGCCAGCATCTGCCGATCGAGCACGGTGCCGGCGCCGGTCACCAACTCCGGACGCTGCTCGCGCAGGATCTGGATGGCCTTGAGGCCGAACTGCGAACGCAGGGTCACTTCCAGCGCGGTCAGGCCACCGGCGGCCAGGGCGTCGGCCAGGGGCAGCACGTCCTGTTCGCGGGCGATGGTGATCACCGGCAGAATCCGCGCCTTGGCGCAGAGGCTGTCGATCAGGGCAACTTTGTCCGCCATGGAAACGGTCGGTTGTGGGTTTGTCATAGCGGCTGATCCTTGGCTCATGGGCACCAGTAAATCTCTAACGGAGGTTGCAGGAAGGCACGAATCGGCATCGCGGCGACATCGTCACCGGCCAGTGCGGCACTCAGGGTGGTCAATTTGGATTGACCGGAAATCGACAGCACGCTGTAGGTGGCCGAAGCCAGCAAGGCGCGGCTCATGCTCAGGCGCTGATGCGGCACGCTCGGCGCCAGCATCGGCCAGCAGCGCCGCTGACCGTCGGCCTGCAGGGCTTCGCCCAGGTTCGGGCTGTTGGGGAACAGCGAGGCGGTATGACCGTCGTCGCCCATGCCCAGGATCAGCACATCGATGGCCGACAACTCGGCCAGCAGACGATCGGCTTGCTCCGCGGCCTGCTCAAGGTTCGCCGCGGCGTTGTACAGGCTGAGGAACTTCGCCTTGGCCGCCGCCCCTTGCAGCAGGTAGCGCTTGAGCAGGCCGGCGTTGCTGTCGGCATGCTCCACCGGTACCCAGCGCTCGTCCGCCAGGGTAACCAGGACCTTGGACCAGTCCAGGTGCTGCTTGGCCAGGTGCTGGAAAAACGCCACTGGGCTGCGCCCGCCGGACACCACCAGGGTGGCTTCGCCGCGAACCTGGATCGCCTGGCTCAGTTGCCCGGCCACCTTCAGCGCCAGGCCTTCGGCCAACAGCGCCGGGCTATGGAACTCGTGGGCGTGTACGCCCGCGGGCAGTTTCAATTTAGATATCGCCATACCACGACCTCCCGTCCCGCGTGATCAGTGCGATGGAGCTCATCGGCCCCCACGACCCGGCCGCATACGGCTTGGGCGCATCGCCGGATTTCTTCCACCCGGCGATCAGCTGGTCACACCATTTCCACGCGGCTTCGATTTCATCTTTGCGGACAAACAGGTTCTGATTGCCACGCATCACTTCCAGCAACAACCGCTCGTAGGCATCGGGAATCCGCGCGCTGCGATAGGTATCGGAAAAATTCAGCTGCAACGGGCCGCTGCGCAGTTGCATGCCCTTGTCCAGGCCTTGTTCCTTGGTCATCACCCGCAGGGAGATACCTTCGTCCGGCTGCAGGCGGATGATCAGCTTGTTGCTGATCTGCAGGCGCTGCTCGGGGGCGAAGATGTAGTGCGACGGCTCCTTGAAGTGGATGACGATCTGCGACAGCTTCTGCGGCATGCGCTTGCCGGTACGCAGGTAGAACGGCACCCCGGCCCAACGCCAGTTGCGGATGTCGGCCCGCAGGGCAACGAAGGTTTCGGTGTCGCTCTGGGTGTTGGAATTCTCTTCCTCCAGGTACCCCGGCACGGCCTTGCCTTCGCTGTGCCCGGCGATGTACTGGCCACGCACCACCTGGGTGGTCAGGCCTTCCGGGCTGATCGGCGCCAGGGCCTTGAGCACCTTGACCTTCTCGTCACGGATGCTGTCGGCCGAGAGGTCGGCGGGCGGGTCCATGGCAATCAGGCAGAGCAGTTGCAGCAGGTGGTTCTGGATCATGTCCCGCAGCTGGCCGGCCTTGTCGAAGTAGCCCCAGCGGCCTTCGATCCCGACCTTCTCGGCCACGGTGATTTCCACATGGGAGATGTAGTTCTGGTTCCACTGGGTCTCGAACAGGCTGTTGGCGAAACGCAGGGCGATCAGGTTCTGCACCGTCTCCTTGCCCAGGTAGTGGTCGATGCGATAGATGCGGTTCTCCGGGAAGAACTGCGCCACCGCGTCGTTGACCTTGCGCGACGATTCCAGGTCCGAACCGATGGGCTTTTCCAGCACCACGCGGGTGTTTTCGGCCAGTCCGGCCTTCGACAGGTTCTCGCAGATCGCCCCGTACACCGCCGCCGGCGTGGCGAAATAGGCGATCAGGCGTTGCTCGCGCCCGGCCAGCTCGGCCAGGGCCAGGTAATCCTCGGCCTTGAGGAAGTCGACGTGCAGGTAGGTCAGGCGCGCCAGGAAGCGCTCCAGCACTGCCGCGTCGATCTCCTTGGCACCTACATACTTGCGCAATTGCGCTTCAATGAAAGACAGGTGCTGCTGATCGCTGCCCGGCTCGCGGGCCAGGGCCAGAATGCGCGTGTCGTCATGCAGCAGGCCGGCGCCATCGAGCTGGTACAGGGCAGGAAACAATTTGCGAAGCGCCAGATCGCCCAGCGCGCCGAACAAGGCGAAGGTGCACGGTTCAACCGTTATCGAAGGCATGATGTTTGTTCTTTTATCAAGTTAAGCTACAAATACCTTTTTTCAAGGCATCACTCAAGGGAAAATGTAGTAATAACCACAACATTTTAGCAAAATACAGATTCGAAGTGGTGGTCCGTCGGAGCCATCAGTAGGATAGGCCACCGCCAAAGACCGGTTAAGACCGGCTTCCTTTGCATTGCCGAACCAGGAAAACCCTAATGGACCGCGTGCGAAATCTTCTGGAACAGATCCAGAATCGCCTTGAAGAATTGAACAAGGCGGAACGTAAAGTCGCCGAAGTCATCCTGCTCAACCCACAGCAGGCGACCCGCTTCAGTATTGCCGCCCTCGCCCAGGCCGCTTCGGTCAGCGAGCCGACGGTCAACCGTTTCTGCCGCTCGTTCGGTGTCAGCGGCTACCCCGAACTCAAGCTGCAACTGGCCCAGAGCCTGGCCAGCGGCGCGGCCTACGTCAGCCGCGCAGTGGAAGCCGACGACAACCCCGAAGCCTACACCCAGAAAATCTTCGGCAGCGCCATCGCCTCGCTGGACAGCGCCTGCCAGGCCCTGGACCCGAACCTGATCAGCCGCGCCGTCGACCTGTTGATCCAGGCCCGGCAGATCCACTTCTTCGGCCTCGGCGCCTCGGCCCCGGTAGCCCTCGATGCCCAGCACAAGTTCTTCCGCTTCAACCTGGCGGTGACCGCCCACGCCGATGTGCTGATGCAGCGGATGATCGCCTCGGTGGCGCACACCGGCGAGCTGTTCGTGATCATCTCCTACACCGGGCGCACCCGCGAGCTGGTGGAAGTGGCGCGCATCGCCCGGGAAAACGGCGCCTCGGTACTCGGCCTGACCGCCGCCGGTTCGCCATTGGCCAAGGCCAGCACCCTGAGCCTGAACATCCCGCTGCCGGAAGACACCGACATCTACATGCCGATGACCTCGCGGATCATCCAGCTCACCGTGCTCGACGTCCTCGCCACCGGCATGACCCTGCGCCGCGGCGTGGACTTCCAGCCGCACCTGCGCAAGATCAAGGAAAGCCTCAACGCCAGCCGCTATCCGGTTGGCGACGAGTACAACTGAAAGGAAGTTGCAAGGAGGGCTGATATTGAACGAAACAGAACGCAAGATTTATGCGGCACATGAAAAGCACGCCTGGACACTTGCTTTTTTGGTTTTTGGCGCATTCGCAGTGCTGGTGTATTGGCTTGACGGCTGGCTACACGCCCAGCGAGGTAGCTGGGCAGAATTCGCTTACTTCATCCTCTACATCGTCTCGTTCTTCGCAATCTTCGGCCTGTCTACTGTAAAGGACTGGTTCCTTTATCGTCTGATCAAGCCGAGGGACAAGCAATGAAGCAGAAACCTAGCGGCTTCTACACTGCCAGCCCCTGTAGGAGCG
>NZ_QHHP01000004.1:372963-380724 GCF_003184125.1 Pseudomonas sp. RW409 | reverse complement strand
CTGTAGGAGCGAGGCTTGCCCGCGATAGGCCGCAGGCCGGTGGTGGCCCTGTTGCGACCTTGAGGTCGCCATCGCGGGCAAGCCTCGCTCCTACAGAAGAAGAAAGAACAGAAGAAAAAAGATGCAGCACAACCCGACAACGGAGATCGCCCATGGCCCGTGTTTCCCTTCTCAGCTTGCCGTTGGCCGCGCCCGCCGATAAGCCGCTGTCCTGGCCGCGCATCCACCGGCGGCTGTTGCCCTGGTTGCTGCCCCTGGGCCTGTTCGTCCTGTGGTGGCTGGCCAGCCGCAATGCCTGGATGAGCGAGCAGATCCTGCCGGCACCCGCGCTGGTCTGGAGCAGCGCGCTCGAGCTGGCCGGCGGCGAGTTGTGGAGCCATCTGGCGATCAGCCTGCAACGGCTGGCCTGGGGCCTGCTGGCAGGTATCGGCGCCGGCGCCGTGCTGGGCGCGGCACTGGGCTCCAGCCGGCGCCTGGAGCGCCTGGTGTTCCCGACCTTCGCCGCCCTGGCCCAGGTCCCGACCCTGGCCTGGATCCCGCTGTTCATGGTGTTTTTCGGCATCGGCGAACTGCTCAAGCTGGTGGTCCTGGTCAAGGCCATCGTGGTGCCCGTGACCCTGCATACCCTGGTCGGCGTGCGCGACGCCCAGCCCAGATTGCGCGAAGCCGCCGCCGTGCTGCGCCTGCCGCCGCACCTGCTGATCCGTCGGCTGATACTGCCCGCCGCCCTGCCCGCCTTCATGGCCGGCGTGCGCCTGGCCCTGGCCGCCGGCTGGACCTCTCTGCTGGCGGTGGAGCTGCTGGCCTCCAGCGAAGGCATCGGCTACCTGATGGTCTGGGCGCGCCAGCTGTTCATGCTGGATATCGTCTTCGTCTGCATCGTGGTGATCGGGGTGATTGGCGTGGCCATGGACCGCAGCATCGGCCTGCTGGACAAGGCCCTGGTGCACTGGCCGCACCCGGCCATCGCGCAGATCCGCCGCGGCCCGCGCTACCAGGGCTGGCAACGCCTGCAACCCTGGCTGCTACCGCTGTTCCTGCTGGCGCTGTGGCAAGTGGCGAACCAGTTGGAATGGGTCGACGCCAACATTCTGGTGAGCCCGCTGGCGGTGCTGCAAACCACCTGGAACGGCCTGCTCGACGGCAGCCTGTCCGGCGGCCTGGGCCTGAGCCTGCGGCGCACCCTCGGTGGCCTGTTGCTGGGCGGCGGTCTGGGGTTTGCCCTGGGCCTGCTGCTGGGCCTGTCGCACCTGAGTGAACGGATTCTGGGACCAACCCTGGCGGCGCTCCGGCAGATCGCCATTTTCGCCTGGGTGCCGCTGCTCACCGCCTGGTTCGGCCTGGGGGAACTGGCGAAATGGGTATTTGTCGCCCTGGCTGCGTTCTTCCCGCTGTTTATCGCCACCCAGCGCAGCGTCGCCAACCTGTCGCCGCAACTGACCGAGGCGGCGCAAGTGCTGCGCCTGAACCTCTGGCAACGCCTGCGCCGCCTGGTGCTGCCAGGTGCCGCGCCAGGGATCTTCGCCGGGCTGCGCCTGAGCCTGATCTACGCCTGGCTGGGGACCATCGGCGCGGAATATTTCATGCCGTCCAACGGCGGCATCGGCAGCCAGATGATCGGCGCCCAACAACTGCTGCGCATGGACCTGATCCTCGCCGGCATGCTCCTGGTGGGCCTCACCGGCGCCCTGCTCAACCTCATTGGCCAACAGCTCGAAACCCGCGCCACACGCTGGAGACACGCATGAACGCACTCGTACCTTCCCCCATCGTCAGCTTCAACCAGGTGGGCAAGACCTTCGAGGTCGCCGGCGGCGAACTGGAGGCGATCCGCGAATTCAACCTGGAAATCGCCGAGGGCGAATTCGTCGCCATCGTCGGCTCCAGCGGCTGCGGCAAATCCACCCTGCTGCGTCTGCTGATCGGCCTGGATACGCAGTTTCGCGGCGAGATCCGCGTCGACGGCAAGGCCGTCAACGGCATCGGCGGCGAACGCGGCATCGTGTTCCAGGAACACCGCCTGTTCCCCTGGCTGACGGTCGAGGAAAACATCGGCCTGGGCCTGGTCAACGAAGCCCTGAGCGCCAGCGAACGGCAAACCCGCATCGCCGATTTCATCGAGCTGGTGGGCCTCACCGACTTCACCCGCGCCTACCCGCACCAACTCTCCGGCGGCATGGCGCAACGGGTGGCCATCGCCCGCGGCCTGGTGGCCAGCCCGCGCATCCTGCTGCTGGACGAACCCTTCGGCGCCCTCGATGCGCTGACCCGCCAGCAGATGCAGGACGAACTGCTGGCGATCCGCGAACGGGCCAGGATCACCACGGTGCTGGTCACCCATGACGTCGAGGAAGCGATCTTCCTCGCCGACCGCGTGGTGGTGATGGAACCGCGCCCCGGCCGGATCAAGCGGGTGGTGGACATCGCCCTGCCCCATCCGCGCCAGCGCAGCAGTTTCGACTTCCACCAGCTGCGCGAAGAACTGCTCCACGAACTGACCAGCGACGATCACTACCAGGTGCCTTTGCCCGCCCAGATCCGTGACCTGCCACTGGCCTTTATTGCTTGCTGATAAGGAGTGAATAGATGCCGCAACGTCCCAACTTCCTGGTGATCCTGGCCGACGACCTGGGCTTTTCCGATCTCGGCGCCTTCGGCGGCGAAATCGCCACGCCGAACCTCGATGCCCTGGCTTTCAACGGCCTGCGCCTGACCGACTTCCACACCGCGCCGACCTGCTCGCCGACCCGCTCCATGCTGCTCACCGGCACCGATCACCATATCGCCGGCATCGGCACCATGGCCGAGGCCCTGACCCCGGAACTGATCGGCAAGCCGGGCTACGAGGGCCACCTCAACGACCGTGTGGTGGCCCTGCCCGAGCTGCTGCGCGACGCCGGCTACCAGACCCTGATGAGCGGCAAATGGCACCTGGGCCTGACCGCCGAACTGGCGCCCCACGCCCGTGGTTTCGAGCGTTCGTTCTCGCTGTTGCCCGGCGCCGCCAACCACTACGGTTTCGAGCCGACCTACGACGAAAACACCCCGGGCCTGCTCAAGTCCACCCCGGCGCTGTACATCGAGGACGACCGCTTCATCGACGAGTTGCCCAAGGACTTCTATTCCTCCGACGCCTTCGGCGACAAGCTGCTGCAGTACCTCAAGGAGCGCGACCAGACCCGGCCGTTCTTCGCCTACCTGCCGTTTTCCGCGCCGCACTGGCCGCTGCAGGCCCCCGAGGAAGTGGTGGCCAAGTACCGTGGCCGTTATGACGCCGGCCCCGAGGTGCTGCGCCTGGAGCGCCTGGAAAAGCTCAAGCAACTGGGGCTGATCGAGGCCGATGTGGAGCCTCATCCGCTGCTGGGCCTGAGCGCCGAATGGGCGGCCCTGAGCGAGCAGCAACGGCAGGTTTCCGCGCGGGCCATGGAGGTCTACGCGGCGATGGTCGAGCGCATGGACTGGAACATCGGCCGGGTGGTGGACTACCTGCGCAAGCAGGGCCAGCTGGACAACACCTTTATCCTGTTCATGTCCGACAACGGCGCCGAAGGCGCGCTGCTGGAGGCCTTCCCCAAGTTCGGCCCGCAGCTTTTGACCTACCTCAACCAGCACTACGACAACAGCCTGGACAACATCGGCCGCGCCAACTCCTACGTCTGGTACGGCCCGGCCTGGGCGCAGGTCGCCACCGCCCCGTCGCGCCTGTTCAAGGCCTTCACCACCGAAGGCGGGATCCGCGTGCCGGCGCTGGTGCATTACCCGCAGCTGTCGCTCAAGGGCCGGATCAGCCACGGCTTCGGCACGGTGATGGACATCACCCCGACCATTCTCGACTTGGCCGGCGTGCGCCATCCGGGCAAACGCTGGCGCGGCAAGGAGGTGGCGCCGTTGCGGGGCAAGTCGTGGCTGGGCTTCCTGTCCGGCGAGACCGCGCAGGTGCACGACGAACACACGGTCACCGGCTGGGAGCTGTTCGGCCGCCGGGCGATTCGCCAGGGCCAGTGGAAAGCGGTGTACATCCCCGGCCCCGTGGGCCCGGCGACCTGGCAGCTGTACGACCTGAGCCAGGACCCGGGGGAAATCCACGACCTGGCGCAGAGCGAGCCGGACAAGCTCGAGGCGTTGATCGGCCATTGGCAGCAGTACGTGGACGAAACCGGGGTGATCCTCAGCGCCTCGCCGTTCCAGCCGGATTGATCCCGTAGCCGCTGCCGAAGGCTGCGATAGGTCCGCAGGACCTCCTAGGACCTTGAGATCGCTGCGGCCGTACCGGCCGATCGCAGCCTGCGGCAGCGGCTACAGGGTTGTGCAAGGCGCCGGGGATTGCGGCGTCCGGGTAATCGTTATCGCGGGCAAGCCTCGCTCCTACGGATGGGCGTCGTTCATAAATGTCGCGAACGACACAGCTCTGTAGGAGCGAGGCTTGCCCGCGATTGGCCCTCAACGCCGATCCATCACGCCCTGACGCCCCGCACCACCTGCGCCGCCGCCTGTTCCTTGCGGGTAAAGCGATTGGCCCGGCCGAAGGTGCCGAAATCGTTGAAGCGCACGCCCATCTCGGCCATCACCTTGTGCGCCACCGGCGCAGTCAGCTGGCGGATGTAGAAGGGTTCCTTGACCACGAAATGATGGATGCCGTGGGTGCTGCCGAAATTGAAGCAGAACGCCTGCAACGGCCACAACCACCAGGGGTTGAGCACCTGGGTCTGCTGGATCACGTTGCCCGCTTCGATGTCGCCGTAGTAGTGCATGTTCGAGCTGACGAAGTGCAGGCAAAAGGTGCGCAGCACATTGGGGCCGATGATCACCACCACGGCGATATCGATCACCTGCATCACCGCCAGGGTGTCGGCCGACCAATCGATGGGCGAACCCAGCAGCGCGGCGACGCCATTGGCGGCGTGGAAGCCGAGAAACACATACCAGGCCCCCCAATGCAGCAACGCCAGCGGTGCGTACACCTTCAGGGTGCGCTTGAGGATGTTGCGCTTGTGCGCCCAGGTCTTGGCCCGCAGGGTGCGGATCAACGACGACATGACGTTGTCGCCAACCATCAGCAGCCGGGCGAAACCCCAGGGCTCGCCGTTGGTGATGGCGCGCTCCTCCATGTCCGCCTCGGTGCCGGACACCTTGTGGTGATTGAGGTGCAAATGACGGCGGATCCAGGGATTGATGGTGCTCGGCCGCGCCAGCCAGACCAGCGCCAGCATCAGGTTGTGGGGGATGCGCTGCTTGCGGAAATACATGCTGTGGATCAGGTCGTGTTCCAGCTCGTGGGTCAAGGAGGCGAAAAATGCGTTGAGCAGCAGGCAAGCCCACCAGGCCATGTACCCGCCGATATAGAGCGCCGCCGAGCCGATCATCCCGGCCAGGGCCAAGGCCAGGATGCCCGCGCCCAACGCGTCCTGATGCTTGAGCAGCGGGTAGCGCTCGCGCAACTCGACGCCCCTGGCCAGCACCACCTCACGAATATGCGCCGATCGTTGCTGAGCATTCAGCCGGTCGGGACTTGCAGAAGTACCGTGCATGCTTCCATCCTCTGGTTATTGATGTTCGCATCCTGCCCTGCGCCCGCGCGCCGGGCGCTAGCCGCGGACGCCAACCTGTTGACCGGACGCGCCAACCGCCATGACCGAACCCACTTCCCTCGCCAGCTGGACCCGCGCCCTGCGCAAGCAGCTCGATGCCCTGGGCCTCGACAGCACCGCCCTGTGCCACCAGGCCGGGCTCGACCCGCAACTGATGGACGACCCCAACGCCCGCTACCCGCTGTCGGGCACTACCCGCCTGTGGCAGCTGGCGGTGCAGGCCAGCGGCGACCCGGCCATCGGCCTGCGGGTCTCGCGCTTCGTCAGCCCGACCACCTTCCATGCCCTGGGTTATGCGCTGGTGGCCAGCGGCAGCCTGCGGGAAGTGTTCGAGCGCATCGTGCGTTATCACCAGGTGGTCAGCGATGCCCTGGAGCTGGAGCTGACCCGCACCGAGGACCGTTATCGCTTTCGCCTGAAGGTCCCCGAGGGCAACCCGGAACCGGCGTTCGAGGCCATCGACGCCTTTGTCGCGATCTACGTGCGCACCTGCCGCAACCGCCTGGGCCGCGACTATGCGCCGCTGGCGGTGTACCTGCGGCGCCCCGAACCGGTGGACCCCAAGCAATGGCACACAGTGTTTCGCGCGCCGGTGTTTTTCAGCGCCGACGAGGACCGCCTGGAGTTCGGCCTGCACGACTTCGACAGCCACCTGGACGACGCCAACCCGGAACTGGCCGAACACAACGAGGCCGTGCTCAAGCGCACCCTGATGCAACTGCAACCCTTGACCTGGGAGCGCAAGGTGCGCGGGGTCATTGAGTCCCAGTTGCCGGAAGGCGAACCCTCGGCCGAACGGGTCGCCCAGGCCCTGCACCTGAGCCTGCGCAGCCTGCAACGCCACCTGGCGGACGAGGGTTGTCGCTTCGACACCCTGCTCAACGAATGCCGGGAGAACCTCGCCCTGCTGCACCTGCGCGACCCGCAGTGTTCCCTGAGCGAGATCAGTTACCTGCTGGGGTTCGCCGATGCCAGCAGCTTCAGCCGCGCGTTCAAGCGCTGGACCGGGATGACGCCGGGGCAGTTTCGCGATGGGTTGCGTTAACTGGGAGACTGGCGGTGCTAGTGCCGGCCTCATCGCGAGCAAGCTCGCTCCTACATGAACAACGCAGGCCCCTGTAGGAGCGAGCTTGCTCGCGATAGCGATCTGACGGTCAAACCCCGGCCAATATCCGCAACCGGTCTTCGTCGAGGATCTCGATCTCGCCATACCCCAGCTTGAGAATGCCCTGCCCCTGCAAGTCCTTGAGGATCTGGTTGGTGGTCTGGCGCGACAGCGACAGCAGCAGCGCCAGTTGCTCCTGGGGCAGGTGCAGGACTCGGCGCAGGGTGTCGGTCTCGCCGTAGCCGCGGGCGATCATCAACAGGCGGTTGGCCACCCGCGCCGGGGCCGGCATCAGGCTCAGCTGTTCGAGGTTGATAAAGGTCAGGCGCAGCTTGTGGCTCATCAACAGCGCCAGCTGCCGCCAGTATTGCGGGTGCTCGTCCAGCAGTTCGAGCAGCGCCGCCTGGGGCACATTGAGCAGGCTGCACGAGCCCACGGCATAGGCGTCATGGGTACGCGGCTGGCCGTCGAACAGGCAGATCTCGCCGAACCAGTGCGGCGCCTCCACCAGGCTCAGCAGCGCCTCCTTGCCCTCCTCGCTGACCGCGCCGATGCGCACCGTGCCTTCCAGCACCGCGTACAAGCCGCAAGGCGGATCGCCGCGCTGGAACAGGCGCTGGCCCGGCGCCAGCGGGCGCAAACGGGCATTGGCCAGCAGACTATTCTGTAATTCAACGGGCAAGCGGCTGAACCACTGGCCGCTCATCAGGCGCTCACGCCAGACCTGCATCTTCATCGATAGCGTTATCCACACGGGCAGCGAGCCGATTGTCGCCTAGCTGACAGAGCCGGCAACCGGCGCAGGGCATGATTCGATCACCCTACAGGAGGAACAACAATGAAAAGCCTCGTCGACCATCTCAGTCAATACGCCGCCTACCACCGTGATCCGCGCAACATCGCCAGCCACTTTATCGGCATTCCGCTGATTGTGCTGGCCGTCGCGGTCCTGCTGTCGCGCCCCGCCTGGCCGGTCGCCGGGCTGTGGTTGTCGCCGGCGCTGTTGCTGGCGCTGGCGTCATGCGGGTTCTACCTGCGCCTGGAGTTGCGCCTGGGGTTGCTGATGAC
>NZ_QHHP01000004.1:369590-372953 GCF_003184125.1 Pseudomonas sp. RW409 | reverse complement strand
CGAGGAACAGCAGGTAGGCCGGCACCATATAGTCCGGCAGATGTTCTTTCAGGGCCGTCTTGATGTTTTCGCGCAAGGCCACTTGCGCGTCACCGGCAACCGCCGCCTCGGCATCGCCCGGCACGATATAGGCCACCAGTTGCTGGCCATTGTCGCCGTCATGGGCCAGGACAAAGGCTTCGCGCACCGCGGCCTGCTGCACCAGCCGCGCTTCGATTTCACCCAGCTCGATACGGAAGCCGCGGACCTTCACCTGATGGTCGATACGGCCGATGTACTCGATCACCCCGTCGGCGCGGTAGCGGGTCAGGTCGCCAGTGCGGTACAGGCGGCCACCGTCGCTGGAAAACGGATTGGGCACGAACTTCTCGGCGGTCAGCCCTGGACGCGCCAGGTAACCGCGGGTGACCCCGGCGCCGGCCAGGTACAACTCGCCGGCGCTGCTCACCGGCACCGGCTGCAAATCCGGGCTCAAGATATAGCTCTGGGTATTGCTGATGGCGCGACCGATATTGGCCTGGCCACCGGCCTCACGACGGGTATAGGTCGAGTAGGTGGTGTCTTCCGAAGGACCGTAGAGGTCGTAGACGTGTTGCAGGCCCGGTTGCTGGTACAGGCTATCCACCAGCGCCTGCTTCAGTGGTTCCCCCGCCAGGTTGATGATCCGCACACCGGGCGGAATCTGCCCGCTGCGCTGCAAGGCGGCAATCGCCGACGGCACGGTGTTGATCAGCCGCACCCGGTCGCGGTCCGCCAGCTCCGGCAACTCCAGGGCATTGCGCGCCAGGACGATAAAACCGCCGCTGGACAGGGTGACGAACAGCTCCCACACCGACAGGTCGAAGCAGATCGAGGTCGAAGCCAGCACCCCTTGCAAGTCATCGGCGCTGTACACCCGGCTCGACCAGTCGATCAGCGCCAGCACGTTGCGATGGGCAATCGCCACGCCCTTGGGCAAGCCGGTGGAACCCGAGGTGTAGATCACATAGGCCAGGTTGTCCGCGGTCGCTCGTGGCGCCGGGTTCTCCGGCGAATAGCCGTCCAGCCAGCCCGGTTGCGCATCCAGTTGCAGGGTTTGCAGGGACTCCACCGCCGGCAGCAGCGACAACAGCGCGCTCTCGGTCAGCAGGATCTGCGCCTGGCTGTCGCGCAGCATATGGGCCAGACGATCCTGTGGATAATCCGGGTCCAGCGGCACATAGGCGCCACCGGCCTTGAGTACCGCCAGCAGGGCCACGACCATTTCCGGGGTGCGTTGCATGGCCACGCCGACCCGCACTTCCGGCCCGACACCGAGCTCGATCAGCTTGTGCGCCAGGCGGTTGGCCCGGGCATTGAGGTCCAGGTAATTCAGGCTTTGCCCGGCAAACAGCAGGGCCTTGGCTTCAGGGGTTTTCCGCGCCTGCACTTCCACCAGCTGATGCACACAATGCTCGCTCGGGAACTCGACCGACGCCGGGGCCCATTCGTGCAGCAGCTTGTTCTGCTCGGAGGCCGCCAGCAGCGGCAAGTCCCCCAGGCGCTGCCGGGGTTGCTGGACAATGCCCTGCAGCAACTGCACCCAGGACTGGGCCAGGCGCTCGATGGTCGAGGGCTCGAACAGGTCGGTGGCGTAGGTCAGCGATGCCCAGAGACCGTCTTCGGATTCGAAGGTGTCCAGGGTCAGGTCGAACTGCGCGGCGCGTCCCTGCCAGCTCAGGGTTTCGATACTGAGATCGTCCAGGCGCTGGCTGTGCGCGCCCTTCTTGACCGCGGTCTGATGGTTGAACATCACCTGGAACAGCGGACTGTGGCTCAGGCTGCGCTCGGGGCGCAGGGCCTCCACCAGTTGCTCGAAGGGCAGGTCCTGATGGGACTGCGCCATCAAGGCGGTCTGCTTGACCTGTTGCAGGAAATCAATGAAGCCCAGCTGACCATCGACCTCGGCCTTGAACACCTGGGTGTTGACGAAGAAGCCGATCAGGCGCTCGGTCTCGACCCGGTTGCGGTTGGCGGTGGGCACCCCGACGCGGATATCGGCCTGGCCGCTGTAGCGATGCAGCAGCACCTGGAACGAGGCCAGCAACAGCATGAACAGGGTCGCCCCTTCGCGCTGCGCCAGTTGCTTGAGACCGACCCGCAGTTCGTCCCCCAGCGGGATGTCGAACAGTGCGCCGCGATAGCTCTGGATCGCCGGGCGCGCATGGTCCAGGGGCAGCATCAGCAGCGGCTGCTCCCCGCCCAGTTGCTGCAACCAGTAGCCCAGCTGCCGTTCACGTTCGCCGGCGTCCATCCACTGCCGTTGCCAGTTGGCATAGTCGGCGTATTGGATCGGCAGGTCCGGCAGGCTGACCCTGCGTCCCTGGCGGTAGCCGGCGTAGAGCTGGATCAACTCGTCGACCATCACCCCCATCGACCAGCCATCGGAGACGATATGGTGCTGGGTCAGCACCAGCACATGTTCGTCCGCCGCCACTCGCAACAGGCTGGCCCGCAGCAGCGGACCGCTGCGCAGGTCGAAGGGAGGCTGGCGCTTGCTGTCGGTCAGGGCATTGAGCTGCTCCTCATAGGACAGGCCGCCGGCTTGCAGATCGATGACCTCGATGTGCAGCGGCGCCGGTGGATGAACCACCTGCACCGCGATGCCGTCTTCTTCGCAAAAGGTAGTACGCAGGGTTTCATGCCGGGCAATCAGGCTATCGAACCCATGGCGCAGCGCGTCGAGGTCCAGCTCTCCCGTCAGGCGCAACGCCGTGGTGATGTGGTAGGCGCTGCTGTCGGGCTCCAGTTGCCAGAGGAACCACTGGCTTTCCTGGGTATAGGAGAGAACCGGCGCCTCATCGGCGCCGCGGCTGCAGATAGGAGCGATACCAAAAAGGTTGATGCCCTTTTCTTTAAGCAAAATCGCCAGGGCTTTTCTTTCTTTGGCAGAAAGCGTGCCTACCGAGTCGATTAAAGCTTGCATGTACTACCTCTCCTAAGAAATTATTTTTTCAAGATCATCAGGAGATAAACGTTTGAGGGCCTCCAAAGATTTAGCCAATTCATCCTGCAGTGAAGAGGTCGTTTCCCGCAGGGCCTGAACCTTCTCGACAAAGGCCGACAGGCTCTCCGCGCCGAACAGCGACCTGATCGGAATATCCACGCCAAACTGCTGCTTGACCCGGGTCACGACCTGGGCCACCAGCAGGGAATGGCCGCCCAATTCGAAGAAGTTGTCGCTCAGGCCCACCCGGTCCAGTTTCAGCACATCGGCCCAGATCGCCGCGATCTGCTGCTCCAGTTCGCTTTGCGGCGCCACATAGACTTGCTGCATTTGCTGCGCGTCGACCTTGGGCAGGGCCTTGCGGTCGAGCTTGCCGTTCGGCGTCAGCGGCAGCGCCT
>NZ_QHHP01000004.1:366585-369580 GCF_003184125.1 Pseudomonas sp. RW409 | reverse complement strand
GAAGGCCCTGCGGGCCTTGTCGCAGCCTCGCGGGCTCGGCAGCGGCTACAGGGGCGCGGCATCAGGCTTTGTGTAGCCGCTGCCGCAGGCTGCGATCGACCCGAAGGGGCGCAACAATCTCGAGACCGATGAAGGCCCTGCGGGCCTTGTCGCAGCCTCGCGGGCTCGGCAGCGGCTACAGGGGCGCGGCATCAGGCTTTGTGTAGCCGCTGCCGCAGGCTGCGATCGACCCGAAGGGGCGCAACAATCTCGAGACCGATGAAGGCCCTGCGGGCCTTATCGCAGCCTCGCGGGCTCGGCAGCGGCTACAGGGGCGCGGCATCAGGCTTTGTGTAGCCGCTGCCGCAGGCTGCGATCGACCCGAAGGGGCGCGGCGATCTCAAGACCGATGAAGGCCCTGCGGGCCTTGTCGCAGCCTCGCGGGCTCGGCAGCGGCTACAGGGTCGGGGCCTGGCTTCATGTCGCCGCTGCCGCAGGCTGCGTACGACCCGAAGGGTGCGGCGATCTCGAGACCGATGAAGGCCCTGCGGGCCTTGTCGCAGCCTCGCGGGCTCGGCAGCGGCTACAGGGGCGCGGCATCATCCAGCGGGTCCCCCCAACCACAAACAATGATATTTTTCGCCGCTTGCGGTGCAGCCGGGCATCGCCACGTTTACAGGGAACCGTATCGATGCAGACCGCTGTCCAGCCTTGTCCATTGCCCAGTCAATCCAGCATTGCCAACCTGGCGGTCGGGGCGAGCTTCATCGATTGCCGCCAGGTGCTGGCCAACGACCCCGACCGCACGGCCATGCGCCACCTGCTCAACCTGATGAGCCAGACCCCGGCCTGGATCGACCGGATGATGGGCCTGCGCAACCGTGTGGTGCAGTTGTTCGGCCTCAAGGACCTGGGGCGCCTGACACGCATCGACCTGGCCAGGGCGGACGAGGATTACCGGCCGGACGACCGGGTCGGCATCTTCACCCTGGTTGCCCAGGCCCCCGACGAGGTGCTGGTGGTGGACCGCGACAAGCACCTGGACGTGTACCTGTCCCTCAACCGCCTGCCGCTGACCGCCGAGGGCCTACGCCCGGTGGTGCTGTCCACCGTGGTCCATCCGCACAACCTGCTGGGGCGCCTGTACATGCTGCCGGTGGCGCCGTTCCACCGGCTCATCGCGCCCATGACCCTGGCCAACATCAATCGCCGCTGAGCCGCCACTTTCAAGGACACTGCCATGCAGACACCCGCGTTCGACGTTGTTGTAGTAGGCCTGGGCGCCATGGGCGCCGCGACCCTGTACCAGTTGGCCAAGCGCGGAGTGAAGGTGGCCGGCATCGACCGTTTTGCCCCGCCCCACGACCAGGGTTCGAGCCATGGCGACACCCGCATCACCCGCCAGGCGGTGGGCGAAGGCGCCGCCTATGTGCCGCTGGCGATCC
The DNA here is from genome assembly GCF_003184125.1 of Pseudomonas sp. RW409. NCBI lineage: Bacteria > Pseudomonadati > Pseudomonadota > Gammaproteobacteria > Pseudomonadales > Pseudomonadaceae > Pseudomonas > Pseudomonas sp. RW409. Next base: position 368,156 of record NZ_QHHP01000004.1, on the reverse strand, counting down.
GCGCGCAGCAGATCTGGCGCGAGCTGGAAGCGCAGCTGGATGTACCGACAGAGCAGCCGTTGTTCGAGCAGTGCGGCGTACTGGTGATGACCTCCAGCGCCACCCCGAGCGGCCAGGACGCCACGCCGGATTTCACTGAAAACACCCTGGCCCTGGCCCGCCAGTTCGGCATCGAGCATGAGGTGCTGGACGCCACGCAGATCCGCCAACGCTTCCCGCAGTTCACGCCGATCCACGACAGCTCCCTGGGCTACTTCGAACCCGGCGGCGGTTATGTGCGGCCGGAGCGTTGCATCGATGCGCAGCTGAGCCTGGCCCGCCAGTTGGGCGCGACGCTGATCACCGGCGAGACGGTGCTGGATATCAAAAACGAGCAGGATCTGGTGCAAATCACCAGCCAGCACCGGCGCATCAGCGCGGCCAAGGTCGTGGTCTGCGCCGGCATGTGGTCCAGCCAATTGCTCGGCGCGCCGTTCGACAAGTTGCTGCGGGTGTGCCGGCAGACCTTGTACTGGTACCAACTGGCGGAACCGGTGATCTTCCCCGAGCACTCGCCGAGCTTTATCGTCCACGGCGCCAGCGACGAGCAGACCTGCTACGGCTTTCCGCCGATACCCGGCGAAGGCAGCATGAAGATCGCCACCGAGCAGTACAGCGAGACCTCGACGCCGGACAGCCTGGACCGCCAGGTCAGCGCGGCGCAGAGCGAGGCGATGTACCGCGATCTGGTACAGGTCAATATCGCCGGGGTCACGTCGCAACGGGTGAAGTCCGCGGTCTGCGCCTACACCGTGACCCCGGACTCGCACTTCATCATCGACGAGCACCCGTGCCTGGCCAACGTCACGGTGGTCAGCGCCTGTTCCGGCCACGGCTTCAAGCACTCGGCGGCGATTGGCGAAGCCCTGGCCCAGCAACTGGTGGACGGACGCAGCGAGATCGATTTGAGCGCGTTTTCCCTGGCGCGTTTCGGCCATTGAGTAGCGCCAGGGCGCTCCTGGATGGGGCGCTTTCCAGGCAGAAACGATTCAGTGACGTTTTTCCTCCTGTGGGCGCCGCTTTCAACCTTGCCCCTTCGTTCACTCTCTACGATTCTGTAGAGACCCCCGCGGGGCGGCGCCAGGCCGTCCCAGGCAAAACAACAGGAGCGCCCCATGAAGAGCGTCGCTGAAGTACTGAAGTTGAAGGCCAAGCACAACCAGCAAGTGCACACCATCGCGCCCCACCAGATGGTGCTCGAGGCGCTGATGCTGATGGCCGAGAAGAACGTCGGCGCCCTGCCCGTGATGCAGAACGGCGAAGTGGTCGGGGTGATCAGCGAACGCGACTACGCGCGCAAGCTGGTGCTGCACGGCCGCTCCTCGGTGGGCACGCCGGTCAGCGCGATCATGAGTTCGCCGGTGATCACCGTGGACTCGCACCAGAGCGTGGAAACCTGCATGGGCATCATGACCGACAGCCACCTGCGGCACCTGCCGGTGGTGGAAGACGGCCAGTTGCTGGGCCTGCTGTCGATCGGCGACCTGGTCAAGGAAGCCATCGCCGAACAGGCCGACCTGATCCGCCAGCTG
>NZ_QHHP01000004.1:366113-366575 GCF_003184125.1 Pseudomonas sp. RW409 | reverse complement strand
AAGGCAAGTTTGGCCATCACGCTGGCAGGTGCTTTTTTCTCGAATCGCGCTAGTACATCGGCCCACATCGTTCGGGTCTTCCTGACTGAATTTCAGCGGATTTTACCCAAGACCTTGAAAGGGATGGCCGTAAGGGCGGAACCCTAAGCCGCCGTGACCGCAGGAATGGATATGTACCCCATCCAAAAAATGCAGCGCCAGAACCGACGCTATCGCGGGCAAGCCTCGCTCCTACAGAGGCAGACCTCCGCGACCAGTACCCTCAGATATGGCAACTACTCAACCCATTCTTCTCCAAATACCGCTGATGCCCTTCATCCGCCAACTCAAACCGCCCCAGCGGCACCACCACCGTGGCCACAGGTTTGTTGAGGCGGCCGGAGTCTTGCAGGGCCGTCTTGGCCTGCCGTGCCTGTTCGGCCTGTAGGGCGTCGGTGTGGAAGATCGCCGAACGATATTTCA
>NZ_QHHP01000004.1:342744-366103 GCF_003184125.1 Pseudomonas sp. RW409 | reverse complement strand
CGAGCGCGTAGCGCTCGCCATCCAGACAGCGCGTTCCGCCTGACAGACTGCAAACTCAGGCTTTGCGGCCACTACGTCGGAATGCCGCCCAGACCGATCGCAGCCTCGCTGGCGCTCGGCAGCGGCTACAGGGATCCGATAAATCGCAGCCGACCAGCGCCCATTGCGCGGCTCTTTGCGCCCTGCCACAATCGCGAATAATTCTCGTTATTTTCAACTTCTCGATTGGGATACCCAGGTGTCGTCAGCCCAAAGCCCCCACAGTGACCTCGTTGGCGCGTTGTATCGCGACCATCGTGGCTGGCTGCTGGCCTGGCTGCGACGCAACGTGGCCTGCCCGCAACGGGCCGAGGACCTGAGCCAGGACACCTTCGTCCGCCTGCTGGGCCGCGACGAACTGAAAGCCCCGCGCGAGCCGCGGGCGTTCCTGGTGGCCATCGCCAAGGGCCTGCTGTTCGACTACTTCCGCCGCGCCGCGCTGGAACAGGCCTACCTCACCGAACTGATGCTGGTCCCGGAAGAGGAACAACCCTCCCCGGAAGAACAGCAATCGATCCTCGAAGACCTCAAGGCCATCGACCGCCTGCTGGGCAAGCTGTCGAGCAAGGCTCGCGCCGCCTTCCTCTATAACCGCCTCGACGGCCTCGGCCACGCGGAAATCGCCGAACGCCTCGGTGTGTCCGTGCCGCGGGTCAGGCAGTACCTGGCCCAGGGCATTCGCCAGTGCTACATCGCCCTGTACGGTGAGCCGCTATGAGCCCGCTCAACGCCAAGCCGGTGTCCGCCCGGGTGCTGGACGCGGCGATTGCCTGGCAGCTGTCGCTGGACTCCGGCGAAGGCAACCCGATGGCCCGCGAAGAATTCGCCAAATGGCATGCCGCCGATGAAGAACACGCCCGCGCCTGGCGCCAGCTGGGCATGCTCGACCAGCGTTTCAGCGTTGCCAGCGGCCCGGCCCGCAGCGCCCTGCTGCAATCGCGGGACAGCCTCCGCCGCCGCGTGCGCAAGCTCGGCAGCGGACTGGCCAGCATCGCCTTGCTGCTGGGCCTGGCCCTGTTCGCCGGCGAACGTTACGGCCAGCTGGATTACTGGCTCGCCGACCAGCGCACCGCCACCGGCGAGCAACGCACCCTGCGCCTGGCCGACGGCACGCTGATCAACCTCAATACCCACAGCGCCGTGGATGTGCGTTTCGACGAAAAACAGCGGCGCATCGTGTTGCAGGCAGGCGAGATCCTGGTCGAGACCGGCCACAACGACGCCCGGCCCTTTATCGTCGAGACCCGCGAGGGCCATATGCGCGCGCTGGGTACACGGTTCCTGGTCAAGCGCGAGGAACAGGGCACCCGCCTGAGCGTGCTGCAATCGGCCGTGGCCGCGCGGCCGGAGTCCGACCAGGACGAACAGATCCTCAAGGAGGGCCAGCAGGTGCTGATGCGCCACGACGGCCTCGGCCCGCTGCTGGCCCTGAGCCCCGGTGCCGACGCCTGGACCCGCGGCATGCTGGTGGTGGACAACGCGCGCCTGGCGGACCTGGTCAGCGAGCTGGGGCGCTATCGCCGTGGCCATCTGGGAGTGGCCGACGAGGTGGCCGACCTGCGCATCACCGGCAGCTTCCCGCTGCACGACACCGACCTGGCCCTGAGCGCGTTGCTGCCCACCCTGCCCGTGGCCATCGAGCGGCACACACCCTGGTGGGTCACCCTGGTGGCGCGGACCGAGGGTAGAGACAAACCATAACCCTGCGGTGTCGGTGCGGTTTTTATCGCGAGCAAGCTCGCTCCTACAGGGTGGCGCCGTTCCTGTAGGAGCGAGCTTGCTCGCGAAAACGCCTGCCCAACCTGAAATACCCCCCTTATTTTCGTAAATCGAAATTATTTTCAATCCGCCCTATCACTTTTTGAATTTCGTCCGGCACATAGGCAATTGAGAAATGTTTCCATCCAGGAGCCGCCGTATGTCCCGCTCGCTAGACACCCTGTTGCGCCCCAGACTGTTGGCCGTGGCCATTGCCCTCTGCGCCCCGCTGGCCAGCACCCCGCTGATCGCCGCCGAACAGGCGTCCGGCGTGCGCGCCTACAACCTGCCGGCCGCGCCCCTGGCCAGCACCCTGAACCAGATCGCCAGCCAGGCCGGCCTGGCCCTGAGCCTCAACCCGAGCCTGGCCGCCGGCAAGACCTCGGCCCCGGTCAAGGGCCAGTTCGATGCCGCCGGCGCCTTGCGCGAGGCCCTGCGCGGCACCGGCCTGCAACTGGAACAAAGCAGCGCCGGCACCTACAGCCTGGTGGCGATTCCCGACAGTGTGGTGGCCCTGCCGGAAACCAGCATCACTGGCCAGCAGGCTTATGAGAGTGCCTGGGGGCCGGTGGACGGTTACCTCGCCACGCGCACCGCCGCCGGCACCAAGACCGACACCTCGCTGGTTGAAGCGCCGCGTTCGATTTCCGTCGCCACCCGCCAGCAGATGGAAGACCGCAACGTGCAGAACCTGGATGATGCCGTGCGCTACATGCCCGGTATCGTTTCCGCCAGCTACGGCAGCGACACCCGCTATGACTGGATGCGCGTGCGCGGTTTCGAGCCCACCCAGTTCCTCGACGGCCTGCCACTGCCCCGCGGCGTGTATGCCAACCCGAAAGCCGAAACCTGGAACCTCGACCGCCTGGCCCTGCTGCGCGGCCCGGCCTCGTCGGTCTACGGCCAGACCCCGCCGGGCGGCCTGCTGGACATGGTCAGCCGGCGCCCCAGCGCTGAATCGAGCCATGCCATCCAGCTGCAGTACGGCAGTGACAACTACCGCCAGATCAACTTCGCCAGCACCGGCAAGATCGACGATGAAGGCCAGTTCCTCTACGGCCTCAGCGGCGTGGTGCGAGACGCCGGTACCCAGGTCGATCACATCGACAACAAGCGCTACAACATCGCCCCCAGCCTGACCTGGAACATCGATACCGATACCAGGCTGACCCTGCTCTCGCAGTTCACCCGTGACGATACCGGCGCGACCAGCCAGTTCATGCCGATCCAGGGCACCAAGATCAAGTCGCCACTGGGCGACGTCTCCCATCACAAGAACCTGGGCGATCCGGACTACGAGTTCTACGACCGCACCTACTACGCCCTGGGCTACGCCTTCGAGCACCGCTTCAACGATGTCTGGCAGTTCCGCCAGAACCTGCGCTACACCAAATCGGAGCTGTCCTTCCAGCAGTTGACCGTGGGCTCCTACGCCTACTCCCCGGCCGATGCGGCAGGCAATATCAGCCGTACCTCGACCAATGTGGACGAGGACATCAGCCAGTTCGCCGTCGACAATAACTTCCAGGCCGACTTCGCCACCGGCGACATCACCCACACCGTGCTGATCGGCCTGGATCACCAACGCACCGACACCTCCTATCTGTCGATTTACGGTGACGGCGGGACCACCAACATCTTCAACCCGGTCTATGGCAAGCCGATCGTGCGCCCGGCGCGCTCCAGCGCCTACTACGACTACAACCAGAAAACCGTGCAGACCGGCCTCTACGTGCAGGACCAGATGGCCCTGGACCAATGGCGCCTGACCCTGGGCGGTCGTGAAGACTGGGTGCACCAAGGCACCACTTACTTCAACAAGAACGACGTGACCAACACCGACCGCAGCAAGAACTTCAGTGGCAACGCGGCACTGAGCTATGTGTTCGACTCAGGCCTGGTGCCGTACCTCTCCTACGCCGAATCGTTCCAGCCAGCCAGCAACGCCAGCGTCTCCCCCACCGAGTCGTATAAGCCCACCGAGGGCAAGCAATGGGAGCTGGGCATCAAGTACCAGCCACCTGGTTCGAACACCCTGCTGAGCGCGGCGGTCTACGACCTGACGCAGAAAAACGTGCTGGTAACCAGCATCGGTGCCGGTGGCGAGTCGGTGACCAACCAGACCGGCGAAGTGAAGGTCAAAGGCCTGGAGCTGGAAGCGGTGTCCGACGTGACCGACAACCTCAAGGTCATCGCCGCCTATACCCTGGCCAAGTCCGAGGTGCAAAAAGGCATCTATAAAGGCAACCGCCTGCAACTGATGCCCAACCAGCAAGCCTCGCTGTGGACCGACTACACCTGGCACAGCGGCGTGCTCGACGGTTTCGGCATTGGTGCCGGGGCCCGCTACACCGGCAATACCTATGGCGACCAGGCCAATACCTGGCTGGGCAAGGCCAATGCCTACACGGTGTTCGATGCCGCCGTGCATTACGACCTGGGCCGCCTGGACAGCAGCCTCAAAGGCGCGTCGCTGAAACTCAACGCCACCAACCTGTTCGACAAGGACTACCTGTCCACCTGCGATGGTTCCTACTGCTATTTCGGCGATCAGCGTAGCGTGGTCGCCAGTGCCACCTACCAGTGGTAATCGGCTGAGTTAACCACCGGGCCGTCCTGCCAAGGACGGCTTTGCTGTGTCTGAAGGCTAAGAAATGAAAAGCAAAACCATCCGCCGCTGGTCGTTTATCCACACCTGGAGCAGCCTGGTCTGCACGGTGTTCCTGCTGCTGCTGGCCCTGACCGGCCTGCCGCTGATCTTTCACCACGAGATCGACCACCTGCTGGGCGACGCGCCGCAATTGCGGGAAATGCCCGCCGACACCCCGCAGCTGGACCTGCAGCAGCTGGTGCGCGCCGCCGAGGCCCATCGCCCGGGCGAGGTCATGCAGTACTTCGGCGGGGACGAGGATGACCCCAACGGCGTGCTCACCATCATGGCCAGGACCGCCGGCACCGAGCCCAACTCGTCCCACACCTTCATGCTCGACGCCCGCACCGGTGAAGCCGTGGAAACGCCCTCGGCCAACGGCGGGCTGATGATGTTCATCCTGCGCCTGCACGTGGATCTGTTCGCCGGCCTGCCGGGCAAACTGCTGCTGGCGTTCATGGGGCTGCTGTTCGTGCTGGCGATCGTCTCCGGCGTGGTGCTGTACCTGCCGTTCATGCGCCGGCTGGCATTCGCCACGGTACGCCAGGACAAATCCACCCGCCTGCGCTGGCTGGACCTGCATAACCTGATCGGCGTAGTGACCCTGACCTGGGCCCTGGTGGTCGGCGTCACCGGGGTGATCAGCGCCTGCGCCGACCTGCTGATCGCCGCCTGGCGCAACGACAGCCTCAGCGCGATGATCGAGCCGTACCGCGATGCGCCGCCACTGACCCAACTGGCCCCGGCCAGCCGCCTGCTGGAGATCGCCAAGGAGGTAGCACCGGGGATGCAGCCGGACTTCATCGCCTTCCCCGGCACGCGCTTTTCCAGCGAGCATCACTACGCGGTGTTCATGAAAGGCAGCACCCACCTGACCACGCACCTGCTGACCCCGGTGCTGATCGACGCCAGCACCCTGGAGGTCACGGCGGTGGCCGAACGTCCCTGGTACATGGACGCCATGGGCATGTCGCAACCGCTGCACTTCGGCGACTACGGCGGCATGCCGATGAAGATCCTCTGGGCGACCCTGGATGGGCTGACCATCATTGTCCTGGGCAGCGGCCTGTACCTGTGGATAGTCCGCCGCCGCGCGGCCAGGCCGGCGCTGGGTGAACACTCTGGAGTAACGCCATGAGGCCGCGGCAATCGAACTTCTGGAAGGTCTTCGGCGCACCGCTGTTCATCGCCGTGCTCTGTGCCGCAGGGCTGTTCTCCGCGCTGCTCGGCGACGGCATCTGGGACGCCCTGAGCTGGCTCGGCCTGGGCGCTCCGGCGCTGATCGCCCTGCGGGGTTTGTTCAACCGCCCGCCTCCGGCCTGACCCCGGCGGCGGGGAAGCCGCGCCACAGGTACAGCGCCAGCCCCAGGCCGATCGCCAGCACCGGGATGAACACGCGGTTTTCCTGCTGCGCCTCGGCGGCGACCAGCACGCAGAACAGCGCCAGCCCCAGCAGCGGTACATAGCTTGCCGCCAGGCCCCAGCGCCAGGGCCGGGTCAGCGGTTCGGGGCCGCGCAGGCTCAGCAGCGCACAGCCCAGGGCCGGCAGGGCCAGCGCCGGCAGCGCCCAGTACCAGGCCATGTAGGCGAACGCCATGATCAGCTCCGGCTCACCCTCGCCGTGGCGGCGAAACTCGAACTGCAAGGCCAGGTACACCGCCAGCGCACCCAACAGGGTCAGGGCCAGGCTGTACAAGCCGTGTCGAAGATAGGACCTGCGCATTCATCACTCCTTGTCTGTGCTGCATGCCGCCTCTGTGGCCGGGGCCAGAGGCTGCGTTAAGATCCCCCGGGTTGCGAGCCTGCGCTCCACTTCCACCCGCGAGGAATATTCATGTCCACCCCCAGCATGACGCTGTTCCATAACCCGGCATCACCTTACGTGCGCAAAGTCATGGTGCTGCTGCACGAGACAGGCCAACTGGACCGCGTGGCCCTGCACGCCAGCCAGTTGACCCCGGTGAATCCGGACACCGCCCTCAACCAGGACAACCCGCTGGGCAAGATTCCCGCCCTGCGCCTGGCCGACGGCAACGTGCTGTACGACAGCCGGGTGATCCTCGACTACCTCGACCAGCAACACGTCGGTAACCCGCTAATCCCCCGCGAAGGTTCGGCCCGCTGGCGGCGCCTGACCCTGGCGGCCCTGGCCGACGGGATCATGGACGCCTCGGTGCTGATCCGTTACGAACTGGCCCTGCGCGCCCCCGAGAAGCACTGGGAGCTGTGGCTCGATGGCCAGCGCGACAAGATCCGCCGCGCCCTGGCCGTGCTCGAGGCCGACGCGATCGCCGAACTGGCCAGCCACTTCGACGTCGCCGCCATCAGCGTTGCCTGTGCCCTGGGTTACCTCGACTTCCGCCACCCCGACCTGCAGTGGCGCGATGCCCAGCCCCAGTTGGCGGCCTGGTACGCCGAGGTCAGCCAACGCCCTTCGATGCTGGCGACCCAGCCGCCGGCTTGAAGGCCCCGGGTGCGGTCATCACCTGAAGTACGCTGGTGGCCGGGCCGGCCCTATCGCGAGCAAGCTCGCTCCTACAGGTTTCGCGGTGTCCCATGTAGGAGCGAGCTTGCTCGCGATGGTCGCCCCACGGTGCTTCAGGCAACAACCCGACTATCCATGCCAACAAGGCCTCTGCTTGCTGCTGGTCCTCGCGCAAGCCCAACGACCTACTCATGGGCCACCTGCGCTTCGAACGTCAGCGGCTGGGCCGGTTTGGCCTGGCCTACGCCGTACCAGTCGAGCTTGCGGGTCAGCACCATGAACACACCCAGCAGGCCGAACAACAGCAGCGAACCCATCAGCAGCGCGTAATCCTCGGCGCTGAGCAAGCCGTACAACAGGCCATACAAGGCAGCCAGGCTGGCGGCGAAACTCAGGCCGTGGCCCAGGCTGCGCAGCACATGGCAGACGTAGAAACCGATCAGCGTCACACAGGCACCAGCCGACAGCAGGTAGGCCAGGGCGAAGCCGATGTGTTCCGACAGCGACAGCAGCAACAGATAGAAGAACGCCAGGGCCACGCCCACCAGGGCGTACTGCACCGGGTGCACCGCCAGGCTCTTGAGCACCTCGAAGAGGAAGAAGCCGGCAAAGGTCAGGGCAATGAACAGCAGCGCATATTTGATCGCCCGGTCGCTCTTGAGGTACTGGTCCACCGGATCGATGAAGCTCACGCCGAAGGAGCGGTTCTTGAACTCCTTGCACTGTCCGCTGGCCAGGCAATTGGTCAAGGCGCTTTCCAGGTTGGTGGAGAAGAACGAGGTCTGCCAGTTGGCGGCGAAACCCAGGTCGGAAATCTCCCGCTGCGCCGGCAGGTAGTTGCCGATAAAACTCGGATGGGGCCAGTCGGCACGCAGGCGTACCTTGCTGGTCTTGCCCACCGGCAGCACCTGCAACTGGCCGGTGCCTTGCAATTGCAGGTCGAAGGCGAAGTCCAGGTCGGTGCTGCGCTTGCCGTCCAGCAGCGGCAGGTTGACGTGTACCCCCTCCCCCAGCCAGTCAACCCGGGTGCCGGGCGCGAAAGGCAGGTTCTGCCCGTTCAGCTCGAGGGCCAGCGCCTGCTCGATGCCGCGAATGTCGCTGATGCCCACGGCGAGAAACGGCTGCTCGAACTTGTAGTCGGCGAAGTCTTCCTTGATCCCCAATTGCTCGGGCAGCGCAAACTGCCCGCTGATGCGGTTGTTCGCATGGAACAGCCGGGCCTGGTAGATCCCCCGGGCGCGCAACTCGGTCCGCACCTGGCCATCGAGTTCGAAGTGCTCCGGCAGGAAATACAGCTGCCCGCTCCTCTCACCCTGTTCCTGGTAACGCGTGTTGGTCTTCTCGTTGGTTTTCCAGGTGCGCACCACCTTGCGATAAGGCACTACCAGCAGCGGGCCGCTCAGTTGCTGGCTGTAGCTGGAGCTGCGGGCGATATCGGTCAGCACACCGTCGCGCAGTTCCTGGCGCTCCTGGATCAGCCCGTCGATCATCAACAACGGCACCAGCAGCCCCAGGATCAAAAGGGCGATCGCCCCCAGCTTTATGGTCAGATTGCGGTTCATGGAGTCTCTCCCTGTTCGAATGAGGGAGAGTCTGGGCAGCCCATGTGGGGGTTTTATGGGGGGAGTGTGGAGAGTGTGTGGAGATTGGCTTTGTGGGAGGCAGCCGGTGCGTTTTTCCAGGTAAATCGCGGATTCAGGGTCTGCGGTCGCTACGTCGGAATGCCGCCCAAACCGATCGCAGCCTCGCGGGCTCGGCAGCGGCTACATGGACTGCGTGTACCCTGTAGCCGCTGCCGAAGGCTGCGATCGGGGGCGTAGCACCCGCAACCGGCGCACCCGGTGAATCAGGCGGGAAACACTAGGCTGACTTCAACGCCGCCTTCCACATTGCCGATCTGCATCTGGCCGCCATGCAGTTGCACCACTTCTTCGACGAAGTTCAGCCCCAGGCCGGTGCTTTTACGCCCGCTGTCAGGCCGTGGCAGGGAATAGAAACGTTCGGTCAGGCGCGCCAGGGCGTAGTCCGGGATGGGCTCGGCCTGGTTGAACAGGCTGAACCGCACCTGGTCGCCCGCTCTGCTGGCGCTCAAGCGCAACACGCCACCGGCGGGGGTGAAATCCAGGGCGTTTTCCAGCAGGTTGCCCAGGGCCTGGCGCAACAGGAACGCTTCGCCCGACAGCTTCAGCCCCGGCTCGATGCGCTGTTCGACCTGTAAGCCCTTGCCCTCGATCCGCGCCTTCTGGCTGTCCAGCACCTGGTTCGCCAGGTCCGCCAGCGGCACCGCCTCGCGCTCTTCCAGGCCGTGGCGCTGTTCGACCTGCGCCAGGTTCAGCAAGCGCTCGATCAGGTGCTGCATGCGCGCGCTTTCGCTGTCGATGTTGCTGACGAAACGGGCGCGCTGCTCGCCGGGCATATCGCTCTGCAACAGCTCCGCCGCGCCGCGAATCGCCGCCAGCGGGCTTTTCAGCTCGTGGGTCAGGGTGTGCACGTAACGCTCGACATAAGCCTTGCCCTCCAGCTGGGTGCGCATGTGCTCCACCGCCGTGGCCAGTTGCTCCAGCTCGCCGCCGCGGTAGTGCGGCAGCTCGGCGCGGCGACCCTCGCTGACCGCCTGGGCATAACCGGTCAGGCGGCGCAGGGCGACGCTCAGCCACCAGGACAGCAAGGCGCCGAACAACAGGCCGAGGCCAATCAGACCGGCGCCGTACCACAACAGGCGACGCTCGGTGCGGTCGACGTAGGGCTGCAGGGAACTGTTGGGCTTGGCCACGGTGACCACGCCGATGATCCGGCCGTTGTCGCGAATCGGCGCGCCGACATGCATCACCGAGGAGCTCGGGTCATCGGCCACGCTGCGCGAGGAACGCGCGCCGTATTGGCCGCGCAGGGTCAGGTACACGTCGTTCCAGCGCGAATAATCCTGGCCGACCGCCAGGCCGCTGGAGTCCAGCACCACCTTGCCCTCGGCGTCGGTGACGTAGATGCGGTGGTTGACCTGGTTTTTCGGCAGGCCCCAGATAGTCGCCGCCGGCTGCCGCTCGCCATAGGCCTTGAGCAGTTCCGGCCAGCGGTTCTCGCTGAGGGTGCCGGCCTTGAAATCGTCACGCAGGATTTCCGCCAGCAGGTTGGCGGTGTCCACCAGGGTTTCCTCGGTGGACTGGCGTACGCCCGGGCGGATTTCTTCCATCACCGTGCTGAGCACGAAATAGCCGGTCAGGCCGACGAACAACACGTAGACCAGGAAAATCCGGATTCCCAACGGCATCAGCTGTGCCCCGGGCTGTAGCTGTAACCCAGGCCGCGATGGGTCTGGATCGGCTCGGCGTCGGCCGCCACCAGGCGCAGCTTGGCCCGCAGGCTCTTGATATGGCTATCGATGCTGCGCTCGTAGCCGGCATCCGCCGCCACCCCCAGGGCGTCGAGCAACTGCTCGCGGCTGAACACCCGCTCGGGTTGCTCCAGCAGGCAATGCAGCAGGCGGAATTCGTGGCGGGTCAGGCTCAGCAACTGGCCGCGGTAGCTGATCTGGAACTTGTCGGTATCGACCTGGAACGGCGTAGCCGGCGCCTCGACCACCATCCGCGGCGCCATGCGCTTGAGGATGGCCTTGACCCTTGCGGCGACCTCGCGCGGGCTGAAGGGCTTGACCACATAATCGTCGGCGCCGATTTCCAGGCCCACCACCCGGTCGATTTCACCGTCCCGGGCACTGAGGAACATCACCGGCACCTCGCTGAAGCGCCGCAGTTGCTTGCAGGTTTCGAAGCCGCTGATGTCCGGCAGGCCGATGTCGAGAATCAGCAGGTCCGCCGGCGTATGGCGCTGATAGTCCAGCGCCGCCTGCCCGAGGTTCAGCCAGGTGGTGCTGAACCCTTCACCCTGCAGGGCAAAAATCAGCGTATCGGCAATCGCCGCTTCGTCTTCGACAATCAGGATATGAGGCATGGCATCCAAGCACGGGAAGTAAGTGCCAGAACGGTGCCGGATGCCTCATGCGCCGTCAATCAGGTCTGATCAGCAGTCGGGTTTGTCGGCGGTGTAACGCCGGGCCGGGTTCACCGCCGCACCGAACTCGCGCAGGGCCTTGGCGCCGATCAGCAGCGGGTAGTTGAAGCTGCTGCGATCGGTCAGGTTGACCTCGACGGTGCGCTTGACGTTGCCCAGGCACATTTCCAGGTCGACCACCGGACGCTTGGCCACCTGGGCCTCTTCCTTGTCTTCGTCTTCATCGGCGCGGTTCTTGATCTTGCTGATCCGCGCCACCTTGTGTTCGTAGACCTTGCCGTCGGCATCCTTGGTCGCCAGGCGGAAGCGCACCCATTCCTCGCCATCGCGGGTAAAGGTCTCGATATCCTTGGCCGACAGCGAGGCGGTCAGGGCGCCGGTGTCCATCTTGGCCTTGAGGGTTTCGCCGATTTCCGGCAGTTGAATGTATTCGTAGCGCCCGTAGAGGGTCGGCTCGGCGGCCATGACCGGCAGCGCCAGCAGGGACAGGAGTGCAAGGACGGATTTCACGTGAGCAGGTTCCTTGGGAAGTGGGCAGCAGGATTTTAGACCGTGGCCGGGCAATTGGTTCGCCAGCGTGTGGACAATGCTTCTGTAGGAGCGAGTGGCGGCGATCCGACTTGCCTGCGATGCAGACGCCGCGCGCTGTCTGAACCGACGCCATCGCGGGCAAGCCTCGCTCCTACAGTACGGGGGCGGTCATTTCGGTTGAGTGCACCATACCCTTACAGAAGTGAAACATTCGTCAGCACATCAGGATTTGGCCTGCCTGGCGAAGGTGCTTATCATGGCGCGCCCAAACGCTTGCAAGAGTTCCTTATGCGCCGCCTGCTCACCGGCTGTTTCGTCACCCTGCTGCTGTTGCTCAACACCCTGGTCCTGTTCGGGCCGCTGGTGGTGTTCGCCCTGCTCAAGCTGGTCCTGCCAGGGCGCCTGCGCGACTACGCGTCGAAGGCGGTGATGTGGATTGCCGAAACCTGGGCCGAAATCGACAAGCTGATCTTCGCCCTGTGCATTCCCACCCAGTGGGATATCCGTGGCGGCGACGACCTGCGGGGCGACACTTCTTACCTGGTGATCAGCAACCACCAGTCCTGGGTCGACATCCCGGCGCTGATCCAGACCCTCAACCGCCGTACCCCCTTCTTCAAGTTCTTCCTGAAAAAAGAACTGATCTGGGTGCCCTTCCTCGGCCTCGCCTGGTGGGCCCTGGATTACCCCTTCATGAAGCGCTACAGCAAGGCCTTCCTGGCCAAGAACCCGGAGCTGCAAGGCAAGGACCTGGAAATCACCAAGGCCGCCTGCGAGCTGTTCAAGCGCCAGCCGGTCACCGTGGTCAACTACCTGGAAGGCACCCGCTTTACGCCGGCCAAGCGCGAGCAGCAACAATCCCCCTTCAAGCAACTGCTCAAGCCGAAGGCCGGCGGCGTGGCATTCGTCCTGGCGGCCATGGGCGAACAGCTCGACGCCATCCTCGATGTGACGGTGGTCTATCCGCAGCAGAAGATTCCCGGTTTCTGGGACCTGATCAGCGGCAACGTGCCGCGGGTGATCGTCGATATCCAGACCCGTGAGCTGGATCCGGCGTTGTGGCAGGGGGATTACGAAAACGATCCGGCGTTTCGCCAGACCGTCCAGAACTGGGTCAACCAGCTCTGGACCGAGAAGGACCAGCGCATCGACGCCTTGCGCGCCGAGCGCGGTTGATCAACTGCCGCTGCCGACGCCCCAGATCCCGCCCAGGCTGTTGAGCAGCGAACCGCCCACGCCCTGCTGACCCAGGAACTGCAGGAGCACCGGGGCGAACTGGCCGATCATGCCGCTGTCCATGCCCAGGGCGCTGAACGCGCTGTTCAGGTCATTGGTGTTCTGCACGTTACCCAGCGCACTCTCCAGGCCGGCGGTCTTGCTGCCACCGCTCTGCCCCAGCAGGCCACTCAAGGCGCCCAGGCTGCCCAGCGCGTTGCCGCCCGAGAGCTTGTCCAGCCCCGGAACGCTTTTGCTCAGTTGCGAGTAGTCGGTGCTGCTCAGCTGATTCTTCGCCAGGCCCAGCATCGCACCGGTACCGCCGATGGCCTGCTCCGGCGTGACATCCAGTTGCGAAAGGGCACTGAGCAGATTGGCGGTCTGCGAGGTTGGAGCGGCAGCGGTAGCCTTGTCGCCACCCTGCATGCTGGACACCGCATTGGCGGCATCGCTCAGGCTGAAGCCTGCGGCAAAAACCGGGCTGGCACCCAGGGTCAGCAACGTAGCCAGTGCAACACTGCGGGAAATTTTCATCGAGACAACCTCTTGAGCATGAAAACCACCCGATATTGGGTGGGAAAAAGCAGCCATTTGACTGATGGCCAATAGGAATGTTCCCGGTCGCCGATCACAGATCATCGGAAGTTCACCGGTCTAGCGCGAAGATCGATTTTTAACCACGCACGACAAAGCCTGAGTCAATGCCGAGCCCGGTTTTATTGCGAGCAAGCTCGCTCCAGCGCAGAAGCGGTCCCTGACCAATAACCCTGGTAAAGATGTTTCTGAAAAGTCTCAGCATGATCCCCATGCAACCGAGTCTATGATTTCGCTGTTTTCGTCAAAGCAGCCACAGCAAACCACAATGAAAAAACTCCTGTATCCACTCCTGGCCATTGCACTCATCTCCATCGTGGCCTGGCGCATCTGGTCGCCGGTCGATGATTTGGCCTGTGCAGGCCAAACGGTAGCCAACGGCCCGCTGACCCGTTTCGTTACCGACTACTTCAAGCAAGGCGATGAAAGAGCCTGGCAAGAAGACACCAACGTCTTCGATATCCTCGCCGAACCCACGGCCAGCAGCATCACCCAGCAGCCGCAAGCATATTACTGCGAAGCGCTCGGTCTGCTTGAAAGCCCGACACGCACGCAGTCGGAGAAGGTCTATACCTCGATCCTGATGCTGAATCTGCCAATCGACCATTACCTGGGCCTCATGGATCACAGCCACAGGTTTTATAAAGAGGGGCGGATCGATGACACGGTGCTGGGGTTCGTTCTTAAACCGAGAGGAACCGCGCTCAACTATTGGTGGCTGCCGCAATGGCGCTCTCGCTTCAACCGGGATGCACCGTCTGTGTTCCCTCCACCCGACATTGCAGAAATACTGTCCGGAAAGTACTGGTTCCACTATCCAGGCACAGGTTTCTGATCATCGAAAACAGCCATAAAAAAGGGCGACCCAAGGGTCGCCCTTTTTTATGGCTGAAGGCTTATGCCGCGCTGAACAGCTTGTGCGGGTCGATGACGAATTTCTTCGGCACGCCGGCGTCGAATTCGCCGTAGCCACGCGGGGCGTCGTCCAGGCTGATGACCTGCACGCCGACCACTTCGGCGATGTTGATGCGGTCCCACATGATGGCTTGCATCAGTTGGCGGTTGTACTTCATCACCGGGGTCTGGCCGGTATGGAAGCTGTGGGACTTGGCCCAGCCGAGGCCGAAGCGGATGCTCAGGCTGCCCATCTTGGCCGCGGCATCCACCGCGCCTGGGTCTTCGGTGACGTAGAGGCCTGGGATACCGATCTTGCCGGCGACCCGCACCACGCCCATCAACGAGTTGAGCACCGTGGCCGGCGCTTCGTGCTGGGCACCGGAATGGCCATGGCCGCGGGCCTCGAAGCCCACCGCGTCGACCGCGCAATCCACTTCCGGCTCGCCGAGCAGCGCAGCGATCTGTTCGTGCAGCGGGGTGTCCTTGGACAGGTCGGCGATTTCAAAGCCCTGGGCCTTGGCGTGGGCCAGGCGCACCGGGTTGACGTCGCCAACGATCACCACCGCCGCGCCCAGCAGACGAGCGGACGCAGCCGCGGCCAGGCCTACCGGACCGGCGCCGGCGATGTAGACGGTGCTGCCCGGGCCAACACCGGCCGTTACCGCGCCGTGATAGCCGGTCGGCAGGATGTCGGACAGGCAGGTCAGGTCGCGGATCTTCTCCATGGCCTTGTCGCGGTCCGGCAGTTTCAGCAGGTTGAAGTCGGCGTACGGCACCAGCACGTATTCGGCCTGGCCGCCGGTCCAGTCGCCCATGTCGACGTAGCCGTAGGCACCGCCGGCGCGAGCCGGGTTGACGGTCAGGCAGACCCCGGTGTGTTGCTCCTTGCAGGAACGGCAGCGCCCGCACGCGACGTTGAACGGTACCGAGACCAGGTCGCCGAGCTTCAGGTTCTCGACGTCGCTGCCCTTCTCCACCACCTCGCCGGTGATTTCGTGACCCAGGACCAGGCCGACCTGGGCAGTGGTACGGCCGCGCACCATGTGCTGGTCCGAGCCGCAGATATTGGTGGATACCACGCGCAGGATGACGCCGTGCTCAATCTTCCTGCCGCGCGGGTCCTGCATTTTTGGATAGTCGATTTTCTGTACTTCGACCTTGCCATTGCCGAGATACACGACACCACGATTACCAGACATGCTTTCACCTCGCTGTTGTTTTTATGAAACCGCGTTGCCGGAAAAAGGCAGCGCGTAGAGTGCTCGGGTACAGATGCTGTTTCGTCTTCAAAATCGCTTCGCGAGCAAGCTCGCTCCTACAAAGGATTGCGTGCATCTGTAGGAGCGAGGCTTGCCCGCGATGGCCGCAAAGCGGCCTGTGTTAAAGCACCACCGTCCTGTTGGCGTTGAGGAACACCCGCCGTTCGATGTGATAACCCACGGCCCGCGCCAGGGTCAGGCCCTCGATGTCGCGCCCCTTGGCGATCAGGTCCTCGGGGTAGTGACTGTGGTCCACCACTTCCACGCCCTGGGCGATGATCGGGCCTTCGTCCAGGTCGTTGTTGATGTAGTGCGCGGTGGCGCCCACCAGTTTCACGCCCTTGTTGTAGGCCTGGTGATAAGGCTTGGCGCCCTTGAAACCGGGCAGCAGGGAGTGGTGGATGTTGATCGCCTTGCCATCGAGCTTGCGGCACAGCTCCGGCGACAGCACTTGCATGTAGCGCGCAAGGATCACCAGTTCGGCGCCGGATTCCTCGATCACCTGCCACACCTGACGCTCCTGGGACGGCTTGTCGTTGGGGTCCAGGGGGAAGTGGTAGTACGGGATCTGGTGCCAGTCAGCCAGGGGCTTGAGGTCCGGATGGTTGGACACCACCGCCACCACATCCATTGCCAGCTGGCCGATGCGCTGGCGGTAGAGCAGGTCGTTGAGGCAGTGATCGGCCTTGGAGACCATGATCACCACTTTCGGCCGATGCTGCGGCGGGGTCAGCTCGACGTTCATGTCGAAGGCCCGGGCGCGCTCGGCCAGACCGTCGCG
This sequence comes from Pseudomonas sp. RW409, assembly GCF_003184125.1. Lineage (NCBI taxonomy): Bacteria > Pseudomonadati > Pseudomonadota > Gammaproteobacteria > Pseudomonadales > Pseudomonadaceae > Pseudomonas > Pseudomonas sp. RW409. The sequence continues at coordinate 349,886 of NZ_QHHP01000004.1, read as the reverse complement.
CAGGCCCTGCTCGTTGAAATCCTCGGGCTGGCGGAATTCCACACGAATGAAAAAACGCGCCGAAAGCCGGTCATCGAACGAATGGTGCTCGGTGACATAGCAGCCCTGCTCGAACAGAAAGCGGGTCACCGCATCCACCGTGCCGAGCACGCTGGGGCAGTCGGCAGTCAGAATCCAGGTATCGGGTGCGCGGCTCATTGTGCGGAACTCCTAAAACATCGGTAGGCAAAGCTGACTCCTGTAGGAGCGAGCTTGCTCGCGAAAAATCCAGGGACGCTGCGTACTTTCAGCAAGCACGCGTTATCGTTGACGCCCTTCGCGAGCAAGCTCGCTCCTACAAGGAGTCATGGTGTATCAGGCCTGGATGCTGAGGCCGTATTCGGCGGCGGCATCCTGCAGCCATAACCACCAGTAATCGGAGAAGCTGCGGCGGATCACCAGTTCCCAGGTGTCTTCGCCCATGCGGCGGATCACCAGTTGCGACTTGGCGAACACGGTGCCGACGGCCTTGCCTACCGGGAAGTTGTTGGGGTGCACGTCGTAGCTGGTGGACTTCATCAGCACTTGGCGCACGTTCGGGCCGGACAGCTCGAGAATCTGTTGGCCGCCACTGACGTTGACGATCTGGATATGCAGGTCGCCCAGCGCTTCGCGCAGTTTTTTCTCGGCGGCGAATTCTTCACCGCTCGGCACCACCAGCAACCACTCGTCCGGCCCCATCCACTGCAGGCTGGTTTCGCCCTTGGCAACTACGGTCAGGGCCACCGGCAGTTCCAGGCCCAGGGCCTTGTGCACGCCGGAAGCGAAGGCCGGGTCATGCGCATCGCCACGGATGGTCAGGTGGCCGAGGAGTTTCTTCTCGCGCAGGGTCACGCCTGCGTTCTTGCGGCCCTTGCCCACCAGGCTGGCGAGGTCGGCATGGTGCAGCGACGACTCGGCTTTGGCGCCAGTGGTCGGGCGCTGTTGGTAAACGTTGACTGCGGTCATAGAGCACCTGTCTTCAAATTCTTGCATCACACCCGTAGGAGCGGAGCTTGCCCGCGATGAATACGTCGCGGTCTGTCTGAGGCACCGCGTGATGCCTATCGCGGGCAAGCCTCGCTCCTACAAGGTTGTAGGGTTAAACGTTCTGGCGATCGCCTTTCGGATCGAAGAACACCGAAGAAACGATTTCCGCCTCGATCACCGTACCGTCGGCCAATGGCGCGAATACCCGCTCGCCCATCCGCTTCAGGCCGCCCTTGACCACACCCATGGCAAACGAATAACCCAGGGAGTTGTGGGCATAGCTGGAGGTCACGTGACCGACCATGCTCATCGGGATCGCCTGCTTGGTGTTGAACACCAGTTGCGCGCCTTCCGGCAGCCACTGGTTCGGGTCGATCGGCTTCAGGCCCACCAGTTGCTTGCGCTGGTCGCGCACGCAGTCTTCGCGGTTCATGCCACGCCAGCCGATCCACGAGAACGGTTTGGTGCGACCGACGCACCAGCCCATGTTCAGGTCGTCCGGGGTCATCGAGCCGTCAGTGTCCTGGCCGACGATGATGAAGCCCTTCTCGGCCCGCAGTACGTGCATGGTTTCGGTGCCGTACGGGGTCAGGTTGTACTTCTTGCCAGCCTCGACGATCTGCTCCAGCACGCCCATGGCGTAGTCGGCCTGGACGTTGACTTCGTACGACAGCTCGCCGGTGAAGGAGATACGGAACACACGCGCCGGCACGCCGCCCACCAGGCCTTCTTTCCAGGTCATGAACGGGAAGCCGTCCTTGTCCAGGTCGATGTCGGTGACTTCGCTGAGCAGCTTGCGGCTGTTCGGCCCGGACAGGGTCATGGTCGCCCAGTGGTCGGTGACCGAGGTGAAGTACACCTTGAGGTCCGGCCATTCGGTCTGCTGATAGATCTCCAGCCATTGCAGGACGCGCGCGGCGCCACCGGTGGTGGTGGTCATGATGAAATGGTTCTCGCCGACGCAGGCGGTCACGCCGTCGTCGAAGACCATACCGTCTTCCTTGCACATCAGGCCGTAGCGCGCCTTGCCCACGTCGAGCTTGGTCCAGGCGTTGGTGTAGATGCGGTTGAGGAACTCACGGGCGTCCGGGCCCTGGATATCGATCTTGCCCAGGGTCGAGGCGTCGAGCAGGCCGACGCTGTCGCGCACTGCCTTGCACTCGCGCTTGACCGCGGTGTGCAGGTCTTCGCCGTTCTTCGGGAAGTACCAAGGGCGCTTCCACTGGCCGACGTCCTCGAACTCGGCGCCGTTCTTCACGTGCCACGCGTGCAGCGCGGTGAAGCGTACCGGCTCGAAGATGTGCCCGCAGTGACGACCGGCCACGGCGCCGAAAGTTACCGGCGTGTAGTTCGGACGGAACATGGTGGTGCCCATCTGCGGGATGCTCACGTTCAGCGAACGGGCCGCGATGGCCAGGCCGTTGACGTTGCCGAGCTTGCCCTGATCGGTACCGAAGCCCAGCGCGGTGTAGCGCTTGACGTGCTCGACCGACTCGAAGCCCTCGCGGGTCGCCAGTTCGATGGCGGCGGCGGTGACGTCGTTCTGCAGGTCGACGAACTGCTTGGGTGCCCGCGCGGTGCCCTTTTCATGGGGCACCTGGAACAGCGCCAGGGTCGGTTCTTCCAGACGGCTCAGGGCCTTGGGCAGGACCGCTTCCACGGCCTTGAAGCCCGCTTCGCTGGCCGCGCGCACGCCACCTTCGAAACCGTCGGCCAGGGAATCGCCGAGGCTGTAGACGCCGTTGATGCCGCCGACGCACACGCGTTTCTGCGGTGCTTCGCCCGGTACGAAACCGAGGATGTCTTCACGCCAGATCGGCTTGCCGCCCAGGTGCGACGCCAGGTGCACCACCGGGCTGTAGCCGCCGGAGCTGGCAATCAGGTCGCAGTCCAGCCACTCGCCCGGGCTGGTGACTTTGTGCGCCTTGACGTCGATCGCTGCGACGCGGGCGCCAGTCACATGCTTGCTGCCACGGGCTTCGATCACCGCACTGGAAGTGAGGATGCGAATGCCCTTGGCGCGGGCTTCTTCCACCAGCGCGCCGCGTGGGTTGTGACGGGCATCGGCGATGGCCACCACTTGCAGGCTGGCGTCGAGCCAGTCCAGGGCTACACGGTAGGCATGGTCGTTGTTGGTGCTCAGCACCAGCTTCTTGCCCGGTGCCACGCCGTAACGGCGCACGTAGACCGAGACCGCGCCGGCCAGCATGTTGCCCGGCACGTCGTTGTTGCCGTAAACCAGCGGACGCTCGCAGGCGCCGGTGGCCAGCACCACGCGCTTGGCCCGCACCCGGTGGATGCGCTGGCGCACCTGGCCGATCGGCGCGCGATCGCCGAGGTGGTCGGTCAGACGCTCGTGAATGGTCAGGAAGTTATGGTCGTGGTAGCCGTTCACGGTGGCCCGTGGCAGCAGGGTCACGTCCGGCAGCGACTTCAGCTCGGCGACCACGGTGGCGACCCACTCGGCCGCCGGCTTGCCGTCCAGGCTTTCGCGGCTGTCCAGCAGGCTGCCGCCGAATTCTTCCTGCTCGTCGGCGAGGATCACCCGCGCACCGCTGCGCGCGGCAGCCAGGGCCGCGGCCAGGCCGGCCGGGCCGGCGCCGACGATCAGCACGTCGCAGTGCTGGTTCATGTAGTCGTAGGTGTCCGGATCGTTCTCGGTCGGCGAGCGACCCAGGCCCGCGGCCTTGCGGATGTACTTCTCGTAGGTCATCCAGAACGATTGCGGGTACATGAAGGTTTTGTAGTAGAAGCCCGGCGGCATCAGCTTGCCGCCGACCTTGCCGAGGATGCCCATCATGTCGTTGTTGACGCTCGGCCAGCCGTTCGTGCTGGTGGCGACCAGGCCCTGGTACAGCGCCTGTTGGGTGGCGCGCACGTTAGGAATCTGGGTGGCTTCGGTGGCGCCGATCTGCAGCACCGCGTTCGGCTCTTCGGCACCGGCGGCGAAGATGCCGCGCGGCCGGGAATACTTGAAGCTGCGACCGATGATGTCCACGCCGTTGGCCAGCAGGGCGGCGGCCAGGGTGTCGCCTTCGAAGCCTTTGTAGGTCTGGCCGTTGAAGGTGAAGCTGAGGACTTTGTTGCGGTCGATGCGTCCGCCGTTGGACAGGCGATTGGACTGGCTCATACCTTCTCTCCCAGAGCCTGCGTGGCCGCTTTCGGGCTATCGGTCTTGTCGGTGAATTGCGGCTTGGTACCGATCTTGTAGGTTTCGAGAATCTCGTAGGTCAGGGTGTCGCGGGTGGCGTTGAAGTACTGACGGCAGCCGGCGGCATGGATCCACAGCTCGTGGTGCAGACCGCGAGGGTTGTCGCGGAAGAACATGTAGTTGCCCCACTCCTCGTCGGTGCAGTTGTTCGGATCCAGCGGACGCGGGATATGCGCCTGGCCGGACGAATGGAATTCCTCTTCGGAGCGCAGTTCGCCGCAGTGAGGACAGAAGATGTGCAACATAGGGATTTCTCCTGTTAGTGGGCGACAGCTGCAGCGCCGTGTTCGTCGATCAGCGCACCGTTGTGGAAACGGTCGATGGAGAAAGGTGCGGCCAGCGGGTGCATTTCACCCTTGGCCAGGCTCGCGGCGAATACGTTGCCCGAACCCGGGGTGGCCTTGAAGCCGCCGGTCCCCCAACCGCAGTTGAAGAACATGTTCGGCACCGGAGTCTTGGAGATGATCGGGCAGGCGTCCGGGGTGGTGTCGACGATGCCACCCCATTGGCGGTTCATGCGCACCCGCGAAAGGATCGGGAACATCTCGACGATGGCCTGGATGGTGTGTTCGATCACCGGGTACGAACCGCGCTGGCCGTAGCCGACCCAGCCGTCGATACCGGCGCCGATCACCAGGTCGCCCTTGTCGGACTGGCTGATGTAACCGTGCACCGCGTTGGACATGATCACGCTGTCGATGATCGGCTTGATCGGCTCGGACACCAGCGCTTGCAGCGGGTGCGATTCGATCGGCAGGCGAAAGCCGGCGAGCTTGGCCATGTGCCCGGAGTTACCGGCGGTGACCACGCCGACGCGCTTGGCGCCGATGAAACCCTTGTTGGTTTCCACGCCGATGCACACACCGTTTTCCTTGCGGAAGCCGATCACTTCGGTCTGCTGGATCAGGTCCACGCCCAGGGCGTCGGCGGCACGGGCGAAGCCCCAGGCCACGGCGTCGTGGCGGGCCACGCCGCCACGGCGCTGGACGGTGGCGCCCATTACCGGGTAGCGGGTGTTCTTGGAGCAGTCCAGGTACGGAATCTCGTCCGCCACCTGCTTGGCGTCGAGCAGCTCGCCGTCCACGCCGTTGAGGCGGTTGGCGCTGACCCGACGCTCGGAATCGCGGATGTCCTGCAGGGTGTGGCACAGGTTGTAGACGCCGCGCTGGGAGAACATCACGTTGTAGTTGAGGTCCTGGGACAGGCCTTCCCACAGTTTCATCGCGTGTTCGTACAGGTGCGCCGACTCGTCCCACAGGTAGTTGGAACGCACGATGGTGGTGTTGCGCGCGGTGTTACCGCCGCCCAGCCAGCCTTTCTCGACCACGGCGACGTTGGTGATGCCGTGTTCCTTGGCCAGGTAGTAGGCGGTCGCCAGGCCATGCCCGCCACCGCCGACGATGACCACGTCGTAGACCTTTTTCGGGGTCGGCGTGCGCCACATGCGCTGCCAGTTTTCATGGTGGCTGAGGGAGTGCTTGAAGAGGCCGAAGCCCGAGTAGCGTTGCATAGTCATTTACTCCAAAACCGCACTCAGCGATAAACCGGGAAGTCCGCGCACAGGGCCGATACCTGACGAGCGACATTGGCCTCGACATCGGCGTCGCCGAGGTGGTCGAGGATGTCGCAGATCCAGCCGGCCAGCTCCACGCACTGGGTAACCTTGAAGCCGCGGGTGGTCACCGCCGGGGTGCCGATACGCAGGCCGGAGGTCACGAACGGCGACTGTGGATCGTTCGGGACAGCGTTCTTGTTCACGGTGATGTGGGCGCGCCCCAGGGCGGCGTCCGCGTCCTTGCCGGTGAGGCCCTGACGGATCAGGCTGACCAGGAACAGGTGGTTGTCGGTGCCGCCGGACACTACATCGTAGCCGCGTTTGATAAATACGCCGGCCATGGCCTGGGCGTTCTCGATCACTTGCTGCTGGTAGGCCTTGAAGCCAGGCTCCAGCGCTTCCTTGAAGCACACCGCCTTGCCGGCGATCACGTGCATCAGCGGGCCGCCCTGGGCGCCAGGGAATACCGCGGCGTTGAGCTTCTTCTCGATTTCTTCGTTGGCCTTGGCCAGGATCAGGCCACCACGCGGACCGCGCAGAGTCTTGTGGGTGGTGGTGGTGACCACGTCGGCGTAAGGCAGCGGGTTCGGGTACAGGCCAGCAGCGACCAGACCGGCGACGTGGGCCATGTCGACAAAGAGATAGGCGCCGACCTTGTCCGCGATCTGGCGGAAGCGTGGGAAGTCGAGGGTCTTGGAATAGGCCGAGAAGCCAGCGACGATCATCTTCGGCTTGTGCTCGACGGCCAGGCGCTCGACTTCGTCGTAGTCGATCAGCCCGGTATTGGTATCGATGCCGTACTGCACGGCGTTGTACAGCTTGCCCGAGGACGACACCTTGGCGCCGTGGGTCAGGTGGCCGCCATGGGCCAGGCTCATGCCCAGGATGGTGTCGCCGGCTTGCAGCAGGGCCAGGTACACGGCGCTGTTGGCCGAGGAACCGGAGTGCGGCTGGACGTTGGCGTAGTCGGCGCCGAACAGTTGCTTGGCGCGCTCGATGGCCAGGGCCTCGACCTTGTCCACGTGCTCGCAGCCACCGTAGTAACGCTTGCCCGGATAACCTTCGGCGTACTTGTTGGTCAGGCCACTGCCTTGCGCTTGCATCACGCGTTTGCTGGTGTAGTTCTCCGACGCGATCAGCTCGATGTGATCTTCCTGACGTTGCTCCTCGGCATTCATGGCCGCCAGCAGTGCATCGTCATAACCCTGGATTTGGTCTTGCTTGCTGAACATCGCGTCTCTCCCAGCGGCGGCGGTGCGCCTTTCGTCTCGGTGAGGCACGTACCCTGCGGTAGTGCCCTTTGGATGCGATGGTATGACCGGCGCTGACCGGTCAAATGCCTATGGACGCCACGCAAAGGCGCGTTTA
>NZ_QHHP01000004.1:265208-342734 GCF_003184125.1 Pseudomonas sp. RW409 | reverse complement strand
TTGGTGGGCGGGGGCTTTGGTCGTCTGATGGACCTTTTGTGAATGGTGGTTTTCGGCCAGAAGCAGATCATGGACACGCTGTTAATGACCCCGTAATACGCGCAAAAGCCATATCACTTTTCCTCCTCGTCCCATATCGCGTTTCTGGCGCTACACTCAAACCAAACAAGGAACTGCGTGTGGATAAGAAGCGTCATCAGACGCAAGTAGCGAAAAACCACATCACTTGCGTCGTCTAACTTTATTTATAGCCAGTAGAAAATTATGAGCAGACATAAAGCCAAAAGAAGCAACAAGCCCTCTCGTGACGCAAGCACCGGCAGTTTTGTGATAACAGCACTTGAAGATGAGAAATGGGATTACAGAACCGCAGAGGGAATTGCGAGACAAATCAGCCGACCAGTTCAAGAGGTAAAAGTTGTACTTGAGACTGATCCTAGAGTTCGGCAGTCCGTAATGAAAGCATGGTCAGGTGCTGGGCTTTACACTCTAAAGAAAAAACGATCCGCTCTAAAAGATATTTTCACAGCCTTTCGTGCGATGAACTCGGACAAACTAGGGGACGATCAATGACTTGGCAGGAAGCCGCGATTTATGGAGTCATCGGCGGGGCGTTGCCTGAGGTACTTGCCCTTTATAATCTTAGACACGCCCATAAATCAGAAAAACCATCTTGGCTAGCCTCTCCATTTTACTGGATAGTTACTAGCGTGATGGTTCTACTTGGCGGGGCAACTGTTGTACTCTACCAAAAAGTCGGAATTAATATTAACGAATTTATGGCAGTGCATTTAGGCATTGCAACCCCACTATTAATTTCAACAGCGACAAAAGAAAAGCCGAAGATAAATTAATCAAACTGCAGCAATTGGCTCAAACCGTATACCTCGATTATTGGGACAGGTTAAAGCCCAACCCTTAAACCCTTGATCAAACGTTAGCAACGCTAAGGGATTTAGAAAGATGGAAGACCTGAATGAGTTCCAACTCGAAAATGATGGAAATTATGATAGAAATTTTACTGACAACAGCACCACGTCTGACTCTGGTATAACCGTATATTTCAGAGACCTAGAAGAAAGACTATTGCAGCACATTAAAGAGTCCGATGCAGTCTTCGGCGCAGTCGCCTGGCTAACAAGCTATTCGATACTGGACACACTGGCCGAGCTGAATAATGTCTCTATCGTGGTGCAAAAAGAAGATTTTTTGCGCCCCGACATTGGTTTTAATAGTGACTTTAAAAAAACATTGCGCACCAAGTACAAATCACTCAAGTGCAGCCTAACTAGATACTCATTCAGCAACATCCTAAGTTCTGTATCAGTCTGCAGCGACCCTTCCATTGACCCTGTAAGATGTGTAGGTAATCATAACTCCGAAAAGAAACCTGCCTTCCCACGTATGCACAATAAATTCTTGATATTTGCCAGAGTAAAAGAAAGCACAGAAGATCATCACATTGAAACCATCACGCCATATGCTGTTTGGACTGGCTCATTTAATCTAACCAAAAATGCAACCATGTCTCTTGAGAATGCGTTATTCATAACCGACAAGAAAATAGTCAATGCATACTTTGAGGAATATGGCCAGATTGCTGCTATGTCCGAGGAACTCGACTGGAGATCTGAGTGGGCAGCTCCTGAATGGCGGATTGGTACGTAAGCAATGCTAACAAATCGCTCACTTCGTTTGCTAGGCTGACTAAAGTCCGCCCTTTAGCTTATCGTTACTTAATATCCGCTTTAGGCCAAAAACAACCCTCCATACAATAAAACGCCACTCATCACCCACGATAAGCGGCGTTTTCTTGGTTCATTCAAAAGAGCCTCAAATCAAAACCAACTCACCGCCCTTCCCCACCCTCTAATCCCAAACACACATCATCGATCACCGCCTTCCCCATCTCCGCCAGAAAATGCGAAGCCCAGGCGTAGCGCTCACCCTGTTCCTCCATGGCGGCGTCGAGGGCGAGTTTCTTGGCGTAGTACAACAGAGTCGAGGCGTGCTCCAGGGCTTGTTGCAAGGGGACGTCGGCGTTGACGCGGAACAGGGTTTGTTCGGGGTCGGCGCATTGGCCGAAGGTGACGAAACCCAGGGTTTTGATGGGGGTTGGCGTGCTCATAGGGCACCTCCTGCGACAACCAGGAAGCGGGTGTTATTGAGCGAATGAAGGCGAAGCGAAAGGCAGCAAAATGCAGACAGATTACGGGCGTACATGGTTGAACCTCCCATATCAAAAGAGAGCTGCCATGTTCGTTATCAGGCGAAAGGGTGGCAGCTGTGCGTAGGCTGATAAACCGGAGATACAGGAATCCGGCAGACCCGAAGGTCTCCCACGCACAGCCGCCATTACACGAAAAGACGGACACAAAAATGCGCCTGCAATCGTGGTAACGGGCGCTTGTGCGCCTGCATCTTACCGGGTTATCAGACCCGATCGCTGATTTTGCAGCGACAGGGACAGACTAGGTTTTGGGACGGTGGAGAACAACCTTAAAACCGTCGCTGTTTATGTCCATCTCTCAAGCAGCAGATCCCCACTTACGCCACCCGAAACATCAGGCAATCTGTACTCGCCGAACGGTCACTACGCCCTCCCCTCGGGCAAACAAAAACACCACCCTCTACCTAACTAACTCTCAGCGTCTCCTTTCGGACCGCTGGCAATCAGGCTGGCCCCACAGGCGGTTTTCATTCCATGCAGCGCCACGGGAACACCGCCAACATCCAGCAGTGCGCTGCCCTCGGAAATAGGAAACACGCCTTTACATAAAGGGCATGTGACCTTGTGCCCGACGCCGGCCATGGGTTTGCCGTTCAAATCAGTTTGGTTGAACGCTTCAATCACAGTGCCGCCGTGACTGGTGGAGTCGCCGAGTCGAATGATGTCCATATCTGCTCCTTTTCCGTTGTGCTAATAAACACTTCTCCCTCTTTGGGCGCTGTGCCTCCCGAAGGATAAGTATTCAGGAATCGCCTGTATTACCGTCACGCAAAGACACCGGGCGCAGACGCACGGAGTCAATGATGGTGTCCCATAACGCCAGAGCCTCCTTGTCTGACTTGAAAGGCGGCGCTGGCAGTTTGCCGCTGCTGTCGGGGCTACGTTCGAGTACACCGAGCGCGGCTGAGATGTTTGGCTCGGTGATCGAGCCATCCTTGCCCTGAGCCTCCCAGGCGAAGGTATAGAGGCGTTGCCCCTTGTCGGTACTGGCCACCAGGTATTCATCGGCAGGAACCGCGCCGCCACGCTCTCTTTTGCGCAGGGTCTCGATCCCTAACACCATCCTGGCGGCGCCTGCCAGGAAACCACTTGCCCGATCCAACAGGCGATCTTCTTCGGCTCCGGTGCTGGAGGTGAATTCGAAGTGGGCGCCGGGATACTCGGGAAAAGTCACGCCAATATCGAACCGCTCACCTTGAAAACTGTTACCCGCGATATAGGCTCGGTCAATACAAAAGCCGGATTCAGAGGGAATTTCGTTGGGTTCGCGAGAGCGTAAGCTGTGGGCCAAAGAAGTGGCACTTTCAACTCCCTGCGCTTCACGACTTTTCGATACGCCTCCCATCCAACGGTAAGCACGCCATGTCGGTTTGGAAATAGCGTAAGTGTCCAACAGATACATCTCTGTGCTGGCATTGGATTTCCAAGAAAGCAGCCCTGTCGAGCTCCCCCCAAGGTCTAGCCGGCGAAGAAACATACTGCCTTGTGCCCTTCTGTGCAGTTGGCTCTTCAGTTCCTGCTCAGTCTGATCAACTCTGGCAGCCAGAGTGATCGGTGATTCGTCGAGCGCTTCGATGTTATCGCCCCAAAGGTAGTACCCCGCTCTAACTTCCGCTTGGGGCGGTAAATCAATTAGAAATCTGCCAAAGCAATGGGTGATCCATCCAGTCTTGTCCATGGCAGGGCTCCGAGAAGAAGGAAGTAATGAGCAACTGGTTATCCCGATCAGGGTGACGATGCCAAGAACAATGATGAGTTGATGCACGCGCATCATGAGTCCTCTAACTGCAGGGGATCTTCGGCAGCCGATGGCAAGTCTTGGGGAAACCAGCCATTACTCCCGAGGATCTGATCGTCTCGAATGATGTACATGTCCGTTCCTTTTCCGTTGCGCTACCAGGCACTTCTCCCTCAACAGGCTTTATGCCCGTCGAAGGAGAAGTGTCGGGGGTGACGTGCAATGATCCAGAGAGGCAAGTGCCCTCTGTCACAACAAGGTCTGATGCCTATAAAACTCTTACAGCTCATCCATCCAGCTGTTATTCGGCTTCAGGTCGGCCAGGAATCTCTCGATGGAGTAATCGTCAGCTATCGGTTTTGTACTCCCCAGAGCTGGGGCCACCGGAGAGGGGCTACCCAAAGCGCCACTACCCCGAGGCGTCGAGGATACCGGGCGCAAACGGATCGAATCGATGATGGTGTCCCACAGGTCCAGAGCCTCTTTATCGGACTTGAAAACAGGGGGTGGTGGGTTGCCATTTTTGTCGGGACTACGCTCCAGAACACCCAGTGCCGCAGAGATATTCGGCTCAGTGATCGACTCATCCTTTCCCTGCGCTTCCCAAGCAAAAGTGTAGATGCGCTGTCCCTTGTCGCTACCAGCAAGCAGATATTCATCAGCCGGGACCGGGCCGCCACGCTCCCTCTTGCGGAGAGTCTCAATACCCGCAACCATCCTGGCGGCACCAGCTAGGAAACCACCCACCCGATCCAGAAGGCGATTCTCTTCGGCACCGGTGCTGGAAGTGAATTCAAAATGAGCGCCAGGATAACCCGGAAAGGTCACTCCGATGTCAAACCGCTCGCTCTGGAAGCTATTGCCTGCGATATACGCTCGATCAATACAAAAGCCTGGCTCAGAGGGAATCTCGTTGGATTCACGAGAGCGTAGGCTCTGGGCCAGAGAAGTGGCAACGTCAATGCCTCGGCGCTCTCTGTCCGGTGACATTTTTACTTTCCAACTATAGGCACGCCATATCGGCTTAGAAATGGCGTAAGAATTCAAAACATACGTTTCTAAACTGGCGTCGCTCCCCCAGGCCAACAGTCCTGTAGAACCGCCCTTGTCAAGATCGAGACGACGAAGAAACACGCTTCCTTGTATCTTTTCGTGTTTTTGGTTTTTTAGCTTCTGCTCACTCTGATTAATTCTGTCGACTAGTGTGGCCGGTGTATCGTCAAGCGCTTCAATGTTATTGCCTCGTAGGTAGTACCCGGCATTGATCTCCGCATTAGGCGGAAGATCAATCAGGAATCTGCCAAAGCAATGGGTGATCCATCCGGTCTTGTCCATGGAAGGGGTCCGAGAAGAGGAGAATGATGTGCAACTGGTTATACCGGTCAGGGCGACGATGCCAAGAACAGTGAAGAACTGGCGCAGGCGCATCATGAACCTCCTGCCCAATCAGCGCTCTGGGCAATTTTGATAACGCCATAGAGCGTGGCCCATTGGGCGCGCGTGTCGTTGTAACTATTTTGGTGATCGTAGCCCTTGCCGATGTTGTACTGCCCGATGCCCTTGCCGCCCTGACGGAAGCTGGCCTTGATACCGGCTTGGCCGGGGGCCAGACCGGAGTCGGTCGGGACGGTTCCGTCACCGCCGCTACCGAATAACTCCTGTGTCGCGGCAGACCGTAAAGGTCCTTCAATGACTGAAGGCAGACCACGGCGGAACCAACCGTTGTAACTACCGTTCTCATCATCCTGAACTGTGGAACCGCTTGCTTCCAGAGGCTCTAGGTCACCTTGCCAGATCATGTCGCGCCAACTGTGCCTGTCAGGGGAGTCGTCGGCCCCATAATGAGCGTAGGTTTCGGAATGGTAGCCTGCTGCAGACAATGCACGATGGAATGTGGCGACAGAATCTATCAGCTCTCGAAAGTTTGCTCGCGGGCCTAGCGTATCGTTCTTATTAACGTTATCCGACATATCTAAATATTTAGTGTTCTGCTCCGGTACCAATCCATACCAGGCAGAGCTCTTGTAGATCTCCTCATAAGGATCACCATTTTGAGGATAAGCCCGGGGCGCTCCATCAATGTCTCTCATGACCTGTCCCTGCGCGTTGCAAAGGAACAGCCAGGGCCGCCCTCCCCGATACTCGGAGGTCGGCATCAACTCCAATGCCCCTGGCGAGTTGGCAACCACCGCCGTCACTTCACCGGCATTGGCGCCGAGGACGACCTGGGCCACCCCTTCGTAGCCACAGCGCATATGGTGATAGATGGCTGACGAGCCGAGCGCGGGCAACACGCCATGAACCACGCCCAGCACCCGTTCATAGCGGTGGAGCTGGGTCAGCGATCGGGCAACCAGGCCGCCCATCGAGTGGGTGACCAGAATGACCTTGGTCCGGGCCAGTTGCTCAGGGTCGACCCCACCCTTCTCGCGATAGAAAGGCAGCACGGTGTTCTCGATATAGTCGCGCACGTCCTGGCCGGATTGGCGGTTGGATTGCAGCCAGTTGTAGCCCCCGCACCAGATATCGAACTGATACTTGCCCGCGGCAGTCAGCTCCTCGCTGCTAAGGGAAGCGGCACTGCCCAACTCTTCGCCATAGTCGGAAGGCGAGCGCAGGCTTTCAGCTTGCCACCATCCCTGAAGCTCGCGTTGCTTGACGATATGGTCCAGCCGACTTTCCAGCAAAGCCATGATCGGGTTGTAGGAGGTGCGCATGACCTTGCCCCAGCCGCGCATCCGCGCGGCCTCTTCGCTCAGCCCCGATGCGCCGGGATCGACAGATCCACGATCATCGACCTCGACATCATCCGCCTTGAGCAACTCCTGTCGTCTTTTCGGACCACGGAAACCCCAGACCGCCAGTGCCCCCAGGGCTCCCGCGATATCGCCCAGGCTGAACGATGCATTGGGCGGGCTCCAGACACTGTTCAAGGTCTTCTTGTTGCGCAGGTTGGTCCCCATGATGCCGGGAATGAAGATCACCGGGATGGTGACCTGCTGCTTCACCAGCAATACCTTGTCGCGCTGATCCTCTGTGCGAGTGAGCTGACTGCTGTAGACGGGACGCCCAAGGTTGTCACGTGCGCGCGGGACTATCACTTCCTGGGTATTCGCTTCGCTGCTCATGTGGTGGACTCCCTGTCACCCTGGATACTGGCTCCCTTGGCCAGAACCCGTATCTGAACCCGATCCATTGCCAGGTCCTGTTGCCTCGGCAATCGCCCCTGGGCATCGGTAGTGAGCTTGAGCGGCGCCCCATCGCCGCGCAGCAGTTCCACGGCCGTATTGGCCAGGGGCTCCAAGGTGTTTTCGTCACGCAGGACAAAGGCATCGTCGAACGGCGTGGAGTCCCAGGAGTTGAAGGTGGTTGAGGCGTGTGCCGGGCCGACCAGGCTGTGCTTGGCCGCCTTGACCGTGAAGTTGCCTGGCATCCCCAATTCGATGTTGCCCCCTTTGAGGGTGAGGTAGGCACCGCCACACATCAGCGTGATGTGCTCCTTGGCCGCAATCAGCACGTGTTGCTTGCTCGCGCTGACTTCCACGCTCTGATCCGCCTCCACGCGGATGTTGTTCTTCTGCGCCTGCAATAGCATCAGCCCCTGATGGGTGATCTGGCGCATCTCGCCGCTTTGGGCGAACAACCCCAGGTCGGTGCCGGCATTGACCACGAACTTCTGGCCTGACGTCAGTTGCTGGTTCTGCTGGGCCACGCTGTCAATATGCTCGCCAGCCGCCAGGGTGACACTGTTAGGAGACACAGCAGCGATACCGGCCTGGCCACTCAGGGCAATGGCGGGGTTACCGCCGTTGGTTTTGCCCGATTCATCGTTGGCCCCATGCCCCAGATCGCGAACCGCGTCACTGAGCGTCTTTTGAGGCGCGGTGTCATGACCTACACCCTCATGGTCCGCAGCATAGTCACCCAAGTCCTTGGCCAGCTGCAGAGCCGCCTCCAATACCTGAACAGCAACCGCCCGGTTCAGATGCCCACCATTGGCATTCAACTGCTCTTCAGTACTGAGCAACAGCCCCTTGGCCGCTCGCAACGCACCATGCTCGTCGGTACGCAACTCGAAGCCTTCACCCCGTGGCGCACCACCGTCGGGGCGTGGGTGGGTCAGATACCCCAGGTGCAGCGCGGTACTGCCGTGATCGCTCATCAGCGCGGCACTGATCTCTTTGGTGGTGTCGTCGATGCGCAGTTCGTTGGCGCGGCTGCCTTTGTATTCCTTGCTCTTGATGGTGCTGAGGATCTTGTGATTCGGCAGTTGGTACGGTGGCATGTTGCTCGCACGGTAAGTGCGGCCCGTGATGATCGGTTGGTCACAGTCGCCATCGAGGTAGTCGACTATGACTTCCTGGCCAATTCGCGGGATCGCCATATGGCCCCAGTCAGCACCGGCCCAGTTCTGTGATACCCGGATCCAGCAAGAGCTGAACTCGTTGTCCTTGCCTTCCCGGTCCCAGGGGAACTGAACCTTTACCCGGCCAAACTCGTCGGTGTGGATCTCCTCGCCTTCCGGACCCACCACGCTGGCGATCTGCGGCCCGTCGATACGGGGCCTGGGCAGAGGTACCGGGCGCCACTCCATCTGTTCGGGAATGATCTCGGCGGTGAAGTCGTAGCTCACGCCCATTTCAGCGTCGGCGGACTCTTCTTGCTGGCTGGCGTGCTGCACGCCTCTATGGGTGATTCGGACTGACCGCCACCAGCGGTTGAAGTCTCCCCTGGGGTGGCCGGTCAGTTGGAAGGAAAGGCCTGGAATCAGGCGCGGATCGTCACCTTCGACCATTGCGACCTGGGCATCTCGACGGTGACCGCGCAGGCGGTTTTCAGTGAAGGGCTTACCTGCTGCGCTGGCCTTGTAGCGTCCTGGATAGTCGTAGCGTTCATAGTGTGGGGCCTGGTGTTCCAGGTCCTCGCCGACCAGGCGCTGTTGCTGGTTGAACGCGGGACGCTTGAAGGTGTAGTCACGCTGGGTCTGTTCGGCCGTGCGGACGTTTTCCGTGTAGCTGAACGCGTACAGCACAGGCCGTTCGGCGTCTCCAGCCGGCTGCGTGCTGTACAGCACCGGCTCACCCTGGATGCGTTCCTGAACGTAGAGCTTGTCGCTCTGGATCAGCCTGTGAGAAGTCGCGTCGGATTTGAAGTAGTAGAACAAGCCTTCTTCCGTGGAAAGCCGGTCGAACCAGTAAAGGTCGGTGTCCCCCGCCTGGGTACAGTATTCGCGAGGCAGGTGCTCGGTATGGGTGTTCTGCTGATAGTCCAGGATCCCATGCTCGGCCAACACCGACTTGAGTATTTCGGGCACGCTTTTCTGCTGGAAGATGCGCCAATTGGAACTCAGGCCAAGCCGGGCAAGCTGCGGCTCGACCACCACGCGGTAGCGGGTACGCCGAAAGCCGGTTTTGCCCTGGGTGAAGCTGGAGACCAAACCGTGGACATGGCGGACAGCCGTGGAGCCTTGCCAGATGGTCAGCAACGCCGGCTGATCGAGGACCTGGGCAAAATCGATACTGGGGTTATCACTGGCCAGTTCGAGCGTCAGCCGATAAGGCTCGCTAATGGCTTCTTCCAGGGTGAACTCTACGACCTCGAACTCCATCCGGCCGGACAGCACGGAGAAGGTGAATCTCAAATCCCTTTGACGCATATGACTCATCCTTGGTCAATGTATTGAGGCGTCAGGTATGAAGATGGCGTCCAATGCCGAGCGCCAACTGCGCTTTGTACTACCTGGACGGATACCTGGGCCTGGTCTGACTACGGCTGAACAATCCAGCCCGGTTCGTATGCCCAGGTAACTCGTCAGGGCAGTAGCCTATTTGCAAAAGTGCGCGAGGATCAACTCTGCGCTCGCACCACCTGCATGTTCTCGAAGCCTGGTTTGCTGACGTGTGGATATCCAATGAGGCGTCCAGATCAGGCTTGCCACCATACCCAAAGAGACGAAAGGATAGGGATAGGAATTATCCAAAACTGCGGTAAGAAAAGCCTGATCCGGATCACATCGAATGCACTTGAGTGGTCAGGTTGTCGACGCCTATAAGAAGCGGATATCCCCTGTACTGTCCAAAATGCCCAGGCAATCGCCACCCCGCGAACAGAAAAACGCCTCCACACTGGGAGGCGTTAAGAACGTTCAAAACAAGGGTTATAACGCGGCTCCCTGGTCTGTGGCCCCCAACCTGAATCGTCAGGTCGAGAGCCCTATTTCCAGGCCCAAAAGACGCCCTCCCCCTCACCTCAAATCAAACCTATCCAAATTCATCACCTTGACCCAAGCCGCAACAAAGTCCTTCACAAACTGCTCCTGCGCATCCGCGCTGGCATAGACCTCGGCCAATGCCCGTAGTTGGGCGTTGGAGCCGAAGACCAGGTCGACGCGGGTGCCGGTCCATTTGACTTGGCCGGTCTTGCGGTCGCGGGCTTCGA
The DNA here is from genome assembly GCF_003184125.1 of Pseudomonas sp. RW409. Taxonomy (NCBI): domain Bacteria; kingdom Pseudomonadati; phylum Pseudomonadota; class Gammaproteobacteria; order Pseudomonadales; family Pseudomonadaceae; genus Pseudomonas; species Pseudomonas sp. RW409. The sequence continues at coordinate 332,328 of NZ_QHHP01000004.1, read as the reverse complement.
ACTCTTGCTGGGCGTCGGACAGCGGTTTCCATTCCACACCCATGTCCAGCAGGTTGACGAAGAAGTCGTTGGTCAGCGCGCCCGGGCGCAGGGTGAAGACGCCGTGGGGGGTGTGGCCGACGTTGATGTCGAGCACGCGCAGGCCGCCGATCAGCGCGGTCATTTCCGGTGCGGTGAGGGTCAGCAGTTGCGCCTTGTCCACCAGCAGGGCCTCGGCGGGTACGCGGTAGTGGCCCTTGAGGTAGTTACGGAAACCATCGGCGATGGGTTCGAGGTGAGCGAAGGACTGGACGTCCGTCTGTTCCTGGCTCGCATCCGTGCGGCCCGGGGTGAACGGCACGCTGATATTGAGCCCGGCATTTTTCGCCGCCAGTTCGATGCCGGCGCTGCCGGCCAGCACGATCAGGTCGGCCAGGGAGATTTTCTTGCCGCCGGTTTGTGCGCTGTTGAAGTCGCGCTGAATGTCTTCCAGGGTTTGCAGCACCGTCGCCAGTTGCGTTGGCTGGTTGGCTGGCCAGTCCTTCTGCGGGGCCAGGCGCAGGCGCCCGCCATTGGCGCCGCCGCGTTTGTCGGAGCCACGGAAACTGGAGGCCGCCGCCCAGGCGGTGGACACCAGTTGGGACACCGACAGGCCCGAGGCCAGCAGCTTGCTCTTGAGGGTGGCGACATCGCCGTGGTTGACCAGGGGGTGGTCGACTGCCGGGACCGGGTCTTGCCACAGCAGTTCTTCGTTGGGCATTTCCGGGCCGAGGTAACGCGAGAGCGGGCCCATGTCGCGGTGGATCAGCTTGTACCAGGCGCGGGCGAAGGCATCGGCCAACTGGTCCGGGTTGGCCAGGAAGCGCCGCGAGATCTTTTCGTAGACCGGGTCGAAGCGCAGCGACAGGTCGGTGGTCAGCATGGTCGGGCTGCGCCGCTTGGACGGGTCGTGGGCATCCGGGATGATGCCGGCGCCGGCGCCGTTTTTCGGCGTCCACTGGTGCGCCCCCGCCGGGCTCTTGGTCAGTTCCCACTCGAAGCCGAACAGGTTTTCCAGGTAGTTGTTGCTCCAGCGGGTGGGCGTGGTGGTCCAGGTCACTTCCAGGCCGCTGGTGATGGCGTCCGCGCCCTTGCCGCTGCCGAAGGTGCTTTTCCAGCCCAGGCCCTGCAGCTCCAGGCCAGCGGCTTCGGGCTCAGGGCCAACATTGCTGGCGGGCCCGGCACCGTGGGTCTTGCCGAAGGCATGGCCGCCGGCGATCAGGGCCACGGTTTCTTCATCGTTCATCGCCATGCGGGCGAAGGTTTCGCGGATGTCCACCGCCGCCGCGACCGGGTCCGGGTTGCCTTCGGGGCCTTCAGGGTTCACATAGATCAGGCCCATCTGCACCGCGGCCAGCGGATTCTCCAGGTTGCGCCCCGGCTCGGCGGCGGGGGCTCCCGGCCCCTTGCCATAGCGGGTGTCGCCCCCCAGCCAAGTGCTTTCGGCGCCCCAGTAGACATCCTCATCCGGCTCCCAGGCGTCCGGGCGACCACCGGAAAAACCGAAGGTCTTGAAGCCCATGGATTCCAGCGCGACGTTACCGGTGAGCACGATCAGGTCGGCCCAGGAGATGTTGCGGCCGTACTTCTGTTTGATCGGCCATAGCAGGCGCCGCGCTTTGTCCAGGCTGACGTTGTCCGGCCAGCTGTTGAGCGGCGCAAAACGCTGCTGGCCGGAACCGGCGCCGCCGCGCCCGTCACCGGTGCGGTAGGTGCCGGCGCTGTGCCAGGCCATGCGGATGAACAGCGGCCCATAGTGGCCGAAGTCGGCGGGCCACCAGTCCTGGGAGTCGGTCATCAGCGCGTGCAGGTCTTGTTTCAGGGCCTGGAAGTCCAGGCTTTTGAAGGCTTCGGCGTAGTTGAAGTCCTCGCCCATGGGGTCGGACAGGGACGAGTGCTGGTGCAGGATCTTCAGGTTCAGTTGGTTCGGCCACCAGTCGCGGTTGGTGACACCACCGCCGGCGGCGTGGTTGAACGGGCATTTCGATTCGTTTGCCATGAGGAGCTACCTTTGGTCGTATTCATCCAGCTATCCGGCCCGGGCGGGCGCTGAATAGCGACAGGCGAAAGCAATGACATAGGTTGCAGGGCTCACAGTTCGCTCAACTGATGGTTGTGGCCACAGGCTGCTGGAGAGCGGCAAGCAAGTTGCCAGGACGGTGGCCCACGGTAAGCCCGGTACGCTTCTGACTCGTTCTTCGTTATCTCTTGATCAGGTCTCATCCGGCCGGCTGACGCCGACGCTGAATTAAGGCTAGACCCTCTGTGGCGGATCGCTAATAGCCGGGCTATTGCTTGTTGATAGGAACAAGCTTTTACCCGGCCTGCGCAGTTGAAGCCAATGATAGGGACAGCGCCCGCGGGGTCGCCTGCTTTCCGGCGCCTGGCGCGTTTTCGTCACGCCCCAAGCCTGCCCAGCACGGGAGAAGACCATGAACCAGCGCCCGCGTTGCACGGCCATCCACGAAGCCGGCCACGCCCTGGCCTTTTGGTGGAACGGTCAGCCGATCGCCCGTGTCAGCGTGCGTACCAGGGCCGAAGCTGCCGCTGGTCCGATGCTCGATCTGCGCGGTAACCCGCGCTATGTAGAGGGGTTGGTGGAGGCCGATTACCTGGTCCCACGCCCCGCCTTCGATGCCCCGGGGATCGCCGAATACCTGCCGTCGATGGTCGAGTCCATCGAGCGCGACCTGCTGCATTGCTTTGCCGGCCCGGTGGCCGAAGCGATCTACCGCCACGGTCGATCCGACAAGCTGATAAAAGGCAGCGGCCGCGGCGACCTGAGCCGCGGTCACGAGTTGATCAGCCTATTGCCGCCACGCAAGCTGCTCGACGCCGAATCCCGGGCCATGGCCCGCGCCAGTTGCCTGGTGCATCGCTACTGGCCGGCGGTCGGCGCACTGGCGGACCTGCTGCAAGAACGCGGCACGGTCGAGGGGCAAACCATCAGCGCCCTGCTGTGCGCGATCAGCGGCGAGTCGCCGGCGCCACTGGGTAACGATCTGGCGAGCCTCGATCCGTGACGGCGTGGCGCCGAACCGCGCCGGCTTGCGCGATCCGTGAAGTCAGCCAGACTGTCTGCCAACCGCCCGCCTGGCCGGGCTGCTTTCATCGCCATCCTCCCATCGAGATCACCATGTCGCAGTACCCAGGCGTCGACGCCGAAGGTTTTATCCAGTCCCTGCCCGACCAGCCGTTGCAACCGGCGTTCAGCCCTCTGGTGGATGAGCTGTGCGCAATGCTCTCGCGGCGTTTTCCGGCGCTGCTCGACGGCCTGTACCTGTACGGCAGCGTGGCCCGTGGCGATGCGCGGCCGGGCACTTCCGACCTGGATGTGACCCTGGTCCTGGCCTGGGCGCCGAGCCCCGAGGAACGCCAGCGGCTGGAGGAGACTCGGCAAGCGCTGGAGGCGCGGCACCCGGAGGTGTCGAAGATCGATTTCGACATCGGCGTGCTCAGCGAGGTGCTGGCGCCCGAAAATCGCTACCGCTGGGGTTTCTGGCTCAAGCATCAGTGCCGCTGCATCTGGGGCAATGACCTGGGGCTGCGCTTCGAGCCCTTCCGCCCGAGCCGCACCATCGCCCTGGCGCTGAATGGCGACTTCCCCCAGGTGCTGGAAGGCTACGCGCAGCAGCTGGAACAAAGCCGCGAACCTTTACAGCAACAACGCCTGCAACGGGCCGCGGCGCGCAAGGCGCTACGCTCGGCCAACCTGCTGCGCGGCGAGCTGGAACGCGGCTGGCCGACCACCCTGGAGGAGCATGCGCAGCTGCTGTCGGCAGCCGAACCGGGGATGGCCGAGTACGCCGCGTTCTTCCTCAAACAGGCCTATGTGCCCCAGGGTTCGGTGAATGAGTTCGTGCAGCGACTGCGGGCTTACAGTGCGTTGCTGGTGGGGGAAAGCGCGGGCTGAGCACTGGCCCGCCCTCCCCCATTCATGGCGCTGGCGTCGCTCAGGGGAACCTGATCCCGACCAACTGATGGCATTTTGACCACCTTCAACTAGCTTCACTTGAGCAGCCAGCAGAGCGCGCTCATCGGCCTCGATCGGCTGCATTGCCACGCCATCCGTATCCGGTCATGGAGACCTTCGATATGCGCATAGCCCTTCTGTTGAGCCTCGCCCTCCTGGCAGCCTGTTCCACCTCACAGCACAGCGCGATCAACCTGCAAACCACACAAACCCTGGACCACAAGCTACTGGCAAAAGCCCGAATATCCCCCCAGGCGGCAAAGACACCAGACTGTAAGGATTACGACGCCAAAGCCGCCGAGGGCATCGAAGACGGCTATCGCAAAGTCCGCAAACGCTGGCAACTAATCAACAAGTGCCTGTATAGCGACCAAGGCCCCAGAAAACTGGTGGTGCTGCTCGATGGCACCGAAAACACCAAAAAGGACAACACCAATATCTGGCGCATGTACAACCAGGCGCTCGAACAGGCCAATAGCGGAGCCAGGGTCATTCCCTATTACGACAAGGGCGTGGCCACCAGCATTACCACTCCCTTCGGTGCCCTGTTCGGCAGCGGGGTCAGCCTGAATATCCGCCAGGCCTACCGCTTTCTGATCGAGGCTTACCGGCCCGGCGACGAGATCTATATCTTCGGGTTCAGCCGGGGAGCCTTCACCGCACGTTCGTTGAACGGTTTTATCGAAGTCGCCGGCCTGCCCAGCAACCTGAAGGCCGATTACTGGGACAACAGCCTCCTGTGGGGCTGGACCGGCCATATGCACGATGTGGTCGAAGACATGTACGACATCTACAAGTCGCGCAACGATGGTGTACCCGGCTTCGATGACACGCTGCGCAAGCGCCTGAAGAACTATCAAGACGCCAACGGCATCCGGGTCTACGGAGACGACCCGGCTAAAAAAGACGAAAAAAAGGTCGTGGTCAAAGTCATCGGGGTATTCGACACCGTGCCGGCAGTGGGCACCAACCTCAAGGAAGAGCCCGACGAACACCGCCTGGAGCTGTATGCCGAGCGCGGTTATCACGCCATGTCCCTGGATGAACAACGAGCGTCGTTCCGCCTGCTGCGTTTCGGCCTGCAGCAATCGAAGTCACAGGTACTGGAAGAGGTGTGGTTTGCCGGCGCGCATGCCGATGTGGGGGGCGGTTACCTGAATGACCCGGATACCGCCAGGTGCGGTGAAAGCCCTTATGCCAAGGGCGGCCAGGGGTTGGAAACCATCCCCCTGCGCTGGATGCTGAAAAACCTCGAGAGCGACGGCATATTCGCCAACAGCACGAGCTGGCCAGCCGAGTGCATCGGCGGTCCGCTGCATGATGAATTCCATGATGCCAAATACGTGATCAGCTCCGCCTACAAGGAAGCCGGGCTGATTCGCCGCAAACCGGTGGAACGAGACAAGGTCCATGCCAGCGTGTTCCAGAGGATGGATATCCCGCGGTTGGCGGCGCCTCATCCACTGCGTGAGCCCAAGTCTCGCTACGACCCGATCAATCTGGGTTACGCCCGCCGCGAACGCTGCCAGAACGACAATCTGGAGCGCAACTACACCATTGTCGGCACCTACAAGCCCAATTGCCCAACCACCAACGGCACCGTCAGGAAAGGCGCCAACAACGACGCGGTGAACGTCGAGAGCGCCCAATAAAACCGCCGGACCAGGAACAGCCCGCGATTGTCCCGCGCAATCGCGGGCCTCTCCCCGCCTCGCCTCTGTAGGAGCGAGGCTTGCCCGCGAAGACGGACTCCGGTTCGACGCAAGAGGTGGGTTGCATGTAATGGCCCTATCGCGGGCAAGCCTCGCTCCTACAGAAGATGTTTGCGGTGGTCAGGCTTTTGCTGATGCTGCCTCCTGGCTAAGCCGTCGAATCCACCGTCCGCCCTCCACGCAGCTGGCTGGCCAGCGCAATAGACAACGCCATGACCAGCAGCCCCGCGGCCAGGGCGAAGGTGAAGCCCATACCACTGGCGACGGCCTCGGCGCTTGCCGTGCTAAGGTCGCCGGCCACCGCGGCGAACACCGCGCCCATCAGCGAGGCACCGGTGATCAGCCCGAGGTTGCGCGACAGGTTGAGCAGGCCGGAGATCACGCCGCGCTGCTCCCCGCCCACCTCACTCATCACCGCAGTGTTGTTGGCAGTCTGAAACGTCGCATACCCCAGGGTGATGACAACGATGGGCCCCAGGTAGCCGCCAATGCCCAGGTTCACGGGTAGCAACGCCAGCATCAAACAGCCAAGGACCATGGCGCCGAGGCCGGCGAGGATCATCGGTCGCGTGCCAAAACGATCGGCGATACGTCCGGCCGGCACGCCGCTCAGCGCGGTGACGCAGGGGCCAAGCGACATCGCCAGACCCACCCCGAGCGCCTCCAACCCGAGCCCGTGGGCCAGGTAAAAAGGCCCGACCACCAGCGTCGCCATCATCACCGTCGAGACCAGCGCACTCATGGCCAGGCTGCCGCTCAAGGCCGCGTCGCGAAACTGCACCAGGCGTATCAGCGGCGCGGCCACCCGCGCCTCCACCCAGACAAACAGGCCAGCCGCCACCAACGCCATCACCAGCAGCCCAGCGTTGAGCAGGCCGAAATGGCCGCGGCCCAGGGTCATGGCCAGCCCGTAGGCCAGCAGCGTGAGAGCCAGCAGCAAGGTGCCCAGGGGGTCGAAAGCGCCTCGTACAAGGGTCCGCGCCTGAGTACCAACCGACAGATACCGATAAGCCAACACCCAGGTCAGCCCGCCCAACGGCACACAGACCAGGAACAGCGCCTGCCAGCCGAACCCGGCGATCAACACCCCGCCCAGGGACGGGCCAAGAGCGGTGCCGATCGCCGACATCGTGCCCAGCAAGCCCATGGCGCTGCCGGTGCGGGCCTTGCTGACCGTCTCGCCGACCAGGGCCAGGGTCAGCGCCATCATGATCGCCGCGCCGACACCCTGCAGCGCCCGGGCACCGATCAGCATCCCCAGCGTCGGGGCGACGGCACAGAGTATGGAGGCCAGGGTGAACAGCAGGATCCCGACCAGCAGCAGGCGCCGCCGTCCCAGCAAATCGCCGAGCCGGCCGACGCTGACAATCAGCGCGGTCATCGCCAGCAGGTAGGCCAGGACCACCCACTGCACCTGCTGGAAGCTCGCCCCGAACGCCTGCACCAGGGTCGGCAAGCCGACGTTGGCGATGCTGGTGCCCAGCGACGCCAGCAACATCGACAGCGACAGGCTGGCCAGCGCCCAGCCGACTGATACCGCTTCCGGTTCTGCTCCGGCATTGACTGGCTTCACGTTGCACTCCCTCTCTGACCCGCGCGAAACGGCGCTGTCGCCAATCTAGCCCGCGGTCTAACATGGCGGAAGGCGCAGCCTTTGCAGGTTATTCGTGCATCTGACGCCATCTCACTTCTACGCCAGACGGGGCCGCCGCCATGTCCACACCCGATCTCAATCTGCTGATCACCCTTGACGTGCTGCTCGCCGAAGGCAGCGTGGCGCGCGCCGCCCAACGCCTGCGGCTGAGCCCGTCGGCGATGAGCCGGGCCCTGGCGCGCCTGCGCGAAACCACCGGCGACCCGCTGCTGGTACGCGCCGGCCGCGGCCTGGTGCCGACACCGCGTGCCCTGGAGTTGCGCGAGCGGGTCGGCCACCTGGTTCAGGACGCCGAAGCCATGCTGCGCCCCGTCGAACGGCTCGACCTGCAGCGCCTGGTACACACCTTCACCCTGCGCAGCAGCGACGGTTTCGTCGAAAACTTCGGCCCGGCCCTGGTCGCTCGCCTGCGCGCCGAAGCCCCTGGGGTGCGCCTGCATTTCCTGCAGAAAACCAGCAAGGACAGCACAGCCCTGCGCGACGGCACGGTCGACCTCGACACCGGCGTGGTGGACGCCAACGCCAGCCCGGAAATCCACACCCGCGCGCTGTTCCGCGATCGTTTTATCGGCGTGGTGCGCACCGGCCATCCGCTAAGCCGCGGGCCGATCAGCGCCGCCCGTTACGCCGCCGGCGAGCATGTGCTGGTATCGCGCCAGGGTCTCGATCGCGGGCTGGTGGACGACGCATTGCAGGCGGTGGGCCTGGCGCGCGATATCGCCACCGTCGTTGGTGGTTTCTCCGCCGCCCTGGCGCTGATCCGCGCCTCGGACCTGATCGCCGCCGTCCCCGAACGCCACACCCACAACCTGCGTAGCGGCCTGCACAGCTTCGCCCTGCCGGTAGCCACGCCGGAAATCACCGTGTCCATGCTCTGGCACCCGCGAATGAACAGCGACCCGGCGCATCGCTGGCTGCGCGACTGTGTGCGGGAGGTGTGCGGGGAGTGAAGCAATTCGGCAAACACCATCACTTGGGCGCTGAAGTACTTGTTGATCAGCACCATTCAGTTGGTCGCCCTGGGCCGAACATCGGCATTGGCAAGCAGCAGCGCCGGCCGACCTGCAAAGCACCGTGACCCAAGACGTCCCCTGCAAGCGATAAGCCCAGCGCGCCCCTTATCCTGGCAAGGGACGCGGTCGGGGCTCGCTGAACCGCGCCATCACGCCTCGGGCATGACCCCCGCCACCGATGCCGACGCAGACTGCTGGCGCAACGCCCGCAAGCTGCCGCGCAGTTCGGCCGGCCGCACCGGCTTGGACAGGATGGCGATATTGCGGTCGTGCAACGCGGCCTGGATCTTCTCGACTTCATGCCCGGTGAGGATCAACGCCGGCACCGCCCAGCCGCGCTGCCGGCGCAGGCTGTCGATGCACTCGATGCCCGTGGCGTGGTTGCCCAGGTCATAGTCGGCGACGATGATGTCGCAGTCGCTGACCAGGTCCTTACCGGAAAGCTCGGCCTGGACCACACAGCCCCAACGCTCGAGCAAGGCCGAGGTGGCCAGCAGCACATTGCGATCATCCTCCACCAGGCACACTTTCAAGCCAGTCAACAGCCCCGCCTGACGCGCCTCGTCGAGGCTCGCCGCCTGCAACTGCGGTGGCGCCAGGGGCAACCCGTACAGGCTCACCGCGGTGCCGTGGCCAAGCCGCGAACGGATCGCCACCTCGAGCCCCATCAACTGCCCCAGGCGCTTGACGATGGACAGGCCCAGGCCCACGCCTTCGACGTCCTTGTCCCGTTGCTCGCGCACCCGGTAGAACTCCTCGAACAGGTTCGGCAGATGCTCCTCGGCAATCCCCCGGCCCCGGTCATAGATGACGATGGCCAGCCCCGCGCCGCGCTTGCGCACGCCGATCAGCACCGGTCGCCGCGCCGCGTACTTGAAGCAGTTGGACAGCACGTTCTGGACCATGGTGGCGAGCAGCGCCGGGTCTGCCCGGACCCAGTGCGAACAGGGGCGCAGGCGCATCTCGACCCCGGCCCAGCGCGCGGCTTCGGCGTTCTGCCGCAGCTGGTCGGCAAGGAATTCGCCCAGGTGCAGGGCCTGGTAACTGGGTTGCACCCGTCCGTTGTCCAGGGTGTAGAGGTCGAGGATCGAGCGGAACAACTGCGAGACGTTGAGCAGCGAACGGTCGATGTTGTCCACCAGGCGCCGCTCCTCGTCGCCCAGGCGCGCCTCGCGCAGGCAGGCGGTGAACAGGCCGATGGAATGGATCGGCTGGCGCAGGTCGTGGCTGGCCTGGGCGAGAAAACGCGACTTTTCCAGGTTGGCGGCAATCGCCTCCTCCGACGCCTTGCGCGTGCGTTCCAGCAAGATATGGGCGTAGATCGGGATCACCGTGCTGGTGATCAACAGCATCAGCACCATGAAGGGTTGCGCCTGCCACAGCGGCGTCAGGCGATAGATGGCCAGCAGTGCCACCAACGCCAGGACCGTGGCAATCGCCAGGTAACGCGAACCAAAGCGCATGCCGTTGCCCAGGTTGACCCAGACCATCACCGCGTACAGCGGCAGCGCCGCTTCCCCGCCGACCACCAGGCCGAACGAAGTCCCGGTGTAGTCATAGACCATGCCCAGGACCCGCCGCGCCGGATAATGCCCGGGCCAGCGCACGATGGCCTGGCGCAGGACAATCGACAGCAGCAGGAACAGGACGATATAGATCACGATCGGCAGGTAGGTATCGAGCCGCTGCCCGGGCAGGAAACCCAGCACGCTGATATAGGCCAAGGCGCAGCTGCCCACGATGGTGCGCAGGTTGGCCTGGTCGAGCTCGGTGTTTTTTTCGAATTTCATGGGGAACATCCTTGTCCGGCAGTCGTCGTACCCAGCACGAATCACGGGCAGTTGCCTGACCCGCTGCTAAAGTAGCAGCCTCAAGGAAAGCTCGACCCAAGGAGAGTCACCCCATGGCATGCCGGATTATCATAGCCGACGATCACCCGCTGTTTCGCGAGGGTATGTTGCGCACGGTCCAGCGCCTGCTGCCGGACGCGCGGATCGAACAGGCCGGCGACCTGGACACCGTACTCGCCCTGACCCAGGCCGGCGACGAACTGGACACGCTGATCCTCGACCTGCGTTTTCCGGGCCTGACCTGCGTCAGCCAGCTGGCCGAACTGCGCAAGCAATTGCCGCGCACCACCCTGATCGTGGTGTCGATGGTCGATGACCAGGCGCTGATCGGCGAGGTCATGGCCGCCGGCGTCGACGGTTTTATCGGCAAGAACATCGCCCCGGACGAGATCGGCCAGGCCGTCCTGGCCATTCGCGAAGGCGAGGTGCTGGTCAAGTTCGCCCCTTCCGGCCTGCTGCCCCTGGGCACCGGCGCCACCCTGACCACGCGCCAGCTCGAGGTGCTGCGCCTGATCGCCCAGGGCAAGACCAACAAGGAAATCGCCCGCGAACTGGAGATCTCGCCCTTCACCGTGCGCATCCATGTGTCTTCGCTGCTGCGCATCCTCAACGTGCCGTCGCGGGCCGCGGCGGCGGTGAAATATTCCGGGGGGTTGTAGCCCGGCTCGTCGCCTGCCAGCGCGTTGCCACCCAGGCAGGCCGATACTGTGTGGGTTGCCCTGCTGGCACGTCGTGCGCCCCACACTTCACCGAGGAACCGGAAAATGCCGCTGACCCTGTATTTCCATCCGCTGTCGTCGTTCTGCCACAAGGTGCTGATCGCCCTGTACGAACACGGCATCGCCTTTGAAAAGCGCATCATCGATCTGGCCAACGACGCCGACCGGGCCGAGCTGCAAAGCCTGTGGCCGCTGGGCAAGTTCCCGGTCATCCGCGACCACGCCCGGCAGCGTGATGTGCCGGAATCGAGTGTGATCATCGAGTATCTGGACCGGTTTTATAGGGGCCGGCAGCCGTTGATTCCCGAGGATTGGGACAGTGCGCTGGAAGTCCGGCTGTGGGACCGTTTTTTCGATTGCCATGTCCAGGGGCCGATGCAGCGGATAGTCGCCGATCGCTTGTACGGCACCCACGGCGACCTGAGCCGGGAACGCGCAGCCCTGCTGAGCGTATACGCCCTGCTCGAGCAGCGCCTGGCCTCGAGGACCTGGGTGGCCAGCCCGGGCTTCAGCCTGGCCGACTGCGCCGCCGCCCCGGCCTTGTTCTATGCCAGCACGCTCGTGGCCTTTGCCGACGACCATCGCCACCTGAGCGCCTATTTCGAGCGGCTGATACAGCGGCCGTCGTTCCAGCGGGTCATCGACGAAGCCCGGCCCTACTTTGTCCATTACCCGTTTGCCGAGGCCATCGCGCAGCGCTTTCGCTAGCCGTCGGGCACGGGCGAGGTGATGGGGATATTCCGGGCACGCGAAAATGCGCCGCTTGAGCATCCACACAGATACCGGGGCATTACGAGAGCGCTTGATAAAAACAGAAGGATGGGTGTTTCGGGAGGACTCGCCTCATGCCTGGCGGCCGAGGGGTACCTGGATGGGTAAGAGATGGCAGGGGCGGCTGGATTCGAACCAACGCATGGCAGGATCAAAACCTGCTGCCTTACCGCTTGGCGACGCCCCTATCTCTGCTATTGCCTGCTCTCGCTGCAAGGCCCGTGGGAGGACCTCTGCAAGAACGCGCGGAAATTTATCAACTTTTTCTGTATCTGTGAAGACCAAGATGCATAAATTTGTTTTTAAAACAGCTACTTACTTTTTGGGGCCTGACTGAGGTAAAAACCGCCGATGCCTGGGGGCCCCTACACGACGGGCGCCAGACACCGATCAACAGCCAACAACGACGGCGAAGCGTTTAGCGATTCCCCCGCCGGCAACTTGGTGCAAAATACCCCGTTCAGGTTGTAGCCCAGCCCCAGTCGCGTCGTGCCGCGCAACGAGAACCGATATGAAAACCCATTGTGAGATAAGCGATGTGCCCAAGCCGCCCAACCCCCAGCGCCAGTGTGATGGCAACCTTCACCACATCACCCATCAGCAGCCGGCGGTAACCGCATGATCGAAGTCACCGAGGTTTCCATTGCCCAACTGCGCGCCGCGCTCGAATCTGGCCAGACCACGGCGGTCGAACTGGTCCAGGCCTATCTGGCCAGGATCGATGCCTACGACGGCCCCGACACCCCCACCGCCCTCAACGCGGTGGTGGTGCGCAACCCCGACGCGCTCAAGGAAGCCCAGGCCTCCGATGCCCGCCGGGCCAGGGGCGAAACCCTGGGTCCGCTCGATGGCATTCCCTACACGGCCAAGGACAGCTACCTGGTCAAGGGCCTCACCGCGGCCTCCGGCAGCCCTGCCTTCGCCAAGCTGATCGCCTATCGCGATGCCTTCACCATCGAACGGCTGCGCGCCGCCGGGGCGATCTGCCTGGGCAAGACCAATATGCCGCCCATGGCCAACGGCGGCATGCAGCGCGGGGTCTATGGCCGCGCGGAAAGCCCGTACAACGCCGGCTACCTCACCGCGCCCTTCGCCTCGGGTTCATCGAACGGCGCAGGGACTGCCACCGCTGCGAGTTTCGCCGCCTTCGGCCTGGCGGAAGAAACCTGGTCGAGCGGCCGCGGCCCGGCCTCGAACAACGGCTTGTGTGCCTACACCCCTTCGCGCGGGGTGATCTCGGTGCGCGGCAACTGGCCGCTGACCCCGACCATGGACGTGGTGGTGCCCTATGCCCGGACCATGGCCGACCTGCTCGAAGTGCTCGACGTGGTGGTCGCCGAAGACCCGGACACCCGTGGCGATCTGTGGCGCCTGCAACCCTGGGTGCCGATCCCCAGCGTGGCCTCGGTGCGCCCGGCTTCCTATCAGGAACTGGCCGCCACCGGCAGCGCCCTGGCCGGCAAGCGCTTCGGCGTGCCGCGCATGTACATCAACGCCGACCCTGAGGCCGGCACCAGCGAGGCGCCGGGGATCGGTGGCCCGACCGGGCAACGCATCCACACCCGCCCTTCGGTGATCGGCCTCTGGCAGCAGGCGCGCCAGGCGCTCGAAGCCGCGGGCGCCGAAGTGCTCGAAGTGGATTTCCCCCTGGTGTCCAATTGCGAGGGCGATCGCCCCGGCGCGCCGACGGTGTTCAACCGCGGCCTGGTGTCCAAGGAATTCCTGCACCATGAGTTGTGGGACCTGACCGCCTGGGCCTTCGATGACTTCCTGCGGGCCAACGGCGACCCGCAACTCAATCGCCTGGTGGACGTCGATGGCCCGCTGATATTCCCTCACGACCCCGGCACCCTGCCCAACCGCGAAGGCGACCTCGCCGCCGGCATGGACGAGTACGTGAAGATGGCCGAGCGCGGCATCACCCCCTGGGATCAGATCCCCACCGTGCCCGACGGCCTGCGCGGCCTGGAGAAAACCCGGAAGATCGATCTGGAAGACTGGATGGACACGCTGGGGCTCGATGCGGTGATCTTCCCGACCGTGGCCGACGTCGGCCCGGCCAATGCCGATGTCGACCCCGCGTCGGCGGATATCGCCTGGAGCAACGGCGTCTGGGTGGCCAACGGCAACCTCGCCATCCGCCACCTGGGCGTGCCCACGGTCACCGTGCCAATGGGCGTCATGCCGGACATCGGCATGCCCATCGGCCTGACCTTCGCCGGCCGCGCCTACGACGACTCGAACCTGCTGCGCCTGGCGGCAGCCTACGAGTCCACCGGCAGCAAACGCCTGATCCCGCCGCGGACTCCGGCGTTGGTGGACAGTAAACAGGTGGCTGGTCAGTAATGGAAAGGACGGGATTGGAGCAGCTCTGCCTCCAATCCCGCCCGGTAATGACAAGCCTGAATCATCAGGCCGTCCCTCGACATCATCACTCGCCCATATAGTCTGCAGTCGACCTTGCCCGAAGCTGTTTGAAGGCCATCCCCCCGTCTGAAAAAGCCGCGCTACCTAACCAGCGAGCCTCGATTCTGTTGTTCAAATGAGAGGAGTGCCTTGTCGTGAGTCCGCTCGAATTGCAGCGGTGTCACGGTGATATGCCCGGCGAGAAGCTCCGCCGTCTCAGTGCCTGGCTCATCGGCTTGCGTGTGCCTGTCCAGCTTCAGCCAGTGATATTCAAGCCCGCGAGGATCGTTTTCCGTACGCACGGAAACGCCGTTCAAGCGCCCCGAGCCTTGACGCGTCAGTTTCAATGGAAGCACGGCATCCGGCGCGCAGTCGGGAAAGTTGACGTTCAAGCAAACATCCTCGGGCCAGTTCATGTCCATCAGTTGCGTGATGGCTTGCGGCCCATGATTGAGCGCGTTATCCCAAGGCACCGCACTTCTGTCGGTAAAGGCCTGGCTCAAGGCGATGGCAGGAACGCCAAACAGCAACCCCGTCATGGCGCCGCCGACCGTCCCCGAAAATACCGTTTCCACCCCCAGGTTCGCGCCTCGGTTGACCCCGGACAGAATCAGGTCGGGCCGGTCGTGATTGAGCAGATGCCCCAACGCCATTGCCACGCAATCGCCCGGCGTCCCGGTGACCGCAAAGCGTCTTTGGCCATGGCAACTCAGCCGCAGAGGTGTGTGAAGGCTCAGCGAATGAGAGGTGCCGCTTTGATCGAGCAACGGCGCCACAACCCAGACCTCACGCGCCAGTTGGCCCGCGATGCGTTCGAGAATCTTGAGCCCTGGTGCGTCTATGCCGTCATCGTTGGTGAGAAGAATCCGCGCGAATCTCGGATGATCGTTAGCCATCGTAATCCCCCCTCGTGATGTTCCCGGTCCGACACTCGGAATGGGCATCGTCGCGAACTGTATTTAGCTATAATTACATAGCTATTTTTTCATAGGTATGACGGCATGGATATTTCGTTGTTTCGCGGACAGTTGACCCGCCTGGGCAAACGCCTGCGCCAGGAGGCGCAGAACACTCCCGAGACCTGGTCGCAGATGCTGGTGATGAGTGCAATCGAGCGGATGGACGGCATGGCCACGCCCTCGAAAATCGCCGAAGAGGAAAACATGCGCTCCTCCAACCTCGCCTCGCTGCTGCGGGACCTGGAAGCCCGTGAACTGATTACCCGCACCCAGGACACCGGCGATCGTCGCCGCACCTGGCTAGAGCTGTCCGAAAAAGGCCGGCTGGTGTTGCAGGCCAGCCGGGATCAACGTGATCAATGGCTGGACAGCGCAGTGAACACCTGCCTGACGGATAAGGAACGCAAACAACTGGCAGCGGCCGGAGCACTGATGGAGAAACTCAGCGCCTTTAGCCTGCCGGGTGACCTGTAAAAAAGAGGCGCGCTTGAAAACTGTGATCCACTCGTGGCAGGTCCCAAGACAGCGTCGCGCCTCTGCTTCCTTCATCTACTGGCGTGGCTGGATGGTCGAGAAGATGTAGCGTGCAAAACGCCATTGGCCATCGCTTTCTCGATGCAACAGGAAAACCTCCTGATTGCCTTCGGCGCTGGCAGGCTGATCGCCCTTCAGCAACTTGACCGTTCCGTTGGAACGGGTCCGGGCGAACACCCAGTCCCGTGACAGCGGTTGGATCTCATCGATGGTGAAACGCACGTCGAGCCTGATCAGGTCGAAGACCTGCCGATACGCCGCGCGTACCGCGTCACGGCCTACGGCCGGCAGGCTGTTCTGCGGCATGAACACCGCATCGCCGGCATACAGGGTCATGACCTGATCGAGGTCGGAGGTGTTCAGCGCCGTTTCATAACGTTTGAGTTGCTGGGTGACCGCCGCGGTCACCCCCGCCTCGGTGCCCGGCTTGGCGGCCTGGGCCGTCAGGGGCAGCAACAGGCTGCCGAGCATCAGTGTGATCAATGGGATACGCATGCTGTTCTCCTTGAGATCAAAGCACCACGACGAGCTTGCCCAGTGCGCGATCGCTTTCCATCAAGCGGTGCGCCTCGCGGACTTCGTCAAAGGCGAAGGTTCGGGTATGGATCGACGGTATGCGCTTGGCGGCGAGTTCCTTGGCCAGCCAAGGTAGTGGCGTGTCCTGCAGGGGCAAGGCCGGCGTCCCGAACAAGCCGCTCGGGAAGAAGTTCAGCCGCACGCCTGCGGGCAGGTCCTGCATCAGGTGGAATTGTTCCAGGGTGGGGGCACCGCCGAGCAGTCCGATCACGCTCACCGCGCCGAAGGGGCGCAGGGTCTTGAGGGTGTCCCGCAGGGTGGGCGCGCCTACGATTTCCAGGGCGGCATCGACCCCATCGAGTGCG
This sequence comes from Pseudomonas sp. RW409, assembly GCF_003184125.1. Lineage (NCBI taxonomy): Bacteria > Pseudomonadati > Pseudomonadota > Gammaproteobacteria > Pseudomonadales > Pseudomonadaceae > Pseudomonas > Pseudomonas sp. RW409. The sequence continues at coordinate 315,838 of NZ_QHHP01000004.1, read as the reverse complement.
ATTTCGCGAATACGCGGGGCAATGTCGCCGTTGTCGACCACCACTGCATCGGCCCCTGCCTGGTAGAGCCGCTGGCTGTTTTCAGGGTTGCGGGTGGTCGCGATGACCTTCAATCCGCGAGCCTTGGCATAGGTGATGGCGGCCAGGCCAACCGATGAAGTACCGCCGCGTACCAGCAAGGTCTGGCCCTTCTGGATGCCCAGGCTCTTGTCCAGTGCGCCCCATACCGTGAGGTACGCCTCGGGCAGCGTGGCCAGCTGTTCCCAGGACAGCGAAGTGTCGTCCAGCGCGATCACATTGTTGCGCAGCACCGTCACCTGCTCGGCGTAGCTGCCGTTACGGGTGAACTGCATGCCACCCATAGCCGTGACCACCCGCTGGCCAGTGCGCAACTGGCCCGAGGGGTCCTGGATGACTTCGCCTACCGCCTCGATACCCGGCACCCGAGGTGCACTGATGGCGCCCATCTTGCCAGCACGCAGATAGGTTTCGGCGCGGTTGAGGCCAAAGGCGCGGACGCGGATCAGCACTTCGTCGGCCGTCGGCGCGGGGGATGGGATATCCCGCAGTTGCAGGACTTCCGGGCCGCCGGTCTGTTCGATCACATAAGCTTTCATGGTGGAGTTCCTCAAGTACGTTGTGGGTTGAAGCCATTGCCGCCTGGGCAAGTGGCTTCACTATCCATCAATCGAAACTGGAAGATAATCCACGCAAAAGATAGGCTTCCTCTCACCAATGAGAGGAGCAATCATGGACTTCAACGCCGTCCGGATGTTTGTCAGCGTGGCGCAGACCGGCAGCCTTTCCGCCGCCGCCGAGCGCCTGGAGATTCCCCTGCCGACCTTGAGCCGACGCATTCGCGAACTCGAGCAACAGCTGAAGGTACAACTGCTCGAACGCTCGGTACGGGGCACCAAGCTCACCGACTCGGGGGCACGCCTGTACGAACACGCCAGCCGCGGTATCGAGGCATTGGTCGAGGGCGAACAGGCGGTGATCAACGATCAGGCATTGTTGAAAGGCCGCTTGCGGCTGTCGTTGCCGCCCGCGTTCGAACCCTGGTGGGATGTGCTGTCGGCGTTCCAACGCCGCTACCCGCAGGTCGAGGTCAGCGTGCATACCACGGAGCGGCGTATCGACCTGATCGAAGACGGTGTGGATGTGGCGCTACGGGTCGGTGCGATTACCCACGAGACCATGGTCGCCCGTCGCCTGCTGAGCTATCGCCACCTGCTGGTAGCCAGTCCCGGGTTGATCGAGCGGCTGGGCCCACCCAGCAGCGTCGAGGCGCTGAACGCTTACCCTTGCGGTGTCTGGAGCCAGGGCAGCCCGGGGACCTGGCAGTTGGGAGACGTGGCCTTCAGGCCCAGGGCCATGCTCGCCACCAACGACTATGCACACCTGCGCAGCCGCGCGCTGGCCGGTGACCTGGTGACGGAGCTGCCGCCCTTCCTCGCGGCACACGCCATCCGCGAAGGCCGGCTGCTGGCGCTGCTGCCCGACCATCCCTTGCCGGAGCAGCAAATCAATCTGCTCTACCCGTCCCATCGTCACCCGTCGGCCATCGTGCGGGCCTACCTGGACTTCGCCCAGGGCTACATGGGCTATCTGACAGAGGTATCGTCCACCCGGCAGTGATCGATCCTGAGGGCCCCAGGCACGACCCGAGTCGATCACTGATGCTCCTGGCGGAGCAAACGCCAGGTCTTCAGATAAAGATCGTGCCCTTCAGATACAGCGCGCCCTGGCCGCTGATCAGCACCCGACCGTTATCCAGCACTTCGCACCACAACTGGCCCTTGCGCGCCCCGCCCTGCTCCGCGCTCAGGCGGGTTTTGCCCAGGCGCCGGGCCCAGTACGGCGCCAGGGAGGTATGGGCCGAGCCGGTGACCGGGTCTTCGTTGACCCCGACGCTCGGGCCGAACCAGCGGGAGACGAAATCGAACTGCTTGCCCGGCGCGGTGACAGCGATGCCGCGCACATCGAACTTGGCCAGGGCGGCGAAGTCGGGCTTGAGACCGGCGATGATCGCTTCGTCCTCGACCACCAGTAAATAGTCGTCGGTGCGGTACAGGGCTTCTGCGCGCGGCAGGCCGAGGGCTTGCAGCAGGCTCGGTGGAATCTCCACGGCCGCCGGCTGCTTGGCCGGGAAGTCCATGGACAGCCGCTCGCCGTCACGACGCACGCGCAACTCGCCACTGCGGGTTCTGAAGCGCAGCAGTTCGCTGGGTTCGTTCAGCTGTTCGAACAGCACCCAGGCCGCCGCCAGGGTGGCGTGGCCACAGAGGTCGACTTCCACGGTCGGGGTGAACCAGCGCAATTCGAACAGCTCGCCGTTGCGCACGAAGTAGGCGGTTTCCGAGAGGTTGTTCTCTTCGGCGATCCGTTGCAGCGTGGCGTCGGGCAACCAGGCGTCCAGCGGGCAGACCGCGGCCGGGTTGCCACCGAAAGGCGTGGAGGAAAAGGCATCCACCTGAAAGATATCGAGCTGCATCGGCTTCATTCCTGTTGATTGGCTTGGTCTGTGGCCCGGATCTGGTCCAGGTAGTTGTAGACGGTGTAGCGGGTGACGCCGAGGGCCGCGGCGGCCTTCTCGATACCGCCCTTGACGATGAACAGCCCGCGGTCCTGCATCTGGCGCACGGCTTCGAGCTTCTGGGCTTTCTTCATCAAGGCCCGGCCGCCGGGGCAGGCTTGCTGAATGATTTGTGCCATCAACTGCTCCATGTCCTGGGGCTCGTCGTGGCGTGGTTCGGGGGCTGCGCCCAGGCCCAGCAGTTCGCCCAGGCAGGCATGGGCGGCGGCGATACCGCTGAGGTCGGCGTTGGTGCACAGGGTGGCGAAGGGCTGGCCGCGGCTGTCGCGATACACCACCGTCGAGCTGCGCAACGGGCGACCGTCGGGCGCGGTGGTCGGGTAGTTCTCCACCAGCACCGGCTCGCTGCCGGAGCGATCCTCCATGGCCCGACGCACGGCGATGAACCCCAGGTCCTCGCGCGGCCCGGCCAGCACCGGGCTGCCGACCCGGCGACCGGTGACATGGCCATTGGCGATGGCGACGATGGAGGATTCCGGCCGGCTCAGGTCATGCAGGACGATTTCGGTGTGCCGGCCCACCACGCTGCCGAGCATGTTCAGGGTGCTGTGCAGCACCTTGAACACCAACTGGCGTTCGGCGGCACACTCGGGGGAAAAAGGGCTGCTGGGGGTTTTCATGGCGGTTTCGCAGAAAAAGAATCTGGCGAAAATATCAACACCAAGTTGAATATTCAACCAAATGTTGACCAAAGCCATTCAGCCTTCCTCTACGGTCCCCAACAACCATTCCTTGAACGCCAGCATCGCCGGGCTCTGCACCCGTGACTGCAAGCGGGTCAGCCAATAACTGCCGGTGGTGATGCCCACCGCGAACGGCTGGACGATGCTGCCGGCGTGCAACTGCCGGGCGAACATCAACGGCGGCGCCAGGGCCACGCCTATGCCCTGCTGCGCGGCTTCCATCATGCCCAGGGACGAGTCGAAGACGATGCTGCGCGCAGGCAGGGTGCTGGCCGGCAGGCCGGCGGCGCTGAACCATTCCGGCCATTCGTCGGTGCGGTAGGAGCGCAGCAGGGTCTGGCCGAGCAGATCGGCGGGGCTGCGCAGCTGTCGCGCCAGTTCCGGCACGCAGAGCACTGACAGCGGCGCCTCCAGCAGCTGGACGGCATCGGTGCCATGCCAGGCACCGCTGCCGAAACGGATGGCGTAGTCCAGGCCTTCGGCCGCGACGTCGACCCGGTTGTTGTGGGTCGACAGGCGCAGGTCGATAAACGGGTGGCGGGCCTGGAAGTCCTCCAGCCGCGGCAGCAACCAGCCGACGGCAAAGGTACCGACCGCGCCGACGCTGAGCATTTCACGGTAGTGCCCGCCTTCGAAGCGGCCGAGGGTTTCGGCGATGCGATCGAAACACTCGCACAGCACCGGCAGCAGGGTTTCGCCCTCGCTGGTCAGCATCAGCCCGCGGGGCAGGCGCTTGAACAGGGTGACGTTGAGCTGGGCCTCGAGGCTTTTCACCTGATGACTGACCGCCGCCTGGGTCACGCACAGCTCGATGGCCGCGCGGGTAAAACTCAAATGCCGCGCCGAGGCCTCGAAGGCCCGCAGGGCATTCAGCGGCAGATGGGGTCGAATCATGACCACTCCCTAGTTTTTCTAATGGCTCCTGCGAAATATCGTCGTTTGCCGATCCTTCGCCGGCCGCCTACATTGAGCCGGCTCGCAGCGCCCCGCCCCCTGACTGCAAGGGCAGGCACTGGCAAAAGCCGCTCGGAGTGTAGCGGCCATCACCCTGCAAAATCATGGAATGTCAGCCCATCATGCACAACAAAAACCTTGCCCTATCCGGATTTTTCGCCGTTTCCCTGCTGCTCTCCGGCGCCAGCGCCTGCCTGGCCGCCAGCCAGCCGGACAGCGCGCTCAAGCCCCTGGTCGACGCGGCGATCCGCCCGTTGATGCAACAACAGGACATCGCCGGCATGGCGGTGGCCATCACCATCAAGGGCCAGCCCCATTACTTTAACTACGGCCTGGCCTCCAAAGAGGATCAGAAAGCCGTCGCCGCCGACACGCTGTTCGAGGTCGGCTCGGTGAGCAAGCTCTTCACCGCAACCCTGGGGGCCTATGCCCAGGCCAGCGGCAAACTGTCCCTGGACGACCCGGCCAGCCGCTACCTGCCGGCATTCAAAGGCAGCCCTTTCGAGCACATCAGCCTGTTGCAACTGGGCACCTACAGCGCCGGCGGCCTGCCGTTGCAGTTCCCGGAGCAGTGGGACAGCCAGGACAAGATGCTCGGCTACTACCAGGGCTGGAAACCGGCCTTTGCCCCCGGCGCCCAGCGCCTGTACTCGAACCCGAGCATCGGCCTGTTCGGCTACCTGGCCGCACAAAGCCTGGGGCAGCCCTTCGAACAATTGATGGAGCAGAAGCTGTTCCCGCAACTGGGCCTGCAGCACAGCTATATCCAGGTGCCGAAGTCGCAGATGGGCAATTACTCCCAGGGCTACGGCAAGGACGGCAAGCCGGTGCGGCTCGGCCCCGGCGCCCTGGATGCCGAGGCCTACGGGGTGAAGACCACTGCCGCCGACCTGCTGCGCTTCGTCCAGGCCAACCTCAAGCCCGAGTCGCTGCCGCAGCCCTGGCCGCAGGCAATCGCCATCACCCACACCGGCTATTACCAGGTCGAGGGCATGACCCAGGGCCTGGGCTGGGAGCTCTACCCCTACCCGCTCAGCCTCGACGCCCTGCTGGCCGGCAACTCGTCGCAGATGGCCTTCGAACCGCACCCGACCCGCTGGTTCACCCCGCCCCAGGCGCCGCGGGCCAATACCCTGCTGAACAAGACCGGCTCCACCAACGGCTTCGGCGCCTATGTGCTGTTCGTGCCCGGCAAGGACATCGGCCTGGTGCTGCTGGCGAACAAGAACTACCCCAACGCCGAACGGGTGAAGGTCGCCCATGCCCTGCTCAAGGCCCTGGATGACCAGGTCGGCGCGGCGAAGCAACCCTGAGCAAAACAGCGGCCGGGTCGATTGACGGACCCGGTCGCTGGACCGGCCGAGAGCGCGTTGCAGCCATGACAACTCGCTCCGCGACGATGATCGGCGCTGGATAAAAGCCGCGGAACGCGCCATCCTCCGCGTCTTTTTTCCGCGCAGCCCCTGGGGCGCACGTTTTTCCAAGGAAGCCGTCCATGCACAACCAGCCGCTCAGCCCCGCCGAGTTCGAATTCATCGAAGACACCCTGCTCAAGTACGGCGACGACCATTCCGTGCTCAACCTGGCCGAGCTCGACGGTTTCTGTACCGCCCTGGTGTCCGGCCCGGCCCAGGTGGACATCGCCGAATGGTTCCCGGCCATCTGGGGCGGGCAGAACCCGGACTGGCAGGACCCCGAGGAGTGCAAGCGCTTCATCGAGCTGAGCGTGCGCCACCTGAATGCCCTCGCCACGGCACTGGCGAGCGACTCGGCGAGCTTTCAGCCGCGCTTCGAACAGACCGAGCATCAGGACCAGCCGCTGACGCTGGCGGAAGAATGGTGCTTCGGCTACATCCGCGCCATGGCCGTAAGCAACTGGCCCGAACTGCCCGCCGCCCAGGCCGCCCAGCTGCAAGCCATCATCACCTGCGCCGAACAGGACAACTTCGAACTGCCGGCCGACCTGGATCTGGTTCAGCATCGCCAGACGGTAGCCCGCGTCGAACAGGCGGCGCGTGGGCTGCACGATTACTGGTTGGCGCAACGCTGAGAGTGGCGTGGAGGCAGGTCTGCCAGGATCTGGCTCAATCTGCACAAACTCCAAAAACACAAAAGCCTCCCGCAGGAGGCTTTTGGCTCGGCCCGCCAGCACGGGTTCAGAACGCCAGCTTGTAACCGATGGAAAACAGCATGACCGCCAGGAACGGCCGCAGCAGTTCGTCCGAGACGCGGCCGGTCATGTGGCTGCCGAGCCAGATCCCCGGCAGCGAGCCCATCAGCAGGAAGCCCAGCAGTTGCCAGTCCATGTTGCCCATGCTCGCGTGCCCCAGGCCAGCGACCAGGGTCAGCGGCACGGCGTGGGCGATTTCGGTGCCGACCAGGCGCTTGGTGGCCAGGAACGGGTACAGGATGAACAGCGCCACGGTGCCCAGGGCGCCAGCGCCGATGGAGGTCAGGGCGACCATGGTGCCGAGGACCACGCCGGTGACCACCGTCAGCCCGTTGAGGCTGGAATCCTTCAGGTGGTAGTGATCGCCGGCATGCTTCTGGGCAAACGCCAGCAGTTTTTTCTTGAACAGGATCGCCAGGGCGGTAAGCAGCAGCACAAATCCCAGGGCCTGCTTGATCACGCTGTTCAGCGCTTGCGGGTCGGTGTCCAGGCTCTTGAGGAACCACAAGGTGGCCAACACCGCGGGCACGCTGCCCAGGGTCAGCCAGCCGGTGATCTTCCAGTCGATGTTGCGGTTTTTCTGATGGACCAGCACACCACCGGACTTGGTGATGGCGGCATACAGCAGGTCGGTCCCCACAGCGGTCGCCGGGTTGATCCCAAACCACAACAGGATCGGGGTCATCAGCGAACCGCCTCCCACCCCCGTCATCCCAACAATGAAACCCACCAACAGGCCCGCGATTACAAAACCAAAATTACCCACATCCATCAATAAGCCCTACGCATCAACCGCGGCCAGGTAAAAAACTGGCGGCAGCATAGCGCTAATGCTTATGTCCATTTATATAAATAAAATCTAACGTTATAACTCTTTGCCTTTTTGCCATGTATCCAGCGCATGTAACCCTTGGATTTCATGCAGCAGTCACATGGCGAAATGGGCTTGGAGGCGGCCGGGAAAAACCTTGGACGCCGCGCCCTTTTCAGCTCATTTTTTTACCGGGATCCGCTTCACTGCTTCGATCCAGTCCGGATTCAAGCGGTTCTGCTCGGTGTCCATGCCCAGCGCTTCCATCCGTTCCTTGTGCCGGTCGATCTCATGCACCACCTGGCTCAGCGCGCTGGAGTTGGCGTCCAGCTGGTGCATCTGGGTCAGGCCCAGGTGGTAGAAGCGCAGCAGTTTCATCGCTGTCGGGTCTGCGGCCTCGACGCCGGCGGTGACGTGATGCATGACATTGGTCACGCTCATCAGGCTGCGCTTGAGCTGCCAGCCGTAGACCGCTGCGGCCATCCACGGCTGCGACCAGAAACGCACGCGCATCAGCACCATGCTCAGCACCAGCCCGGCCAGCACGCCGGCGACATTCAGGCGGAAGTTGTCGCCGCCAGGCGTGCCGAACAGCAGCACCGCGGCGCTGGACAGCAGCATGGCCAGGGACAGGAAGATCAGGGCGATAAACAGGGTGCTACGACGGGTCTGCTGGCGAAAAAGCTCGGGGTTCTGCGGCTGGATCTCGAACATGGCGACGGTGCGCTCGCATGATGAACAGGCCAGCATTATCACCCTGCCCGCACCGGGAGATGGCGAATAAATCTGCGCTGCGACAATCCACCTCGGCCCTGGGTGGTCGCACTGTCGAAACGACTCTGAGATTGGGAGTGATACGGATGCGGGATTGCCGGGCGTCGATGGCACGCCCGGCACGGTCAATGAACCGGCCCCGCGGGGGCCGGTTCTTGTGAGTCAGGCCACCCCGCCCTTGGCCTGTTGCTCCAGGTGCAGTTGCAGCTCGGGGTCGATCCGCAGCGCCGCCGCCAGCTCGTCCAGGTAACTGCGCTCGGCGTCCTGCTGGTCGTCCACCAGCATCACGCTGGCCAGGTACATTTCCGCCGCCATGCCCGGCTCGCCCGCGGCCGACTGGGCCACGTCGGCGGCGTCCAGGGGACGCGCGACTTCGTCGTCGAGCCATTGCTGCAATTGCGGGTCGTCGGTGTGACGGCCGATCTCGGCGCTGATCAGTTGTTTTTCCTGCTCGTCAATACGGCCATCGGCCTTGGCCGCGGCGATCAGGGCACGGAGGATCGCATGGCTGTGTTCTTCGACTTCCGGGCCGGCCAGTTGGTCGACGGTGCGCAACGCCTGTTGCGGGGCCGCCGATTGCTGCTGTTGTTGCCAGGCCTGGTAAGCCTGGAACGCCATCATCCCCAGGGACGCCAGCGCGGCGTAGTTCATGCCACCGCCGGAGCGGCCCTGAGGGACTCCACCGGAAGTCGCGCCGCCAGAGATCGCGCCGCCCAAGCCGGAACCACCCAGCAGGCCGCCCAGCAGACCACCCAGCCCGCCAGCACCCAGGCCACCCGGAGCACCGCCGCCGCTGTTCCCGCCCAACAGGCCGCCGAGCAAGCCACCCAGGCCTCCCAGGCCGCCCTGCGGTGCCGAGGCCCCGCCACCCTGCTGCGTCATCGAGGCCTGGCCGGCGCGCAGCAACTGTTCAAGCAAATCACTGGTGTTCATGGCATCGCTCTCTTCGGGCAGTTATTCAGACTGCCAACAATAGTCTTCGCCACGGCTTGCGCCAACTGCTTCCGCTGGTGCCCTGATTCCTCCTCGCCAAACGCCGGCGCTGGCGGTCCGTTCGATCCGCCAGCGACGGCCATTGAGCCCGGGTGAATCAGGCCTGGGGCATTTTGCGGAAACCCACGGCCAGGCGGTTCCAGCTGTTGATGGTGGCGATCGCCAGGCTCAGGTCGACCTGTTCGCTGGGGCTGAACTGGCTGCTCAGCAGCGCGTAGTCGGCATCCGGGGCGTGGGTTTCGCTGACCCGGGTCAGCGACTCGGTCCAGGCCAGGGCGGCGCGTTCGCGGTCGGTGAAGAACGGCGTTTCGCGCCAGACCGAGACCGCGTACAGGCGGCGCTCGGTTTCCCCGCTCTTGCGCGCGTCGGCGGTGTGCATGTCAACGCAGAAGGCGCAGCCGTTGATCTGCGAGGCGCGCAACTTCACCAGCTCGATCAGCGACTTTTCCAGGGGCAGTTTCGAGACCGCGGTTTCCAGGGCGATCATGGCTTTGAGGGCGTCCGGCGAAGCGGTGTAGAAATCGATACGCGGTTGCATGGGGGTAGCTCCAGATCCAGTGAATGTGGCGCTACGTTAAGCCCGGGTGCAGTCCATACCAATGACCAATTCCGGCTAAGACCAGGTGACCAATGTCCCCGGCCCTACGAAAACCTCCTGTAGGAGCGAGCTTGCTCGCGATCCGCGTAGCGGCCATTTACTGCGGTGCCTGGGCGAACCTCATCGCGAGCAAGCTCGCTCCTACAAGGGCCGCGCATGGGCCATGCATTGCTGGATGCTCAGGCGCGGCGGCGCAGCCACTGCATGAAGCCTTTTTTCAGCACGGGCCGCGGGGTTTCCTGGGTCAGGGTCTGGGCGATGTGCTGGCGGAAATCCAGGAGATTTTTCATCGCCTCGTTGATATCGCGCCGCGCGTCCAGGCACGGCTTGAGGTACTCGTTTTCGATGCGGTAGAGGGTGCAGAAGGTCTTGGCCGAGAAGTCCGCCGCGTTCGCCTGATCGGCGATGCCCGCCTCGCCTATCACTTCGCCCGGCCCCATGCGCCCGGCTTCGAACGGCTTGCCATCGCGGATCAGGCTGACCGAGACCACCCCCGACTCGATGATCAGCAGGTGATCGCTGACCTCGCCCGCCGGCAGGATGGTCTCGCCGGCGCGGAAGGTTTGCAGGGTCATGTTCTGGCTGAAGGTTTCCTTCTCCTCCTGGCGCAGGGTGGAGAAGATGCTCGAGCTGTCCAGCAGCGCCCGCGGGCGCGACAGGTTGGCCGCCACGCTGCTTTCACCGGTGGACAGCAGGCTGACGCCGGACGCCTGCAAGTGACGGAAAGCCAGGTCGAACAGCTGGTTGCGCACTTCGCGCTTCTGGCTCATGGAGGCCACGAAGCCGCTGATCTCGTACTCAACCCCGGCGTTGCCCGAGCTTTTCAGGGCCACGCTGGGGGCCGGCTTGGGGAGCAGGAAACGGCAACCGAGCATGGCCCGCTCCAGCGCCTCGATCACCGTTTGCGGCCGCGCATGGGGGCTGACCTGGAGGCTGATGGACAGCCCGTGCATATCGGCGGGACGGCTGAAGTTGATGATCTTGGCCTTGGCCGCCAGGGAGTTGGGGATCACCGCCATGCTGCCCTGGGAGGTCTGCAAGCGGGTGGCGCGCCAGTCGATGTCGGTGACCCGGCCTTCGGTGCCGTCGATGGAGATCCAGTCATCGAGCTGATAAGGCTTGGTGGTGTTCAGCACGATCCCGGAGAACACGTCGCTGAGGGTGCTTTGCAGCGCCAGGCCGACAATGATCGCCACCGCGCCGGAGGTGGCCAGCACGCCCTTGACCGGCAGTTCCAGCACATAGGCCATGGCGGCGATGATGGCGATCAGGAAAATCACCGCGCCCATCAGGTCCTGCAACAGCCGCCCGGTATGCCCGACCCGTTGCATCATCAGGGTGCCGAGCAGCACCGTCAGGGTCCGCGCGCCGAACAGCCACCAACCGATCTGCAACCCGGTGGCGGCCAGGTGCAGCGGCACGTCCTCCGGCCAGGGCGCCGCCTGCATCGGGTTCAGGCCCTGGTTGAACAGCAGCACGCTGTACAGGGTGAAGATCAGCACCCGCACCAGCAGCTTCCAGTAACCGCCCCGCGCGCCGATCAAGCGCCACAGCAGCATGTCCAGCAGGATCAGCACCAATGCGGCGAACAACGGGTGGTCGGCGAACAGAATCGACATCAAGCAACTCCAGCACAGTCAGAGGCGCGACAATCTCACAGAAGCGACCTTGCAGGTATAGCCGGAAAAACAAAAACAGGGGCCTCATGGGAGGCCCCTGTCTGTAACGCCTTCGTTCACCTCTGTAGCCGCTGGCGCAGCCCGTAGCCGTCGTCAAGGCCGAGCACGCGGTTCGACAGGCGGACCGCATGCCCTGGGTCGCGCTTGCTGCGCAAGCGATCGCAGCCTTCGGCAGCGGCTACAGGTATGGTCACCGTGTAGCCGCTGCCGAGCCTTGGCGAGGCTGCGATCGGCAACGCAGTTGCCGCAACCCCTGAGCCCCGGACCTGCCTGGAAAATGCGTTGGCCGGTTTACGGGGCTGCGCCCCCGGTCGCAGCCTTCGCCAGCGGCTACCGGCAGGTCATTTGCCGGTGGTCAGGGTGGTGTAGCTGGTGATCAGGTTGCGGTAGTCCGGGATGTGGTTGGAGAACAAGGTGCCCAGGCCCTCGATGTCGTTGCGCCAGTCGCGGTGCAGCTCGCAGGCCAGGCCGAACCAGGTCATCAGCTGCGCGCCGGCGGTGGACATGCGGTTCCAGGCCGAATCGCGCGTCAGCTCATTGAAGGTGCCGGAGGCGTCGGTCACCACGAACACCTCGAAGCCTTCTTCCAGGGCCGACAGCGCCGGGAACGCCACGCAGACCTCGGTCACCACGCCAGCGATGATCAGCTGCTTCTTGCCAGTGGCCTTGATCGCCTTGACGAAGTCCTCGTTGTCCCAGGCATTGATCTGGCCGGGCCGGGCAATGTACGGCGCGTCCGGGAACAGCGCCTTGAGCTCGGGCACCAGCGGGCCGTTGGGGCCGGTTTCGAAGCTGGTGGTGAGGATGGTCGGCAGCTTGAAGTACTTGGCCAGGTCGGCCAGGGCCAGCACGTTGTTCTTGAACTTGTCCGGGTCGATGTCGCGCACCAGGGACAGCAGGCCGGCCTGGTGATCCACCAGCAGCACGGCGGCATTGTCTTTATCGAGACGCTTGTAGGCAGTAGTCATGGGGTAATCCTCGCTTCTTGTCGATACCGACTGGAAATCGGCGTGGGGGGTGCTGCTTCAGCGCTGGGAATCCAGCACTTCGTGTTCATTCGCCACTTGCTGGGCCTTGATGTAGCTCTCGATCAGCAACTGATAGTGCGGCATGGCCTGGGCGTAGACCGCGGCCCACTGCTCGGCGTCCGGACGGTTCCACGAACCCTGCAGTTCGGAGAGCGTGGCCATGATGTCGATCGGCACCACCCCGGCCTGGGCCAGGCGGGCGATGGTCAGATCGGTGGCCAGCCGCGAATGGTTGCCCGAGGCATCGACCACCGCGAACACCTTGTAGCCTTCATGCACCGCGGCGATCGACGGAAACGCCAGGCAGACGCTGGTCAGGGTGCCGGCGATCACCAGGGTTTTCTTGCCGGTGGCTTCTACCGCCGCCCGGAACTCGGGATTGTCCCAGGCGTTGATTTCGCCTTTGCGGGCCACGTACCGGGCATGGGGCGCTTCCTGGTGGATTTCCGGGATCAGCGGGCCGTTGGGCCCCTGGGGTACCGAGGCCGTGGTGATTACCGGCATCTGCAACAGGGTCGCGGCTTTCGCCAGGGCGATGGCATTGGCCCGCAGTTGCGGCACGTCCATGTCCTTGACGATCTGGAACAGGCCGCTCTGGTGGTCGATCAGCAGCATTGCCGCGTCGTTGGGGTCGATGGTCGGTTTCAGGCCATTGAAGTTGGCCGCGTTGAGGGTGTTCATGTGCAGTTCCTCTGGTGTCTAGGCATTTATTTAAGGCAACAGCCATCCCTGGCCCTGAAACCGGCCTACACATCCTGTGCAAGTCGGTAAGGGGGTGTCAGCCAGGCATCTGGCCGAAACGGCCGGACTGGAAGTCGACGAATGCCTGGTGGATCTCGGCCTCGCTGTTCATCACGAACGGGCCATGGCCGACGATGGGCTCGTCGATCGGTTCACCGCTGAGCAGCAGCACCACCGCGTCGTCGTTGGCTTCCAGGCTGATCTGGTCACCATCGCGTTCGAACAGCACCAGCTGACCTTCGCGCACCAGCTCCTGGCCATTGACCTGGACCGTGCCGCGCAGCAGCACCAGGGCGGTGTTGCGCCCCTGGTGCAGGTCGAGGGTCAGGGGCTTGCCGGCATTCAGGCGGATGTCCCAGACGTCGATCGGGGTGAAGGTGCGCGCCGGGCCCTTGACGCCGTCGAACTCGCCGGCGATCAGCCGCAGGGTGCCGGCCTTGTCCTTGAGGGCAATGGCCGGAATGTCGCCATCGAGAAGGGTCTGGTAACCGGGGGCGGCCATCTTGTCCCGCGCTGGCAGGTTGACCCACAGCTGGACCATGTCCAGGGTGCCGCCGGACTGGGCGAACGCTGCGGAGTGGAATTCCTCATGGAGAATCCCCGAGGCCGCGGTCATCCATTGCACGTCGCCAGGGCCGATCTTGCCGCCGCTGCCGGTGGAGTCGCGGTGTTCCACCTCGCCCTTGTAGACGATGGTCACGGTTTCGAAGCCGCGATGGGGGTGCTGGCCCACGCCACGGCGCCCCTGGGTCGGGGTGAATTCAGCCGGGCCGGCGTGGTCGAGCAGCAGGAACGGGCTGATGTGCTTGCCCAGGTTGTCGTAGGAAAACAGCGTACGAACCGGGAAACCATCGCCCACCCAATGAGACCGTGGGCTGGTGTAGATACCGATGATGTTTTTCATGCGGGTGCCTCCGACATGGGTGAGTTATTTCGTGGATACACCTTAAAACCCATACCTTTGATGCACTAGACTGCAAAAATCGTCCTTAGCGTTCTATTTGGAGAACGATGGTGGAAGACCTCAACACCCTCTATTACTTCACCCAGGTCGTCGAACACCGGGGTTTCGCCGCCGCCGGGCGCGCCCTGGACATGCCCAAGTCCAAGCTCAGCCGGCGCATTGCCCAGCTCGAGGAACGCCTCGGCGTGCGCCTGATTCACCGCACCAGCCGCCACTGCTCGCTCACCGAGATCGGCCATGAGTACTACCAGCGCTGCCTGGCCATGCGCGTGGAAGCGGAAAGCGCCGCGGAAGTCATCGAGCGCAACCGTTCCGAACCCCAGGGCCTGGTGCGCCTCAGTTGCCCGACCGCGCTGCTCAACTCCTGGGTCGGGCCGATGCTGACCCGCTACATGCTCAAGTACCCGCTGGTGGAGCTGTTCATCGAGAGCACCAACCGCCGGGTCGACCTGATCCACGAAGGTTTCGACATCGCCCTGCGGGTGCGCTTCCCGCCGCTGGAAAGCAGCGACCTGGTGATGAAGGTGCTGGGCAACAGCACCCAGTGGCTGGTCGGCCACCCGGACTTTCTCGCGCGGCTGTCGAGCCCCGCCTCGCTCGCCGACCTCAGCGGCCTGCCGAGCCTGCACTGGGGCTCGGCGCAGCGCGAATACCAGTGGGAGCTGTTCGGCCCCAACGAAGCCCTGGCGCAGATTCGCCACAAGCCGCGGATGGTCACCGACGACCTGATCGCCCTGCGCCAGGCGGCCCTGGCGGGGATCGGCATCGTCCACCTGCCCAGCGTGGTGGTGCGCGACGATGTGGCCGCCGGGCGCCTGGTGCAGCTGGTACCGGACTGGGCGCCCAAGTGCGGGATCGTCCATGCGATCTTCCCGTCGCGCCGTGGCCTGCTGCCGTCGGTGCGCACGCTGATCGACTTTCTCGGCGAGGAGTTCAGCCGCAGCGATATCACCTGAGGATGCGCTCCAGGTGAAGCCAGGCTGAATCTTCCGACCTGTGGCGTTTTTGACACTGGCCGAAATAATATTTCGAACATAATATTTTGCTCGTCATCTTATTCCGCCCAGTGAGGAAAACGCCCATGCAAAGCCCATCCCGCGAGGCCACCCTGGCCCAGTGGATTGCCCAGGAACAGGCCATGCGCGCACGCCTGGCCGGTCCGGGCAGCCTGTCCCTGGCCGAAGTCAGCGCCCTCTCCCCCAGCGAATTCTTCGATGGCATCGGCAACGGCGAACTGCCCTCGCCGCCCATCGGCACGCTGATGGATTTCATCCCCATCGAATGGTCCGCCGGGCACTTCGTGTTCCAGGGCACCCCGGATGCCCGCCATTACAACCCGCTGGGCAGCGTGCACGGCGGTTATGCCGCGACCCTGCTGGACTCCTGCATGGGCTGTGCGATCCACACCCGGCTGAACAAGGGCCAGGGCTACACCACCCTGGACCTGCGCATCAGTTATGTACGGGCCCTGACCGGCAGCAGCGGGCCGATCCGCGCCGAAGGCAAGATCGTCCACCTGGGCCGCTCCACCGCCCTGGCCGAAGGGCGGATCTACGATGTCGATGGCCGCCTGTACGCCACCGGTTCCACCACCTGCATGATCCTCGAAGCCCGTGGCTGAACCTGTCGCGTGTGGAGGTGGGTGATTGATGGGGGTCGCCCGGTTGCTCCTGCGGGGCGTGCGTCGTCTCTGCGGGAGCCGGGGATATTCGTGATTCGCGGTAAAGATTCCTTTGCCTGTCCGGCGGTTTTTCTCAAAGGTACGGACCGGGATACTCGTGGCCTTTCCACTGCCATCTGGAGTCATCCATGTCTGTACCTGCTTTCGGCCTCGGCACCTATCGCCTGCAAGGCCAGGTGGTCATCGACTCGGTCAGCACCGCGCTCGAGCTGGGCTACCGGGCGATCGACACCGCACAGATCTACGAGAACGAAGCCGAGGTCGGCCAGGCCATCGCCGACAGCGGCATCCCCCGCGACGAGCTGTTCGTCACCAGCAAGATCTGGGTCGCCAATTTCGCCCGCGACAAGCTGATCCCCAGCCTCAAGGACAGCCTGCGCAAGCTGCGGACCGACTACCTGGACCTGACCCTGATCCACTGGCCGTCACCGGACAACCAGGTGCCGGTCGAAGAGTTCATGGCAGCGCTGCTGGAAGCCAGGCAACTGGGGCTGACCCGGCAGATCGGGGTTTCCAACTTCACCAACGACCTGATGAAACAGGCCATCGCCGCGGTGGGTGCCGAACACATCGCCACCCACCAGATCGAACTGCATCCTTACCTGCAGAACCGCAAGGTCGTGGAGTTCGCGCAAAGCCAGGGGATTCACATCACCTCGTACATGACGCTGGCCTACGGGGAAGTGCTCAAGGACCCGGTCATCCAGCAGATCGCCGAGCAGCATCGGGCGACGCCGGCTCAAGTGACCCTGGCCTGGGCCATGCAATCGGGTTATGCGGTGATTCCCTCCTCGACCAGGCGCGCGAACCTGGAAAGCAACCTCAAGGCCTGTGCCCTGACCCTGGGCGAAGCAGACATGCGGCGCATCGCCGATCTGGAGCGCGGGCATCGCCTGACCAGCCCCGCCGGCATTGCACCGGCGTGGGACTGAGGTCCTAGCGCACCACGACATTCAACCGAATGCCGTCGGGCGCTATTTCTTCCTCATTGGAGCTGCCGGGAAACGTTCCGGCCGCCGGGGTCCTGCTCCGGCGGCCGGTGTCGATGGCCCTCATCAAGCGGCTGATGGTCTCGTAGTCCGGCAACGGCAGGCTGCTGATATACAGCTTGCGTCGCGAGCCGGGTGGAATCGATGGCATGCCGAGAAGCTCGGAGTCATAGACCAGTACGTGACGGACCTGCGGGTTATCCATGCAGAACGCCACGATATCGAGCCGGGCCTGCAACCCCAGAGAGGCGTTGATGATCAGCAGGTCCATTGGCTCACTGCCATATTCCACGATGTTCAACACCTCGATGAGTCGATACATCGGTGCAATCCGGTAATAGCCCAGCTGGTTCAGCACCCGCTCGATTTTCATTCGATGAAAATGCTGTTCATCGGCGATCAGGATTCGTAACGTTTTATTCGGCATTTTTTCGCGACCATGAAAAAGTCTGAGATGACAGGCTCCAAGCCTACGAATAAAGGCTAGGGGAGCAGCCGAGTGTTTTCTCTAAGGTTTTTCTGAAAAGCCCTACTCCACATTACTAAAATACGGCTTTCCCCTACTTTTTAAGCCTGAAATGCTCGTTTCCCTGGGATATCCACGGGCATCGGCGGCATACACCCGGTATCGATGGGCAGCTTTGGGCCCTGCTTCTTGCCCGGCCCGGGGGAGACAAAAGGCCCGCCCGGCCCCGGCAGCGGCCATCGGAAAACCGCTGGCCAGGTGGTGGTGTCCGCCGCCAGCAGCACGACGCAGCCCTGTTCCCAGCCACTGCGGGGGCTATTCCAGTATTCAGCAGGTTCGGTCTTTGCCCGAGGAGGGAGGATTGATATGGGCAATGAAGCGCAGGAGGATTTCCTGCGTTGCGCCCTGCACCCAGAGAATCTCCTGTAACGCAGAAGCGCCGAGGACCACCGGCAATGCATGGTCGGTGCGGCCGCCGTAGATCATGGCATGGCGGATCTGCGGGTTGCCCTGGCAGAACACGCCGGCGTCCACCCCGGCGGCAAACGCCAGCTCGCCGCTGAGCAGCAACAGGTCGAAGTTCTCGAAGGGCTCGCAGGAATAGTGGGTCAGGGTTACCAGTTCGCGGAAAGCCTCCACCGTGGCGACGCGAAAGTAACCCAGGCCATTCAACACACGCTGGATGCGTCCACACCGTTCCCGGGACGCGTCGGCAATCAGTATTCTCAGGCGTTTGTTGGGCATCGGCGTGGCAACTCTCGGTTGAACACAGAGGTTCAACAGACTATCCGATGGCCCCCGGCCGACTCTTTAAGACGATTCGCAAAAATCGCTGTAGACGGAGAATTTTTTCCTCTCGACAAAAAGCCCGCTGTTTACAGGCGCATCGCCCCACCGCACCAACACGATTGCGCGGTCTATTCGGTGGTACTGGGACTCCAGAATGCCTGCTCCACCAGGGCCGAGGTGGACAGCCGCGCCACCAGCGCGTCGAGTTCGTCGCCGTCCACCGAGGTGGTGGCCAGGGTGGCTTCGATCTCCACGTCGTCGTTGCCGAAGGCATGGACATCGATATCGCTGGCCGGGTAGTTGCTGCGCTCCAGCTCCGCTTCGAGCAGGGCGAACACGGCTTTCTGTTTGGAGCGATGGGCGATCACGTAGACGATGTTGGTGACCTCGGCGGAGATCACGTCCAGCGGCTGGCGGTTGATATTGTTGACGATCGGCCGCAGCAAGGTATTGGCCGCCAGCACGAACAGCGTGCCGAGAAAGGCCTCGAGGATCAGGTCGGCGCCGGCGCAGGCACCCACCGCCGCCGAGGCCCAGAGGGTGGCCGCGGTGTTCAGGCCGCGCACGTTGCCCTCTTCGCGCATGATCACCCCGGCACCGAGAAAGCCGATGCCGGACACCACATAGGCCACCACCCGCACCGCGCCTTCGGCGCCGCCGAGGCGGTTGGCCATGTCGACGAAAATCGCCGCCCCCACCGCCACCAGCACGTTGGTGCGCAGGCCGGCGGTGCGCTGCCGGTATTGGCGCTCGAAGCCGATCAGGCCACCGAGGATAAAGGCCGCACTGAGGCTGACCAGGGTGTCCACCAGGGAGGTCAGGTTGATGTTCTGGAGTGCTTGCATGAATCAAGTCCTTGAGTACGCGACGGTCGGTTGCCCCTACAGGATAGGTGCACTTTGCCGGAGCGAGCGGGCGGCGATCCAACCGCCCGCGATGAGGCCGGCCAGGGTGCCGGGTATCTTGCACCGGCAGGTATTACGAGCAGATGGCGATTGCCGGTTGGCCCGCGGAACCAGAGCCGCTGCACGGCCCATCGCGGGCAAGCCTCGCTCCTACGGATAGATGGCGCTCATCGGGCAAGCGCTGGATTGACCCTGTAGCCGCTGCCGCAGGCTGCGATCGGCCCGCAGGGCCGTGGCGATCGTGCCAACGCCGGAGGACCTGCGGTCCTGGCGCAGCCTGCGGCAGCGGCTACAGGATTTGGTGCGGCGCTCCGCTTATTGCCAGCCGAACCGGCGGATATAAAAGCCCTTCACCGCCTGGGTCAGCGCCATGTACGCCAGCAGGATCACCGGCAGGAACACGAAGTACAGCGACGGCAGCGCCTGCAGCTTGAAGTAGTGCGCCAGCGGGCCCATGGGCAGGAAGATGCCGATGGCCATGATCACCCCCGTCATCACCAGCAGCGGCATGGCCGCGCGGCTTTGCAGGAAGGGGATCTTCGGCGTGCGGATCATGTGCACGATCAGGGTCTGGGTCAGCAGCCCGACCACGAACCAGCCGGACTGGAACAGCGTCTGGTGGTCCGGGGTATTGGCGTCGAACACGTACCACATCAGGGCGAAGGTGCCGATGTCGAAGATCGAACTGATCGGCCCGAAAAACAGCATGAAGCGCCCGACGTCCGCCGGCTGCCAGCGCTGGGGCCGGGCCAGCATGTCCTCGTCGACGTTGTCGAACGGGATGGCGATCTGGGAAATGTCGTACAGCAGGTTCTGCACCAGCAGGTGCATCGGCAGCATCGGCAGGAACGGAATGAAGGCGCTGGCCACCAGCACCGAGAACACGTTGCCGAAGTTCGAGCTGGCGGTCATCTTGATGTACTTGAGCATGTTCGCGAAGGTCCGCCGCCCTTCCAGCACGCCTTCCTCCAGCACCATCAGGCTTTTTTCCAGGAGGATGATGTCCGCCGCCTCCTTGGCGATGTCCACGGCGCTGTCCACCGAGATGCCGATGTCCGCGGTGCGCAATGCCGGCGCATCGTTGATGCCATCGCCCATGAAACCGACCACATGGCCATTGCCCTTGAGCAGGCGGACGATGCGCTCCTTGTGCGAGGGCGTGAGCCGGGCGAAGACATTGGTGGTTTCCACGGCCTTGGCCAGTTGGGTATCACTCATGCGCTCGATGTCGTTGCCCAGCAGCAGGCCCCGTTGCTCCAGGCCGACTTCGCGGCAGATCTTCGCCGTCACCAGCTCATTGTCGCCGGTCAGTACCTTCACCGCCACGCCATGGGCGGCCAGGGCCTGGAGGGCCGGCGCGGTGCTTTCCTTGGGCGGGTCGAGGAATGCCACGTAGCCGATCAGGGTCAGCCCCTGCTCGTCCGCCAGGCTGTAACTGTCGCGGCCCCGCGGCATCGGCCGGGCGGCCACGGCCACCACCCGCAGGCCTTCGCCGTTGAACTCGGCGGTGACCTGGCGAATCCGCGCCAGCAGCTCGTCGCTGAGCATTTCCTCGGCGGCGCCATGGCGCACCCGGGTGCACACCGCCAGCACCTCCTCCACCGCGCCCTTGCAGATCAGCAGGTGCGCACGCTCCTTCTCGGCCACCACCACCGACATGCGCCGCCGGTTGAAGTCGAAGGGAATCTCGTCGACCTTCTGGAACGCCGTGCCGACCCGCAGCTCGCGGTGCACTTCGACGTGCTCCAGCACCGCCACGTCCAGCAGGTTCTTCAGGCCGGTCTGGTAGTAGCTGTTCAGGTAGGCCATTTCCAGCACGTCCTCGGACTCCTCCCCCCAGACATCCACATGCCGGGCGAGGAAGATCTTGTCCTGGGTCAGGGTGCCGGTCTTGTCGGTGCACAGCACGTCCATGGCGCCGAAGTTCTGGATCGCGTCCAGGCGCTTGACGATGACCTTCTTGCGCGATAGGAACACCGCGCCCTTGGCCAGGGTCGAGGTGACGATCATCGGCAGCATTTCCGGGGTCAGGCCCACGGCGATGGACAGCGCGAACAGCAGCGCCTCCATCCAGTCGCCCTTGGTGAAGCCGTTGATGAACAGCACCAGCGGCGCCATGACGAACATGAAGCGGATCAGCAGCCAACTGACCTTATTCACCCCGTTCTGGAATGAAGTCGGCGCCCGGTCGGTGGCCCCGACCCGCTGGGCCAGGGCGCCGAAATAGGTGGCATTGCCGGTGGTCAGGACCAGCGCGGTGGCCGCGCCGGACACCACGTTGGTGCCCATGAACAGGATGTTGTCCAGCTCCAGCGGGTTGAGGGTGGCGGCGTCCTGCTGGCGCGGGAATTTCTCCACTGGCAGCGATTCGCCGGTCATCGCCGCCTGGCTGACGAACAGGTCCTTGGCGCTGAGCACCCGGCAATCGGCGGGGATCATGTCGCCGGCCGAAAGCTGGATCAGGTCGCCCGGCACCAGTTGCCGGATCGGCAGTTCCAGGCGTTGCAGGCCCTGGTGCGCCACCGCCGCGCCATGCAGCCTGGCGAACACCGACGGCGCGCTATCGAGCACATCGCGCCGCAGCACCGTGGCAGTGTTGCTGACCATCGCCTTGAGGGCGTCGGCGGCCTTGTTCGACTTGGCCTCCTGCCAGAAACGCAGCAGCGTGGAGAGCACCACCATGGAAAAAATCACCGTGGCCGCCTTCATGTCTTCGGTCAGCCAGGAGATCACCGCCAGCAGGGTCAGCAGCAGGTTGAAGGGGTTCTTGTAGCAATGCCACAGGTGCGTCCACCAAGGCAGCGGCTGCTCATGCTCGACCTCGTTGAGGCCATGCCGTTCGCGCAGGGCCTGGGCCTCGGCTTCGCTCAGGCCATCGGTGTGGCTGCCGAGGCGTTGCAGCAGGTCCGCGGCCTCGTCGTTGGCCGCGGCCACCAGGGTGTGCGCCAGGCTGGGCGGTACATCGCGGCTGACGCTGGCGTCGCTGAAGCTTTCCAGCAAGGCCAGGCGGCGAAAGTGCCGGGCGAAGTGCCGGGTCCGCAGGAAGCCGGCAAAAAACTCTTTGAGCAGGGTGAGGTTCATGGTGTGTCCCCTAACGGTCGGCGCCGGGAGACTCACAGCCAGGTCGGGTTCGCCGGCCGCGCGAACAGGCGCAGCCGTAGCGCGGCGATGCGTCAGGCATCACCCACTGTTGCAGTGTCGATGAGAAGGACATCGGGAACGGGCCCTGAAGGCCACGGTCGGGAAGCCGCCGCTCGCTGTTACGGCGAGACAACGGCGCAAAAAAAGCGGGCGCGTTATCTTGCCGGGAAGGCGCCGGTTATCGAAACCGGCCGACTACTGTCACTCGAACAAGTACCCACTGTGGGTCTCCGCTTGATGGAAAACGCGCGAAGCTTACGCCGCGGTTTTTGCCGAGTAAATCGGCGGCAAAGGCCCGGGCGGGGGAATCGAAAAGTTCTTCAGCGAAGGTTCAGGAAGGGTCGGCAGCGAAGGCTGGATGCGGGGATTTTCGGGGATATCGAGAGGGTTGGAATGGGGGACGGCTGCGCCGCCCATCGCGGGCAAGCCTCGCTCCTACAGGTTGACGTCGATTTGCGTCTGTAGGAGCGAGGCTTGCCCGCGATGAGGCCCGAACATTCAACACAGAACTATCGGGCCCGACGGCCTCTATCAGCTGGCCGTGGCCAGCAGCAGGTCGCGCACCGAACGGCTGTGGCGGCCTTTGTCGTGCTCGTACAGCGAGGCGGCGATTTCCTCGGCACGAATCGGCAGCACCGACAGCAAGGTGTCGCTCAGGCCATGGCTGGCCTGGCTGAAGCCCTGGGTGTAGATGCCGGCCTTGCAGCGCTCGTCGGTGATGACCCGGTAATTGCGGTCCACTTCGAAGTCGCCCAGGTAGGCTTCCAGCGGCGCCAGCAATGCGCGGTGGGTCTGGCGCTCGTAGCCGGTGGCCAGGATCACTGCATCGTAGTGGCGGGTGCTCAGCTCGCCGGTGGAGGTGTTGCGCAGCACCAGTTCGATGCCCTGGGCGGTGGCGGTGGCTTTCTCCACGGTGGTCAGGGTGCGGAAGGCATGGCGCGCGATGCCGGAGACTTTCTGGCGGTAGAGAATCCCGTAGATGCGTTCGATCAGGTCGACGTCCACCACCGAATAGTTGGTGTTCTGGTACTCGTGGACCAGGCGCTCGCGCTCGCCGCTCGGCTGCTGGAACACCAGGTCGGTGAAGGCCGGCGAGAACACTTCGTTGACGAACGGGCTGTCGTCCGCCGGCTTCAGCGCCGAACCGCGCATCAGTATGTCCACCTGCACCGATGGGAAGCTGTCGTTGAGGTCGATGAAGGCCTCGGCGGCGCTCTGCCCGCCCCCGATGATCGCCACGTTCATCGGCTTGCCGTTGGTGCATGGCTGGTTGGCCATGCGTTCCAGGTAGTGCGCGTGGTGGAACACCCGGCCGTCGTCCTTGAGCGCCTTGAAGGTGTCCGGGATCAGTGGCGTGCCGCCAGGGCTGACCACTACCGAACGGCTGGTACGGACGAATTCCTGGCCCTGGCTGTCGCGGGAAATCACCCGCAGTGCCTCGACCTGCTGGTTGTGCAGCACCGGTTCGATGGCCAGCACCTCTTCGCCGTAGCGGCTCTGCTCCTGGAAGTGCCCGGCGACCCAGCGCAGGTAATCGTTGAACTCCATGCGGCACGGATAGAAGGTGCCCAGGTTGATGAAGTCCACCAGGCGGCCGTGGTGCTTGAGGTAGTTGACGAAGGAGTACGGGCTGGTCGGGTTGCGCAGGGTCACCAGGTCCTTGAGGAAGGAAATCTGCAGGTCGCTCTGGGCCACCAGGGTGTTGCCGTGCCAGCGGTAGTCGGCCTGCTTGTCGAGAAACAGCGCGTCCAGCGGCCCCTGGATCTGGCCACGTTCTTCCAGCGCGATAGCCAGCGCCAGATTCGAGGGGCCGAAACCGATACCGATCAGGTCGTGAACGATGGTCGATGCAATTGCCTGTGTCATTTCCAGTGTCCTCTGGATAAATCCCTCAACGCGGGGAGAAATCGACGGTGACCTGATCGGCCCATGGCGAGGCAGCAGGTCGTCTGTTGAGTAGGAACGAGGACAGTGAAAAAAAATTTAACAAAGAAGGATCAATGGGCGTCCCACTGCCGGACCCGCACCCGGCAATGTTTCATTGCGTTGACGATGTGCTTCTCCACCAGGCTGCGGGAGATCCCCAGGCGCTCGGCGATCTCGGGGTGGGACAGGCCTTCGAGCTTGCGCAGCAGGAAGCTTTCCCGGCACAGCGCCGGCAGCTCCGCCAGCGCCCGTTGCAGCATGTCCAGGCGCTGGCCGTGGTCGATGCTGGTTTGCGGCGAGGGGCTGAAGAAGCGCTCTTCATTGTCGAGCACATCCAGCGGCTCGACCTGGCGCAAGGCGTTGCGCCGATGGCCATCGATCACCAGGTTCAGCGCGGTGCGATAGAGGAAGGCCCGCGGTTGCTCGATCGGCGTGTCGCTGGAGCGCTCCAGCACCCGCACGTAAGCGTCATGCACCACATCTTCGGCCACCTGCAGGTTGCCCAGCTTGGCGTTGAGGAAACACACCAGCTCGCGATAGTAGTTTTCCAACATGACTCCCGACCGCGATACGCGGCTTTTGTCCTTGAGCACAACCGGCGCCCCGCCCCTGGGCAGGCGATTCGATGATGGCAGTTTAGAAGTGGCGTAATTTATAGTAATTCTCATATAGATTTAAAGTACTGAGTCGATTCGCCGACTTTATTTTCTTCGTCTACATTTTTCGCCCCAGCTGTAACTCCATGTGTCCATGCTTAAATTCCCTCTGTTTTCCCTCGTTTACCTGACAGCTCCCCGTATCTGTCGCTCCATCGACAGCCTCCAGCCAGCGCCCATGCCACGGGCCAGGCCGGACGACGGGCCGATTTCCATTGGCCGGAACCCTGCATGAAACGTCCCCGTCATCCCCGACGCGCCCTGCTTGTCACCCTGTGTCTGATTCCCATCGTCGCCCTCGCCGCCTGGCAGATCCTGCCGCCGGGGCGCGACCAGTTCGCCACCGTGCAGGTCAGCCGCGGCACCATCGAAAGCAGCGTGACCGCCCTGGGCACCCTGCAACCGCGGCGTTATGTCGACGTCGGCGCCCAGGCGTCCGGGCAGATCCGCAAGATCCACGTCGAGGCCGGCGACCCGGTCAAGGAAGGCCAGCTGCTGGTGGAGATCGACCCCGCCACCCAGCAGGCCAAGCTCGACGCCAGCCGCTTCTCCATCGAGAACCTGCAGGCCCAGCTGCAAGAGCAGCGGGCGCAGAACGAGCTGGCCCGGCAGAAGTACCAGCGCCAGCAGAACCTCGCCGCCGGTGGCGCGACCCGCGACGAAGACGTGCAGACCGCCCGCGCCGAACTCAAGGCCACCCAGGCGCGGATCGACATGATCCAGGCGCAGATCCGCCAGGCCCAGGCCAGCCTGCGCAGCGACCAGGCCGAGCTGGGCTATACGCGGATCTACGCGCCGATGTCCGGCACCGTGGTCGCGGTGGACGCCCGCGAAGGCCAGACCCTCAACGCCCAGCAGCAGACGCCGCTGATCCTGCGCATTGCCCGGCTGTCGCCGATGACCGTCTGGGCCGAAGTCTCCGAAGCCGATATCGGTCACGTCAAACCGGGCATGAGCGCCTACTTCACCACCTTGAGCGGCGGCACCCGGCGCTGGACCAGCACCGTGCGGCAGATCCTGCCGATTCCGCCCAAGCCGCTGAACGAAAGCAGCCAGGGCAGCGGCAGCCCCAACAGTTCGAGCAAGAGCGGCAGCGGCCGGGTGGTGCTCTACACCGTGCTGCTGGATGTGGATAACGCCGACAACACCTTGATGGCCGAAATGACCGCCCAGGTGTTTTTTGTCGCCGAGCGCGCGCAGGACGTTCTTACCGCGCCGCTTGCCGCCCTGCAGAGCGGCGCCGATAGCGGCGTGCAGCTGGCCCGGGTGGTGGCGAAAAACGGTTCGATCGAGGAGCGCAAGGTGCGGGTCGGCATCAGCGACCGCTTGCGCATCCAGATCCTCGACGGCCTCGCCGAAGGCGATCACCTGCTGATCGGTCCCGCGCAAAGCAGCGGAGGCTGAATGCAGACCCCGCTGATCGACCTCAAGGGCATCCGCAAATCCTATGGCGGCGGCGACACGCCGCAAGTGGACGTGCTGCGTGGCATCGACCTGTCGATCCACGCCGGCGAATTCGTCGCCATCGTCGGTGCTTCCGGCTCCGGCAAATCGACACTGATGAACATCCTCGGCTGCCTCGACCGCCCGACCTCGGGCGAGTACCTGTTCGCCGGGGAAAACGTCGCCCGCCTGGGCAGCGACGAACTGGCCTGGCTACGCCGCGAAGCCTTCGGCTTCGTGTTCCAGGGCTACCACCTGATTGCATCCGGCTCGGCCCAGGAAAACGTCGAGATGCCGGCGATCTACGCCGGCACCCCGGCGGCCGAGCGCCATGCCCGCGCCGCCGCCCTGCTCGACCGCCTGGGCCTGGCCAGCCGCACCGGCAACCGCCCGCACCAGTTGTCCGGCGGCCAGCAGCAGCGGGTGTCGATCGCCCGCGCGCTGATGAACGGCGGCCACATCATCCTCGCCGACGAACCCACCGGCGCCCTCGACAGCCACAGCGGCGCCGAGGTCATGGCGCTGCTCGACGAGCTGGCCAGCCAGGGCCATGTGGTGATCCTCATCACCCACGACCGCGAAGTCGCGGCGCGGGCCAAGCGCATCATCGAAATCCGCGACGGCGAGATCATCAGCGACACTGCCGACGACCACCCCGAGGTCCAGGCCAGCGCCAACAGCGGCGCCCTGCAGGCGGTGGACCTGCGCCAGCGCCTGGCCGACGGCAGCGAACACAACGGCGCCTGGAAAGGCGAACTGGTGGACGCCGTGCAGGCGGCCTGGCGGGTGATGTGGATCAACCGCTTCCGCACCGCCCTGACCCTGCTGGGGATCGTCATAGGCGTGGCTTCGGTGGTGGTGATGCTGGCGGTGGGCGAAGGCAGCAAGCGCCAGGTCATGGCGCAGATGGGCGCCTTTGGCTCGAACATCATCTACTTGAGCGGCTACTCGCCCAACCCGCGCACGCCCGAGGGCATCGTCACCCTGGACGACGTCGCGGCCCTGGCCAACCTGCCCCAGGTAAAACGCATCATGCCGGTCAACGGCGCAAAGGCCGGGGTGCGCTTCGGCAACGCCGACTACATGAGTTATGTAGGCGGTAACGACACCAACTTCCCGGAGATCTTCAACTGGCCCGTGGCCCAGGGCAGCTACTTCAGCGACGCCGACGAACGCTCGGCGGCGGCGGTGGCGGTGATCGGCCACAAGGTCCGGGAAAAGCTCCTCAAGGACGTGGCCAACCCCATCGGCCAATACATCCTGATCGAGAACGTGCCGTTCCAGGTGCTCGGCGTGCTTTCGGAAAAGGGCGCCAGTTCCGGCGACAGCGACAGCGACGACCGCATCGCCGTGCCCTACTCCGCCGCCAGCATCCGCCTGTTCGGCGACCATAACCCGCAGTACGTGGCGATTGCTGCCGCCGATGCCAGCCGGGTCAAGCAGACCGAGCGCGAGATCGACGAACTGATGCTGCGCATGCACGGCGGCAAGCGCGACTTCGAACTGACCAACAACGCCGCGATGATCCAGGCCGAGGCCCGCACCCAGAACACCCTGTCGCTGATGCTCGGCGCCATCGCCGCGATCTCGCTGCTGGTGGGCGGCATCGGGGTGATGAACATCATGCTCATGACCGTGCGCGAACGCACCCGCGAGATCGGCATCCGCATGGCCACCGGCGCCCGCCAGCGCGACATCCTGCGCCAGTTCCTCACCGAGGCGGTGATGCTCTCGGTGGTCGGCGGCCTGGCCGGGATCGGCGTGGCGCTGATCATCGGCGGCATCCTGATCCTCAGCGAAGTGGCCGTGGCCTTCTCCCTGGCCGCGATCCTGGGCGCCTTCGCCTGCGCCCTGGTCACCGGCGTCGTCTTCGGCTTCATGCCGGCCCGCAAAGCAGCCCGACTCGACCCGGTCACGGCCCTCACCAGTGAATGATCGACCTATGAAAGCGCCCCTCAGCCTTATCGCCGCCAGCCTGTTGCTGGTGGCCTGCAGCGGCCCCGCGCCGCGCCCGGACAGTGGCTTGCAGGCACCGCCCGCCTGGCACTCGCCGCATACCGCGGCCGCGCAGCAGGACAACCGGCAATGGTGGACCCGCTTCGGCAGCCCGGAACTGGAACGCCTGGTCGAACAGGCCCGCCTGGGCAGCCACGACCTGGCCGCCGCCATGGCCCGGGTGCGCCAGGCGCAGGCCAGTGCCGTCATTGCCGGCGCGCCCTTGCTGCCCGCCGTCAACGGCACCTTCAACGCCAACCGCCAGAAGCTCATGCGGGGCAACGGCTACAGCCAGCTGAATGCCGACAGCAACAACAAGGCCGTGGACTATTTCGATGCCGGCCTGAGCGCCAGCTATGAAATCGATTTCTGGGGCGGCAAGCGTGCCGCCCGGGACAGCGCGCTGCTGGGCGTGCAGGCCAGCGAATTCGACCAGGCCACCGTGGAGCTGACCCTGCTCAGCGGCGTGGCCAACAGTTACGCCCAGGTGCTGTCGCTGCGCGAGCAGAGCCGCATCGCCGAACTCAACCTGGCCAATGCGCAAAGCGTGCTCAGGCTGGTGCAGACCCGTTACGACTCGGGCTCGGCCACCGCCCTGGAGCTGGCCCAGCAGAAGAGCCTGGTGGCGGCGCAGCAACGCCAGGTGCCGCTGGTTCGGCAACAGGCCGAAGAAGCCCTGATCACCCTCGCCGCCCTCCTCGGCCGGCCGGTACAGAGCCTGACCTTGAGCGACCAGCCTTTCGCCCGACTGAACTGGCCGGACATCGATGCCGGGGTGCCCAGCGACCTGCTGGCCCGCCGCCCCGATATCGCCGGCGCCGAAGCCCGGCTGGCGGCGGCCCGGGCCGATGTCAAAGTGGCGCGGGCGGCGATGCTGCCCAGCGTGACCCTGACCGCCAACCTCGGCTCCGGCGCCAACCAGTTCGATGACGTGCTACGCAGCCCCTTCTACAACCTGACCGCCGGGCTGGTGGCGCCGATCTTCAACAATGGGCGCCTGAGCGCCGAGCGCGACCGGGCCACGGCCCGCCAGCAGGAACTGCTGGAAAGCTACCGCGCAGCGATCGTCAATGGCTTCGCCGATGTGGAAAAGGCCCTCAACAGCATTCGCGGCCTGGACCAGCAGCGGCAATGGCAAGACGAAGAACTGAGGCAGGCGCAACGCGCCTTCGAAATCGCCCAGAGCCGCTACCAGGCCGGCGCCGCCGACCTGCTCACAGTCCTGGAAACCCAGCGCACCCTGTACACCGCACAAGACCAGAACGTGCAACTGCGGCTGTCCCGGGTGCAGTCGAGCATTGCCCTGTACAAAGCCCTGGGCGGTGGCTGGAAGACACTCGAAACGAAGAAGCGCTGAATAAAGAGCCTTTAAATAAAACGCTGAAAAAAAGCGCGGGCCCTGCAACAGGACCCGCGCCGCTGCCTTGCCGACTCACACCTTCAGGTGCTGGGCGTACCAGGGACGCCGGGGCGCCCGCTTGAGCAACTGCGGCACCTCCTCGTCACGGCTCAGGGCGATACGCAAGGCCAGCTTCATGACCTCCTGGTCCATCTCCAGCGACATCTCGCCCGGCGCGTTGCCCAGCGGGCCGCAACCATGGGTCGAGGCCCCCAGCCACGGGTCGTCGACCTCGACCCAGCGCCCGGGCGCGAACCACGGCACGCCGTTGACCTCGCGGCGCAACACTTCACCGGGATGGAAGCGCTCATGGGCGCGGAACCAATCGTCGATGCGGTCATCGATCCAGCCATGGAACTTCCAGAACATCGGATGCACATGGGACGAGAACGGGTCGCCGAGAAAGTCGTTCTGCGCCAGGTACCAGCGTCCGGCGAAGTCCGAGGACACCCGGGCCTCCATGACCGGCATGCCGTTGGCAGGGTCCCGGGCGACATCGGCCCAGCGCATGTGCAACCAGTCATGCAGGCCCAGCTCGACCTCCGAGCCGAACTGCCCCAGGGTCAGGCGGCTGAGGTAGTCGGGATCCTGGTACTGCGACTCCCAGACCTGGAAGTTGCCATAGAAGGCCGCATCGCTTTTCAAGCCATGCAGCCACTGGGTGAACTCTTCATCGTCGTCGGCGATCCAGGCCGGCGGCACCGAGCAGCCGTCGTGATTTTCGTAGTAGCGGATAAAGCCCAGACGATCCTGCTCGAGGCGCGGGGACGGCAAGGGCAGCTGCTGCCAGGACACCAGGTCCGGCTGTAACGAACGCGCCTGCAACAGCATGTGCCGGTGCATGAAGAGGAAATCGATCCCCGAGGCATTGCGATGCTTGCGTCGTCCACGGGCATCGCGCTCGTGCTTCAGCGGTCCCGGCTGCCAGCCAAGCCCGCGCAGGCTGTTGCGCTTGTCCTTGGGCAAGGAATGCCAGCGATCCCGGGAGGCATGCCAGAGCTGGTGGAACAGGCGATGCTGCGGGGACACCAGCCAGGCCAGCAACTCGGGGCTCAGGCCGTTCTGCTCCCGGGCCGCGGGAAAGGCCCGCTTGCGCGCCACGAAGCGCACCGCGGATACCGGCGCCAGGAGCGACACCTGCAACGACTGCAGGCGGCCACTGAGGGTGCCGCTGCCGGCATTGCCCCAGTTCGCCCAGACCTCGTCGAGCACCACCTGGCACTCATGGCTGGGCGCGCCGCTGAGCTGGCCGCCGGGGAACAGCCGCCAGCACAATTTCGCGGCGTCCACCGCCGCCAGCTCGCCCTGCACCCGAAACTCCACCGGACCGTCGCCCCGCAGGCTTTGCGCACGCCCCAGGAAGCCCCGCAGGCCGCGCCCGGTCGGACCGACATCGAGCACCAGTTCACAGCCGCGACGCGGCAGCGGTGCGTCGGCATCCAGGAACTCGATATCCCAGATGCCCCGCAGGTGATCGGCAAGGCGCACGCCCGGGTCGAGGGCGACTTCCAGCTTGGCTTCCCCCGGGGTGATTTCCAGTTCTTCCTGACGACGCACATCCAGGCGCTGCAACTCCTTGCGGGTGTAGAGCGCCACAGGAATAGCCGCCCCCGTCACCGCCAGACCGGTCAAAAATCCTCGTCTCGAAAACCTCATCGCTCTACCTATATCCAGTGGCGCCTCACGCATCTAGCTAGAACGTTGGATTTGCACGGAAATTTACCGGCGAGCCGCTCCCGGGCCGCTAAATTTGCCGCCGGCCAGCTCGTTTATCGCGGATAGATGTGCACAAAAAGGTCGGGCCTGGAGGCATTGCGCCTCCCGCTCCGACCCCGTCATCAGCCCGCCTGCGACTGGGATAGCAATGATCAAATTACCTGGTAAGAAAACCCTCTACCTGAGCCTGCTGGTACTTACTGTCGCCGTACTCGGTGTCGGTGCCGGGGCCGCCTGGCACTACTACTGGAAGGACCGGGTGTCTTACCCCAGCGAAATCGTCAAGCACGCCAACGACCTGCAGGAACGCATCATCTCCTTCGACAGCCATATCACCGTGCCCCTGGATTTCGGCACCGAAGGCACCGAGGCGGACAAGGACACCCATCGCCAGTTCGACCTGGTCAAGGCCGGTCGCGGCAGGATGTCCGGCGCCGCCCTGAGCATTCTCGCCTGGCCGGAAATGTGGAACGGCGCCAACGCCCCGCATCGCCCCACCGCCGGCTTCGTCGAAGAGGCCCGGCACCAGCGGGAGACCCGCTACCGGATCATCCAGGGCCTAGTGCGCGACTTCCCCAACCAGGCGGCCATTGCCTATACCCCCGCCGACCTGCGCCGCATCGCCTCCGAAGGCAAGCTGGCAGTGGTGATCAGCCTGCTCAACGCCTACGCCATGGGCGACGATCTCGACCAGCTGGACAAGTGGGCCGCCCGCGGCATGCGTCTGTTCGGCTTCAGCTATGTGGGCAATAACGACTGGGCCGACTCCTCGCGCCCGCTGCCATTCTTCAACGACACCCGGGACGCCCTCGGCGGCCTCTCGCCGATCGGCAAGCAGGCCGTGCGCAGGCTCAACGACCTGGGGGTGGTGATCGACGTCTCGCAGATGTCCAGCAAGGCCCTGGACGACGTCGCGGCCCTGACCCGCGCGCCGGTGGTGGCCTCACACTCCGCGCCCCGGGCGCTGGTGGACATCCCGCGCAACCTCAGCGACAAGGAACTGCAGGTAATCAAGGCCACAGGCGGGGTGGTCCAGGTGGTGGGCTTCTCCACCTACCTGCGGCCCCTCAGCCAGCCGACCCTGGACAAGCTCAACGCCCTGCGCCAGCGCTTCGACCTGGGCCCGCTGCAGGGCCTGGAAAACGCCCTGATGCCGGGCGACGCGGTCATCACCATCTGGCCGGAACAACGCTTCGGCGAGTACGCCAGTTCCCTGTACGGCATTCTGGAAGAAGAGCCCAAGGCCAGTCTCAAGGACTATGTCGACGCCATCGACTACACGGTGAAGAAGGTCGGCATCGATCACGTCGGCATCAGCTCGGACTTCAACGAGGGCGGCGGCGTCAACGGCTGGATGAACGTGGCGGACAACCGCAACGTCACCGCCGAACTGATCCAGCGCGGCTACAGCGATATCGAGATTGCCAAGCTCTGGGGCGAGAACTACCTGCGCGTCTGGGAACAGGTGCAGAAACTGGCCAAGCCGGTAAGCCCCACCGCGCAACCTGCCACGCAACCCGCCACACATCCCGTCGAACCACCCGCCGTCGCCGGCTGAACCCTGACCACGAGAATCCCTGTGACCAATCGTCGGACCTTCCTCAAGCACGCGAGCCTGCTGGCCGCCGCCCTGCCCCTGGGCACCTTCGCCATCGGCCAGGCCCGGGCCGCCGCCACGCCCGCCACCCACCAGCAACCCTGGGACCAACTGCGCCAGCTGTTCGACCTCGACCCGGACTACGTGCACCTGGCCAACTTCCTCATCACCTCGCACCCCAGGCCCGTGCGCGAAGCCATCGAAAAATACCGCGCGGTCCTGGATCGCAACCCGGCCATGGCCATGGACTACGACACCCAGTACACCTGGAAGCGCGAGGCCCAGGTGCGCGAGAGCGTCGGCCGCTACCTGCAGATCAAGCCCGCCCAGGTGGCCCTGACCGGCAGCACCACCGAAGGCCTGGCCATGATGTATGGCGGCATTCACGTGCGCCCCGGGCAGGAGATACTGACCACGGTGCATGAACACTACTCGACCCGTAACGCCCTGAAGTTCCGCACCCAGCGCGACGGCACCCAGGTGCGCACCATCGAGCTGTTCAAGTCGCCCCACCAGGTTTCCGTCGATGAAGTGCTGGGCAATATCGACCGCAGCATCCGCCCCAACACCCGCGTACTGGGGATGACCTGGGTGCAGTCGGGCAGCAGCGTCAAGCTGCCGATCGGCGAGATCGGCAAGCTGGTGGACCAGCACAACCGCAACCGCGACGAGGGCGAGCGGATTCTCTACTGCGTCGACGGCGTCCATGGCCTGGGGGTGGAGGACGTCACTTTTGCCGACCTCAATTGCGACTTCTTCGTCGCCGGCACCCACAAATGGATGTTCGGCCCGCGGGGCACCGGGATCTTCTGCTCGCGCTCGGAAAAGCTCGAGCACCTGACGCCGATGGTGGCGACCTTCTCCGAGAACCAGGACTTCGCCACCACCATGACCCCCGGCGGCTACCACAGCTTCGAGCACCGCTGGGCCGTGGACCAGGCCTTCGACCTGCACATGCAGCTGGGCAAGGCCAACATCCAGGCGCGGATCCACCAACTCAACAGCTACCTCAAGCAACGCTTGCAGGAACTCCCCGGCATCGAACTGGTGACGCCCCTGAGCCCGCAGCTTTCCGCTGGCTTCACCTTCTTCCGCGGCCCGAACCTGGACACCGACGCCACCGCTGCCTGGCTGATCGAGAACCGCATCCTGGTGGATGCGGTGTACCGCGACGCGGGGCCGCTGGTGCGCATGGCGCCCGGCCTGCTCAACAGCGAAGCAGACATCGACCGCGCCATGGACCTGCTGGGCAAGCGCCTGCGCGCCGGCAAGACCGCCTGAGCCCCTCGCCCACTTCTTTTCTCTACATTGCACAAGGTTATTGATGATGAAACCTGTCGCCTGCTCCTCACTCGCCGCGCTGTTCGGCTGCCTGGCCAGCCTCAATGCCCAGGCTGTCGAGCCGCCCAAGCCCGGCAGCGTGTTCAAGGACTGCAAGAACTGCCCGGAGATGGTGGTGCTGCCCGCCGGCAGCTTCGTCATGGGCACCCCCGAAGACGAAGTCGGCCGAGAGCCCGACGAAGGCCCGCAGCATACGGTGACCTTCAACAAGGCCTTCGCCATGAGCCGTTTCCACGTGACCGCCGGCGAGCTGGACGCCTACATCCGCGAGACCGGCACAGTGATCAAGGACGGCGACGAGCGTCCCGGCCGCCTGTGCCAGGCCAGCAAGCCGCGTTATGAACAAGGCCCGCGCCAGCCCGCGGTCTGCGTCGACTATGCCGACGTCCAGGCCTATGCCCGGTGGCTGTCGAAGAAGACCGGCCAGCACTACCGGATGGTCAGCGAGGCCGAGCGCGAGTACGCCGCGCGGGCCGGCAGCAGCGGCTCGTTCCCCTTCCCCTTCGATGAAGAAGGCCAGTACCAGATCACCCAGCACGCCAACACCTACGGCCCCAAGGACGGCTACAGCTACAGCGCCCCGGTAGGCAGCTACCCGCCCAATGCCTTCGGCATGTATGACATGCACGGCAATGTCTACGAGTGGGTCGCCGACTGCTGGCACCCCGACTATGTCGGCGCGCCCGCCGATGGCAGGGCCTGGATGGAGGAATCGGGCGGGGTGTGTCTCGACGCGCAGATTCGCGGCAACGACTGGGGCGAGGCCCCGGTGTTCTCCCGCTCGGGCAACCGCAACAGCCGCAAGCGCG
The DNA here is from genome assembly GCF_003184125.1 of Pseudomonas sp. RW409. NCBI lineage: Bacteria > Pseudomonadati > Pseudomonadota > Gammaproteobacteria > Pseudomonadales > Pseudomonadaceae > Pseudomonas > Pseudomonas sp. RW409. Next base: position 280,994 of record NZ_QHHP01000004.1, on the reverse strand, counting down.
AAGTGCGTGGGGATTGGTTGAGCTTCCGTGTCGTGCGCGAACTGGAACAGCCCGGCACCCAGCACCAGTAAAAGGCCCGATCGACAGCGATCAAGCGCGACCGTCGCGCCTGATCGCCGCGGGCCTCAGGCGCCGGCCCGGGATTCGCCGACCGGCTGCTGGCCAAGCTGCTCGGCCAGCAGCGCCAGGCCTTCATGCAAGGCCGGGAACAGGCTGTTGTTGAAGTTGTTCCAGCGCAGTTCGAGGATGGTGTCCTCGGGCGCGATCTCGGTGTTGAGCACGTCGTGGAACACCTCGCCGGAATCGATGCCGTTGTCCACGTAGTGGAACGAGGCCCCGGTCATGTACAGCGGCTCGACCGGCTCGGTTTCCCGCGTAGCCCAGTCCACCACCTTCTGCCCACGGGCACCGTACAGCGCATTCCAGGTGGCATAGGCGCCGCGACGCTCGTAGGGCGATTCGAGGCGGGTGATGCCCGGATGGATGTTCATGATCCGCCGCGCGAAAGGCGCGCCCGGGCGCACCAGCTCGTCGAGGATCACCAGCAGGCCGTCGAGCACCACGATGTCGGCCTTGAGCTCCACCAGGGTGTCGTGCAGGCGACGCTCGAAATCCTGCTTGCCGGCGATATGCTCGGCCGAACCCCGCGGATGGCGGCGATAGGTGGACGGCACGCTGAGCAGCAGGTCGTTGACCAGGCGCCCCTGCACCTGCAGGTCCGCCGGGTACAGCCACTGCCGGCCGGGCTGATAGGCGAAGCCGTAGTCGCTCACCAGTTGCTGGTCCCGCGGCGACTGCTCGTCATCGTCGTAGACCACGCCCACCAGGTTATACGCCTCGCCCAGGGGCGTCTGGTTCAGCGACTCCACCAGGAATTCCAGCACCGACTTCATGTAGCGCTCGTGATCCTTGTAGGCCACCGGTTGCCCGGCCTTGTCGGCCGCCGCGTTCCTCAGGGACCAGACATACACCAGATTCTTTTTCGTCATTTGCTCGCTCTCGCTGAATGGGCCAGGCACGACGTCGTTACGCGTGCACCTCCAGAACAAGAACGAAACAGGCGCCGGGCAATTTATCCGCGCCCGCGGCCACGCTAAATACTGCCGCCAACGGTTCGTCTGTTCATGAGTACGGGTCTTTCTGCCTCGACCCTTCATTCACTGCCGGGAACCCCTTATGACCGACCCCAAGCGCGGAGCCTTTCACGGACTGCTCGCCCTGCTCAGACCCTTTCGTACCACTGTCGTGATTTCCGTTGCCCTGGGCATGGTCGGCGGCCTGGCCATCACCCTGCTGCTGGCCACCATCAACAACGCCCTGCACTCGGCGACCGGCATGACCCAGGGCGTGGTCCTGACCTTCGCCGCCCTGTGCCTGCTGGCGTTGACCAGCTCGATCGTCTCGGACATCGGCACCAACTATGTGGGCCAGCGCATCATTGCCGCCCTGCGCAAGGACCTGGGGGAAAAAGTACTCTCGGCGCCCATCACCCAGATCGAACGCTACCGCTCCCACCGCCTGATCCCGGTGCTGACCCACGACGTCGACACCATCAGCGACTTCTCCTTCGCCTTCACCCCGCTGGCCATCGCCACCACCGTCACCCTGGGTTGCCTGGGCTACCTGGCGTACCTGTCGGTGCCGATGTTCCTGATGATGGTGGTCGCCATCATCATCGGCACCAGCGTGCAACTGGTGGCCGGCGGCAAGGGCATCAAGGGCTTCGACGAAGCGCGCGACCACGAGGACGAACTGCAGCGCTACTACAACGCTATTGCCTCCGGCGCCAAGGAACTGCGCATCCACCGGCCACGGCGCTTTCGCATGAACACCCAGCGCATCCAGAAAACCGCGGACCGCATCAGCGATATCCAGGTGCGCTCGGTGAACATCTATATCCTGGCCAAGAGCTTCGGCTCGATGCTGTTCTTCGTGGTCATCGGCCTGGCCCTGGCCATGCAGGCCTACTACCCGAACCCGGACCCCGCCGTGATCACCGGTTTCGTGCTGGTGCTGCTGTACATGAAGGGCCCCCTGGAACACGTGGTCGGCTACCTGCCCATCGTTGGCAAGGCGAAGATCGCCTTCGCCCGTATCCGCGAGCTGTCGGAACGCTTCTCCTCCCCCGAGCCGCATCTGCTGATGGACGACAGCGAAGCGCCGCAAGCGGTGGTGCACAGCCTGGAACTGCGCGGTGTGAGCTACAGTCCGCCGCCCGTGGCAGGCAGCGAGCCGTTCCACCTGGGCCCGATCAACCTGAACATCAGGCAGGGCGACATCGTCTTCATCGTCGGCGAGAACGGCTGCGGCAAGACCACCCTGATCAAACTGTTGCTGGGCCTGTACCAGCCTCAGTCCGGGGAGATCCGCCTCAATGGCGAAGCCGTGACCGACCGGCTCCGGGACGACTACCGACAACTGTTCACCACGGTCTTCGCCGACTACCACCTGTTCGACGACCTGGTCCAGGGCAATGCCGGCAAGTCGCTGGACATCGCCACCCAGTACCTGGACCGCCTGGAAATCGCCCACAAGGTCAGCATCAAGGATGGCGCTTTCACCACCACCGACCTCTCCACCGGCCAACGCAAGCGCCTGGCGCTGATCAATGCCTGGCTCGAAGAGCGCCCGGTGCTGGTGTTCGACGAATGGGCCGCCGACCAGGACCCGGCCTTCCGGCGGATTTTCTATACCGAGCTGCTGCCGGACCTCAAGCGCCTGGGCAAGACCATCATCGTCATCAGCCACGACGATCGCTACTTCGATATCGCCGACCAGTTGGTGCGCATGAAGGCCGGGCAAGTCATGAGCGATCTGCAACCGGCGTGATTGTTTCCGGTTTCTGGCAACTGGTGCGTCTTACAGACAGAACTGAGAATTACTAGCATTAACAATCATTACCTCTGCCGTTTTATAAGAGCACATGAGCATGCCCGCACAACATCGACTGACTCCTCTGGCCAAAGCCCTGCTTGGCCAGGCGTTCTCGCCGAGAATGGCTTCCCGCACCCTGGGCCTGGCCCTGACCCTGCCCTTGATGGCCCAGGTCCAGGCCCAGGAAATCCATTTCAATATCGCCGCGCAATCCATGGCGTCGGCCCTGCAGGAGTTCGGGCGCCAGGCCAACCTGCAAGTGCTGTACAGCCCCGACGATGTGCAAGGCAAGCGCAGCAATGCGCTCTCCGGCAGCTACTCGCCGGAGCGGGCCATCGCGGCGATGCTCAATGGCACGGGGGTCGCCTATTCCCTCAAGGGCAACTCGGTGACCATTCTCAACCGGGCTTCCGCCGGTTCACTGGAACTGGGGACCAGCACCATCACCGCCCAGGGCCTGGACTCGACCACCGAAGACACCGGTTCCTACACCACCGGGCCCATGCAGACCGCCAGCAAGCTGGCCCTGACGGCCCGGGAAACACCGCAATCGGTCACGGTCATCACCCGCCAGCGCATGGATGACCAGAACATGAAGACCCTGGAGGATGTGCTCAAGGCCACCCCGGGCATTTCCGTGACCAAGGACGGTCCGCAGCGCCCGACCTTCTACTCCCGCGGCTTCGCCATTGAAAACCTGATGGTCGACGGCTTGTCCAACGACCTGAGCCACTACCTCAGCCGGGACATGAACTCCACCCCCGACATGGCGATCTTCGACCGGGTGGAAGTGGTGCGCGGCGCCACCGGTCTGATGCAGGGCGCGGGCAACCCCTCGGCCGCGGTGAACATGGTGCACAAGCGTCCGACCGCTACCCCGCGGGTCACCCTCACCGGCAGCGCCGGCAGCTGGGACAACTACCGCACCGAGTTCGACGCTTCCAATGCCTTGAACGAAAGTGGCACCCTGCGTGGCCGGATAGTCACCGCCTACCAGACCAAGGACAGCTTCCAGGACTTCGTCAGCTCCGAGCGCTCGGTGTTCTACGGCATCACCGAGGCCGACCTGAACGAAGACACCACCTTCACCTTCGGCATCTCCAACCAGAACGCCAACAACAACACATCCTGGGGCGGCCTGCCGGTGGCCGCCGACGGCAGCGACCTGCACCTGAAGCGCTCGACCTACCTGGGCAGCGACTGGGAATTCTGGGACCAGGACAACACCACCGCCTTCACCCGCCTGGAATACCGCTTCGCCAACGACTGGAAAATGCTCCTGGCCGCCAGCAAGAGCTGGTCGGACCTGAGCATGCTCGGCTCCATCCCGATGCGCACCTGGCAAAGCGACTACGTCGAGTTCGGCCAGAACATCGGCCGGTACGACTACAAGGACAAGCAGAGCAGCTACGACGGTTATGTCAGCGGTCCCTTCTCGCTGTTCGGCCGTACCCACGAACTGGTGGTGGGCGCCAGCAAGCGCGACCTGAAGTTCAAGGGCAAGGGCCTGCCCATCGACCTCGAGACCCACACCGACCTGAACAATCCTTCCGGCATTCCCAAGCCGGACATGAGTGCCAACCCCTGGACACAGGACCGCACCAGCGAACTGAAGAGTACCTACGTCACCACGCGCCTGAACCTTGCCGACGACCTGAAACTCATCCTCGGCGGACGGCTGGACTGGTACGACTACGATGTGACCACCACCTGGAACGGCAAGCCCTCCTCCACCAGCCTGCCCAACAAGGTCACCCGCAACCTGACCCGCTATGCCGGCGTGATCTACGACCTGGACCAGCATCACTCGGTCTATGTCAGCTACACCGACATCTTCAAGCCGCAGACCGAGCTCGACGCCTCCAACAACGCGCTCAAGCCCATCGAAGGCAAGAACTACGAGATGGGCATCAAGGGCGAGTACTTCGACGGCGCCCTGAATGCCAGTGCGGCGATCTTCCGCATCGACCAGGAAAACCGCGCCAAGCTACTGAACCCCATTCTGTGCCCTCCGGGGAACGACTGCTATGAAGCCGCGGGCGAAGTGCGCAGCCAAGGTATCGAGCTGGAAATCAACGGCTCCCTGGCCCCGGGCTGGCAGCTGGGGGCCGGCTACACCTACGCCTCGGTCAAGTACACCAAGGACTCCGACCCGACCAAGGAAGGCACCCTGTTCGACACCGATATCCCGCGCCATGTGTTCAAGGCCTTCACCACCTACCAATTGCCCGGCGACCTCAACCGCTGGACCATCGGTGGCGGCCTGTATCGGCAGAACACCATCTACAACAAGGGCACCAACGAATACCTGACCACCTTCGACTACCACATCGAACAAAAGGCCTACACCCTGGTGGACCTGATGACCAGCTACAAGGCCTCGGAGAATGTGAACATTCGCCTGAACCTCAACAACGTCTTCGACAAGCGTTACTACCAGAGCATCAGCAGCAACACCGACTACGGCAACAACTTCTACGGCGATCCGCGCAACGCCATGGTCACCGTCAGCTGGTCGCTCTAATCTCCTCCCCTGACCCGGGGTCGGCGCCAACGGCGACGGCCCCCTCGACACCGCCCTGCCCACGTCGGATCCACGGCCCCAGCGCCCGGTCCGACGCCTTTTCCCCTCCCCTCTAGATGCCAGCCGCCGCCGATAGCAGCCGCCAGGCACACAAGACATAAGCAGGCCTTCGCTGGCCAGCCAGCGCCTACACCAGCCCGCTTGCATCACGCCCCCTATCCCTGTCCCCGCTCCTCCGTAGGAACCGGCTTGCCGGCGATCGCAACCGCCAGGCGCGCAAGGCATAAGCACGCCTTCACAGACCAATCGCTGCCTGGGCGGTGGATGGGGTTTCGAGGGAAGCCCGGGCAGAAAAAGACAGGCACAAAAAAGGCCTGGACCGTTACCGGTCCAGGCCTGGGGCTCGCCCTCAGTTCAAGCAGGTCAGCAAGTGCTTTCTGAAACTTGCCAGCAAGATCTCGCTGTTCACCATCTCCTCATGGCGGGAGCCCGTCTTCAGCGACGCCACTGGCCGTCCGCCCAGCACCTCTCGGCCCATGACCTGTTCCAGGGCCTGGATGGCCTGGTCGGAATAATCGCCGGACCACCACAGATGAGGCGCGACCTGCAACGGACGATAGGCATAGGCCGCGGCCAAGGCGCTCAAGTCATTGAACACGGCGCTGACCAACGACGCATCGAACTCCGCCTTGAACAACCCCAGCACCCGCTCCAGCTCGCCGGGCTCCAGGGCGATATTGCGCGACACCCAGCCATGGATGCCGGGCCCGTTCAGCTCGGCCTCCTGCCTCAACCGCTGCCCGATCAGCTCGGCGCTGGCCGGGAACAGCAGGCAAAGCTTGTCGACAATCGCCCGCCACTCGGACTCGGCCGTCACCGTGACCGGCACTGCCTGTTCCTCGACCCTGTCCTCCACCGCCGCCTGGGGCGGTGTCGGGTCGAGCAGCCCGAGGAAGCGCACTGTCTCTCCCACTGCCTCCAGCTCGCTGGCCACATCCATGGCAATCGACCCGCCCAGGGACCAACCGGCCAGGTAGTAAGGCCCCGCCGGCTGCACCTGGCGGATGCTGGCCACATAACGCTGGACCATGGCCTGCCAGGAGACTTCGCTCCAGTCGGCCTGCAGATAGGACTGATGCAGCACGCCATACACCGCGCAACGATCGCGCAGTCGCGCCGCCAGCGGCAGGTAGCCATACACGCTGCCCCCCGCCGGGTGGAAGCAGAACAGCGGCTGGCCGGAGCCTCCCAGGGCGATGACGTTGTCCGCCACAGCGGCCTGGCCGGCGTCGACGACGACCAGCAGTTGCCCGACAGTCGGCGCGCTGAACAGCGCATTGATGCTCAGTTGCAACCCCAGCGCCTGGTTGAGGGCGCCGATCAGGCGCAACGCATCCAGGGAGTGGCCACCCAGTTCGAAGAAGTTGTCGTCCAGCCCCACCTGCTCGATACCCAGGACCTCGGCCCAGATCGCCGCGACCTGTTGCTCCAATTCGCTTTGCGGCGCGACATAGGCCTGCTGCAACAAGCTGGCGTCGGCCTTGGGCAGGGCCTTGCGGTCCAGCTTGCCGTTGGGGCTCAGCGGCAGCGCCTCGAGGAACAGCAGATGCGCCGGCAGCATGTAGTCCGGCAGCACTGCCTTGAGCGCCGCTTTCAACTGCTCGCGCAACCGGGCCTGCTCGTCCTGGCTGTCTGCGCTCACACCCTGGGCGGCCACCAGATAGGCCACCAACTGCGGACCACCGGCCGCGTCCTGGGCCAGCACCACCGCTTCACGCACTTGCGGCTGTTCCAGCAGACGGGCTTCGATCTCGCCCATCTCGATCCGGAAACCGCGGATCTTCACCTGATGGTCGATGCGTCCGGCGTAGTCGATCACACCGTTGGCGTTATAACGCGCCAGGTCGCCGGAACGGTACAGGCGCCCGCCGTCCTGGCTGAACGGGTCGGGGATGAAACGCTCCGCCGTCAGGCCAGGGCGATCGTGGTAACCCCGGGCCAGCAGCTCGCCGCCGATCATCAGCTCACCAACGACGCCGTTCAGCGGCAGGTTGCCGCTGTTGTCCAGCAGGTAGATGGAACGCCCGGGCAACGCCTTGCCCAACGGGATCACCGCGGGCAACGGCTCGGCACCGCTCAGGTAAGCCTCGCAATCATGGGCGGTGGCACTGACGGTGGTTTCGGTCGGGCCATAGGTGTTGAGCAGGCAAGCGTCCGTCAACCCGGCCTGTTTCCAGGCGGCCACGCCTTCGGCCGGCATGGCCTCGCCGCCCAGGTTGAGCTGGCGCAGGCGCCCGAAGTCCCGTGGTCCCTTGGCCGCGAAATCCTTACCGAGCATGAACCAGTAGGCGGTACTCAAGTCGACGATGCTGATGCCCTGCCCGATCAACTCGCGGTAGAAGGTTTCGCTGTCCCACAGCGCCTTGCCGCGGATCACCACCGAGGCACCGCAGATCAGCGCCGGGTATAGCTGCTCGACGAAGGCGTCGAAGTTGAAGGTGGAGAATTGCAGCCCGCGGTCCTCGGCGGTCATTTTGAAATAATCCCGCGCAGCCCGCGCATGCTGGCTCAGGGCGTTATGCGTGATGCTGACGCCCTTGGGCCGGCCGGTGGAACCGGAGGTGTACATCACATACGCCAGGTTCTCCGGGTTGCTGCGTTGAACCGGATTGCCCCGGTCAGCGCCGGCCAGCCATTCATGGTCCTGGTCCAGGCACAGGTGCGGCACTTCCACGCCTGCGCGCAGACGTTCGAGCAACGGCGCCTGGGTCAGCAGTAACTGGATGCCGCTGTCCTGCATCATGTAGTGCAGGCGGTCCTGCGGGTATTCAGGGTCCAGCGGTACGTAGGCGCCCCCGGCCTTGAGCACCGCCAGCAGGCCGACAATCATGTCCAGCCCGCGCTCCACGGCGATGCCGACCCGGACATCCGGGCCAATGCCCAGCTCGATCAGCTTGTGGGCCAACTGGTTGGCGCGCTGGTTGAGCTGGCCGTAGCTCAGCTGCCGGTCGCCACACAGCAGCGCCACCGCATCCGGGGTGCGCCGGGCCTGGGCCTCGATCAACTGGTGGACGTTCAAGTCACGGCCCACTTGAGTGAGCGCGCGGCGCGACTCCAGTTCGCTGGCCGCCCGTTGCCCGTCACTGAGCAGGGACATCTCGCCCAGGCACTGCCGGGCATTGCCGAGCATGGCCAACAGCAGATGCCGCAACCCGGCGGCCAACTGCTCGATCGCTGCGGCGCTGAAGTGCTGCAAGGAATAGCTGTAGTCGAACGACAAGCGTTCAGCGACGAACACCGACAGGGTCAGCGGGTAGTTGGTCTGTTCATGATTGCCCACCGCGCCGAATTGCAGCTGCGCCGGCGAGCCTTTTTCCAGGGCCTCGGACACCGGGTAGTTCTCGAACACCAGGATGTTGTCGAACAGCGCTTCGCCCCCCAGACCGGCCCAGCGCTGCACGTCATACAGCGGCGTGTGTTCGAAGTCGCGCAAGGCCAGGTTGCGTGCCTGCACCACTTGCAGCCACTCGCCCAGCGACTGCTCCGGACGCGGCGCGGCCACCACCGGCAGGGTGTTGATAAACAGGCCGATCTGCTGCTCCACGCCTTTAAGCTCCGCGGGACGCCCAGACACCGTAGCGCCGAACACCACCGTGTCCTGCCCGGTGCAGCGTTGCAGCAACAGCAGCCAGGCGGCTTGCACCAGGGTGTTGACCGTGACCTTCTGCTGGCGGGCGAACTCGCTCAAGCCTTGAGTCTGTTGCTCGTCCAGGGTGCAGGAATGGCTGGCATGGCCGCGCTCCTCCAGCGCCTGGGCGCCCGGAGCGAGAGCCTGGGCCAGGCGCGTCGGTTCATCCAGGCCCAGCAGTTGCTGCTTCCAGAAGTCCTCGCTGACCTGGGCGTCCTGGCGTTGCAGCCAGGCGATGTAGTCGCGATAGCGCCCGGTCAGGTGCGCGGGCAGCTGGCCGGCATAACGTTGCAGCACTTCGCCGAGCAGCTGCGAATTGCTCCAGCCGTCCATCAGGATGTGATGGTTGGTGTAGATCAGGTGATAACGCTGCTCGGTCGTGCGCACCAGGGTCAGGCGCAGCAACGGCGCCGTCGCCAGGTCGAAGCCGCGCTGGCGCTCGGTCGCCGCCAGGGTGTCCAGCGCCTCTTGCAACTGCGCCTGCCCGCGCCAGTCATGCTCGGCGCACTCCAGGCCGACCTGCTTGTACACCACCTGGATCGGCGCCGGCAGTTCGCCCTGCCAGAGGAAACCGCTGCGCAGGATGTCATGGCGCTCGACAGTCGCCTGCCAGGCCTGGCGGAAACGCTCGGGGTCGAGCCCGTCCACGTCCACCCGCAACTGGTTGATGTAGTCGCCGCCCTGCTGCTCGTACAAGGTATGGAACAGCATGCCCTGCTGCATCGGCGACAGTGGATAGAGATCCTCGATCTGCGCCAGCGGCACGGGCAAGCGATCCAGTTGCTGCTGGTTCAGGCGTGCCAACGGGAAGTCCGATGGGGTGACGCCACGGTGCTGCGGCTGGCTGCAATGCTCGATCAGCGCCTTGAGTTCCTCGGCGTAGTCATCCGCCAGGCGCTGGATGGTCGCCGGCTCGAACATCGCCTGGCTGAAGCTCCAGCCCAGGCTCAGCTCGCCGCCATAGACCTGGCCATTGAGGGTCAGCCAGTTACCCAGGGGCGCCTGCGGGCTCTGGTCTTCACCCTTGGCTTCACCGGCCGGCATGAACAACGCCTGCTCTTCATCGAAGCTGGCGTCGAACTGGCCCAGGTAGTTGAAGGTGATGCGCGGCACGGCCAGGGCCGCCAAAGTCTGCCGGGCAGCCTCGTCTCCCAGGTAACGCAGGGCACCAAAACCGATGCCCTTGTTCGGCACCGCGCGCAGCTGTTCCTTGATCTGCTTGATCGAGTCGGCCAGGGCCGCCTGCGGCGTGAGCTTGACCGGGAATACGCTGGTGAACCAACCCACAGTGCGGCTCAAGTCGAGGTTGTCGAACAGTTCTTCACGGCCATGGCCTTCCAGTTGCACCAGGGCGCTGTCACCACCGGTCCAGCGGGTGATGACCCGGGCCAGCGCGGTCAGCAGCAGATCGTTGATCTGCGTGCGGTAGGCCGCCGGGGCATCCTGCAGCAGGCGCTGGGTATCGCGCTTGCTCAGTCGGGTGTCGACGCTGCACGCGTGCTGGTTCTGCAGCCCGTCGCTCGCGTGATCCCAGGGCAGGTTCGAGTCGACGCCTTGCAGCTGCGCCTGCCAGTAAGCCAGTTCCTGTTGCAGGGCTGTGCTGCGGGCATACGCCTGCAACTGCCCGGCCCAGGCCTGGGTCGAACTGGACTTGGCCGGCAGCGACTGGTTGCCCAGCAACGCCTGCAAGTCTTCCAGGAGGATCCGCCAGGACACCCCGTCCACCACCAGGTGGTGGAAGATCAGCAACAAGCGCTGACTCTGGTCAGACAGGGTAAAGAGCACGCCACGCAGCAGCGGACCGTCCTGCAGGTTCAGGCTGCGCTGGGCGCGTTCACTGCATTGCTGCAACTCCTGATCGTTGGCCACGCTGGCCTGCCACAGCAGTTGCGCCTGCTCGTCGAACTCGGAAAACGCTGCGCTCCAGCCCCCCTCGCCCTCGACAAAACGCAGGCGCAGGGCGTCATGCTGCACCGTCAGCGCCTGCAAGGCCGTTTCCAGGACATCCGCTTGCACAGGCTGGGCCGGCTTGAGCAGCACCGACTGGTTCCAGTGATGGCGCTCCGGCACCGGGGTGTCGAAGAACCATTGCTGGATCGGCAGCAGTGCCATCTCGCCGCGCACCGGGCCCTGGTCGATCTGCAACCCGCCTTCGCCCTGCTCCGCCACCGTGGCCAATCCCTGCACCGTCTGGTGCTGGAACAGGTCTTTCGGGGTGAAACGAATACCGGCCTGACGGGCACGGCTGACTACCTGGATCGAGATGATCGAGTCGCCACCGAGCTCGAAGAAGTTGTCGGTCACACCGACCTGTTCCAGCTTCAGCACATCGGCCCAGATGGCGGCGATCTGCTGTTCCAACTCGTTTTGCGGTGCGACATAGGTCTGCTGCATCAGTTGCGCATCGACCTTCGGCAGCGACCTGCGGTCCAGCTTGCCGTTCGGCGTCAGCGGCAAAGCCTCCAGGAACAACAAATAGGTCGGCACCATGTAGTCCGGCAGGTTTTCCCGCAGGCGGGCCTTGATGCTTTCCCGCAGTTGCGCCTGACGTTCATTGCTCGAAGTAACCTGCGCGTCCACCGGCACGATGTAGCCCACCAGTTGCTGGCCGCTCGGGCCTGGCTGGGCGATCACCGCCACTTCCAGTACCGGCTCCTGTTCCAGCAAGCGCGCTTCGATTTCACCCAGCTCGATACGGAAACCCCGCACCTTCACTTGATGGTCGACACGACCGACGTACTCCACCAGGCCGTCAGTGCGATAACGAGTCAGGTCGCCGCTGCGGTACAGCCGTGCACCGCTGGTGCTGTAAGGGTCGGGAATAAAACGCTCGGCCGTCAGGCCCGGCCGATCCAGGTAACCCCGGGCCACGCCCAGGCCGCCCAGGTACAGCTCGCCCGCCACGCCCACCGGCAGCAGGTTGAGGTTGGCATCAGCCACGTAGGCGCTGCGATTGCCGACGATATTGCCGATCGGCGCATAAGCCGCGTCGCACGGATCGCCAGCCTTGGCCTTCCAGATCAGCGGGGTGACCACGGTTTCGGTCGGGCCATAACCGTTGAAAATGTACTTCGGCCGCAGCACCCGCCAGGCCAGGTCGTAGCTGGCCTGCGGCACCGCGTCACCGCCGAAGCAATACACCCGCACCGCCGGCGGATTGCCGTCGCGTTCGGCGTGCACCGCCAGCTGTTGCAGGTACACCGGTGGGAACACGCCCACGGTGACGCCATAACGGTGCATCTGCTCGTAGGTGTATTCCGGCGACCACAGGCTGTCATCGCGGATCAGCACGCTGGCACCGTAGATCAGCGGGTGCATCCAGCCTTCGTGGGAACCGTCGAAAGCGAAGGACATAAAGTGCAGCTCGCAGTCCGCCGGGCTCATTTCATAACGCTCGCCGGTGGCCAGGCTGTGCATGGCCAGCGGACCGTGGGACACCGCCACGCCTTTGGGCAGGCCGGTGGAGCCGGAGGTGTAGATCACGTAGGCGAGGTTTTCCTCGGCCAGTTCCACCTGCGGGCTGGTCATAGGGTAAGCCGCAAAGTCAGCCGCGCCTTCGACGCTGAGGGTCGGCAAACCATCGGGAATCGGCAGGCGATCCAGCAGATGGCTCTGGGTCAGCAGCAACCAGGCACCACTGTCCTGCATCATGTAGCGCAGGCGGTCCTGGGGATATTCGATATCCAGCGGCACATAAACCCCACCGGCCTTGAGCACGGCCAGGAAGGCCACCATGATCTCCGCGCAACGCGGCATGGCGATGGCGACCCGGACTTCCGGACCGACTCCCAGCTCGATCAGCTTGTGCGCCAGCTGGTTAGCCTGAATGTCCAGTTCACGGTAGCTCAGGCGCTGCTCGGCGAAGAACACCGCCGGCGCCTCCGGCGCCCTGGCCGCCTGATCGGCGAACAGTTGGTGGACAAAGCGGTTGGTGGGGTAAACCACCTGGGTGTGATCCCAGTCCTGGCGGATGCCGCGCTGCTCTTCCAGGGTCAACAACGGCAACTCGCCCAGGCCGGTCTGCGGATGCGCCATCAGGCTCAGCAACAGGCTCTGCAAATGCCCACCCAACTGCACCATCGAAGCCTCGGAGAACGACTCGCGGGCATAGATCAATTCGAACGACAGGCTCTGGCCCAGATTGACCGCGACCGTCAGCGGGTAGTTGGTCTGCTCGTGGTTGCCCACCGCGCCGAACTGCAGCTGTGCCGGCGCGCCCTTTTCCAGGGCCTCGGACACCGGGTAGTTCTCGAACACCAGGATGTTGTCGAACAGCGCATCGCCACCCAGGCCGGCCCAACGCTGCACTTCGTACAGCGGTGTGTATTCATAGTCGCGCAGCGCCAGGTTGCGGCTCTGCACCGCCTGCAGCCATTGGCTCACGGTCATGTCCGGACGTGGCGTGGCCACCACCGGCAAGGTGTTGATAAACAGGCCCACTTGCTGCTCGATGCCCTTGAGCTCGGCCGGACGCCCCGCCACCGTGGCGCCGAACACCACGCTTTCCTGGCCGGTGCAACGCTGCAGCAACAGCAGCCAGGCCGCCTGCACCAGGGTATTGATCGTGACCTTCTGCTGACGGGCGAACTCGCCCAGGCGCGCGGTCTGCGCCAGGTCCAGCTCACGCTGATGCTTGCCATGGCCTGTACCGGCGGGAATCTCCGCGACCCGGGACAGGGCCTGGGTCAGGCGGGTCGGTTCGTCCAGCGCCTGCAATTGTTCTTTCCAGAAGTTCTCGCAGGCCTGGGCATCCTGGCGTTGCAGCCAACCGATGTAATCCCGGTAGCGGCCGGGCGCATGGTTCGGCAACTGACCGGCATAACGCTGCAGCACTTCGCCGAGCAACTGCGAGTTGCTCCAGCCGTCCATCAGGATGTGATGGTTGGTGTAGATCAGGTGATGCCGCTGGTCGTCGATACGCACCAGGGTCAGGCGCAGCAACGGCACCGCATCCAGCTCGAAGCCACGCTGGCGCTCGGCGGTTGCCAGGCTGTCCAGCGCCTCTTGCAACTGCGGCTGGCCACGCCAGTCATGCTCGCTGCACGCCAGGGCGACGTGCTTGTGCACCACCTGCAGCGGGGTCGCCACCTCGCCCTGCCAGATAAAGCCGGTGCGCAGGATGTCGTGCCGATCGATGGCCGCCTGCCAGGCCTGCTGGAAGCGCAGCGGGTCGAGCCCGTCCACGTCCACTCGCAGCTGGTTGATGTAGTCGCCCGCGGCCTGTTCATACAGGGTGTGGAACAGCATGCCCTGCTGCATCGGCGACAGCGGGTAGAGGTCTTCGACCTCGGCCAGCGCCACCGGCAGGCGGTCCAGCTGTTGCTGGTCCAGGCCGGCCAGCGGGAAGTCCGAAGGCGTCGCGCCGCCCTGGCCCGGCTCGCAGCAATGCGCCACCAGAGCCTTGAGTTCCGCGGCATAGTCATTCGCCAGGTGCTGGATGGTCGCGGCGTCGAACATCTGTGTGCTGAAGGTCCAGCTCAGGCTCAGCTCACCGCCATAGACCTGGCCATCCAGGCTCAGCCAGTTGCTCAGCGGGGCCAGCGGGCTCTGGTCGTCGCCCTTGGCTTCACCGGTCGGCTTGAACAGGGAATCCTGTTCGTCGAAGCTGCCGTCGAACTGGCCCAGGTAGTTGAAGGTGATACGCGGCACGGCCAGGGCCGCGAGGGTTTCCTGGGCATTGGTATCCCCCAGGTAACGCAGGGCACCGAAGCCGATACCCTTGTTCGGCACCGCGCGCAGCTGTTCCTTGATCTGCTTGATCGAGTCGGCCAGGGCCGCCCGGGGCGTCAGCTTGACCGGGAACATGCTGGTGAACCAACCCACTGTGCGGGTCAGGTCGAGGTTATCGAACAAGTCTTCGCGACCATGGCCTTCCAGTTGCACCAGGGCGCTGGCCTCGCCGGTCCAGCGGGTGATGACCCGGGCCAGGGCGGTGAGCAGCAGGTCGTTGATCTGCGTGCGATAGGCCGCCGGAGCGTCCTGCAACAAGCGCTGGGTATGCGCCTTGTCCAGGCGCGAACTCAGGCTGCTGGCGTGCTGGTTCTGCAACGGCGTCACGGGGTGATCCAGTGGCAGGCTCGACTCCACGCCTTGCAACTGGGTCTGCCAGTAGCCCAGCTCCTGTTGCAGCGCCGCGCTTTGCGCATAGGCCTGCATGTGCTCGGCCCAGGCCTGGGTCGAGCTGGTCTTGGCCGGCAATGCCAGGGGCTGGCCGGCGCTCAGTTGCGCGTGGGCCAGTTGCAGGTCCTCCAGCAGGATCCGCCAGGACACGCCATCCACCACCAGGTGGTGGATCACCAGCAACAGGCGCTGGCTGCCGTCCGCCAGGCTGAACAGCACGGCCCGCAACAGCGGTCCGTCCTGCAGGTTCAGGCTGCGCTGGGCCGCGATCGCCGATTGTTCCATGGCCTGGGCGTTATCCACCGCGACCTGCCAAAGCAGGCTCGGCCGCTGGCCGGCATCGGCGAACCGGGCCGACCAGCCATCGGCCTGCTGGCTGAACTGCAAGCGCAGGGCGTCATGCTGCACCCACAGTGCCTGCAAGGCGTTTTCCACGACTTCGGCGCGCAACGGCTGGGCCGGCTTGAGCAGTACCGACTGGTTCCAGTGATGGCGCTCGCTCATCGGCGATTCGAAGAACCACTGCTGCACCGGCAACAGCGCGGTCGCGCCACGCACCGGGCCCTGGTCGATCTGCACC
>NZ_QHHP01000004.1:262680-265198 GCF_003184125.1 Pseudomonas sp. RW409 | reverse complement strand
GAGGTGCGCGCGGGCTGGAGGAGGGGGCGGGCGCTGCAGTGCTTGGCGTGTCGACATCCGCTGGCGGGGTGGCGGGCTTGCGCGCATATTCGCGGCGGGTCAGGAGCAACTCCGACGGGAAGTGCTCTTCCCGATCATCCTCGTCCTGCGCGCCTTCCAAGCCGGCTGCCAGGGTCCTGCTGGTGCCATACGGACAGTCTTCGATATGCCGGGTGCCGGGCAGGTTCTTGAAGTGCGGGGTGCGGATGTAATTGACGTTCTTGGCATTGAAGGTACCCAACTGGTTGTCCGCGGCAAAGGCAGCGCGACAGGCGTCATTGGGACACTGGAACTGTTCCTTGGCCGAGTCGAAGGCCATGGTCTCGTCGAAATTCAGATCGCGCACGTCATAGATCGACAGCTTGTCGTCGAGGCTGATGCAGTAGGCGGTGTCGAATTTCATGGGGCTCGGGTCCTTGAGTGAAGAAGGCTATTAATAGCGGGTGGTGAAGGGGAGTGCACTGATCTTTTCAAGCATGGGCGCCTATCTCGGCATAATCTTGTAGGTAGCGCGACCCACCCATAACCGGAAAGGGCTCAGGTTCATGTCTGACGGTAACCGCATCAATATCGGCTCCATTGGCGATGCCAACCACATCAACATTGCCCAGAATCAGGCGCCCGAGCGCACCAGCATTCAGTTCGTCATCGACCCCAGGAGCGTCGAACGGGTGAGCCGGGGCAGCGTCATCAAAGGCGCGGTGGCATTTTTCCTGTCGCTGCCGGCACTGGCGCTTTCGGTCATGTCGATCCTGGCCGACGCGCTGGGCATCCTTTCCTACTTCAATGTGGAGTCGCGGATCCTGGCCTACCTCATCATGGCCGTCGCCATGGGCGGGGTGATGCTGTGCAACGGCAAACGCAAGATGGCCACCGCCAGCATTCCTCCCGACCAGGCCCGGTTCATCGATGGGCGTTGGGTCGAGCGTGATGAAAGCGGCGACTACCTGCTGTATCGCAATACCGCGCCCTGCAACTACGAAAACTGCCACGGCACCGTGCGTATCCAGATGCCACCGCCTCGCGAGCAGCATAACCACGACCTGATCGGCGTCTGCGATATCGGCGGCAAGCAACACACCTATCGCGTCGACTTCAATGGCGTCGGCGAACGGCAGCATTTCGATTGGCGCCCGCTTGAGCAGAACAAGCCGTGATCCGGTTCCAGCCGCTCCCTTTTTAGGGACGAGCGTGCTCGAGAAAAGATCTCCCGTCAGAGCCAATCAAACAGACAGCCTCCCTGAATCTTCCGTGTCATCGCGGGAGCATTTCATTGTTTTTGGCGGGGGTGGGTCTACGAAATTTCCTACAGTTTTAATTAACAAAACTCTCACTATCCAGAGATGAGTCCTACGCGCTAAAGCTTGCAAAAACAAAAGCTTAGCTTTCAGACCTGGTCCTGGCAGCGACTGTCATACCCTTGGCAAGGAGGGACAAGTAAGCCCCAGGGAAATGGTCGATAAGAAGGCGCCGGCCTCATGAGTGAAGGTCCGGTGGGAACAAGCCAAACGGCTTTTCTCCTCACAATAACGAGGACCTTGATATGCCTGTTCTGACGCGTTCATTGCTGTTTTTTCTGGCCCTGTCCGGCGCGGGGATCGTCCTGGCGGAGCAGGCGGCCTTGCCTTATCTGCCGGCGAATCAGTTCCAGCTGGCTGACTACCTGCCGCCACCACCTGCTGTCGATTCGTCGCTGCAGCACAGTGATTTGAAAGCGGTGCTGGCGGCCCAGGCGGCGCGCAGCAGGGCGCAGGTGAGCCAGGTCCAGCAGGATGATGAATGGGAGGACAGCGTGTTCCACTTCGCCAGGGAATCCCTCGGCGCCGGTTTCAGCATCGAGCGCCTGCCCCTGACCCGTGCCTTCTTCCGGCGGGCCCAGGAAGACCTGGTGCAGTTCCTGATGCCGGCCAAGCACAGCTATGGTCGGCCGCGCCCATACGAAGCCTCGGCACTGGTGAAGCCGGTACTGCCGCCACCCGAGGGCGATTCCTACCCCAGCGGTCATTCGATGAATGGGTATCTCAATGCCACCTTGCTGAGCATGGCGCTGCCGGAGAAACGCAGTGAACTGTTCAGCCGCGCACAGATCAATGCCGACAGCCGGGTTATCGCCGGTGTGCATTTCCCCAGCGACCTGGAGGGCGGAAAGATAAGCGCCGCGGTGTTGGCAGCTCGGCTGCTGGACGATCCCCGCGCGGCGGCGGATTTCGAGGCGGTGAAGAAGGAAATTCGTGGAGTCCTGGCTTCTGCCGATTGAGCAGATATCGATCCGGGCCGGATGATTGGCCTGGAAGCGGGGGAGTCGGACCCTCAATAAAAAAGGTTCTTCACGGAATACCGGGAAAGACGCTCTTGATCTTCATGAAAAAGAATTCGCTATCCCGGTAACCGTACGCCATTCGTTTGATGACCTTTATTCGATTGTTTATTCCTTCCAGCTGACCGGTGTGCATCGGCCAGCGAACGCGGCTGACGATGC
>NZ_QHHP01000004.1:54088-262670 GCF_003184125.1 Pseudomonas sp. RW409 | reverse complement strand
GCGATCTGCGGGGCGGGTGTCATCAGGGGAGGGGATCGCGAGCAATCGAGCGTCGATTACTCGCGATAGGGGGCTCAGGCCTTGCTCAATCGAGCATCAACACCTTGGCCAGGACGATTTTCGGGCCTTTCATCTTCTTGATGATGATGCGCAGGCCTTCGACTTCCATGACCTCTTCTTCTTCCGGTACCCGTTTCAGGGTCTCGTAGACCAGGCCGGCGAGGGTTTCGGCCTCGATATGGTCCAGGTCGATGCCCAGCAGGCGTTCCACCTTGAACAGCGGGGTATCGCCGCGCACCAGCAACTTGCCGGGCTGGTAGGCGAGGATGCCGCGCTCGGCCTTGCGGTGTTCGTCCTGGATGTCGCCGACCAGCACTTCCAGCACGTCTTCCATGGTCAGGTAGCCGATGATCTTGCCGTCGGCTTCCTCCACCAGGGCGAAGTGGGAACCGCCTTTACGGAATTGTTCCAGCAGCTGCGACAGCGGCATGTGCCGGGAAACGCGTTCCAGCGGGCGGGTCAGCTCGGCCAGGTTGAACGATTCGGGGATATGGTCCAGCGCCGCCAGTTCCAGCAGCAGGTCCTTGATGTGCAGCAGGCCGACGAACTCGTTGCGCTCGCTGTCGTAGACCGGGTAGCGGCTGAACTTGTGGCGGCGGAACAGGGCGAGAATCTGTTTCAGCGGCGCGTTGAACTCCACGCTGATCAGGTCTTCCCGGGAATTGGCCCAGTCCACCACTTCCAGCTCGCCCATTTCCACGGCCGAGGCCAGCACGCGCATGCCCTGGTCGCTGGGGTCCTGGCCCCGGCTGGAGTGCAGGATCAGCTTCAGTTCTTCGCGGCTGTAGTGGTGTTCGTGATGCGGGCCGGGCTCGCCCTGACCGGCGATGCGCAGGATGGTGTTGGCGCTGGCGTTGAGCAGGTAGATCGCCGGGTACATCAGCCAGTAGAACAGGTACAGCGGCACCGCCGTCCACAGCGACAGCAGCTCGGGCTTGCGGATCGCCCAGGACTTGGGCGCCAGCTCGCCGACCACGATGTGCAGGTAGGAAATGATGAAGAAGGCGGTAAAGAACGACACGCCCTTGACCACTTCCGGCGAGTCCACGCCCACGGCGCTGAGCAGCGGCGCCAGCAGGTGCGCGAAGGCCGGTTCACCGACCCAGCCGAGGCCGAGGGAGGCCAGGGTGATACCCAGCTGGCACGCGGAAAGGTAGGCATCCAGCTGGCTGTGTACGGTGCGCAGGATCTGTCCGCGCCAGCCGTTCTTGTGGGCGATGGCCTCGACCCGGGTCGAGCGCAGTTTGACCATGGCGAACTCGGCGGCTACGAAAAAGCCGTTGAGCAGAACCAGGAGCAGTGCAAAAAGAATCATGCCGAAGTCGGCGAAAAGAGACGCGAGGGTAAAACCAGGGGAAGGGTCCATGATGGAGTTTTGCGGGTTCCGTGTATTCGAAAAAGAGAGAAATGCGCGGCGCAATGGCAGGCGCAAGCCAGCCAATGTAGCGGCTGGCAGGGCGATTGCCTAGTGGCGCGTGGCTGTCACCGCTGGTCGGTCAGGGTGCCGGCACGGAATCTTTTCACCTGGGCCGGGGCGAAATGGCAGGTAAAAGTGCTGCCGTGGCCGGGTACGCTGCTGATCTCCAGGCGCGCCCGGTGGCGCAGCAGCACATGCTTGACGATGGCCAGGCCCAGGCCGGTGCCGCCGGTGTTGGAGTTGCGGCTGGAGTCGACCCGGTAGAAGCGTTCGGTCAGGCGCGGCAAGTGCTTGCTGTCGATGCCGATCCCCGAGTCCTGCACGCTCAGGTGCGCGCCTTGCTCGTCGCCCCACCAGCGGATGCGGATGTTGCCCTCGGCCGGGGTGTATTTCACGGCGTTGAACACCAGGTTGGAAAAGGCGCTGCGCAGTTCCGCCTCGCTGCCCTTGAGCTGGATCTGCGCGTCGGCTTCCAGGGTGATGCGCTGGTTGCGCTCCCCGGACAGCGCCTGGGCATCGCTCTTGATCGATTGCAGCAGCGCATCGATCGGCACCGGCTGGTTGTCCGACGGGTAGTCGGTGGCTTCCAGCTTGGCCAACAGCAGCAGGTCGTTGAGCAGGGTCTGCATGCGCCCGCCTTGCTGCTGCATCTGCTGCAGGGCGCGGCTCCAGCGTGGGTTCACTTCCTCGACGTTGTCGAGCAGGGTTTCCAGGTAGCCACAGATCACCGTCAGCGGCGTGCGCAGCTCGTGGGAGACGTTGGCGATGAAGTCCTTGCGCATCTGTTCCAACTGGTGGATGCGGGTCACGTCGCGCACCAGCATCAGGTGTTCGTTGTTGCCGTAGCGGGTGATGTACAGCTGGATGCGTACGCGGTCGTTGGTCGGCGAGGGGATTTCCAGCGGCTCGTTGTAATTGTCCTGCTCGAAATATTCCTTGAAGCGCGGATGGCGCACCAGGTTGGTCACCGGCTGGCCGCTGTCCTGCGGGGTCTTCAGGCCCAGCAGGGTTTCCGCGGCGCGGTTCCACCATTCCAGGTTGCCGTCGCTGTCGAGCATGATCACCGCGTCTTTCAGCGCCGCGGTGGACTCCTGGACCCGGTCGATCACCGCTTGCAGGCGCCCGCGCACCCGTTGGTCGCGGCGTTGCAGGTGGTAGATGCTGTCGAACACCTCGCCCCACAGGCCGTAGCCATCGGGCGGTGCTTCATCAGGTTGGTGCAGGCGCAGCCATTCGTGCAGGCGCAGCAGTTGCTTGAGGGTCCAGGCCAGATAGATCCCCAGGCCGAGGGCCAGGCTCCAGCCGTAGTAACCGCTGATCAGGCCCACCAGCAGGCAGCCGGTGACCAACAGCAGCATGTGGCGAATCAGGGTGCCATGCCAGTTCTGGTTCACTTGGGATCCTTAGCGGATCAGCTGCAAGTTGCAAGCTACAAGCTGCAAGGTTGAAGCGGATCTGCGTTTGCTTTTGCTCTTTCTTGCAGCTTGAGGCTTGCAGCTTTCTCAACTTTTAGTTGAGAACCGGTAGCCGGTGCCGCGCACGGTTTGTACCAGATTCTCGTAGGCATCGCCCAAGGCTTTGCGCAGGCGGCGGATATGCACGTCGACGGTACGCTCTTCGACGTAGACGTTGCCGCCCCAGACCTGGTCCAGCAACTGGCCGCGGGTGTAGGCGCGTTCCTGGTGGGTCATGAAGAATTGCAGCAGGCGGTATTCGGTCGGGCCCATCTCGGCCGGTTTGCCGTCGATGGTCACGCGGTGGCTGATTGGGTCCAGCAGCAGGCCGCCGACTTCAATCGGCGCCTCGCCGTCGGTCGGGCCGGCGCGGCGCAGCACGGCCTTGAGGCGCGCGACCAGCTCGCGAGGGGAGAACGGCTTGGTGATGTAGTCGTCGGCGCCGACTTCCAGGCCCTGGATCTTGTTGTCCTCTTCGCCCTTGGCGGTGAGCATGATGATCGGGATGTCACCGGTCAGCTCATCGCGTTTCAGGCGCCGGGCCAGCTCGATGCCGGAGGTGCCGGGCAGCATCCAGTCGAGCAGGATCAGGTCGGGCTTGCGGTCGACGATGATGGCATGGGCCTGCTGGGAGTTCTCCGCCTCCAGGCAGTCGTAGCCGGCCATTTCCAACGCAACGGCGATCATTTCGCGAATGGGCGCTTCGTCGTCAACGATCAGAATGCTCCTGCCAACCATGCTTAATCCTCTTGTCATTTAACTGTCTTGCGCCGCATTAGATAACGGAATTATTGCAGTCGTGTGACAGTATTTTAGGTGCTGGGGCGAGGGCTGCATTCGTGGACTAAGCTTTGGGTCCGAATCCTGACAACCACCAAAGAAGGTTTCTATGACTCAACTCACGCAATCCTGGAAAACCCTGTTGCTGAGCGCTGCGCTGGCCCTGCCGGGGCTGGCGTTCGCCGCGGAACCGGCGATGGTCAAAGACGGTATGTACGTCGACCACAAGGGCATGACCCTGTACACCTTTGCCAAGGATGCCGATGGCAAGTCCATGTGTAACGACAAGTGCGCCGCCAACTGGCCGCCGCTGATGGCCGCCAGCGGCGACAAGGCCATGGGCGAGTGGACCGTCATCAAGCGTGACGACGGCTCCATGCAGTGGGCCTACGACGGCAAGCCGCTGTACACCTTCGTGATGGACAAGAAAGCCGGTGACATGACCGGCGACGGCAAGATGGACGGCGCCTGGAAAGTAGCCAAGCCTGATTGATGGCAGGGCGATTATCGCGGGCCAGCCTCTTTCCTGCGCAGGAGCGAGGCTGGCCCGCGATCACGATCCTCAGCGAACCGCGTAATCCACGACTATCCCCAGGAAAATCGCCAACCCCGCCCAGTGGTTATGCAGGAAGGCCTTGAAGCACTTCATCCGGTCGCGATCGCGGGTGTACCAGAACTCCCAGGCAAAACACCCGGCCGCCACCAGCAAACCCAGGTGGAACCAGATACCCAACTCGAAACGCGCGCCCGCCAGCAGCAGGCACCCCAGCGCCAGGCCCTGCAGGGTCAGGATGATCACCCGGTCGGCTTCGCCGAACAGGATCGCGGTGGATTTCACCCCGATCTTCAGGTCGTCGTCGCGGTCGGTCATCGCGTAATAGGTGTCATAACCCACGGTCCACAGCAGGTTGGCGATGTACAACAGCCAGGCGGTGGCCGGCAGCTCGCCGGTCTCGGCGGTGAAGGCCATCGGGATGCCCCAGGAGAACGCGGCGCCCAGCACCACTTGCGGGTAATAGGTGTAGCGCTTCATGAAGGGGTAGGTGGCCGCCAGGGCCAGGCCGCCCAGCGACAGCCAGATGGTCGCCGCGTTGGTGCACAGCACCAGCAGGAAGCTGATGAACATCAGCACGGCGAAGAACACCAGGGCTTCCTTGGAACTGATCTTGCCGCTGACCAGCGGACGCTGTTCGGTGCGCTTCACGTGGCCGTCGACCTTGCGGTCGGCCCAGTCGTTGATCACGCAACCGCCGGCCCGGGTGAGGGTCACGCCGAGGACGAAAATCACGATATTGGCCAGCGATGGCGAGCCTTCGCCGGCAATCCACAGGGCCCAGAGGGTCGGCCAGAGCAGCAGGTAGATGCCGATCGGCTTGTCCATGCGGGTCAGCTGGATAAAGTCCCAGGCGCGCGGATTCAGGCGGTTGAGGGATTTGAGCAGGCTCTGATACATCAGCGGTTCTCCGGCTGGGCGCCGACGGCGCTCCACAGGGACGGCAGGAAGATTTCGGCGACCAGCACGCTCAGGGTTGCGCGATCGAAGCGTGAACGGCGGGCCCAGAGGTCATCGGCTTGCACCTCGTCGGGCAGCCACGGGCGTGGGTAATGGCAGACCTCGATGGGGCGGCGCGCAAAGGCCTGGTCGCAGAACAGCAGTTCGCCCAGGGAGCGGCTGCCCAGTTCGTCCATGTTCAGCCCGCCATCCTGCAGGGCGCTACGGGCCGCCACGCTGCGGGCGAATACCCAGGCCTGGCCGTGACCGCGCAGATACACCTCGCGTACCCAGCCCTGGCTACCTAGCGGCAGGTCCAGCGCGGCGCATTCGTCGGCACGCAGGGTCTGCCAGCCCTCGACCAGCGGCGTCACGCTGAAACCGTCATTGGAGAGACGGGTCAGGCGCTGGGTCAGCGAACCTTCATCGAACAGCCAATCGAGGGTCTGTGCGTCGGGGAGGGGCGTCAGCCGGCTTTGCGAGAGCCAGTCCGGGGTGGAAAATGGAGAGATTGAGTGCGGCACAGTGGGTCATTATTGGCAGCAAATGAGGCCGCGAGCTTAGCATGGCGACAGGCGATTTTGCCGCAATGGAGCGGCCGTCCGCAGCGAACGTGCTTGCATCCGTCGGTGCTCATCAGTACAAAACGCGCTGGGCCGGACGCGCCCCCTGGCGTCATCCAGAGTCGATTCATCGACCATCCCGCCGGCAACAGCCTGAGAACCTGAGGAAACGCGTAAATGAAAAAGTGGCAATGTGTGGTCTGCGGCCTGATCTACAACGAAGCCGACGGCTGGCCGGACGACGGAATCGTGCCCGGTACCCGCTGGGAAGACGTGCCTGAAGACTGGCTCTGCCCGGATTGCGGAGTCGGCAAAATGGATTTCGAAATGATCGAGATCGGCTGATCACAACCTGGTGATCCCCTGAACCTGAAGGAGTAAGGAATGAACGCACCTGTCGTCATCGTGGGCACCGGGCTGGCCGGCTACAACCTGGCCCGAGAGTTTCGCAAGCTCGATAGCGAAACGCCGCTGCTGCTGATTACCGCCGATGACGGACGTTCCTATTCCAAGCCGATGCTTTCCACCGGCTTCGGCAAGAACAAGGAAGCCGACGGCCTGAGCATGGCCGAACCCGGCGCCATGGCCGAGCAGTTGAAGGCCGAGGTGCGCACCCATACCCGCATCAGCGGCATCGACCCTGGCCACAAGCGCCTGTGGATTGGTGAAGAAGCGGTGAACTACCGCGACCTGATCCTCGCCTGGGGCGCGGAAACCGTGCGTGTACCGGTGGAGGGCGATGCCGGCGACCTGATTTTCCCGATCAACGACCTGGAAGACTACGCGCGCTTTCGCGCGGCCGCGGCCGGCAAGCGCCGGGTGTTGCTGCTGGGCGCCGGCCTGATCGGCTGCGAGTTCGCCAACGACCTGATCCTCGGCGGTTATGAAGTGGACCTGGTAGCGCCTTGCGAGCAGGTCATGCCGACGCTGTTGCATCCTGCGGCAGCTGCCGCGGTACAGGCCGGGCTGGAAAGCCTGGGCGCGCGCTTCCATCTGGGGCCGGTGCTCAATCGCTTGCAGCGCACAGCGGATGGCCTCGAAGCGCATCTGTCCGACGGCGAGGTGATCGCCTGCGATCTGGTGGTGTCGGCGATCGGCCTGCGCCCACGCATCGACCTGGCCGCCGCCGCGGGGTTGATGGTCAACCGCGGGGTGGTGGTGGACCGGCATCTCAAGACGTCCCACGCCAACATCTATGCCTTGGGTGACTGCGCCGAGGTCGATGGGCTGAATTTGCTGTACGTCATGCCCCTCATGAGTTGTGCGCGAGCGCTGGCACAAACCCTGGCGGGTAACCCGACGGCAGTCAGTTACGGGCCGATGCCGATCACCGTGAAAACCCCGGTCTGTCCATTGGTGGTTTCGCCACCGCCACGCGGCCTGGAAGGCGTGTGGGCGGTCGAGGGGCAGGGCGCCGACATCAAGGCGCTGTGCCGCGATGCCAGCGGCAAGCTGCTGGGTTATGCCCTGACCGGGGCCGCGGTCATGGAGAAATTGGCCCTGAACAAGGAGCTTCCCGGCTTATTGGCCTAAATACCGGTCGTTCTGTCGGAATAATCATGTGTTTGCCGCTACAAAGGTCGCGCAGAGACTGGCGCCACTCCTAACCGCGTGCCATCCTCACACCCGTCTGCCGCAGAGTAGAGCCTGCGGCGCCTTGGGCGCTGTTCCGGAAGAACAGCACGGACATAACAACAAAAAACCGTCAAAGAGGCTTCACTATGCGTAAACCAGAACTCGCCGCTGCAATTGCTGAAAAAGCGGATCTGACCAAAGAACAAGCCAACCGCGTTCTCAACGCCGTTCTCGAAGAAATCACCGGCGCCCTGCATCGTAAAGACAGCGTCACCCTGGTAGGTTTCGGAACCTTCCTGCAGCGTCACCGTGGCGCCCGTACCGGCAAGAACCCGCAAACCGGTGAGCCGGTGAAGATCAAGGCCAGCAACACCGTAGCTTTCAAGCCAGGCAAATCGCTGAAAGACAGCGTCAATCCATAACTGTTGCGAACTCCCTCGATAGCAGGGAGAACCGTATTGAAAAATGGGCAAGCCGATACTTCGGATGCCCATTTTTTATGGGTGGCTGTTCCGTATATAAAGAACAGGAATGCATGAAGCAAGTTTCGTTAGAACTCCATCTGTACTGTTCAAGAAACATACAGATTGTTGCGATAGCAAACTACCGTCTCGAGTGCCATCATATTGGTGGCACTTTTCAAAGTTAGGTGTTGTACGCGGACTGCACTTTTTTATAAAAGTTCAAAATTAAGATTGTTCCCGTATCCGGCACTTTTCGACCCTGTCTGGCATTGTCCCTTAATCATTGAATCGTTCTCTGGTTTATATCGCGCAAGGCTCTGGCCGGCGGCTCCCAGCGTTTCTGGTTGAAATAGGGATTCAACTGACTGCCTAAGGGGAACCCCTGTCATATATAAGGCAATCTCTTACGAGCAGCCGATGACAGTTCGTCTTGTCGTTTGAAGGGATGCTTGCTAGTGGCCATCATACTGATTACGATGCGCGCTCTTGAAAGAGCAGGCTCAATTGGATGAGTACGCTCTTCGATACTGTCCAGCACGTGAAAAAAGTCTCGCGTGCGTATAGACCGTAATCTCAAAAAAGGCCATGGATGTCCTACTCAAGTAAACTTTCTGCCCATTACCTCGACCTCGCCAAGGCCTCTGTTTCCAAAGAGAGTTTTGCGGGCGAGGACGTTCGCTTCTCCAGCGAATACGAGGCACTGGAAAGTGAGCTGGGCAAAGCCCAATCCATGCACGAAAGCGGCCAGATCGACTGGCTGAAAATCCTCGAAAACAGTGAAGCGCTGCTGCGTACCCAGTCCAAGGATCTGCGGGTGGCCGCCTGGCTCACCTGGGCCTTGTATCAGCGTGAATCCTTCCCCGGCCTGCTGGCCGGCCTTGGTCTTCTGCAGCACCTGTGCGAACAGCATTGGGCGCAGATCCACCCCGCCAAACTGCGTACCCGGGCTGCCGCCATCGGCTGGCTGGTGCCGCGTCTCGAGCAGGTGTTGGGCGAAAACATCGCGATCAAGGAGCAACTGCCGCTGTTCCGCCGCCTGGTGGAACATCTGGAAGGGCTCGACGCCGTGCTCACCGAGCATCTGGGCGACAACGCGCCCTTGCTGCTGCCGATCTGCCGGCGGCTGTCGACCATGGTCCAGCGCGCCGCCGACAACCAGCCGGAACCCGGCGCCGTGGGCGCAGTGGTGGCGCAGGTCAAGCAGGCCGCGACCCAGCTGTTCACGCCCGGCGCGCCGATCGACAACGAGAAGGAAGCGCAGAAGGCCCTGCGCGCGTTGCAGGAAAACGCCCGGCCGCTGAGCGCCTGGTGGCTCAAGCAGAAGGCCACCGATGTGCGCGCCCTGCGCCTGAATCGCACCATGCTGTGGTTGCCCATCGATGCCGTCCCGGAGCGCAATGCCGAGCAGATCACCGCGTTGCGCGGGTTGCCGGCCGACAAGCTCAAGACCTATCAGGAACGTTTTGCCAACGGGCAGTACGCCGACCTGCTGGTGGAGCTCGAAGCCAGCCTGGCCAGGGCGCCGTTCTGGTTCGACGGCCAGCGCATGGTCTGGGAATGCCTGCAGGGGCTGAACGCCGACCAGGCAATGCGCGAAGTGGAGTTTCACTTCGCACTCCTGTTGCAGCGTCTGCCGGGGGTGGTCGAACTGCGTTTCCACGACGGTGCGCCTTTTGCCGATCCGGCCACCCGCAGCTGGATCAGCGCTCACGTCATGCCCCATCTGCAAAGCGCCAGTGCGCCGCGCAAGGTCGAAGCGACCACCAGCCAGCCGGCCTGGGAAGAAGCCCTCGAAGAGGTCTTGCCGATCCTGCGCAAGGACGGCCTCAAGGCCGCCGTGCAGGTCCTCAAGCAAGGCCTGCAGAACGCCCACGGCGGGCGGGTGCGGTTCTTCTGGCAGTTCAGCCTGGCGCGGCTGTGCTTCATGGCCAAGAAATACGAACTGGCCAAGACCCAGCTTGAAACCCTCGATCAAGAATTACTGAGCTCGGGCCTGCATGCCTGGGAGCCGGATCTTGCGTTGGAAGTGCTGCACCTCCTGCATAGCTGCTGTGAGTTGTTGCCGCAGAACCACGCAGTGCGAGAACGCAAGGAAGAGATTTATCGCAGGCTGTGCCACCTCGATCTCGAAGTGGTACTCGAATAGGCCCCAGGGCCAACAACCGCAAGGAGAAAAGCCATGGCCAAAGAAGGCTCGGTAGCCCCCAAGGAACGCATCAACGTCACCTTCAAACCCGCCACCGGCGGTGCTCAGGAAGAGATTGAACTGCCGTTGAAGCTACTGGCAATCGGTGATTACACCCAGCGCGTGGACGAGCGCAAAGTGGAAGACCGCAAGCCGATCAGCATCGACAAAATGACGTTCGACGAAGTGCTGGCCAAGCAGGAGCTGAGCCTGACGCTGAGCGTGCCTAACCGTCTTCAGGAAGAGGGCGACACCGAAGAGCTGGCGGTCAAGCTGCGCGTCAACTCGATGAAGGACTTCAACCCGGCCAGCCTGGTCGAGCAAGTGCCTGAGCTGAAAAAACTGATGGAACTGCGCGACGCGCTGGTGGCCCTCAAGGGGCCGCTGGGTAACGCCCCTGCATTCCGTAAAGCCATCGAAGGCGTACTCGCCGACGACGAATCGCGCGGTCGTGTACTCGGTGAGCTGGGCCTGAACGCCGCAGCCACCGAAGCCTGAGTCTCTATCAGTCAAGGAAGCCAAACACTATGAGCACTAGTGCAGCACAACAGAAAAGCAACGAGAACGGCGAGTACAGCATTCTCGACAGCATCATCGCCGAAACCCGCCTGACTCCGGACGACGAAGCCTACGACATCGCCAAGCGCGGTGTGTCGGCCTTCATCGAAGAGCTGCTCAAGCCTCAGAACGATGGTGAGCCGGTCAAGAAAGCCATGGTTGACCGCATGATCGCCGAGATCGATGCCAAGCTCAGCCGCCAGATGGACGAAATCCTCCACCACGAAGACTTCCAGTCCCTGGAATCGGCCTGGCGTGGCCTGCAGTTGCTGGTCGACCGCACCAACTTCCGCGAAAACATCAAGATCGAAATCCTCAACGTCTCCAAGCAGGACCTGCTGGACGACTTCGAAGATTCGCCGGAAGTGATGCAGTCTGGCCTGTACAAGCACATCTACACCGCTGAATACGGCCAGTTCGGTGGCCAGCCGGTGGGCGCGATCATCGCCAACTACTTCATGTCGCCAAGCTCGCCAGACGTGAAGCTGATGCAGTACGTGTCCAGCGTTGCCTGCATGTCCCACGCGCCGTTCATCGCCGCGGCCGGTCCGAAGTTCTTCGGCCTGGAAAGCTTCACCGGCCTGCCGGACCTGAAGGATCTGAAAGACCACTTCGAAGGCCCGCAGTTCGCCAAATGGCAGAGCTTCCGCCAGTCGGAAGACTCGCGCTACATCGGCCTGACCGTACCGCGCTTCCTGCTGCGCAACCCGTACGATCCGGAAGAGAACCCGGTCAAATCCTTCGTCTACAAGGAAACCGTTGCCAACAGCCACGAGCACTACCTGTGGGGCAACACCGCGTACGCCTTCGGTACCAAGCTGACCGACAGCTTCGCCAAGTTCCGCTGGTGCCCGAACATCATCGGCCCGCAGAGCGGTGGCGCAGTAGAAGACCTGCCGCTGCACCACTTCGAAAGCATGGGCGAAATCGAAACCAAGATCCCGACTGAGGTCCTGGTTTCCGACCGTCGTGAATACGAACTGGCCGAGGAAGGCTTCATCTCCCTGACCATGCGCAAAGGCAGCGACAACGCGGCGTTCTTCTCCGCAAGCTCGGTGCAGAAGCCGAAGTTCTTCGGCATCAGCGCCGAAGGCAAGGCTGCGGAGCTGAACTACAAGCTCGGCACCCAGCTGCCGTACATGATGATCGTCAACCGCCTGGCTCACTACCTGAAAGTGCTGCAGCGCGAGCAACTCGGTTCGTGGAAAGAACGTACCGACCTCGAGCTGGAACTCAACAAGTGGATCCGCCAGTACGTCGCCGACCAGGAAAACCCGAGTGCCGAAGTTCGTGGCCGCCGTCCGCTGCGCGCCGCGCAGATCATCGTCAGCGATGTGGAAGGTGAGCCGGGCTGGTACCGCGTCAGCCTGAACGTGCGCCCGCACTTCAAGTACATGGGTGCCGATTTCACCCTGTCGCTGGTTGGCAAGCTGGACAAAGAGTAACCAGGAGCTAGGTCATGACCGGATACGGCAGCCTTTTCGAACGCCTGAGTGGCGAGGCCGACAAACGTGTCGGCTGGAGCCGCGAGGTTTCCGCCATGGCGTCGGTGGCTGCCCATCTGGGCAAGATGCTCAGCACCCGTGCGGGCAGCGTGCAGACGCTGTCCGATTACGGGCTGCCCGATCTCAACGACATGCGCCTGAGCCTGCACGACGCCCTGAGCCAGGCTCGCCTGGCCATCGAAAGCTTCATCGAAGCCTACGAACCGCGTCTGAGCAATGTGCGTGTCGTTTCCCTGCCGCGCGATCACGACCAGCTCAAGCTGGCTTTCAATATCGAAGGCCTGCTTGAGGTGGACGGGTTCAAGCGCCAGGTCAGTTTTTCCGCGCGCCTGGATGGCAGCGGACAGGTCAAGGTGACATGAAGATGAGCGAAGACAATTTCATTCGTTTGGGCGAGACGGCAAGTCACGCCGTTGAGCCAGTCAACCATGTTTCATTCGGCACGCCCGATGCCACGATAGGGCTGACCAACCTGCTGGATCTGGACACTCATGAAATCGTTCAGGAAGAAGGCCGGCAGGTTCACCGACTGACCTTCAAAAGTGGCCACAGCGTAACCATCGAGGCCAATGACAAAGCCGTTGAAGTGAAAGGCGCGCGCCTTTCTATCATCGCCGCTACCCAAGCGGTACTGCTGCATGACCCGGCGAAACCTGTTCCCTCGGCAAAGCTGGCTACGCCGCCAACGTTCACGCCACCCCTCTTGCCTATGGGAGGTGAACATGTCCGGTAAACCTGCCGCTCGTGTTTCAGACCCGACCGCTTGCCCATTGCCAGGTCACGGTACCAACCCGATCGCCGCCGGTTCCGGCGACGTGTTCTTCGATGGCCTCGCCGCCGCCCGCGAAGGTGATGCTTCTGCGTGTGGCGGTGCGATGTCCGGTGGTTTGGCAAGCACTGTTTTGATCAACGGTAAACCGGCGGCCACGGTTGATTCGGTCGGGACTCATGGAAATATCGTTATCGGTGGGTCGGGGACGGTGATTATCGGGAACTCCCACTCGGCGGCGCCGTTTGTGGCGCCGGAGCCTGTAGTCATTCCTGGAGTCTTCAATCGTATTTTTTCGTTCCAGACTGCAG
The DNA here is from genome assembly GCF_003184125.1 of Pseudomonas sp. RW409. Classification (NCBI taxonomy): domain Bacteria; kingdom Pseudomonadati; phylum Pseudomonadota; class Gammaproteobacteria; order Pseudomonadales; family Pseudomonadaceae; genus Pseudomonas; species Pseudomonas sp. RW409. Next base: position 249,537 of record NZ_QHHP01000004.1, on the reverse strand, counting down.
ATGGGCAGCCAGCCGCCAACTTGAATTACAGGATGGTTTCTGAAAGTGGAATAGAAAAAGCTGGATGTTCATCGGCAGCTGGAGGAACTGGATGTTTTTCAACCGGTAAGCAAAGCGAAATGGTCACCATTTACGTGTCGTCGGAGTAACTGCGTGGAAACCACAATTGTTATCGACGGCGTTTCCCATGTTTTCGAGACTTCCGATAGAAAGACGGAGCTGAAAATTAAGGCGGAAACAACGCCCAGTGAGGACAAGAAGCCGAAACAGCTTCCATTGCCCAATGTCTGGTTGGTAACCAGGAATAATGGGGTGCCGCTTTTTGCTCTAAAACCAGCAGCCTCAGACATTCAATTCCGAATTCTGACGGCCGAGAAGCTGTACGAGGCAAAACGTCAGTGGTTTGAACCGTTGGCGGATAATTACCGGAAAATGATATGGGTTAATCCGGAGTCTCAAACAGCTGGTTCGGAGTCTTATAGTGCGTACAAGCACTTTACATGGGCGCAAATCATCAAGTTCGCAGTCGTGGATCGTATGTCGATCAGCTTTGCACCAAAAATGCCTGGCGACTGGAAAAACAGCGCAGAAGGCGGAGCCAAGTTTCTGATAGTAATGATTGAGGGCAAGCCTTATTGGTCCGATGCTGTAGGGCAGATACCATTCGCTACTGATACATACCGTCTTTATTTTGAAGAAACCAAGCAACTTGAAGCCTCTATCCTGAAGACGGTCGAGACGGGCATGAAGTATGGAGACGGTCTTCCTGTATTTCCAAAGGAAGACTTTTCCAATGAGTATGACAACCACATGGTCTTACGTGGCGCGCTATGGGCTTCTGAAAACTTTGAGCTACGTGTGGAAAAGGTAAGGGTGTTTGCCGGTCGCATGGGCTATCGCGAAAAGATCGTAACCAGCACTGTGTACCGCGGTGCATCGGACCAGAAACTGAGAAGCTCCATTACACAAGATTCGGTACAAAAGTACGGGGTTTGGCAGAAGTGATAGCGAGGATCGCTGTAGGCTTGTTTGTCCACTTCTGTGCCTGTGTGGCATATGTGGTGCTCAACTATTACGGGGTTTCTTTATATAAACACCTGTTTGGTGGGCTGACTTCCCGAGGCGCATCCATCGGGATCGCCATGTACATGGTTTTTTATCTTTTTGTTGCGGTGAACCTTGTTGCTTCTCTAGTTCCAAAGGTCGCAGTTAAATGGGGGGCGCTAATGGTTATGGTCGCCCTGATATCGATTTACCTGCTTCCTGAATACCCTGTTCGAGCATTTGCATACAGTGCGTTGAGCGGCAGCTTGACTGCAGTGGCGATACTTGTTGCGAATAAAGTGAATAAATATTTATCGCAGCGAATCGCAAAGCAAGGGGCAAAGGGTGAACTCAATGACTAAGTTCGCCGGCTTCCTCCTGTTTCCTGTGACCTTGAGACGCGGCGCAACAGGTCTACAACAAACCATTTGTCTGTCGCGAACCGGGGTTCAATAAGTGATGGATCTTAAAGGTTATTTGGCGGTATTGGCGGATAGCGACCTGTTTGGCGTTTTGGCAATCGTCTGTTTTTTTGTGGCGATTGGTGGCCTGTTTGCCGGTATCAGGAATTCCAAGGGGCATAGGGCTCTGGTCTTTCTATGTCTGATGTCTGTTCCGTTGCTTGAGGCAGTTGGTAGCTACTTCGCTAATTTGCCTCCAGCCTGAATGCCGATTTTGGGTTGGGCTGAATGAACTTCCTGAATCAACTGCCCGAATGAATATGAAGACTACGTCGACGCACATACCGAGTTCACCCGAATTCAACACCAAGCAGGTAACCCGTGTCCTTTAACCACTACTACCAAAGCGAACTCACCGCGCTGCGCCAGCTGGGTCGCCGTTTCGCCGAGCGTAGTCCGGCCCTGGCGCCGTTTCTCGGGCAGGCCGGGCGGGACCCGGATGTGGAGCGCCTGCTCGAAGGTTTCGCGTTCCTCACCGGTCGCCTGCGGCAGAAACTCGATGACGAGCTGCCGGAGCTGAGCCACTCGCTGATGCACCTGCTGTGGCCGAACTACATGCGGCCGTTGCCGGCATTCAGCATCCTGCAGTTCGACCCGCTGAAGCAGTCCGGGCCGGCCCTGCGTGTGGAGCGTGATACGCCGGTGGAGAGCAAGCCCATCGATGACGTGCGCTGCCGCTTCCGGACCTGCTACCCGACCGAAGTCCTGCCGCTGGACCTGACCGCGCTGAACTACTCGGTGAAAGGCGACGGCGCACTGCTCAGCCTGCGCCTGGAGATGAGCTGCGACGGCCATCTCGGCGAGCTGAACCTGAGCCGCCTGCGCCTGCACCTGGCGGGCGAGCGCTACATCAGCCAGATGCTCTACCTGAGCCTGCTGCGCAACCTCGAAGGCATCGAGCTGGTGCCGCTGGGCATGGATGGCAAGCCGTTCCCGGGTGTCAGTGGCAATGCCATGTCGTTCAAGATGCCCGGCAACCGCGTGCAGCCGGTGGGCTTTGCCGAAGAAGAGGCGTTGATCCCGTACCCGCTGAACACCTTCCGCGGCTATCGCTACCTGCAGGAGTATTTCGCCTTCCAGGACAAGTTCCTGTTCGTCGACCTGAACGGCCTGGACCTGCTCAAGTCGCTGCCGGAGGACACCCTCAAGCAGTTGCACGGCCTTGAGGTGCGCTTCGACATTCGCAAGAGCGGCATCCAGCGCCTGCGGCCGACCCTGGACAACGTGAAGCTGTATTGCACGCCGATCGCCAACCTGTTCAAGCACGACGCGCTGCCGATCCGTCTCGATGGCAAGCAGGACGAGTACCTGTTGCTGCCGGCCGAGTACGACCTGGAAAACTGCGGCGTGTTCTCGGTGGAAACCGTGACCGGCTGGAAGCCCGGCGGCCTGGGTTACCAGGAATATGTGCCGTTCGAATCCTTCGAGCACGATCCGAGTTTCGACGTCCCGCAAAGCCGCCCGCACTACAGCATCCGCCAGCGCTCCTCGTTGCTGCATGACGGCCTGGACACCTACCTGAGCTTCGGCATCCGCCACACCGAGGCCCACGAAACCCTGTCCATCGAGCTGACCTGCACCAACCAGAACCTGCCGCGCCGGCTCAAGCTCGGCGAGATCAACCAGGCGTGCGAGGAAACCCCGGAATTCCTCAGTTTCCGCAACATCACCCCGGCCACTTCGAGCTACGCGCCACCGCTGAATCGTGACTTCCTGTGGAAGCTGATCAGCAACATGTCGCTCAACTACCTGTCGCTGGCCAACGTCGACGCGCTCAAGGTGATTCTCGAAACCTACGACTTGCCGCGCTACTACGACCAGCACCTGGAAAAGGTCAGCAAGCGCCTGCTGGGCGGGCTCAAGTCGATCCGCCACGAGCATGTCGACCGGCTGCACCGGGGCCTGCCGCTGCGCGGTCTGCGCACCGAGCTGACCATCGATCCGGAAGGTTATATCGGTGAAGGCGACATGTTCGTCTTCGCTTCGGTTCTCAACGAGTTTTTCGCTCTTTACGCCAGTCTCAACTCGTACCACGAGCTGCGGGTAAAAAGTACACAGGGAGAGGTGTACCAATGGACACCACGTATGGGTCTACAGCCCCTGCTTTAAGCGGGCTGACCCGGGTCATCCGCGAGTACTCACTGTTCCAGGCCGTGCTGCTGGTAGTGGACCGGCTGCGCGATTCCCATCCGGGCCTGAGCGAAGAGGATCTCTACGACCAGCTGGAATTCCAGGCCAATCCGAGCCTGGGTTTCCCTGGCAGCGACGTCGATCGCGTGGAGTTTTTCGAAGAGCACGGGCAGATGCGCGCGCGCCTGCGGTTCAACCTGATCGGGCTGTTCGGCTCCGGCTCGCCGCTGCCGGCGTTCTACGGTGAGCAGGCCCTGGGCGACAGCGAGGACGGCAACCCGACCCGCAATTTCCTCGACCTGTTCCACCATCGCTTGCAGCGGCTGATGCTGCCGATCTGGCGCAAGTATCGCTACCGCGCCAGCTTCAAGAGCGGCGCGCTCGACCCGTTTTCCGCCCAGCTGTTCGCCCTGATCGGCCTCGGCGGCGAAGACATCCGCAAGGCCAAGGAACTGAACTGGAAGCGCCTGCTGCCGTACCTCGGCCTGCTCAGCCTGCGGGCCCACTCGGCGGCGCTGATCGAGGCCGTGCTGCGCTACTACTTCAAGCATGCGGACCTGGTGATTGAGCAGTGCATCGAGCGTCGGGTGGAGATTCTTGAGGAGCAACGCAACCGCCTGGGTCGCGCCAACAGCCAGCTCGGCGAAGACCTGGTGCTGGGCGAGCGGGTGCGCGACCGCAGCGGCAAGTTCCGCATCCATATCCGCCAGCTCGACTGGCAGCGCTTCCACGAATTCCTGCCGATCGGTTTCGGCTACCAGCCGCTGTGCGCGCTGGTGCGGTTCACCCTGCGTGACCCGCTGGACTACGACATTCGCCTGGTCCTGCGCCAGGAAGAAATCCGCGAACTGCGCATCGGTGAGCAGAACGCCTGTCGCCTCGGGTGGACCAGTTGGCTCGGCCGCGAACGCGCGGACGGCGTGGTGACCCTGGGCAGCAAAATTCATTAAGGACAGATGACATGATCAACGTAGACCTGCAGCAACTGATCCAGGCGCTGGACGCCGAAACCCGCCGCGACCTGGAAAGCTCCGCCGAACGCTGCGTCGCCCGTGGCGGCAGCAAGATCCTGGTCGAAGACCTGTTGCTGGGTCTGCTGGAGCGTCCGCAAGGCCTGCTCGCCCGCGCGCTGCAGGACGCCGAAGTGGATGCCGGCGAACTGAGCGCGGCACTGCAATCGCGGGTCGAGCACAGCGCCTCGCGCAACCCGGTGTTCGCCCCGGAACTGGTGCAGTGGCTGCAGGACGCCTTGCTGGTGGCCAACCTCGAACTGGGCCAGAGCCAGGTCGAGCAGGCGGCGCTGATCCTCGCCCTGCTGCGCAACCCGATGCGCTATGCCGGTAGCCGCTACCAGCCGCTGCTGGCCAAGCTGAACATCGAACGGCTGAAGGATTTCGCCCTGTCGCAGAAGGAAGAACCGGCCAGCGGCAAGCCGGCGGCGCCGGGCGAATCGCTGTTGCAGCGCTTCACCCACAACCTGACCCAGCAGGCGCGCGAGGGCAAGCTCGACCCGGTGCTGTGCCGCGATGGCGCGATCCGCCAGATGGTCGACATCCTCGCCCGGCGCCGCAAGAACAACCCGATCGTGGTCGGCGAAGCCGGCGTCGGTAAAACCGCGGTGGTCGAAGGCCTGGCCTCGCGCATCGCCGCCGGTGAAGTGCCACAGGTGCTCAAGGGCGTCGAGCTGCTGTCGCTGGACATGGGCCTGCTGCAGGCCGGCGCCAGCGTGAAGGGCGAGTTCGAGCGCCGCCTCAAGGGCGTGATCGACGAGGTCAAGGCTTCGCCTAAGCCGATCATTCTGTTTATCGACGAAGCCCACACCCTGATCGGCGCCGGCGGCAACGCGGGCGGTTCCGACGCGGCCAACCTGCTCAAGCCGGCGCTGGCTCGTGGCGAGCTGCGGACCATCGCCGCCACCACCTGGGCCGAGTACAAGAAGTACTTCGAGAAAGACCCGGCACTGGCCCGTCGCTTCCAGCCGGTGCAGCTGCACGAACCGACCGTCAGCGAGGCGGTGACCATCCTGCGTGGCCTGGCCCAGGTCTACGAAAAGAGTCACGGCATCTACCTGCGCGACGACGCGGTGGTGGCCGCGGCCGAACTGTCGGCCCGCTACCTGGCTGGCCGCCAGCTGCCGGACAAGGCGGTGGACGTGCTCGATACCGCCTGTGCCCGGGTGCGCATCAGCCTGGCGGCGGCGCCGGAGAGCCTGGAACGCCTGCGTGGCGAGATGGCCGAAGGCGGCCGTCAGCGCCAGGCACTGCGCCGCGATGCCGAGGCCGGCCTGGTGATCGACCAGGAAGCGCTGGACGCGTTGGAAGCCCGTCTGGCCGACGCCGAGGCCGAGCAACAAGCCTTGGAAACCCTGTGGAGCGAACAGCGCACCCTGGCCGAGCGTCTGCTCGAACTGCGCCAGCAACTGGCCAAGGCTCGCGACGCGGCCAACCAGCCACCGCGGGTATCGGTGGAAGAAGACGCCGAAGGCGCGGTGATCGAAACCCTCGCCGCCGAAGTGGAAGAAGGGCAGAGCGTCGAGGCGCTGGAGGCTGCCCTCAACGAAACCCATAGCGCCCTGAGCGATGCCCAGAGCCAGGAACGCCTGGTCAGCTTCGAAGTCTGCCCGCGCCTGGTGGCCGAAGTGATCAGCGCCTGGACCGGTGTGCCACTGACGCAACTGGCCCGTGAACACAACGCCAAGGTGGCGAGCTTCGCCACCGACCTGCGCGCGCGCATTCGTGGCCAGGAGCAGGCGGTGCATGCGCTGGACCGCTCGATGCGCGCCACCGCCGCTGGCCTGAACAAGCCGGATGCGCCGGTGGGGGTATTCCTGCTGGTCGGCCCGAGCGGCGTCGGCAAGACCGAAACCGCCCTGGCCCTGGCCGACCTGCTGTACGGCGGCGATCGTTTCATCACCACCATCAACATGTCCGAGTTCCAGGAGAAGCACACCGTGTCGCGCCTGATCGGCGCGCCGCCAGGCTACGTTGGCTACGGCGAAGGCGGCATGCTCACCGAGGCGGTGCGGCAGAAGCCCTATTCGGTGGTGCTGCTCGACGAGGTCGAGAAAGCCGACCCGGACGTGCTCAACCTGTTCTATCAGATCTTCGACAAGGGCGTGGCCAACGACGGCGAAGGGCGCGAGATCGACTTCCGCAACACGCTGATCCTGATGACCTCGAACCTGGCCAGCGACCGCATCAGCGCCCTGTGCGAGAACGGTGAGCGACCGAGCGCCGAGACTCTGGAAGAGACCATCCGTCCAGTGCTCAGCAAGCACTTCAAGCCGGCGCTGCTGGCGCGCATGCGCGTGGTGCCGTACTACCCGGTGGGCGGCCCGGTGCTGCGCGAGCTGATCGAAATCAAGCTGGGCCGCCTGGGCGAGCGCCTGAACCGTCGCCAGCTGGATTTCACTTACTGCCAGAACCTGGTCGACCACCTGGCCGAGCGCTGCACCCAGAGCGAAAGCGGCGCGCGCCTGATCGACCACTTGCTCGACCTGCGCGTACTGCCGCTGGTGGCCGACCGCCTGCTGGACGCCATGGCCACCGGCGAGAACCTCAAGCGCGTACACGCGACGCTCGACAGCAGCGGCGGCGTGACCTGCGAGTTCGCCTGAGGTGGGTGTGATGTTCACTCGTGTACCGCAACCGCTGATCTATGCCGAGGCGCTGCTGGCGCAGTTCGCCAGCCTGTCGCGGGCGGCCGACGGTGGCGCGCTGCTGGGCGATTTCGTGCGCGGCGTGGCCGGGCTCAGCGGTTGCGAGCTGAGCCAGCTGTACCTGCTGGATGCCACCCATACCCGGCTGGGCCTGAGCGCCGAATGCCTGGGCGGCATCCTGCAACCGCGGGAAGCGGCGAGCCTGCCGGCGGACTACAACGGTGAGCAACTGCTGCAGTTCGCGCTGTGCCAGAACCGCGTGGTGAGCCTGGTGGGGCTGAGCGGCAGCCTGCACGAAACCAGCTTCCTGCCGGCCCGGGATACCCCCTGGCAGTCACTGCTGTGCGTGCCGCTGGTGAACACGCAAAAGGCCGTCGAGGGCCTGCTGCTGTGCGCCAGTCGCGAACATATCGACCTGCAGGGCTTCGCCGATTCCATGGGGCAGCTGGGCTCGTTCGTGCTCGGGCAATTGCACCTGCTGCAACGCCTGCGCCGTCCAGTGGGCGACGCGACGCCCGTGGCCAGCACCCCGGTCAGCGCCAGCGGCTACGGGCTGATCGGCAACAGCACGGCCATGCGCCAGACCTACCAGTTGATCAGCAAGGTGCTGCACAGCCCCTACACCGTGTTGCTGCGTGGCGAGACCGGCACTGGCAAGGAAGTGGTGGCGCGGGCCATCCACGACTACGGCCCGCGGCGCTCCCAGGCGTTCATCGTGCAGAACTGCGCGGCCTTCCCGGAGAACCTGCTGGAGAGCGAGCTGTTCGGCTACCGCAAGGGTGCCTTCACTGGCGCCGATCGCGACCGTCCGGGGCTGTTCGACGCGGCCAATGGCGGCACCCTGTTGCTGGACGAAATCGGCGACATGCCGCTGTCCCTGCAAGCCAAGCTGCTGCGCGTGTTGCAGGAGGGCGAGATCCGTCCGCTGGGTTCCAACGACACCCACAAGATCGACGTGCGCATCATCGCCGCGACCCACCGCGACCTGGCGGTGCTGGTCAGCGAGGGCAAGTTCCGCGAGGACCTGTACTACCGCCTGGCGCAGTTCCCGATCGAGTTGCCGGCCCTGCGCCAGCGCGAAGGCGACATCCTCGACCTGGCCCGGCACTTCGCCGACAAGGCCTGCGCCTTCCTGCAGCGCGACCCGGTGAGCTGGTCGGAAACCGCCCTCAATCACCTGTCGGGCTACACCTTCCCGGGCAACGTGCGCGAGCTCAAGGGCCTGGTGGAACGGGCGGTGCTGCTGTGCGAAGGCGGTGAGCTGCTGGCCGAGCATTTCTCCCTGAGCAGCGAAGCGCTGCCGGAAGAACCCGGCCTGAACCTGCGCGAACGCCTGGAGAAGGTCGAGCGCCACCTGCTGCTCGATTGCCTGCGCAAGAACGACGGCAACCAGACCCTGGCGGCCCGCGAGCTGGGGCTGCCCAGGCGTACGCTGCTGTACCGCCTCGGGCGGTTGAACATCAATCTTGGCGACTTCGAGGGTTAGCGCGACATGACTTTCCCCAGCGCCTTTTTCGTTTCGCCAAGCGTCGCCCGCCAGGGTCGGCGCTTTGTGCATTGTCTACCCATGGAGACCCTCTGATGTCTGTTCGTCACTGGCAAGCCGCCCTGCTGGCTCTGATCGTTCTCAGCGGCCTCGGCGGCTGTAGCGGTAATTACAAATTCAACGACAACACCTATCGCCCATTGGGTGATCCGCAGGCGGTCAATCGCGGCAAGTGACCGCAAGGAGCATCATCATGGAACTGGTTTTCGAAATGCTGAACACCAAGCAGTTCGTGCCCACGGAGTTGAGCAGCAAAACCTTCAAGCAGGCCGGTGGGGTGATCGGACGGGGCGAGGATTGCGACTGGATCATTCCGGACCGCAAGCGTCATCTGTCCAATCACCACGCGATCGTCAGCTACCGCGACGGAATGTTTTTCCTCACCGATACCAGCAGCAACGGTATCCAGGCCAGCGACAGCGGCGCGCGCCTGCGCAAGGGCGAGCCGCAGCGTATCGAGCACGGCAGCGTGTATGTGCTGGGGGATTTCGAGATCCGCGCGCGCCTGGTGCGCGATCCGGCGACCTTCGACGCCGAAGTCGGTCGTCCGCAAGCCGCTGGCAGCATCATTCCCGATGACGCATTCCTCGACCTCGACCCGCTCAACGCGCTGGACCAGCAGGAGCGGGTGTATTCGGAAATCGACGAGCTGACCGCGCTCAACACGCCGCGCCAGGAACCACGGCAGCGCGCGGACTATGCGCGCATCGACATGGAAAGCCTGCTGGTGCCGGAACTGGTGGCCCAGCCCGAGGCGCCGGTCGCCGTCGAGCCGGCCCCGGTGGAGCGCCAGCGCGAAGGCTTCTGGGAGCATTTCGGCGCGGCGCTGGGGGTGGACCTCAAAGGTCTCGATCACGACGCCCGCGAAGCCCTGGCGATCGATGCCGCGCGCCTGCTCAAGCAAAGCATCGGCGGCCTGCAGCAGAGCCTGCGCACCCGCAGCGAGCTGAAAAACGAACTGCGCCTGGCCCTGACCACGGCCCAGGGCGGTAGCAAGAACCCGCTCAAGTTTGCCGTGGACGCCAGCGAAGCGCTGGGCATCCTGCTGCAGGGCAACAAGCCCGGCCAGTTGCCGGCCGAGCAGGCGATCTCCCGCGCTTTCCGCGATCTGCAGGCGCACCAGGTGGCGCTGCTGACCGCCAGCCGCGCAGCTGTACGCGGCACCCTCGAGCATTTTTCGCCGCAGCAACTGACCCTGCGTTTCGAGCGCGACAACAAGCCGTTGCTGGCCACCTCCGGCAGCCGCTGGAGAGCCTACAACCGCTACCACCAGGCCCTGCGCCAGGACGATGACTGGAGCGAACGCCTGCTGGCCCGCGACTTCGCCCAGGCCTACGAAGAACAGATCCGCCTGATCTCCACCCTTCACACCGAACACCAAGGATGATGCGCATGTCTCGCTGCTCGACCCTGTTACTCAAGACGCTGGCTGCGCTGACCGCCCTGGCGTTGCTCGCTGGCTGCTCGTCGCTGTCGCCGTACTCGACCATGACCAAGCTCAACCTCAAGCTGACCGCCAGCGACCAGCTCAACCCGGACCTCAACGGTCGTCCGTCGCCGATCGTGGTGCGGCTGATCGAACTCAAGCATCCGGTGGCCTTCGAGAACGCCGATTTCTTCAGCCTCTACGAGCGCGCCAAGGAGTCCCTGGCGCCGGACATGGTGGCCAGCGAAGAACTGGAACTGCGCCCGGGTGAAACCGTGGAACTCAAGCTCAGCGTCGAAGAAGGCAGCCGCTACGTCGGCGTGCTGGCGGCCTACCGCGACCTGTCGGAAACCCAGTGGCGCTATGTGGTGCAGCTCACTCCGGTGGAACTGACCGAAGCCGACCTGACCCTCGACCAGGCCGGTATTCGCACCAGCAACGCAACGCTCGCCAAGGCGGACAAGTAATCATGAACGTGCATAAAGTCATTTGGCAGGAAGGCATGTTGCTGCGCCCGCAGCACTTCCAGCACAACGATCGCTACTACGACTACCAGATGAAAACCCGCACCCAGTTGCTGGGCAGTTATTCCTGGGGGTTCCTGAGCCTGGAGATCGACCTGCAGTTCCTCAACATGGGCAAGCTGGTGATCAGCCAGGCCTCCGGCATCCTGCCCGACGGCAGCCTGTTCGAACTGGGCGGCAACACCGAGCCGCTGGCCCTCGACGTACCGCCGAACACCGGCAACACCCCGGTCTACCTGGCCTTGCCGCTGGTGACCGGCAACCACATCGAGTCGCGCCGTCCGGAGCAGTCCGATGTGCTGGCGCGCTACACCACCTACGAGGCGGAAGTGGCCGACTCCAACGCCGGCGACGATTCCAGCAGCCAGGTCAGCTGCGCCCGGCCGGACTTCCGCCTGCTGCTCGGCGAGCAACAGAGCGACCAGGCCTATGTGAAGCTCAAGCTCTGCGAAGTCCTCGACACCACGCCCGACGGGGTGATCAGCCTCGACCCGGACTTCGTGCCGACCTTCATCCACGCCCATGCCTCGAGCTACCTGCTGTCGTGCCTGAAGGAAGTGATCAGCATGCTCAGCCACCGCGGCGACACCATTGCCGACCGGATTCGTTCCAACGGCAAGGTCGGCGGTGCCGAAGTCGGCGACTTCATGATGCTGCAACTGATCAACCGCACCGAGCTGCTGCTGCGCCACTACCTGGGCCTGGAGCAGGTGCACCCGGAAGAGCTGTACCGCACGCTGCTGACCATGCTCGGCGATCTGGCGACCTTCGCCAGCGACAGCAAGCGGCCGCGCCTGGACAGCCGCTACCAGCACAGCGACCAGGGCGCGAGCTTTCGCAAGTTGATGGACGCGATCCGCCAGGTGCTGTCGATGGTGCTCGAACAGCACGCCATCGAACTGGTGCTGCAGGCGCGTCAGTACGGGATCATCGTGTCGCCGTTGCACGACCACAAGCTGCTGGGCTCGGCCTCGTTCGTCCTGGCCGCCAGCGCCAACTGCGATTCCGAAGAACTGCGCCATCGCTTGCCGGCGCACCTCAAGGTCGGCCCGGTGGAGCGCATTCGCCAGCTGGTCAACCTGCACCTGCCGGGGATCAAGGTCAAACCCTTGCCGGTGGCGCCACGGCAGATCGCGTTCCACTCCAACAAAACCTATTTCATCCTCGAACTCAGTTCCGAAGACCTGGCGCAACTGGAGCGTTCCGGCGGTTTCGCCTTCCACGTGTCCGGCGAATTCGCCGAGCTTGAACTGAAATTCTGGGCCATCAGGAACTGACCGACATGATCAAGGACATGGAACACAACCAGGACGACAAGACCGTCCTGCTCGATCGCCAGGGCCATGGCCCGGCGCAGAGTCCGCTGACCGATTTCGCCGCGCCGCCACGCTTCGAGCAACTGGAAGAACGGATGATCTACGCCGCGCGCCTGCGCCCGGCCGAGGCCTTCAACATCAGCCTGAACGCGCTGGTGGCGGCGGCCTCCGACCTGTTGTCGGAAGTGGTGCGCCTCAAGCACAGCGACACCCGCGAAGACCTGTACGCGCTCAACGAGCGGCTGACCTCGGCCCTGAAACTGTTCGAGGTGCGCGCCCTGCACAACGGCGCCGAAAGCAGCCAGGTCATGGCCGCCCGCTACGTGCTGTGCACCGTGGTCGACGAGGCGGTGGTCACCACCCCCTGGGGCAATGAAAGCGAGTGGTCGCAGATGAGCCTGCTCAGCAGCTTCCACAATGAGACCTTTGGTGGCGAGAAGTTCTTCCAGCTGCTGGATCGGCTGTCGAAGAACCCGGTCAAGCACCTGCCGATGCTGGAGCTGATGTACCTGTGCCTGTCGCTGGGCTTCGAGGGCAAGTACCGGGTCATGGCCCGCGGCATGCTCGAACTCGAAGGCATCCGCGATGCGCTGTACCGGCAGATCCGCCAACTGCGTGGCGACGTGCCGCGCGAGCTGTCGCCGCATTGGGAAGGCCTGCACGACAAGCGCCGCAGCCTGGTGCGCATCGTGCCGTGGTGGATGGTCGCGCTGTTCACGGTGGTCTGCCTGGTGGTGATGTATTCGGGGTTCGCCTGGGTTCTGGGCGAGCAGCGCGAGACCGTTCTGCAACCTTATCAGCAGCTTGACCCGGCCGTGGTCCAGCCCCAGCCGTAATACAGGGACGTGTGATGAAAAACTTCTTCAAGAAAGTCGGCGCCTTCCTGCGCAAGACGTGGGTCTGGACGCTGTTGCTGGTGCTGTTCGTGGCGCTGCTGGTGTGGTTCGTCGGGCCGCTGCTGGCGGTCAACGACTACAAGTTCTGGGAAAGCGCGACCTCGCGCCTGCTGACCATCAGCGTGCTGTTCCTGATCTGGGGCCTGACCATGGTCTTCGTCAGCTGGCGCGCCGGGATCCGCAAGAAAGAAATGGAAGACAGCGAAGACGGCCAGGAACGCCTGCGCCGTGAAGAACTGATCGACGAGGAACAGAAAGAGCTGCGCAGCCGCTTCAAGGAAGCCATGCGCACCCTCAAGACCTCCAGCCTGTACCGCGGGCGCAGCGAGCGCTGGCGCAACGACCTGCCGTGGTACCTGCTGATCGGTCCGCAGAGCAGTGGCAAGACCAGCCTGCTGGACTTCTCGGGCCTTGAGTTCCCGATCAACAAGATCGACCGCAAGCTGACCCGCGACACCATCGGCACCCGGCATTGCGACTGGTACTTCGCCGACCACGGTGTGTTGATCGACACCGCCGGCCGCTACCTGACCCAGCCCGACGCGGAAGTCGACGGCAGCGCCTGGAGCACCTTGCTCAACCTGCTGCGCAAGCGTCGGCGCGGGCGTCCGCTCAACGGCGTGCTGGTGACCATTCCGGTGGAACTGCTGCTGAGCGGCAACGAGCCGGATCTCGACACCCTGGCGCGCCAGGTCCGCGCGCGCCTGCAGGACGTGCACCAGAAACTGCACGTCGACGTGCCGGTGTACCTGGTACTGAGCAAGGCCGACCAACTGCTGGGCTTCGACGAATTCTTCGACCAACTGAGCCGCGAGGAAAGCGACCAGGTGCTCGGCACCAGCTTCCGCAAGGAACAGAACGGCACCGACGTCGCCGTGCTGCGCCAGGAGTTCGAAGAGCTGCTGCGCCGCCTGAACAGCCAGGTGATCATGCGCATGCACCAGGAGCGCGACACCCAGCGCCGTGGTCGCATCCTCGATTTCCCGCACCAGCTGGGGCAGATCGGCGAGCGCCTGTGCCTGTTCGTCGACATGGCGTTCACCGGCAACCGCTACCAGCGGGCCAGCCAGCTGCGTGGTTTCTACCTGACCAGCGCGCCGCACCTGACGGAAAAACTCGACCCCGATACCGCCGGCATCGGCGCCAGCCTGGGCATGGCGGCCGGCGTGCTGCCGACCCTGCGCAGCGGTCGTTCGCGCTTCATTCACCACCTGTTGAGCCGGGTGATTTTCCCCGAGGCCGACCTGGCGGGCCTGGACAAGCGCGAGCGCAATCGCATCCATTGGGGCCAGCGTGCGCTGTACGTTGGCGCGCTGGTGGCCCTGGCCTTGTTCGGCCTGCTCTGGGCCGGTGGTTTTTCCGCCAACTACGAGCGCCTGGAAAACCTGCGCTCCCTGGCGCAGAACTGGAACCAGCAGCGCACCGCGCTGACCGCCCGCGACGACGCGATGGCGGCGCTCAAGACCCTCGACACCAGCTTCGAAGCCACCAAGGTGTTCCCGGCCAAGGGCGACGTCTCGCTGCACGAGCGGGTCGGCCTGTACCAGGGCGAGGAAAGCAACCCGGTGGTGCTCAGCGCCTACGAGCGTGAGCTGCAAGCGCAGCTGCTGCCACGGGTGGCGCAGATGCTGGAAGGGCAGATCCGCAGCAACATGCGCGACCGCGACCGCCTGCTCAACAGCCTGCGGGCGTACCTGATGCTGAACATGCAGGACCGTCGCGATCCGTCCTGGCTCAAGGACTGGGTGGCCAGCGACTGGTCGACACGCTACGCCGGCAACACCGCGGTGCAGAACGGCCTGAACGCGCACTTCGAACGCCTGCTCAAGCTGCCGTTCAGCTACCCGCTCAACGACACGCTGGTGGCCCAGGCGCGCCAGGTGCTGCGCAGCGAGTCGTTGGCCAACGTGGTCTATCGCGTGCTGCGCGAACAGGCGCGGAGCCTGCCGGAGTACCGCCTGAGCCAGCACCTGGGGCCGCAAGGCAGCCTGTTCGTCGGCACCGACTACGCGATCCCGGGCTTCTACACCCAACAGGGTTACCAGCAGTATTTCTCGGTCCAGGGCACGGCGCTGGTCACCGATATCCTGCGTGACAACTGGGTGCTGGGCGAAGGCAGCGGCATCAGCGGCATGGACCTGCGCCGCCTGATGGTGGAACTGGAACAGCTGTACTTCCGCGACTACGCCAACTTCTGGAGCGAAGCGGTCGGCCAGGTCGGTCTGCAACCGTTCAACGACGCCGGCGAAGGCGCTGATCAGGTCGCCGGCCTGACCTCGGCCAACTCGCCAGTGCTGCAACTGTTGGTGGAGGTGCGCGAGAACACCCGCTTCCAGGCCATCGCCGAAAGCGCCGAAGACGTGACCGCCGCGGCGGACAAGGCCGCGGAGAAGGGCGGGGCGCTGGGCAAGGTCGCGGCGGCTGCCGCGGGCAAGGCCCAGGAAGCCCTGGCCAAGAACCTGCCGGACACCGCGAAGAAGTCGCTGCAACGTCGCTTCGAACCGCTGCACCGCCTGCTGGACGACAACAACGGCCCGGCCGCTGACCTGACGCCGGCGCTGCAAGCGCTGAACGACCTGCAACTGCAACTGGCCGGCCTGGCCCGTGCCAGCGCGCCCGAGCAGGCGGCGTTCGAGATGGCCAAGACCCGCATGAGCGGTCAGCGCGATGCCCTGAGCAGCCTGCGCAACGCCTCGGTGCGCCTGCCGCGTCCGGTGAGCGTGTGGTTCAACGTGCTGGCGGAAGACACCTGGCGCCTGGTGCTCAACGACTCCTACCAGTACCTCAACCAGCGTTACCAGAGCGAGCTGTACAGCTTCTACGGCAAGGCCATCAGCAAGCGTTATCCGTTCAGCGCCCACAGCACCAGCGATGTCGCCATCAGCGACTTCCGCGAGTTCTTCAAGGCGCAAGGCATCGCCGATCGCTTCTTCGAAACCTACATGCGGCCTTTCGTCAGCGGCGATCCGGGCAACTACCGCCTGCGCAGCATCGACGGCCACAGCCTGCCGATGTCCAAGGTCTACCTCGACCAGATGGCCGCGGCCCAGGTGATCCGCCAGAGCTTCTTCTCGGAGAACCCGGCGGAGCCGCAGGTGCAGTTCAAGCTGGAGCCCTACACCCTGGACCCGGCGGTGAGCCGCTCCGAGTTCCGTTTCGGCGACAAGACCATGGAATACCGCCACGGCCCGATCGTGCCGGTGTCCTTCAAGTGGCCGACCGACGCCGAAGACGGTCGCACCAGCCTGGTGCTGGACAAGATGGCCGGGCGCCCGGTGGGCATCGAAAAGAACACCGGCCCCTGGTCGCTGTTCCGCCTGTTCGACCTGATGCAGACCGAGTACCTGACCGGCCGTGACGTGCTGGTGCTCAAGGCCGACCTGGGCGGCCTGCGCGCCAACTACCTGCTGATGAGCCAGCGCACGCCGAACCCGTTCGACATGGGCGTGCTGCGCACCTTCCGCATGCCGGTGCAGCTCTGATGCTGGTTGCCAGTACCTGGCGCAGCGCTGCGCGCACCGACCCGGGCAAGGTTCGGGCGCGCAACGAAGATGCCTTCCTCGACTGTCCGGAGCAGGGGCTCTGGGTGGTCGCGGACGGCATGGGCGGGCATCAGGGTGGCGACATCGCCAGCCAGTTGATCGTCGCCAGCCTGGCCGAGTTGCCGGCGCAGGACAGTTTCGACGAGCGGCTCAAGGGCCTGCGCCAGTGCCTGCACTGGCTCAACCGGCGCCTGGGCCAGGAGTTGACCGTCACCGCCGAGCGCCACGACAGCATCATGGGCAGCACCGTGGTCGCGCTGTTGCTGGAAGGCGACCGCGCGGCGTGCATCTGGGCCGGCGACAGCCGCTGTTACCTGTGGCGCGGGCAGCGTCTGTACCAGCTGTCCAAGGACCATTCGCTGCAACAGCAACTGATCGACGAGCAGCAGATGAGCGTCGAGCAGGCGCGGGCTCATCCGGCGGCCAATGCCCTGACCCGGGCGGTGGGCGCCAGCGAGCAGCTGACCCTGGATGTGCTGGAGTTGCAGGTCTACCCCGGCGATGCCTTCCTGCTGTGCAGCGACGGCCTGTACCAGGGGCTGACCAGCGACGCGCTGGGTAACGCCTTGAGCCTGGCTTCGCCGCAGGTGGCGCTGGAGCGCCTGTTCGACGGCGCCCTGCGCGGCTCGGCACGGGACAACCTGACAGCCGTGGTGATCCGCCAATGAGTGATCTCAAATCCGGTCTGGATAACATCCTGATGAGCGAGGAAGAGGCCAGCAACCTGACCTATTTCGCCTTCGCCAAGGCCAATGAGGCGCCGCGTCCCGTGGCGCCCAAGGCCAAGGGCAAGGGTCGCAACCGTTCCAGGAACCGCTCCCGTTCCAAGGCCAAGGCCGTGGCGCCTGTGGGTGGGCTGCCGGATGTACTGGCCGGACGTTACCGCCTCGAGCGTCTGCTCGGGGCCGGTGGCATGGGCGCGGTCTACCGCGCGCGGGACCTGCTGCATGAGCAGTTCGGCGATCCCGACCCTTACATAGCGCTCAAAGTCATGAGCGAAGAATTCTCCGAGACGCCGGATGCCAGCGCCTTGCTCTACAGCGAGTTCGCCCTGACCCGACGCCTGCGCCACCCGAACATCGTGCGCTTGCACAGCTTCGAGGTGGACACCCAGTGCCAGCGCGCCTTCATCACCATGGAGCTGATGCGCGGCCTGACCCTGGACAAACTGCTCTGCGAGCGGCCGTTGGGCCTACCGTGGAAAGAGCTGCGCGATGTGGTGCGGCCACTGCTCGATGCCCTGGCGTACAGCCACGCTCGCGGTGTGCTGCACGGCGACCTGAAGCCGAGCAACGTGATGCTCTGCGAAGACGGCGTGCGGCTGTTCGACTTCGGCCTGAGCCAGGCCGAGGAGGGCGTGCTGCCCGGCCTGCCGCAGCTGAGCCGCAGCCGCTTCAACGCCTGGACACCCGGCTATGCCGCCCCCGAATTGCTGGAGGGCGGGGCTTTGTCGGCCAGCGCCGATCTGTACGCGGTGGCCTGTGTGATCTTTGAGCTGGCCTGCGGCAAACACCCGTATCGCCGGTTGCCGTCGACCCAGGCCCGCGACGAACGCCTGGACCGCACGCTGCAGGCGCCCAAGAACCTTCCCAGACACTGTTGGCCAGCCCTGCGCGCGGCGCTGGCCTTCGACGCGGCGCAACGCACCATCTGCGCCCAAGCATTGCGCGACGCCATGCGCGCGGATTCGTCCTGGCTGCAACGCTGGTTCCATCGGCGTAACGGATGACCACCGAACAGGGAGCAAGATATGTTCAATCCTTCCAATGAAACCCACTTCAGCCTGACGGTCGACGACTTCCAGGGTGACTTGCAGGTGCTGTCTTTCGAAGGGATCGAAGGCATCAGCCAGCCGTTCCGTTTCGATCTGGAGCTGGTCAGCGAGAACCCCGACCTGGACCTGGAAACGCTGCTGCACAAGCAGGCTTTTCTAGCGTTTGATCCACAAGGTAGCGGCATCCACGGCCAGATCTACCGCGTGGCTCAGGGCGATGCCGGCAAGCGCCTGACCCGCTACAAGGTGTCGCTGGTGCCGCAGCTGGCCTACCTCGAGCACCGCACCAACCAGCGCATCTACCAGCAGCTGTCGGCACCGAAGATCATCGCCCTGATCCTCGAAGAGCACGGCATCCAGGGCAATGCCTACCAGTTCCAGCTCGGCACCCCGTGCCCGGACCGCGACTACTGCGTGCAGTACGACGAAACCGACCTGCACTTCATCCAGCGCCTGTGCGAAGAGGAAGGCCTGCATTACCACTTCCAGCACAGCCCGCAAGGCCACCTGCTGGTATTCGGTGACGACCAGACGGTGTTCCCCAAACTCGGGCAGCCCACTGCCTATATCCAGGGCAGCGGCATGGTCGCCGACGAGCCGGTGATCAAGGGTTTCAACCTGCGTCTGGAAACCCGTACCAGTCGCACCACCCACCGCGACTACGACTTCGAGAAGCCGCGCCTGCAACTGGAAGCGGCCTATAAGCCCGAGGCTGAAAGCGAAGAACCGGACCTGGAAGACTACGATTACCCGGGGCGTTTCACCGACCGTGCGCGCGGCAAGTTCCTCAGCCAGCGTGCCCTCGAACGCCACCGCGCCGACTACCAGCAGGCCGAAGGCTGGGGCGACCAGACACGACTGGTCAGCGGCCATTTCCTGGAACTGTCCGAGCACCCGCGCAGCGAGTGGAACGACCTCTGGCTGCTGACCCACATCGTCCACGAAGGCAAGCAGCCGCAGGTGCTGGAAGAGTCGGTGACCAGCGACACCACCGACAACAAGGACGACTTCCACCAGGGCTATCGCAACCGCTTCCTCGCCACGCCCTGGCAGGTGTTCTACCGCCCGGCCCTGAATCACCCGAAACCGCGCGTCCTCGGCAGCCAGACCGCGGTGGTCACCGGCCCCAAGGGCGAAGAAATCCACTGCGACCAGTACGGCCGGGTCAAGGTGCAGTTCCACTGGGACCGCGAAGGCAAGGCCGACGACAAGACCAGCTGCTGGCTGCGCGTGTCCTCCAGTTGGGCCGGAGACCGCTACGGCGCCATCGTCATCCCGCGCATCGGCATGGAAGTGCTGGTGACCTTCCTCGAGGGCGACCCCGACCAGCCGCTGATCACCGGCTGCCTGTACCACAAGGAACACCCGGTGCCTTACGCCCTGCCGGCGAACAAGACCCGTACCGTCTTCAAGTCCATGAGCTCCCCCGGCGGCGCCGGCTACAACGAACTGCGCATCGAAGACAAAAAAGGCGCCGAACAGATCTTCATCCACGCCCAGCGCGACTGGGACGAGAACATCGAACACGACCAGAAAATCCGCATCGGCCACGAACGCCACGACACCGTGGAAAAGAACACCTACACCGAACTCAAGGCTGAAGAACACCGCATCACCCACGCCGACCGCAAGACCGAAACCCGCGTCGACGACCACCTGACCGTGGGCGAAAACCAGCACATCAAACTCGGCACCGCGCAACTGACCAAAGCTGGCCAGGAAATCCACCTCAAGGCCGGCGCCAAGATGGTGATCGAAGCCGGCAGCGAACTGACGATCAAGGCCGGGGGCAGCTTTATCAAGCTTGATGCCGGCGGCGTCACGGTGGTGGGGCCGGTGGTGAAGATCAATGCGGGGGGCTCGCCGGGGAGTGGTACCGGGATCGGCATTAAGCCGCCGACGTTGCCGGGGGCGGCGGATAAGGATGTGGCCGGTGATCTGCCGGTGGTTGCGCCGAGCAACATACCGATGCCACCGCCACCGGTGTGCAAGGAATGCCTGGCCCGGGCCAAACGTAACAGCCAAGCCCTGGCGGCACGCTAAAGGACCCTGACATGTACGCAAGCAATCCGCAGTGGCACGAGCTGTTATGGGACGAAGCCCAACGACTGGGCCAGGAGCATATCGACCTGCTGATCGACGCCACCAGCCTCGACTACCCGTTGCTGGCAGAGCTGGCGAACCAGCCGGACGCACCGGCATTGGCCAAGCTGTTCGACAACACCCCGGAAGTGGCGATCGCCGACTTCGGCCCGCTGCTGCTGCGGGTGAACAAGGCGCAGAAACCCTGGTTGAAAACCTTCATCAGTGCCGTCGACTGCAATCAGCATGTGCTGGCGCTGTTCAGCCCCTGGAGCTTCGAAGCCCTGGCCGGGCACCTGCGCAGCTGCACCCAGGCGCGCTGGAACCAGGGCCGCTCCGAAGGCGTGTTGCGCTACTACGACCCGCGCATGTTCGTGCCAGTGTGCGAGACCCTGACCCCGGCTCAAGGCCAGGCCTTCCACACCCCGGTCATCGTCTGGCACTGGCTCGACCGCGACCAGCAAACCCAAAGCCTGCCCGGCAACTACGTGCGCCACGCCCCGCCACCGGTTATCGAACCCTTCATGTTCGACCACCCGCAAGTGGCCAACCTGCTGGCCTGGACCGAGGCCGACAACTACCGCATCGAACGCTGCGCCACTCCGCAGGACTACGGCATGAGCCGTAAGGAAGGCTTGATTCGCCACCTGTTCCACAGCCAACTGGCCGCCAATAAAAAAGGCCTCAAGGAACCGGAAGAACGGCAGCCCTTTATCCAGGAGTGGCTGCTGGATAATTCGCCTTTCGTCATCGACGAGCCGCCGAGGCCGTTGATATGAACCGGTCTTTAAAGGGGAATGCCTGCAGCCTGGTGTTACGGCTGTTGTTGGGCGTAAGCAGCGTATTGATGATCACCGCCTGCCAGAGCCCTTCCAAGATGTTGGGCGCGCCGGTGACTGGCTATAACCATACTTCTGCGGCGATCAACCGTTTTACGGTCAATGGTGCTGGAGGGCCGAATTTGGGGCCTCATCAAGGAGGAGGGAGCGAAGTTTGCTGCGGTCTTGTTCCTCGGGAGTGGGTGCCGGGGCTTAGGGCGATTGTTGAATGGGAGAAGGATCCTGATCCTGGCGGCTACATCAAGCGAGACCAATATGGCCAGCTTGATACTGAGGACTACAAACGGCACGCCGCCAACTACTCACGTCACAAGGTTACGGTTGAAATCCCCCGGTACGCTGTAGCAGGGAGTTTGAAAGTGCATTTTCTTCCGTGCGACCAAGTACGTGTTTCTGCTGACAATATTAAACCCGGCTCTCCGGGTTATCCCTATAACTACCCGATGAACATGGAGGGGCCGAAGGTATGTGTACTTTAATTATAAATAAGATTATGGCGTACTTTTTCTTGCTCAGAAAAAATGGCTTTTTATCGGGGGCATATGTGCATGTCCAAGGTCGATTTTATATTTTTGATTTAGTTCGTTGTTCGTTGTTGGTTTTGGGGGTAGTGACAGTAAGTGCCTGTCAAGCTGAATCAAAAATGTTATCTGCTCCAGTAACTGGTTATAACCATACCTCTGCTGCTATCAATCAGTTC
Organism: Pseudomonas sp. RW409; assembly: GCF_003184125.1. NCBI lineage: Bacteria > Pseudomonadati > Pseudomonadota > Gammaproteobacteria > Pseudomonadales > Pseudomonadaceae > Pseudomonas > Pseudomonas sp. RW409. The sequence goes on along the minus strand of NZ_QHHP01000004.1, from coordinate 227,599 downwards.
ACCATTAACGGAGCAGGTGGACCAAACTTGGGGCCGAATCTGGGGGGCGGTGGTGAGGTTTGCTGCAGTGTAATTCCTCGTAAATGGAACCCGGGATTAAAGGCAATCGTGAAGTGGGAAAAGGATCCTAATGCTGGCGCGTCAGTAAATTGGCCTCCGCTTGGAACAGATGCTTATCGAGAGGCATATCGAAAGCACGCTGCTAAATTTACTCGCCATCAAGTAGTCGTAGATATCCCCCAGTATGGGGAAAAAGTTTGCGCGCTGCAGGTTCATTTCCTTCCTTGCGATCAGGTTAAGGTATCTACAACATGCTTTACGCCGTCCAATCCTAACTATCCTGACAAAGAATATTTCAAAATTAAGGAGCCGGCGGTATGTCCGAGTCATTAAGAAAAGACGTTTCTCCGTCTCCTAGTGCGGCGTTGATTGCACCCAAATTTCCTCAAGATGGCCGGCTTCCCAGCGATGCTAAGGCTCTTTCAGAGAATATTGCCATACAGAGGCGTGGTGAGGTTGCTTTCGGAAATAAACTTCGTAAAAAGCTACAGGCTAAAGGAGAAGCCTATAGCGGGATGCCTTGCTGTAAGACTCTGCACATTACTATCGCATTTGATGGAACTAATAATAACGATAAGGCTGACAGAGCTTCGATTCCGTCGTCCTGTAGTAATATTGCAAGAATCTTTCATGCCAGTATTGGTGGAGTTGCAGCTGAAGAGCAGGGTTTTTTCCGTTATTACAGTCCTGGTGTAGGAACCGTATTCCCAGATGTTGGTGAGTACGCCCCCAGTGATAGTGGGCTGATGTTTGCTAGTGGTGGTGAGAGTCGCATCAACTGGGGGCTCACTCGATTAATCGATGCATTGAAACAGACATTGGAAGGTACTAGGCTCGATCTACCCAAGACGCAAGAACTCGTGGAGTCTATGGCGACTGGTACAATTACTTTTCTGAGTGGTGGATTGCTTCAGAATGGTGAGAAGAAACGCGCTGCAACTATGGGAGATGAAATATCCAAATTAGAAAAAATTCTGGATAAACGTGTTGAGTCAGAAGAAAAGCCACATATTTTAGCAATAAAATTATATGTCTATGGCTTTTCTCGTGGTGCAGCACAAGCGCGTACATTTGCGAACTGGTTACAAGTACTGACTCGTGTGCAAGGAGATTCTGGTAAAACAGAATACCGTTTCGCCGGTCTTCCAATTTCTATAGAGTTTCTTGGTATTTGCGACACAGTGGCTGCTGTAGGCATGGCTGACAGTATGCCGTTCGCTGCTGGTCATATGGGGTGGGCAGACGACACAATGCGTCTGCCTGATGAAGTGTTAGCACAGTGCATGGACACAGCACTTCCAAATGATTGTCACTATTTGAAGCGGTGTGTGCATTTGGTTTCAGCACACGAGCAACGTGCAAGCTTTCCTTTAGATTCTATTCGGCGTAGACCGAAAAATGCTCAAGGTAAACGCGACTCTAAACAGGCATCTGGTTATCGTGATGGTACTGAAGAGTATCTGTACCCTGGTGTGCACTCTGATGTCGGAGGAGGTTATTCGCCAGGGAATCAAGGGAAGGCTATGGGAGGTTCGGCAGAGTTACTTTCGCAGATTGCTTTACATCATTTGTATGCGGAGGCATTCAAGGCTGGAGCACCATTGCAAGTTCCAAAAAGTATTCTTATTACAGATATTCATGAAGCCTACCGCGGGATGGATGACATCACGCAAAACGAATTCGACTTTAGCTCGACATTAGTAACACGTTTCAATGCTTGGCAGTCCCAAGCTAGAGCCGGCACGATGGACGAGATGATGAGGCGCGAGCATGCGTTGATTACCGCTTGGCGTATTGATCGCTATGCAGGCGGTCTGGCTCAACGCGGTTTCTTCGCAAATGTGGAAAAGGACATGCCTAAGGCCGAACAGGAAGCCTGGGAGGCAATCTACAAGCGTCATTCAGCCAAGGATGCCGCTGCTGCTCAAGGGAAACCGCTGCCAACATATACAGAGAAGGAGGAAAAGGAATATCAGGCGAATGTCCAACTTGTAGGCCAAGACAAAGTGGATAGCATTAGTACGGAAAAGGCGTTCGATCCTCCGCTGGATCAGGCTCAGCTACTCGGTGCAGCCGCAGAGTTTCGCCGTGACTATTTTAAGGAGTGGGGAATTGTCGATGATTGGAAGTACGGAAGCTTAATTGTCGATATGTTGGTGGGGGGGACGGTCTATGCAATTAACGAAGAAGATGAGGCCGAGGAATACAATTACCTGCATGACAACGGTACTAAACGTTATCAAGAGATATTCAGTGCTCCAGATAAGCCTCGTAAGGGGCAGGAAGACTTAGTGGCATTGTTCGATGACCAAGTGCATGACTCTCGCGCATGGTTTATGAATACATCGGGGCTTGGTCCCCGTGAGCCGTTCACTGACTATTTCCGTATTCGACTGGTACATTTTGATAACGAATCCAATAAGCAACTTTCACCAATAGTGACAGCAGGACGTGTAATAGGCTTGGGTATTGCCGTGGCCAGTATTGGCTTGAGCATCAAGAAGCGTGACCCTCGAATGCTACTGGCATTACCTTTGATGACTGCGGTAAGCCCAATTCTCACAGGTAAAGTCAGTCTGCCGGAAATCAGTGCTTTCGACCCTGTCACTGGCATAGCCCTACCGATGATGAACAACTTGGATTCGCTACGAGCTTTTACTAAAACACCGGGAGACGTCACGGCCAAGGTCGCGGCATTACCGCCACTGTTGCCATTGAGCGAAGCAACTGCCAACACACCTGCGTTGCAGAAAATCCTGGTGGCGCACCAGGCTCTGGAGGCTGTGGAGGCGGCACGCAACAAGGATGCGGGATCATTGGCTGGAATGCTGGCGAAAGCTGCCAACGACGAGGACAAGCCCGGAAGTTGGAAAGACATGCTGGCGAATCAGGTCGGCAATATGAAGTCGTCCGAGAAGAAGGTGTAGCGGCAAGGAAGTAAAGGGCGGCACTCGTTGAGTCGCCCTTTGCTTGCTGATTTAGGCGTGCTCTTGAGTGGTGGTTACGTCAGAGAGCATTGCAGTAGAAAGGTCATCCACCACCGCTTTGCCCATTTCGCACAGATAATAAGCCGGCCAAGCGTAGCGCTCTCCTTGTTCCTCCATTGCCGCATCGAGCATGAGTTTTTTGGCGTAGTAGAACAGGTTGGAAGCATGCTCCAAGGCTTCCCGAACTGGGATGTCGGGATTGACGCGGAACAGGCTTTGTTCTTTTTCGCCGCAATCGGCGAAGGTGACGATGCCGATGGTTTTGACTGAGGCGGTCATTGCGCACCTCCAGCTCTGGGCAGGGAATGGGTTTTGAATGGGGTGGTGATGTGCATGGCAGTAACTCCGTTTACTGAATTGAGCTGCCGTTTCGTTTCCAGTCGAAAGGGTGGCAGCTATGCGCGGGCTGGAAAACCGGAGTAAACGGAACCCGGCAGACGCGAAGGTCTCCCGCGCACAGCCGCCATAACACGAGAAAGCCAGGCACAAAAAAGCGCCAGCAATCGTGATAGTTGGCGCTGCTGCGCCGTACCATCCTTGATCGAAATCGCGACACGAAACTTCCATCGGAAGAGATAAGAAATGCCCTAAGCAAGCCTTGGTTTGCCCAACCGGTCTCACAGATGATTATCAAATATGAGAGCGAATGGGACTACAAGGCAACGAAGTGGGACTCATTGGATGAGTTGATGGGGCATAGCGAGTCGGCGCCACATAAGGAGTGGGTTGCCGAGAAGGCGCGGATTGAGAAGCTGAGTTGGTGGAAAGAAGTGGCTGGAAAGGAAGCGCTAAGTCCAGATGCCAAGGTCTTTCATATGCACGCCATAGGGCTGATAGGTAGTTTTGATCGTAAAAAACGATGTGCTTGTAATGCTGTGGTGAAGGTGACGCGATGGAAAACTCATTACGGCCCTGTAGTGTGGGGAGAAGGAAAGTTGGGTGATGCTCCTCAGTGGAGTGCTATAGAGGCTGCTGGTGAGGTAACTGCGCTTGAGAAAAGAGTAATCGCGGTTATGTGTGAAAATGAAGGAAAGATAAATGCAGTGCAGTCATATGATAGTGAGCTCATAACTGCAGGTGCGATGCAAAAAACGATTAATCCACAGGGTGCTGGCGAACTACCAGCTCAAGTGGAAAGGTTTAAGAATTTATACCCTGATGAATATATGGAGTTGTTCGAAAATCAAGGCTGGCACTTGGATCTTAGTTCGGATGAGCCAAAAATGTACTATCAAGACTCTGCGTTTTCGAATGGGGAAAGGCTTGAAGGTGCCCAGCTTAAGAGTAAGTTGAGAGTTGGTTGCGAAGAAGCAACCTACGGGAATGTGGTTCAGTGTAAGCCAGTATCGGTTATGGCTTGCGCCATAGGCTCCTCTTCATATGTTGAGCTTCAGATTTTGGACTTTATAAAACGCTTGAGAGAGGTCCTGCTCAAAAGTCCTGATACATATAATTTTACGATTGGACAACTATTTTTGTCAGAGCTTGGGCAAGCTGCAGCTTTGGACGAACATGTGAACCGGCCTAGCAATGTTGTAAAGAACCTGAAAAAAGCGTTGGATAAATTTTTCCTGGAAAACCCAAGTGTTAGCAAGGATATAACGGCTTGGGGAAGTAATCATGCAGACTATGACCGGAAAATTACCGAAATTTATGGGCCTGGCCGTCCTGGAATGACTGAGCCAGCGAATAGATATAACAAGATAAAGGCGACATTGAATGTTTAATAAATATTATGTGGTTGCGTTGTTGGTTTTACTGTTCGCTCGCTTGAGTCATGCAGATACGGAGCCGTTGGAAATTAACGGGGGCAACGATGGTATGCTGCAATTCAGAAATTTTGATGAGAAATATGGAGGTTGGAGTGACATAAAATATAAAGGTGCCACAGGTGAATTTAATATATATATGGTTCCTAGCAAGATGGTGACTTCAGAAGAGGGCATCGTAGCCAGTTCAGATATGGATATGGTTTCCCCCGACAAAAAATATGTGATGGTTCAACGAACAAATGCCGGAGAGGTAACCGACGAAGAAGGCAATAAAATAATTTCTTCGCAGGCATACTGTGATGCAGTATCGCTGGAAACTGGCTGTGTCAAGAATGTAGGTTCAGCACTTCAATGTGATGGGGTGTGGCAAGGGCAGAAGTGGAAAATTACGACAGGAGAGACTTTCGATTTTCCTAAAGGAGGCATGTCTCCGCAATATTTACTGTCTGAAGTAGCTAGTGTGTCTTCAAATGAGTCTCGCTCGGATTCATTAAGAGATTCGTTTTTTATGGGGGTGTCTTCTTATATGGCGTGCTATCCGCCAGAAAAAAGTATCTCTGAATATAACGACATAGGATTCTATTTTGCACAGGGCGGTGAGCATTTGTTGGCGATGCAGATTTACAATCGGTTATTGAGCTTGGCTCCTGATCGAGTGCCATTGAAGCTTAATGTTGCTGACTCTCTTTGGGCGCTGGGTAAGCATGATGAGGCGAAGCCGTACTATGCTGCCTATCGGGAAGCAATGCTGAAAAAAGGTGGGGCAAGTAAAATCCCTAAGCGAGTTGTAGATCGCCTGAATTAGTATTGGTGGGTATTTTTTGTGGAGCTTGTGCTTTGTGGTTACATTTTAGGGTTGGCAGAAAAGCCCCATTTTTAGAAGGGGAAGAGTTAAGGGTTAAAATTTTATAGTATTTTTGAGGTTGATTTAATGAGACGGTTGCTCTCTATATTCGCATTTTTCTGTTGCGGTCCGGCTTTTTGTGGTTCCACAGAAAGCCAATTGGATTGTAAGAGCGAGAGCGGGGAGGAGAGTGGGATTGCGCTCTCCTCTAATAGAGAAATCTTCTTCATAAAGAACTCAGCAAGAGGGTGCGGTTCAGAGTACACATATAGAGAGTATGCAGATGGAGCGAAAGGATTTTTGGTGATTTCCTCACCAGGTAGTGACGATCTTGGTCTTAATGCTCAAAATATGATTTATTTTGTTCCGTCTGGAGGTAAAGAGGCAAATTATATTGGTGATATCCCAGCTAGTGCTACGGAGCTGGAGGATGGGACTTATCAAAATATCGTTCAGTCCGGTGGGTCTATATTTGAAAGCGTTTACAAACTCAGTAGTGAAAAAAACACTATTTTGTCACCAAGTAGAGAGCTGATAATTTCCGATACGCAATGTATTTATCAGAGAAAAGATAGTAAGGCTTGTAAGAAAATGTCGGGAAGATTTAAAAAACCGCTTTGCGTAATAAATTATGGAGGGCAAAAGGTCGCTGCTGATATTGATGAGTGTTCTGGCATGAGTGAAGGATGATATATGGATTTTGGCCCGAGCTGGTCTGACTACTCTCAACGCAACTGCGCAATGGCACAGAAAATTTATGGTGAAGTCAGTGATAGGTGCTTATCCAGGATGCGTTTCCAGATGCCAATTTTCTGAGTGGTTATCAGGTGGTTCACTGTTTTTCTAGAAAGTTCTTTGTTTTTAAGAGTCTTTTTGTTTGAGTGAAGGTCGGGGCGGTATGTTATCTGAGTGGGTGTTTTCAAAAGCACTAATGAGAAGCTTGTTTTTGGTTGTGCTTGTTTTAAGTGAGGTATCATGCACTAAGGAAAATGCAGTGGGTGACAGTTTCAAAGCTATTACTTATGAAGAAGCACTGCAGAAATTTAATGAGGCGCACGAGGACGAAAATTACAGGTGCCAATATAGTCTGGTTGGTATGAGTGAAGACGCGCCTTTAGCTGCTGTTGAAATAGAGGATTTTCTCTATTTGAAATTGAGTGGCAGTATCATTGAGCTGATGAGCCGTGGGCGAGGAGAGGACTTTGGAAATTATGGCTCAGAAAGTGAAGGAGTAAAGTTCTCGTACAAGGTGCTTAGAAAATACAATGTTTCAGAGTATCAGGAGTCAGACGATAGGGATGTCGAGGTTGAGTTTTCTTACCGTGGAAAATCTGAAGTTCTAAAAATGTATGGGTTTGGGTGCGGAATATAGTATTGGGTGTGCTTCTTTTGTTCGGTGTTCTTAGGTGTGAAAGTATGGTGAGCCAGAGCTTTGTGGGTAAAAGTTATATTTCAAAGAATGTGGATTTCGTTTTTGGCTCTGTGATGTGGCGTGTGGTGTTTCTTGTCAGAAGAATCTTAACTTCTTTGATAGCGTTAATTTTTTGTCTCCCGGTTATGGCTGCCTCACCATCAGGAAGTGGATACATTCAGCACGACTCTTTGGAGTGTTCCGGTGTGAAAGTCGAGCTTGTATCGAACTGTGAAAATGAAGCCGTTGAAAGTGATCAAGCTCAGGCCGGGTTACCTGTTTGTACTGGTCAGGTGATTAAAATTGGCGGTAAAGAGACCCAGCGAGAAATGCAGAAAGTATCGCAGCTCACCAAAAGCGGTAAACACATAGCTATGTTATCTAATGTTGTAGTCTCGATGGCTTGCATTAACGGTAGCAAGGGCAGTCTGGTTTCCATCGGCGGCTACAGCGGTTGTGGGGCGTGCCCGGAATGGCATGGCTACTACTCCATGGATGGTAAGTTGGTTAACTATGTCTATAGTAATTCCTTTCGTTCCTTTGGATCGTTCGGTTCTCGCGATGAGCTGATAGAAAAAATCGGTGTCAGTAAGCGGGATCTGGTAGATGAGAGTGCTTTTGCACAGAAGGTCAAGTATGAAAGGCCTTGAGTGTGGAGTGGAAGTAGCTCATGGCTTTTCTGATGGGAGAGAGAAATGAGAGTTAAAGATTATTTCGTCGCAGTGGCCTTGCTACTCTGGAGTGCGTTGGCGCTCGCTCAGCCAACGACGTTTAGCCCAGATAAAGAAGTCAATGTAACTCTTGTCCAGGATGGAGCAAACCTAACTGTGACCTCGGAGGGCAAGAGTCGATCGATAACCGAAAGGATCTCATTCGAGACTGAAAAAACATTCAATGTCGAAATAAATGACTTCAATTTTGATGGGCTCAAAGATTTTTCTATTTGGTATGTCGATGATGGAATGGGCACCTATACGATACATAGGGTTTTTATTTATCAATCAGCCGATGAGTCCTTTAAAGAGTTGGTTCCAGCCTGTGGCGATGAGTTTTTAAATCTGAAGTTGAATAGCCTGAAGAAGGTTCTGAGTAGTACGTATTATGAAAGCAATGTGCCAAAATTATGCGTCACAAAACCACATGGTAGGTAAGTGGGAAATTTACTAGTCGAAGGTCCTCTTGTTTAAGGTGGAAAAATCCATGAGGTTTGTCATTCAGCACCCTTCCTTTAACGCATTTGAAGGCCTGTTCTCTGTAAAGCGTATGAGCCGACTCGGCGCTGGTGTCTTGCTCGGCGCGCTGCTGCCGATCATGACCTGTTCAGCGCAAGGCCAGGAGACGGGAGAGGGTTGTTACGGTTACCTCACTGAACTGGTCAGGAGCAGCACCTTTCCCTTTCGGGAGGTCGCCAAAGAGAAGGCCAATCTGCTGATCGACGAGGATGACGGCGAGACGGTTCAGGCCAAGGTGTTTTTCGATACGGATGGGACGGGGACGCTGGGGTGGGTGAAGTATGGGGTGAACGACGGGTCGTTGCTGGATCTCTCGATGGATCCTGAGGAGCCGGTGGTGCTGAGTTATGACCAGCGTTTTGCGCGGGCGTACAGCAAGTGCCTGGAGCAGCGATAGTGTTGGTTATGTGGTCCGCTGGCGAGTGCTGCGCACTCGATCGCAGCCTTCGGCAGCGGCTACAGAGTGCGTGACTTGGTGGTCATTTTCGCTAAAAAGACATTCATCTTTCTCTAACACTGCATAACGGTGGCGTTCCCTTCCGAAGCCGCTACACTGCGCCAGCCGTTCATTTTTTCTTTGGGGCTTTGCGCATGAAATTTCGTTTTCTTCTGTGGATGCTGGGGCTGTTGATGGGCAAGGCCAGCCGGACCAATCCTGCGTTCCAGCAGCAGTTGGGTGACAAGGAACTGGTGTTCCAGCTGCAGACGCTGGATGGCAAGGTGGCGCGGCATTTCCGGGTGAAGGATCAGCGGATTACCAGTAAGTCTGGTGTGTATCCCGAGCCGGCGTTTGCCATTGCCTTTAAAGACGCCGCCTATGGTTTTGCCACGATGCAGGCGAAGAACAAGCAATTGGCCTTTATGACCGGGATCCAGGACAAGTCGATCCAGATCAAGGGCAACCCGGCGCTGGTGATCTGGTTCCAGGGGCTGACCAAGTACCTGAAGCCGAAGAAGGCCAAGCCGAAGGCGTGAGGCCGGTCAGGTAGACCGAGGTGGATTCATCGCGGGCAAGCCTCGCTCCTACAGGGGCGGGGCTTGTCCGTTTTGTTTTCAGTGCTGGCTGAACTGCGAGGCCAGTTCGCGCAGCAGCACTTCGGCTTCGAGGACTTTGCTGACCACGTCTTCGGCTTTGTCACGGGACAGGCCGAGGCGTTCGAGCAGGGCGTCAGGGATGTCTTCGACGGGGCCGGAGCCGATGCCGCGGCTGCGCAGCAGGCGCACGGCCAGGCACACCAGGTTCGGGTATTCGGCGTAGGCACCGTCATAGCTCGGGTCGTGCTGGAAGCGCAGGGCGGTGGACAACTCGTCCGGCATATCCCAGTAGCGCATCAGCCAGGCGCCGATCTGCTCGCGGCTGATGCCCAGCAGGTGCTGTTCGACATAGCTGTGGCACAGGTGCGGGTTGACCTCCAGGTGGCGGCAGATCAGCGAGAAGTGCGGCGGGAAGACGTGGGCCAGCAGCAGGTAGCCGAAGTTGTGCAGCAGGCCGGCGAGGTAGGTCAGGCCGGATTCCGGGCGCTGCGCGCGCGGCATGGCGCGGGTCAGGCCTTCGATGACGGCGGCGGTGTAGATCGACTGCTGCCAGTACGGCGTGCTGTGTTGCGGGTGGTCCTTGGGCAGGCTCAGGGTTTTGCCCAGGGCCAGGCCCAGCGCCAGGTTGATCACCAGGTCGAAGCCCAGCACGCGGACGATGGCATCTTCCACCGAGCGGATCTTGCCCGGCGAGGCGTAGTAGGGCGAAGCCGCCCAGCTCACCACTTGCGCGGCCAGGGCCGGGTCGGTTTCCACCACGCCGGTGATGTCGTCGATGGTGGCGTTGGGGTCGACCCGCAGCTTGATGATCTTCTGCGCGGTTTCGGCGAGCGGCGGAATCTCGATGGTCGCTTCCAGGCGTTGCTGGATGCGCCGGGCGGTGAAGGCCTGCATGGCCTGGGTGATTTCCTCGCGGTCGTCGTCCGGGCGGTCGAGGTTCGGGCGGATGCTGCTCAGGGCTTCGCCGAAGTTGCCGGCGCTGGCCTTGCTCAGCATGCTCTTGAAGGCGTCGCTGGTGATTTCCAGCAGCAGGCCCGGCTCGCCGGAGTTGATCAGCAGGTTCGGCTCGCGCAGCAGGCTTTCTTCATACAGGCAGGGCGAGCTGGTGAGCGCCGGCAGGCCGGGCAGCAGGCTCAGGTTGTGTTTGCCGAGCATGCGCTCCAGGCGTTCCGTGGAGACGGCGGTCAGGCGGCGGCCGGTCAGTTCGGCGAGGCGATTGAGGTCCAGCAGCTGGCTCTGCGGGAACAGCACCATCAGCGCGCCGACGGCATCATCCAGCAGGACGGCCTGTACCTTGCGCGCGGCTGGCAGGCCCGGGTGGTCGAGGACTTCCGTGAAGCCGATGTCCAGTTTGCCGAGCAGCAGCCGGATTACAGACGGAGCGTGCGGGGCTGCGGTGGCGAGGGCAACTTCTGTCATGGTCTGTATCCGTTTTCAAACAATTTCAGGAGTATAACCAGCTTGATCGGGGCATTCGCCCCTTAACTGAGACGCTGCTCACACTTGGCCGTATTGCTGCCCGTGGCGCAGCCAGCGTTCCAGCAGCGGGCTGACGTGATGCGGCCAGCGCTCCAGCAAGGCCTGGGCGGCATCGCGCACAGCCGGCAGCAGGTCGGCATCGCGCATCAGGTCGGCGACCTTGAATTGCAGCAGGCCGGTCTGGCGGGTGCCGAGCATCTCGCCGGGGCCGCGCAGTTCCAGGTCCTTTTCGGCGATGACAAAACCGTCGTTGGTTTCGCGCATGATGCCCAGGCGCTGGCGGCCGATCTGCGACAAGGGAGGATGGTAGAGCATGACGCAATGGCTGGCGGCGCTGCCCCGACCAACGCGACCGCGCAGTTGATGCAGCTGGGCCAGGCCCAGGCGCTCGGGGTTCTCGATGATCATCAGGCTGGCGTTGGGCACATCGACGCCGACCTCGATCACGGTGGTGGCCACCAATAGTTGCAATTCACCGGCCTTGAACTGGCCCATGACCTCGGCCTTTTCCGCCGGCTTCATGCGCCCGTGGATCAGGCCGACCCGTAGTTCGCCCAGGGCGCTGCTCAGGTCTTCGTAAGTGGTTTCCGCGGCCTGGCAAGTCAGCTCTTCGGATTCCTCGATCAGCGTGCACACCCAATAGGCCTGGCGCCCTTCGGCGCAGGCGGCGCGCACCCGCTCGATGACTTCGACGCGGCGCGAGTCGGTCACCAGCACGGTGTTCACCGGCGTACGGCCAGGGGGCAGCTCGTCGAGGATCGAGGTGTCCAGGTCGGCGTAGGCGCTCATGGCCAGGGTCCGCGGGATCGGCGTGGCGGTCATGATCAGTTGGTGCGGGCACAGGCGCCCGCCCACGCCTTTCTGGCGCAGGGCCAGGCGCTGCTGCACGCCGAAGCGGTGTTGTTCGTCGATGATCACCAACGCCAGGTTCTTGAACTGCACTTCGTCCTGGAACAGCGCGTGGGTGCCGACCACCATCGGTGCGCCGGCGGCAATCTGTTCCAGGGCCGCTGTGCGGTTCTTGCCCTTGAGCTTGCCGGCCAGCCAGGCGACTTCCAGCCCCAGCGGCTCGAGCCAGCGCTTGAAGGTGATGAAGTGCTGCTCGGCGAGGATCTCGGTCGGCGCCATCAGCGCCACCTGGTAGCCAGCCTCCAGCGCCTGCAGGGCGGCGAGGGCGGCGACCACGGTCTTGCCGGCGCCTACGTCACCCTGGATCAACCGCAGCATCGGCTCGGGCTGGCTGAGGTCGTAGGCGATCTCATTGCCGACCCGCTGCTGCGCGCCGGTGGGCGGAAAGCCGAGGTTCTTCAGGTACTGCGCTGGCAGCCGGGTGGCCTTGGGCAGCGCCGGGGCGAGTTGCGAGCGCAGGCTTTCGCGCAGGCGCTGCTGGGACAGCTGATGGGTCAGCAGTTCCTCGAACGCCAGGCGATGCTGTGCCCAATGGTGACCCAGGGCCAGCTCGTCGACATCGGCGTCGGCTGGCGGGTGGTGCAGGTAGCGAATCGCATCGTCCAGCGGTGCCAACTGGTAATCCCGCGCGAGCTCTTGCGGCAGCCAGTCCGGCAGACTGCGCGGGCCGAGCAGGGCCAGGCTCTGCTGGCACAGCATGCGCAGGCGTTGCTGGGTCAGGCCTTCGGTGAGCGGGTAGATGGGGGTCAGGGTCTGGTCCACGGGCGGCGGTTCATCGCCGCTGATGGCGCGGTATTCCGGGTGGTAGATTTCCAGCCCCGAGGCACCGGGACGGGCTTCGCCATAGCAGCGCACGCGGGTGCCGCGCTTGAGGCCTTCCTTCTGCGCGTTGCTGAAATGGTAGAAGCGCAGGCTGAGTCCGCCGGTGCCGTCCTGCAGGCGCACCAGCAGGCTGCGGCGCTTGCCCATCACCACGTCGGCGCCGCTGACGGTGCCTTCGATCACCGCGTCCTGCCCGGGGCGCAGCGCGCCGATCGGTACTACGCGGGTGCGGTCCTGATAACGCAGGGGCAGGTGGAACAGCACGTCCTGCAGGTTCTCCAGGCCGACCTTGGCCAGCTTTTCGGCCATGGCTTCGCCGACGCCCTTGAGTGCCGTGACCGGCACTTTCGACAGCTCAGTCATCGCGACGGTTTAACTCGCGGCAGGCGGCTTGGCCACCGAGCACAGGCGGATCGAGTCGGCGAGGATCTCGATGGCTTTCGGCCGCGGGAAGCTGGCGCGCCAGGCGATCGCCACGGTGCGGAACGGCACGGGCGCGCTCAGCGGCCGTACTTCGATCACGCCCGGGGCGTAGTGATGGCTGTCCACCGCCGAGAGCGGCAGGATCGAGACGCCAAGGCCGGAAGCGACCATGTGGCGAATGGTTTCCAGGGAGCTGGATTCCACCGTGGTGTGCTTGGCGCCGTCGTTGCCTTTGGCCAGGGTCGGGCAGGCCTCGAGTACCTGGTCGCGGAAACAGTGGCCTTCGCCCAGCAGCAACAGGCTCTTGTCGTTGAGCAGGTTGGCGTCGATGCTCTCTTTCTGGGTCCAGGGGTGGGTGCTTGGCATCAGCACGTAGAAGGGTTCGTCGTACAGCGGCAGGGTCAGCACGTCGGCTTCGTTGAACGGCAGGGCGATGATGATCGCGTCCAGTTCGCCGTTGCGCAGCTTGTCGCGCAGTACGTGGGTGAAGTTCTCTTCGATGTACAACGGCATCTGCGGGGCGACCCGGTGCAGTTGTGGGATCAGGTGCGGGAACAGGTACGGGCCGACGGTGTAGATCGCGCCGACTTTCAGCGGGGCGGTCAGCTGGTTCTTGCCAGCCTGGGCCAGTTCGCGAATGCCCTGGGCCTGTTCGAGGACCTTTTGCGCCTGGGCGACAATGCCTTCGCCGACCGGCGTCAGACGTACCGCACTCTTGCTGCGCTCGAAAATCAGCACACCGAGTTCGTCTTCAAGCTTCTTCACGCCCACCGACAGGGTCGGCTGGCTGACATGGCAACGCTCGGCCGCGTGGCCGAAGTGCTGCTCTTGGGCGAGGGTAACGATGTAGCGTAATTCAGTAAGAGTCATAGCGGACGTCCATGAGGTTGCGGGCCAAGCATACCGGCTGCAATCGATAGACGCACGTTATCAGACTCAATGCTCGCTGTGACACTGGACAATCCATGTTGCTCATGCCCGGAAAAGCAAAAAGGCACCTTTGGGTGCCTTTTTGCTGGGGATCGCCTGTGCGTCATGCTCAGCGGCGACGTTTCTCCAGGGAGTAAACGAAGGGCGCGACGATCTCGATCGAGCCGTTGTTGAGCATGTCCGCCGGTGGCTTGGGCAGCGGCTGGGCGCGGCGGATCATTTCCAGGGTGGCCCGGTCCAGATCGGCATTGCCCGAGCGTCCCACCAGCTCATAGGACAGCACGTTGCCTTGGGCGTCGACCACGAAGCGCAGCCGGTTCAGGCCTTCCTTGCCGCGTGCCTGAGCGCCCGGCGGGTACTTCTTGTACTTGGCCAGGTGCGCCAGCAGCGTGCCTTGCCAGCTTTCCTTGGCGGCGATCTGGGCCGGCGACGGACCCGGAGCAGGGGCCGAGGACGGTGCCGCGGTGGGCGTCGGCGGAGCGTCACTGGGCTTCTCTTCGCTCGGCTTTTCCTTCGGCGGTTCCGGCTTTTTCTCCACCGGCTTGGGCGGTTGTGGCTTGGGCTTGGGTTTGACCGGCTTGGGCACGGAAATCGTCGGCTTCGGCGCTTCCGCGAGTTTGGGCAGCGGCAACTCTTCGACCGGAGCCGGCGGCTGCGGTGGCGTCACGACCTTGGGCGGTGCGGGAGGAGGCGGTGCCGGAAGCGGCGCCAGCTCGACCATCATCGCCTGGGGTGGCAGCTCGACCGGCGTGGGGGAACTCCAGTTGAGCGCGAGCAGGATCGCGACCGCATGGACCCCCAGTACGATGGCCAGGCTACCGCTGTAACGCGTCAGTTTTTGGCGCGTCGTGATCATTTCTTGGTAGCCGTCTCAAGTCCGACCAGGCCGACCTTCAGGTATCCGGCGGCCCGCAGGGCATCCATCACGCTCATCAGGTCGCCATAATCCACGCCTTTGTCGGCCTGGAAGAAGATCGTCGTGTCTTTTTTGCCCTGGGTCTTGGCGTCGAGGGTGGCGCCGAGGGCTTCGGCTTTCACTTCGTCGTCGCCGAGGTACAGGCGTTGGTCGGCCTTGACGCTGAGAAACACCGGTTTCTCGGGGCGTGGCGCCGGTTTGGCCGTCGAGGCCGGGAGGTCGACCTTGATGTCCACGGTGGCCAGCGGCGCCGCGACCATGAAGATGATCAGCAGCACCAGCATCACGTCGATGAACGGCGTGACGTTGATTTCGTGGTTTTCGGCGAGATCGTCTTCTGCGCCTTCTTTCAAATGCAGGCCCATGGCGGATTACCCTACTTTGGCCACATGAGGTTGCGCAGAGCGCTCGGCGGTCGGCAGGTGATCGAGATCACGGCTGACCAGCAGCAGGACTTCTGCGGAAGCGTCGGAGACCTGGGCCTTGTAGCCAGCGATGGAGCGGGCAAAGACGTTGTAGATGACTACAGCCGGAATGGCCGCGACCAGACCCAGGGCGGTTGCCAGCAGGGCTTCGGCGATGCCGGGGGCGACGACGGCGAGGTTGGTGGTCTGGGTTTTGGCGATGCCGATGAAGCTGTTCATGATGCCCCATACGGTACCGAACAGGCCGACGAAGGGCGCGGTGGAACCGATGGTGGCGAGCACCCCGGTGCCGCTGCTCATGTTGCGGCCGCAGGCGGCTACCAGGCGCTCGAGGCGGAAGCTGACGCGTTCCTTGATGCCTTCTTTCTCGCGGCTGTTGGCCGACAGGCGCATTTCTTCCAGGGCATCGTGGACCAGCAGATTGGCCAGGGTGCCTTCTTTGGCGGCGGTGACGCTGGCTTCCTTGAGGGTGGTGGCCTTTTTCAGGGCGAGGATCTCACCGCGCAGGCGACGCTTGGCGCCCATCAGCTCGAAGCCTTTGGCGATCCAGATGGTCCAGGTGATGATCGAGGCGATGGCCAAGCCGATCATCACCAGCTTCACGATGATGTCGGCGTTCTGGTACATGCCCCAAGGAGACAGGTCGTGCGCCATGCCCAGGCTGTTGTCCGCTTCGAGGACTTCAGGTGCGTCGTCGGCCGGCTCGCCTTCGGCAGGTGCCGGCGCTGCGGCGACCGGGGTGGCTACCGGCGCCGTGGCATCGGCCGGCGCGTGGGCTGCCGCAGGTGTCGAGGCGCCAGTCGGGGCCTGCTCATCGGCGAAGGCCGCGGTCGGTGCCAGCAGCAGGCTGAACAGCAACGCCGCGGCCGCACTCATGGCGCGCAGCGGGCTTGGGCGTTGGGTTGGCGAAGCGGAGAATGGATTGCGTGTCATGCTGGCCGGACCTGAGAGGGAAAAGGGTAAGTGTCCTTCTAGGCCTCGCAGGGCCGAGAACAAATGGGCCGTCATTATTGCAACTAATTCTTGTTAACAGAAGTAATAGAGTATCTTTTTTTCTTTGATTGCTAGCCGCTCGTCCATTGCCGACGCTAGTCTGTGCCTTTCTGATAGGAGTTTTCTGATGTCCGCCCCTTCTGTTCTGATCGCTGGCTGCGGTGATGTCGGCAGCCGTCTGGCGAAGCAACTGCTGGCTGAAAACTGGCAGGTCTACGGCCTGCGGCGCACGGTTTCGCAATTGCCGGAAGGGGTGATCGGCGTGGCGGGCGATCTTTTCAGCGAGCAGTGTCCGGCAGCCTGGCCCACCACACCGCTGGATTACCTGGTGTATAGCGCGGCCGCTACCGAGCATGACGAGGCGGGCTATCGCGCGGCCTATGTCGAGGGGCTGACCCATGTGCTGGGCTGGCTCAAGCAGAACGGGCAGTCGCCGAAGCGCCTGTTGTTCGTTTCCAGCAGCAGCGTCTATGGGCAGAAAGACGGCGAGTGGATCGACGAGACTTCTCCTGCGCAGGCCGGCGGCTATTCCGGCCGGCTGATGCTCGAGGCCGAGCAAGTGGCGTTGCAGAGTGGCATTCCAGCCAGCCTGGTGCGCTTGACCGGGATCTACGGCCCGGGGCGGGAATGGCTGTTGAACCAAGTGCGCCAGGGGTATCGCGTGGCCATCGATCCGCCGTTGTATGGCAACCGCATCCATGCCGACGACGCCGCGGGGTTGCTGGCCTTCCTGCTGCAGGCCGATCGGCGTGGCGTGCAGCTTGAGGACTGCTACATCGGGGTCGACGACGCGCCGGTGCCATTGGCGGAGGTGGTGGGCTGGCTGCGCGAGTACCTGGGCGTGACCGAGTGGGCGGATAATTCGAGTGTGCGGCGCTCCGGCAGCAAGCGCTGCAGCAATGCCCGCGCCAGGGCCCTGGGCTGGGAGCCGCGTTATCCGAGTTTTCGCGAGGGGTATGCGGAGATTATCGAAGGCTGAAACTGTAGGAGCGAGCTTGCTCGCGATAGCGGTCTAACCTGAGACACCGCTGATCGCGAGCAAGCTCGCTCCTACAGGGAGGCGGGGATCACTGTTTTTCCAGTAGCCACTGGCGCGTACCCGGGGTGAGGGAAGGTACCTCATCCGCCTGGGCGGTGTTGATGGTCTGGAAGATCTCCAGTTGCTCACCGTTACGCGCGAAGATCCACGGGTTGCCCTGGCCGTTGAGCTGCAGCCACAGGTTGTCGTAGCCGCCGCTCATCGACGCGCAGTCGCCGGCGAGGCAGAGTGCGTAGCGATCGGCGCCCGGCAGGCCCATGACCTGGCCGTTGGACTGGAACAGCACGGTGCCGCCTTGGCCCGGGCCGTTGACGATTTTCCATTCGCCGCCCAGGTAGGCCGAGTACAGCGCGCGCTCGAAGTTGGCGCCCAGTGGCGCGCCTTCCGGGGCCGGGTCCTTGGGACGATCGAAGACCTGTTCCGGCTCGTTGTCGTTGGCTTCTTGCAGCAATTGTTTGCCGTCGCGTTTCAATTCGCTGGCGGAGCTGCCGTAGAAATCGATTTTCCAGGAGCCGGACTCTTCAGCCAGCACCTTGCCTTCGACGTTTTCGAAGCCGTTGGTGTAGCGCGCCTGGCTGGCCTTGGTGTTGACGTCCCATTCCAGGTTCGGGCCGTAGCCTTGCAGGGCTTCGCGCAGCGGTCCGCCTTTGGCGGCGGCGTCGATGGCGACCTGATTGATCCAGGTGCCACTGATGTCACGGTCGGCGGGATCGCTGGCACAGCCGCCGAGGAACAGGGCGCACAACGAGAGGGCTAGCGCTTTGCGCATGAGGAAATCCTTTCAGAACGAAGACGGCGCGGCCTGGGTAGCCGCGCCGGACGTGTTACTCGATGACCAGGATGGCATCCATTTCAACCTGCGCGCCTTTTGGCAGGGCGGCAACGCCGATGGCGGCGCGGGCAGGGTAAGGTTGCTGGAAGTACTTGCCCATGATCTCGTTGACCTTGGCGAAGTGGCTCAGGTCGGTGAGGAAGATGTTGAGCTTGACGATGTCCTTGAACGAACCACCGGCGGCCTCGGCCACGGACTTGAGGTTCTCGAATACCTGGACGGTCTGGGCTTCGAAGCCTTCCACCAGCTCCATGGTCTTTGGATCGAGCGGGATCTGGCCGGACATGTAGACGGTGTTGCCTGCCTTGATCGCCTGGGAATAGGTGCCGATCGCGGCGGGTGCCTTGTCGCTGGTGATAACGGTCTTGGTCATGAATGACTCCTTGTAATGGGCGGGCTGTATAGCGAGCTATGCACGCATGCGAGTGATGCGAATGACCCCGGTCAGGGCGCGCAGTTTCTTGATCACACGAGCCAGGTGCACGCGGTCGTGCACGCTGACCACCAGTTGGACCACGCTGATGCGACCATCCCGTTCGTCCATGCTGATTTTCTCGATATTGCCGTCGGCCGCGTTGACGCTGCTGGCCAGCAGGGCGATCAGGCCGCGCTGGTGTTCCAGCTCGACGCGCAGCTCGACGTTGAATTCGCCGGTGACATCCTTGGCCCACGAAAGCTGGATGCATTTTTCCGGGTTGTGGCGGATTTCGCTGATATTGCGGCAGTTGTCCAGGTGCACCACCATCCCCTTGCCCGCGGACAGGTGGCCGACAATCGGGTCGCCCGGGATCGGCGTGCAGCACTTGGCGTAGCTCAGGACCAGGCCTTCGGTACCGCGAATGGCCAGCGGACCTTCCGGGCTTGGCAGCTGTTCGCCTTCGCCGAGCAGGCGACGGGCGACCACATAGGCCATGCGATTGCCCAGGCCGATGTCTTCCAGCAGGTCTTCGATCAGTTCCAGGCGATACTCGGTGAGCATCGCTTGCACGCGTTCGGCGGGGATCTTTTCCAGCGCGCTGTCGAAACCGTTGAGCACCTTGTTCAGCAGGCGTTCGCCCAGGCTGATGGACTCGGAGCGGCGTTGCAGTTTCAGCGCATGGCGAATGTGGGTGCGAGCCTTGCCGGTGACCACGAAGTTGAGCCAGGCCGGGTTGGGGCGTGCGCCCGGGGCGCTGACGATTTCCACGGTGGAGCCGCTTTGCAGCGGTTCGGACAGCGGCGCCAGGCGGCGATTGATACGACAGGCGATGCAGCTGTTGCCCACGTCGGTGTGCACCGCGTAGGCGAAGTCCACTGCGGTGGAGCCTTTGGGCAGCTCCATGATCCGGCCCTTCGGCGTGAACACGTAGACCTCGTCCGGGAACAGGTCGATCTTCACGCTCTCGATGAACTCCAGGGAATTGCCGGCGCGTTGCTGCATCTCCAGCACGCCCTTGACCCACTGACGAGCCCGGGCATGAGTGCCCTTTGGCTGCTCGTCGCCGCTGGATTTGTACAGCCAGTGGGCGGCGATGCCGTTGTTGGCCATCTCTTCCATTTCGCGGGTGCGGATCTGGATCTCGATCGGAACGCCGTGCATGCCGAACAGCGTGGTGTGCAGCGACTGGTAGCCGTTGGCCTTGGGAATCGCGATGTAATCCTTGAAGCGACCTGGCAGCGGCTTGTACAGGTTGTGTACGGCGCCGAGCACGCGGTAGCAGGTGTCGACCTTGTCGACGATGATCCGGAACGCGTAGACGTCCATGATCTCGTTGAAGGCCCGGCGTTTGCCGCGCATCTTTTTATAGATGCCGTACAAGTGTTTCTGGCGGCCGCTGACCTCGCCCTGGATGCCGTCGATGGCCAGGCAGTGGCTCAGGGATTCTTCGATCTTGTTGACGATTTCCTTGCGGTTGCCCCGGGCGCGCTTGACCGCCTGGTAGATCCGCGCGGAACGCATCGGGTGCATGGCCTTGAAACCGAGGTCTTCGAATTCGATGCGGATGCTGTGCATGCCCAGGCGGTTGGCGATGGGCGCATAGATCTCCAGGGTTTCCTTGGCGATCCGCCGGCGTTTTTCACCGGACAGTACTTCCAGGGTGCGCATGTTGTGCAGGCGGTCGGCCAGCTTGACCAGGATCACGCGAATGTCGCGCGCCATGGCCATGGCCATCTTCTGGAAGTTTTCCGCTTGGGCTTCGGCCTTGGTCTCGAAGTTCATCTGGGTCAGTTTGCTGACCCCGTCGACCAGTTCGGCCACGGTTTCACCGAACTGCGCTTGCAGCGCTTCTTTGGCGATACCGGTGTCTTCGATCACGTCATGCAGCATGGCCGCCATCAGGCTCTGATGGTCCATATGCATGTCGGCGAGAATGTTTGCGACCGCTAATGGGTGCGTGACGTACGCCTCGCCGCTGCGACGGCGCTGACCGTCATGGGCTTGTTCGGCGTAGAAATACGCTCGGCGGACCAGATTGACCTGGTCCGTGCCGAGATAGGTCGATAAGCGATCGGCGAGGGCGTCTATGCTCGGCATGATGACTCCTGCCGTAGGCTGTGATCCCGCGCCGTGCTACGTCGACCAGGCATAGGCTTAGACGGCCTCGTTGGACTCGTCCTCGAAAGCAGCAAAAAGCGGTTCATCTTCAACGATTTCGGCTTCGGCGATAGCTGCGTAGTCGATCAGGCCTTCAGCGATTTCACGCAAGGCGACGACGGTAGGCTTGTCGTTTTCCCATGCTACTTTCGGCTCTTTGCCGCCGGTTGCCAGTTGACGGGCACGCTTGGTAGAGAGCATGACCAGCTCAAAGCGGTTATCCACGTGTTCTAGACAGTCTTCAACGGTTACGCGGGCCATGGTCTTCCTCGTAGCAAATGCAATATGCGCGCTGCCCGGATGGGCGAGCGGACTCAACAGTTTAAAAAATCACCAGCGATTAGGGAAGCGCTGATTTTTTAACCAAGCTTTCCGACGCGCTACAAGCGCCAATGTAAAGCCCTTGCAGCGGTTTTGGGAAGTGCTATTCAGCCCAGCAATTCGGCGAGCAATTTGCCGAAACGCTGTTGCTGGTGCTTTTGGTGCAGCTGGTTGGTGCGGAAAATCGCCTTCAGGTCGTCCAGCGCATGGGCGAAATCGTCGTTGATGATCAGGTAGTCGTAATCGACGTAGTGGCTCATTTCGCTGACGGCTTCGCGCATCCGGCCTTCGATGATCTCGTCGCTGTCCTGGCCGCGGTTGGTCAGGCGCTGGCGCAAGGCCTGCTGGGACGGCGGCAGGATGAAGATCGAACGAGCCTGGGGCATCAGCTTGCGCACCTGCTCGGCACCTTGCCAGTCGATCTCCAGGATCAGGTCGTGACCTTCGTCCAGGGTCTGCTGCAAGTGGCTTTGGGAGGTGCCATAGAGATTGCCGAAGACTTCGGCGCGCTCGAGGAAGTCGCCGTGTTCGCCCATCTTCACGAACGCTTCGCGGGAGACGAAGTGGTAGTTCACGCCGTCCACTTCGCCCGGGCGCATGGCGCGAGTGGTGTGGGAAACGGAAACACGGATCGACGGGTCGGCGTCGATCAGGGCCTTGACCAGGCTGGTCTTGCCCGCGCCCGAGGGGGCGGAAATGATGTAGAGGGTGCCGGTGCTGTGGTTCATGTCTGGGTAGCCTTACTCAATATTCTGTACTTGTTCGCGCATCTGCTCGATCAACACCTTGAGGTTGACCGCAGCCTGGGTGCTGCGCGGGTCGAAGGCCTTGGAGCCCAGTGTGTTGGCTTCGCGGTTGAGTTCCTGCATCAGGAAGTCCAGGCGCCGGCCAGCGGCGCCGCCGGACTTGAGTACGCGGCGCACTTCGATGATGTGGGTGCTCAGGCGGTCCAGTTCTTCGGCGACGTCGCTCTTCTGGGCGAGCAGCACCATTTCCTGTTCCAGGCGGGTAGGGTCCAGTTCGGCCTGCATGTCGGCGAAGCGATCGAGAACCTTCTGGCGCTGGGTCGCGAGCATCTGCGGGACCAGTTCGCGCAGGGTCACGACATCTTCCTCGATGGAGGTCAGGCGTTCGTTGATCAGCCGGGCCAGCTCCGCGCCTTCGCGCTCGCGGCCGCTCTTCAGCTCTTTCAGCCCCTGGTTGAACAGGCTCAGGGCTTCGTTGTTCAGCGCCTGCGGGTCGCTGGCATCGGCCACCAGGACGCCGGGCCAGGCCAGCACTTCCAGTGGGTTCAGCGCCGCCGGCTGCTTGATCAGGCTGGCAACGGACTCGGCTGCCGCCACCAGTTGCGCGGCGCGCTCCCGGTCGACCTGCAGTGGTTTGCCGGTGGTTTCTTCGGTGAAGCGCAAGGTGCATTCGAGCTTGCCGCGCGACAGTCCCTGGCGCAGCGCCTCGCGGACCGCGCCTTCCAGATCGCGAAAGGATTCCGGCAAGCGCAGGTGCGGTTCCAGGTAACGGCTGTTGACCGAGCGCAGTTCCCAACTCAGGGTGCCCTGAGTGCCGGCCCGTTCTACCCGGGCGAAGGCGGTCATGCTGTGCACCATGGAGGTACCTCCGATACAGGTCCGCCACCAACCGCAAAGGGTTGTACGGGCCCGATATGAATGAATTGAAGCCGACAGGCTGCGAAGGCGCAGGATTGTAGCGCAGTGCGGTGGATGCTCCCAAACCGCGGGTGTGACAAAGCGCTGCGAAGCGACCGGAGGGCCGTTCCAGAGGTGTCGCCGACGGGCCGGGGTTTTTAGAACTGCCCAGGCAAGGCCGTGGGCTCTATAATGATCGGCAGTTTTCCGTCCCCGTACAGGTATTCCCTATGAAACGTCCAAGTGGTCGCGCTGCCGATCAGCTCCGCTCGATCCGCATCACCCGCAACTACACCAAACACGCCGAGGGATCTGTACTGGTCGAGTTTGGTGATACCAAAGTGATCTGCACGGTCAGCGTCGAGAACGGCGTGCCCCGCTTCCTCAAGGGTCAGGGCCAGGGCTGGTTGACCGCCGAATACGGCATGCTGCCGCGCGCCACCGGCGAGCGTAACCAGCGTGAAGCCAGTCGCGGCAAGCAAGGCGGCCGTACCCTGGAGATCCAGCGTCTGATCGGTCGTTCCCTGCGCGCTGCGCTGGACATGACCAAGCTGGGCGACGTCACCCTGTATGTCGACTGCGATGTGATCCAGGCCGATGGCGGTACCCGTACCGCGTCGATCACCGGTGCCATGGTGGCCTTGGTGGACGCTTTGAAAGTGATCAAGAAGCGTGGCGGCCTGAAGGGCGGCGACCCGATCAAGCAAATGATCGCGGCGGTGTCCGTGGGCATGTACCAGGGTGAGCCGGTGCTGGATCTGGATTACCTGGAAGACTCGGCGGCCGAGACCGACCTGAACGTGGTCATGACCAGCACTGGCGGTTTCATCGAAGTCCAGGGCACTGCCGAAGGCGCGCCGTTCCAGCCGGAAGAACTGAACGCCATGCTGGCTTTGGCCAAGAAAGGCATGAGCGAGATCTTTGAATTGCAACAGGCAGCCCTGGCTGACTGATTGCCCGGTAGCTTTCAGCAAGGAGAGCAGCATGAACGACGACCAGCTTCCGCAACCTGTCCCGAGCCATGAGGTGCGTCAGTGGGCGATGTTCTGTCACCTGTCGGCGTTGCTGGGCATCTGGATTCCGTTCGGCACCCTGATCGGCCCGCTGGTGCTCTGGCAGATGAAGCGCGAGACGGACCCGTTCATCGATGCCCAGGGCAAGGAAGCGCTGAACTTTCAGATCACCGTGGCTCTTGCCTCGCTGGTCTGTTTCCTGCTGATGGTGGTGCTGGTGGGTTTCCTGCTCTTCGGTCTGCTGGCGATCGGCGCCCTGGTGCTGACCATCATCGCCGGGGTCAAGGCCAATGAAGGGATGGCGTACCGTTACCCGTTCACCTGGCGATTGATCAAATAGGCCGAGCGCCCACAAAAAAGCCGACAGTGATGTCGGCTTTTTTGTGGCTGCGAAAAGACGCTTAGATGGTCAGCGTCCAGTCGTAGTCCACGATCAGCGGCGCGTGCTGCGAGAAGCGCGGCTGGCGTGGCAGGCGTGCGCTGCGCACGAAGCGACGCAGGCCTGGGGTCAGCAGCTGATAGTCGAAGCGCCAGCCCAGGTTGAGCATCTCGGCCTGTTCGTTGTCCGGCCACCAGCTGTATTGATCGCCTTCGCGGCTGACTTCGCGCAGGGCATCGACATAACCCATGTTGCCGACAATCTCGTCCATCCAGGCACGCTCAGGCGCCAGGAAACCCGGAGATTGCTGGCTGTCACGCCAGTTCTTGATATCCAGCTTCTGTTGCGCCACGTACAGCGAGCCACAATAAATGTACTCGCGACGTTTGCGCCGCTGTTTATCCAGGTAACGGGCGAAGTCGTCCATAAGCTTGAACTTCTGGTTCAAGTCTTCATCGCCGTTCTGCCCGGAAGGAAGCAGCAAGGTCGCGATGCTGACCTTGTCGAAATCGGCTTGCAGGTAGCGCCCGTAGCGGTCGGCCGTCTCGAAGCCGAGACCGCTGATGACAGCCTTCGGTTGCAACCGCGAGTACAAAGCCACACCGCCTTGGGCGGGAACTTCGGCATCGCAGGCATAAAGGAAGTAGCCATCCAGTTGGAAGGCTGGATCGTCCAGTTCAAAGGCGGAGGCGCGGGTGTCCTGCAGGCAGATGACGTCGGCATTCTGTGCTTGCAGCCAACTGAGCAAACCTCGCTCCACTGCAGCCTGAATACCATTGACGTTCACACTGATGATCCGCATAAATGGCCCCAAAAATCACGTGCGTGTATGATACCCGAGGTCTACCTAATTAGCTAAATCCGTGGTATTTGGGGCTTTTTCATGCAGGCGTATCAGCGCGATTTCATTCGTTTTGCCATCGATCGCGGGGTTTTGCGCTTCGGTGAGTTCACCCTGAAGTCCGGGCGTACCAGTCCTTACTTCTTCAATGCCGGCCTGTTCAACAGCGGTTCGGCCCTGGCACAGCTGGGGCGTTTTTATGCCGCGGCGATCGTCGACAGCGGCATTTCTTTCGATGTGCTTTTCGGTCCTGCGTACAAAGGTATTCCTTTAGCGGCAGCGACGGCCGTGGCCCTGGCCGAGCATCATCAGCGCGATCTGCCATGGTGCTTCAACCGCAAGGAAGCCAAGGCTCACGGCGAAGGCGGCAGCCTGGTCGGCGCGCCATTGACTGGCGACGTGCTGATCATCGACGACGTGATCACCGCGGGCACCGCGATTCGCGAAGTGATGCAGATCATCGAGTCCCAGGAAGGCGCCAAGGCGGCGGGTGTGTTGATTGCCCTGAACCGTCAGGAGCGTGGCAACGGTGAGTTGTCGGCGATCCAGGAAGTCGAGCGCGATTTCGGCATTCCGGTGGTGAGCATCGTTTCCCTGACCCAGGTCCTGCAGTTCCTGGCGGACGATCCGGCACTCAAGCAGCATCTGCCGGCGGTGGAAGCCTACCGCGCGCAATTCGGCGTTTGACCCTGTTCTGTAGGAGCGAGGCTTGCCCGCGATAGCGGTCTAACCTGATACACCGCTATCGCGGGCAAGCTCCGCTCCTACGGAAGGCGCAATAAAAAGACCCCGCCTGGCTTGGCCAGGCGGGGTCTTTTTATTTGCAGCGCTTAAGGGCGCTTGCGATTGCTGATCAGGGTGCCGACACCGGTATCGGTGAAGATCTCCAGCAGAATCGCATTGGGTACGCGGCCGTCGATGATCAACGAGCTGCCCACGCCACCCTGTACTGCTTCCAACGCACAGCGAATCTTCGGCAGCATGCCGCCGTAGATGGTGCCGTCTTCGATCAGGGCATCGACCTGCTGGGTGGTCAGGCCGGTCAGGACCTTGCCCGACTTGTCCATCAGGCCAGCGATATTGGTCAGCAGCATCAGCTTCTCGGCTTTCAGCGCCTCGGCCACCTTGCCGGCTACCAGGTCAGCGTTGATGTTGTACGACTCGCCGTTGGCGCCGACGCCGATCGGCGCGATCACCGGGATGAAATCACCTTTGACCAGCAGGTTCAGCAGGTCGGTGTTGATGCCGACCACTTCGCCGACGTGGCCGATGTCGATGATTTCCGGGGTGGTCATTTCCGGCGTCTTGCGGGTGACGGTGAGCTTCTTCGCGCGAATCAGCTCCGCGTCCTTGCCGGTCAGGCCGATGGCGCTGCCGCCATGGCGGTTGATGAGGTTGACGATGTCCTTGTTCACCTGGCCGCCGAGGACCATCTCCACCACGTCCATGGTCGCCGCGTCGGTGACGCGCATGCCATCGATGAAGTGGCTTTCGATGGACAGGCGCTTGAGCAGGTCACCGATTTGCGGGCCGCCGCCGTGCACCACCACCGGGTTGATCCCGACGGCCTTCATCAGCACGATGTCGCGGGCGAAGCCGGTCTTCAGCTCCTCGCTTTCCATCGCGTTGCCGCCGTATTTGATCACCAGGGTCTTGCCGACATAGCGGCGAATATAAGGCAGCGCTTCGGACAGGACCTTGGCGGTATTGGCGGCGGCATCGCGTTCGAGGGTCATTCAGGGCTCCGGCACTTCAATAAAGGCGCTTGAAGAAAATCAAAACGGTAGTTGGAGGTCAGGTGCAACACGTTTCAGCTGGGTGTGGAACACATCCTTGATGCGCTGCAGTTCGGCTTCGTCATCGGCCTCGAAGCGCAGCACCAGCACCGGCGTGGTGTTGGAGGCGCGAACCAGGCCCCAGCCTTTGGGGTAGTCGACTCGTACGCCGTCGATGGTGGTCAGGTCGGCGCCTTCGCCCCACTGCGCGTCGTGCAGCGCATCAATGATGCTGAATTTGCTCTCTTCGGTCACATGGATATTGATTTCCGGCGTAGAAATATCGTTCGGGAAGGTGGCAAACAGCTCTTCCGCGTTGGATTTTTCCTTGCTGAGGATCTCCAGCAGCCGCGCGGCGCTGTAGATACCGTCGTCGAAACCGAACCAGCGTTCCTTGAAGAAGACATGCCCGCTCATTTCACCGGCCAGCAACGCGCCGGTCTGCTTCATTTTCTTTTTGATCAACGAGTGGCCGGTCTTCCACATGAGTGGGCGACCGCCGTATTCCTTGATCAGCGGGATCAGGCGGCGGGTGCATTTGACGTCGAAGATGATCTCCGCGCTTGGGTTGCGCGCTACCACGTCCTTGGCGAACAGCATCAACAGGCGATCGGGGAAGACGATGCTGCCGGTGTTGGTCACTACGCCGACGCGGTCGCCGTCGCCGTCGAAGGCCAGGCCGATATCGGCGTTGGTCTCTGCGACCTTGGCGATCAGGTCTTCCAGGTTCTCCGGCTTGCCCGGGTCCGGGTGATGGTTGGGGAAGTTGCCGTCCACTTCGCAGAACAGCGGGATGACTTCGCAGTTCAGGGCTTCGATCAACTGAGGCGCGATGACGCCGGCAGCACCGTTACCGCAGTCGACCACGACTTTCAGGCGGCGGGCGAGTTTGATGTCTTGAACGATTTCAGTGTTGTAGCGATCGAGGATATCGACCTTGGTGATGCTGCCCTGGCCGCTGCTCAGGTTGTTGGTCTTGAGGCGATCGTGCAGGGCCTGGATCTGCTCGTTGGCCAGGGTATCGCCGGCGATGACGATCTTGAAGCCGTTGTAGTTCGACGGGTTGTGGCTGCCGGTCAGCATCACCCCGGATTTGCCAGCCAGTACATTGGCCGCGTAATACAGCGCCGGTGTCGGTACCAGGCCGACATCGCTGACGTGGCAACCACTGTCGTGCAGGCCCTGGATCAGTTGCTCCACCAGCTCGGGGCCGGACAGGCGACCGTCACGGCCTACGCAAACGTTGGGTTCGCCCTGGGCCAGGCTCTCGGAGCCAATGGCGCGACCGATCCAGTAGGCGGTTTCTGCGTTCAGGGTTTCCGGAACGGTTCCGCGAATGTCGTAGGCGCGAAAGATGCTTTCAGGGAACTTGGGTACGACTTGGGCTGCATTGCTCATCACTGGGGGTGCTCCGTCTAAAAGGGGGCAGGACAGGCCGGAATACTGACCGGAAGGCTCAAACTGAAGGGTATGACGGCGTTTTTGCCCTTGGGTTCATGGTGTAAAAGTGCCATCTGATGAGCGTCAGCTCTTTTCAATCACCTTGTACCGTGATTCCGGGTGCTTGAGTCCGCGAATAAATCTGCTGAGTTTTTCGTGCTGAAACACAACCCACCAATCTTAGGCGAGCCGCTGGTGCGGCCCGGATTTTTTGCTTAATGGCTGCCGGAGTGACCGAAACCGCCTGCGCCACGCTGGCTTTCGTCGAAGGCTTCGACCACTTCGAAATGCGCCTGGACCACAGGTACCAGCACCAGCTGGGCAATGCGTTCGCCCACTGCGATGTTGAACGCGGTCTGGCCACGGTTCCAGCAGGAGACCATGAGTTCACCCTGGTAATCGGAGTCGATCAGGCCGACCAGGTTGCCCAGGACGATGCCGTGCTTGTGGCCCAGGCCGGAGCGCGGCAGGATCAGCGCGGCGAGGCCAGGGTCGCCGATGTAGACGGACAGGCCGGTAGGAATCAGCAGGGTCTGGCCCGGTTCCAGGATAGTGTCCTGCTTGAGCATGGCGCGCAGGTCGAGGCCGGCGGAGCCTGGCGTGGCGTACTGCGGCAGAGGGAATTCGTTGCCGATGCGTGGGTCGAGGATCTTGGCTTGTAAAGCGTGCATGCGAGTTAAACCTGGTTCAGCCGTTCGGCGATGAAAGAGATCAGTTGGCGGGCAATCTTGCCCTTGCTGGTCTGGGCGAAGAGAGTTGCGTGCAACTCCCGGTCAATCACGCTGCAGGCGTTTTCCTCGCTGTTGAAGCCAATGCTCGGGTTGGCCACGTCGTTGGCGACGATCAGGTCGAGGTTCTTGTCTTTGAGTTTGCGCGCAGCGTAGTCGAGCAAGTGTTCGGTTTCAGCGGCGAAGCCGACGCTGAACGGGCGGTCGGGGCGGGTGGCGATGGTGGCCAGGATGTCCGGGTTGCGCACCATCTGCAGCAGCAGGCCGTCGCCGTTCGTAGGGTCTTTCTTCAATTTCTGTGGGGCGACGACTTCCGGGCGGTAGTCCGCGACCGCGGCCGAGGCGATGAACAGGTCGCAGGGGATGGCGGCTTCACAGGCGGCGAGCATATCGCGGGCGCTGACCACGTCGATGCGGGTCACGCGATCCGGGGTCGGCAGGTGCACCGGACCGGTTATCAGGGTCACCCGGGCGCCGGCTTCGACCGCGGCTTCGGCCAGGGCAAAACCCATTTTCCCGGAGCTGTGGTTGGTGATGTAGCGCACCGGGTCGATGTTTTCCTGGGTCGGGCCGGCGGTAATCAGCACGTGTTTGCCGGTCAGCGCCAGGTGCTGGAAGCAGTCGGCGGCGCACAGTGCCAGATCGTTGGCTTCGAGCATGCGGCCCAGGCCGACGTCGCCGCAGGCCTGGCTGCCGGACGCCGGACCGAAGACCTTCAGGCCACGGCTTTGCAGCAGCTGGGTATTGGCCTGGGTGGCAGGGTCACGCCACATGGCCTGGTTCATGGCCGGGGCGATGGCGACAGTGGCATCGGTGGCCAGGACCAGGGTGGTCAGCAGGTCGTCGGCGATGCCTTGGGCCAGACGGGCGATCAGGTCGGCCGTGGCCGGGGCGATCAGCACCAGGTCGGCCCATTTGGCCAGTTCGATATGACCCATGGCGGCTTCGGCCGCGGGGTCGAGCAGGTCCAGGTGGACCGGGTGCCCGGACAGGGCCTGCATGGTCAGCGGGGTGATGAATTCACTGCCGCCACGGGTCATGACCACACGCACTTCCGCGCCATGGTCGAGGAGTCGGCGAACCAGCTCGGCGCTCTTATAGGCAGCGATGCCGCCGCCGACGCCGAGAACGATGCGTTTCCGATACAGCCGCTGCATAGGCCTGCCTTTCAGTTCAATGATTGCTGCGTGTAACACCCCCTCCCCAGGGGAAATCCCACGCAAAAAGATGGGCTAAGATAGCACAGCGACCGCTATGGAACAGCGGCGCCCACACACATGGAGGTGCTATGAGCATTCGCGACTGGCCTGCGGCGGAGCGCCCGCGGGAGAAGCTTCTCGAGCAGGGCGCGCTGGCCCTTTCCGACGCCGAATTGCTGGCGATCTTCCTGCGCACCGGGGTCGCTGGAAAAAGCGCGGTCGACCTGGCGCGACACCTGTTGCATCAGTTCGGCAGCCTGCGTGGCCTGCTCGAGGCGGACCAATTGACCTTCAGCCGGCAACTGGGTCTGGGCCCGGCCAAGTTCGCGCAATTGCAGGCGGTGCTGGAAATGGCGCGGCGGCATCTGGCGGAAAAGCTCAGTCGCAATTCGGTGCTGGAAAGCCCGGTGGCGGTCCGCGACTACCTCAAGGCGATGTTGCGGCATGAGCCGCATGAGGTCTTCGGTTGCCTGTTTCTCGACTCCAAGCACCGGGTGCTGGCGTTCGAAGCGCTGTTCCAGGGCTCCATCAACACCACCAGCGTCTATCCGCGGCAGGTGGTCAAGCGTGCCCTGGCGCACAACGCGGCAGCCCTGATCCTGTGTCACAACCATCCTTCAGGCGTTTCCGAGCCGAGCCAGGCGGATCGGGTGCTGACCCGCAGGCTCACGGAGGCTCTGGACCTGGTGGATGTGCGCGTACTCGACCATTTCATCGTCGGCGAGGGCGAGCCGCTGTCGATGGCCGAGTACGGCTGGATGTAGAGAAGCAGCGACAAGCTTCCAGCGGCAAGCTGCAAGTTAAAGCGGTACGAGGACTGCTCTGAACTTGCAGCTTGTAGCTCGCCGCTTGCCGCTGCTTATCTGAGGCTGACCTTCGAGTAGTCCTGGCGACCGAATGGGCTGACCTGATACCCATGGACATCCTTGCGCGTCAGGGCGAAGGCGGTCGGATGGGCCAGCGGCAGCCACAGGGCCTGCTGCTGGATCTGGGTTTGCGCCTGCTGATAAAGCTTGCTGCGCACGCCCTGCTCGGTGGTGGTCTTGCCAGCGGTGATCAGCTTGTCCAGGCCCGGGTCGCAGTAGCGGGCGAAGTTGGTCCCGGACTTCACTGCCGCGCAGGTGAACTGCGGGGTGAGGAAGTTATCCGGGTCGCCGTTGTCGCCGGCCCAGCCCATGAACAGCAGGTCGTGTTCGCCGGCCTTGGCCCGACGAATCAGTTCGCCCCATTCGATTACGCGGATCTCCGCCTGGATCCCGACTTCCGCCAGGTCTGCTTGCAGCTGTTGCGCGCCCAGGCTCGGGTTGGGGTTCAGCAAACTGCCGGAAGGGCGGGTCCAGATTGTGGTCTGGAAGCCGTCCTTCAGACCGGCCTTGGCCAGCAGCTGGCGCGCTTTCGCCGGGTCGTGGGCGTAGCCCGGCAACTCCTTGGCGTAGCTCCAGGTGTTGGGCGGGAAGGGGCCGTTGGCGGGTTCCGCGGTGTTTTCGAAGACCGCTTTCAGGTAGTTGGCCTTGTCAAAGGCGAGGTTGATGGCCTGGCGCACTTCAGGTTTGTCCAGCGGTGGGTGCTGGCTGTTGATAGCAACGAACGCAGTCATGAAAGCCGCGGTTTTCTCGACTTTGAGCGCAGGCTCTTCAAGTGCGGCGGTCACGTCCAGCGGCTTGGGCGACAGGGCGATCTGGCATTCGTTGCGGCGCAGTTTCTGCAGGCGCACGTTGGCGTCCGGGGTGATGGCGAATATCAGCGAGTCCACCGCCGGCTTGCCGGCAAAGTAGTCGGGGTTGGCCTTGTAGCGGATCGAGGCGTCTTTCTGGAAGCGGCCGAAAACGAAGGGCCCGGTGCCGATCGGCTGGCTGTTGAGCTTGTCCTGGGTACCGGCCTTGAGCAACTGGTCGGCGTATTCGGCGGAGTAGATCGACGCAAACCCCATGCTCAGGGTGGCGAGGAAGGTCGAATCGGCGTGGTCGAGGGTAAAGCGCAGGGTCAGCGGATCCAGGGCGTCGATCTTCTTGATCAGCGCCGGCAGTTGCAGCGACTGGGCATGGGGATAGCCGCTCTGCGCCACTTTATGCCAGGGGTTGGCCGGGTCGAGCATGCGGTCGAAGCTGAACTTCACGTCTTCGGCAGTCAGCTCGCGGCTCGGGTTGAAGTACGCGGTGCGGTGAAACTTCACTTTCGGGTGCAGCTTGAACACATAGGTCAGGCCGTCGGCCGAGACTTCCCAGCTGTCGGCCAGGCTCGGTACTACCTTGCCGCTGCTGGCGTCGAACTCCACCAGACGATTCATCAGCACATCGGCCGAGGCGTTGGTGGTGGTCAGCGAGTTGTACTGCACTACGTCGAAACCTTCCGGGCTGGCCTCGGTGCACACACTTAATGCGGCGGCGTGGGCCAGCGGGCTCAGAAGAAGAGGGGCGAACAGGAGCGGGAGGGCAGCGAGGCGCATGTTTGGCTTCCTTTGCAGATCGAAGGCCCATCTGCGAGTGCAGTCTGGAAAAGGCCTACCCTAGTGGCCTCGCTGGAAAATGACTATCCCCTTTTTGGGCCTGCGGACCGGAAAGGTTTGCGTTTATTGCTGCGCCAAGCCTCTCTGCGGCCAGTTGCCATGGTCACATTAGGCATAAATTGACAGAGTTTTTTCCATATATTGACCTGGAGTGACCGGCGCAGCGGCGGTTCATGCTGGTTTTGCCGTTTGTTTCGTCCACGGAAAATTTATTCTGCGACGAGCGGTCAGTCATGGCCCCAGCCCTTGGTGCAGGCATCCGGAGCAAGAAAACAGGGAGTTTTCGAAATCCAAAGCACACCGGCTGTTGTTGCTACGGGGTCTTTCTGGTATAAAGCAGCGCTCTTTTCTAGAGGGCCCGGTTCCTTCGCTTGTAGGTGTAGCCGGTAAGACCCTAAAGAAACGCGGCGCCTGGCGCCAAATGACTGAGAGATTAAGCGGCCAACCCATGCCGGGTTGGGCATGTGGTTTTAGAGGGCTGAGGCATGTCGAGAGTCTGTCAAGTTACCGGTAAGGGTCCGGTGACTGGGAATAACATTTCCCACGCAAACAACAAAACCCGTCGTCGTTTCCTGCCGAACCTGCAGCATCACCGCTTCTGGGTTGAGTCCGAGAAACGTTTTGTGCGTCTGCGCGTATCTGCCAAGGGCATGCGTATCATCGACAAGCGTGGCATTGATGTCGTGCTGGCCGAACTTCGTCGCGATGGCAAGGTTTAAGGGAGCTAATCATGCGTGAATTGATTCGTTTGATTTCGAGCGCCGGTACTGGTCACTTCTACACTACCGACAAGAACAAGCGCACTACTCCGGACAAAATCGAGATCAAGAAATATGATCCGGTTGTTCGTAAGCACGTGATCTACAAGGAAGGCAAAATCAAGTAATTGATTTTTCTTCTGACAAAAAAACCCGCTTTCAAGCGGGTTTTTTTGTGCCTGCGATTCAGGCTTTCGGTTCGAAGATCACATAGATCTTGCGGCACGGCTCCAGCACCTCCCAGGTGCCGCGGAAACCGGCGGGAATGACGAAACGGTCACCGGCGCGCAAGGTCTTGGCATTGCCCTCGCCATCACGCAGGACCGAAACCCCCTGCACGATCTCGCAATACTCATGCTCGGTGTAGTTCACCGTCCACTGGCCGACCTCGCCTTCCCACACTCCGGCGTTCATCTGGCCGCACGGGCTGTTGTAGTGGTTGAACACGGTTTGCTCGGGGTCGCCCTTGAGGACTTTTTCCTGGGCGGGGCGATACCGCTCGGCCGCAGTGTTGGCCTGATTGAAGTCGACGATGTCCTGGATGCTCATGCTGGTATTCCCCCCTGGTTGTGCTGCGAGTGGCTGGAAAGCCCAAAGTCTATGTTTATTAAAATGAACATAGCAATGGCGTTTGCCCGGCCTCTGTCAAATATATTGAAACTTCGGGTGCCGCTGGTTTAGGGTGGCGAATGCCATGGGCCGAAGCAGGCTGGCCGGGCAGAATTCCTGAAGGTGCCGGCATCGATCGCGTGGCGCCTGTATCCAACAAGAGGAGGACACTCGCATGACCACCCTGACTCGAGCCGACTGGGAACAACGCGCCCGCGAACTGAAAATCGAAGGCCGCGCCTACATCAATGGCGAATACACCGCCGCCGTTTCCAACGAAACCTTCGAATGCATCAGTCCGGTCGATGGCCGTCTGCTGGCCAGTATTGCCAGCTGTGACGCCGCCGACGCGCAACGTGCCGTGGAAAACGCCCGCGCCACCTTCAACTCCGGCGTCTGGTCGCGCCTGGCGCCGGCCAAGCGCAAGGCCACCATGATTCGTTTTGCCGGCCTGCTGAAGCAGCACGCCGAAGAACTGGCCCTGCTCGAAACCCTGGACATGGGCAAGCCGATCAGTGACTCCCTGGGTATCGACGTTCCGGGCGCGGCGCAAGCGCTGAGCTGGAGCGGCGAAGCCATCGACAAGATCTACGACGAAGTCGCCGCCACGCCCCACAATCAACTGGGCCTGGTGACTCGCGAACCGGTGGGCGTAGTCGGCGCCATCGTGCCGTGGAACTTCCCGCTGATGATGGCCTGCTGGAAACTCGGTCCGGCGCTGTCCACCGGTAACTCGGTGATCCTCAAGCCGTCGGAAAAATCGCCGCTGACCGCTATCCGTATCGCTGCGCTGGCTGTCGAGGCCGGGATTCCGGCTGGCGTGCTCAACGTGCTGCCAGGTTATGGCCACACCGTGGGCAAGGCCCTGGCCCTGCACATGGACGTCGATACCCTGGTGTTCACCGGTTCGACCAAGATCGCCAAGCAACTGATGGTCTACTCCGGCGAATCGAACATGAAGCGTGTCTGGCTGGAAGCTGGCGGCAAGAGCCCGAACATCGTGTTCGCCGATGCCCCGGACCTGCAGGCCGCGGCCGAATCCGCGGCCAGCGCGATTGCCTTCAACCAGGGCGAAGTCTGCACCGCCGGTTCGCGCCTGCTGGTGGAGCGTTCGATCAAGGATAAATTCCTGCCGCTGGTGATCGAGGCCCTCAAGGCCTGGAAACCGGGCAACCCGCTGGACCCGGCCACCAACGTCGGTGCGCTGGTGGATACCCAGCAGATGAACACCGTGCTGTCGTACATCGAGTCTGGCCATGCCGACGGCGCCAAGCTGGTGGTGGGCGGCAAGCGCACCCTGCAGGAAACCGGCGGGACCTATGTCGAGCCGACCATCTTCGACGGCGTCAGCAACGCGATGAAGATCGCCCAGGAAGAAATCTTCGGCCCGGTGCTTTCGGTCATCGCCTTCGACACGGTAGAAGAAGCCATCCAGATCGCCAACGACACGCCGTATGGCCTGGCCGCGGCGGTATGGACGGCCAATATCTCCAAGGCCCACCTGACCGCCAAGGCGTTGCGTGCCGGCAGTGTCTGGGTCAACCAGTACGACGGCGGCGACATGACTGCGCCATTCGGTGGCTTCAAGCAGTCGGGCAACGGCCGCGACAAGTCGCTGCACGCGTTCGACAAGTACACCGAACTGAAGGCGACCTGGATCAAGCTGTAATTCAAGGGGCGCGGATCTCGGGCATCTGAACAGACGCCACCCCGCGCACCGTTAGCCGATCCATATCGCAGCCGGACTTTCCGCCAGGGAGGTCCGGCTGCGTTGTCTCTGTCATGAAAAAAACCATCCACAGGAGCGTGGAAATGCGCTGGGCAACTTATTTCGCCGTTTTGGCGGCTGTCCTGAGTGTGGGCCTGGCCCTGGGCGTGAGCATGCCGCTGGTGTCGTTTCGCCTGGAGAGCTGGGGATATGGGCCCTTTGCAATCGGGGTGATGGCCTCGATGCCGGCGATTGGCGTCTTGCTCGGGGCGAAGGTGTCCAGCCGCCTGGCGGCGCGCTTTGGCACGGCGGGGCTGATGCGCCTGTGCCTGTGGGGCGGGGCGATCTCCATTGGCCTGCTGGCGCTGTTGCCGAGTTATCCCCTGTGGCTGGTGCTGCGGCTGATGATCGGCGTGGTGCTGACCATTGTCTTCATTCTTGGCGAAAGCTGGATCAACCAATTGGTGGTGGAGCGGTGGCGCGGTCGCCTGGTGGCGCTGTATGGCAGCAGCTATGCCCTGAGCCAGTTGGCCGGCCCGCTGCTGCTGGGGGCCTTGGGCACCGAGCATGACTACGGTTTCTGGGTGGGCGTCGTGCTGCTGGTGGTGTCGCCTCTGCTGCTGATGGGCCGCAGCGGCGCGCCGAGCAGCGAGTCCTGCAGCGTGACCTTCGGTGACCTATGGCGGTTCTGCCGTGGCCTGCCGGCCATTGGCTGGGCGGTGGCACTGTTCGCCGCGTTTGAAGCGATGATCCTGACCCTGCTGCCGGTCTACTGCCTGCGCCAGGGGTTTACCGAGGAAATCGCCCTGGCAATGGTCAGCACCGTGGTGGTGGGCGATGCCTTGTTGCAGCTACCAATCGGCGCCCTGGCCGACCGCATATCGCGGCGCGCCTTGTTCGCCGGTTGTGCGGTGATCCTGCTGCTGTCGAGCCTGGCCATTCCGTTGCTGCTCGACACCCTGCTGATCTGGGCGCTGTGGGTGCTGTTCGGCGCCAGCGCCGGGGGGCTGTTCACCTTGTCGTTGATTCTGATCGGCGAACGCTACCGCGACGATGCGCTGGTGCGCGCCAATGCCCACGTCGCCCAGCTGTGGGGCATTGGCTGCCTGATCGGGCCGCTGGTGGCGGGGGCGGGCAGCCAGTGGATCAGCGGGCATGCCTTGCTGTTGCTGATGGCGGCCGGGGCCATGGGGCTGATTGTGCTGTTGTTGCGTGAAGGCGCGTTTGGCGTGGCCCAACCACAAACCCTGTAGGAGCGAGGCTTGCCCGCGATGAGGGGCTGACAGTCAACATCTTGATTGAATGTAGTTCCGCTATCGCGGGCAAGCCTCGCTCCTACAAGGGCCGGGGTCAGAGCATCCGTTCGAGGCCGATGGTATTGCTCATCCAGGCATTGAAGCGCCGCCACCAGCTGCCCGGCTCGCGGGTCAGGGTGTGCAGTTGCTGGTTGTCTTCGGTGACCCAGACCAGCTTGCCGTCCTGCAGCTTCGCTTCGTAGCTCAGGGCCGGCGCCATGCCTTGCAGCGCCAGGCTGCGAACGCGTTCGGCCAGCTCGGGGCTGTCCACCAGTACCCCGACTTCGGTGTTCCACAGCACCGAGCGCGGGTCGAAATTGAAGGAGCCGATAAAGGACTTCTGGCGATCGAAAATCATCGCCTTGCTGTGCAGGCTGGAGTCCGAGCCAGGATACGACGCGCTGTGGAACAGATGAGGTCCACTGCCGCCGCCATTACCGGGTTGGCGCCGCAGTTCGTAGAGTTTCACGCCGTGTTGCAGCAGCGCCTTGCGATACGGTGCGTATCCGCCGTGGACCGCCGGTACGTCGGTGGCTTCCAGGGAGTTGGTCAGCAGGCTCACTGCAACCCCGGCGTCGGCGCGCCCGGTGAGGTAGACCAGGCCCGGCTGGCCGGGAACGAAGTAGGCCGAAACCATCATCAGCTCTTTGCTCACGCTCTGCAGCTCCGGTGACAGCTGGGTGGTCAGCAGCAGGCGCGGGTCGGGCTCGCCGTTGGACAGGACCTTGCTCGGAGCATCCCACAGCGCCTGGTTCCAGGCCCAGATCAGCTCCTTGCGCCAGGTGTTCATGCGTGGCTGGGTCCGATAGGTCTTGAGCTCCTGAAACAGCGCATGGTTCTGTTGCTGCGCCTCGTCCAGCGATTGCTCCAGGCGCAGCCGGGTGTTGGCCAGCTCCCTGGCCGATGGCAGGCGCGACAGAAACTCGCCTATGGGTTTGCTCAGGGCGCTGTTCCAGTACTGGTCGAAACTGTGTCCGAGCTGTTCGGCCACCGGGCCGACGCCGAGGATGTCGATGTCGGTGAAATTCAGGTTGGGTTCGGCGTCGAAGTACTCATCCCCCAGGTTGCGCCCGCCGACGATGGCCGCGCTGTTGTCCGCCAGCCACAGCTTGTTGTGCATCCGCCGATGCTGCAGCGACAGGTTGAACAGGCGCCCCATGGTACGAGTCACGCCGGTGCTGCGCCCCAGGTGCAGGGGGTTGAACAGGCGGATCTGTATCCGCGGATGGGCGGCGAGAGTGGCCATGATCTGGTCCAGGCCGTCGCTGGTGGTGTCGTCCAGCAGAATGCGGATGCGCACGCCGCGGTCGGCGGCCTTGAGCAGTTCGTCCACCAGCATCCGGGTGCTGATGCCGTCATGGACGATGTAGTACTGCAGGTCGAGGCTGCTTTGAGCATGGCGGATCAGTTCGGCGCGGGCCATGAAGGCTTCGCTGCTGTCGGACAGCAGGCGAAAGCCGGAGCGTCCCTGATAGGCCGCGGCCTGGGCCTGGATCGAGCGACCGAAGGCCGAGTCGGCGGCCGGCAGTGCCTGGCTGGGCTCGCGAGGCACATTGAGGCTGACGCAGCCGCTCAGGCACAGCGCGATCAGCATAAGGAAGGCCAGGGCCTGTCGGGATCTCAAGTCAGCTCATCTCGAATCGCTGCGATGGTCTAGCTGTGACGCCGGTTTCAAAGGAAAAGGTCAGTCCGTT
This sequence comes from Pseudomonas sp. RW409, assembly GCF_003184125.1. NCBI lineage: Bacteria > Pseudomonadati > Pseudomonadota > Gammaproteobacteria > Pseudomonadales > Pseudomonadaceae > Pseudomonas > Pseudomonas sp. RW409. The sequence continues at coordinate 189,006 of NZ_QHHP01000004.1, read as the reverse complement.
GCGCACTCTTCAGCCAGCAGCTTGATGGCCGCGGCCCCCACTTTGCGCACGGCCTCCTCGATCTGAGGGGTTGGCTTGGCAGCGTAGTTCATCCGCAGGCAATTGCGGTACTTGCCCGAGGCCGAAAAGATGCTGCCCACCGCAATCTGCACGCCCTGGCCGAGCAGCGCACGGTTCAGGCGCAGGGTGTCGAAGCCTTCCGGCAGCTCGACCCACAGCATGAACCCGCCCTGCGGCCGGCTGGCGCGGGTGCCGGTAGGGAAGTAGCGGCTGACCCAGTCGATCATCAGGTCGCGGTTGCGCTGGTACTGGGTGCGCATGCGCCGCAGGTGCGGCTCGAAATTACCGCTCTTGAGGAACTCGGCGATGGCGATCTGCGGCTGTGGCGCGGTGGAGCCGGTGCTGATGTATTTCATGTGCAGCACCCGCTCCAGGTAGCGCCCGGGGGCGACCCAGCCGATGCGCAGCCCCGGTGCCAGGGTCTTGGAGAAGGAACTGCAGAGCAGCACCCGGCCATCGTCGTCGAACGACTTGATGGTCCGCGGGCGTGGGTAGGTGTAGGACAGCTCGCCATACACATCGTCTTCGATGATCGCCACGTCGAAGCGCTGGGCCAGGGTCAGCAAGGCCCGTTTGCGCGACTCCGGCATGATATAGCCCAGCGGGTTGTTGCAGTTGGGGGTCAACTGTATGGCCTTGATCGGCCATTGCTCCAGGGCCAGTTCCAGGGCATCGAGGCTGATGCCGGTGAGCGGGTCGGTGGGGATTTCCAGGGCCTTCATGCCCAGGCCCTTGAGGGTCTGCATGGCGCCGTGGAAGCTCGGCGAGTCGACGGCGACGATATCCCCGGGCTCGCAGGTGGCACGGATGCTGGTGGACAGGGCTTCGTGGCAGCCGGTGGTGATCACCAGGTCGTTGGCGCCGAGCTGGCAGCCGGAATCGAGCATCAGCCGCGCCAGCTGTTCACGCAGTTCGTGCACGCCGTAGATGGTGTCGTAATACAGGCCAGGCATGTCCTGGCGCCGGCTGATGCGGGCCAGCCCGCGCAGCAGGGGCTTGAGAGTCGGGCTGGTGACGTCGGGCATGCCGCGGCCCAGCTGGACGATGTCCTTGCGCGGCACGCTGCGGATCAGCTCCAGCACCTGGTCCCACTGCGAAATCTCCACCGGCCGCTGCGCCGGGCGGCCCACCGCGGGCAATGCCGGCAGCTCGCGACTGACCGGCACGAAGTAGCCGGACTTGGGCTTGGGCGTCGCCAGGCCGCTGTCTTCCAGCACCCGATAAGCCTGTTGCACGGTACTCAGGCTGACCCCGTGTTCGACACTCAAGGCCCGTACCGACGGCAGCCGGTCGCCGGGGCGATAGAAGCCTTGTTCGATACGTGTGCCCAGCAGTTCAGCGAGATTGACGTACAGGGTCATGGCGCAGCCTCGGGGTGATTTAATCGGGTGACCGGTACAGATGGCGCAAAATTACAGGATTCAGCCCGGATAGGGGAAATTCTGTATGGAAATAATAGCGGTGCTTTGAATCTGTAATGGTTTTTAGCACCCGCGCATGATGTCTGCTCATAGCGACCCAAGTAAACAGGAGCAGCAAACATGAACGGCTTGAGCGATGTGCGTCTGTCGTTACACAGTCAGGAACTGGCGGCTGGGCAGGAGCGGGCAGCAGGGGCGACGTCCGCCCGCAATGCGCCGTCCGGTCTCGGTCTCTGGGGCTTGTACTGGCATCGACTGCGTACACGCAAGGCACTGCTTGAGTTGAGCACCGAACAGTTGCGCGATATCGGCCTGAGTCGCGAACAGGCGCGGCAGGAAGGGCTCAAGCCGTTCTGGCGGCTGTGAAAGCCCCGCTGATCGGTAGCCGCTGGCGCAGCCTGCGATCGGTTGCGTAGCAACCGCAAAAGGCCGCATCCGATTTCACCGGATGCGGCCTTTTTCATGCCTGCCATGTGGCGGCTACAGGCACCTTCAGACCAATTCTTTCAATCGATGCCAGAGCATCCCCAGCGCCAGCAGGGGCGAGCGCAGGTGCTTGCCGCCCGGGAAGGTGATGTGCGGGACCTGGGCGAACAGATCGAAACCACCGCTCTGTTGGCCGCTGATGGCTTCGGCCAGCAGCTTGCCGGCCAGGTGCGTGGCATTCACGCCGTGGCCCGAATAGGCCTGGGCGTAATACACATTGGGCTGGTCCTTGAGCCGGCCGATCTGCGGCAGGCGGTTGGCGCCGATGCCGATCATGCCGCCCCATTGGTAGTCGATCTTCACTGCCGCCAGTTGCGGGAACACTTGCAGCATCTTCGGCCGCATATAAGCAGCAATGTCCCGCGGGTCGCGGCCGGAGTAATGGCAGGCGCCGCCGAACAGCAAGCGGCGGTCGGCCGAAAGGCGGTAGTAATCCAGGGCCACCCGCTGGTCGCAGACCGCCATGTTCTGGGGCAACAGGGCGTGGGCCAGCTCTTCGCTCAAGGGTTCGGTGGCGATGATGTAGCTGCCGGCCGGCAGCACCTTGCCACCCAGTTGCGGGTTGAGGTCGTTGAGGTAGGCGTTGCAGCCCAGCACCAGGGTGTTGGCGCGCACCGAACCCTGGGCGGTATGGACCTTGACCTGCGGCCCGTAGTCGATGCGGGTCACGGCCGAGTGTTCGAACAGGCGCACGCCCAGTTGCTGCGCGACCGCGGCTTCGCCCAGGGCCAGGTTCAGCGGGTGCAGGTGCCCCGAGCCCATGTCGATCAGGCCGCCGACATAACGGTCGGAGCCCACCACACTGTGCATCTCATGGGCTTGCAGCAGGCGGGTTTCATGGCGATAGCCCAGGTCGCGCAACTCTTGGGCATCTTCGGCGAAACCTTCGAGGTCGCGCGGCTTGTTGGCCAGGTCGCAATAACCCCAGGTCAGGTCGCAGGGAATCTGGAAGCGTTCGATGCGCTGGCGGACGATTTCCACCGCTTCCAGGCCCATCAGCTTCATCTGGCGTACGCCGTCTTCGCCGATTATTGGGGCGAACTGCTCAAGACCATGACCGACCCCGCGAATCAGTTGCCCGCCGTTGCGCCCGCTGGCGCCCCAGCCGATCTTGCGCGCTTCCAGCAGAATGACGCTGAGCCCGCGCTCGGCCAGCTCGATCGCGGTGTTGAGCCCGGAGAAGCCACCACCGACCACGCAGACATCCGCCACCTGCTCGCCGGCCAGCGCCGGATATTCGGGCTGGGGCAGGCTGCTGGCGGCGTAGTAGGAGGCGGGGTGCGAATGGCCTGGCCCCGACGGCTGAACACGGGTGTTCATGTGGATCATCCTGATTCGTGTGTTTGGAAAATTTGACGGAGCATAAGCCGGACCTTTCCGGCGCGGCAACACTGGTCGGCCAGTGCTGTCTGGAACAGGGCTTTTAGGGCAAAATCGCTGTCTCTCCATACTCCCGGTAAGCGCTTCGATGAGCTGCAACAGCCAGAAAGTCCGCATGCTCCGACAGCAGATCCCCTCGTTCGAGTGCGTGCCCGGCTGTCACGACTGCTGCGGTCCGGTCACCACCTCGACCGAAGAAATGTCGCGCCTGCCGCGCAAGACCCGGGCCGAGCAGGACGCGGCGATGGAGGAGCTGAACTGTGTGCACCTGGGGCCCAACGGCTGCACGGTGTATGACGAGCGGCCGCTGATCTGTCGCCTGTTCGGGACCACGCCGAGCCTGCCATGCCCCAATGGCCGGCGCCCGGTGGAACTGATCCACCCGCGGGTGGAAAAGCAGATCCATGAATACATGGCGAGCACCCGGCAGGTGCTGGTCTGATCCAAAGCCATCGCGGGCAAGCCTCGCTCCTACAGGTTGCACAAGTCCGGTAGGAGCGAGGCTTGCCCGCGAAAGCGATTGCCCTGACGACAGGGTCTCCGGGCCGTTGCAATCAATCCGGAATCGGCAGGCTCAGGCTCTCTTTCACCTCTTCCATCACGATATAGCTCTTGGATTCGCGCACGTGGGGCAGCTTGAGCAGGATGTCGCCCAGCAGTTTGCGGTACGAGGCCATTTCGGAAATCCGCGCCTTCACCAGATAGTCGAAGTCCCCCGACACCAGGTGGCATTCCAGTACGTGCGGCAGTTTCAGCACGGCACGGCGGAACTCCTCGAAGGTGTCGCCGGACTTGTAGTCCAGGCTGATTTCGACGAACACCAGCAGGCTACCCTTGAGGTGCTGCGGGTTGAGCCGGGCGTTGTAGCCCATGATGATGCCTTCGCGCTCCAGGCGGCGGACCCGCTCGGTGCACGGCGTGGTCGACAGCCCGACCTTTTCCCCCAGCTCGGTAAAGGAGATGCGCCCATCGGCTTGCAGGATGCGCAGGATATTGCGATCGATCTTGTCCAGCTCGCGCTTCGTCTGGTGGTTGGTCCGCATAGGGGATGCGCCTCCGTGAAAAGGGTTTTTGCCGAGAATTCTCGCCAAATATAGGCGTTTATATAGTGAAAAGCACTGGTCATTGCTTTTTATACTGCGCGCATCTTCGCTCTGAATAACAAACGTCAGCGGTTATCCGCGATGAGGGATATGAAAATGCGCGTTCTGGTCTTGGGTAGCGGCGTGATCGGTACCACCAGTGCCTACTATCTGGCCCGTGCCGGTTTCGAAGTGACGGTTGTCGACCGTCAGCCGGCCGTTGCCATGGAAACCAGCTTCGCCAACGCCGGCCAGGTTTCGCCGGGTTATGCCTCGCCCTGGGCCGCGCCGGGCGTGCCGCTCAAGGCCATCAAGTGGCTGCTGCAGCGCCACGCGCCGCTGGCGATCAAGGCCACCGCCGACATCGATCAATACCTGTGGATGGCGCAGATGCTGCGCAACTGCACCGCCGCCCGCTACGCGGTGAACAAGGAACGCATGGTCCGTCTGTCCGAGTACAGCCGCGACTGCCTCGACGAACTGCGCCTGGAGACCGGCATCGCCTATGAAGGCCGCAGCCTGGGGACCACCCAGCTGTTCCGCACCCAGGCGCAACTGGATGGCGCGGCCAAGGATATCGCCGTGCTCAAGGAGTCCGGCGTACCTTTCGAAGTGCTGGACCGCGAAGGCATCGCCCGCGTCGAGCCGGCCCTGGCCAGCGTGACCGACATCCTGGCCGGCGCCCTGCGCCTGCCGAACGACCAGACTGGCGACTGCCAGATGTTCACCACGCGACTGGCGCAAATGTGCACCAAGCTGGGTGTGGAATTCCGCTTCGACCAGAACATCCAGCGCCTGGACTTCGCCGGCGACCGCATCAACGGCGTCTGGATCGACGGCAAGCTGGAAACCGCCGATCGCTACGTGCTGGCCCTCGGCAGCTATTCGCCGCAACTGCTCAAGCCGCTGGGCATCAAGGCCCCGGTGTACCCGCTCAAGGGTTACTCGCTGACCGTGCCGATCACCAACCCGGCCATGGCCCCGACTTCGACCATCCTCGATGAAACCTACAAGGTGGCGATCACCCGTTTCGACAACCGTATTCGCGTTGGCGGCATGGCGGAAATCGCCGGTTTTGACCTCTCGCTGAATCCGCGTCGGCGCGAAACGCTGGAGATGATCGTCAACGATCTTTATCCTCAGGGCGGCGATCTGTCCGAGGCCAGTTTCTGGACCGGCCTGCGTCCTACCACCCCGGACGGCACGCCGATCGTCGGCGCCACGCCCATGCGCAACCTGTTCTTGAACACGGGGCATGGCACGCTTGGCTGGACCATGGCTTGTGGTTCCGGTCGTCTGCTGGCTGACCTGATGGCGAAGAAAAAGCCGCAGATCAGCGCCGAAGGTCTCGATATTTCTCGTTACGGTAATTCTCAGGAGCCTGCAAAACATGTCAATCCAGCGCCAGCTCACCAATGAGCGCATGAGCCAGATCGTCGTTCACAGCGGTACCGTGTATCTGGCCGGGCAAGTCGGCGACGACCTGAACGCCGGGATTGAACAGCAGACCCGTGAAACCCTCGCCAACATCGAGCGTTTGCTGGACCTGGCCGGCACCGACAAGTCGCGCCTGCTGTCGGTAACTATCTACCTGAAGGACATCGATGCGCACTTCGCCGGGATGAACAGCGTATGGGACCAGTGGCTGCCAAAAGGCGTCGCCCCGGCCCGCGCAACCGTCGAAGCCAAGCTCTGCGAACCGGAAATCCTGGTCGAGCTGTCCGTCGTGGCCGCTCTGCCTTAAGCAAGATCCCTCTCCCGGCGCCACCGATGGTTAACGCTGTCGGCCGGTGCCGGTTTTTTCTTCCCACATGACCGCCTAGAAGTCTGCCGCCATGCGTCCTGCCCGTGCCCTGATCGATCTTCAAGCCCTGCGTCACAACTACCAACTGGCCCGCGAAGCGTCGCCGGGCGCCCGTGCGCTCGCGGTGATCAAGGCCGATGCCTATGGCCATGGCGCGGTGCGTTGCGCCCAGGCGCTGGAAGCCGAGGCCGATGGCTTTGCCGTGGCTTGCATCGAAGAGGCCCTGGAGCTGCGGGCGGCGGGGATTCGCGCGCCGATATTGCTGCTCGAAGGTTTTTTTGAGGCCGATGAGCTGGACCTGATCGTCGAGCATGATTTCTGGTGCGTGGTGCATTCGCTGTGGCAGCTGGAAGCCATCGAGCAGGCCAGCGTCGCCAAGCCGCTGACGGTATGGCTCAAGCTGGATTCGGGCATGCACCGCGTCGGCCTGCATCCCAAGGATTACCAACCGGCTTATCAGCGGCTGCTGGCCAGCGGCAAGGTGGCGAAGATCGTGCTGATGAGCCACTTCGCCCGCGCCGACGAGCTCAGCTGCAGCCGCAGCGACGAGCAGGTCGCGGTGTTCGAGGCGGCGCGCCAGGGCTTGTCCGCCGAGATCAGCCTGCGCAACTCGCCAGCCGTGCTCGGCTGGCCGAACATCCCCAGCGACTGGGTACGCCCCGGCATCATGCTGTATGGCTCGACCCCGTTCGAAGAGCCACATCCGCTAGCCGCGCGCCTGCAACCGGTGATGACCCTGGAATCGAAAGTGATCTGTGTGCGCGAACTGCCGCCCGGCGAACCGGTGGGGTACGGCGCCAAATTCGTCACGCCGCGGCCAATGCGGATCGGCGTGGTGGCCATGGGGTACGCCGACGGTTATCCGCGGCATGCGCCGACCGGTGCGCCGGTGCTGGTGGCGGGGCAGCGGACCCAACTGCTCGGCCGGGTTTCCATGGACATGCTGTGCATCGACCTGACCGACGTGCCAGAGGCCGGGCTGGGTTCTACCGTCGAGCTGTGGGGCAAGCACATCCTCGCCAGCGAGCTGGCGGCCGCGGCCGATACCATCCCTTACCAGCTGTTCTGCAACCTGCGCCGAGTGCCACGCGTCTATTCCGGGGACTGAACAGCGCGGCGCACTGCCGAAAGTCGCCTTGCTTCCTGGGATTGGGGCCCAAGTGTTGTAAATACTGAACGCTATCGCCATGATAACGCTCAACTAGAACAACGCCTGATCCCTAGGAGGCTGCCGCATTGGACGTCGGTGAACGACTGCAATCCATCCGTAAACTCAAAGGCCTTTCCCAGCGTGAACTCGCCAAGCGCGCGGGCGTCACCAACAGCACCATTTCGATGATCGAGAAGAACAGCGTCAGCCCCTCGATCAGTTCGCTGAGAAAGGTTCTTGGCGGCATTCCCATGTCGATGGTCGAGTTTTTTTCGGAAGAAATCCTCCAGGAAAAACCCACCCAGATCGTCTACAAAGCCAACGAGTTGATCGATATTTCCGATGGCGCGGTGACCATGAAACTGGTGGGCCGGGCACATCCGAGCCGGGCGATCGCTTTTCTCAACGAGATCTACCCACCGGGCGCCGACACCGGTGAAGAGATGCTCACCCACGAAGGCGAGGAAACCGGGATTCTCGTGGAAGGGCGCCTGGAGCTGGTGGTGGGCCTTGAGACATTCGTGCTCGAAGCTGGTGACAGCTACTATTTCGAAAGCACCAAGCCACACCGTTTCCGTAATCCTTTCGATGCACCCGCGCGACTAATCAGCGCAGCCACGCCCGCGAACTTCTAATAGAAGAGGCGTCCTGCAAGGATTGCAGCGGTGCCCGAAGCAGTATTTCGCCCCTCTCTAATCCCCCTTTGAATCTAGGGTTGTTTCAGAGTGGCGGGCTAACCGTTATACTTGCGCCCGCCCGCGAAACCGTGGCCGTGGGCGTGACTAGCCACCATTGAGGGTGTACGCGTGAACCTAATTATGAAAATGCTGGCTGCACCAGCAACCGTATTGGCCCTCTGGGCTGTCAGCGCTCAAGCTGCGACCAACGACGATATTGCCAAGCGCCTCGAGCCGGTTGGCCAGGTCTGCGTCCAGGGGCAGGAATGCAAGGGTATGGAAGTCGCTGTTGCCGCCGGTGGCGGTGGTGCGAAGACTCCAGACGAAGTGATTGCCAAGCATTGCAATGCTTGCCACGGTTCCGGCCTGCTGGGCGCGCCGAAAATCGGCGACGCCGCTGCCTGGAAAGAGCGCGCGGATCACCAGGGCGGTCTCGACGGCATCCTGGCCAAGGCCATTACCGGTATCAACGCGATGCCGCCTAAAGGCACCTGCGCCGATTGCTCCGACGAAGAGCTCAAGGGCGCCATCCAGAAGATGTCCGGCTTGAAATAAGCCTGTATCTTCCGCAAAAAAGCCGCTTACGAGCGGCTTTTTTCATGCCTGCGATCCGGCCGGGACTGTTCATTGCAGCAAAGACCCGGCAAGCTCGGTCCAACCTCAATTCATGGAAGGTTCTGGAGGATCGGATGGTGCAGTCATGTTCTATCGAGCGGGCGGTCGATGAGGTCCTGGCACGCTTGCCGGCGCATATTCACATGGGCATGCCGCTGGGGCTGGGCAAACCCAACCGCTTCGCCAATGCCCTGTATCGTCGGGTTGCACAGCTGCCCGAACGCCAACTGACCATTTACACCGCCCTGAGCCTGGGCCGCCCGCCACTGGGTGATGGCTTGCAACGGCGCTTCCTCGAGCCTTTCATCGAGCAGGTCTTCGGCGACTACCCCGAGCTGGAATTCCTCGCCGACCTGCACCGCAACCAGGTGCCGGCCAATATCCATATCGAACAGTTCTTCATGCAACCCGGCAGCCTGCTCAACAGTGCAACGGCGCAGCAGGATTACGTCTGCAGCAACTACAGCCACGCCGCGCGCGACATCAATGCCGCCGGCCTGAACCTGGTCGCGCAACTGGTGGCCCGGGACCCGCAACAGGCCGACCGCCTGAGCCTGAGCTGCAACCCGGACATCACCCTCGACCTGCTGCCGATGATCGCCGAGCGACGTGCCGCCGGCGAGACCATCCTGCTGCTGGGCCAGGTGCATCGCGACCTGCCTTATATGCCGGGCGACGCCGAGATCGACGCCGTCACCTTCGACCTGCTGATCGACGAAGAGGAGGGCAGCACGCTGTTTTCCACGCCGAACATGCCGGTGGGGTTCCAGGATCATTTTATCGGCCTGCACGCCAGCACCCTGGTGCGCGACGGCGGCACCCTGCAGATCGGCATCGGCTCCATGGGCGATGCGTTGACGGCGGCGTTGCTGGCGCGCCAGGCGGACAACGACGGCTATCGGGCGCTGCTGGCGGACCTGGAGATCCAGTGCTGGAAACCGCTGATCGAGCGCGAAGGCGGGGTGGAGCCTTTCGCCAAGGGCCTGTATGGCTGCAGCGAGATGTTCGTCAACGGCCTGCTGGCCCTGGCCGATGCTGGCATTGTGCGGCGCAAGGTCTATCCCTCGGTGGCCCTGCAGCAACAGGCCAACGCCGGGACCCTGGATGAAGACCAGGCGCCGGGCGGGGTGTCGGTGCATGGTGGCTTTTTCCTCGGGCCGCGCAGTTTCTACCAGCGCCTCAGGGATCTGCCCAAGAGCAAGCTTGGCGAGTTCAACATGACCGCCATCAGCTACATCAACGAGCTGTATGGCCAGGAAGAGCTCAAGCGCCTGCAGCGCCAGGATGCGCGGTTCATCAACAGCTCGATCATGGTCACCCTGCTCGGGGCTGGGGTCGCGGATCAGCTGGAAGACGGCCGGGTGCTCAGTGGCGTCGGCGGGCAGTACAACTTTGTCGCCCAGGGCCATGCGCTGCGAGGCGCGCGCTCGATCCTGATCCTGCGCAGCTGGCGCGAGTCCGCGGGCCTGGTCAGCTCCAACATCGTCTGGGAATACGGCCACTGCACCATCCCGCGGCACCTGCGGGACATCGTGGTCACCGAGTACGGCATCGCCGATCTGCGCGGCAAGACCGATGCGAAAGTGGTCGAAGCGCTGCTCAATATCAGCGACTCGCGGTTCCAGCCGGGCCTGATCGAACAGGCGCAGAAGGCCGGCAAGCTGCCCAAGGACTTCCGCCTCGATCCGCGCTTCACCGATAACCACCCACAACGCCTATTGGCGATCCAGGCGCAGCACCGGCACCTGTTCCCGGAATATCCGCTGGGCAGCGACTTCAGCGTGGAGGAGCGGGATTTGCTGCGGGCGCTGAACTGGCTGAAGAGCAAGTTCAAGCTCAGCGAGATTCTCGAATTGGGCAAGGCCGCGCTGGATGCGCCACCACCGGAAGCCTTCCCGGCGCATCTGCAGCGGATGCAACTGGTGAAGCCCGATGGTTGGCGCGAGGAGATCTATCAGCGTTTGCTGCTGGCCGCCTTACGCGAGACAGCGCAGGCATAAGGTAGACGCCTGGCAGCGTCATCGCGGGCAAGCCTCGCTCCTACAGAAGCAGGCGGCATCTGTAGGTGCGAGACGTGCTTGCGATTGAAGAGGCAACGCCTCTTTAGATAAAGCTCACCACGCCACCGGCCAGGGACTTGACCCGGGCCAGGGATTCCACGCGATAGCCTTGCGCGTCCAGTTCGGCGCGGCCGCCCTGGAACGACTTCTCGATCACGATGCCCAGGCCGGCCACGGTGGCGCCCGCCTGCTTGATGATCGAGATCAGCGCCTGGGACGCCTTACCGTTGGCCAGGAAGTCATCGATGATCAGCACGCGGTCGCTGCTGGTCAGGTGGCGCGGGGAAATCGCCACGGTGCTTTCGGTCTGCTTGGTGAACGAATACACGGTCGCCGACAGCAGGTTCTCGGTCAGGGTCAGGGACTGGTGCTTGCGCGCGAAGATCACCGGTACGCCCAGGTTCAGGCCGGTCATGATCGCCGGAGCGATGCCCGAGGCTTCGATGGTGACGATCTTGGTGATGCCCGAGTCCTTGAACAGCGTGGCGAATTCGTCGCCGATCAGCTTCATCAAGGCCGGGTCGATCTGGTGGTTCAGAAAGGCGTCGACTTTCAGGACCTGGTCGGAAAGCACGATGCCTTCTTCGCGAATTTTCTTGTGCAGTGCTTCCATGAAGCTTTCCTCTGTTGGCGCCTTGTGCGCCTGAGCTCTGATAAAAGGTGTTCGGTTAAAAATGCTTGGGTTGAAAATGCTGCGGCTAAAAAGTGTTCAATTCTAGCGTTTTAACATCGCCCGTATATCCGCCAGCGCGTTATTGCCGCGAACGGCTTTGACCTCGGTCGGGGTGTCGTCGTTGCCTTCCCACGCCAGGTCGTCCGGCGGCAGTTCGTCGAGGAAGCGGCTGGGGGCGCAGTCGATGATTTCACCGTACTGCTTGCGCTTGGCGGCGAAGGTGAAGGCCAGGGTCTGGCGCGCGCGGGTGATGCCCACGTAGGCCAGGCGGCGTTCTTCCTCGATGGTGTCGGCTTCGATACTGGAGCGGTGGGGGAGGATTTCCTCCTCCATGCCCATGATGAACACATAGGGGAATTCCAGGCCCTTGGAGGCATGCAGGGTCATCATCTGCACGCCCTCGGCGCCGTCTTCCTCTTCCTGCTGACGCTCCAGCATGTCGCGCAACACCAGCTTGCCGATGGCGTCTTCGACGGTCATTTCGCCGTCTTCGTCTTTTTCCAGGGTGTTCTTCAGCGCCTCGATCAGGAACCACACGTTACCCATGCGGTAGTCGGCGGCCTTGTCGCTGGAGCTGTTGGTGCGCAGCCAGTTCTCGTAGTCGATGTCCATGACCATGCTGCGCAGGGCGGAGATCGGGTCTTCGCCGGCGCACTGCTCGCGCACCTTGTCCATGAAGCGCTTGAAGCGCGCCAGGCGGTCGGTGAAACGGCTGTCCAGGTGCTCGCCCAGGCCGATTTCGTCGGTGGCGGCGTACATCGAGATCTTGCGTTCGGTGGCGTAGTTGCCGAGCTTTTCCAGGGTGGTCGAGCCGATTTCCCGGCGCGGCACGTTGATCACCCGCAGGAAGGCGTTGTCGTCGTCCGGGTTCACGATCAGGCGGAAGTAGGCCATCAGGTCCTTCACTTCCTGGCGCCCGAAGAAGCTGTTGCCGCCGGACAAGCGATAGGGAATCTGGTGATGCTGCAGCTTCAGCTCGATCAGCTTGGCCTGGTAGTTGCCGCGATAGAGGATCGCGAAATCGCTGTAGGGCCGGTCGGTGCGCAGGTGCAGGCTGAGGATTTCCATGGCCACCCGCTCGGCCTCGGCGTCCTCGTTGCGGCAGCGGATCACGCGGATCTCGTCGCCGTGGCCCATCTCGCTCCACAGCTGTTTCTCGAACTCGTGGGGGTTGTTGGAGATCAGCACGTTGGCGCAACGCAGGATGCGGCTGGTGGAGCGGTAGTTCTGCTCGAGCATCACCACCTTCAAGGACGGGTAGTCCTCCTTGAGCAGCATCAGGTTTTCCGGGCGGGCGCCGCGCCAGGCGTAGATCGACTGGTCGTCGTCGCCCACCACGGTGAACTGGTTGCGCTTGCCGATGAGCATTTTTACCAGCAGGTACTGGCTGGCGTTGGTGTCCTGGTATTCGTCCACCAGCAGGTAGCGCACCTTGTTCTGCCACTTCTCCAGGATGTCGGCGTGTTCCTCGAACAGCTTCACCGGCAGCAGGATCAGGTCGTCGAAGTCCACCGCATTGAACGCCTTGAGCGTGCGCTGGTAGTGGGTGTAGACGATGGCCGCGGTCTGTTCCTTGGGGTTGCGCGCGTTCTCCAGGGCCTGGGCCGGCAGGATCAGGTCGTTCTTCCAGGCGCCGATCATGTTCTTGATCTCGTCGACGCCGTCGTCGCCCGAGTATTCCTTTTGCATGATGTCGGTCATCAGGGCCTTGACGTCGGTCTCGTCGAAGATCGAGAAGCCCGGCTTGTAGCCCAGCCGTACATGCTCCTTGCGGATGATGTTCAGCCCCAGGTTGTGGAAGGTCGATACGGTCAGGCCACGGCCCTCGCCACTGCGCAGCAGGGTGCCGACCCGCTCCTTCATCTCCCGCGCGGCCTTGTTGGTGAAGGTCATGGCGACGATGTACTGCGCGCGAATGCCGCAGTTCTGGATCAGGTGGGCGATCTTGCGCGTGATTACACTGGTCTTGCCGGAGCCTGCACCGGCGAGCACCAAAAGAGGGCCGCCGACATAGTTCACGGCTTCTTGCTGCCGGGGATTGAGTCGGGACATGACGAAAAAAGGGGTCTGTAACGAAATGGGCGGGCATTTTAACAGGCTGGACGGATTCTGCTGCTCTCTCCGACTTGTGACGCAGCACGCTATCTAAATTTGCCGGTTTTGATACTTTCCCTCAGGATGCGCGCTGAATATGCGTCTAATGTTCGAGTTAGAGCGATACAAGAAACCGCGTTTGATAATCAATATCATTTGTCATTGTTTATCCACGCGTCATAATGCCCGCCGCCAACTTCTATTACAGAGTCTAGGGAGCTAGCTTGTCCAAGCCTGTCGAACCCTTGCGCTTGCTGCTGCTGGCCGAAGAGCCGGCGTGGGCAGCGTTGTTGCGCGAGTGTCTCGCTCCGTTGGGAGACTCGGTGGTGCTGATCAGTGCGCCGACCTGGGAATCTGTCAGCCGTCTGTTCGATGAAGATCGCTCTGCGATTCTGTTAACCGTTCCCCAACTGCAACCGGCTCCCGGTCGTTGCAGCCTGCCCACGGTATTGCTGCTGGAGCAGGAGCCGCTGAATACGCCGGCCGGCGCCAGCGACTGGCTGGTGAATAAAAACCTCAGTACCGATACGGTGCGCCGTTGCCTGCGCCATGTGCGTGAGCGCGGGGTGCTGGAAAGCACCCTGTTGCGCCTGGCCGAGCAGGACCCTTTGACCGGCATCGCCAACCGCCAGGGTTTCCAGACCCTGCTGGCGGCGCGCCTGGCGGAAAACGAAGGGCGCGGGCTGGCGCTGGGGCACCTGGACCTGGACAACTTCCGGCATGCCAACGATGCGTTGGGCCACCAGGCCGGCGACCGGTTGATCCTGCAAGTGGTCTCGCGGCTCAAGAGCCAACTTGAGGCCGGGGACCAGCTGGCGCGCCTGGGCAGCGACGAATTCGCCCTGCTGATCGATACCCGCCGGGCGCCGCAACGCGCCGAGTGGATGGCCGAGCGCATCGCCGAAGTCATGGCCGAACCGTACTGGATCGACGGCGAAAGCCTGCTGATCGGCTGCAGCCTGGGCATCGCCCATGCCAGGGCGAATGCCGGCGCCGACCCGCTGATGTGGCACGCGCACATCGCCATGCAGCAGGCCAAAAGCACCCAGGGCTGTACCTTTCATATCTTCAACGAACGCATCAACCGCAATGCCCGCAGCCTCGCCGACCTGGAAAGCGAGCTGCGCCGGGCCTTGCGCCGCGACGAGCTGGAGCTGCACTACCAGCCGCGCCTGAACCTGCATGACGGGCAGATCGTCGGCCTCGAAGCCCTGGTGCGCTGGCGCCATGGCGAGCGCGGGCTGTTGCCGCCGAGCGAATTCGTGCCGCTGGCCGAGCAGAGCGGCCTGATCGTGCCGCTGGGCTACTGGGTGATTTCCCGGGCGCTGCGCGACATGCAGGCCCTGCGCGAACGCGGCCTGGCGCCGCTGCACATGGCGGTCAACCTGTCGTTCCGCCAGTTCCAGGACAGCCAGCTGCTGTCGACCCTCAGCCGGCTGATTGCCGAGCGCGGTGTCGAGGCGCAATGGCTGGAATTCGAGCTGACCGAAACCGCGGTGATGCGCCGCAGCGACCTGGTCAAGCAGACCATGGATGCGCTGGGGCGGCTGGGAGTGCGGTTTTCCCTGGACGACTTCGGCACCGGGTTTTCGTCTTTCGTGCACCTCAACAGCCTGCCGATTGCCCTGCTCAAGATCGACAAGAGCTTCGTCGGCGGCATGGAGCAGCGCGAAGAGAACCGCAAGCTGGTGCACGCCATGATCAACCTGGCTCACAACCTCCATCTCGAGGTGGTGGCCGAGGGCGTGGAAACCCCCGAGCAGCTGGCCTTGCTGCGCAGCTTTGGTTGCGATCAGGCGCAGGGCTACCTGATCAGCAAGCCGCTGCCGCTGGCGGAACTGGTGGAATACCTGACGTTCGGCGCAAGCCAGCAAGTCCTGGTCGGCGAGGTCAGCTGACGGCATCCCGCTGTAGCGGCAGGAGCCCTCGAGCTCCTGCAGCTACAGGGAATCCTGGGCGGTCTGGAAGTTATCCCGTGGCGCGGGTTCCGCGCCTTCCCGGCGAATCATCCGCCGCATCTTCCATTCGAAGGCCAGGGTCAGGCTGATGGCGGCGCACGCCAGCCCCGATGCCAGGCCCCACCATACGCCGGTCGCGCCCCAGCCCAGGGTGAAGGCCATCAGCCAGGCCGCCGGCGCACCGATCAGCCAATAGCAGCCCAGGCCCACGAGGAAGGTGGTCTTGGCGTCCTTGAGCCCGCGAATCGCGCCCATGGCGATGGTCTGCGTGCCGTCGAACAGCTCGAACCAGGCCGCGACCGCCAGCAGGCTGACCGCCAGGTTGATCACATCGCGAAAGGCCGGGTCGTCATGGTCGAGGAACAGCCCGATCAGCTGGTTCGGCAGCAGCCAGAAAATCATGGCGAAACCCAGCATGGCCGCGCCGCCAAAGGCGATCCCGACCCGCCCGGCCATGCGCGCGTGCAGCAGCTGCCCGGCGCCGTAGTGCTGGCCGATGCGCATGGTGATCGCGTAGGAGATCCCGGCCGGCACCATGAAGGCCACGGAGACGATCTGCAGGGCGATCTGGTGCGCCGCCAGCTGGGTGCTGCCCATGGTGCCCATGCACAGCGCGGCAAAGGCGAACAGCCCGACTTCCACCGCGTAGGTGCCGCCGATGGGCAGGCCCAGGCGCCAGAGTTCCCGCAGGTACTGGCGATTGGGCCGCGCCAGGCCCTGGCGCAGCGGGTAGGCGGCGTAGGCCGGGTGGCGCTTGATGTGCCAGGCCAGCGCCACGGCCATGCAGTTGGCGACGATCGCGGTGACCAGGCCGATCCCCACCAGCCCCAGTTTCGGCAGGCCGAACATGCCGGTGATCAAGGCGTAATTGAGCAGGAAGTTGGCCACCGTGCCGGCCAGGCTGATGACCATCACCGGCGTGGCGCGGCCGATGGCGCTGGTGAAGCCGCGCAGGGCCATGAAGCTCAGGTAGCCGGGCAGGGCGAACGGCAGGATCAGCAGGAACTGGCCGGCGGACTGCACGTTGGTTTCGGTCTGGCCGAACAGCAGCAACACCGGCTTGAGGTTCCACAGCAGCAGGCCGGCGACCAGCGCCATCAGCCACGCCAGCCAGAGCCCGGCCTGGGTCAGGCGCGCGGCGCCTTCGATGTCGCCGGCGCCCTGGCGAATCGCGACCAGGGTCCCGACCGCCGCGATCACGCCGATGCAGAAGATCGACACGAACGAATAGGTGGCCGCGCCGAGACCGCCGCCGGCCAGGGCTTCCGGGCTCAGGCGGGCCATCATCAGGGTGTCGGTCAGCACCATCAGCATGTGCGCCAACTGTGAGGCGATCAGCGGCCCGGCCAGCCGCAGGATGGCCCAGAGTTCGGTGCGTGCTGGATGCTGCATGGTCATCGGTCTCGATACGGGGGAGGCAGTTAAGAGGGTTGATTCTCGGCGCTCTCGGCGACTTTCACAAAGGGATAAAAACGATTGGTGGCATGATTAAAACTCATGCTTTGCCGATTCTGGTAACTTGGCGCCATTGCGCCTGTGGAGTGCTGCCATGCCCCGTCGTCTTCCGCCCCTGTATGCATTGCGCGCCTTTGAAGCCGCGGCGCGACACAGCTCGTTCACCCGCGCGGCGGAGGAGCTGTCGATCACCCAGAGTGCGGTCAGCCGGCATATCCGCACCCTGGAAGACCACTTCGCCTGCCGGCTGTTCCAGCGCAGCGGGCGCAACCTGCAGCTGACCGAGGCCGCGCGCCTGCTGCTGCCAGGTATCCGCGAAGGCTTCACCGCCCTCGAGCGCGCCTGCAATACCCTGCGCGCCGAAGACGACATCCTGCGCATGAAGGCGCCCTCGACCCTGACCATGCGCTGGCTGCTGGCGCGTCTGAGCCGCTTCCGCCATCTGCAGCCGGGCAACGAGGTGCAACTGACCAGCGCCTGGATGGACGTCGATTCGGTGGACTTCAACCAGGAGCCCTTCGACTGCGCGGTGCTGCTGAGCAACGGCCACTTTCCGCCGGACTGGGAGGCCAGCTACCTGTTTCCGGAATTGCTGATCCCGGTGGGTGCGCCGAACCTGCTCAATGACCAGCCGTGGGACGTGGCGCGACTGGCCGCCACCGAGCTGCTGCACCCGACCCCGGATCGCCGCGACTGGCGCAACTGGTTGGAGCGCATGGGGCTGTCCGAACAGGTCTCGCTCAAGGGTGGGCAGGTGTTCGACACCCTGGAGCTGGGCATGATCGCCGCGGCCCGGGGTTACGGGGTTTCCATGGGCGATCTGCTGATGGTGGCCGAGGATGTGGCCCAGGGTCGGCTGAGCCTGCCCTGGCCGACGGCGGTGGCCAGTGGCGAGAATTACTACCTGGTCTGGCCCAAGACCCGGCCTGGAGGTGAACGTTTGCGCCGCCTCAGCGACTTTCTCCAGAACGAGGTCCGGGCCATGCAATTGCCCGACGTAGAGCGGCTCGGCTGAAACGATGAAGGCCCCATGACCAGGGGCCTGCGCGATACCCGTGCGACTCGCTCAAGTATTGAGCGGCGCCGCCGAATCCTTGGAAGTGGAACCTTCGTTCTGATCGGTTCCGACATCTCATTCTTATTAGAACCATTGCCGAGCGTGTGACGCGATCAGGACGATCCGGTCTCTCGGCCAGGAGCTGTCATGCCTCAACCTCGTGCCCGGATCGCCTCGCAGCTTGGTCTCGCACTCGCCGTGGTACTGGCGATCGTGATCAGCGGCAGTACCGTCTTCGCCCTGCGCTCGCTGGACGCCGCCAACCTCGCCACCCGGGAAGAACACCTGGCCAGTGAGGCACGGCTGCTGGCCGACCAGCTCAATACCTTCCACGGCACCCTGCGCGAAAGCACCCAGCGCCTGAGCGGGCTGTTCGAAAAGCGTTTCAGCGGCGGCCTGAGCCTGCACCCGGACCAGCCGGTGACCGTGGCCGGTACCCAGACCCCGGGCCTGCACCTGGGTGACGTGGTGCTGAACAACAACTTCGAGGAAGTCGACGAGTTCAAGCAGATGACCGCCGGCGTGGCCACCGTGTTCGTGCGCAGCGGCGACGACTTCATCCGCGTCAGCACCTCGCTGAGCAAGCAGGATGGCAGCCGCGCCATCGGCACCCTGCTGGACCACGCGCACCCGGCCTACCAGAAACTCATGGCGGGGCAGAGCTATGTCGGTCGCGCGCTGCTCTTCGAGCGCCTGTACATGACCCAGTACACGCCGGTGCGGGACGGCGCCGGCAAGGTGATCGCGGTGTTGTTCGTCGGCTTCGACTACACCGACGCGCAGAACGCCCAGTTCGACAACCTCAAGCGCTTCCGCATCGGCCAGACCGGCTCCCTGGCGTTGCTCGACGAGCAGCATAAATGGCTGGTGCCGCCGGCTGGCGTACAGGCACTGGAGCAGTCGGCCACGACCATTACCGAACTGGCCGGGCAGCCGGGCAAGGGCCGCTTCTGGAGCGACAAGAGCGAGGACTTCTACAGTGTCGCCGTCCCCTTCGAAGGCGGGCCCTGGTCGGTGGTGGCGAGCATGCCGAAGGCCGAGATCCGTGCGGTGACCTGGAGCGTCGGCACGCGCCTGGTCATTGGCAGCCTGTTGGCGATGCTGCTGGCGGTGGGCGCCACGGTCTGGCTGCTGCGTAGCAAGCTTGCGCCCCTGGGCGACCTGGTGCGCCAGGCCGACGCTTTGGGCAAGGGCGACCTGAGCGCGCGCCTGAATGTCTCCAGCCAGGATGAAATCGGCCAGTTGGCGAGCAGCTTCAACCAGATGGGCCAGGCCCTGTCGACCATGGTCGAGCACATCCGCAGGGCCGCCGAGGAGGTCAATGGCCGGGCCCAGGCGCTGTCCGGGCTGTCAGGCGGGGCGTACGAGGGCATGGAGCAGCAGTCGGGCGAAATCAGCAGCATGGCCGGGGCGGTGGAGGAGTTCAGCGCCACTTCGCTGAACATCGCCGACAACATGGGCAACACCGAACGCCTGGCCCAGGAAAATGCCCAGCAGACCCGGATCGGCCGCACCTCGATGGAAGAGGCCTCGGCCTCGCTGGAGCAGATCGCCGGCGCCTTGAACAGCACCGCGACGGTGATCAATACCCTGGGCCAGCGCTCCGAGGAAATCGGCGGCATCGTCGGGGTGATCACCGCGATTGCCGACCAGACCAACCTGCTGGCGCTCAACGCGGCCATCGAAGCCGCGCGCGCCGGCGAACAAGGCCGCGGTTTTGCCGTGGTCGCCGATGAGGTGCGCAACCTGGCGTCGCGGACCCGCGAAGCCACCGACGAAATCTCGGGGATGATCAACAGCATCCAGCAGGAAACCGGCAACGCCATCGCCACCATGGAGCAGGGCAATGTGCTGATGCAGGAAGGCCTGTCGCGCAACGCCAATGTCGCCTCGGCTCTGGCGCGCATCGACGAGCAGAGCCGCTCGGCCGGCCAGCAGTTCGCCGCGATCACCACCGCGACCCAGGAGCAGAGCAGCACCGCGACCCTGCTCAGCAGCAACCTGCAAAGCATTGCCCTGGCCAACAGCGAACAGCGCGAAGTGGTGTCGAACCTGGCGATCACCGCCAAGGAACTGGAGAAGCTGGCGGCGGACTTGCGCCAGGAGGTCGATCGGTTCCGTTGATACCGGTTGCGTGCTCCGATCGCGTGGCCGCTGGGCACCGGCGGGAGGCCGATTGCAAATGCGTGGGGCTGGGCTAAAACATAGGGGCAATTTCCCTACAGGATGCCTTCCCGGCAGGAGCTGACATGTCCCGTCTCACTCGTTTTGCCCTCCGTACAGCCGTACTGCCCCTGGCGCTGGCCAGCCAGATGGCGTCCAGCCAGGAGGCCGCGGGATTCATTTCTCCGGCTTCCTGGTACAGCGCCTTCAACGCTATCGCCCAGGTGGCGTGCCATAACTGCTACGAAAAACAGTACGCCAGCACCTTCACCAGTGTGCTCGACAGCGTGCGTACCCTGGAGCTGGATTTCTGGGACCAGCGCGATGCGGTCACCGGTGGTTCGGCCGGTCACTGGTTCGTGCGGCACAACCCCGGCACCCTGTTCCAGTCCGGCAATGACAACAACTGCACCGGCGACGGCAAAGGCACCAACGATCTCGAGGCCTGCCTCAACGACATCAGGCTCTGGAGCGACAGCCATCCGGGGCACTTCCCGATTACCCTGATCCTCGACAAGAAGCAGGGCTGGTCGAAGGAAAGCTCCGGGCGTACGCCGAAAGACTTCGATGATCTGGTCAGCCGGATTTTCCAGGGCAAGCTCTATACCCCGGGCGACCTGGCCCAGCACCTGGGTGTCAGCAGCAGTGCCTTGCAGGGCTCGCTCAAGGGCAAGTCCTGGCCGACCGCTAGCCAACTGCAGGGCAAGGTGCTGCTGGTGCTCAACCACTCGGAGAACCAGAAGCTCTCGCAATACGCCGAAGCCCGAACCACCAGCGCCAAGGTGTTCATTTCACCGGTCACCAACGGCCAGAACGATGTCAGTGGCGAGGTCAGCGGCATGTCCAGGACGTCGTCCGGTTACGTGGCCATGAACAACATGGGCAAGGGCGACAAGCAGTGGGCCGCACAAGCCTTTGCCTACAGCCACATCGGTCGGGTGTGGGGTGATGACGGCGTGTCATTCACCCAGCACATCGCCGAGAAGGTCAATCTGTCGGCGTATTACAAGTTCGCCGAAGCCAAGGATGGCAACGGCTATCGCATCCGGCCGTTCTAATGTTTCAGTGGGGCTCGTCCGGTTCGGCGAGCCCCGGATCCACCCGCTTGCCGATATCCCGCAGGCGTGCGAGCTGATCGACCATGGTCGGCGCTTCATCCAGGCTGCTGACAAAGGTCCACAGGTAGGTCATCACCGCGTACACATGCCCGGCCTTGACCCCTTCGGTCAGGGCCAGTTGGCTGATGGCGATCACGAACAGCAGCGCGGCCGCCGAGCCAAGCAGGAGATAGGCCGCCGCCTCGCGGTCCGACAGCCAGATCCGCAGCCGCGACAGTAGCCGGTAGTGCCGTTGCAGGGACGTGGCGCCGACCTTGGCCACCAGGCCGATTTCCTTTTCCAGCCGGTCGTTCAGGCGCTCATGCAGCTCCTGATTGCGCCGGGCAAAACGCGGCAGCAAGGTGATGCACAGCAGCAAGGCCACCAGGCAGGCCAGGCCGACCCAGGGTTCGATCACCAGCAGCATCACCGCCGCCCCGACAATCGAGACCAGCGCGGTGGCGATGGTTGGTACGTGCTTCTCGAAGAAGTCGACGAACTCCCGAGCCAGCACCACCCGCGCCGCGGCGGTGGAGGTGCTCTGGTTCTGCAGGCGCTGGTTGAGGATCACCGGCACCGCCAGGTCGGCGTAGATCCGCGTGAAGGTGCGGGTATCCACCGCCCGCCGCGCGGCCCCGACCACCCAGAAGCCCAACACCACCAGGGCATAGACCAGGGCGCTGCCGGCGTCGCCGCGAATGATCGAGTCCACCGCGAACCCGGCAAACAGCGGGTAGGCCAGCAGCAACGCGTTCTCCAGCGCCACCAGCGACAAGGTGCAGAACAGCTTGCCGGGGTAGGCGCGGGCGATGGCTTTCAGGGTCTGGCTGGCGGATTGCTGGCCGATTTTCTTGCTTTCATCGATCAGGACTTGCGGGGTAACGGCTGACATGGGTGCACCGGAGGGAAGATAAACGCTATTATTGAGCGACTGCTCAATGGTATTTGAGCGATCGCTCAAAATGCAAGCGCCATCCATCCACCGGCGCCCTGAGGTAATGCCCGTATGTCCCGTACCGACCGCAAAGACCAGATCATCGCCGCCGCCCTGGAGCTGTTTCTCAGCAAGGGCTTCGCCGCCGTTTCCACCCGCGACCTGGCGGACCACGCTGGCCTGTCCCGTAGCCACATCTATCACTACTTCAGCGATTGGAACGAATTGCGTCGCGAAGCCTTTGTGCGTTTTGCCACAGAGCAACTGGACGCCGTAGGCGCCCCCCTGGTTGGCTTGCCGCCGCTTGCGGCCCTGCACGGATTCCTGCGCGATTGCCTGCCGGTTTCCGCCGAAGACAGCTGGGCGCTGTGGCTCGATGCCTGGGATGAAGCCATGCACGACACCGCGCTGGCCGAGGCCTACCAGAAGGTGGATGAGCAGTGGCAGGCCATGCTCGCCAGCATCATCGAAGCCGGCGTGCAGGCCCAGGTGTTCCAGTGCGCATCACCCGCACGCGCAGCCCGGCAGATCTTCGCCCAGATCATGGGCTATGCCGACGGCCTGTTGCTGCGACCCTCGGCCGAGGCCGCCGCAGCGGCGATGGACGAGGTGATGGAAGTGGTCGAGTTGTTATTGAAGATTCGCTGAGCCCTGGAGAGGCGTTCGAGTGTGCCGACCGGTTGCGGAAATTAGGTTGCTGAAACGATTCATCAGCGCTATAAAAATCCCACAACTCCAATAAAGGCACACGCCCATGACACCGCTCAGACTGCTGGTCGCTCTTTCCGCATTCACCGCTGCTTCCCACGCCATGGCCTGGGACTATGTCCTGCTCGATACCGACAAGGCCGCCCAGGACTTCCATATCACCAGCGCGCAGCTGGGGGTGAAAACCGCCAAGCCCTTTTCCGTGACCCTGCGTACCCTGCATGGCGGGCGCCAGGAGGGGGTGAGCATTGTCGATATCGACAACGGTGCGATGAAACTCTCGGTAGTGCCGACCCGCGGCATGAACGTGCTGCAGGCTTCCGTCGGCCCGGTGCGCATGGGGTGGGATTCGCCGGTCAAGGAGGTGGTCAACCCGTCGTTCATCGAGCTCAACGGTCGTGGCGGCCTGGGCTGGCTGGAAGGGTTCAACGAGCTGGTGACCCGCTGCGGCTACGAGTGGGTAGGGCACCCGGGCATGGATAACGGCGAGCTGCTGACCCTGCACGGTCGCGCGGCGAACATCCCGGCGAACAAGGTCACCCTGCATATCGACGAGAAGCCGCCGTACGCCATCAGCCTGCACGGCGAGCTCAAGGAACAGGCGTTCAAGAAGGTCGATTTTTCGGTGGCCACCGAGTTGGTGACCGAGCCGGGCAGTGTCAGTTTCGCCCTCAACGACACCCTGACCAACAACGGCGATTACCCGAAGGAATACCAGGCGCTGTATCACAGCAACTTCAGCACGCCGTTCCTCGAAGAGGGCGCGAAGTTCGCTGCACCGGTGAAGCAGGTGTCGCCCTTCAATGACAAGGCCAAGGCCGACCTTGCCGATTGGCAAACCTACCGCGGCCCGACCCGGGACTACGACGAGACCGTCTACAACGTGGTGCCTTATGCCGATGCCCAGGGCGATACCCTGACGGTGCTGCACAACAAGGCCGGCAGCCTCGGCGTGGCGGTGGGCTTCAATACCCGGCAGCTGCCGGTGTTCTCCCTGTGGAAAAACACCGACACCCAGGGCCAGGGCTATGTGACCGGCCTGGAGCCGGGCACCAGCTTCTCCTACAACCGTCGCTACCAGCGCCCGCTGGGCCTGGTGCCGACCATCGAGGCCAGGCAGAGCAAGCAATTCCAGATCCGCTACAGCCTGCTGGCCGACAAGGCGGCTGTGGATAAGTCCCTGGCCGAGATCAGCCAGATCCAGAATGACCGGCAGACCGAAGTACGGCCGACGCCGTTGGTGGACCTGAACAAGGAGTGATCCTCTTCAGCTCGCGGCCGGCCGGTATTGCAGCGCTTCGGCCAGGTGCTCGCGGCTGATCTGCTCGACCTGCTCGAGGTCCGCCAGGGTGCGGGCGACCTTGAGCAGGCGGTGGGCGGCGCGCAGGGACAAGGTCAGGCGTTCGCAGGCGGTTTCCAGCCAGCGCTCGTCGGTTGTGGATAACTGGCAATGTCGGCGCAGGCCCGGCAGATCGAGAAAAGCATTGGCACAACCCTGGCGTCGCTGTTGCCGCTCTCGGGCGCGGGCCACCAGGGCCGCGGCTTGCGCGGTGTTGTCCCCAGCCTGGGGCTTGGGGTTGAGGGCCGTGCTTTCCCGGGCCACGGTCAGGTGCAGGTCGATACGGTCGAGCAGCGGCCCGGAGAGCTTGTTGCGATAACGCTGGATCTGCTCTGGGGTGCAGCGGCAGCGGCCACTGGGTTCGCCCAGATATCCACAGGGGCAGGGATTCATCGCCGCCACCAACTGGAAACGCGCGGGAAAATGCACCCGGTCACGGGCCCGGGCAATGACGATCTGCCCCGACTCCAGCGGCTCGCGCAGCACCTCCAGCACCTTGCGATCAAATTCCGGCAATTCATCGAGGAACAGCACACCGTGATGGGCGAGTGTGATTTCCCCGGGTTGCGGTTTCGAGCCTCCCCCCACCAGCGCCGGTCCAGAAGCCGAGTGATGAGGTTGACGGAAGGGCCGTTGCGGCCAATGGCTCAAGGGAATGTGACTGGTGACCGATTGGATGGCGGCCACTTCCAGGGCTTCCTGCTCCTCCAGCGGCGGCAACAGGCCGGGCAGGCGGCTGGCCAGCAAGGTCTTGCCGGTGCCTGGTGGGCCGCTGAACAGCAGGTTGTGCGCACCGGCCGCGGCCACCAGCAGCGCGCGTTTGGCAGCCAGTTGGCCCTGCACTTCATTCAGGTCGGGATAGGGGCGGTTCTGGTAGAGCAGGCCGTCCGAGGCATAGGGCTCGATCGGGGTGTGGCCGTTGAAGTGAGCGACGGCTTCCAGCAAATGCTCGACGGCAATCACCTTCAGTCCTGAGGCCAGGCAGGCTTCCTCGGCATTCGCGCGCGGCACCATCAGCATGCGGCCGGCCTGGCGCGCGGCCAGGGCCGCCGGCAGCACGCCGCGCACCGGGCGAACCGCGCCGGAAAGCGCCAGCTCGCCCAGGCATTCGACATTCTCCAGGGCCAGTGTCGGCACCTGCACGCTGGCGGCAAGAATGCCCAGGGCAATTGCCAGGTCGAAGCGCCCGCCGTCCTTGGGCAGGTCGGCCGGGGCGAGGTTGAGGGTGATGCGCCGGGCCGGAAAATCGAAGCCGGCATTGAGAATGGCGCTGCGCACCCGGTCCTTGCTTTCCTTGACCGCCGCTTCAGGCAGGCCCACCAGGGTCAGGGCCGGGAGGCCGTTGGCCAGATGGACTTCGACCGAAACGGCCGGCGCTTGCACGCCGGTCTGGGCACGGCTGTGGACAATGGCCAGAGACATGACTCGTTCCTTGAGGCTGGGAAACCGCGTCCTGCGGTTGTGCAAGCCTAGCCCCGGCCGAGGCTACGCCGCACCAGCAAATAGACTCAGGATGTTGCGGCGGGCGGCTCAGCCGCGCCAGTCGTGGGACCAGCCCGGTTGGGCGATGCGCTGTTCGTACAGGGCGATGTCCGACTGATTGTCGACTTCCACCCAACCGCCGCGAATGGCCACGGTGGCGATGGCGGTGCCGGCCTGGAGCAGGGCACGCAGCAGGCTGGTCATGTCCAGTTTGTCGATCTGCGGGGCGCTCATGCCGGACAGCAGTGCCCGGACCTGGCGCCATCCTGCGGGGGTGAATTTCAGCAGGCCCATGTATTGGCCCTCGATTTCCTCGCGGCTGGCGACCCTTTCACCGATACCCAGCAACTGGCCAGCCTGTTGACGGAAGCTTTCGGCGTCGCTGAGGGGATCATCGGAGCGCGCCGACCACAGGTCCCACCAGTCGAGGTCGTAGGTGATGCTCAGGGGGGCCTGGGAGGCCATCAGGTCACGGACGATGTCCGGGCGGTAGACGATATCGCCGTAGCACACCAGGGTCGGTTCGCTGGATAGCAGGGCATCGGCGCGTATCAGGCTGCGCACCATGTTGCTGCTGGCCCAATGCGGGTTGTACAGCCGGCTCTGGCCATAGCCTTCAAGGGCTTCGCTGCAATAACCGCTGACCAGATGCACCTCGTCGACACCGGCGTTTTCCAGGGCTTGCAGTTGCCATTCGAGCAGCGGCTTGCCAGCCAGGCGGGCCAGGGGCTTGGGTTGCGCGGCGGTCAGGTGTTTCAGGCGGGAGCCGCGGCCGGCGGCGAGAATTACGGCTTTCATGTCAGGTCACTCAAAGAGCCATTGGCACAGTTGTCGATCGGCTTCGTCCAGCGTTGCTTCGCGCTCGGGATGCCACATGATGCCGGCCACCTTGAGGCTGGTATGCACCAGGGCCTCGCAGGTTCCGGCTGCGTCCAGGGCCCAGGGGCGCAGGGTGGCGGGCAGCGGGTCGAGCAACTGTTTGCCGTGGAAGGAATTGACCGAGCGCGAAGCGGCCTGGCCCGGTAGCCAGGGCAGCTCGTCGGCGGCCAGCAAGGTGATGAGGTGACGTTGCGCGACGTGCACGTCGCGGTCGGCATCGGCCAGCCGGCCGCCGAAAAAGCTGTGGATCAGTTGCAACCCGCGGCAGACCCCCAGCACCGGCAGCCGCTCGGCCACGCAATGGGCCAGCAGCGCC
Organism: Pseudomonas sp. RW409; assembly: GCF_003184125.1. NCBI lineage: Bacteria > Pseudomonadati > Pseudomonadota > Gammaproteobacteria > Pseudomonadales > Pseudomonadaceae > Pseudomonas > Pseudomonas sp. RW409. Next base: position 162,116 of record NZ_QHHP01000004.1, on the reverse strand, counting down.
TGTTCGCTCCGGTCGCGCAACGGGTCGCCGCCGAGGTCGTCGCCACCGCTGAAGATCACGCCTTGCACGCCCTGGGCACGGGCATAGGCCACGGTGTCCTCGCCCAGGTTGGGCAGCAGCAGCCATTGATTGCCGCAGCCGAGTTCGGCAAAAAAGCGGTACCAGTCCCTGGCCAGGCCGTCGCGCGGTTCGTGATAGGCCTGCGGGTTGCAGGTTCTCAGGGTGATGCCGAGGCGTTTCATGGCTGCACCGGGTTCAGGGTCTTGTCGCGACAATTGAGGGCGATGCGCGGGCTGCGCAGGATCCGGTTGAACAGCTGTTCGCCACAACCGATGGCCGCTGGAATGCCGAACTCGGCGCAGCGGATGGCCATGTGCGAGTTGGCCCCGCCGTATTGGGTGACCAGCCCGGCGATGCCGCGGGTGAAGACCCAGTCATAGCCGGGGTCGGCATTTTCGATGCAGACGATCTTGCCCTTGAGCGGCGCCGAGGCCGGGGTGTCCTGGCGCAGTTCCATGCCGACGGCTTCGACGTTCTGCCGGGTGATGAAGTTGGGCAGGCTGCGATGCAGCGGCGCCACGAACACATCGTCGACGGCGCTGATCAGGTGCCCGAGCTTCAGCGAGATGCCCTGTTCATAACTGCGGCGCGCCTGGCTGGCCGACTCCAGCAGGACCCGGTCGGTGTCGTCCATCAGCGGCGTGGTGAGGCTGTCGAGCAGCGGGTGGATATCGAGAAAGGACAGGTCTTCCCTGGCCAGGCCAACGTCGGCGCCCCAACTCACCAGCAGTTGCAGGGCGTCGGACAGGTCCCGGGTGAACACCAGCTTGGCGTACTCCCGGGCCTGGATGGCCTGGCTGGCATAGTCCAGCAAGTGTTCGGTCGACAGCGGCCAGCCTTGTTCGTCGATCAACTGCTGCAGGGCCTGGCGCTCTTCGGGGTGCAGTTGGAAGGTTGCTTGCGAACTCTCGCCATGACCCAGCTCGACGGTCGCGGCAGCGAACAGGTCGTGGCGCTCGTCATAACGCAATGAGGTGATGTCGTAGGTACCGGGACGCAGATGGCCGAACTTGGCGACAAAGGCTGGCAGTGTCCGGACGTCGGCGCAGACCTGGGCGTATTCGCGCGTCAGTTCGGTGGTGACGGTGTGGATCGACTGCTTCCAGGCCAGCAGGCGCTCGTTGCTCAGGGCGCCACGGCGGCAGGCCGAGCGCAGCAGGGCTTCGGCGATGAATGCATGCCGGGCGAGCATGGCGAACGGCAGCGTGCCTTGCTCGCGGCAGTCCAGCAGCAGGCGGTGGATGCTGTCGAGGTCGGCTGGAATGGCATCGAGACGCCGGCGTTGCTGCTGGCGCTCGTGGGCGCGCACCTGGTCCAGCAAGGGCGGCAGCGCGCCGGCGCCGTTACCGCTCAGCGCGCGCAGCGTCAGTTGGTCGAGGGCCGAGCGATAGGCCCGTTGCTCGGCGGCGCTGAGGCTGTCGCCATAACGCTCGGCGAAGTCGGCGTCGAAGGTGAAGTCCAGGCAGGTCTGGACGACTTCGAACTCGACCTTGTCGTGCCATTGCGGGTGGGCTTGCAGGCGCTGCAGCCAGGCGTTGACCAGCCTGGTGCACACCCCCGGCTCCAGGCCCGCCGGCAGGAACGAGTTGAAGCTGCAGCGCACGTCGATATACGGGTGATGGCCTAGCATCACCATCAGCGCCTGGTGCCGCGGGTGGTGATAGCCCATCAGGGCGCGCGCTTCGCGCCAGGTCGAATCGGTCACCAGGCGCCGATACAACGAGGCCGCCAGCGGGCGCGGAGTGGTGCCGATGATTTCCGCCGGGTTCCAGTCGGGCATCACCCCCAGCAAGGTGCTGTCGCCATACAGACCAGTCTGGGGCGCCAGGCGTTTGCCCAGGAAGCGCTGGATGTGCTCGAGCTGGCGCGCCACCCGCCGTTCGGTGACCGGATGCCAGGTGTTGCACAGGGTGATGCGCCGTACCTGCAACACATACACCTGCTGGTGGTGGTCGACGGCGAATTCGATGTCCAGCGGCACGTTGCCGCAGAGCGTTTCCAGCTCCCTGCAGGCGTCGATCACTGCCTGCAGGCGTGGCGAGCGCAACTGGGCACTCTCGGTGTTGCGGTAGACCAGCACGGTTTTCTGGATGCCCTGGCCGCCGGTGATGGTATCGGTCAGGCCGCTCTCGTCGTCGTAGTTCACCACGTAATAAGGGGCGCCATGCTCCAGGTCGTGGGTCATCACCACGCCGCTCATCTGGATCGAGGTCAGCATCGGCTGGACCAGAACCTGGTTGTCCTCGCAGCGGTGCTCGGCAAAGGACGCGATCACCTGTTCGATGGCGACGCTCAAGGCCCGAGGGTCGGTGATACTGACATTCAGGCAACTGGTGAACAGGCCGGCCATGGAACTGTTGACGCTGTCTTCGTTCTGCGCGCTGCTGCGCACGATCACGCAACCGCCATGCTCCATCCTGGCGATGTTCTGCAGCACGTTCGCGGGGGCATCAAGCCACTGCCGCGCGGTGAAGAAGTACAGCGGCAGGATCCGCGAGCGGATGACCCGCGGCTGCAGGCGCTCCAGGGTTTCGGACTTGGTCCCGAAACGAATGGTGTTCGCGGCGGCCTGGTTCATGGCGCGTCCTCGTGCTTGTCCACCGCCAACAGGGCCAGGTGCTTGAGCAACGGGTGAATGATGAAGTAAGGCGGCTTCTCGGCCTCGGCCGGCAGGGGTCGCAGGGCCTGGGCGCCTTCGCGACGCCAGTGGCTCAGGACTTGTACCAGCAGGTCGGCGCGGATCGCATTGTCATACAGGTAGTCGACGTCCATGCCTGGCGGCGGCAGCGGATAAGCCTTGCGCGCCAGCACCGGGCCGGTGTCGATCTGCTCGTCGAGCAGCAGGGCGCTGGCGGCGCATTCACGCTGTTCGATGATCTGGTAGTACAAGGTGGTGCTGCCACGATAATCCGGCAGCCAGCCGGAATGGATATGCAGCACCGGGTAACGACTCAAGAGGGCCGCCGGCACCAGTTGCCCGCCGTACCCAGAGTAGACCAGCAGGTCCGGCGCCTGGCGGGCGATCAGTGTGAGCAGCTGCGGGTCGTCGAGGGCCTGGGCCGGGCACACCTCGTGGGGCCAGCCCAGGGTGGCCAGGCAGGTGTCGAGGTCCTGGCTCAGGTCCGGGCAGAACAACCCTGCAAGTGGCTGTACCTGCAACTCGCGGGTGGTCTGCAACGCGCCGCCGCCCTGGCCGTAGACAATTACCGCGTCAGGTTCGATACCGGCTGCCGCCATGCCTTGCAGGTAGGCGACCGAGCGCGCGGTGCGGGCGCAGAGGATCAGCAGGCGGACGCGACTCATAGGCCGGCCTCCCGGGCGACGGTGGCCAGCACCTGTTGTTCCTGGGTCAGCAGCCAGGCCAGGTAGGCGCCCTGGTCCGGGTCGAGGCGGCCCTGCTGCGACACCAGGGTGTCCGTCAGCTTGAGCAGGCCACTGAGGTAATAGGCCGCGCCGCTCGCTTGCCAGCCGTGCAGCATGCACTCGGCCAGCAGCAGATAAGGCGGTACGGACCCGTAGCTGCCGTGGGGCAGCGGACGGTGCGGAGCCGCGGCTTCGTAGCCGGTATACAGGCGTTTGCTCACTTCGAATTTCTTCAGCAGGCGCGGCAGCCAGTAGGCTGCCAGCGGGCCGGAGACTCCGGCGCCCGCGCGCATTTCCAGGCACAGGTGGCTCAGCAGCGCCGTGCTGTCCTCGGCGTGCGCCGGGCCTTGTGGATGCAGCGTGGGCAAGGCCGGCGCCGGCAAGTGGGCGCACGCAGCCAGGCGCGAGGTGCGCCAGGCGTCGACTAAGGCTTCGCCCTGGAAGCTGCTGTAACGGTAGGTCTGTGGGTTTTCCAGCAGGTCCCCGTCGCTGTAGACGTAGTTCAGCATGACAGTGGATACCCACAGAGCTGGCGAATGCGTTCCACGTAGCCAGGAATATCGTCGGGCTCGTGACGGTTGTGCAACACCAGGTCCGGGCGTTGCGGCGGCGGGTATTCGATGTCCACGCCCACCACGTTGCTCTGTTCGCCACGCAGGGCGGACTGATACAGCCCCTTGTTGTCACGGCTGACCAGGGTGCTCAGCGGCACATCGACGAACACTTCCCGGTAGCTGGAGAAACGCTGGCGGTTGTCGTCGCTGATGTCCTGGAACATCGACAGGATGCAGCAGACCACATCGATGCCCTGGCCATCGAGCCAGCCGCACAGGGCCTGGATCCGTTCGGCGTTGACCCGCCGTCCGGCGACGCTGTAGGCATCCGCCCGCTGGTCATGGCGAAACAGCGCGCGAATCTCGTCGCCGTCGACGAACACGGTCTGCGGCCGCTGCGCTTTCAGGCTGGCATACAGGGCCCGGCCAATCGTGGTTTTGCCCGCTCCTGACATGCCGACCAGCCAGATCACCATGGCTTCACCCCTGCTTGAGTATGTTTTCGATGTTGCGCAGCGCCAGTACCGCCAGCTCCGCCGAGAAACCATAGCTGGGAGCGAAGTAATGGCGACGCAGGCGCTGACGGACTGCGGCCTGCTGTTGCCAGAGGCTCTCGTCCCCCAGCAGGTCGGCCAGTTGCCAGCGCGCCTCGGGGTCGAGGTTGACGATGTCATTGCGCAGCAGCACATCGGGCGACTCCTCGCCGGTCAGCGCGTCCTGCTCGGCGTCCGGTACGTTCAACAGCAGCAGGTTCTTGTCCAGGTACAGGGCGCCGAACGCGGTTCCGCCGTAGTCCGAAACCACATAGTCGGCGCAGCGGAACAGGGTGAGGTTGTCGTAGACGCGGGTAATCACCGCGGTGAACGGGTATTGCTCAAGCAGTTTCAGCGCCTCGGGATCGGCCTCGGCCGACAGCGGATGGGTCTTCACGATGACGTTGTAGCGATCGCACAACCCGGCCATGGCGTCGGCGAAGCGGCTGATCGACGACAGCTCCATCCAGGTCGGCAGCCACAGCACGGTCTTTTTCGTCGGGTCCAGGGCCAGGTCCGCCGGGTGCTGGCCTTGCAGCGAGGTTTCGCGGAAGTAGGCGTCGTAGCGCGGGTAACCCATCTGGAAGGTCACGGCATCGCAGCATTCGCGCAGGCGCTCGGCCTGCCAGGGGCCGAAACACAGAATCAGGTCGTAGTGCCGGTTCCAACTGGAAAAGTTGTGTTTGTACTTGCCCAGGGCGTACATGAAGCGCACCTGCCGATGGCCCAGCGCCTTGATCATCGGCTGTGAGCCGTGGTCGTACATGCTGTGGTTGGAGACCACCACGTCATAGCGGTGATTGGCCTTGATCACATCCAGGCTGCCGTGGCAGCTGTAGCCCAGGCCGCCGATCAGTTCGCGGCTTTGCGCGCGCTCTTCATGGGTGCCATGCAGGACCACGTCGAAAGCGTCGGCCCCGAGCAGGCTCCAGACCGCCTGATAGTGATTGAGCATCTCGGCGGTATGAACGAAGAAGGCCAAGCGGCTGAAGGGTTTTGGCGCGGTCATAGGGCTACCTGGTGCAATTAAGTCGAGGCAAGCGTTCGCGTTGCTTGGCGGTGTTGCGGGGCATGACTCGCCCAAGGGGGGCCAGGATCGCAAACGCTGGACATGTTATCGGCGGAGTAGGGGGGAAATGAACGGGCGGGGCGGAAAATCTTTGCTGGCAGGGCCCGGCTCGACCGATGGCAGGTGCTGCCCGGTCGAGCCTATGCGCAGGAGCGCGGTCGAGTTGGTTATTGCTCGCTCGGATTGAGCTTCGCTTCCAGCTCGGCCACCTTCGCCTCGAGGCTTTCCAGGCGGGCGCGGGTGCGGGCCAGGACGACCATCTGGCTGTCGAATTCTTCCCGGCTGACCAGGTCCAGCTTGCTGAAGCCGCTTTGCAGCAGGGCCTTGAACTGGCTTTCGATTTCGGCGCGGGGCAGTGGGGTATCGCCGCTGAACAGGCGGGCGGCATGGCCGCTCAGGGCATCGAGGAGGTCTTTGGGCGCGAGCATGGGAGGTGTCCTGAAAACAATGGCGGGCAGTGTATCACGCACTGTCTATAGTCAATTGGCAGGCGGGGATGCACGCTTTTCGCGCATTGCGCCGGGCAGTGGCGCACCGTTGTTGTGCGTATCCGTGGCGATGATGGCGAAGTGGTCTCCGTGGCGGCGGCCAAGGGACTGAAATCAGTGGGTTTTCATGAGATGGCAAGGTTTCTGCTTAGTCGCTGATGACCCATGCACTGATGCAGTCGCTGTGACGAATGCAGTGCGGCAGGCGGAGCGGGGAAGTGTTTCGTCGGCAGCGGTTAGCTGGCGTCGGTCTGGTCGAGGAAGGCCGACGATGCGTTACAAAGCCAGGCACTGCGCTTAGACTTGAGTCGGGTTTGTTTTCCTGGGGCAAGTCCACCAATTCGGGAGAAAGTTTCATGAAGCTAGTCACTGCCATCATCAAGCCGTTCAAGTTGGACGACGTGCGCGAGTCGCTGTCCGAGATCGGCGTGCAGGGCATTACCGTTACTGAGGTCAAAGGCTTCGGCCGGCAGAAGGGGCACACCGAGCTGTATCGCGGCGCGGAGTACGTAGTCGACTTCCTGCCCAAGGTGAAGATCGACGTCGCCATCGACGACAAGGATCTTGATCGGGTCATCGAGGCGATAACCAAGGCCGCCAACACCGGCAAGATCGGTGACGGCAAGATCTTCGTGGTCAATCTGGAACAGGCTATTCGCATCCGTACCGGCGAAACCGATACCGACGCCATCTAAGCCGCCCCAAACCCAACGCCCCAGGAGAAAACAATATGACTCTGCGTAAAATCGCAGGGCTAGGAGCCCTGTTGTCCCTCGTAATGCCTGGCCTGGCCATGGCGGCGGACGAAGTGGCAGCCCCAGTCCTCAATTCCGGCGATACCGCCTGGATGCTGACCTCGACGGCCCTGGTGCTGTTCATGACCATTCCCGGCCTGGCGCTGTTCTACGGCGGCATGGTGCGCTCGAAAAACATTCTTTCCGTGATGATGCAGTGCTTCGCCATTACCGGTCTGATCAGCATCCTGTGGGTCATTTATGGCTACAGCATCGCGTTCGACACCACCGGCATGGAGCAGGGCGTCGTCAACTTTAACTCCTTCGTCGGCGGCATGGGCAAGGCCTTCCTGGCCGGCGTCACCCCGGCGAGCCTGACCGGCCCGGCGGCGCTGTTCCCCGAGGCGGTGTTCATCACCTTCCAGATGACCTTCGCCATCATTACCCCGGCGCTGATCGTCGGTGCCTTCGCCGAGCGGATGAAGTTCTCCGCCATGCTGATCTTCATGGCCATCTGGTTCACCCTGGTCTACGCGCCGATCGCGCACATGGTCTGGTCCGGCAACGGCGGCCTGATGTGGGACTGGGGCGTGCTGGACTTCGCCGGCGGCACCGTGGTGCACATCAACGCCGGTATCGCCGGCCTGGTGGCTTGCCTGGTGCTGGGCAAGCGTAAAGGCTTCCCGACCACCCCGATGGCGCCGCACAACCTGGGTTACACCCTGATGGGCGCGGCCATGCTGTGGATCGGCTGGTTCGGCTTCAACGCCGGTTCCGCCGCCGCCGCCAACGGCACCGCCGGCATGGCGATGCTGGTGACCCAGATCGCCACCGCCGCCGCGGCGCTGGGCTGGATGTTCGCCGAATGGCTGACCCACGGTAAGCCAAGCGCCCTGGGCATCGCCTCGGGTGTGGTTGCCGGCCTGGTGGCGATCACGCCTGCCGCTGGCACCGTAGGCCCGATGGGCGCCCTGGTGATCGGCCTGGCTGCGGGCGTGGTGTGCTTCTTCTGCGCGACCACCCTGAAACGCAAACTGGGCTACGACGACTCCCTGGACGCCTTCGGCGTGCACGGTATCGGCGGTATCCTCGGCGCGATCCTCACCGGCGTGTTTGCCGCGCCATCGCTGGGCGGCTTCGGCACCGTGACCGACATCGCCGCACAAGTGTGGATCCAGTGCAAAGGCGTGGGCTTCACGGTGATCTACACCGCGATCGTCACCTTCATCATCCTCAAGGTGCTGGATGTGGTCATCGGGCTGCGTGTCACCGAGGAAGAAGAGTCGGTCGGCCTCGACCTGGCGCAACACAACGAGCGTGGTTACAACCTGTAATTTCGCCTGAAAAAAATGCCCGGCTTGCCGGGCATTTTTTTGTCTGCGTTTTGTCATTGAGAGACAGCTGAAAGGTTTTTCCCAGAGCTTGTCAGCCAGTTTGATGAGCGCTTTTTTTTCGGGTCAATGACTTACAGCATTGGAGGAATATTCGGCACTTTGTTTTTTCCCAGAGCGCGCTAGAATGCGCGCCGAATGTGCGGAGAACTGTATGTGGCAACAGACTCTGATTACCCTGCGGGCAAGGCCCCGGGGCTTTCATCTGGTAACGGACGAGTTGCTCGCCGGCCTGCCTGAACTGAAGGCATGCCGGGTCGGTCTGTTGCATTTGTGGCTGCAGCATACCTCGGCCTCGTTGACCATCAACGAGAATGCCGACCCTGCGGTTCGTCGTGACTTCGAGCGTTTTTTCAACACCCTGGTGCCGCAAGGCATGGCCGGGTATGAACATGACGACGAAGGGCCCGATGATCTGCCGGCGCACTTCAAGGCCAGTTTGCTAGGCTGTCAATTGAGCTTGCCGGTATCGGCAGGTCGCTTGGCGTTAGGCAGCTGGCAAGGCGTTTATCTGGGCGAGCATCGCGATCATGGCGGTGCCCGCAAAGTCCTTGCCACCTTGCACGGTGATAAGGCATAAGCCGCTGGTTATCAGTGGATGTTGATTTTTTTCCAGCGGCCTTCGACAGTCGGCTCAGCTGGGCTATAACTAATCTGCTTTTCGCAAGTCATGAGGTAGAACATGAGCGACGATGATCTGGAAAACGACGACCTCGAAGTAGGCGACGAAGACGAAACCGAAGAAGGTCTTGAAGCGGCCGCCGACGATGTGGCGGAAGACGATGGCAGTGATGTTCCTGCCCCGACCGCCAAAGGCAAGGCCAAGGCTGCCGTCTCGGTAGACGAGTTGCCGAGTGTCGAAGCCAAGAACAAAGAGCGTGATGCACTGGCGCGCGCCATGGAGGAGTTCCTGGCCCGTGGCGGTAAAGTGCAGGAAGTCGAGGCCAATGTGGTTGCCGATCCGCCCAAGAAGCCTGATAACAAGTACGGTAGCCGGCCTATCTAAGCGCCCGCCACTTGCTTGCTGAAAAAGCCCGCCGTCGCTGCGGGCTTTTTCATGGGCGCTTGTTGGGCAATGACACCGTATTGCGGTGATCGAGCTATCAGGCGCCGCTGTGCCAGCGCGCCAGCAGTTTCGGCAGTTCGGTCAGGCTGCGGATTTCCGCGTCCGGCAGCCGCTCGGCCTCCCAGACCTTGCCGGCCGGGTTGAACCAGATGGCCCGCAAGCCGGCCTGCTGCGCCCCGGCGATGTCGTCGCCCGGGTGGTCGCCGATGTGCACGGCGGTGTCCGGCGTCGCCTCGCCCCGTTGCAGGGCCTCGTGAAACAGCCGTGCATCGGGCTTGGCGATGCCGATGTCTTCGGCGCACAGGGCGAACTTGAAGTAATCCGCCAGCCCCAGGCGGCGCACATCGGCGTTGCCATTGGTGACCACGCCCAGCGCGAAGTGGTTGGCCAATGCTTCCAGGGTCGGTTGTACCTCGGGAAAGATATCGAGCTGATGCCGGGCATGCAGGAACACTTCAAAACTCTGGTCAGCCAGGGCATTGGCCTGGCCCTGGTCGTAGCCGGCTTCCTCCAGCGCATGAAACAGCACCCGCCGGCGCAGCGCGCTGATGCGGTACTTGAGCCCCGGTTCGTTGTTCAGCACCCGTTCACGGATGGTCCAGAGATGCTCCACCGGTACGCTGCCCAGCTGCGGAGCGTGGTCGGTCAGCCACTGGCGCAGTACGGCTTCGGCGCTGACGATCACGGGCGCGGTATCCCACAGCGTGTCGTCGAGATCGAAGGTGATCAGCTTGATCGTCATTACTCACCGCCTTTGTTGCGTTTGGCCCGTGGGTGGGCGCTGTCGTAGACCGCTGCCAGGTGCTGGAAGTCCAGGTGGGTATAGATCTGCGTGGTCTTGATATCCGAGTGCCCCAGCAGTTCCTGTACGGCGCGCAGGTCCTGGGAGGATTCCAGCATGTGGCTGGCGAAGGAGTGTCGCAGCATGTGCGGATGCAGGTTCTGTCCCAGCTCGCGCTCGCCGGCGGCCTTGACCCGCAGCTGGATCGCCCGGGGGCCCAGGCGCCGGCCCTGTTGGCTGACGAACACCGCGTCGTCCGGCGGATTGCTCAGCGCCCGCAGTGGCAGCCAGAGTTGCAGCGCCTCGCGGGCCTTTTTGCCGACCGGCAGGACCCGTGTCTTGCTGCCTTTGCCGTGCACCTGCACCAGGCCGTCGGCCAGGTCCAGTTGTTCGAGGTCCAGGCTGGTCAGCTCCGACAGGCGCAGCCCGGAGGAGTAGAACAGCTCGAGAATCGCCTGGTCGCGGTGCGCGAGGAAATCGTCCTCCACCGCGCCATCGAGCAATTGCAGGGCGCGATCGGTGTCCAGGGTCTTGGGCAGGCGACGCTCGCCCTTGGGCGGCGCCAGGCCATTGGCCGGGTCGTGATTGCACAGGCCTTCGCGGTTCAGGTAGTGATACAGGCCGCGCACGGCGGAGAGCAGGCGCGCCAGGCTGCGGGAGGATTGGCCCTGCTGGTGCAGGCGCGCAATCATGCTGCGCAGGCCCTGGATGTCCAGGTCGGACCAGCTGGAAACCTGCTGCTTGGCACAGAAGGCCAGCACTTTTTCCAGGTCGCGGCGGTAGGCTTGCAGCGTATGGGGCGACACTTGGCGCTCACTGCGCAGGTGCTCGCAGTAGGCGTCCAGTTGTCGTTCCATGGTCAGCGAACCGAGCGTAGCGAGTGAGTGAAGCGCGGCAGCACGCGGCCCATGACTTCGGCGATGTAGCTGAGGAACAGCGTCCCCACCGAGCTTTTGTAGTGCTGCGGGTCGCGGCTGGCGATGGCCAGCACGCCGTGAATGCCCTGATGGGCGATGGCGACCACGGCGCTGGAGCCGATCTGCTGGCGCTGTTCTTCGCCGAACAGGAAGTCCAGCTCATGCTCGCGCAGGCTGCCGCTGACGCTCTTGCCTTCGGTCAGCAAGCCACCGATGGCGGTCTGGGCGTCGGCGGCGGTGACCCAGCGGCCTACCGGCATGGCACTGTCGCTGAATAGGATCAGGCTCACGAACGGCACCTGGAAGTCCTGGCGCAGACTGTCTTCGACGCTCATCACCACGTCTTCCAGGCTGTTGGCATCCATCAGCGCGAGAATCAGGCGGCGGGTCTTCTCGAAGAGCCGGTCGTTGTCGCGGGCCACGTCCATCAACTGCGAAAGCCGGTGGCGCATCTCGATGTTGCGCTCGCGCAGGATCTTCATCTGCCGCTCCACCAGCGAGATGGTGTCACCGCGCTGATGAGGAATGCGCAACGCCGGGAGCAGTTCTTCATGCTCGACGAAGAAGTCCGGATGCGCCTCCAGATACGCGGCGATCGCCGCCGCCTCGAGGTTTTCGGCAGGAGATTCGTCGGGCTGTTCGGCTGGAACCTGAGGCTGATCAGTCATGGTTTTCGCTCATTCAAAGACGCACCTGTCCTTCGTATACGCGCACTGCCGGGCCGGTCATCTTCACCGGTTGGCCAGGGCCTGCCCACTCGATGGACAGGCGCCCGCCCGGCAGGTCGATCAATAGCGGCGAATCCATCCACCCCTGGCTGATCGCGGCCACTGCGGCGGCGCAGGCGCCAGTACCGCAGGCCTGGGTTTCCCCGGCGCCACGTTCCCAGACCCGCAACTGCGCGCGCTGACGGTCGATGACCTGGATAAAGCCGACATTGACCCGGGCCGGGAAGCGCGAGTGATGTTCGATCTTCGGTCCCAGCTCATGCACCGGCGCGCTGTTGATGTCGTTGACCCGCAGCACGGCATGGGGGTTGCCCATGGACACGGCGGCCAGCTCGACGCTCTGGCCGTCGACTTCGACCTGGTAACTCAAGGCCTGGGCCGGCGCCACGAACGGAATCTGCTCGGGCACCAGGCGCGGCGCGCCCATGTCGACGCTGATCTGACCGTCGTTGCGCACATCCAGTTCGATGATGCCGCTCTTGGTCTCGACGCGGATCTGGCGCTTGGTGGTCAGGCGCTTGTCCAGCACGAAACGGGCGAAACAGCGTGCACCGTTGCCGCACTGCTCCACTTCGGAGCCGTCGGCATTGAAGATCCGGTAGCGGAAGTCCACGTCCGGGTTGCTTGGCGCCTCGACGATCAGCAACTGGTCGAAACCGACACCGGTGTTGCGATCGCCCCATTGCTTGGCATGTTTGGGCAGGATGTGCGCGTGCTGGCTGACCAGGTCGAGGACCATGAAATCATTACCCAGGCCGTGCATCTTGGTAAAACGCAGCAGCATGGTTCTACTCCGGCAGCAGGCTTTCGCCAGCAAACAACTCGGCTACCGTCTCGCGGCGACGCACTTCAACAGCCTGTTCACCATCGACCAGCACTTCAGCAGCGCGACCGCGGGTGTTGTAGTTGGAGCTCATGACGAAACCGTAGGCACCGGCCGAATGCACGGCCAGCAGATCGCCTTCTTCCAGCGCCAACTGACGTTCCTTGGCCAGGAAGTCGCCGGTTTCGCAGATCGGGCCGACGATATCGTAGGTACGTGCCTGGCCATTGCGCGGGCGCACGGCGCTGACGTCCATCCAGGCCTGGTACAGGGCCGGGCGGATCAGGTCGTTCATTGCCGCGTCGACGATGGCGAAGTCCTTGTGTTCGGTGTGCTTGAGGTACTCGACCCGGGTCAGCAGTACCCCGGCGTTGGCGACGATGAAGCGGCCGGGTTCGAAGACCAGTTCCAGGTCGCGGCCGTCGAGGCGTTCGCGCACGGCCTTGACGTAGTCGGCGGCCAGCGGCGGCTCTTCATCGCGATAACGCACGCCCAGGCCACCACCGAGGTCGATGTGGCGCAGGTAGATGCCGCATTCGCCCAGGCGGTCGACCAGGTCCAGCAGACGGTCGAGGGCATCGATGAAGGGGGCCAGGGTGGTCAGTTGCGAGCCGATATGGCAGTCGACGCCGACCACTTCCAGGTTCGGCAACTGGGCCGCGCGGATGTACACGTCTTCGGCATCGGCGATGGCGATACCGAACTTGTTTTCCTTCAAGCCGGTGGAAATGTACGGGTGGGTGCCCGCGTCGACATCCGGGTTGACCCGCAGCGAGATCGGCGCGCGAACATTGAGTTCGGCGGCGACCTGTTGCAGGCGCTCCAGCTCGTCGCTGGACTCGACGTTGAAGCAGTGCACACCGACTTCCAGGGCGCGACGCATGTCGTCACGGGTCTTGCCGACACCGGAGAAGACGATCTTGTCGGCCGCGCCGCCAGCTGCCAGGACGCGTTCCAGCTCGCCGCGGGAGACGATGTCGAAACCGGCGCCCAGACGCGCCAGCACATTCAGTACACCCAGGTTGGAGTTGGCCTTTACCGCGAAGCAGACCAGGTGCGGCATGCCGGCGAGGGCATCGGCGTACGCGTGGTACTGCGCTTCGATATGCGCTCGGGAATAGACGTAGGTCGGCGTGCCAAAGCGTTCGGCAATGGCGGACAACGCTACACCTTCCGCGAACAGCTGCCCGTCGCGGTAGTTAAAAGCGTCCATGGGGTTCCCTTAGTTGGTGTCGTGCTTGTGCGACTGCGAGTGACCCTGGTCTTCGGGGGATTTGCTGTCATCGGGAAGATACAGCGGGCCTTTTTGACCGCAGGCAGTGACAAGGCAGGCAACCGCGACGAGCGCAGCAAGGGAAGAGATCAGGCGCTTCATGGCGAAATCCTTGAGAATGCGTTAATTGCGCCCGAGTATACCGACCACCCGACGGCTTGCCTATGCGCTGGAACACCCGTCCGGCGGGCCTTTGCCCCGGGCGCAGGGGTTGGGCGCGGCGGTTGCGGGGATATTTTCTCTGCTGTCCGCGCCCTTGATCGGTATCCTTTGCATTCGCCCGGATGCGCCCGTATCTTGCGGCGCTTGAGCGTGAGTAGACACTTTTCGAGGTTCCCGCAATGAGTTTGACTGAAGCCCGTTTCCACGACCTGGTCGATGCCACCCAGCAGACGCTGGAGGACATTTTCGAGGAGAGTGACCTGGATATCGATCTGGAGAGCTCCGCCGGTGTGCTCACCGTCAAGTTCGAAAACGGTAGCCAGGTGATCTTCAGCCGCCAGGAACCGCTGCGTCAGCTGTGGCTGGCCGCGCGCTCCGGTGGCTTCCACTTCGACTACGACGAAGAAAGCGAGCGCTGGATGTGCGACAAGAGCGAAGAGCAGCTGGGCGAAATGCTCGAGCGCATCGTCCTCGAGCAGGCCGACATCAAGCTCGAGTTCGAAGGGCTCTGAGACCGTGACGCCAACCGCCCCGGTGCGCCCGCCCAAGCCGCTGTACAGCAATGTCAGCCCGGCCGTGGCCTCGCCCTGTATCAGCCTGTGCCGGCTGGACGAGGAAAAAGTCTGCAAGGGCTGTTTCCGGCATGTCGAAGACATTCGCGAATGGCGCTCGGCGGACGATGAGCGTCGGCGCGTCATCTGTCGCCAGGCGCTGGAGCGCAAGCGGGCGGCGGCGCCGAGCGCCGGCTAGCCCGGGCCCCTAAATCCGGTAGCTTGTTTATTTGTGCTGCTGTGGTAGTGTCCGGTTACGCCTCGCCACATCGAGGCCGGTGAAAACCCCGTCTTATCTAGACGGGGTTTTGCTTTTTTGTGCCGAAAAAAGGAGTCTGCCTGGATCATGAGCACCGCACCTTCCATCATTCTCACCCGCCTCGACGTGCAGCGTCTGGAGCGCCTGATCGACAGCCTGGACGACACGCTGCCTGGCGTCATTGCGTTGCAGACCGAGCTGGATCGCGCCGAAACCCTGGTGGGCCACGATGAAGTCCCGCCCGGTGTCGTGACCATGAACTCGCGCGTGCATTGCCGCGAAGAGGGCAGCGGCAAGGACTATCACCTGACCCTGGTGTATCCACAGGACGCCAATGCCGACGAAGGCCGGATCTCTATCCTGGCGCCGGTGGGCAGCGCCTTGCTCGGCTTGCAGGTCGGGCAGTACATCGACTGGCCAGCACCGGGCGGCAAGACCCTGAAGCTGACCCTGCTGGAAGTGGAATACCAGCCCGAAGCGGCTGGCGATTTTCACCTCTGATTAAGCGTCTCTGAGCGGCTAGACCTGCTCGAGCGCGTCGTTCAAGGCGCGCTCCAGGTCGGCCTTGTAGCGCAGGTAAAGATTGCTTGAGCCGTGGTGGTCACCGAGCAGGCCGGACAGGTCCAGGTCGGTGATGTAGCAGCGATAGCGTTCGGCTTCGCGGCGCTGGCCGACAATCTCCTGGGCGACTGCGGCGAACAACTGGTCGCCATGCTCCAGCTCGGAAAACTCCCGTTGATTGCAATACAGGGTGACCTGTACCTGCCCCGGTGCGGCTTTGCCGATGATGCCCTGCACGTCATAAAAGGCTTTGTTCGCCGGCGTCTGCGGCGCTGGGCGTGGCTCGATTCGACGGGCCCTTGTGCTGCCTGAAGGCAATATCTGGTAATACAAAATGTCCAGCGGCACGAGGGGCTGCGAAGCCTCCATCGGCAGCTGGGCGTCGCGCCGATAGAGGATCGACTGCAGGAAGCGTTGCAGGGGCACCAGCAGGCTCTGTTCGTCGTGGTAGGGCAGGCGTTGCTGCCAGAGCGCATCGAATTCATCCAGCACGTACAGCTCGGCCTGAGCCTCGACGACGCGGTAGAACACCTGGATGCAATCAGGCTGGCCCATCGGCAGGATCAGCGCCAAATCGTGTTCTTCCAGGGCCATCGGGTCCAGGTGCAGGGGGCTGTAGCTCGACTGCTCTTCGCCCAGGTAGTCGATCAGCGCCGGCAGGCTCGCCAGCGCCACATGATTGACCTGGCCCGGCACCAGTTCCAGCACGTGGTAATGCTGCTGCACCTGGATCAGGTAGCGGTGATTGAGCTGGCTGAGCAACAGGTTCTGCGCCGTGTCGAACAGCTCTTCGACCCGTTGGGCGATGAACTGCGCGCGGTTGTGGCAGAAGCAGCGCACTCGCAGCTTCGGCTGCTCGGGGCCGCGCGGCAGGTTGTTGAGGTAGTCGCGCAGGCAGTCGAGCAGGGCATGGGCGCCGTCGTAACGACCGACCAAGACCTCGTTCCAGCTGTTGAGCGTCACCTGGTCGAGGGTCAGCACCAGGTTTTCCCGCACCCCGGCGTAGCTCAAAGAGTCGGTGCGCTCGGTGGTCATCAGGATGTTCAGGTCGCGGTGGTGCTTGAGCGGGTCGCGGCCGACGTTCACCAGGATCAGCACTTCGCTGGGCACGCTGCTGTGCAGCAGGTGTTCTTCGCTGACGGTGCCCAGGGGCAGGGCGATGGTCTGTTGCAGGCTGCCCAGCAGATTGAACAGCTCGAACTCGCTCAGGTCGCTGCTGCCCGGGTGCAGCGCCAGGCGCGTGCTGCTGTCGATCACCCCGTTGCGATGGCACCAGGTCAACAGCTCCAGTAGTTCGCGGCTGCGCTTGATCGGCGCGAAGTGTTCCCACTCCAGGGCATTCAGGCTGCCGTTGTACAGCCCCCAGTGGGTTTGTCCCGGCTCTTTCTTGTTGGGCGACTGCACCAGGGTCAGGGTGTCTTCGGCCAGGTCCGGGGCAATACCGGGGTTGATGAACTCGATCTTGCCGGCCTTGCGTTCAAAGGCCGCGTACAGGCGGCGGCCAAGGATATTCAGGTCGCGCTTGTTGATCAGGCCGAGGGTCTGCTCGGTACGGGCGAACTGGGTCAGGAAGCGGTAGCTGTAATTCAGCTCATTGACCAGGGCCCGGCGCTCGGCGCTGACCTGGCGGACTTTCCACTGGCTGCGGCTGTCGAGCATCGCCAGCTGGCGCTGATCCCAACCCCATTCGTGGGCCAGCCGTTCGAGCAGCGTGCGCTGCCAGCTCGGGTTGCGTGCACCGTTGTTGCCGGTGAGCTTGCGGTTGACCTTCAGGTACAGGCTACGACGCACCAGCTCCAGGCGCTCCGGCTCGCCGCGGGCCTTGAGGTATTCCTCGATGCGCCGGTAGACCACGATGTACGGGTCCAGCTCGTCGAGGTCCAGGCGGTTGGCGAACACCGCCTGCTTGAAGCGCAGGCTCAGGCATTCCACCCGCGGGTGTTCGCTGGCGTAGACCTCGGTCAGCAGCAACTTGAGCACGGACTTGTACGGCGACTCGATGCCCTTGAACAGTTGCCAGAGCCCGGCACCGATGAATTCGCCCGGCGGAATATGGGCCAGATGGCCAAGGTCGAGGTTTTCGTCGGCGGGGATGAAACGCTTGGACAGCAGCGTATGGGTGTATTCGTGGTAGCGGGCTTCTTCGTACACCGGCACCAGCCACCACAGCGGCGTGCGTCCGGCCAGCCAGATGGCGGTGCGGTAGAACTCGTCCAGCAGCAGGTAGTGCTGGGTGGTGCCGCAATCGTCGGAGCTCAGCTGGGTGTCGCGATCGCCACGGACAAAGCGGCTGGGGTCGATCAGGAAGAAGTGCGCCTCGGCGCCCTGGCTGGCGGCCCAGGCTTCCAGCAGCAGGCATTTCTTGCGCAGTTCGGCCAGTTCGTTCTCGCCGAGGTCGGGCGCATGGCAGACCCACACGTCCATATCGCTCTGGTCGGCCTGGGCCAGGGTGCCCAGGCTGCCCATCAGGAACAGACCGTGGATAGGCCGCGGCGCATTGCCGGGGCGGGCCTTGTAGGAAAACGAACGAGTCAGGCGCTGGGCTTCGTTGAGCGTCGGTGTGTCGGGCTCGTAGTTCGACAACCCGGCCGGTGTGCCACCCGACACATAGCCCGGTAATAGCGGGTGGTTGACGTGAAAGAACAGCGGCAACAGGTTGAGCACCAGTTGCTGGCGTGGCGACAACCCTTCCATGGCCCGGCCCAGGCGCCCCTCGTTGAGCTTCAGAAAGCGCGCGCGCAACTGGCTGAGAACCTTGCGATCGATTCCCTCGTCCAGATCTGGGCGGATTTCATGGGTGCGGGTCATTCAAACAGGCTCGCGAAGCTTGAACGTGGGAGGTCTTGTGCGCAGGAGTTTACAGCCAGTCGAGGGCGAGCTTTAAGCTGAATTTTATTTTTGACGTCAGATTTCCAACATGCCGCTGGAGCTTGCCCGCGGAATCCGACAGGCGGGGATTCCGAGGGCCGTAGGGGAGAGCGTTCAGGCGGCTTCTTTGACCGTCAGAATGGTCAGCAGGCCTTGGGCATGCTCGGCGGCATCGCGGCCCAGGCTGGTCAGGTAACCACCATCGGGCTGGGTAATGAGCTCTTTTTCAAACAGGCGTCGTGCGGCGGCGATAGCTTGGGGGGCAGCGGTCTGATGGATTTTCAGGCCTTCCTGGGAACTGTCCAGGTTGAAGAGTGCAAGGATTTCCAGTTCGGCAACCAACTCAGGGGTATACGACATAAGGACTCCAGACTTTCTAGGAATTAGACGACAGCGTCCTTAAGGTGACCGCAGTTGTGCAGCCTGTCCAGTGTCCGCTGCGGACTTTTACGCCCCTGGGCGGCGGTATTTGGCCGCAGGGCGCGTACCAGTGTAGTCAAGGCCCGCAATCGCGCCGGCCAGGCGCGGGCGCGGGGCGGGGCGGGCTTACTTCTTCTCGGGCGGCAGCTCGGGCAGGGCACGCAGCGCGGCTTCGTACCATTGGGTATCAAACGCGCGGTCTTCTTCGAGGATCGCGTCGATTTCCACCGCCAGGACATGGGCCATGAGGTTGAGGATTTCGTCACGCTCATAGCCGACCAGGGTCAGCTTGTTGAAGGTGGCTTTGGCCGCGGGTGGGTTGTCGCTTTCGATCTGGTTTTCGATCGCTTCGATCAGGGTGTTTTCGGTGAACGCTTCTTCGTCGTTGTCGTCTTGGTGGGTGTCGGGGGTTGGCTCGCTCATGGCAGGCTCCTCAAGGAAAGGTCGCCAGTTTACTCGTATTCAGGAGCCTGATGCTGCTGGCCAGTCGGCTGTCGAGGATCTATAAGAGTGGCTGCCAACCCCGTACCCGGCCTGGAGGCTACGCATGCTCAAGCTTTATGGATTCGCCGTCAGCAACTACTACAACATGGTGAAACTGGCATTGCTGGAAAAAGGCCTGCCTTTCGAGGAAGTGCCGTTCTACGCCGGGCAAAGCCCTGAAGCATTAGCCATCAGCCCGCGCGGCAAGGTGCCGGTACTGGGGGTGGAGCGGGGCGTTATCAACGAAACCAGCGTGATCCTCGAATACCTCGAAACCCAGCCGGGCCCGGCGCTGCTGCCAAGCGATCCGTTCGAGCGTGCCCAGGTGCTGGCGCTGGCCAAGGAGATCGAGCTTTACATCGAGTTGCCGGCGCGGGCCTGTTACGGCGAGGCGTTTTTTGGCACGGCGGTTCCCGAGGCCATCAAGGAGAAGTCCCGCAATGAGCTGGTGCTGGGATTCGCCTCGCTGGCCAGGCACGGCAAGTTCGCCCCTTATGTGGCGGGCAGCAGCCTGAGCGTGGCGGACCTGTATTTCCTGTACAGCGTGAGCCTGGCCTGCGCGGTAGGGCAGAAGCTGTTCGGTATGGATCTTCTGGCCGAGATGCCGGCAGCCAAAGACTTGATGGCGCGCCTGGAACAGATGCCCAACGTGCAGCGGGTCGCGGCGGACAAGGACGTGGCAATGCCGCAGTTCCTGGCGATGATCGCCAGCAAGAAGTAGAAAGGCTTCAGGTCGCTGATCGCGGGCAAGCCACACTCTTGTGGGAGCGTGGCTTGCCCGCGCTGGCTTTTAGCGGCTGCTCAGCAACGCCTGGCCGCGAACCACCGCCGCCTTGACTTGAGCTGGCGCGGTGCCGCCGATGTGGTCACGGGCATTGACCGAGCCTTCCAGGGTCAGCACGGCAAACACGTCCTGGTCGATCTGGTCGCTGAACTTGCGCAGTTCTTCCAGGCTCATTTCCGCCAGGTCCTTGCCGGTTTCCACGCCGTACTTCACGGCGTGGCCAACGATTTCGTGGCAATCGCGGAATGGCAGGCCACGGCGTACCAGGTAGTCCGCCAGGTCGGTAGCGGTGGAGAAGCCGCGCAGCGCCGCTTCGCGCATCATCGCGTGCTTGGGCTTGATCGCCGGGATCATGTCGGCGAAGGCGCGCAGCGAGTCGCGCAGGGTGTCGGCGGCGTCGAACAGCGGTTCCTTGTCTTCCTGGTTGTCCTTGTTGTAGGCCAGGGGCTGGCCCTTCATCAGTGTCAGCAGACCCATCAGGGCGCCGAACACGCGGCCGCTCTTGCCACGAACCAGCTCCGGAACGTCCGGGTTTTTCTTTTGCGGCATGATCGAGCTGCCGGTGCAGAAGCGGTCAGGCAGATCGATGAACTGGAACTGCGCGCTGGTCCACAGCACCAGCTCTTCGGAGAAACGCGACAGGTGCATCATGGCCACGCTGGCGGCGGCGCAGAACTCAATGGCGAAATCGCGATCAGACACATTGTCCAACGAGTTGCCACCGACGGCGTCGAAGCCCAGCAGCTGGCAAGTCAGCTCGCGGTCGATTGGGTAGGTGGTGCCGGCCAGCGCGGCGCTGCCCAGAGGCATGCGGTTGGTGCGCTTGCGGCAATCGACCAGGCGCTCGTAGTCGCGGCTGAGCATCTCGAACCAGGCCAGCATGTGATGACCGAAGGTCACAGGCTGCGCGGTCTGCAGGTGGGTGAAGCCCGGCATGATGGTGTCGGCTTCGCGCTCGGCTTGTTCCAGCAGGCCTTTTTGCAGGCGGGTGATTTCCGCCAGGATCAGATCGATTTCGTCGCGCAGCCACAGACGGATATCGGTGGCTACCTGGTCGTTGCGGCTGCGGCCGGTGTGCAGCTTCTTGCCGGTGACGCCGATGCGGTCGGTCAGGCGTGCTTCGATGTTCATGTGCACGTCTTCCAGATCGACGCGCCAGTCGAAGGTGCCCGCCTCGATTTCGCCCTGGATGGTTTTCAGGCCGTCGATGATGCTGTCGCGTTCGGCATCGGTCAGTACGCCGACCTTGGCCAGCATGGTGGCGTGGGCGATCGAGCCCATGATGTCGTGACGATAGAGGCGCTGGTCGAAAGTGACGGAGGCGGTGAAGCGGGCGACGAAGGCGTCGACGGGCTCACTGAAGCGGCCGCCCCAGGACTGATTGGTCTTGTCAGTGCTCATGAATTCGCTCGTGATCGGCTGGAAGGGAAATGAGGTGAAAAGTTGCCGCGGATAATAACAGGGTTGCCAATCCTGTAGCTGGCACTGGTCGGCAGGTTTTTATTTCTGCCATGGGGGCCGCGGGCGCTTGTCGCCGACCTCGGGCGCGCAGAGACTAGGCGAGCGAAGGCGGGGGGCGAGGGGTGATGTAACGATATTTATCGTTTGAGCAATATCGTCTTGGCAACCGTCTACAGTTGGACTGAAGGAACAGCGCAATCTCGGATGTTTCATCGAGCCTGGTCGCTGATCACGCAACCGTTGTCGCATGCGCTCCGGCCCCGGCACCGCCTCGCGAGTCACGAGGGAGGCGGCCTGGGTGGAAGCCGACTATAAAAGAGGGGGTGTTTGTGTCCTGTATCAGCAGTCCCCATGACCATGTCGTGCAGTGGCGGGCCTTGAGCGGTGTCGGGCAGGCCCGGGTAAATAATGGTGCCCGTCGTGGGGCACTTTTTGGCCCTCGCACTAGTCTTAGCGTGGATCGCCGTGACGGACGTCACTTCACCTGTCTACGCTATCCTTGTGCGAGACTCACGCAGGAATCCAGCGCAATATGAATGTCCTGATCGTTGATGACGAACCCCTAGCCCGCGAGCGACTGAGCCGTATGGTCAGTGAGCTTGAGGGATACAGTGTCCTGGAGCCCAGCGCCACCAATGGCGAAGAGGCATTGGCCCTGATCGACAGCCTGAAACCGGATATCGTGCTTCTCGACATCCGCATGCCGGGTCTCGATGGCCTGCAGGTTGCCGCCCGCCTGTGCGAACGCGAAGCGCCGCCAGCCGTGGTGTTTTGTGCCGCCCCTGATGAATTCGCCCTCGAGGCTTTTGATGTCAGCGAGGTCGGTCACCTGCTCAAACCGGTGCGTTCCGAGCATCTGCTCGAGGCACTGAAAAAGGCCGACCGCCCCAACAGGGTCCAGCTGGCGGCCCTGACCCGGCCCGCCGCCGAAAGCGGCAGCGGCCCCCGTAGCCATATCAGTGCACGGACCCGCAAAGGTATCGAGCTGATCCCGCTGGATCAGGTCGTCTATTTCATTGCCGACCACAAATACGTGACCTTGCGCCATGAGAGCGGCGAAGTCCTGCTGGACGAACCCCTGAAGGCGCTGGAGGACGAGTTTGGCGAGCGTTTCGTTCGCATCCATCGCAACGCCCTGGTGGCCCGTGAACGCATCGAACGCCTGCAGCGTACGCCGCTGGGGCATTTCCAGCTGTTCCTCAAGGGGCTCAATGGTGATGCGCTGATCGTCAGCCGACGGCATGTGGCCGGCGTGCGCAAGATGATGCAGCAGCTCTAGATCCGGACAGTCGGGCGGGTCATGCACCCCGCCCGCAACGTTCCTGCAGCCAGGGAGGGGCTGCGGTTCCTGATACAAGTCAAAGCTGATTTGGCTGAGCTGTTATCATCTGCCGTATTTTCTATCAGTACGGATTGATCCATGTCCTCTCGCGAAATCCGCATCGCTACCCGCAAAAGTGCCTTGGCCTTGTGGCAAGCCGAACACGTCAAAGCTCGTCTGGAAGCCGCTCACCCGGGGTTGATCGTGACGCTGGTGCCCATGGTCAGTCGCGGCGACAAGCTGCTCGACTCGCCGTTGTCGAAAATCGGCGGCAAGGGGCTGTTCGTCAAGGAGTTGGAAACCGCGCTGCTGGAAAACGAAGCGGATATCGCCGTGCATTCGATGAAAGACGTGCCCATGGATTTCCCCGAAGGCCTGGGCCTGTTCTGCATCTGCGAGCGTGAAGACCCGCGCGATGCCTTTGTCTCCAATACCTACTCCAGTCTCGACGAACTGCCCGCGGGCAGCGTCGTGGGGACCTCCAGCCTGCGTCGCCAGGCGCAGCTGCTGGCTCGTCGTCCGGACCTGCAGATCCGTTTCCTGCGCGGCAACGTCAACACCCGCCTGGCCAAGCTCGACGCCGGTGAGTACGACGCCATTATCTTGGCCGCTGCGGGCTTGATCCGTCTTGGCTTCGAAGATCGCATCAGCTCTTCGATCAGCGTCGACGACAGCCTTCCGGCGGGCGGCCAGGGCGCGGTGGGCATCGAGTGCCGCACGGCCGACAGCGAGATCCACAAGCTGTTGGCGCCGCTGCATCATGCCGATACGGCGGATCGGGTCACCGCCGAACGGGCCCTCAACAAGCATCTGAATGGCGGCTGCCAAGTGCCTATCGCCTGCTATGCGGTGCTCGAAGGCGATCAGCTGTGGCTGCGCGGCCTGGTCGGCGAACCGAGCGGCGGTGTGCTGCTCAGCGCCGAGGCCCGTGCTCCACGTAGCGCGGCGGCGGCGCTTGGCGTACAGGTCGCGGAGGATCTGCTGGCCCAGGGCGCCGACGATATTCTGCGCGCGGTCTATGGCGAGGCTGGCGAAGAGTGAGCGACTGGCGTGTGCTGCTGACCCGGCCCACGGACGAGTCGGCGCTGCTGGCTGAGGTTCTGGGCGACGCGGGAGTGTTCAGCAGCAGCCTGCCGTTGCTGGAAATCCAGGCCCTGCCTTTTGACGATACCCAGCGCGCCAGGGTGCTTGAGCTGCACCGCTACTGCGCGGTGATCGCGGTCAGCAAGCCGGCCGCGCGAATGGCCGTGCAGCTGCTCGAGCAGTTCTGGCCGCAGCCGCCGAGCCAGCGCTGGTTCAGTGTGGGCGCCGCGACGGCGCAGATTCTGGCCGATCACGGCCTGGATGTTTTTTTCCCCGAGCAAGGCGATGACAGCGAAGCCTTGCTTGAACTTCCCCAGTTGCGCGAGGCTATTGCACGGCCTGCTCCACGGGTGCTGATCGTGCGCGGGGAGGGTGGCCGCGAGCTGCTGGCTGAGCGTTTGCGCGGCCAAGGTGCTAGTGTCGATTATCTGGAGCTGTACCGCCGTGACCTGCCGCGCTATGCCAACGGGGTCCTGATGCAACGCATCCAGGCGGAACGCTTGAATGGGCTGGTGGTCAGCAGTGGGCAGGGTTTCGAACACTTGCAGCAGTTGGCCGGCGAGGCCTGGCCACAGGTGGCGCGGCTGCCGTTGTTTGTACCGAGCCCCCGGGTCGCCGAAATGGCGCGTGCCGCCGGGGCCGAGAAAGTTGTGGATTGCCGTGGCGCCAGCGCCGCGGCCTTGCTAACGGCGTTACGGGAGCAACCCGTGCCCGTTCTCTAAACGCAAAGGATGGATACGTGAGCGAAACAGCCTTGCCTAAAGATGATGTCCAGCCGGTAATCGATGCACCGGCTGAATCTGCAACCCCAGCTGTGCAGCGTCGCGGCAACGGGTTGGCGATCCTCGCCCTGCTGCTGGGGGCGGCCGGTGTCGCTGCCGGCGGCTGGGGTGTCTGGCAGGTGCGCAACCTGCAGGCCAACAATCAGCAGCAGTTGGGGCAGTTGCAGGCCCTGGGTGATGAGGCGCAGAGCCTGAAGCTCAACGAGCAGCGCCTGACGGCACGCTTGGAGCAATTGCCGGCGGCCGATGAACTGGAAGAGCGCCGCCGTCTGGTCGCGCAGTTGCAGGGCGACCAGCAGCGACTCAATCAGAAGCTGGAGAGCGTGCTGGGTGCCAGCCGCAAGGACTGGCGTCTGGCCGAGGCGGAACATCTGTTGCGTCTGGCCAGCCTGCGCCTTTCGGCCTTGCAGGACATCAGCAGCGCCCAGGCTCTGGTGCAGGGCGCCGACGAGATCCTGCGCGAGCAGAACGATCCCGGTTCTTTCGCCGCGCGCGAGCAGTTGGCCAAGAGCCTCGCGGCCCTGCGCAGCACCGAACAGCCGGATCGCACCGGACTGTTCCTGCAACTGGGCGCACTGCGCGATCAGGTGGTCGAGCTCACCGAGCTGGCCCCCGAGTACCGCGACCGTGGCGATTCGCTGCTGGGCCTGACCGCCGACGGCGATGGCGCCAGCCGCTGGGCGCAATGGTGGGACCAGATCTCGCGCTACATTCGTATCGACTTCAACGCGGACAAGAACGTGCGGCCGCTGCTCGCCGGGCAAAGCCTGACGCAGGTGCGCCTGGCCTTGAGCCTGGCCCTGGAACAGGCCCAGTGGGCGGCGCTGAACGGCCAGGCGCCGGTGTACACCCAGGCGCTGGCGGAGGCCCGCGATGTGTTGAAGGGCAACTTCAATCAGGACAACCCGCAAAGCAAGCTCATGCTGGAGCGCGTGTCCGAACTGAGCAAACAGCCGGTCACCGTGCAGACGCCGGACCTGACCAAGACCCTGAGCGCCGTTCAGGCCTACCTGGAGCGGCGCAACCTGAGCGCTGAAGAGTCGGTGAAACCACTGGCCAAGCCTGCTGCGAATACCCCGCAGGAGACCAGCCCATGAAGCGCCTGTACGTGATTCTGTTCCTGGTGATCGCCGCCTCGGGATTGCTGGGGTTGGCGATTGCCGAGCATTCCGGGTACATCCTGATTGCCTACGACAGCTTCCGTTATGAGTCGAGCCTGTGGGCGACCCTGGCACTGGTCGCGGTGATCTGGCTGGTGATCTGGGGGATCAAGGCGCTGATCGAACTGGTGATGGCCTCCAGCGGCGTGGTCAATCCCTGGTCACGGCGCAACCGCAGCCGTCGCGTGCAGATCGCCATCGAGCAGGGCCAGATGGATCTTGCCGAAGGCCGCTGGGCCAGCGCCCAGAAGCATTTGCATCGTGCCGCGGAAGCCGAGCGCCAGCCTCTTCTGTACTACCTCGGCGCGGCGCGGGCGGCGAACGAGCTGGGAAACTACGAGCAGTGCGACAGCCTGCTGGAGCGTGCCCTCGAACGGCAGCCCCAGGCCGAGCTGGCGGTGGCCTTGAGTCATGCCCAACTGCAGACCGATCGCGGTGATACCGAAGGCGCCCTGAGCACCCTGCAAGCCATGCACGAGCGTCACCCGCACAGTGTCCAGGTGCTGCGGCAGTTGCAGCGTCTGCACCAACAGCGGGGCGACTGGTCGGCGGTGATTCGCCTGCTGCCCGAACTGCGCAAGGACAAAGTCCTGCCCGCCAACGAACTGGCCGAACTGGAACGTCGGGCCTGGGGCGAGAACCTGACCCTTGCGGCGCATCGCGAAGAAGACGGTGCGGTTGGCCTGCAATCGCTCAATCGCGCCTGGCAGCAACTGACCGCGGCTCAACGCCAGGAGCCGCAACTGGTGCTGGCCTATGCCGAACAGCTGCGCCAATTGGGCGCCGAGGCCGAGGCCGAAGAAGTGCTGCGCGTTGCTCTCAAGCGCAAATACGACAGCCATCTGGCGCGGCTTTACGGCTTGCTGCGCGGCAGTGATCCGGCGCGGCAGCTGCAGTTCGCCGAGCA
Organism: Pseudomonas sp. RW409; assembly: GCF_003184125.1. Classification (NCBI taxonomy): domain Bacteria; kingdom Pseudomonadati; phylum Pseudomonadota; class Gammaproteobacteria; order Pseudomonadales; family Pseudomonadaceae; genus Pseudomonas; species Pseudomonas sp. RW409. The sequence goes on along the minus strand of NZ_QHHP01000004.1, from coordinate 135,534 downwards.
GTGGCTCAAGGATCATCCGAACGATCCGAGCCTGCTGCTGACCCTGGGTCGCCTGTGCCTGCAAACCAGCCTATGGGGCAAGGCGCGGGACTATCTGGAAAGCAGCCTGCGCCTGCAGCGCAACCCTGAGGCTTGCGCCGAGCTGGCCCGGTTGCTGGCGCAGCTGGGCGATACCGAGCGCAGCAACCAGCTGTTCCAGGAAGGCCTGGGGCTGTTGGACGAGCGCCTCCTGGCATCGCCGTTGCCGGTGCCCGCTAGGGTATAAACCCGCAGGGCTGGGCCGTCCCTGAGGGGGCGGCCCGTTCCGCAATTCCCCCCGATCTGGCCTCTGTGCCCGTTTGCCGCGCTCGATCTTGTCATGGCGCGCCTTGAAAGGGCCGAGCGCTTTCTCTACCGTGGCAGCCTGTTTCTTCCGTTGTGGATACACCATGTCGCTGGCCGGCTCACGCTTGCTGTTCTCCCTTGTGTTTTTTACCGGTGCCTTGGCCCTGTGGGCTTCGTTTCACCTGGAGTACGGGATTGGGCTCGAGCCTTGCCTGCTGTGGGTGGTGCAACGTTTCTTCGCGCTGCTGTTGACTTCGATCAGCCTGGTTGCGGTCGTGCAGGGGCCACAATACCCGGCGAGTGCCCTGTATTGGCTGCTGGAACTGCTCTGCAGCCTGGCGGGTGTGATCACGGCAGGGCGCCATGTGCTGTTGCAGAACATTCCTTCGGATCAGTTGCTGGCGTGCTTGCCGGACATGCCGTTCATGCTGGGCAATCTGTCCTGGGGGCGTGCCTTGCAGTTGGTTTTCACCGGGACTGCGCAGTGCGCGGAGGTCACCTGGACGCTGCTGGACATGAGCGCCGCGGAGTGGAGCCTGCTGTTTTTCATCGCTGTGATGATTTTGAGTGCCTATCGCCTGGTGCGGCTTCTACCACGGGGCCGGCGCAGGGCGGCTGCGACCTGAATCGTCGTTTTGCGACGGGGCTAAAGATTAAACACTTGTATGAACTTTATCTCCTGCGTACCTTGAAGCGGCTGTCGAGCGGGCATAATCTGGCCCGCACGTGTCACCGCAATTACGTTGCTCGATGCTGTTCTGCCTGGCCGGATGCTGATGTTCAGTCCAGTGACGGATTCAGAGCGGCATGACCCATAAGGGAAGAGAGATCGCCATGCTCGAAAGTTGTCAGAATGCTCAGGAACGCTGGGGTGGAGTGCATCTGCTGATCGATCGCTGGTTGCAGGAGCGTCACGAACTGGTTCGGGCCTATGATGCTCTCGGCGCGGAGCCTGAGACGCTGGCTGAAAACCGACAGCCGCTGCAGGAGTTCTGCGCAATTCTGGTGGACTACGTCTCCGCCGGCCACTTTGAAATCTACGAGCAGCTGACCGGCGAGGCCAAGGCCTTCAACGACAAGCGCGGGCTCGAACTGGCCGAAACCATTTATCCTCGGATCGATGTCATCACTGAAAAGCTGTTGGCGTTCAACGATTTGTGCGACGAAGGAAAATGCGTGGCGGAGAAGTTCAAGGAGCTGGGTGGTCTGCTGCATGAGCGCTTCGAGCTGGAAGATTGCCTGATCGAAGTGCTGCACAACGCTCACAAGGAAGAGGCCGCCGTTCAGGCCTGACTTGCAGCGAAAGCTTTACCGAAACGGTGCGCATTGCGCACCGTTTTTCGTTTCTGCGCCCCTTAGCCGCTAGCCCCCAACAGCTCGATTTCAAACACCAGGGGTGTGTAAGGCGCGATCAGGTCGCCTGCGCCGTCGGCGCCGTAAGCCTGGGCCGAAGGAATCACCAGGCGCCACTTCGCCCCCGTCGGCATCTGCTGCAAGGCACTGCGCCATCCGGCAATCACACTGTCCAGGCGAAACCACTGCGGCTGCTGATTCTGATCGAACACCGTGCCGTCAGGCAGGCGTCCGATGTAGCGAACCTGTACCGAACCATTGGCACCCGGCCGTGCTCCACTGCCGGGTGCCAACTCGGTCAGCAGGATGCCGTTTTCCAGTTCGCGTACGCCCGGCTTGGCTTTTTCGGCCGAGAGAAAACGTTGTTCGTTTTCCAGCGCCACTTCGATTCGCGGCTTGCCCGCTTGCTCGCTGACCTGTGCCTCATGCTGGGCGAGGATCTGTTCGATGCGCTCGTCCTTGAGTGCCAGAGGCTTGCCTTGGTAGGCCTGTTTCAAGCCCTCCACCAATGCCTGGATCTGCAGGTCCGGCACCTCCTGGCGCAGGCGTTCGCCGAGGCTGGCACCCAGGCTGTAGGCGAGATCGTGAGCATCGTTTTTCTGCGAATCTTCGGCGGCCTGAGCCAGTGGCAACAACACACACAAGGATAAAAAAAGGTAACGCGACATGGGCGCTCTCCGGCCTGAGACGAGGTGGATTATGCCAGCGTGGGTGTGGCGGCTGGTGAGTAACTTTCTTGTGCGCGAAGAACATTTTCGATCCTCTGCAACGCATGGCATTCGATACTGTCAACATGCCCTAGCGGCGGTAGCAGCAGAGGTCTAGTATGAGCCGCAACTCACGTCAGCCAGGAGGTAAACCATGTCGGCCAATAAGAAGCCTGTAAGTACTCCGTTGCATTTGCTCCAACAGCTTTCGGGCAGCCTGCTCGAACACTTGGAAAACGCTTGTTCTCAAGCCTTGGCTGATGCTGAAAAACTGCTCGCCAAACTGGAAAAGCAACGCGGTAAGGCACAGGAAAAACTGCACAAATCGCGCACCAAATTGCAGGACGCCGCGGCGGCCGGCAAGGCCAAGGCACAAGCCAAAGCCAAGGACGCAGTGAAAGAACTTGAAGACCTGCTCGATGCACTCAAGGCACGTCAATCCGAAACCCGCGCCTACATTCTGCAACTCAAGCGCGACGCTCAGGAAAGCCTGAAACTGGCCCAGGGCGTCGGTCGTGTGAAAGAAGCCGCAGCCAAGGTGCTGAGCACTCGCTCCGCCAAACCGGCAGCCGCTCCAGCACAGAAAGCCGCAGCCAAGCCAGCGGCAAAAGCCCCTGCCAAAGCTGCTGCTAAAGCACCGGTAAAAGCTGCCAGCAAACCGGCCGCCAAACCTGCTGCCAAGCCAGTGGCGAAAACCGCCGCTGCCAAACCTGCAGCTGCCAAGCCAGCGGCTAAACCGGCTGCTGCAAAAGCCCCTGCGAAAGCTGCCGCCAAACCTGCTGCGAAAACAGCGGCTGCCAAACCGGCTGCAGCGAAACCCGCTGCCAAGCCAGCAGCAAAACCTGCGGCCAAACCCGCCGCCAAGCCCGCGGCTAAAACCGCAGCGGCCAAGCCTGCAGCTGCCAAGCCAGCGGCTAAACCGGTGGCGGCAAAAACTGCTGCGAAGCCGGCCGCCAAACCGGCTGCGGCAAAAGCTCCGGTGAAGGCGGCAGCTAAACCTGCAGCGAAACCCGCCGCCAAGCCCGCGGCCAAACCTGCAGCAGCCAAGCCGGCGGCTTCCACTGCCGCCAAGCCAGCAGCGGCTAAACCCGCTGCAGCAAAACCCGCCGCCAAGCCTGCGGCAAAACCCGCAGTAAAACCTGCTGCCAAGCCGGCTGCAAAACCAGCCGCGAAGAAGCCTGTCGCCGCCAAACCTGCCGCAGCCAAACCGGCCACCGCTCCAGCGGCCGCCAGGCCAGTCACCCCGGCAACCCCGGCTGCCAAGCCGGCGGCACCGGTATCTTCGCCCGCTCCAGCGGCGGCTGCTGCGCCAGTTTCGGCTCCGACTGCCGCGCCTGCCAGCACCACGCCAACCAGCGCTTCCTAAGCGCCGGTCACCGCGACGCGCAGCGCCTGCAGCGCGTCGCGGTTGAGGTTGGCGGCTTCGGCCGCCAGTCCTTCCAGCCAGTTCGTCAGATCCTGCGCTTCACCCTCCGACCATCCCCCCGCCAGCGCTTCCAGGCGCAGCAGCAGTTGCCGCTCGGCCTCCAGTTCCAATGCCTTGACCTGTTCGCGCAAGACCGCCAGTTCCGGATCCGCGCTCGCGGCCGGGCGCCATTGCGTGCGCAGCTGGCGCAGCGGCCTGACGACTTCGTCGTGCCAGGGCTGGCCCAGGCTCCGCAGCTGTTGCAGGCGCTGTGCAGTGCAGGTCACCCCGCGCGCGCCGAGCCAGGCTGCGCAGAGTAAAAGACAGACATTGGCCCCGGCCGCCTGGAGGTCCAGGCAGGCTTCTTCGACGCCTGGGCGGGCGTAGGTCTTGAGGGTGAAGCTCCACAGGTCAGAGGACATATTGCTACTCGCGCCAGTTGCGAACGAAGCTGGTAGACTCCGCCGCCATTATGATTCGACTTCAGAACCTGACTTTACAGCGTGGTCCGCAACGTCTGCTAGAAGACGCCGAGCTGACCCTGCACGCCGGCCAGAAAGCCGGCCTGATCGGTGCCAACGGCGCCGGCAAATCCAGCCTGTTCGCCTTGCTGCGTGGCGAGTTGCACCCGGATTCGGGCGACTGCTTCCTGCCCGCCGACTGGCGCATCGCCCATATGCGCCAGGAGGTCGACACCCTCGAGCGGCTGGCGGTCGACTACGTGCTCGATGGCGACCTGCGCCTGCGTCAGGTGCAGCGTGAGCTGGCCGCCGCCGAAGCGGCCCATGACGGTGCAGCCCTGGCACGCCTGCATGCCGAGCTGGACAGCGCCGACGGTTATACCGCCGACGCCCGGGCGCGCAAGTTGCTGGCCGGCCTGGGCTTCAGCAACGAGCAGATGGACCGTCAGGTCGGCGACTTCTCCGGTGGCTGGCGGATGCGCCTGAACCTGGCGCAGGCGCTGATGTGTCCGTCGGACCTGCTGCTGCTCGACGAACCGACCAACCACCTGGACCTCGATGCGATCCTCTGGCTGGAGGACTGGCTCAAGGGCTACCCCGGCACCTTGTTGCTGATTTCCCACGACCGCGATTTCCTCGATGCCGTGGTCGACCATGTGGCTCACGTCGATCAGCGCAAGATCACCCTCTATCGCGGTGGCTACAGCGCCTTCGAACGGGCCCGTGCCGAACGCCTGGCGCAACAGCAGCAAGCCTACGAGAAGCAGCAGACGCAACGTGCGCACATGGAAAAGTACATTGCGCGCTTCAAGGCCCAGGCCACCAAGGCCCGCCAGGCCCAGAGCCGGATCAAGGCCCTGGAGCGGATGGAGGAGCTGTCCGCCGCCCACGTCGACTCGCCGTTCGACTTCGTTTTCCGCGAGTCGGAAAAGATCTCCAGCCCGCTGCTCGATCTGTCCGATGCCCGCCTGGGTTATGGCGAAAAGACCGTGCTGGAGAAGGTCAAGCTGCAACTGACCCCGGGTGCGCGCATCGGTCTGCTCGGCCCCAACGGCGCCGGTAAATCGACCCTGATCAAGAACCTCTCCGGCGAGCTGTCGCCGCTGGGCGGCCGCCTGACCCGTGGCGAGAATACCGTGGTCGGCTACTTCGCCCAGCACCAGCTGGACTCGCTCGACGCCAAGGCCAGCCCGTTGCTGCATTTGCAGCGCCTGGCGCCGACCGAGCGCGAGCAGACCCTGCGCGATTTCCTCGGCGGCTTCGACTTCCGCGGCGCGCGTATCGACGAGCCGGTGCTGAACTTCTCCGGTGGCGAGAAGGCGCGCCTGGCCCTGGCCCTGATCGCCTGGGACCGCCCTAACCTGCTGCTGCTCGACGAACCGACCAACCACCTGGACCTGGAGATGCGCCTGGCCCTGACCATGGCCCTGCAAGAGTTCAGCGGCGCGGTACTGGTGGTCTCCCACGACCGTCACCTGCTGAAAAGCACCACCGACAACTTCTTCCTGGTGGCTGACGGCAAGGTCGAGGAGTTCGACGGCGACCTGGACGACTACGCACGCTGGCTGGTGGACTACCGCCAGCGCAACGCGCCGGTCAGCACGACCACGGTCAACCCGGACAAGACCGACAAGAAGGCCCAGCGCCAGGCAGCCGCGGCCCTGCGCCAGCAGCTGGCCCCGCACAAGCGCGAAGCCGACAAGATGGAAACCGAGCTGGGCAAGGTCCACGAGCGGCTGGCGAAAATCGAAGCCAGCCTTGGCGACAGCGGTGTCTACGAAGCGGCTCGCAAGGATGAATTGCGTGATCTGCTGGCCGAGCAGGCCAAGCTGAAGGTGCGCGAAGGCGAGCTGGAAGAGGCCTGGATGGAAGCCCTGGAACTGCTGGAAAGCATGCAGGCGGAACTGGAAACCTTGTCCTGATGGAAGCGTTCAAGCTGCCTGTGCCGATCACGTGGGTCGAGCCTCTGTGGGTCACCGTGCAAATCCTGCTGATCCTGCTGGCTGGCTACATCACCCAGCGTTTTGTCGCGCGCTGCCTGACCCGCCTGGGTGAACGTTATCCGTTCCCGCCGCAGCTGCTGATGCCGCTGCGCGGTGGCTTGCGCTGGCTGATCATGGGCAGTGCGCTGATCTTCGTGCTGGAGCGGCTCGGGGTGTCGGCGACGGTGCTCTGGACTGCCCTGTCCGGTTTTGTCGCGGTGGCGGCGGTGGCCTTCTTCGCCATGTGGAGCGTGCTGTCCAACCTGCTGTGCGCCATCCTGATCTTTACCGTGGGCCCGTTCCGCATCGGCGATGTGGTCGAGCTGGTGGACACCCTCGACAAGCCGGGCATCAAGGGCCGGGTGGTGGCAATCAACCTGCTGTACACCTCGCTGATCGAGGCCGAGGAAGCCGGCACCGGCGGCGTCATGGTGCAAGTGCCCAACAGCCTGTTCTTCCAGCGTTCGGTGCGCCGCTGGCGTGGCAGCGATGCGCTGTCGATAGGCTCCGGCGAGAAATAGTCCCCCTGTACCGTCTCTGTAGCCGCTGCCGAGCATCGCGAGGCTGCGATCGGCTGCGAAGCGGACGCGCTCTTGAGATCGCAGGAAGGTCCTGCGGACCTTAGCGCAGCCTTCGGCAGCGGCTACAGTCGGTCAGGGGTATCTGTCCGACAAAAATCTATGGTCATCCGCCCGCCAGCGCATTAGCTTAGGCGTCTACGACGAATTCGAGCCGAGGTGTGCGATGGTTCTTGAGACATGGCTGGCGTTTTTTGCCGCCTGCTGGGTGATCAGCCTTTCCCCGGGGGCCGGCGCGATTGCGTCGATGTCCTGCGGCCTGCAATACGGTTTCTGGCGCGGTTACTGGAACGCCCTGGGCCTGCAACTGGGCCTGGCCATGCAGATTGCGATTGTCGCGGCCGGCGTGGGGGCGATTCTCGCGGCATCCTCGACCGCCTTCTACGCGATCAAATGGTTCGGCGTGGCTTACCTGGTCTACCTCGCGGTCAAACAGTGGCGCGCGCTGCCCAGCGACCTGAGCGACGACGCCGCGATCCGGCCGATCGGCAAACCCCTGGCCCTGGTGTTCCGTGGGTTCCTGGTCAACATCAGCAACCCCAAGGCGCTGGTGTTCATGCTGGCGGTCCTGCCGCAGTTCATCGATCCCCACGCGCCGCTGGTGAAGCAGTACCTGATCCTCGGCGCGACCATGATCGCCGTCGACCTGATCGTCATGGCCGGCTACACCGGCCTGGCTTCCAAGGTCCTGCGCCTGCTGCGCACGCCGACCCAGCAACGCCGGATGAACCGCACCTTCGCCGGTCTGTTCCTCGGCGCCGCCGGCTTGCTGGCGACCATTCGCAAAGCGCCGGTCTAAGAGACTCGCCCTACAAAAAGGCGCCTATCGAGGGCGCCTTTTTTATGGCTGTGTCCCCGGGGGATCCGGGAGCATGAACCGGTCCCGGTGATGTCCGGATTTATTTCATCTTTGTTCAGGAAACCCCGGACCCCAGGTGATTCAAGGCTTTGGCCAGGCATCAGGCGCGACTGCGTCTGGGTGTCGCGCGTGACAACGCTTGAGTGAAACTCATTGGAAGTGAACAATGTGTTACTTCGTATTTCCATTTGAGATTCGTTCATGACTGCCCCCTCCCGTTTCCTGGCGTGGCTCGTGCTGCCGCTATTGGCCCTGTGCAGCGCCAACCTGCTGGCGGACACCGTAGAAGGCGCGCCCAAGGCGCTGCACCTGCTCGACTACATTGGTGCGGACTACCCACCGACGGTCGAGGCGGGCAAGGTCATTGATGACTCCGAGTACCGTGAGCAGGTCGAGTTTCTCGGCGTGTTGCAGGGGCTGGTCGCCGATTTGCCGGCCAAGCCGGAGAAGGCCGAGCTGGAGCAGGGCATCGCCAGCCTGAACGAGGCGGTCAAGGCCAAGGCGGACGGTGCCCTCGTCGCCCGCCAGGCGCGGCAGCTGGGCGCCAGGCTGGCGGTGGCCTATGAGGTCAGCCAGGCCCCGATCATCACCCCGGACCCGAGCCGTGGCGCGCCTTTGTATGTCCAGCACTGCTCAGTGTGTCACGGCGACACCGGTGCCGGCGACGGCCCGGCCGGTGTTGGCCTGACGCCGCCACCGGCCAACCTGCGGGATGCGGCGCGCACGGATCACCTGAGCCTCTACGCGATCTACAACACCCTCGGCCTGGGCGTCGAAGGCACCGACATGCCGTCGTTCGCCGATCAGCTGGACGACCGCCAGCGCTGGGACCTGGCGACCTATATCGCCGGCTTCACCGCCGACCCGGCCGCGGCGAAGGGCGACAAGAGCTACAACCTCGCCGACCTGGCCCGCCAGACCCCAAGCGAAGTAGAGGCCGCCGAAGGCCCGCAGGCCGCGGCCACCTTCCGTGCCCAGCGCGCCCAGCCACCCCAGGTCAAGCGCGGCCCGGCGCAACTGCTCGACTACACCGCCTCGACCTTGGACAAGAGCCTGGCCGCCTACCGCGCCGGTGACCGCGAACAGGCCTACGACCTGTCGGTGGCGGCGTACCTGGAAGGCTTCGAGCTGGTGGAAAGCTCCCTCGACAACGTCGACGCCAACGTGCGCAAGGACACCGAGAAAGCCCTGATGGCCTATCGTCAGGCGCTGCAGGACGGCTTGCCGGCAGAGCAGGCCGAGCAGCGTCTGGCTGCCGCCAAGGCCAAGCTGACAGAGTCGGCGGGCCTGCTGGGCAGCGACGGCCTGAGCTGGTCGCTGAGCTACATTTCCGGCCTGCTGATCCTGTTGCGCGAGGGCCTGGAAGCGATCCTGGTGCTGGCGGCGATCCTGGCCTTCCTGCGCAATACCGGCCAGCAATCGGCGGTGCGCAGCGTCAACGTCGGCTGGGCCCTGGCCTTGCTGGCCGGCCTGGCGACCTGGGCGCTGGCGGCCTATGTGATCGACGTCAGCGGCTCCCAGCGCGAGTTGCTGGAAGGCGCCACGGCCTTGTTCGCCAGTGTCATGGTGCTGTGGCTCGGCGTGTGGATGCACGACCGTCGGCACGCGGCGGCCTGGCAGGACTACATCAAGAGCAGCCTGGTGGGCGGTGGAGGCCGGTTCGGCTTTGCGGTGCTGGCGTTCTTCTCGGTCTATCGCGAGCTGTTCGAAGTGATCCTGTTCTACGAAACCCTGTGGCTGCAGGCCGGCCCGGCGGGCCACAACGCGGTGCTGGCCGGCGGCGCCACGGCGCTGGTGCTGCTGTTCGGCCTGGCCTGGGTGATCCTGCGCGGTTCGGCCAAGCTGCCGCTGGCCCTGTTCTTCGGCATCAACGCGGCATTGCTGTGCGCCTTGTCGGTGGTGTTTGCCGGGCATGGCGTCAAGGCGCTGCAGGAGGCCGGAGTCTTCGGTACGCGGCCGGTGGCGTTCTTCGACTTCGACTGGCTGGGCATTCACGCCGATGCCTACTCGCTGACGGCACAGGCGGTGGCGATCGTGGCGATCATTGTGCTCTACAGTCGCAGCCGCATTGCCGAGAAACGGCGGCCCCAGGTTTCCTGAGGCATCCGTTTCGCTCATTATCGCGGGCAAGCCGCGCGCCCACAGTTCATCGAGATCTGTAGGCGCGCGGCTTGCCCGCGATGTTTTCAGAGGAATAACGCAATGCGTGTGTGGATCGATGCCGACGCCTGCCCCAAGGCGGCGAAGGACCAGGTGGTGAGGTTTGCCCTCAAGCGTCAGTTCGAGTTGGTGCTAGTGGCGGGGCAGCCGCAGATCAAGCCGGCCTTTGCCTGCGTCAAGCTGATCGTGGTGCCCAGCGGCCCGGATGCGGCCGACGACTACCTGGTGGAACACGCAGTGCCGGGCGAACTGGTGATCTGCAGCGACGTGCCCCTGGCCGACCGCCTGGTGAAGAAAGGCGTCGCCGCCCTCGACCCGCGGGGCAAGGAATTCGATGCGCAGAACATGGGTGAGCGGCTGGCGGTGCGTAACCTGTTTACCGATCTGCGCGAGCAGGGGCAGGTCGGTGGTGGGCCAGGCGCTTATGGGGACCGCGAGAAGCAGGCCTTCGCCAATGCCCTGGACCGCATCCTGACGCGGTTGGCGCGCCAGGCCTGACGATTCCCGCGAGGCGAGGGCGCTTGCCGGCTCGCCACGGTTTTTGGATTACTCGTCGTTTTCGTGGGTCAGTTCCAGCACCCGATCCACCAGCTTATTGATCCCGGCCGCCGCTTCGCTGATGGACTGCGCGAGCATGTAGGCCGGGGTGCTGACCAGCTTGCGTGCCTTGTCCTCGATGATGTCGCCGACGGCGCACTCTGTGTGGGTCGCACCCATCTTGCTGACGGCGGCTGCGGTATCGGCGTCGTTGCCGATGGTGCAGGTGACGCCCGGGCCGTAGATCTTCGCCGCCAAGGCCGGCGAGATGCAGATCAGGCCCACCGGCTTGCCGGCTTCGGCGAAGGCTTCGGTCAGCGCCAGGACATCCGGCTGGACCGTGCAACCGGCCCCTTCCACAGCGAAGTTGGAGAGGTTTTTCGCCGCGCCGAAGCCGCCGGGCACGATCAGTGCGTCGAAGTCTTCGGCGTCGGCCTCACGAATGTCTTTCACCTGGCCACGGGCGATGCGCGCCGATTCCACCAGGACATTGCGCGACTCGGGCATCTCTGCGCCGGTCAGGTGGTTGATCACATGCAACTGGGCGATGTTCGGGGCGAAGCACTGCACCTGGGCGCCGCGCTGGTCCAGGCGCAGCAGGGTGATGACGCTTTCATGGATCTCGGCACCGTCGTAGACGCCACAGCCGGAAAGGATCACTGCAACTTTTTTGCTCATGGTTTTTTCTCCAGATTCATGGCGTTAAATGTCCACTAATTTGTCGCCCGTTGCCATAGGGTTATCCCGCCGCCCGACCTAATCTTCGATCAGGATTCCGATCAGGTCGTGTCATGAATTTCATTCTTTATGCGGTGCCGTTCTTCTTTGTGCTGATCGCCCTCGAGCTGCTGGTCGACCGCTGGCGGGGGGTGAACAACTATCGGGTCGCGGACGCCATCAACAGTCTCAGCACCGGGGCCTTGTCGACCACCACCGGGCTGTTGACCAAGGGGGTCGGCCTGGTGACCTACGCCTTTGCCCTGGAACACCTGGGGCTCTTCAGCCTGTCGGCCGAGAGCGCCTGGGTCTGGGTGTTCGCCTTTGTCCTCTACGACTTCTGCTACTACTGGCTGCACCGCATGGGCCATGAGCGCAACATTCTCTGGGCGGCGCATTCGGTGCATCACCAGAGCGAGGACTACAACCTCTCCACGGCATTGCGCCAGACCAGCACCGGCTTCCTGCTGAGCTGGATCTTCTACCTGCCGATGGCCGTGCTGGGGGTGCCGCTGCTGGTGTTTGTCAGCGTGGGGGCGTTGAACCTGCTGTATCAGTTCTGGGTGCACACCCGGCACATTCCCAAGCTCGGCTGGTTCGAATGGTTTTTCGTCTCGCCGTCCAATCATCGGGCCCACCATGCACAGAACGCTCTCTACATGGATCGCAACTACGGCGGCGTGTTCATTATTTGGGATCGGCTGTTCGGCACCTTCCAGGAAGAAGACGACAACGAACCAGTGATCTTCGGCGTGACCACGCCCCTGGCCAGCTGGAACCCGGTGTGGGCCAACCTGCAGTTCTATGCCCAGTTGCTCGACGATGCGCGGCGTGCCGAGCGCTTGTGGGACAAGCTGCGGATCTGGTTCATGCGTACCGGCTGGCGCCCGGCGGATGTGGCGGCCCAGTACCCGCTGCGCAAGCCGGACCTGAGCCAGTTCCGCAAGTTCGAGGTGCCGCTGGATGCCCGGCAGCAGGCTTATGTGGTGTTGCAGTTCGCGGTGTACGCCGCCTTTGGCAGCTACCTGATGAACCTGGGCGACAGCCTGCCGGTCGCGGCCCTGGTGCTGGGCTGGAGCGCCATGGCCTTCGGTCTGTTCGTGCTGGGGGTGGCGCTGGAGAATCGCCCGTGGGCGCTGAAGATGGAGTTGCTGCGGCTGGCGTCGAACCTGCCGCTGGTGTGGCTGGCGCCCCTGGTCGGGCTGTGGCCGGCCAGCGCCTTGGGCTGGGTCGGCCTGATCAGTTACAGCCTGCTCAGTGGCATTGCGCTTTACTGCTGTCGGGGGCGCCTTACTCGACTGGCGTCTTAGACTTGCAGCAATCGTTCTGCTCGTTCTGTTTGACCTGTTCGGCTTCGTAGATCGCCTTGGCCAACCGCGCATTCTTGAAGCGGCGGCGCAGCCACAGGGCAAAGCCCAGGACCAGCAAGGCGCCGAGCACCCACAGTTCGTATTTCTTGATGCTGCCCAGCATGCCTTCGAGCACGGCGCCGAAGTGATAGGCCGCGGCGGCCAGGGCGGCGGCCCAGATCGCCGCGCCAATGCCGTTGAGCAACAGATAACGTCCCGGCGGATACCCCGACAGGCCGATGGCCACCGGCATCACGGTGCGCAGGCCGTAGACGAAGCGGAAGCTCAGCACCCAGATGTCCGGATGCTTGCGGATATGCTCCAGCGCCCGATCGCCCATCAATTGCCAGCGCGGCTTGCGCGCCAGGAGCTTGCGCCCGTGCTTGCGTCCCAGGAAGTACCACAGCTGGTCGCCGGCATAGCTGCCGAAGAAGGCCACGACCACCACCAGGTTGATATCCATGTATCCGCGAAACGCGAGAAAGCCGGCCAGAACCAGGATGGTCTCGCCTTCGAAGAATGTGCCGAGAAAGAGGGCGAAGTAGCCGAATTCCTGAAGAAATTGTTGGAGCATTGTCTGGATGCTGGCGAAATGAACGCGCAGCCTAACCCTTCGAGCCCATGGAGGAAAGTATCCAAATGTGTCTCGACGTGAACAAATGCTGGCTGGACAATAGCTGCGACTACCGGTCACAGGGTTAAGCACAACTGTCATCCGTTCGTCATAATGGGCGCTTATAACTGTCACGCTCGCCCGCCTGCGCGGGCTCAGGAGTCTGTCGTGAGCTTTACCCCAGCCAACCGTTTGTTTCCTGCCACCCGCCTGCGTCGCAATCGTCGTGATGATTTTTCTCGTCGTCTGGTTCGTGAAAACGTCCTGACCACCGACGACCTGATCCTGCCGGTATTCGTGCTCGACGGTGAGAATCGCCGGGAAGCGGTGGCGTCGATGCCGGGCGTCGAACGCCTGACCATCGACCTGTTGCTGGAGGAAGCGGCGCAGTGGGTCGAGCTGGGGATTCCCGCGCTGGCGTTGTTCCCGGTGACCCCGGCGCAGCTCAAGTCGCTGGACGCCGCCGAAGCCTGGAACCCGAACGGCATTGCCCAGCGCGCCACCCGCGCGCTGCGTGAACGTTTCCCTGAGCTGGGGGTGATCACCGACGTGGCGCTCGACCCGTTCACCACTCACGGCCAGGACGGCATCCTCGACGAAGAAGGCTATGTGCAGAACGACATCACCGTCGATGCGCTGGTCAAGCAAGCCCTGTCCCATGCCGAAGCCGGCGCCCAGGTGGTCGCGCCTTCGGACATGATGGACGGTCGCATCCAGGCGATCCGCGAAGCCCTGGAGCTGGCCGGGCACGTCAACGTGCGGATCATGGCCTATTCGGCCAAGTACGCCAGCGCCTATTACGGCCCGTTCCGCGACGCGGTCGGTTCGGCGCTGAACCTGGGCAAGGCCAACAAGGCCTCTTACCAGATGGACCCGGCCAACAGCCACGAAGCCCTGCATGAAGTGGCCGCCGACCTCGCCGAAGGCGCAGACATGGTCATGGTCAAGCCGGGCATGCCGTACTTGGACATCCTTTTGCGGGTCAAGGATGAATTCAAGGTGCCGACCTTTGTCTATCAGGTCAGCGGCGAATACGCCATGCACATGGCGGCGATCCAGAATGGCTGGTTGAGCGAAGGGGTTATCCTCGAGTCCTTGACCGCCTTTAAACGCGCGGGTGCCGATGGCATCCTGACTTACTTTGCCGTTCGTGCTGCTCAATTGTTACGAGAGCAAAAATAGCCCTCCCAGGAACACGCGATGAATACCGAAGGACTCACTGAAGTTGCCGTAAAAGAAGCTCAACCCGTGGTCGAGCAGGTTGTTGAAACACCACCGGAGCTGGAAGCCCCGCCGGTGCAAGCGGACGCGCCGCATGTGGCGATGCCGACCCTGGTCATCCCGAGCCTGGATGACAGCAGCCTGTATATCCATCGCGAGCTGTCGCAACTGCAGTTCAACATCCGCGTGCTGGAACAGGCGCTGGACGAGTCCTACCCGTTGCTGGAGCGCCTGAAGTTCCTGCTGATCTTCTCCAGCAACCTGGACGAGTTCTTCGAGATCCGCGTCGCCGGCCTGAAGAAGCAGATCACCTTCGCCCGTGAACAGGCCGGTGCCGATGGCCTGCAACCGCACCAGGCCCTGGCGCGCATCAGCGACCTGGTGCACGGTCACGTCGACCGCCAGTACGCGATCCTCAACGACATTCTGTTGCCGGAGCTGGAGAAACATCAGGTCCGCTTCATCCGTCGCCGTTACTGGACCACCAAGCTCAAGACATGGGTCCGTCGTTACTTCCGCGACGAGATCGCGCCGATCATCACCCCGATCGGCCTCGACCCGACCCACCCGTTCCCGCTGCTGGTGAACAAGAGCCTGAACTTCATCGTCGAACTCGAAGGGATCGACGCCTTCGGCCGCGATTCCGGCCTGGCGATCATCCCGGCGCCGCGCCTGCTGCCGCGGATCATCAAGGTGCCGGAAGAAGTCGGCGGCCCTGGCGACAACTATGTATTCCTCTCGTCGATGATCCACGCCCACGCCGATGACCTGTTCCAGGGCATGAAGGTAAAGGGCTGCTATCAGTTCCGCCTGACCCGCAACGCCGACCTGGCGGTGGACACCGAGGACGTCGAAGACCTGGCCCGCGCCCTGCGCGGCGAGCTGTTCTCCCGTCGTTACGGCGATGCGGTGCGTCTGGAAGTGGCCGACACCTGCCCGAAACATCTGTCCGACTACCTGCTCAAGCAGTTCAACCTGAGCGAGACCGAGCTGTACCAGGTCAACGGTCCGGTGAACCTGACGCGCCTGTTCAGCATCACCGGCCTGGACAGCCATCCGGAGCTGCAATACACGCCGTTCACCCCGCAGATTCCCAAGCTGCTGCAGAACAGCGAGAACATCTTCAGCGTGATCAGCAAGCAGGACATCCTGCTGCTGCACCCGTTCGAGTCCTTCACTCCGGTGGTCGACCTGCTGCGCCAGGCGGCCAAGGATCCGCACGTGCTGGCGGTGCGCCAGACCCTGTACCGCAGCGGCGCCAACTCGGAGATCGTCGATGCGTTGGTGGACGCGGCGCGTAACGGCAAGGAAGTCACCGCGGTGATCGAGCTGCGCGCGCGTTTCGACGAAGAGTCCAACCTGCAACTGGCCAGCCGCCTGCAAGCGGCCGGCGCGGTGGTGATCTACGGTGTGGTCGGCTTCAAGACCCACGCCAAGATGATGCTGATCCTGCGTCGCGAATCCGGTGAGATCGTGCGCTACGCCCACCTGGGCACCGGCAACTACCACGCCGGCAACGCCCGCCTGTACACCGACTACAGTCTGCTGACGTCCGACGATGCCTTGTGCGAAGACGTCGGCAAGCTCTTCAGCCAGTTGATCGGCATGGGCAAGACCCTGCGCATGAAGAAGCTGCTGCATGCGCCCTTCACCCTGAAGAAGGGCATGCTCGACATGATCGCCCGGGAGACCCAGTTCGCCCTGGACGGCAAGCCGGCGCACATCATCGCCAAGTTCAACTCGCTGACCGATCCGAAGATCATCCGCGCGCTGTACAAGGCCAGCCAGTCGGGCGTGCGCATCGATCTGGTGGTGCGGGGCATGTGCTGCCTGCGTCCGGGGATCGCCGGCGTGTCGCACAACATCCATGTGCGTTCGATCATCGGTCGCTTCCTGGAGCACACCCGGGTGTTCTATTTCCTCAATGGCGGCGAGGAGCAGATGTTCCTGTCCAGCGCCGACTGGATGGAGCGCAACCTCGACAAGCGTGTCGAGACCTGCTTCCCGGTCGAGGGCAAGAAGCTGATCCTGCGGGTCAAGAAGGAGCTGGAAAGTTATCTCACCGATAACACCCACAGCTGGAGCCTGCAGTCGGACGGCCGCTACATCCGCAACACGCCGACCGGCAACCAGAACCCGCGCAGCGCCCAGGCCACATTGCTGGAGCGCCTGAGCAACCCGGTGCTGGCGGTGCGCTGAGCACCTCAGGTGCCGCCAACAAAAAGGCCAGCCCGAACATCGGGCTGGCCTTTTTGTTGTTATATCGCTTGGCTGGGGATTGTAGGAGCCGGCTTGCCGGCGAGGCGTCCTCAAGGCTGATGCAGGGCTCGAGGGCCTCTTCGCCGGCAAGCCGGCTCCTACGCAGAGATCAGTGCACGTTGAGGGTGATGCCGACCCGGGTCAGCCATTCCGCTTCCAGGGCGAAGTCGGCCTGGGTCAGCTGGTTCTCGTCCAGCCAGTTTGCCGGGAACATCACCTCCAGGCTGTCGCCGGCGGCGTGCAGCTTTACCTGGGGCATTTCCTGGGTGCCGCGGATGTGGTGGAACAGGATGGCGAAACGCAGCAGCACGCACAGGCGAATCAGCTTGCTGCCTTCCTCGCCGAATTCGGCGAACTTGTCCTTGGGAATGTTGCGGCGGTGGCCGCGTACCAGTAGCGCGAGCATTTGCTGGTCTTCGCGGGAGAAGCCGGCAAGGTCCGAGTGCTCGATCAGGTAGGCGCCATGCTTGTGGTAATGGTAGTGGGCGATGTCCAGGCCCACTTCATGGACCTTGGCGGCCCAGCCCAACAGTTCGCGCCAGACGCCGTCCTCCAGGTCCCAGTCCTCGGCCACCTGGTCGAAGGCGTGGAGCGCCTTGCGCTCGACCCGGGCAGCCTGTTCCAGGTCGACATGATAGCGCTCCATCAGCGAGCCAAGGGTGCGCTCGCGCACGTCTTCGTGGTGATGACGGCCCAGCAGGTCGTAGAGCACGCCTTCGCGCAGGGCGCCTTCGCAATGGTCCATGCGCTGCAGTTCGAGGGCGTCGAAGATGGCTTCGAGAATCGCCAGGCCGGCCGGGAAGATCGCCCGGCGATCCGGCTTGATGCCTTCGAAGTCGATTTTCTCCACGTCGCCCAGCTTGAACAGCCGGCGCTTGAGCCAGGCCAGGCCTTCGGCGTTGACTTCACCGCTGCCGTGGCCGCCGGCCTTGAGCGCCAGGCCGATGGCGCGGATGGTGCCCGAGGAGCCGATGGCTTCATCCCAGGTCAGGCGATGCAGGGCGTGTTCGATGCTCATGATTTCCAGGCGCGCCGCAGTGTAGGCCTGGGCGTAGCGCGCCGGGGTGATCTTGCCGTCGCGGAAATAGCGCTGGGTGAAGCTGACACAGCCCATTTGCAGGCTTTCGCGCAGCAGCGGCTCGAAGCGCTGGCCGATGATGAATTCGGTACTGCCGCCGCCGATGTCGGCGACCAGGCGTTTGCCCGGGGTGTCGGCGAGGGTATGGGACACGCCCAGGTAGATGAGGCGGGCTTCTTCACGACCGGAGATGACTTCCACCGGGTGGCCGAGGATCTCCTCGGCGCGGCGGATGAATTCGCCGCGGTTGCGGGCTTCGCGCAGAGCGTTGGTGCCGACGATGCGCACCGCGCCCAGGGGCATGCCGTTGATCAGTTGGGCGAAGCGCTTCAGGCAATCGAGCCCGCGCTGCATGGATTCTTCGTTGAGTTGACGGTCTTCGTCGATCCCGGCGGCCAACTGCACCTTTTCACCGAGCCGCTCGAGAATGCGGATTTCATTATGGTGAGCCTTGGCCACGACCATGTGAAAGCTGTTGGAGCCCAGGTCGATGGCGGCGATCAGGGACAGATTCTTGGCTTGGGTTTGCGGCATGGTTTGGGGGTCTCGGTCGATAACCTTGCCATCCTGCCACGATCAATCGCTCGCGCCAACGCGCAGTGTCCAATGCGTTGATTCAACGCATGAATCCTTGCACCACAGCTCCTGTAGCCGCTGCCGCAGGCTGCGACCGACTGCGCAGCAGGCGTTGTTCTTGAGGGCCCAGGAAGGCCCTGCGGGCCTTATCGCAGCCTGCGGCAGCGGCTCCAGTCAGCATCAAGCGCTTTCGTTGGTCCCGATGAAGTTCGCCAGCTCCGGCGTCTGCGGGTTGGCGAACAGCACTTTCGGGTCGCCCACTTCATGCACCTTGCCCTGGTGCATGAACACCAGCTTGTCGCCCACTTCCCGGGCAAAACGCATCTCGTGGGTCACCATGATCAGGGTCATGCCGTCCTTGGCCAGCTGGCGCACCACGCTCAGGACTTCGTTGACCAGTTCCGGGTCGAGGGCCGAGGTGATCTCGTCGCACAGCAGCACCTTGGGCGACATGGCCAGGGCCCGGGCAATCGCTACCCGCTGCTGCTGGCCGCCGGACAAACGGTCGGGGAAGGCGTCGAACTTCTCCTCCAGGCCGACCCGTTTCAGCATCTCGCGCGCCAGTTCGGCGGCCTTGGCCTTGGGCACCTTTTGCACCACTTGCGGCGCGAGCATGACGTTCTCGCCGACGGTCAGGTGTGGGAACAGGTTGAACTGCTGGAACACCATGCCGACCTTCTGCCGCAGGCTGCGCAGGTCGGCGCGGGCGGCGTCGAGGTATTCGCCGTCGACTTCGATGACCCCGTCGTTGATCGACTCCAGGCCGTTGAGGGTGCGCAGCAAAGTGCTCTTGCCCGAGCCGCTGCGGCCGATGATCGCCACCACCTGGCCTTCCTCGATACTGAGGTCGATGCCCTTGAGCACATGATGGTCGCCGTAATATTTATGCAGGGCGGAAATTCTAAGCAGAGGCATGCAGTCTCCTTTCCAGGTAGCGCGCACTGAGGGACAGGGGGTAGCACAGCAAGAAGTAACCGAGCGCCACCAGGCCGTAGACCATGAAGGGCTCGAAGGTGGCGTTGGCGAGCATGCCGCCGGTCTTGGTCAGCTCGGTGAAGCCGATGATCGAGGTCACCGCGGTGCCTTTGACCACCTGCACCGAAAAGCCCACGGTGGGCGCCACGGCGATCCGCAGAGCTTGTGGCAGGATCACATGGCGCAGCTGTTCATAAGGGTTGAGCGCCAGGCTGGAGGAGGCTTCCCACTGGCCGTTGGGGATCGAGTCGACGCAGCCGCGCCAGATCTCCGCCAGGTAGGCGCTGGTGAACAGCGTCAGGGCGATGGCCGCCGCCAGCCAGGGCGAGATATCCACACCCAGCAGGGCGATGCCGAAGAACACCAGGAACAGCTGCATCAACAGCGGCGTGCCCTGGAACAGCTCGATGTACAGGCGGGCGAAATGGCTGGGGAAAGCCTTCTTGGAAATGCGCAGGGTCATGATCAGCAAGCCGATCAACCCGCCGCCGATAAAGGCCACCAGCGACAGCAGCAGGGTCCATTGCAGGCCGGTCAGCAGGTTGCGCACGATGTCCCAGAAGCTGAAATCACTCATTGGCTGCTCCTCGCGATATAGCGGCGCCCGACCCAGTTCAGCAACTGCCGGATCAGCAGGGCCATGCACAGGTAGATCAGCGTGGTCAGGGCGTAGGTTTCAAAGGCGCGGAAGTTGCGCGACTGAATGAAGTTGGCGGCGAAGCTCAGCTCCTCGGTAGCGATCTGCGAACACACCGCCGAACCGAGCATGACGATGATGATCTGGCTGCTCAGGGCCGGCCACACCTTGCCCAGCGCCGGCAGCAACACCACGTGGCGGAAGGCTTCCAGGCGGGTCATGGCCAGGGCCGCCGCGGCTTCCAGCTGGCCGCGGGGGATGGCCTGGATGCCGGCGCGGATGATTTCCGTGGAGTAGGCGCCCAGGTTGATCACCATTGCCAGCACTGCCGCCTGCCACTCGGAGATCTGCAGCCCCAGGGACGGCAGGCCAAAGAAGATGAAGAACAGCTGCACCAGGAACGGGGTGTTGCGGATCAGCTCGACGTAGACGCCGAAGAGGGCCGAGAAGGGCTGGATCTTCCAGGCCCGCACCACCGCGCCGACGATGCCCAGGCCGACCCCGAGCAGCGCGCCGATGGCGGTCAGCTCAAGGGTGAACAGGGCGCCGCGCAGCAGCAGGCCGGTGTTTTCCAGCACCGGTAGAAAGTCGAACTGATAAGCCATGGATAACCTCCGCGACCGCGATCAGAGGCCAGCCGGCAACGGCTGCTTGAGCCACAGCTGGGCGTTCTTTTCCAGGCTGCCGTCGGCCTTGGCGGTGGTGAGGATCTGGTTGACCTTGTCCAGCAGCTCCGGCTGGTTCTTGTTCACGCCGACATAGACCGGGGAATCCTTGAGCTTGACCTTCATCGCCGGGATGCGTTTCGGGTTGCGCTCGCTGATGGCGACCATCACCACGTTGCCGCTGGCGATCAGGTCGACCTGGCCGGCCAGGTAGGCGGCGATGGTCGAGTTGTTGTCCTCGAAGCGCTTGATGGTCACGCCTTGCGGGGCCACGGCGGTCAGCTCGATGTCTTCGATGGCGCCACGGGTGACGCTGATGGTCTTGCCCTTGAGGTCGTCGAGGGTGGCGACCGGCGCCTCGGGCGGGCCGAATACCGCCAGGTAGAAGGGTGCGTAGGCCTGGGAGAAGTCGATGACCTTCTCGCGCTCCGGGTTCTTGCCGAGGCTGGAGATCACCAGGTCGACCTTGCCGGTGGTCAGGAATGGAATGCGGTTGGTGCTGTTGACCGGGGTCAGTTCGAGCTTGACCTTGAGCTGGTCGGCCAGCAGTTTCGCGGTGTCGATATCCAGGCCGCGGGGTTTCATGTCCGGACCGACCGAGCCGAACGGCGGGAAATCCTGGGGCACGGCCACCTTGAGGGTGCCACGGGCGACGACATCGTCCAGGCCGTTGGCGTGGGCGGGCATCTGACTCAGCATCAGACTGGCAAACAGGGCAGAGAGCAGGGCGCTGAAACGCTTGGTCATGGCAAATCTCCGGATTCACGGGAAGTGATTTCTGCGCAGCGACACAGCACAGGCCGTGCCAAGCGCCGGTAAAAGCCCTGGAGTGCTGGGTTTTGCTGGTTTTGTTCGGTCTTACTGGTCTGAACAGTTGTTGGCGTTTCTGCCCCCTTATCGAGCGTCCGGCGATGCGCCCGAACCCCCTTGGGGCACGACTTGCCGGGCTCGGCGAATAGCTTTACAACTAGCTTTTTCCTGGACCGGCCAGCCTGAATTTTATGAACTCGATCTCCCGCGCCGTACCCGAGGTGGCGCTGCAAGCCATCCGCCAATTGATCAACGAGCGCGGCTTCGGCCCGGGCGATGCGCTGCCGTCGCAGCGCGATCTGGCCGTGCAACTGGGGGTCAGCCGAGCCTCGTTGCGCGAGGCGCTGTCGTCCTTGAGCGCCTTGGGCGTGATCAGCGTGCAGCCCGGCAAGGGCGTGTTCGTGCAGGCCGCGGAGTCGCCGGTCAATGGCGTGGGGCTGAGCTGGCCGTTCGCGGCCCAGGCCTCGCCGACGGATATCTTTCAGCTGCGTTATGCCCTGGAAGGCTTTGCCGCGGGGCTGGCGGCCGTGACCCTGACCGCCGACGAGCTGGATGCGCTGCAGGACAATGTCGAGGCGATGCGCAACGAGCTGCGGGCGGCGGATTTCGAGGCGGCGGCGCGGCTGGACTTCGAGTTTCACCAGAAGATCCTGCAGGCCAGCGGCAATCAGGCAATGGTGAGCATTCTCAGTACCAGCGCCGAGATCTTCCTGGAGAGCCAGAAACTACCGTTCATCCGGCCCGAGCGGGCCATGGAAACCTGGCAGGAGCACCGCAAGATCCTGCGCGGGCTGGCCCGGCATGCCTCTGGAGCGGCGCAGAAGGCCATGCAGGAGCATGTGCGTGGCGCGGCATTGCGCACCGGAATCGCCTTTGTCACCCCCGCATAGTTTCCAGTTGAGCTATACCCAAATTCATCGGGCACCATAGCGAGAGTCAATCAACTCCGGCTTCCTGAACGCGGGAAGGGCGGCTATGATGGGCCACGTTTTTTTGCTTACAACCTGGAGACTTCCATGAGCAGCGATCTTATCAAACACGTTAGCGACGCTAGCTTCGAGGCTGACGTACTCAAGGCCGAAGGCGCTGTACTGGTCGACTACTGGGCTGAGTGGTGCGGCCCATGCAAAATGATCGCTCCGGTCCTGGACGAAATCGCTGAAACCTACAAAGGCAAGCTGACCGTTGCCAAGCTGAACATCGACGAAAACCAGGAAACCCCGGCCAAGCATGGCGTGCGTGGTATCCCGACGCTGATGCTGTTCAAGAACGGCAACGTCGAAGCCACCAAGGTCGGCGCACTGTCCAAGTCGCAACTGGCTGCTTTCCTCGACGCCAACATCTAAGCGTCGTTGTAAATCGCATCAAAAAAGCCCCGTAAATAGCGGGGCTTTTTCATTATTCAGGGCTAGACGCTCAGAAACTCAGGTGTTACATTCGGCCCCGCACTGGTTTCTCCTCTGCCCCCTGCAAGCCGTCGCCGACGCTCTCCTTTTCGAATAAGTACGCGATCCTGTCGCCTTCTCCGCGGCGCGGCATCATTAAGCCAAAAGCTTAATTTCCCCCCTCCATAAATGATTACGTCATTCCTATATGAATCTGACTGAACTCAAGCAAAAGCCGATTACCGAACTGCTCGAATTGGCCGAACAGATGGGCATAGAAAATATGGCCCGTTCGCGCAAGCAGGACGTGATTTTCTCCCTGCTGAAAAAGCACGCTAAAAGCGGCGAGGAAATCTCCGGTGATGGCGTGCTGGAGATCCTCCAGGACGGCTTCGGCTTTCTTCGCTCCTCCGACGCCTCCTATCTGGCCGGTCCAGACGATATCTACGTCTCCCCGAGCCAGATCCGTCGTTTCAACTTGCGCACCGGTGACACCATCGTTGGCAAGATCCGCCCTCCAAAGGAAGGCGAGCGTTACTTCGCACTGCTGAAGGTCGACACGATCAACTACGATCGTCCCGAGAACGCGAAGAACAAGATCCTGTTCGAAAACCTGACGCCGCTGTTCCCGACCGTGCGCATGAAGATGGAAGCCGGCAACGGTTCCACCGAAGACCTGACCGGTCGTGTCATCGACCTGTGCGCCCCGATCGGTAAAGGCCAGCGTGGTCTGATCGTTGCTCCGCCGAAAGCGGGCAAGACCATCATGCTGCAGAACATCGCGTCGAACATCACCCGCAACAACCCAGAAGTTCATCTGATCGTGCTGCTGATCGACGAACGTCCGGAAGAAGTGACCGAGATGCAGCGCACCGTGCGCGGCGAAGTGGTCGCCTCCACCTTCGACGAACCGCCAACCCGCCACGTGCAGGTTGCCGAGATGGTGATCGAGAAGGCCAAGCGCCTGGTCGAACACAAGAAGGACGTGGTGATCCTGCTCGACTCCATCACCCGCCTGGCTCGTGCCTACAACACCGTGATCCCGAGCTCCGGCAAGGTGCTGACCGGTGGTGTCGATGCCCACGCCCTGGAAAAACCGAAGCGTTTCTTCGGCGCCGCGCGGAACATCGAAGAAGGCGGCTCGCTGACCATCATTGCCACCGCGCTGGTTGAAACCGGCTCGAAGATGGACGAAGTGATCTACGAAGAGTTCAAGGGCACCGGCAATATGGAGCTGCCTCTGGACCGCAAGATCGCCGAGAAGCGTGTATTCCCGGCCATCAACATCAACCGTTCCGGCACCCGCCGCGAAGAGTTGCTGACCGCCGACGACGAGCTGCAGCGCATGTGGATCCTGCGCAAGCTGCTGCATCCTATGGATGAAGTCGCCGCCATCGAGTTCCTGGTCGACAAGCTGAAACAGACCAAGACCAACGATGAGTTCTTCCTGTCGATGAAACGCAAGTAAGTCGAGCGGGACCGCAAAAGCCGGGGAAACCCGGCTTTTTGCTATCTGATTATTGATGAACGGCAGTTCACTGTTCTGAACAGTCGGGTTCGGCGCTAAACTGCCAGCCCCGAACGCCACGGCCAAAACGAGGCTCACGCATGCAGTATCGCGACTTGCGCGACTTTATCAGCGGTCTGGAACAGCGCGGCGAACTCAAGCGCATCCAGGTTCCGGTGTCCCCAGTGCTGGAAATGACCGAGGTCTGCGATCGCACCTTGCGTGCCAAAGGTCCGGCCCTGCTGTTTGAAAAGCCCACCGGCTACGACATTCCGGTGCTGGGCAACCTGTTCGGCACCCCGGAGCGCGTGGCGCTGGGCATGGGCGCCGAAGCGGTCAGCGAACTGCGGGAAATCGGCAAGCTGCTGGCCTTCCTCAAGGAGCCCGAGCCGCCCAAGGGACTGAAGGATGCCTGGTCCAAGCTGCCGATCTTCCGCAAGATCATTTCCATGGCGCCAAAAGTCGTCAAGGACGCGATCTGCCAGGAAGTGGTCATCGAAGGCGATGACGTCGACCTGGCGATGCTGCCGGTGCAGACCTGCTGGCCGGGCGATGTCGGCCCGCTGATCACCTGGGGCCTGACCGTCACCAAGGGCCCGAACAAGGACCGGCAGAACCTCGGGATCTATCGCCAGCAGGTGATCGGTCGCAACAAGGTGATCATGCGCTGGTTGAGCCACCGTGGCGGCGCGCTGGATTACCGCGAATGGTGTGAGAAGCACCCGGGCCAGCCGTTCCCGGTATCCGTGGCCCTGGGAGCCGACCCGGCGACCATCCTCGGCGCCGTGACGCCGGTGCCGGACAGCCTCTCCGAATACGCCTTCGCCGGCCTGCTGCGGGGCAACCGCACCGAGCTGGTGAAATGCCGTGGCAACGACCTGCAAGTGCCGGCCACCGCGGAAATCATCCTGGAAGGGGTGATTCATCCGGGCGAGATGGCCGATGAAGGCCCGTATGGCGACCACACCGGCTACTACAACGAAGTCGACAGCTTCCCGGTGTTCACCGTCGAGCGCATCACCCACCGGATCAAGCCGATCTACCACAGCACCTACACCGGTCGTCCGCCGGATGAGCCGGCGATTCTCGGCGTGGCGCTGAACGAAGTATTCGTGCCTATCCTGCAGAAGCAGTTCCCGGAAATCACCGACTTCTACCTGCCGCCCGAAGGCTGCTCGTACCGCATGGCGGTGGTGACCATGAAGAAGCAGTACCCCGGCCACGCCAAGCGGGTAATGCTCGGTGTCTGGTCGTTTTTGCGACAGTTCATGTACACCAAGTTCGTTATCGTCACTGACGACGATATCAACGCGCGCGACTGGAACGACGTGATCTGGGCCATCACCACGCGCATGGACCCCAAGCGCGACACGGTGATGATCGATAACACGCCGATCGACTACCTCGATTTCGCCTCGCCGGTTTCCGGCCTGGGTTCGAAGATGGGGCTCGATGCCACGCATAAGTGGCCCGGTGAAACCACTCGCGAGTGGGGCCGGGTGATCGTCAAGGATGAGGCGGTGACTCGCCGGATCGATGCCATCTGGAATCAGTTAGGAATAGATTGATGCGTGTAACCTTGCAGCCCTCCGCAGCGGTGCTTGAGACGCTGCCCGGCGAGCGGATTCTCGATGCGGCGCGGCGCCTGGGCTATGAATGCCCGCAAAGCTGCCGCAATGGCAACTGTCATGTGTGCTGTGCCTTGCTGGTGGAGGGCAGGGTCCTGCAGGCCGGCGATGTGCGCGATCACGGCGAGTTCTACACTTGCATTGCAGAGCCGCTGGAAGACTGCATCGTGCTGTGGGATGGCGTCCTTGCGCTGGGAGAGCTGCCGGTGCGCAGTCTGTCGTGTCAGGTCACCGAGTGTCTGGAGGTCGGCGGCGATGTCTGGCGGGTCCGCCTGCGGGCGCCGGCCGGCAAGCCACCGCGTTATCACGCCGGCCAGTACCTGATGCTCGAGCGGGAGAATGGCGAAAAATCGGCCTTCTCCCTGGCCTCGGCACCGCACGCCGGGCGCGAGCTGGAGCTGCACGTACTGGTGCGCGAAAGCAGTGCACAAAGCCTGATTGAACAGCTGCAGCGCAATGGCAATGTGCGCATCGAGCTGCCGTTTGGCGATACCCACCTGGCCGAGCTGCCGGACGGGCCGCTGGTGCTGATCGCCGCCGGCACCGGCATGGCGCAGATGCACAGCCTGATCGAGCATTGCCGCGCCAAGGGCTTCAAATACCCGGTGCACCTGTACTGGGGTGTGCGCCGGCCGGACGACTTCTACCAGATCGAACACTGGGACGAATGGAAGAAGCTGCCCAACCTGTTCCTGCACAAGGTGGTCAGCGACCTCTGTGGCTGGGAAGGGCGCTGCGGCATGCTGCACGAGGCGGTGAGCGAGGACATTGCCGACCTGTCGGCGGTGCATGTCTACGCCAGCGGCTCGCCAGCGATGATCTACGCGACCCTGGACGCGCTGGTTGAAGCGGGCATGGATGCGCACCAGATGCGCGCCGATGTATTTGCCTACGCTCCTCGGTCCTGAGTTCTCGGGACTGTCCCTCGTTATAACTTCCGATATAGCCCATCGGTATTTATTTAATTAGATAAATGCCGGTAGGTTATATGCCACGCATTATTGAAAGTTAAAACTCTTCGATGGCACTTAACTTGCCTTGAAACACTTGAAACATATGTGTCTTGGAGTTACAGCCGTGCGTTCTATTAAGTAATTCTTTATACGCGGGGAGCCGAACGCTATTCGCCATGACAGCCATTGAATCCAGTTTTTTGAATCTGGCTTACCCTCCGCGGCTCGACCTGGGGCCGCAGCTCACCCACGAACAGCTCCTCAGCTCGATGCAGTCCACCATGGCACGCCACAAGGGCGGGCCGGTCTGGTTGTTTGCCTACGGTTCGCTGATCTGGCGCCCCGAATGTTCGGCGGTCGAGCGCATGCGCGGGCGGGTGCATGGCTACCATCGCGGCTTGTACCTGTGGTCCCATGAACACCGTGGCACGCCGGAGAAGCCGGGGCTGGTCTTTGGCCTGGATCGTGGCGGTTCCTGCAGCGGCTTCGCCTACCGCTTGCCGGAAGAACAGCTGGAAACCTCGCTGTATGCGCTGTGGCAGCGCGAGATGCCGTACCCGTCCTATCGCCCGCACTGGCTCAACTGCCGTCTCGAAGACGGTAGCCGGGTTCAGGCCCTGGGGTTCGTTCTGGAGCGACACCTGCCCAGCTATGCCGGCAACCTGCCGGACCATGTGCTGAGCCAGGTATTTGAAAGCGCCTGCGGGCGCTACGGCACCACTCGCGATTATGTCGAGCAGACCGTGCACGCCCTGCGTAGCCACGCCATGCCAGACCGTAATCTGGAGGCGCGGCTCAAGCGCTGTAAGTCAGCAACCCACTAGGCAATGGCTTCGCGGCTCTGGCTGGCGACCTGTTTGTGCCACAGGGTCGGGGCCAGGAAGGCCATCGACAGCAGGCAGGCGCCTACCAGCAGGACAAAACCGCCGTCCCAGCCGAAGTGGTCCACGGTGTAGCCCATCGCCGCGCTGGCCGCGACCGAGCCACCCAGGTAGCCGAACAGACCGGTAAAGCCCGCGGCGGTGCCGGCGGCTTTCTTCGGTGCCAGCTCCAGGGCCTGCAGGCCGATCAGCATCACCGGGCCGTAGATCAGGAAGCCGATGGAGAACAGCGCGATCATGTCGATGGTCGGGTTGCCGGCCGGGTTCAGCCAGTACACCAGGGTCGCCACGGTCACCAGGGCCATGAACACCATGCCGGTCAGGCCACGGTTGCCACGGAAGATCTTGTCCGACATCCAGCCGCACAGCAGGGTGCCCGGAATCCCCGCCCACTCGTAGAAGAAGTAGGCCCACGAGGTTTTATCCACGGTGAAGTGCTTGGCTTCCTTGAGGTAGGTCGGCGCCCAGTCCAGTACGCCGTAGCGCAGCAGGTAGACGAAGACGTTGGCCATGGCGATGTACCAGAGCATTTTGTTGCGCAGCACGTATTTG
Source organism: Pseudomonas sp. RW409 (assembly GCF_003184125.1). NCBI lineage: Bacteria > Pseudomonadati > Pseudomonadota > Gammaproteobacteria > Pseudomonadales > Pseudomonadaceae > Pseudomonas > Pseudomonas sp. RW409. Next base: position 107,362 of record NZ_QHHP01000004.1, on the reverse strand, counting down.
ACGAAGATTTCCTTGGCGCTGAATTCTTCTTCGTGGCTGGCGTCGTAGCCTTCCGGGTAGTCGTTCTTGTATTTCTCGATTGGCGGCAGGCCGACCGATTGCGGGGTGTCGCGCATGGTGACGAAGGCGAACAGCGCCACCATCAAGGCCACGGCGGCCGGGACGTAGAACGCCGCGTGCCAGTCGTTGAACCAACCCATGCCGAGCAGGAACAGCGGGCCGATCAGGCCGCCGCCGACGTTGTGCGCAACGTTCCATACCGAAACCACGCCGCCGCGTTCCTTCTGCGACCACCAGTGCACCATGGTCCGCCCGCTTGGCGGCCAGCCCATGCCCTGGGCCCAACCGTTGATGAACAGCAGGATGAACATCATGGTCACGCTGGATGTGGCCCAGGGTGCGAAACCGAAAATGAACATCACCCCGGCCGACACCAGCAGGCCGAAGGGCAGGAAGTAGCGCGGGTTGGAGCGGTCGGACACCAGGCCCATGAGGAACTTGGACAGGCCGTAGGCGATGGCGATCGCCGACATGGCCAAGCCCAGCTGACCGCGGGTGTAACCCTCTTCGATCAGGTACGGCATGGCCAGGGAGAAGTTCTTGCGCAGCAGGTAGTAGCCGGCGTAGCCGATGAAGATCCCGGCGAAGATCTGCCAGCGCAGGCGGCGGTAGGTGCTGTCTATTTTTTCGTCAGGCAGGGGCGCCTGGTGTGCGGCAGGTCGAAAGAAAGCAAACATTCAAGAGCTCCAAATTTCTTGTTTTGACTGCGGATGCGAATGTTACAGTTTCGTTACCGAAAATAGCACTGCATCTTATCTGGGAGCACGCAACACAGGAGCATTTGCATGTTCTTTTACGAACATGTCGCTTAAAGATAAGCAGGGGGCGTTTCTGGTGCCGGCGGCTGCGGCGGGTGGGAGAAGAGCTTGCTCACGATAAACAGGTTCATCCGGTTATTGCGAGCAGGCTCCGGTAGAGCGCAGGGGATTCAGCGAACCTGGACCACCACCTTGCCCACCGCCTTGCGCTGGCCAAGATCGTTGATGGCGCTGGCGGCGTTGCTCAGCGGATAGACCTGCGAGACCAGCGGTTTCAACTTGCCTTCGGCGAACCAGCCGAACAACTGCTGGAAGTTCGCCGCGTTGTCCTGGGGCTGGCGCTGGGCGAACGAACCCCAGAACACACCCACCACCGCGGCGCCCTTGAGCAGCGCCAGGTTGACCGGCAGCTCGGGAATGCGTCCGCTGGCAAAACCCACCACCAGCAGCCGGCCGTTCCAGGCGATGGAGCGGATGGCCTGGTCGAACAGGTCGCCGCCGACCGGGTCGTAGATCACGTCGGCGCCCTGGCCGTCGGTCAGGCGCTTGACCTCGTCCTTCAGGCTGGTTTCGCTGTAGTTGATCAACTCATCGGCGCCGGCGGCCTTGGCCACCGCGAGTTTCTCGGCGCTGCTGGCGGCGGCGATGACCCGGGCGCCCATGGCCTTGCCGATTTCCACCGCCGCCAGGCCGACACCGCCGGAAGCGCCGAGCACCAGCAGGGTTTCACCCGGTTGCAGGTTGCCGCGCTGCTTGAGGGCATGCATCGAGGTGCCGTAGGTCATGCTGAAGGCGGCAGCGGTATTGAAGTCCATCGACGCTGGAATCGGCAGGACGTTGTAGCCCGGCACCGCCACTTCCTCGGCGAAGCTGCCCCAGCCGGTCAGCGCCATGACCCGGTCGCCGACCTTGAGGTGGCTCACCTTCTCGCCGACAGCGCCGACCACTCCCGCGGCCTCGCCACCGGGCGAGAACGGGAAGGGTGGCTTGAACTGGTATTTGCCCTCGATGATCAGCGTGTCCGGGAAGTTCACCCCGGCTGCGTGCACCTGCAGCAGGATTTCGTTCTTCTTCGGTACAGGACTCGCGACGTCTTCCAGCACCAGCGTTTCGGCGGGGCCGAAGGCTTTGCACAGCACGGCTTTCATCAGGGCTATTCCTTTGGGAGTGATGGCCGATAAGTGTAGGTGGGTGAATAACGCGGTCAACGAGCATGCCCCGGCCTGATAACCAGCCATAAGCTTTGTGCTTGGGCTCAGGCAGAGGGGCCTTTATGCTAGACCGCCTACCGGATAAGGAGCGAATTGTGAAAGCGTGGATCATGTTGATGCTGGCCCTGTCTCTGCCCATGGCAGCCATGGCCGAGGAAGCTAAAGAGGGCGAAGCACCGAAAGTCAGTTACATCAGCCTGAACCCGCCGTTCGTGGGTAACTACGGCCTGGATGGCGGCCCCAAGCTCAAGGTCTACAAGGCTGACGTCGCCCTGCGGGTGACCGGCGATGCCGCCGCCCAGGCGGTGAGGGCCAACGAGCCGTTGATCCGCAACCAGCTGGTGGCGCTGTTCGCCCAGCAGACCACGGAAACCATGAACAACGTCGAAGCCAAGGAAAAGCTGCGCCAGGAAGCCCTGAAGCAGACCCAGCAGGTGATGAACGACGAAACCGGCAAGCCGGTGGTGGAAGACCTGCTGTTCAACAACCTGATCATCCAGTAACGCTGGATCCGTAGGAGCGAGGCTTGCCCGCGATAGCGATATCGCGGACCCCGCCAAATTCCAGCCTGACGGCTGATCGCGAGCAAGCTTCGCTCCTACCAGTCGCTCAGGACGCCAGGCTCCTGCGAAACCTCGCCAGGGCAATGCCAAAGAACAGCAGGCCGATCACCGCCAGGGCCAGCAGGTCTGGCCAGACCACCCTGATGCCGGCATCGCGAAACAGGATCGCGGCGCTGAGGCTGACGAAGTGCGTCGACGGCGAGCCCTGCATCACCCATTGCAGCCACTGAGGCATGCTGTCCAACGGGGTGCTGCCGCCCGACAGCAGCAACATCGGGATGATCACCGGAATCGCCAGCAAGCCGAATTGCGGGGTCGAACGCGCCAGCGTGGCGAGAAAGATCCCCAGCGCGGTGCTGGCGAACAGGTAAAGCGCGGTCACCGCGAGGAACAGCCCCAGCGAACCGGCCAGCGGCACGCCCAGCACGCCTTTGACGATCACCTCCAGCGACACCCAGGTGCAGAGCACCACCACCAGCATGTTGCTCCAGATCTTCGCCAGCATGATTTCCAGGGCGGTCAGCGGCAGCACCAGCAGATGGTCTAGGGTGCCGTGCTCGCGCTCGCGCAGCAGCGCCGTACCGGTCAGGATAATGGCCAGGATGGTGATGTTGTTGACGATCTGGATCACCGCCAGAAACCAGCCGCCCTGCAGATTGGTGTTGAACAGCGCGCGACTGGTCAGTTGGGCCGGCATCCGGCTTGCGGGGTCGGCCTGGCTGTAGTTCGACAGTTCACGCTGGAAAATCCGCCCGATATAACCGGCGCCCATGAAGGCCTGGCTCATGGCGGTGGCGTCGACATTCACTTGCACGCTGGGTTGGCGCCCGGCCAGCAGGTCGTTCTGGAAGTTGGCTGGCACATTGATGACGAAGGTGAACTGGCCGCTGTCCATGACCTGGTCCAGCTGGTCGTAGGGCAACGGCTCCGGGTTCTGGAATTCCGGGGGTTGCAGGGCCTCGGCCAGCTGGCGCGAGAGATGGCTGTGGTCTTCGTCCACCAGCGCGACGCTGGCGTTGTGCACGCCGATCACCGACCCGGCCGCGGGCATGTAGATGGCCACAGTGAAGGCGTACAGCAGGAACAGCAGCAACACGCTGTCGTGTCGCAGGCTGGTGAGTTCCTTGAGGCCCAGGCGCAGGATGTGGTTGAACCGGTGCATCAGGCCTCCTGCTTTTTCAGCATCGCCAGGCTCAGCCCGGTGAACCCGAGGAAGAACCCGAACAGCGCCAGGCACTGTGGCCACAGCTGGCGCAGGTCCAGGGCCTTGGTGAAGGTGCCGACGGCAATGTCGAGGAAGTAACCGGCGGGGAACAGCTGCCCCATCAGCGCCGCGGCGCCGTCCAGCGACGAGCGCGGCACGATCAGTCCGGAGAACTGGATGGTCGGCAGGCTGGTGATGATCATGGTGCCGAGGATCGCCGCGATCTGGGTGCGGGTGAAGGCGGAAATCAGCAGGCCCAGGCTGGTGGTGGCCAGCACGTACAGCAGGCCGCCGAAGGCCAGGGTCAGGCCGCTGCCCTTGAAGGGCACGCCGAACAGCCAGCGGTTCATGGCCACCAGCAGCGCCAGGTTGATCAGGCTCAGGCCCAGGTAAGGCGCCTGCTTGCCCAGGAGAAACTCCAGGCGCTTGAGTGGTGTGGCGTAGAAGTTGGTGATCGAGCCCAGTTCCTTCTCGCGCACGATGCCCAGCGCCGTGAGCATCGCCGGGATGAACGCCAGGATCAGCGCCATCACCCCGGGGCCGATGGCATTCACGCTGACCACGTCCTGGTTGTAGCGAAAGCGCGTTTCCAGGCGGGCCGCGGGGGGCCGCCCCGGGGCCCGGCTGCTGTGTTCGGCGAGCAATTCGATATTGGCTTGATGCACTGCTTCGACATAGTTGCGACTGGTCTCGGCGCGAAACGGCATGCCGCCGTCGAGCCAGGCGGCCACCGCGGGCTGGCGCCCGGCGTACAGATCGCGACCGAAGCCGGGGGGAATCTCCAGGGCCAGCTTGATCTCCGAGCGTTGCAGGCGCCGGTGCAGCTCGGCGGCGTCACGGATCGGCTTCTGCTCCTTGAAGTAGCGGGAGCTGCGGAAGGCTTCCAGGTAGGCGCGGCTTTGCGGCGTCTGGTCCTGGTCGTAGACGGCGAAGGCGAGGTTTTCCACGTCCAGGGAAATGCCGTAGCCAAAGATCACCATCATGAACAGCGCCCCGAGCAAGGCGAAGCTCAGGCGCACCCGGTCGCGCATCAGCTCCTTGCCTTCACGGGTGGCCACGGCGATCAGGCGCGACAGGCTGAAGCGCCGACCGTCACTGTGCATGGCGCTGGCGACCTCGGGCTGTTCCGTGGCTGGGGGCGGTGGTTCCGACGTGCCCTGGGCGTCTTCCAGGCAGCGGACAAAGGCGGCTTCCAGGGTTTCGCCGGCGAACTGTTGCTGCAGGGCGGCCGGCGTATCGCAAGCCAGCACCTGGCCGGCGTGCATCAGCGAGATGCGGTCGCAGCGCTGGGCTTCGTTCATGAAGTGGGTGGACAGAAAGATCGTCACCCCCTGCTCCCGCGACAGCTCGATCAACAGGCGCCAGAAGTCATCGCGGGCCGCCGGGTCGACGCCCGAGGTCGGCTCGTCGAGGATCAACACTTCCGGGCGGTGCAGCACCGCCACCGCCAGGGACAGGCGCTGGCGCAAGCCCAGGGGCAGGGCGCCGGAGGGTTGTTCGGCAATCTCCTGGAGGGCGAAACGGCGGATCAGCTCTTCGATCCGCGGGCCGCTCTCGGCCTTGTGCAGGTCGAACAGCCGGGCGTGCAGCACCAGGTTCTGGCGCACGCTGAGTTCGCCGTACAGCGAAAAGCTCTGGGACATGAAGCCCACGCGCTTGCGGGTGGCCAGGTCCTTGGCGTCCACCGGGTTGCCCAGCAGTTTGGCGCTGCCCTCGGTGGCCGGCATCAGCCCGGTCAGGACCTTCATGGTGGTGGTCTTGCCGCAGCCGTTGGAACCGAGGAAGCCGAAAATCTCGCCCCGGCCAATGGCGAAGCTGACCTTGTTCACGGCGGTGAAATCGCCGAAACGCAAGGTCAGCTCATGGGCCTCGATGGCGATTTGCTGGTTGTCTGTGGTTCTTGGCGGGATCACCAGCGGCTGGTTGTCATGCCCGCTGTCGCCCTGAAAGTGGGTGAAGGCATCGTCGAGCTTGCCACTGGGCGTGACGATGGCCAGTTCCCGGCTCAAGCCCTGGGCAATCAGCCGGCCGCGGTCGAGCATCAGGCAGTGTTCGAACTGTTCGGCTTCCTCCATATAGGCGGTGGCCACCAGCAGCGTCAGTTGCGGGCGCTGGCGGCGAACCTCGTCCACCAGTTCCCAGAAGCGCCGCCGCGACAGCGGGTCGACACCGGTGGTGGGCTCGTCAAGGATCAGCAGGTCCGGCTCATGGATCAGCGCGCAGCACAGCCCGAGCTTCTGCTTCATCCCACCGGACAGCTTGCCCGCGGGCCGTTCGGCGAAGCGCAGCAGGTCGGTGGCCAGCAACAGGTTGTGCATGCGCTGTTCGCATTGGCTTTTCGACAGGCCGAACAGGGTGGCGAAGAAGCGGATGTTTTCCTGGATCGACAGCTCGGGATACAGGTTGCCGCCCAGGCCCTGGGGCATGAAGGCGATCCGTGCGTACAGGCTGTTGCGATGGCGACGTTGCTCGATGGAGCCGCCGAACACTTGCAGTTGGCCCTGCTGCAGCTTCTTCACCCCGGCGATCAAGCCCAGCAGGCTCGACTTGCCGGCGCCATCCGGGCCGATCAGCCCGCAGCGGGTGCCGGCGGGCAGGCTGAAGGTGAGGTCGGCCAGGGCCTGTTGCGAGCCATAACGGTGATTGATGCCGGTGGCCTGCAGCGCCAGCTCGTTCATTGCAGGTTGGCCGGCCAGTCCACGGTCGCGGTGCGCACGTAGCCGGCGCCGGGCATGCCCGGCTTGGCCTGCGGAACGGCGCTGGGTTCGGTCAGCCGCAGCTTGACGCGGAACACCAGTTTTTGGCGCTCATCGCGGGTTTCCACTTCCTTGGGGGTGAACTGGGACTTGGCCGCGACAAAGCTGATTTTCGCCGGCAGCGGTTGATCGGGTAGGGCGTCGAGGAGGATCCGCGCCTCGCTGCCGACGGCCAGGCGGCCGGTCACTGAAGCGGACAGGTAGAGGTTCATGTACTGGTCGCTCGGGTCGATCAGCAGCAACACCCGGCCGCCGGCGCCCAGCACCTCGCCCGGTTCGGCCAGGCGCAGCTGGATGATGCCGTCGATGGGCGCGCGCAGGCTGCTGTCGTCGATCTCGCTGGTCAGTTGGGCAACCAGCGCCTTGGCCGAGCCAATGGCAGCGCGCACCGCGGCGACCTGGGCCTGGGCTGCCTGGACGGCGGCGTTGCCAGTGTTCAGGCGCGCCTGCTGCTGGTCGATGATCTGCTGGCTGGCGAAACCACGCTTGAACAGTTCCCGGGAGCGCTTGAGTTCCTGGTTGGCCAGCAGCAGTTCGCTCTGGCGCAGCTGCACGTTGGCTTCGGCCGCCGCGAGGTTTTCCCGGGTGCGCACCACATCGGCCTCGGCCTGGGCGCGCTGGGCTTCCAGGGTGCGGGTGTCCATGCGGGCCAGCAGCTGGTCCTTGGATACTTTGTCGCCTTCGTCGACCAGCACTTCGGCCAGGCGTCCGGGCGTCTTGCTGGCGATCTGCACTTCGGTGGCTTCAAGCCGGCCGTTGCCCATGCTCAGGCCTTCGGGCAGGCGGTCCAGGGTGGATTTCCAATAACCAAAACCGCCCGCGATCAGCAGCAATGCCAGCAAGGCGAAGGCAAAAAGACGGGAGGAGCGGTGATTCGTCGGCATTGGGGGTATCCCTGCGGCTATAGCGTTCTAGTCTGGCGGCTCAAGCCGTTAGGCGACTTGATGTCCGTCAAATGAACGGGCAAGCCTAGTACGTTGTGCGCGGGATGCCTGCCTGAGTAGCGCTGGCGGCCTGTTCAGCGCAACGCGAGTACTGCCGCCCACTGTTCGGCGGTCACCGGCATCACGGACAGCCGGCTGCCTTTCTGCACCAGGGGCAGCTCGGCGAGGGCGCTTTGCTGCTTCAGATAATCCAGGCGCAGCACCTTGGGGAAGGTTTCGACATGGGCGACGTCGACGGCGCTCCAGGCGTTTTTCTCGGCGCTGGCCTTGGGATCGAAGTGTGGGTTTTCCGGTTCCAGGGCGGTCGGATCCGGGTAGGCGGCCTCGATGATCTGGCCGATCCCGGCAATGCCCGGCTCGGGGCAGCTGGAGTGATAAAAGAAGAACTGGTCACCCACCGCCATGTTGCGCAGGAAGTTTCGCGCCTGGTAGTTGCGCACGCCGTCCCAGCGCGCCTGTTTCTTGAGTGCCAGGCCCTCGATCGAGAGTTCTTCCGGTTCGGATTTCATCAGCCAATAGGCCATTTTCTTTGCTCTCCAGAGGGACGTGGGCAAGTTGTCGGGCGATTTTATGACAAACCGACAGTCGGTTGACGTCAGCATTTGCGTGTCGGTTCACGTTATCGCAGAATGCCGGGATTTTAAGCTTGACGCTGCTGCACGGCCTGTTATGGAAACCGTTGCTGTCATCGTGTGTGATTTGCCTGAGGGGGGCAATCGATGCAACGCAAACCGGATTTACTATGGATTTTGGTTATTTTGTTCGGTTTGGGCGTGGTGACAACCGGTTATGCGCAGAGCTTGTGGGCCAACAAGACCGACGCTCCGGTCGAACTCGCGCAACAGCAGCAGCCTTACAAACGTTGATCCCTTCCAGGGCGCCGCTCTCTTGTGGTGGCGCCTATTTCGCGAAATACCATTTCTTGTCTGTCACCGTTCCTTGCAGCGGTACATCCCAGCTCGCCTGATCCAGTTTCGCGACTTTCTGACATTCATGGGCCAGCCCCAGCAGCGTCGGCTTGCGCCAGCTTTTGCGCCGTGCCAGATAGGCCAGGCTGCGATCATAGAAACCACCGCCCATTCCCAGGCGCCCACCCGCCTCATCGAAGCCGACCAGCGGCAACAGCACCAGGTCCAGCGCCCAGACCTTGCGTTGCCGGGCCAGGCTTCTCCGTGGCTCGGGAATGCGGAAGCGGTTGGGGCGCAGTTTTTCCCCGGGGCGAACGCGCTGAAACACCATCTTGGTCTGGGGCCAGGCGCTGAGCACCGGCAGATAGGTCGCCTTGCCCCGGCGTTGCGCGGCCAGCAGCAGCGGGCGCGGATCGATTTCACCGTCCATGGGCAGGTAAAGGGAGATGTGCCTGGCGCGGCGGAACAGCGGATGCTGCGCCAGTTGCCGATACAGCCCACGAGAGGCCTGGCGTTGTTCGCTGGCGGTGAGGGCGCGGCGGGCTTTGCGCAGTATGCGTCGAAGTTGCGGGCGGGAAAGCGGCGCCGGTTCGGTCATGGTCGCTCGGGTCCGGGTGGGGTACGGCAGGACAGCGTATCAAATAACCCTGAACTGAAAAAAACGGAGCCGAAAAAAACAATGCCAGCTATTTGCATAACTGGCATTGGTATTGAATTCAGGCTCCCCGGATGAACCGCTGTCGACTTAGCCCTTGAACCCGAAAGTTCAAGGCGGAAGATGCAGTAGGCGTTAAGGCTTTCCGTCTAGCGGACATGCACACCGGCCCAACGTGCAACTTCCAGGGTAGTGCGAATCGGCTCAGGGACATCGCCAACTGGCAAGCACCCCAGGGAGTGGTGGGGATTATACCGCAACCACCCTCAGGAATCAGCCTTGGTTGTATCGGTGTCGGTGGCAAGCACCAGATCCACGCGCTCGAGCAGATCGCGCACCTGTTCGCGGGTCGAACCGCTGGCTTGCACGTCAGGGCGGTCCTGCTTGTGCAGCAGATCGTGGGTAATGTTGAGGGCGGCCATCACGGCGATACGATCGGCGCCAATGACTTTGCCGCTGCTGCGGATCTCACGCATCTTGCCATCCAGGTACCGGGCGGCGCTCACCAGATTGCTACGTTCTTCCTGGGGGCAGATGATCGAATACTCTTTGTCGAGGATCTGCACGGTAACGCTATTGCTTGAACTCATGAGTCTTGCTCCAGGGCCTTGAGGCGCGAAATCATCGATTCGACCTTACGCCGGGCGATTTCGTTTTTTTCAATGAGGTGCGCGCGTTCCTCGCGCCAAGTCTTTTCCTGAGCTAATAAGAGTGCGTTTTGACTCTTTAGTTGCTCGACCCGGCCAATTAGCAGTTCGAGTCTAGCCATCAGCGCTTGCAGATCGGTGTCTTCCATTGGATCCCACTGGATTTGTCTGATGAGTGGCAACTGCCCGGGCAAACGAGTTGACGGCCTCGATGGTCTTGGCGCGTCTGCCGATGCTAGGATACAAGGCCTCCATTCTAGACATTGCGCCGCTTGGCGCCTAGCTACCCATGCCCATTCAGAATTCCCCGTACAACGCCTTCGCCACCCTGCTCAGCAGCAGCGGTCACCCTGTCTCGCCTGCCGAATTGCATGGCCTGTTGCTGGGTCGCAGCTGCGCCGGCGCCGGCTTCGAGGTCGACGGCTGGCTGATCGACGCCGCCGAACTGCTCGAAGGCGAGCCGCAGGACAATGTTCGCAACGCCTTGATCGGCCTGCAGGAAATGGTCAAGGGCGAGCTGACCAGCGACGACATGACCGTCGTTCTGCTGCTGCCCACCGACGACGCTCCGCTGGCCGAGCGCGCCGCGGCCCTGGGTCAATGGTGCCAGGGTTTCCTCACCGGCTTTGGCCTGAACTCCCGTGACAGCAGCGCCCTGAGCGCCGAGGCCACGGAAGTGTTGCAGGACCTTGCGGCGATCGCCCAGGTCCAGGACGCACTGGAAGAGTCCGACGACGGCGAAAGCGACTACATGGAAGTGATGGAATACCTGCGGGTCGCCCCGCTGCTGCTGTTTACCGAGACCAACAAGACGGTTGAACCGGCCGCCAAGCCTTCTCTGCACTGATCGTTCGATAGGGAAATCCGTCTGCCCATGATCCATATCCCGAAATCGGAATACACCCGCCGCCGCAAGGCGCTCATGGCGCAGATGGAACCCAACAGCATCGCGATCCTGCCGGCTGCCGCGGTGGCGATCCGCAACCGCGACGTCGAGCATGTCTACCGCCAGGACAGCGATTTCCAGTACCTCAGCGGTTTCCCCGAACCCCAGGCGGTGATCGTGCTGATGCCCGGTCGCGAGCATGGCGAGTACATCCTGTTCTGCCGCGAGCGCAATGCCGAGCGTGAACTCTGGGACGGCCTGCGGGCTGGCCAGGAAGGCGCGATTCGCGATTACGGCGCCGACGATGCCTTTCCCATCACCGATATCGACGACATCCTGCCGGGCCTTATCGAAGGCCGCGACCGGGTGTATTCGGCCATGGGCAGCAACCCCGAGTTCGATCGCCACCTGATGGAATGGATCAATGTGATCCGCTCCAAGGCGCACCTGGGCGCCCAGCCGCCGAACGAATTCGTTGCCCTGGATCATCTGCTGCACGACATGCGCCTGTATAAATCGGCGGCGGAAGTGAAGGTGATGCGCGAGGCCGCGCGGATTTCCGCCCAGGCCCATATTCGGGCCATGCAGGCCAGCCGCGCCGGCTTGTACGAGTTCAGCCTGGAAGCCGAGCTGGACTACGAGTTCCGCCGGGGCGGGGCGAAGATGCCGGCCTACGGCTCGATCGTCGCCGCCGGGCGCAACAGCTGCATCCTGCATTACCAGCAGAACGACGCGTTGCTCAAGGACGGCGATCTGGTGCTGATCGACGCCGGTTGCGAGATCGATTGTTATGCCAGCGATATCACCCGCACCTGGCCGGTGAACGGCAAGTTTTCCGCCGAGCAGAAGGCGATCTACGAGCTGGTGCTGGCCTCCCAGGAAGCCGCCTTTGCCGAGATCGCGCCGAACAAGCACTGGAACCAGGCTCACGAGGCGACCGTCAAGGTGATCACCGCCGGGCTGGTCAAGCTGGGGCTGCTCGAAGGCGAGGTGGACGAGTTGATCGCCAGCGAAGCCTACAAGGCGTTTTACATGCACCGCGCCGGCCACTGGCTGGGCATGGATGTGCATGATGTCGGCGAGTACAAGGTCGGCGGCGAATGGCGGGTGCTGGAAGTCGGCATGGCCCTGACGGTCGAGCCGGGTATCTACATCGCGCCGGACAATCAGAACGTGGCGAAGAAATGGCGCGGCATTGGCGTGCGCATCGAGGATGACGTGGTGGTAACCAAGCAAGGCTGTGAAATTCTCACCGGTGGCGTGCCAAAGACCGTGGCCGAGATCGAGGCCCTGATGGCCGCCGCACGGAGCCATGCAGCATGAACCGGGTCAATCTGGCGATCATCGGCGGTGGCCTGGTCGGTGCCAGCCTGGCCCTGGCCTTGCAGGCCGGCGCCAAGGAGCGCGGCTGGAAAATCGTGCTGATCGAGCCGTTCGCTCCGGGCGATACCTATCAGCCCAGCTACGACGCGCGTTCTTCGGCGCTGTCGTTCGGCGCGCGGCAGATCTATCAACGGCTGGGTGTGTGGCAGGAAATCTCCCGTCGCGCCGAGCCGATCAAACAGATCCATGTCTCCGACCGTGGACGGTTTTCCACCGCGCGGCTGTCGGCCATGGAGGAGGGCGTTCCCGCCCTGGGTTATGTGGTGGAAAACGCCTGGCTCGGCCAATGCCTCTGGCAGGGGCTGGACAAGGACGTGGTGAGCTGGCGCTGCCCGGCCGAAGTCACGCGCATGGAGCCGCTGGAAGACGGCTATCGCCTGACCCTCAACGATGAAACCAGCCTGGATTGCGAGCTGGCGGTGCTGGCCGACGGCGGTCGCTCCGGGCTGCGCGAGCAACTGGGTATCGGGGTGAAAAAGCGCCCCTACAACCAGAGCGCGCTGATCGCCAATATCACCCCGAGCGAAGCCCATAACGGCATGGCCTTCGAGCGCTTCACCGACGACGGCCCGATGGCCCTGCTGCCGCTGCCGGAGAACCGCTGCGCGCTGGTCTGGACCCGTCTGGGCATGGACGCGCAGCGCCTGGCCGCGCTGGATGATCGCAGCTTCCTCAGCGAATTGCAGGGAATATTCGGTTATCGCCTGGGCACCCTGAAACAGGTCGGTGCGCGGCATCTTTATCCGCTGTCGCTGGTGGAGGCCGAGGAGCAGGTGCGCCCTCATCTGGTGGTGCTGGGCAACGCCGCCCACAGCCTGCACCCGATTGCCGGGCAGGGTTTCAACCTGTCGTTGCGTGACGCCCAGGCGCTGGCCGATGCCTTGCTGGTCAGCCCGACGCCGCCCGGCGATTTCAGCATCTTGCAGGCCTACCGCGAGCGGCAGCGCCTGGACCAGGACCTGACCGTGGGCTTCTCCGACCAGGTCACCCGCTTGTTCGGCAGCAAGCTGCCGCTGGTGTCCCTGGGGCGCAATATCGGGCTGCTGGGCCTGGACCTGCTGCCGCCGGCCAAGCGCTGGTTCGCCCGGCAAGCCATGGGCCTGGGTACCCGTCCCGATGCGTGAGTGGCTGAGCCCGCGACCGGGCATGGAAATCCAGCACAGTGTCGGCAGCCAGGCAGCGCGGCTCGACAAAACCCTTTACGTGCGGCTCAAGCCGCAAGCGAGACAGGCTTAAAGCATGGAAATGCGTGCAGATCTGCTGATTGTCGGGGCCGGAATGGTCGGGAGCGCCCTGGCGCTGGCGTTGCAGGACAGCGGCCTGGAAGTGCTGCTGCTCGATGGCAGCCCGCTGAAGGTCAAGCCCTTCGACAGCGAAGCGCCGTTCGAGCCGCGGGTGAGCGCGTTGTCGGCGGCCAGCCAGCGGATTCTCGAGCGCCTGGGTGTCTGGGAAGGGGTAACCCGGCGGCGCAGCAGCCCGTATGCCGAGATGCAGGTCTGGGATGGCAGCGGCACCGGGCAGATTCACTTCTCGGCCGCCAGCGTGCATGCCGAGGCGCTGGGCCACATCGTTGAAAACCGGGTGGTCCAGGACGCGCTCCTGGAGCGCCTGCACAACTGCGACATCGGCCTGCTGGCCAATGCCCGCCTGGAGCAGATGCGCCGTTCCGGCGACGACTGGCTGCTGACCCTGGCCGATGGCCGCAGCCTGCGCGCGCCGCTGGTGATCGCCGCCGATGGCGCCAACTCGGCAGTGCGGCGCCTGACCGGCTGCGCCACCCGCGAATGGGATTACCTGCATCACGCCATCGTGACCAGCGTGTGCTGCGCCGAGCCACACCAGAGGACCGCCTGGCAGCGTTTCACCGACAACGGCCCGCTGGCCTTCCTGCCGCTGGAGCGCGACGGTCAGCATGACTGGTGCTCGATTGTCTGGTCGACCACGCCCAGCGAGGCCGAACGCCTGATGGCGCTGGACGACAGCGATTTCTGCCGAGAACTGGAGCGCGCCTTCGAAGGCCGCCTGGGCGCGGTGTTGAGCGCCGATCCGCGGCTCTGTGTGCCGTTGCGCCAGCGTCATGCCAAGCGTTACGTGGCGGAAGGCCTGGCGCTGATCGGCGACGCGGCTCATACCATCCATCCGCTGGCCGGGCAGGGGGTCAACCTGGGCTTCCTCGATGCCGCGGTGCTGGCCGAGGTGCTGCTGCAGGCGGCCAGCCGCGGCGAACGCCTGGCCGACACCAAGGTGCTCAGCCGTTACGAGCGGCGGCGCATGCCGCACAACCTGGCGCTGATGGCGGCGATGGAGGGCTTCGAGCGGCTGTTCCAGGCCGATCCGCTGCCGCTGCGCTGGTTGCGTAACACCGGGTTGAAAATGGTCGATCAGATGCCCGAGGCCAAGGCGCTGTTCGTGCGCCAGGCACTGGGCCTCACCGGGGATCTGCCGGAACTGGCCAAGGCCTGATCCCAATGGCCTCATCGCGAGCAAGCTCGCTCCTACAGTATCGGCGCTCCCCCTGTAGGAGCGAGCTTGCTCGCGATCGGATCGCCCGGCCAATGTTCCCTCGACGGGTTATGCAACATCTCGTAACGCCTCGGCCGCCGGTTCAGTTTGAGAAGCTAAATAGTAGTCCTTATCATTTACTCCCCTTTGATTTCGAGAGACCGCTCCCATGTTGGCACCGAAGCGTCTACTGACCGCCCTGGCCCTCACCCTCATTGGCGGTACTGTCCAGGCAGCCGACGAAGTGGTGGTCTACTCCTCGCGTATCGACGAGCTGATCAAGCCGGTCTTCGATCTCTACACCCAGAAAACCGGGGTCCAGGTGAAGTTCATCACCGACAAGGAAGCGCCGCTGATGCAGCGGATCAAGGCCGAGGGCGAGAACGCCACCGCCGACCTGCTGCTCACCGTCGATGCCGGCAACCTGTGGCAAGCCGAGCAGATGGGCATCCTGCAGCCGTTCACCTCCAAGGTGATCGACGCCAACATCCCCCTGCAATACCGCGCCGCCTCGCACGCCTGGACCGGCCTGAGCCTGCGGGCGCGGACCATCGCCTACTCCACCGCGCGGGTGAAACCGTCCGAGCTGACCACCTACGAAGCCCTGGCTGACAAGCAGTGGGAAGGCCGCCTGTGCCTGCGCACGGCGAAGAAGGTCTACAACCAGTCGCTGACCGCGACCCTGATCGAAACCCATGGCGCGGCGAAAACCGAAGAAATCGTCAAGGGCTGGGTCAACAACCTGTCCACCGACGTGTTCTCCGACGACGTCGCGGTGCTCGAGGCGATCAACGCCGGCCAGTGCGACGTGGGCATCGTCAACACCTACTACTACGGCCGCCTGCACAAGCAGAAGCCGGATCTGCCGGTCAAACTGTTCTGGCCGAACCAGGGCGATCGCGGCGTGCACGTCAACCTGTCGGGCATCGGCCTGACCAAGCACGCTCCGCATCCGGAAGCCGCCAAGGCCCTGGTGGAGTGGATGACTACCGAGGAAGCGCAGAAGATCTTCGCCGACGTGAACCAGGAGTTCCCGGCCAACCCGAGCGTGCCGCCGTCCGCTGAAGTGGCCGCCTGGGGCAAGTTCGTGGCTGACACCCTGCCGGTGGAAGTCGCCGGCAAGCGTCAGGCCGAGGCCATTCGCCTGATGGACCGTGCTGGCTGGAACTGATCCGCTGGTTATACTGCGCCCCGCCTTTGCGGGGCGTTTTGTTTAGCCGGTTCGCCATTGCCTTTTATTGATCCATCCCGCTCGAGAGTCTTTCGTGGCCCATCCCGCCCAACGTCGCTGGTACCCGCTGGTTTTTGCCGTCGCCGCCCTGGTGCTGCTGCCGCTGAGCGTGCTGCTGCTGTCGTGGCAGGTGGTCGACCAGCAGATCTGGTCGCACCTGTGGGAGACCCAGATGCCGCGCCTGTTGGGCAACACCCTGACCCTGGTGCTGGGCGTCGGTGTGGGCGTGACGCTGCTGGGGGTGAGCCTGGCCTGGCTGACCAGCCTCTGCGAGTTTCCCGGAAGGCGCTGGCTGGACTGGGCGCTGATGCTGCCCTTTGCGATTCCGGCCTACGTGCTGGCCTTTGTCTTCGTCGGCCTGCTGGATTTTTCCGGCCCGGTGCAGACCCTGCTGCGCGAATGGTTCGGCACGGGCCTGCGCCTGCCGCGGGTGCGTTCCACCGGCGGGGTGATCCTGGTCCTGGTGCTGGTGTTCTATCCCTATGTGTATCTGCTGGCGCGCACCGCGTTCCTGGCCCAGGGCAAAGGCCTGATGGAGGCCGCGCGGGTGCTGGGGCAGACGCCCTGGCAAGCGTTCTGGCGCGTGGCCCTGCCCATGGCGCGGCCAGCCATCGGCGCCGGTGTGGCCCTGGCGCTGATGGAAACCCTGGCGGACTTCGGCGCGGTGGCGGTGTTCAACTTCGACACCTTCACCACCGCCATCTACAAGACCTGGTACGGCTTCTTCAGCCTGTCCAGCGCCGCGCAGCTGGCCAGCCTGTTGCTGCTGGCGGTGATGCTGGTGCTGTACGGCGAGCGTCGCGCCCGCGGCGCCAGTCGCTCCGGCAACGAGCGGCCACGGGGCAAGGCGCTGTACCACCTGCATGGCATCAAGGCCCTGGCGGCCACAAGCTGGTGCGCGCTGGTGTTCGCCTGTGCCTTCGTCATCCCGGTGCTGCAACTGGTGGTGTGGTTCTGGCAGCGTGGCCGCTTCGATCTCGACGAGCGTTATGCCGGGCTGATCCTGCACACCCTGTACCTGGGCGCCATGGCGGCCCTGATCACGGTCAGCGTGGCCCTGCTGCTGGCGTTCGCCCGACGGTTGGCACCGACCCGGGCGATCCGTTCCGGCGTCAGCCTGGCCAACCTGGGTTACGCCTTGCCGGGTTCGGTGCTGGCGGTGTCGATCATGCTGGCTTTCAGTTATCTGGACCGCGAGCTGGTGATCCCGCTGTCGGGCTGGCTCGGTGGGGCGGGTAAACCCTTGCTGCTGGGCAGTCTGGCGGCGTTGCTGCTGGCCTATCTGGTGCGGTTTATCGCGGTGGCCTACGGGCCGCTGGAAAGCAGCCTGGCGCGGATCCGCCCGTCGCTGCCGGAAGCGGCGCGCAGCCTGGGGGTCAGTGGACCACGACTGTTTTTCAAAGTGTATCTGCCACTTTTGCTGCCCGGCACCCTGAGCGCGGCGTTGCTGGTGTTCGTCGAT
Organism: Pseudomonas sp. RW409; assembly: GCF_003184125.1. Lineage (NCBI taxonomy): Bacteria > Pseudomonadati > Pseudomonadota > Gammaproteobacteria > Pseudomonadales > Pseudomonadaceae > Pseudomonas > Pseudomonas sp. RW409. The sequence continues at coordinate 90,192 of NZ_QHHP01000004.1, read as the reverse complement.
GTGCTCAAGGAAATGCCCGCCACCCTGCTGATGCGCCCGTTCGGCTGGGACACGCTGGCGGTGCGGATCTTCGAGATGACCAGCGAGGGCGAATGGGCGCGTGCCGCGTTGCCGGCCCTGACCCTGGTCCTGGTGGGATTGCTGCCGGTGATCGGACTGATCCGACGCTCCGCTCATCGAATCGGTTAGGTGCCAGTGTCACACCTTGCGGCTACAATGCGCGGCATTCGGTGCGGTCGATCTTTCTGATCGGGTCTCTTGAATTGTCTGAGAGCCATCTATTTCAAGGCTTTCAGCTCATACGGCGACCGCCCGCACCTTCGCCACGCCCGGAAGGAGAAACCCATGGGACAGCGCACGCCTCTGTATGACCTTCATCTCGCCCTGGGCGCGAAGATGGTCGATTTTGGCGGTTGGGATATGCCTCTGCATTACGGCTCGCAGGTCGAGGAGCACCATCAGGTGCGACGCGATTGCGGGGTTTTCGATGTATCCCACATGACCGTGATCGATGTCGACGGACCCCAGGCCAAGGCCTGGCTCCAGCACCTGCTGGCCAACGACGTCGAACGCCTGCAAAGCCCCGGCAGGGCCTTGTACAGCGCCATGCTCAACGAGCACGGCGGCATTGTCGACGACATGATCGTCTACCGCACCGACGCCGGTTACCGGCTGGTGGTCAACGCCGCCACCCGTGACCAGGACATGGCCTGGATGCACGCGCAGCTGGGCGATTTCCAGGTGCAACTGCACGAACGCTCCGAGCTGGCGATGCTGGCGATCCAGGGGCCCCACGCCCGCCACAAGATCGCCGAGCTGGTGACCCAGTCGCGCGGCACGCTGATCCAGCAACTCAAGCCCTTCGAAGGCCAGGCCGATGGCGACTGGTTCATCGCGCGCACCGGCTACACCGGTGAAGATGGCCTGGAAATCGTCCTGCCGGCCGACCAGGCCCCGGCGTTCTTCAACGATCTGGTCGGCGCGGGCATCTCGCCGATCGGCCTCGGCGCCCGGGACACCCTGCGCCTGGAGGCCGGCATGAACCTGTACGGCCAGGACATTCACCAGGAGGTTTCACCGCTGGTGGCCAACATGGCCTGGAGCATCGCCTGGGAACCGGCGTCGCGTAAGTTCATCGGGCGCACCGCGCTGGAGGCCGAGCGCGCGGGTGGGGTGAAGCACAAACTGGTCGGCCTGGTGCTGGAAGAACGCGGCGTGCTGCGTGCCCATCAAGTGGTGCGCATCGCCGATGTTGGCGAAGGAGAGATCACCAGTGGTAGTTTCTCTCCTACGCTTAGCAAATCGATCGCCCTGGCACGGGTGCCCATGGCTACCGCCGACCGTGCAGAAGTGGAAATCCGTGGCAAGTGGTACCCGGTCCGGGTGGTAAAACCGACCTTCGTGCGTCATGGCAAGACCTTGATCTAACTTATTTCCGGCGGGATCGACCGCTGACATTTCTTCTTGAGGACACAGAACATGAGCGATATCCCTGCTGACCTGCGTTTTGCCGAAAGTCACGAATGGGCCCGTCTGGAAGCCGATGGCACCGTGACCGTGGGCATCAGCGACCACGCTCAGGAAGCCCTGGGCGACGTGGTGTTCGTCGAGCTGACCGAAGTCGGCAATGTCTTCGGCGCTGGCGACCAGGCCGGTGTGGTGGAATCGGTGAAGGCCGCTTCCGATATCTACGCGCCAGTGGCCGGTGAAGTGATCGCGGTCAACGAAGACCTGAGCGGCAGCCCCGAGCTGCTCAACAGCGACCCGTACGGCGCCTGGATCTTCAAGCTCAAGCCGGCCAACGCTGCTGACCTTGAGAAGCTGCTCGACGCAGCCGGTTATAAGGCCGCTATCGGCGAATAACCCCTGCCGGAAGCGAATCCGCTACAAGAGCGCCGTGTTGCCCTTATCGGGTACGCGGCGTTTTTCGTTTGCAGGCGACGTCTGGGGCTGGCCTAGCGGCGGAGCGATCTGGCCCGCAGCACGGCTTTGTTCACCCTGATGTGAAGCGCTGCCACTTCTTCTGCCGTCAAACTCGCCGCGGGTGCGCCGCTAACCCAGGCGCCCTGATTGGTGTAGGTGACGGTTTTGGTTTCTCCGTCGTTCACGCTGATGTTGTAAGGGCTGGACAGGTTGCTGGGGATCAGCGAACCCGCCGCTTGGGCCGGACCGAACCATAGTTGAAACTCGTTTTTGGGGGTCATGGTGGTTATGCCTATATTCATGCCACCTGAGCGGTTCACCCAGAGACTGAGTCCGGTGGAGTCCAACAATATATTGCTGGGGTTGGCCAGAAGTTCGTTATTTATTGAAACATCTCCTGGCGTTCCAGCATTCTTTGCAGGGCTGAATACACCATATTGATCCAGGGTGGTTATCTGGCCTGTGTTGATGGGTAGGTTCTTTCCGCCTGAAGTAAAATTGACGTCTCCTTCTTGCAGCGGTGTATTGGTGAAATTCACCATGTAGGAATCATTGGTGATATTGAAGATGTTCTTGTATTGATACGTCGGTTGGTTGGGGGCGGTGAATGGTGGTTTTGAAAGCCAGATGACAGTGAAGGAACTGTTTACTTTCTTGGCCAGGTAGAGGCTGTAATTGTTTATCTTTTGTGCAACAAGTTGCTCTTCTTCAATATAGACAATTATGGTTTGCTTACTCATGGCTAATCTCACGCTCATCCTGTGGATGATTCAGGCACAGAGTCTCGACTCCACCTGGCCCGTTCGACTATGGCTTCGACACCATCAATAAAAAACCCTGTAGATCTACGATATACAGGGTTTTCTTGCATGAGCGGAACTTGCGAACGGAAGACTGCCAATGGCATCGCGCAGTGCTCTATGTCCTTCGCGCAACCGATGCTCGATCCGCCCGGCGGACTAGGCCGCGATCCCGAGCCTGGCGTGCAGTGCCCTGACTTCGGAGGCGCTCAGGACTCTGGCCGGTTCGCCGGTCACCCAGGTGCCACTGTCGGTGTAGGTAATGGTGACGCTGCCGCCATCCTGCAGGGTCGCTACATAGGGGTTGGACAGGTTGATGGCGATCAACGAACCGGTTTCCTGAATGTTGCCGAACCAGAGTTGATATTGGCTCTTTGGTGTCAGCGTCGCAGGGCCGATGTTCATGCCGCTCTGACGGTTCACCCAGATGTTGTTGCCGTTGGAATCCAGGAGGATTGCATGCGGATTGCCTTGCAGCTCATTTTTGATGAGAACATCCGAGGGGACGCCGCCATTCTTGGCCGGTGTGAACACGCCGTTCGCATCGAGCGTCGTGGTCTGGCCGGTGCTGATGGGCAGGTTTTTCCCGCCGGAGGTGAAGGTGACATCGCCGCTGCTGACCGGGTCATTGGTGAAGTTGACCATGAACGACGGGGTGGCGATATCAAAGGTGTTTCTATATTGGTAACTAGGGTTGTTGACTGTCGCAACGGGGCCTTTTGATTGCCAGATGACAGTAAAGTCATTATTTACTTTCTTGGCCAGATAGAGGCTGTAGTTGTTGTTCTTTTGCGCAATCAACTGTTCTTCTTCGATGTATACAACTATTTGTTGGCTGCTCATTTCTGTGAACTCCATTTCGAGTAAATTGAAACATGGATTTTGTAACGGTCTTTTCAACTGCGTAATGGCCTTTTGTTTCCAAGGCGCAGTCATAAGTAAACATAGCAGGCGGAAAGTTGACCTATAGAATGATTGGCTATTGTTGTGAAAGTCGTCTGTATTTCGGAAATTTAATGCATTGGTTCGTGCTGATTTATCATGTGTTTATGTGTGCGATTAAAGTGAGTCTTGCCGGGAGTCTGGTTTTTGGCGCAAAGGATCGGACAAGTGGACACTTATATAACTATTGGCAACTGTATTTATTGCTGAAATAAAAACGCCCAATGCCTGGGCATTGAGCGTCTTGAATATTGCACAAGCCAGCCGTTCAAGGGCTGGGTATCTATTTATTTATGCATCTTGCAAGACAGCCTTCACCGTCGCTACCGAGCGCTCAACATCGCCCTTGTTCATGGCTGTGAACATCGGCAACGAGACGATCAGTCGTCCTACCCGTTCCGCCACCGGGAACATCCCCTCCTTGAAACCGCGCTCGCGGTACAGGCTTAGCAAGTGAATCGGCGGGTAGTGATAGCCGATGCCGATCCCGCGTTCCTGCATCTGCTCCATGAAGGTCGCCCGCGCCGGTTTGCCGTCATGCCGCTGCGGCAGTACCAGCTGGAACAGGTGCCAGTTGCTGTTGCTGAAATCTGCTGGTGGCAGCTGGGCGCCGTAGCGGGCTTCGAAGCCGCTGCCGAAGCATTCGAAGTAATGCCGGGCCAGTTCGCGGCGGTGCGCGGTGAGGGCTTCGAGATGGGCGAACTGGCCCAGGCCGATGGCGGCCGCGACGTCGGTCATGTTGAATTTGCCGCCCAGCACGTCCACGTCCAGGCCATCGAAGCCGTGGCGAGTCACGCCTTGCAGGCGGTACTTCTCCGCCAGGCGGGCCTCTTCGGCGGTGTTCAGCACCAGGGCGCCACCCTCGCTGCAGGTGACGTTCTTGTTGGCCTGGAAGCTGAAAGACACCAGGTCGCCGCCGGCACCGATGCGCTCGCCGTTCCAGCTCGAACCCAGCGCCTGGGCGGCGTCTTCCACGACCCGCAGGCCGTATTTGCGCGCCAGGGCATACAGGCGCGGCATGTCCAGCGGCAGGCCGGCGAGAAATACCGGGATGATGGCTTTGGTCCGTGGCGTGATGGCCGCTTCCACCTGGGCCAGGTCGATGTTGCGGGTAACCGGGTCGATGTCGGCGAACACCGGGGTGGCGCCGACTTCGAGAATCACGTTGGCCGTGGCCACCCAGGAAATCGGCGTGGTGATGACTTCGTCGCCAGGGCCGATGCCGGCGATCCGCAGGGCGATCTCCATGGTGCAGGTGCCGGAATTGAAGGTGCGCACCGGGCGCCCGCCGCAATACTGCGAGAGTTGCGCTTCGAAGGCCTGGACCTTGGGCCCGCTGGTGATCCAGCCCGAACGCAGGACTTCGCCGACGCTGGCGATGGTGGCTTCATCGATGGTGGGTTTGGAGAACGGCAGGAAAGGCAGCTGGCTCATGACGATGGGGTACCCGATAAGCAGAGGTCGAGGCAGGGCGGCGGGCCGCGCCGGAGTCGAGCATCATGCTACCGGTTGGCCCGGGGTGCCACACCGTCGGCGTCCGGGATCGGCTGCTATGCTGCTTTGACCGTGTTCCATCGACGCCGAGCGCCGCCTGAGAGAGAGCCCGTCATGTCCCAGTTGCCGTCCTTGAGCCAGTTACGCGATCCCAATGCCTTTCTGCGGCGTCACCTCGGGCCCGACGCCGCCGAGCAGCAAGCGATGCTCGACAGCCTGGGCCTGGGCAGCCGGGTCGAGCTGATCGAACAGACGGTGCCGCCGGGCATCCGTTTCAACCGTCCGCTGGACCTGCCGCCGGCGCTGGACGAGCAGGCCGCCCTGGCCAAGCTGCGCGGTTATGCCGAGCAGAACCAGGTCTGGACCAGCCTGATCGGCATGGGTTATCACGGCACCCTGACCCCCACGGTGATCCTGCGCAACGTGTTGGAAAACCCCGGTTGGTACACCGCCTACACACCCTACCAACCGGAAATCGCCCAGGGCCGGCTCGAAGCCCTGCTCAATTTCCAGCAACTGACCATCGACCTCACCGGCCTGGAGCTGGCCAACGCCTCGCTGCTGGACGAAGCGACCGCCGCCGCCGAAGCCATGGCCCTGGCCAAGCGCGTGGCCAAGTCGAAAAGCAATCTGTTCTTCGTCGACCAGAACTGCCATCCGCAGACTCTCTCGGTGGTGCAGACCCGCGCCGAAGGGTTCGGCTTCGAACTGGTGGTCGACACCCTGGACAACCTCAAGCAGCACCAGGTGTTCGGCGCCTTGTTGCAGTACCCGGACACCCACGGCGAGATTCGCGACCTGCGGCCGCTGATCGATCACCTGCATGCGCAGCAGGCGCTGGCCTGCGTGGCGGCCGACCTGTTGAGCCTGTTGCTGCTGACGCCGCCGGGCGAGCTGGGGGCCGACGTGGTGTTCGGTTCGTCCCAGCGCTTTGGCGTGCCCATGGGCTACGGCGGGCCCCATGCGGCGTTCTTTGCCAGTCGCGAAGAGTACAAGCGGGCGATTCCGGGGCGGATCATCGGCGTGTCCAGGGATGCCCGGGGCAATGTGGCGCTGCGCATGGCCCTGCAAACCCGCGAGCAACATATCCGCCGCGAGAAGGCCAACTCGAACATCTGCACGGCCCAGGTGCTGCTGGCCAATATCGCCAGTTTCTACGCGGTCTATCACGGTCCGGAAGGTCTGCGGCGCATCGCCCAGCGTGTCCACCGGCTGACCTGCATCCTCGCCACCGGCCTTGAGCGCAAGGGCATCGAGCGGCTGAACAGGCAGTTCTTCGACACCCTGACGCTGGAGGTCGGCGGTAGCCAGACGGCCATCATCGAGAGCGCCAAGGCCGCGCAGATCAATCTGCGGATCCTCGGGCGCGGGCACCTGGGCCTGAGCCTGGATGAAACCTGCGACGAGCATACCGTCGCCCGCCTGTTCGATGTGTTCCTCGGCGCCGACCACGGCCTGGACGTCGCGCAACTGGACGCTGAAAGCCTGGTCCCGGGCATTCCCCAGGACCTGCTGCGCAGCACGCCTTACCTGATCCATCCGGTGTTCAACAGCCATCACAGCGAAACCGAGATGCTGCGTTATCTCAAGCAGCTGGAGAACAAGGACCTGGCGTTGAACCAGTCGATGATCCCGCTGGGCTCCTGCACCATGAAGCTCAATGCCAGCAGCGAGATGATCCCCATCACCTGGCCCGGTTTCGCCAACCTGCATCCCTTTGTCCCGCCGGAGCAGGCACTCGGCTATTCGCTGATGATCGAGGAACTGGAGCGCTGGTTATGCGCCATTACCGGCTTCGACGCGATCTGCATGCAGCCCAACTCCGGGGCCCAGGGCGAGTACGCCGGGTTGCTGGCGATCCGCAAATACCACGAGAGCCGCCAGCAGGGAGAGCGCAACATCTGCCTGATTCCCGCCTCGGCCCACGGCACCAACCCGGCCTCGGCGCAGATGGCCGGGATGCAGGTGGTGATCGTCGATTGCGACGACGCCGGCAACGTCGACCTGCAAGACCTGAAGGACAAGGCCCTGGCCGCGGGCGAACACCTGGCGTGCCTGATGGCCACCTATCCTTCGACCCACGGGGTGTACGAGGAGGGCATCGGCGAGATCTGCGAAGTGATCCACAGCCACGGCGGCCAGGTGTACATGGACGGCGCCAACCTCAATGCCCAGGTCGGGCTGACGCGGCCGGCCGATATCGGCGCCGACGTTTCCCACATGAACCTGCACAAGACCTTCTGCATTCCCCACGGCGGCGGTGGCCCGGGCATGGGGCCGATCGGCGTGCGGGCGCACCTGGCGCCGTTCGTGGCCAACCACCCGGTGGTGACCATCGACGGGCCGCTGCCGCAGAACGGCGCGGTCAGCGCGGCGCCCTGGGGCAGCGCGAGCATCCTGCCGATCAGCTGGATGTACATCGCCCTGATGGGGCCGCAGCTGGCGGATGCCAGCGAGGTGGCGATCCTCGCCGCGAACTACCTGGCCGAGCACCTGAGCGGGGCCTTTCCGGTGCTCTACAGCGGGCGCAATGGCCGGGTCGCCCACGAATGCATTCTCGACCTGCGACCGCTCAAGGCGCAGACCGGCATCAGCGAAGAGGACGTGGCCAAGCGCCTGATGGACTACGGCTTTCACGCGCCGACCATGTCGTTCCCGGTGCCGGGCACGCTGATGGTGGAGCCCACCGAAAGCGAGTCCAAGGCCGAGCTGGACCGCTTTATCGAGGCGATGCTGAGCATTCGCGCCGAGATCGCCCAGGTCCAGGAAGGCAACTGGCCGGCCGAAGACAACCCGCTCAAGCGTTCGCCCCATACCCTGGCGGACATCGCCGGAGTCTGGGAGCGGCCCTACAGCATCGAGCAGGCGGTGATCCCCAGCCCCCACGCCAGGGCACACAAGTACTGGCCGACGGTGAACCGGGTCGACAATGTCTACGGCGACCGCAACCTGTTCTGCGCCTGCGTACCGGTGGATGCCTACCGCTGAGCTCGAACGGCGGGCAAAAAAATGCCGCTCTTGTGAGCGGCATTTTTCGTTGCGTCAGCCTGGCTACCGGCTGGCGGTCACTGCTGGGCGATGGCGTTTTTCGCCAGGATGGCGTTGGCCAGCTCCATGTCGGTGGCCTGCAGGCCCGGGTTGTCGGCACGGACTTTCTGCATCGCGGCTTCCAGGTACGGACCGCGGATGCTGCCTTCACTGGCGACGAAGCTGCTGGCGTCGTCCTGGGCGGCGGCGACCAGCTTGTGATCCTTGGAAGTCAGGTAGGTGGAAGCGGTGGTGGCACCGGTGGAAAGGATGTTACGCCAGAAGCTGTCGGCCATTGCCGAACCTACAGGCAGGGAAAGCAGGGCCAGGGTGGCGACAGCTGTTTTGAAACGCATGGTGGGTGACTCCAGCTAGGGGGGAAAACTGAGCCCTTTGATAGGCATTGGCCCAATTGAGTTCCCTGCTGCTGCAACAAGCTTTCGCCCGCGTGGACAGGGGCCGAACGAGCTCTTCGGGAGCGACCGCTGCACCTCGGTATTGAGTCAATGTGCTGGAACGCAGGGGTGGCATTTGACACCATGGGCGACTTTCTCGACTGCACGGATGCTGGCCTTGATTTTTGGCGCGATGATCTACGCAACCCTGTTGAACCTGGTGTTGCTGTCCTTTATCGGACTTCCCTTGCTGCTGATAGCCTGGCTCATTCCGGCCTTCCGACACCGGATGCGTCGTCAGCCCCTGCACTTCGGTGCGCTTGCAGGGGTATGCGCAATCATCGTGGTTTGCACGCTGTGGAAGATCTATAGCGACGATCAGCTTAGAAAGGCGCTCCACCCGCAACTTGAGCAGGACGTGCAGCTTGATGGCCTGCCATTGCCCGCAGGCGCCCAACTGAATCTGGGAACACTTGAACCTCTGGATTCGCAAGGCCAGCCGCAACCTCATGGACTGCGCAGCCTCTATTACGCCAAATTCGCTGCACCACACACCATCAACGGTGTGGAGGTTACAGAGTTGCAGATGTACGGCAGCGGCCCTTTCTCAAAGATGCTGCTGAGCCGTGATCAGATCGTCGCGGGCTGGCCCTGCGCCGGCGGCACCTGGGTAACGCTGGACATTGCCGACGCGGACCGCTTGCAGCCGAGCCGCTGGAGCTTCTCTGAATGCACCCTGGTGACCGGGGCCGATGTGGCAGGGGTGAAGTGGCCGAGCTCCAGCGAGGTCAGGCAGTACGACGGCAGGTTCAGCATCGACACCATCGGTCTGGCTTCACCGGCGGTGGTTATCCAGGGGATAGCGCTGTCGAGCCTGAGCCTGGATCTCGACAAGCAGCGGCAACCGGGACGTTGGAGCGGGCAACTGGCGCAAGACCTGACCCTGGGCGATTGGCACTACCCCCGCGGCATGAGGGTTCGCCAGGATACGCCGGGGACCCTGATGTTCAGCCCGAGCAAATCGGACTCCGCGCAGAACCTGCGCACGGGGGAAACGCTCGATGCCGGGCGCTCGATACAGCAACGCAGGGAGAACGGCGCGGTGCTGTGGATCAAGCCCAATACCGGGTTGGGTGTCGACTGGTAGCCGGACGGCTCATCGCTGCTCGCTTTGTGGCGTTACCCGCAATATCTCCTCGAGGGTGGTCAGCCCGGCGGCGACTTTCTGCGCTCCGGACAGGCGCAGGCTGCGCATGCCTTCCAAAAAGGCCTGGCGGCGTATGGCAAGCAGGTCGGCGTCGGCGCTGATCAGGGCCTTGAGGCTGTCGCTCAACTGCATGATTTCGTACACCCCGGCGCGGCCCCGGTAACCGGTATCGCGGCATTCCAGGCAGCCGGTGGCGCCGTGGGCATGGCTGGGCAGCGGCGCCTGCCAGGGCCGGGTCAGGTTTTGCCAGTCGCCTTCGTCCAGGGTCAGCGGGGTCTTGCAGTGCGGGCACAGGGTGCGCACCAGGCGCTGGGCCATGACCCCGAGCAGCGTGGCCTTGATCAGGTAGGGGGCGACGCCCAGTTCCAGCAGGCGGCTGATGGCGCCGGGGGCATCGTTGGTGTGCAGGGTCGATAGCACCAGGTGGCCGGTGAGGGCGGCCTGGATCGCCATCTCCGCGGTTTCCAGGTCGCGGATCTCGCCGATCATGATGATGTCCGGGTCCTGGCGCATCAGTGCGCGCACGCCGCTGGCGAAGGTCAGCTCGATGTTGTGCTGGACCTGCATCTGGTTGAACGCCGGCTCGACCATCTCGATCGGGTCCTCGATGGTGCAGAGATTGACCTCCGGCGTCGCCAGTTTCTTCAGGGTGGTGTACAGGGTGGTGGTCTTGCCCGAACCGGTGGGGCCGGTGACCAGGATGATGCCGTTGGGCTGGCGGGTCATTTCCTGCCAGCGCCGCAGGTCGTCGCTGGAGAAACCCAACTGGTCGAAATCCTTGAGCAGCACCTCGGGGTCGAAGATGCGCATGACCATTTTCTCGCCGAAAGCCGTAGGCAGGGTCGACAGGCGCAACTCCACTTCGCCGCCTTCCGGAGTCTTGGTCTTGACCCGGCCGTCCTGGGGTTTGCGTTTTTCCGCGACGTTCATCCGGCCCAGGCTTTTCAGGCGGCTGACCACCGCCATGGTGACCTGGGGCGGGAACTGATAGACGTTGTGCAGCACCCCGTCGATGCGAAAGCGCACGGTGCCTTGTTCGCGGCGCGGCTCGATGTGGATATCGCTGGCCCGCTGCTGGAACGCGTACTGGAACAGCCAGTCGACGATATTGACGATGTGCGCGTCGTTGGCGTCGGGCTCCTGATCGCTGGCGCCGAGGTTGAGCAGTTGCTCGAAGTTGCCCGGGGCGTGGCTTTTCTGGTCGGCGCTGGCGCCGGTTACCGACTTGGCCAGGCGGAAGAACTCCACGGTCAGGCGCTGGATTTCCACCGGGTTGGCTACGACCCGCTTGATCGGCAGCTTCAACACGTGAGTCAGGTCGGCTTCCCAGGCGCTGACATAAGGCTGGGCGCTGGCCACCGTGACGGCCTCGGCGTCGATCGACACCGCAAGGATCTTGTGGCGTTGGGCGAAGGCGTAGGACATCAGCGGGGTGACGGCGGCAACGTCGATTTTCAGCGGGTCGATGCGCAGGTATGGCTGGCCGGCCTGTTGCGCCAGCCACAGGGTCAGGCTTTCCAGGTCCAGGCGCCTGCCGGGCCGGCTGAGGTCGTCCAGGTGCTGGCTGGCGAGAAACTCCAGCGGATGCAGCTGACTGTTGGCGGCGTTGCGGCGGGTGGTCAGGGCGTGTTCGGCCGAGTCCTGGCTGATGAAACCCTGGGCGACCAGGTCGCGCAGCAGATCGTTGAGATCCAGCCAGCGGTCCTGGGTAACGAGAGGAACGGACATGCGGGCTCCTTGTGAACAATCCGGCAGCGGGCGGGTTAGATGCGCCTCTGACCACGGAATGCCAAGAATAGTCCCGGGATGGCGACCATCAGTCGCCCAAGCGTTGCAGGGTTTTGCCCGGCGCCTTCAGCCGGCGGCCTGCAACGGCTCGCGCTCGGCGAGCTGCAGCTGTACCGAACACACGCTCACCAGGTTGCGCAGTTTTTCCGCGATGACTTGCGCGCGGTGCCAGCTCAGGCCATCGAGCAGCACTTCCATCAGCAGCGAACCGTCCTGTTGTTGCACCTGGACCTGCTGCGGCAGCAGGGACTGCAGGGCGAAATGATTAAGCACCCGGCACAGCACATCGGCCTCGGCGTCGGTGACCAGTTGGTAATGCACCCGGCAATGGGTGTTGGCGACATTCCACACATCGGCGCGGGAACTGACGGCTTCGAGAGGGGGCATGGGATTCTCCGGATCAATGGAGAAATTTTTACATTCGGTTGCAGGTATTTCTTATCTAAGATGAAGGGATTTTCGAAACTATCGAATCATGTGATTCGTATTTATGGGTTATTGAGGAATATCTATGCATAGCGAACTGGACGCCTACGACCGCCGCATCCTGGCGCTGCTGCAAGAAGACGCTTCGCTGTCCAGCGCGCAGATCGCCGAACAGGTAGGGCTGTCCCAGTCACCTTGCTGGCGGAGGATCCAGCGGCTCAAGGAGGAGGGGGTGATCCGTGGCCAGGTGACCTTGCTCGACCGCAAGAAGATCGGCCTCAACACGCAGATCTTCGCCGAGGTCAAACTCAACGCCCACGGCCGTTCCAACTTCACCGAGTTCACCGAGGCGATCCGCGGTTTTCCGGAAGTGCTGGAGTGTTATGTGCTGATGGGGGCGGTGGATTTCCTGTTGCGCATCGTCACGGCGGACATCGAGGCGTACGAGCGTTTCTTCTTCGAGAAACTGTCGATGGTGCCGGGGATTCAGGAAGTGAATTCGATCGTGGCGCTGTCGGAGATCAAGTCCACGACGAGTTTGCCCGTTCTGCGTTGATGCGGTTGAAGCCATCGCGAGCAAGCTCGCTCCTACAGGGACTATGCCGGTCTTGTAGGAGCGAGCTTGCTCGCGATGAGGCTGTCACATGCGCAGCAAGGTCTTCCACGCGCGGTTCTGGAACACCGTGATCGCCTGTTGCTTGCGGGCATCCAGGGCTTCGTCGGTGATCGGCTCGTTGGCCAGTTGCGCCAGCTTGTTCAACTCGCCGTACAGACGGTCCAGCTCCGGGATTTCCAGCACGTTGCGTGCGTGATGCAGCCAGGACTGGATGCGTTCGATACGTGGCAGCTGCTCGGCCAGGTCTTCCGGCTGTTGCTGGTAGCGCGGCAGTTGCAGGGAGCTGGCTTCGTCGGCCAGCAGGCGCGGTAACCAGCTGCCCAGTTGCGCCGCACCCTGGCGGTTGCCACGGGTATTGCGCTCGGCGGTCCAGCTGCGGGCCAGCAACCAGCGCGAGGTGTTCAGCGAGAACAGGCCCCAGCGCACGTCCTGCAGCTCTTCGATGAACTGCTCGGGCGCGGCCTTGCGCACGTCTTCGTCGTCCAGGCCGGCTTGCACCAGCGGGCGCCAGTCTTCCAGCAGGCCGTCCAGCGAAGCACGCAACTCGGCGGTCGCCTGGCGCGGTGCGGCCTGGCCCAGGCTGCTGACCAGGGCGCGCAGTTCTGCCAGGTTCTCGACCCAGTCCTGCAGCAAACGCCAGTGACCGTTGAAGCGATATTGCTCGGCCAGGCGCTGGCTGCTGCCCAGCAGGTGCCAGGTCAGCGCCGCGAAGGCGTCGTCCAGCGGCGTTTCCGCACTCAGTTCCGGGGCGGGCAGGCTCAGGGAGTAGCTGTTGGCGTCGAACAGGCGGTAGCCGCGCTCGGCCTTGCTGATGTCGCAGGGCATCAGCGGCAGGGTGGCGGCCAGCTCGGCGGCCAGTTCCAGCAGGGCGGCCGGTTCGCCTTCGCGCAGTTCCAGTTCCAGCTCGCAGATCTCTTCCTTCTGCTTGCCGGCGATCACGTGGCCCAGGTCCAGGGCGGCCTCGATCACCACCTTGGCCTTGCCGCGGCCCCAGGCGATTTCCGCGCGTTCGCGGACGAAGTCGGTGGTGAAGATCGGCTTGAGGGTTTTCTTGTCCAGCTCGGCCAGTTGCTCGGGCCAGCATTCGCCGTCGAGTTTCTTCAGGTCGAGCTTGGCTTTGGCCAGGTGCCAGTCGTACTCGTTGCGTTCCGACAGGCCGGCGACGCTCTGGCCGCGGGTCTTGAGGGTCTGGATCACTTCTTCGCCGTCGCGGCGCAGGCGCAGGGCGACCTTGGCGCGGGCCAGGTCGCGCTCGGGCGTGTCGAAGTACTGGTTCATCAGTTCGCGGTGTTCCCAGCCACTTTTGTTGCGTTTTTTCAGGAGCGGGTGCTCACGCAGGGCGGCGAGGGTTTCGCGGCTGACGCGGAGTTTGATTTCGGTTTCTTTCTGCATGGCCGGAAAATCCAGGATCGGGAGCGCAGCCGGGGGAATGTGTGGCTGCCAAGGTCGTGCAGTGTACAGGACTCGCCGCGCCGAGGTGCCGTGGCGGTTTATTCCTGTCGCAGGATGGCTCTATGATGGACTTCATCTTGGAACCCGGGAGCCAGCGCATGCCATTGCCGTCCATGAAAGAGCAGTTCGCTGCGCTGATTGCCACACCTTCGGTCAGCTGTACCCAGCCGGCGCTGGATCAGTCCAATCGTGCGGTCATCGATTTGCTGGCGAGCTGGCTCGGCGACCTGGGTTTTGCCTGCGATATCCAGCAGGTCAGCCCTGGCAAATTCAACCTGCTCGCCAGTTTCGGCAGCGGCCCCGGCGGCCTGGTGCTGGCCGGGCACAGCGACACCGTGCCCTACGACGGCGCGCTATGGCAGACCGACCCGCTGAAGCTCACCGAGGTCGACGGGCGCTGGGTCGGCCTGGGCAGTTGCGACATGAAAGGTTTTTTCGCCCTGGTCATCGAGGCGGTCCGGCCGCTGCTGGAGCAGCCCTTCAAGCAACCTCTGCTGATCCTCGCCACCTGTGATGAGGAAAGCTCCATGGCCGGCGCCCGCGCCCTGGCCGAAGCCGGCCGGCCATTGGGGCGCGCCGCGGTGATCGGTGAGCCGACCGGGCTGCGGCCGATCCGCATGCACAAAGGGGTGATGATGGAGCGCATCGATATTCTCGGGCGCAGCGGCCATTCTTCCGACCCGAGCCTGGGCCATAGCGCCCTGGAAGCCATGCACGATGCCATCGGCGAACTGCGCGGCCTGCGCCTGGCGTGGCAGCGCGAATTCCGCAACCCGCAGTTCAGCGTGCCGCAGCCGACCCTGAATCTTGGGTGTATCCACGGTGGCGACAACCCGAACCGCATCTGCGGCCAATGCTCGCTGGAATTCGACCTGCGGCCGCTGCCGGGCATGGACCCGCAGGCGCTGCGCGCGGCCATCCGGCAGAAGCTGGTGCCCGTGGCCGAGCGGCACCAGGTGAAGATCGACTACGCGCCGCTGTTCCCCGAAGCACCGGCCTTCGAGCAGGCCGAAGACTGCGAACTGGTGCGGGTGGCCGAGCGCCTGACCGGTCATCGCGCCGAAGCAGTAGCGTTCGGCACCGAAGCGCCTTATCTTCAGCGCCTTGGCTGCGAGACAGTGGTGCTGGGCCCGGGCGACATCGCCTGTGCTCACCAGCCGGGGGAATACCTCGAAATGTCACGCTTGCAGCCTACCGTGCATCTACTACGTGAACTGATTAATCATTACTGCCTGACGCCGGCCTGATTTCTACTAAATCACCGACGGCCAAGCCCGTACCTCAAGGAGAGCGAGCGTGTCGCCAAGCCTGTTCCGACGATAACCACCAGCCCGCTGTGCGTTTTCCCGTTTCGTCCTTTTATAGGCTGCTTCTTATTTACAGGCTCAGGTTATGCCCGAATACGTCAATTGGCTTCGTCACGCTTCGCCTTATATCAATGCCCACCGCGACTGCACCTTCGTGGTCATGCTGCCCGGCGACGGCGTAGAACATCCGAACTTCGGCAACATCGTCCATGACCTGGTGCTGCTGCACAGCATGGGCGTGCGCCTGGTGCTGGTACACGGCTCGCGTCCACAGATCGAAGCCCGCCTGGCTGCGCGCGGCCTGACCCCGCATTACCACCACGGCATGCGCATCACCGATGCGGCGACCCTGGAATGCGTGATCGACGCCGTCGGCCAGTTGCGCATCGCTATCGAAGCGCGGCTGTCCATGGACATGGCGTCCTCGCCCATGCAGGGCTCGCGGTTGCGGGTCGCCAGCGGCAACCTGGTGACCGCCCGGCCGATCGGCGTGCTCGAGGGTGTCGACTATCACCACACCGGCGAAGTGCGCCGGGTCGACCGCAAGGGCATCAACCGCCTGCTGGACGAGCGCTCGATCGTCCTGCTGTCGCCCTTGGGCTACTCGCCGACCGGGGAAATCTTCAACCTCGCCTGCGAAGACGTCGCCACCCGCGCGGCCATCGACCTGGCTGCCGACAAGCTGCTGCTGTTCGGCGCCGAGCGTGGCCTGTTGGATGAAAGCGGCAATCTGGTGCGCGAACTGCGTCCGCAACAGGTGCCGGCGCATTTGCAGCGCCTGGGCAGCAACTATCAGGCGGAGCTGCTGGATGCCGCGGCCGAGGCTTGCCGGGGTGGCGTAGGGCGCAGCCATATCGTCAGTTACGCCGAAGACGGCGCGCTGCTGACCGAACTGTTCACCCGTGACGGTGGCGGTACGCTGGTGGCCCAGGAGCAGTTCGAACTGGTCCGCGAGGCGGCCATCGAGGACGTCGGCGGGTTGCTGGATCTGATCAGTCCGCTGGAGGAGCAGGGCATTCTGGTGCGGCGTTCCCGCGAGGTGCTCGAGCGTGAGATCGAGCAGTTCAGCGTGGTCGAGCGCGAGGGGATGATCATTGCCTGTGCCGCGCTCTACCAGATCGCCGACTCCGACGCCGGGGAGCTGGCCTGCCTGGCGGTGAACCCGGAATACCGCCACGGCGGTCGTGGCGACGAACTGTTGGAAAGGATCGAAACCCGGGCCCGGGCCCAGGGCCTGAAAACCCTGTTTGTCCTCACCACCCGTACCGCTCACTGGTTCCGTGAGCGCGGTTTTGCCCCTAGCAGCGTCGAGCGTCTGCCTTCCGCGCGGGCCTCGCTGTACAACTACCAGCGCAACTCGAAGATCTTCGAAAAAGCCCTCTGAGCTTCATCCCGTTCGGCAACCCGCTCTTGACAGGGGCGGGTTTTTCGTTGCGTCTGCCGAGCCTGATTTATGTTTCAGAAAAATAAATGCGTGCGATACAAAAACTGTAACAAATTGACGGGACCATCGGCGCCTAGCCATTATTGCGTCGCCTTTTCGATACTGGTTGACGTATCTGGCTTATGTTTTAACTGATCGATCTAAAGATCAGCGGGGAAATACCATTCAGGAATTAAACAGGACGCCGATACCTTGGGCCACGGCTCAAACGAACGTACCTGTCGATATTCCCGAACGGTATGAAAAAGAATGAAATAATTCTTTTTGGGTTTATGAGAAATTCATTACCCTGCAAGGACCCAATCATCGCGATTAGACCTTGGTCGTAGACACAGTTGGTTACGATTGACTTATGAGTCACGGTCTGGCGCTAATCGCCCACCGATGGACCCGGGGCAGCAGACCCTGGGCCTGAGTACACAAGAATTAGAAACGAGAGGAGCGAAACATGAACAAGTCCACCTTGGCCCTGGCTGTGGCCGTTGGGGTTATGGCGCAGCAGGCAGGCGCCGCCGGTTTCATCGAAGACAGCAAGGCCACTCTGGGTCTGCGTAACTTCTACATCAATACTGACAACCGCGATGCCGACACCAAGGCGTCCGGCGCACAGAACAAGTGGGAAGAGTGGGGCCAGGGCTTCCAGCTCAACTTCACTTCCGGCTACACCGAAGGCACCGTCGGTTTCGGTCTGGATGCAATCGGCTTGCTGGGCATCAAGCTGGATTCGGGCGGCGGCACCAACGGCGCCACTGCTACCTCTTATGGCGGCACTGTTTTCCCAAGCGAGTCCAACGGCAAAGCGGTCGATAACTACTCCAGCCTGGGCCTGACCGCCAAAGCCAAGATCTCCCAGACCGAACTGAAGCTCGGCACCCTGCAGCCAAAACTGCCGGTTATCGTGACCAACGATGGTCGTATGCTGCCGCAAACCTTCCAGGGCGGTCAGATCACCTCGAACGACATCAAGGACCTGACACTGGTGGGTGGTCAGATCGAGCATGCCAAGGGGCGTAACTCCAGCAACAACGAAGAGCTGTCGATTGCGGGCGCCAACGCTCACACCGCTGCTGGTCGTGACAGCAACAAGTTCATCTACGGTGGTGGTGACTACAAGATCACTAAAGATCTGACCGCTCAGTACTACTACGGCAACCTGAAAGACTTCTACAAGCAGCACTTCGTTGGCCTGCTGCACAACTGGGCTATCGGCCCGGGCGTATTGAAGTCTGACCTGCGTTACTTCAACAGCCGTGACGACGGTGCCAACGGCCACGACTCGGCCTACTACACCACCGGTGACTACGGCACTGGCATCACCAAGGGCAAGGTTGATAACAACCTGATCAGCGGCCTGTTCCTGTACTCGGTTGCCGGCCATACCTTCGGTGGCGGCTACCAGGTGAGTAACGGTGACAGCGACTTCCCTTGGCTGAACCAGGGTGACGGTTCGTCGGCTTACCTGACTACCGACATGCAGATCGCCAAGTTCGCCCGTGCTGGCGAACGTACCTGGCAAGCTCGCTACTCCTACGATTTCGCCAAGGTAGGCGTGCCTGGCCTGACCGCCGGTGTGATCTATCTGCGTGGCGATAACATCGACACTTCCGGCAAAGAGGGTTCCGTTCTCCCTCAGCGTACCGTTTCGGCGACCAACGCCAGCGAGTGGGAACGGGACCTGACCGTGGCCTACGTGATTCCGGAAGGTCCGCTGAAGAACCTGGGCCTGACCTGGAAAAACGCCATGTGGCGTAACGATATTCCGGGCCAGCGCTCGCAGGACGAAAACCGCCTGATCGTCAGCTACTCGATCCCGCTGTTGTAATCCGACGTTAAAACCTCGCCCGGCGCAATGCCGGGCGAGGTGTTGTCATCCAGGTCGGACCCACCCCCGCAGGTCCTCCCTGAAACCCCTCTTTACAGCTACTCAAGGCCTTCTCGAACCTTGTCGAAGATGGTGTGCCCTGGGCGCGCGCGAATCCAGTGAAGAGATTTTTAATATTCATTTATAGTCTAAATAAATCGATATTTATTCTTTTTAAATATTCCCAGGCGCAGGCACAGTAGGGCTCATAACGCACTCACAGGAGCAGCAACATGAGCCTCAGACTTGGCGACATCGCCCCCGACTTCGAACAGGATTCCAGTGCCGGCAAGATTCGTTTCCACGAGTGGCTCGGCGATAGTTGGGGCGTGCTGTTTTCCCACCCGGCGGACTTCACCCCGGTGTGCACTACCGAGCTGGGGTTCACCGCCAAGCTCAAGGACCAGTTCGCCGAGCGCGGCGTGAAAGCCATTGCCCTGTCGGTGGACCCGGTGGACTCGCACCACAAGTGGATCGAGGACATCAACGAAACCCAGAACACCCTCGTCAACTTCCCGATCCTGGCCGACGCCGACCGCAAGGTCTCGGACCTGTACGACCTGATCCACCCGAATGCCAACGACACCCTGACCGTGCGTTCGCTGTTCGTCATCGACCCGAACAAGAAGGTGCGCCTGACCATCACTTATCCGGCCAGTACCGGGCGCAATTTCCACGAGATCCTGCGGGTGATCGACTCGCTGCAGCTCACCGACAACTACAAGGTGGCCACCCCGGCCAACTGGCAGGACGGTGATGAAGTGGTGATCGTGCCGTCGCTCAAGGACGAAGAGGAAATCAAGAAACGCTTCCCCAAAGGTTATCGCGCGGTCAAACCCTACCTGCGCCTGACGCCGCAACCGAATCGCTGACACCGTGGGCCCGCAGGCGCGAGCCGGCATTGCCGCCGCCTGCGGGTCATGTACCGCTTCCACAAAGCAGGGGTTTTAAGGCCGTTTCGACGGCCTATTTTTTTGCCTGGAGAATGGCTTTTCTTATATTCATTTAAGGAATAAACAAATGAAAAAATAAGATTTATGGATATATAAATAGACTGTTAAGGTCTGCTCAGCTCAGCGAGATCGCAAACCGCGAATCGCCCATTACCGCTAAAGGAAACCTCTGCATGCTGGTCGTCTCACTCGGTGGCAGTCCCAGCCAACGCTCCCGCTCCGGGGTGCTGCTGGAACACGCCAAACGCTGGTTGCAGCAACAAGGTGTGGAAGTGGTCGACTATCAGGTCCGGGATTTCCCGGCCGAGGATCTGCTCCACGCGCGCTTCGACAGCCCGATGGTGATCGACCTGTTGCAACAGATCGAACAGGCCGACGGCTTGCTGATCGCCACGCCGGTCTACAAGGCATCGTTTTCCGGTGCGCTGAAAACCGTGCTCGACCTGCTGCCGGAACGCGCCCTGAACCACAAGGTGGTGCTGCCGATGGCCACGGGCGGCAGCATCGCCCACATGCTGGCGGTGGACTACGCGCTCAAGCCGGTGCTGTCGGCCCTCAAGGCCCAGGAGATGCTCCAGGGTATCTTCGCCGAGGACAGCCAGATCGCCTACGGCGAAGGCAGTGCCCAGGCGCAGCTGGCGCCGGCCCTGGAGCAGCGCCTGCGCGAAGCCCTGGAACAGTTCCACAGCGCCATGGCGCGGCGTCCCAAGCCGCTGGACCCGAATCTGTTGAATGATCGTTTGTTGAGTGCTCGCTGGAGCATTTGAGTCCTACCCGAATCTGAAGTACTGGCCTTACTTCGCCGCCAACGGCCTAGCAGGTGCAGCCAAAACCCAACAGCAAAAAGGAGAGCGCCATGCGCCCTGTGATTTTGCGTCGTGGTCTGGTCGCTCTGTTTGCTGCGGCTGTGTCCTTCGGCGCCATCGTTCAAGCCCAAGCGGCCGAGACCCTGCGTATCGGCTATCAGAAATACGGCACCCTGGTGCTGCTCAAGGCCAAGGGCTCGCTGGAGAAGCGCCTGGCGGAGCAGGGCGTGCAGGTGCAATGGACCGAGTTCCCCGGCGGTCCGCAGCTGCTGGAAGGGCTGAACGTCGGCTCCATCGACTTCGGCGTCACCGGCGAGACCCCGCCCGTATTCGCCCAGGCCGCCGGTGCCGACCTGTTGTACGTGGCCTACGAGCCACCGGCGCCGACCAGCGAAGTGATCCTGGTGCCCAAGGATTCGCCGATCAAGTCGGTGGCGGAGCTCAAGGGCAAGAAGGTGGTCCTCAACAAGGGCTCCAACGTGCACTACCTGCTGGTCCGCGCCCTGGAAGACGCCGGCCTCAAGTACAGCGACATCCAGACCGTATTCCTGCCGCCCGCCGATGCTCGCGCCGCCTTCGAGCGTGGCAGCGTCGATGCCTGGGTGATCTGGGACCCCTATCAGGCGGCGGCCGAGAAGCAGCTGCAAGCCCGCACCCTGCGTGACGGCAGCGGCATCGTCGACAACCACCAGTTCTACCTGGCGACCAAACCCTACGCGCAACAACACCCCGAGGTGATCAAGGCCCTGGTGGAGGAAGTGCGCGCGGTGGGCGAATGGTCCAAGGCCAACCCGGACGAGGTGACCCAGCAGGTGGCGCCACTGCTCGGCCTGCCGGCGGACATCACCCTGACCTCGGTGAAACGCCAGGGTTATGGCGCGAACTTCCTGACCCCGGACGTGGTGGCGGCCCAGCAGAAAATCGCCGACAGCTTCCATCAGCTCAAGCTGATTCCCAAGCCCCTGAACATCAAAGACGTGATCTGGACGCCTCCAGCCGCCGTTGCCAAAGCGCCGTAACTCGATCCCCTTAGGAGACAACTCCATGAGCCTCAATATTTTCTGGTTCCTGCCTACCCACGGCGACGGCCATTACCTTGGCACCGCCGAAGGCGCTCGCGCCGTCGACCACGGTTACCTGCAGCAGATCGCCCAGGCGGCCGACCGCCTCGGTTTCGGCGGCGTGCTGATCCCCACCGGGCGTTCCTGCGAGGACTCCTGGCTGGTGGCGGCCTCGCTGATCCCGGTGACCCAGCGCCTGAAGTTCCTGGTCGCCCTGCGCCCCGGGATCATTTCCCCGACGGTGGCGGCACGCCAGGCGGCAACCCTGGATCGCCTGTCCGGCGGCCGGGCGCTGTTCAACCTGGTGACCGGTGGCGATCCGGACGAACTGGCCGGCGACGGACTGTTCCTCAGCCATGAAGAGCGCTACCAGGCTTCGGTGGAATTCACCCGTATCTGGCGTCGGGTGCTGGAAGGCGAAACCGTCGACTACGATGGCCAGCACATCAGCGTGAAGGGCGCCAAGCTGCTCTATCCGCCGATCCAGCAGCCGCGTCCGCCGCTGTACTTCGGCGGCTCCTCGGAAGCCGCGCAGGACCTGGCCGCCGAACAGGTGGACATGGTCCTGACCTGGGGCGAACCGCCGGCCGCGGTGGCCGAGAAAATCGAGCAGGTCCGGGCCAAGGCCGCCAAGCAGGGGCGCAGTGTGCGCTTCGGCATTCGCCTGCATGTGATCGTGCGTGAAACCAACGCCGAGGCCTGGCAAGCAGCCGAACGCCTGATCTCCCATCTGGACGACGACACCATCGCCCGGGCCCAGGCTTCCCTGGCGCGCTTCGACTCGGTCGGCCAGCAGCGCATGGCGGCGCTGCACGGCGGGCGCCGCGACAAACTGGAAGTCAGCCCCAACCTCTGGGCCGGCGTCGGCCTGGTACGGGGGGGCGCGGGCACCGCGCTGGTCGGCGATGGCCCGACCGTGGCGGCGCGGATGAAGGAGTACGCGGACCTGGGTATCGACACCTTTATCTTCTCCGGTTACCCCCACCTGGAAGAGTCGTACCGGGTGGCCGAGCTGCTGTTCCCGCATCTGGATATCGAACGTCCCGAGCTGCCCAAGGGCGCCGGGTACGTCAGCCCGTTCGGCGAAATGGTCGCCAACGACATCATTCCCAAAGCTGCGTCCCAGAGCTGAGGCGTGGCCATGAACAGACAATCCTTGTTCCATCGCCTGGCACCCTGGGCCCTGCCGCTGCTGTTGCTAGCGGTGTGGCAATTGTCGGTCTCGGCCGGCTGGCTGTCGACGCGAATCCTGCCGGCACCCAGCGCGGTGATCGAAGCCGGGGTCGGCCTGGTGCGCAGCGGCGAAATCTGGACCCACCTGGCTATCAGCGGCTGGCGCGCGGCAATCGGCTTCCTGATCGGCGGCAGCATCGGCCTGGCCCTGGGTTTCATCACCGGTCTGTCGAAGTGGGGCGAACGCCTGCTCGACAGCTCGGTGCAGATGATCCGCAACGTACCGCACCTGGCGCTGATTCCTCTGGTGATCCTGTGGTTCGGCATCGATGAGTCGGCGAAGATTTTCCTGGTGGCCCTGGGCACCCTGTTCCCGATCTACCTGAACACCTACCACGGCATTCGCAACGTCGACCCGGCGCTGGTGGAAATGGCGCGCAGTTATGGCCTGTCCGGCTTCAGCCTGTTCCGTCAGGTGATACTGCCCGGCGCCTTGCCTTCGATCCTGGTGGGCGTGCGTTTTGCCCTGGGCTTCATGTGGCTGACGCTGATCGTCGCGGAAACCATCTCCGCCAGCTCCGGCATCGGTTATCTGGCGATGAACGCCCGGGAATTCCTGCAGACCGATGTGGTGGTGCTGGCCATCGTCATGTACGCCGTGCTCGGCAAACTGGCGGACCTCGCCGCACGCGGTCTGGAACGTGCCTGGCTGCGTTGGCATCCGGCCTATCAAGTGGCCAAGGGAGGTGCGCAATGACGGCTCAACAACCTCCACGCCTGCTGCGCGGTATTCCGCTGGTGGTGCGCAAGCTGCAAAAGACCTTCGGTTCGCGCCAGGTGCTGCGCGAGATCGACCTGCATATTCCGGCCGGGCAATTCGTCGCGGTGGTTGGCCGTAGCGGCTGCGGCAAGAGCACCTTGCTGCGCT
Source organism: Pseudomonas sp. RW409 (assembly GCF_003184125.1). NCBI lineage: Bacteria > Pseudomonadati > Pseudomonadota > Gammaproteobacteria > Pseudomonadales > Pseudomonadaceae > Pseudomonas > Pseudomonas sp. RW409. The sequence goes on along the minus strand of NZ_QHHP01000004.1, from coordinate 66,589 downwards.
TGCTGGCCGGCCTCGACAAACCCACCGGCGGCGAACTGCTGGCCGGTGCCGCGCCGCTGAGCCAGGCCATCGAGGACACCCGCTTGATGTTCCAGGAGGCGCGCCTGCTGCCCTGGAAGAAGGTCATCGACAACGTCGGCCTGGGCCTCAAGGGCGACTGGCGCCCCCAGGCCCTGGAAGCCCTGGAGGCGGTGGGCCTGGCCGATCGCGCCAATGAGTGGCCGGCCGCCTTGTCCGGCGGCCAGAAGCAGCGCGTGGCCCTGGCTCGGGCGCTGATTCACCAGCCACGCCTGTTGTTGCTGGACGAGCCCCTGGGCGCGCTGGATGCCCTGACCCGGATCGAGATGCAGCAACTGATCGAGCGCCTGTGGCAGCAGCATGGCTTCACCGTCCTGCTGGTGACCCACGATGTCAGCGAAGCGGTGGCGGTGGCCGACCGGGTGATCCTGATCGAAGAAGGCGAGGTCGGTCTCGATCTGCTGGTGGAGCTGCCGCGCCCACGGGTGCGTGGCTCCCATCGGCTGGCAGCGCTGGAAGCCGAAGTACTCAACCGCGTGTTGTCGCTGCCCGGGTCGCCACCCGAGCCGGAACCCGTTTCACCCTTGCCCACGCAATTGCGCTGGGCGCTTTAAAGCAGCAGCAAGTTTCCAGCTGCAAGCGGCAAGAAAGAGCCGAGCGCTTTTGCTTGCAGCTTATCGCTTGAAGCTTGTGGCTTATTTCGACCTCAGGAGAAATACCATGACTATCAAGGCCATCAACGTTCGCAACCAGTTCAAAGGCACCATCAAGGAAATCGTCGAAGGCGACGTGCTCTCGGAAATCGACGTGCAGACCGCCTCCGGCATCGTCACGTCGGTGATTACCACCCGTTCGGTGCGGGAGCTGGAACTGGCAATCGGCAGCGAAGTGATCGCGTTCGTGAAATCCACCGAGGTGTCGATCGCCAAGTTGTGATCGATGCACGACAACCGGCCCCGGACGGCGTGAGCCCTTCGGGGCTTTTTTGTGGGGCAGGGCTTGAGCGGTGCGGAAGGAGCAAGGCCGCTATCGCGAGCAAGCTCGCTCCTACAAGAACGGCGCGAACCTTTGTAGGAGCGAGCTTGCTCGCGATAGGGCATCAGCCCGACCGTGCTATCTCGCGCTTGGGCAGGTAGGGCGGCAGGTACAGCCCCAGGTAGGCATCGAATACCCGCATGCCTTCCTCGGCCATGCGCTCGGTGATCTGCCCGTGCTGCTGGACCGAGCGCGCATAGACGCGGTCGCCCAGTTCCATGGCCAGGGCGAACACATCCACATCCGCGGGCAGCGCCGGCAACTGGAAGTGCTGGTCGAACAGCTTGTGCATCAGGTCGCCCAGTTCGATGTCGTGCTGGCGGTCGGCCTGGGTGACCTCGGTGAGGCCATGCTGGGCCAGGATCAACTGGCGAGCCGCAGCGTCGGCGCTGTAGATGGCGAGCATGCGCTGTTCGACCAGCCGCGACAGGTCGTGCCAGCTGCTCAGGGTCGCGTGGTCGATAGGCTCTTGCAGGCAGGCGCGGAACGCGGCGTGGACGTCGGCAGTCAGGGCTTCAAGCAGGGCGGGAACGCTGGCGAAGAAGTGATAGACCGAGGAGGGCGGGATCTCCGCGCGCTCGGCCACGCTGTAGATCGACAGGCTGGCCACGCCCTCGGCGGCAAGCAGGGTGCGGGCGGCATCGAGTATCGAGTCGATCCGGGCCTGGCTGCGTGCGCGGGGTTTGCGGGGGGTGGCTACGCGTGTCATTGGAGTCTCCTGCGGGGCAGCGGGCATTGTACGAGGCGTGTCGGGTGTTGTCTGCCAGGACGCCTTCGCGGGCAAGCCTCGCTCCTACAAGATGGAAATGGCATACACCTCGAACCTGTAGGAGCGAGGCTTGCCCGCGATCCGCCGCAAGGCGGCCATAAAAAACGCCACGGGCCCTTCGGCCGGTGGCGTTTTTCTGGGCTACAGCCGCTTACACGGTGTGCAGGTACCAGTTGTACTCGAGGTCGGAGATCGAGTGCTCGAACTCCTCCAGCTCGCTTTCCTTACAGGCCACGAAGATATCGATGTATTTCGGGTCGATGTACTTGGCCATGACTTCGCTGTCGTCCAGCTCGCGCAGTGCGTCGCGCAGGTTGTTCGGCAGGCTTTGCTCGTTCTGCTCGTAGGAGTTGCCTTCGGTTGGCGCGCCCGGTTCGATCTTGTTGACCAGGCCGTGGTGCACGCCCGCCAGGACCGAAGCCATCAGCAGGTACGGGTTGGCATCGGCGCCGGCCACACGGTGCTCCAGGCGGACCGCGTCGGCGGAGCCGGTCGGTACGCGCAGGGCGACGGTGCGGTTGTCCAGGCCCCAGCTCGGCGAGTTCGGCACATAGAACTGCGCACCGAAACGACGGTAGGAGTTGACGTTCGGGCAGAGGAAAGCCATCTGCGCCGGTAGGGTCTCGAGCACACCGCCGATCGCGTGACGCAGTGCGGCGTTCTGCTCGGGATCCTCGCTGGCAAAAATATTCTTGCCGTCCTTGTCCAGGACCGAAATGTGGACGTGCAGACCATTACCCGCCTGGCCTGGGTAAGGCTTGGCCATGAAGGTGGTGTCCATCTCATGGTCGTAGGCGATGTTCTTGATCAGACGTTTGAGCAGTACCGCATAGTCGCAGGCCTTGATCGGGTCGGCGACGTGGTGCAGGTTCACTTCGAACTGCGCCGGAGCACTTTCCTTGACGATGGCGTCGGCCGGGATGCCTTGTTCTTTCGCGCCTTCGAGAATGTCCTGCAGGCAGTCGACGTATTCGTCGAGGTCGTCGATCAGGTACACCTGGGTCGAATGCGGGCGCTTGCCGGAGATCGGCGAGCGTGGCGGCTGTGGCCGGCCATTCACGTTCTCCTGGTCGATCAGGTAGAACTCCAGTTCAAACGCGGCGCAGATGGTCAGGCCCAGCTCGTCGAACTTGGCCACGACTTGACGCAGCACTTCGCGCGGGTCGGCGAAGAAAGGGTCGCCTTCGAGTTCGTGCATGGTCATCAGCAGTTGCGCGGTGGGGCGCTTCTGCCAGGGTTCATTGCACAGGGTATCGGGGATTGGATAGCAGATTCGATCGGCGTCGCCGATGTCCAGGCCCAGGCCGGTGCTTTCCACCGTCGAGCCATTGATATCCAGAGCAAATAAAGAGGCCGGCAGGTTGATGCCTTTCTCGTAAACCTTGTGGAGGCTGGTGCGTTCGATGCGCTTGCCGCGCACCACACCATTCATATCCGCAATCAGAAGGTCAACGTACAGAACCTCAGGATGTTCCTTAAGGAACGCGTTCGCTTCGTTAAGCTGAACGGCACGCGGGGGTACCGACATGATGCAACACCTTTGTTGTTAAAAATATCAATCATTGATCTTTTCAGGTTTCAGTCAACCCGAACGGCATGCCGAAGTCAAGCGAGGCCTTTTTTGCCCTAAAAAAGCGCCTGCGGGGCATTTTTGGGGCGCTTTTCTGGCTTCGGAGGGCTTGGCCGCCGCGGCCTTGAGCGGGCCGTGTTGTATTTTTTACGGGGGTGTTGTGTAAAAAAATGAACAAGGCTAAGCTCGATTTAAACCCATAACAGCAATAATACCGGGGTGTTTCATGTCTCGCCTGCCGTTAATCGGCGTCACCGCCTGCTCCAGGCAGATCGGTCTGCATGCTTATCACATCAGTGGCGACAAGTACGTCCGCGCAGTGGCAGTAGCAGCCAAGGGCGTGCCCATGATCCTCCCGTCCCTGGCCGATATTCTAAGCCCGTCCGATATTCTGGACGGTCTGGATGGCATCCTCTTTACCGGTTCACCCTCCAATATCGAGCCTTTTCACTATAGAGGTCCCGCCAGCGCGCCGGGAACCGCGCACGATCCTGCCCGTGATGCCAGCACCCTGCCGCTGATCCGCGCCGCAGTGGCGGCCGGGGTTCCGGTACTGGGGATCTGCCGCGGCTTCCAGGAAATGAACGTGGCCTTCGGCGGCAGCCTGCACCAGCGGGTCCACGAAGCCGGCCCGTTCATGGACCACCGTGAGGACGAGAGCCAGCCGGTGGAAGTGCAATACGGCCCCGCCCATGCGCTGCATGTGCAGCCGGGCGGGGTGCTGGCCGGCCTCGGCCTGCCGGCGCAGATTGAAGTCAATTCGATTCATGGCCAAGGCGTTGAACGTCTGGCGCCGGGCCTGAAGATAGAGGCCCTGGCACCCGACGGCTTGATCGAAGCCTTCTCCGTCGAGGGCGCGCCGATCGAGGGAGGCAAGGCTTTTGCTTTGGGGGTGCAATGGCACCCTGAATGGCAGGTAAGCTCTAACCCTCACTACCTCGCCATCTTCCAGGCATTTGGCGATGCCTGTCGCAAGCGGGTAATGCAACGCGACGCCAATGCGTCACAAAAACCTGGCTTATAAGAGCCAGGAAACTCACGCCTAGAGGCATTTATGAGTAACAACCTCGACCAGCTCACCGATTGGTTGAAAGACCACAAGATCACAGAAGTCGAATGCATGATTGGCGACCTGACCGGGATCACCCGGGGCAAGATCTCGCCAACCAACAAGTTCATCGCCGAAAAAGGCATGCGCCTGCCCGAGAGCGTGCTGTTGCAGACGGTGACCGGCGACTATGTCGAAGACGACATCTATTACGAACTGCTGGACCCGGCCGACATCGACATGGTCTGCCGCCCGGATCAGAACGCGGTATTCCTCGTGCCCTGGGCCATCGAACCGACCGCCCAGGTGATCCACGACACCTACGACAAGCAGGGCAACCCGATCGAGCTGTCGCCGCGCAACGTGCTCAAGAAGGTCCTGAAACTCTACGCCGACCACGGCTGGCAGCCGATCGTGGCGCCGGAGATGGAGTTCTACCTGACCAAGCGCAGCGACGACCCGGACTACCCGTTGCAGCCACCGGTCGGCCGTTCCGGTCGCCCGGAAACCGGTCGCCAGTCGTTCTCCATTGAAGCGGCCAACGAATTCGACCCGTTGTTCGAGGACGTCTACGACTGGTGCGAACTGCAGGAACTGGACCTCGACACGCTGATCCACGAAGACGGCACGGCGCAGATGGAAATCAACTTCCGTCACGGCGACGCTCTGTCCCTGGCCGACCAGATCCTGGTGTTCAAGCGCACCATGCGCGAAGCCGCGCTCAAGCACGAGGTGGCCGCCACCTTCATGGCCAAGCCGATGACCGGCGAGCCGGGCAGCGCCATGCACCTGCACCAGAGCATCATCGACATCGAGACTGGCAAGAACGTCTTCTCCAATGACGACGGGACCATGAGCCAGCTGTTCCTCAACCACATCGGCGGCCTGCAGAAGTTCATCCCCGAGCTGCTGCCGCTGTTCGCGCCCAACGTCAACTCGTTCCGCCGCTTCCTGCCGGACACCTCGGCACCGGTGAACGTGGAGTGGGGCGAAGAGAACCGCACCGTGGGCCTGCGTGTGCCGGATGCCGGGCCGCAGAACCGTCGGGTGGAAAACCGCCTGCCGGGCGCCGACGCCAACCCTTACCTGGCCATCGCCGCCAGCCTGCTGTGCGGTTTCATCGGCATGGTCGAAGGCCACAACCCGAGCGCACCGGTGGTCGGCCGCGGTTACGAGCGCCGCAACCTGCGCCTGCCGTTGACCATCGAGGACGCTCTGGAGCGCATGGAAAACAGCAAGACCATCGAGAAATACCTGGGCAAGAAATTCATCACTGGCTACGTCGCGGTCAAGCGGGCCGAGCATGAAAACTTCAAGCGCGTCATCAGTTCGTGGGAGCGGGAGTTCCTGCTCTTCGCCGTCTGATGCGCGGGGCGCCGCCGTCACCGGCGGCGCCCTCACCGGAAAATCAGGAGAGTTCCAATGACCAGCAACAACCCGCAAACCCGTGAGTGGCAAACCCTCAGCAGCGAGCACCACCTGGCACCCTTCAGCGACTTCAAGCAGTTGAAGGAGAAGGGGCCGCGGATCATCACCAATGCCGAGGGCGTTTACCTCTGGGACAGCGAGGGCAACAAGATCCTCGACGGCATGGCCGGGCTGTGGTGCGTGGCTATCGGTTACGGCCGCGAAGAACTGGCCGAAGCCGCCAGCAAGCAGATGCGCGAGCTGCCGTACTACAACCTGTTCTTCCAGACCGCTCACCCGCCGGCGCTGGAACTGGCCAAGGCCATCTCCGATGTTGCCCCGCAGGGCATGAACCATGTGTTCTTCACCGGTTCCGGCTCCGAAGGCAACGACACCATGCTGCGCATGGTTCGCCATTACTGGGCGATCAAGGGCCAGCCGAAGAAGAAAACCATCATCAGCCGGGTCAACGGCTATCACGGTTCCACCGTGGCCGGCGCGAGCCTGGGCGGCATGACCTATATGCACGAACAGGGCGACTTGCCGATCCCGGGCATCGTGCATATCCCGCAGCCTTACTGGTTCGGCGAAGGCGGCGACATGACCCCGGACGAGTTCGGGATCTGGGCGGCCAACCAGCTGGAAGAGAAGATTCTCGAACTCGGCGTCGACAACGTCGGTGCCTTCATTGCCGAGCCGATCCAGGGCGCGGGCGGCGTGATCGTGCCGCCGGAAAGCTACTGGCCGCGGATCAAGGAGATCCTTGCCAAGTACGACATCCTGTTCGTCGCCGACGAGGTGATCTGTGGGTTCGGGCGTACCGGTGAGTGGTTCGGTAGCGATTTCTACGACCTCAAGCCGGACATGATGACCATCGCCAAGGGCCTGACCTCCGGCTACATCCCCATGGGTGGCCTGATCGTGCGCGACGAAGTGGTGGCGGTGCTCAACGAGGGCGGCGATTTCAACCACGGTTTCACCTATTCCGGGCACCCGGTGGCCGCCGCCGTGGCCCTGGAAAACATCCGCATCATGCGCGACGAGAAAATTATCGAGCGCGTCAAGGCAGAAACGGCACCTTATTTGCAGAAACGTCTGCGGGAACTGAACGATCACCCGCTGGTGGGTGAGGTTCGCGGAGTCGGCCTGTTGGGCGCCATCGAGTTGGTTCAGGACAAGGCCACCCGTGCGCGGTATGTCGGAAAAGGCGTCGGCATGATCTGCCGGCAGTTCTGCTTCGACAACGGCCTGATCATGCGCGCCGTGGGCGACACCATGATCATTGCTCCGCCCCTGGTGATCACCAAGGAGGAGATCGATGAGCTGGTGAGCAAGGCCCGCAAGTGCCTGGACCTGACCTTGAGTGCGTTGCAGGGCTAAGTGCTAGGCTCTGAGCGAAGTACCCCGTGGTACTTCGCTCGGGGCGGCCATAAAGGCTGGGTCTTTTGTTGAAAGCCCGCCTTGGAACTTGCCAGACTACCGCCTGTTTTTAGTTGCCTGGCAACCGGTCGCTGAACACAAGGTTAAAAAGAATAATTGGAGCATGACGCATGAAGGCAATAGGTATGAAGAAAGCTGGCAAGACCCTCCTCGCCATGTCCCTGATGGGCGCGATGGCGGCAGTGGCCCAGGCAGACGACAAGGTGCTGCACGTTTACAACTGGTCCGACTACATCGCACCCGACACCATCGCGAACTTCGAGAAAGAGTCCGGGATCAAGGTGGTCTACGACGTTTTCGACAGCAACGAAACCCTGGAAGCCAAACTGCTGGCAGGCAAGTCCGGTTACGACGTGGTCGTGCCGTCGAACAACTTCCTGGCCAAGCAGATCAAGGCCGGTGTCTATCAGGAGCTGGATGTCTCCAAGTTGCCCAACTGGAAAAACCTGAACCAGGATCTGCTCAAGGCAGTTTCGGTCAGTGACCCGGGCAACAAGCACGCTTTCCCATACATGTGGGGTTCCATCGGCATCGGTTACAACCCGGAGAAGGTCAAGGCTGCGCTGGGCGTCGACAAGATCGATTCCTGGGACACCCTGCTCAAGCCCGAGAACATTGCCAAGCTCAAGGGCTGCGGCGTGAGCTTCCTCGACTCGCCAACCGAAATGATCCCGGTCGCCCTGCATTACCTGGGCCTGCCGACCGACAGCCAGAAGAAAGACGACATCAAGAAAGCCGAAGAGCTGTTCCTCAAGATTCGTCCTTCGATCACCTATTTCCACTCCTCCAAGTACATCTCGGACCTGGCCAACGGCAACATCTGCGTAGCGGTCGGCTATTCGGGTGACGTGCAGCAGGCCAAGTCCCGTGCCGCCGAAGCCGGCGACAAGGTGAAAGTCAGCTACGCCATTCCGAAAGAAGGCGCCGGCACCTTCTACGACATGGTCGCTATCCCCAAGGATGCGGAAAACGTCGAGGGCGCCTACAAGTTCATGACCTTCCTGCAGAAGCCTGAAGTCATGGCCAGCATCACCAACGCCGTGCGTTTCCCGAACGGCAACGCCGCCGCAACGGCACTGGTGGAAAAAGACATCACCAGCGATCCAGGCATCTACCCGCCAGCCGACGTGCAGGCCAAGCTGTATGCGATCGCCGATCTGCCGGCCGCTACCCAGCGTGAGCTGACCCGCAGCTGGACCAAGATCAAATCCGGCAAATAAGCCGGTTTGAGGCAGCAACCGCTGGCCGTCGTCCCCGCGAGGGCGGTCAGCGGTGCAATTAAATGACAGAAAGTTTTGCTGGATCGGTTTATCGAAGGTAAGTTGCGCGCCGGTTTTGTTGCTGGGCAGCTCTTGGCTGTCATGTAGTGCGGGCAACTCAGGCCCAATTGTTTAGAGGACCTCCACTTGCCTATTTCTTTATTTCGCAAAGCCATGCTGGTGGGCGCCGGGCTGACGCTGGCCGTCAGCGCCTATGCCGCGCCAACCGTGCATATTTATAACTGGTCTGACTATATCGGTCAGAGCACATTGGCGGACTTCGAAAAGGCCACCGGCATCAAGCCGCTGTACGACGTGTTCGACTCCAACGAAACCCTGGAAGGCAAGTTGCTCGCCGGTCGTACCGGCTATGACGTGGTCGTGCCGTCCAACCACTTCCTGGGCAAGCAGATCAAGGCCGGGGCGTTCCAGAAGCTCGACAAGGCGCAGTTGCCCAACTATTCGAACCTCGACCCGGTGCTGCTCAAGCGCCTGGAGAAGAACGACCCGGGCAACCAGTACGCCGTGCCTTACCTGTGGGGCACCAACGGCATCGGCTACAACGTCGAGAAGGTCAAGGCCGCGCTGGGCGTGGACAAGATCGACTCCTGGGCCATGCTGTTCGAACCGGAAAACATCAAGAAACTGTCGAGCTGCGGCGTCGCCTTCCTCGACTCCGCCGATGAAATGCTCCCGGCGGTACTCAACTACATGGGCCTGGACCCCAACAGCCAGAACCCCGACGACTACAAGAAGGCCGAAGCCAAGTTGCTGGCGGTGCGGCCTTACGTGACCTACTTCAACTCCTCGAAATACATCTCCGACCTGGCCAATGGCGAAATCTGCGTGGCCGCGGGCTTCTCCGGCGATGTGTTCCAGGCCAAGGCGCGCGCCGCCGAAGCCGGCAAGGGCATCGAGATCGCCTATGTGATCCCCAAGGAAGGCGGCAACCTCTGGTTCGACATGCTGGCCATTCCCAAGGACGCCGGTAACGTCAAGCAGGCCCATGCCTTCATCAATTACCTGCTCAAGCCTGAGGTGATTGCCCAGGTCAGCGACTCCGTCGGCTACGCCAACCCGAACCCCAAGGCGGGTGAGCTGATGGACCAGTCGGTGCGCAAGGACGAAGCGGTTTACCCGGCGCAGGAAATTGTCGACAAGCTGTATGTCAACTCAGAGTTGCCGCCCAAGATCCAACGACTCATGACCCGCAGCTGGACCAAGGTCAAGTCGGGCAAATAGCGTCAATCGCTCAAACTATCCAGAGTTCGCCCGCATGGGGCGAACTGCAAATTCTGTTGGGAGTTTCGTAAATGGCAGTTGCCTCCGGCGCCTACAAGAAAGCCCTCGAGGGCGACCAGACACCGAAGCAGGTGTTGGTCAAGATCGACCGGGTCACGAAGAAGTTCGACGAGACGATTGCCGTGGACGACGTGTCCCTGGAAATCAAGAAAGGCGAGATCTTCGCCCTGCTCGGCGGTTCTGGCTCGGGTAAGTCCACCTTGCTGCGCATGCTCGCGGGGTTCGAACGGCCCACGGAGGGACGCATCTACCTGGACGGTGTGGACATCACCGACATGCCGCCCTACGAGCGGCCGATCAACATGATGTTCCAGTCCTACGCCTTGTTCCCGCACATGACCGTGGCGCAGAACATCGCCTTCGGCCTGCAGCAGGACAAGATTCCCAAGGCCGAGATCGATGCCCGCGTGGCCGAGATGCTCAAGCTGGTGCAGATGAGCCAGTACGCCAAGCGCAAGCCGCATCAGCTCTCTGGCGGCCAGCGCCAGCGCGTGGCCCTGGCCCGTTCCCTGGCCAAGCGGCCGAAACTGCTGCTGCTCGACGAGCCGATGGGCGCGCTGGATAAAAAGCTGCGCTCGCAGATGCAACTGGAGCTGGTGGAGATCATCGAGCGCGTCGGCGTGACCTGCGTGATGGTGACCCACGACCAGGAAGAGGCCATGACCATGGCCGAGCGTATTGCGATCATGCACCTGGGCTGGATCGCCCAGATCGGCAGCCCGATCGACATCTACGAAACCCCGACCAGCCGCCTGGTCTGCGAATTCATCGGCAACGTCAACATCTTCGAAGGTGAAGTGATCGACGACGCCGAAGGCCACGCGACCATCACCTGCAAGGACCTGGATCGCAACATCTACGTGGGCCACGGCATCAGCACCTCGGTGCAGGACAAGTCGGTGACCTACGCCATCCGCCCGGAAAAACTCCTGGTGACCCCGGACATGCCGACCTGCGAATACAACTGGTCGAGCGGCAAGGTGCACGACATCGCTTACCTGGGCGGGCACTCGGTGTTCTACGTCGAGCTGCCGAGCGGCAAGCTGGTGCAGTCGTTCGTGGCCAACGCCGAGCGTCGCGGCGCGCGGCCGACCTGGGGCGACCAGGTGTACGTCTGGTGGGAAGACGACAGCGGCGTGGTACTGCGCTCATGAACATGCGAAAGCTCAAGCGCCGCCTCAATCGAATAATTCCCGGTGGCCGCCAGATGGTCATCGGAGTCCCGTTCCTCTGGCTGTTCCTGTTCTTCATGCTGCCGTTCTTCATCGTCCTGAAGATCAGCTTCGCCGAAGCGGACGTGGCCATTCCACCGTACACCGAGATCTACAGCTTCATCGACCAGAAGCTGCAGGTGCTGCTCAACCTGGGCAACTACGCGATGCTCGGCGACGACGAACTGTACATCGCCGCCTACCTCGGCTCGCTGAAGATGGCCTTCTTCAGCACCCTGCTGTGCCTGCTGATCGGCTACCCGATGGCCTATGCCATCGCCAGCGCCCGCAAAGAGCTGCAGACCGTGCTGGTGCTGCTGATCATGATGCCGACCTGGACCGCGATCCTGATCCGCGTCTACGCCTGGATGGGCATCCTCAGCAACAACGGCCTGCTCAACGGCTTCCTGATGGGCATGGGCTTGATCGACGAGCCGCTGCAGATCCTCAACACCAACCTGGCGGTGTACATCGGCGTGGTCTATTCGTACCTGCCGTTCATGATCCTGCCGCTCTACGCCAACCTGGTGAAGCACGATACCAGCCTGCTGGAAGCCGCCTCGGACCTGGGTTCGAGCACCTTCAACAGCTTCTGGAAAATCACCGTGCCGCTGTCGAAGAACGGCATCATCGCCGGCTGCATGCTGGTGTTCATCCCGGTGGTGGGCGAGTTCGTGATCCCGGAACTGCTCGGCGGTCCGGAAACCCTGATGATCGGTAAAGTGCTCTGGCAAGAGTTCTTCAACAACCGTGACTGGCCGGTGGCCTCGGCCCTGGCAGTGGTGATGCTGGCGATCCTGATTGTGCCGATCATCCTCTTCAACCGCAGTCAGGCCAAAGAAATGGAGGGCAAGGAATGAAGCGCTTCAGTTTCTCGAACCTGATGCTGGTGGTGGGGCTGGTATTCATCTACCTGCCGATGCTGATCCTGGTGATCTACTCGTTCAACGCCTCCAAGCTGGTGACGGTCTGGGGCGGCTGGTCGGTGAAGTGGTACGTCGGCCTGCTGGACAACTCGCAGTTGATGGGCTCGGTGGTGCGCTCCCTGGAGATCGCCTGTTACACCGCGATTGCCGCGGTGGCCCTGGGCACCCTGGCGGCCTTCGTGCTGACCCGTATCACTCACTTCAAGGGCCGCACGCTGTTCGGCGGCCTGGTCACCGCGCCGCTGGTGATGCCGGAAGTGATCACCGGCCTGTCGCTGTTGCTGCTGTTCGTGGCCATGGCGCAGATGATCGGCTGGCCGCAGGAGCGTGGCATCGTCACCATCTGGATCGCCCACACCACGTTCTGCGCGGCCTATGTGGCGGTGGTGGTGTCGGCGCGCCTGCGTGAGCTGGACCTGTCCATTGAAGAGGCGGCCATGGACCTGGGGGCACGGCCGTGGAAGGTGTTCTTCCTGATCACCATCCCGATGATCGCGCCCTCGTTGGCGGCGGGCG